>CAVOGV010000063.1:0-58544 GCA_963695445.1 uncultured Gammaproteobacteria bacterium | reverse complement strand
GTCGATGTCTCGGTTCCATCTTGCCGGAGCAAGCTTAGTCTTGGACAAGCAGCAACTCGAAACCCGAATCACCACCAACCCTCGGCAGTGTGGCGGTCGCCCCTGTATCCGGGGCATGCGCATCCGGGTCACAGATATCCTCGAGATGCTCGCCCAGGGTGTCAGTGCCGCCGAGATCTTGTCCGATTTTCCTGACTTGGAGACGGAGGACATCCAGCCTGCCTGCTTTTCGCTGCCAGGCGTGCCGACATTGCGCGGCTGGTGGCGTGATCCTTTGGCTTGACGCCCAATTCTGACCCTCTCTGGCGGGTTGGATCTCAAGATCCTTCGGCGTAGACGCGCGCGCTTTGCGAGATCTTGGCCTCCGGAACGCCGAGGATCGGAGATATTCGATGCAGCGCGCTCCCAAGCGGACACCGTCATCGTCAGCAAAGACAGCGATTTCGTGGACCTCGTCCTGCGTTTGGGCACCCCGCCGCAGGTGCTTTGGGTCACCTGCGGTAACCTGACCAATCGCCGCTTGGAGGCGGTGTTTCGGTCTCTCCCGAGGCGCTTGCGCTCCTCGGGAGTGGAGAGGCCGTCGTTGAGATTGGCGATAGGTCGTTCGCATAGGACTGAACACGGCAGGCGGTTCCGCCATATGCAGTGCATGATCACTTGATTCTCGTACCCGCAGACGAGACCGGGCTATCCCGCGCCGTCGGCGAAACGCATCGTCGCTATAGCGGGTACATCAATGCGCGATTGCGGGTAACAGGTCATTTGTTTCAAGGGCGGTTTGGCTGCGTGGCAATGGATGAAGCGCACTTGATGGCAGCTTTCTACTACGTGGCGATGAATCCCGTCAAGGCGAAACTCGCTGCGACGGCGGCCGATTGGCCTTGGTCTATGACGCCGGCACATCTGCGGCGCCAAGACGATGGTTTGGTGACTGTTCGCCCCCCGGCTTGAACGCGTCGAAGGGCTCACGGAATTGTTGGAGTTGCCAGCGGATACTGAACGAGTTGCGGCCCTCACGAAGGGTCAAACCATCGGGCGACCATTGATGGGTGACTACGCACTCGCCGAACTTGGAAGACGACTTGGCCGAACTCTGCGTCCAGGCAAGCGTGGCCGGCCCCCTTCCAAGAAGAATGACCCAGGACAACTAAAATTAATGTAAATGGTAAAGTGTCACCGTAATTCTCAGATCCCTCATTGGCTCCCGTGCGGCAGCGGCCTTCGCCGTTCTCCTCGTCCTTAAAGTGCGCAGGGGAGTTTCTTCGGGCACCCTTGCCTTCGCCTACATGTTCCCCGCTCCCAGGGCCATGGCTGGATTTGCACCAGCTAGCCGACTAACATGCCGGTCACACGCGGCTCCGGGACTACCGCCCCTTCGCCACTGCGGCAATACGCTCGCGCCTACGCCTACCCGGGACTACGCGCCTTCGCTTCGCTCTCCATGGCGCGCAGCGGGAGCACGCGTAGACTATCGACTAGGCCAATCGGATATCTGTTGAGCCGGCCGATCAGCG
Organism: uncultured Gammaproteobacteria bacterium; assembly: GCA_963695445.1. Taxonomy (GTDB): domain Bacteria; phylum Pseudomonadota; class Gammaproteobacteria; order Chromatiales; family Chromatiaceae; genus Thiohalocapsa. The sequence goes on along the minus strand of CAVOGV010000063.1, from coordinate 57,030 downwards.
GTACGAGGGCCGGTTTGTCGTTGAGCAGGCGACCCATGGTGGTGGCTCTCCAGGCTAGACCCTGGTGCGGCGTGACGGGCTGACCAGCTCAAAGCGGCTGCCGATGTCGCGCTCAGATCGGCGTCAGCAACCGGAAATACTTCCCGGACCATGGAAACGCCTGGGCTGATCCCAGACCGATATCGTCGATGTCACCAGCAGTTGGCCCCCAGCGGAACGGATTCCTCATGATCGGCTGTTCAAGGCTGGGTATCGTGACACCATCAAGACCGCGCATGTCCGCAATGCGCACCTTGACCCTTTGCAGCCGGCGACCCAACTACGGTTTGACGGTCACTGGACTGCTGCTCTAGTGGCTTGGCTTTCGTGGCCTCCTGATCAGCAACGATCTGAAAATGGAAGCGGTGTGATGCGCGAGATCGCAACGTTTGTGAGCCTTGACCACACATCCAGCCTTCGATAACGTCGGGCGCGGAAACCAGTCTTGTACCTCAGGGCCGCTTGGATTTCCTGCCCGTCGGTGCCGACGGAAAGAGACCACAAAAAAACCAAAGGTATAAAAACTCAGGAGTGATGGTGAGATGAAAAAGAACGAGCGTAACCTGTTCGAGCTCTACGCCGAAGACCCGACCGAGGCCGACCGGATCCTCTTCGGGCGCATACCTAACGCTGACCGCCGCGGCTTTCTTAAGGGCGCAGGGCTGGCGAGCATGGCCGCGATCCTTGGCGGCTTGGTCCATCCCCTTCCCCCGTAACATGCCAGCGGGCATGATCCCGGTCGCCTTAGCCGAAGAGGCGTTTGAGATCGAGGGTAAGGACGGGCTTGTGGTCCTTAACGATCGGCCACTCAACGCCGAGACCCCGGCTTACCTGCTTGACGACGCGGTCACGCCCACCGATCGCCACTTTATCCGCAATAACGGCCTGCCACCGGAGATGGTCGACGTCGACAGCTGGACGCTCAAGGTCGATGGCATGGTTGACCAACCGCTCGATCTCACGATTGCCGAATTAAAGGATAAGTTCGACGTTGTCACCCTCCAGCTGCAGCTCGAGTGCGGCGGCAACGGGCGAGCCGGGTTTGATCCTAAGGCCAGCGGCAACCAGTGGACGCTCGGCGCCGTTGGCTGTTCGAACTGGACCGGGGTGCGGCTCGCCGATGTCCTGAAGGCTGCCGGCTTGAAAGATTCGGCCGTCTACACCGCGGAACTATGGCGCCGATACCCATCTCTCAGGACAGGAGGGCAAGCTGCCGATCTCGCGCGGTGTACCGATTGCTAAGGCCATGAGTCCTTACAACCTGATCGCCTTCGAGCAGAATGGTGCGCCGATTCACCCGATGAACGGCAATCCACTGCGTCTGGTGATTCCCGGCTGGCCGGGCTCCTGCTCGCACAAATGGCTGACGAGAATCGAAATCCGTGACCAGGTCCATGACGGCGCCAAGATGACCGGAAAGTCGTATCGCGTTCCGCGCTATCCGGTCGCACCAGGTCAGGAGGTGCCGGAAGAGGATTTCGTGATCATCGAGTCGCTGCCGGTGAAGTCTTTGATCACCTATCCAGAGACCGGCACCGAGATCTCCGCATCGCACCCGGCGGCGTTGATCCGTGGGCATGCCTGGGCGGGTGACAACAAGGTCGCGAAGGTCGACATCTCGATCGACTTTGGTTCGACCTGGACCTCCGCAACCCTCACAGAGCCCGTCAACGATTATGCCTGGCAGCACTGGCGTGCAGGCGTGCGGTTCCCGGATCACCGGCTACTACGAGGTCTGGGCGCGCGCGACCGACGCGCGAGGGCCGGACGCCACCCGTCCACCGGTCTGGAATCCGAAGGGCTATCTCAACAACTCGATGCACCGGATTGCGGTCCGGTTGGTTTATCGATTGTGTCGGGTCCGATTGACCGGACGGGAGAGCAGGGGGCATGTTGTCTTGTCAGTTGGGCCGCCGGCTGGCGGCCGCAGCCTTGCTCGGACTCGGTGCCCTATCCGAGGGCGCCGGGGCCGAGACAAAATTGGATCCGATTACACCGCGTCTGGCCGAAGCTAATGCATCTCGGGGAGCAAGATCTTCCTGCAATGCAAGGCATGCCATGTCGCTGAGCCGGGGGCGTCACCGCAGTCGGTCCCAATCTATGGGGCATTGTCGGGCGCTCCGTCGCCTCGCAACCAGATTTCGATTACACGCATGGGTTGCGAGCCATTGGGGGCGAATGACGGACTTCGAGACGCTGAGTCGCTACCTGTTCCACCCGGCGGCCATGGCTCCGAACACACGCATGGTCTTTCCCGGGGTCAAGCCGGCACAGGAACGCGCCGACCTGATCGCCTATCTCGCGACACTCAGCGATGAGGCGGTGGCTCTGCCGGAACCGCCCGAGGTCGAGGGGCCGATCTACGGTGGTTTGCCCGAGGGCGAGGGACGCGAGGCCGTCTATTTTACCTGCCGGGCCTGCCACGCACTCGAGCAATTCACTGATCGCAAAGAGTCGCGCGAGGCTTGGGATCAGATTATCGAGCAGATGGTCGCCGAGAAAGGCATGATCAGCCCGGAGCACTGGGCGCGTGACCTGATACTCACCTATCTCGATGATCACTTCGGTCAGCAGGAAGAGCGGGATTGGGGTGGGCTACCGCCCGGGCCCGGTCGGGAAGAGGTGCACTACACCTGCACAGCATGCCACTCCATTCGCATGGTGACTCAGCAGGGACTGAGCCGTGACCGTTGGGACGGCACTCTGGATTGGATGGTGGAGGAACAAGGAATGGCCGAGATAGGAGACGCCGCCACGCGCGATCTCATCCTTGATTATCTCTCGACCCATTTTGGCACCCCTGGCTGAAGCGCAATCAGCAACCTGGGCTGTTCTGCAGCGATCCGGCTGATTGCAGAGATGCACCAGGCGCCGGCACCAACGGGTACTCATGGAGGATGACGACTATGCGCTCTACAGAGATTGGCTCGCCCAGGCGTGCCGGTCTAACGGCGTGGAGATCTGGTCCTACTGCCTGATGCCGAATCACGTTCACTCGATTCTCGTACCCGCAGACGAGACCGGGCTATCCCGCGCCGTCGGCGAAACGCATCTTCGCTATAGCGGGTACATCAACGCACGATTGCGGGTAACAGGTCATTTGTTTCAAGGGAGGTGTGGCTGCGTGGCAATGGATGAAGCGCACTTGATGGCAGCTTTCCGCTACGTGACGATGAATCCCGTCAAGGCGAAACTCGCTGCGACGGCGGCCGATTGGCCTTGGTCTAGCACGCCGGCCCATCTGCGGCGCCAAGACGATGGCTTGGTTACCGTTTGTCCACTGCTAGATCGCGTCGATCGTTTCGCGGACTTCTTGGAGGTACCAGGAGATCCTGAACGGGTTGCCGCTCTCACGAAGGGTCAAACCATACGGCGACCATTGATGGGTGACCACGAGCTCGCCGAACTTGAGAGACGACTTGGCCGAACTCTGCGTCCAGGCAAGCGTGGCTGGCCCCCTTCCAAGAAGAATGACCCGGGACAACTAAAATTAATGTAAATGGTAAAGTGTCACCGTAATTCCGTAATTCACCGTAATTCGGACCATGAGGAAGGCGCAGTTTATGACTGTAGGCGGTATAGCCAGCGCAAGACGCAGGTCGACCGCTGGTGGTTCTTGGGTCCGGAGGGCGGTTCAAGCCGCCCGTGGCCTGACGTCCCGTTCCAATTGTTCGCCCAGACGCTTGCGCGCCTCCTCCAGGTCGTAGTCCGCTTGGAGCCCCATCCAGAATCCCTCCGAGGTCCCAAAGTAGCGGGCTAGGCGCAGGGCCGTGTCAGCGGTGACGGCTCGCTGACCGTGGACGATCTCGTTGATGCGCCTTGGCGGCACGCCGAGGTCCCGCGCGAGACCGTTCTGGCTGATGCCCATGGGAGTGAGAAACTCTTCGAGCAATACCTCGCCGGGGTGCACGTTGTCGAGGACAGGTTTCATGGTCGTACCTCAGTGATAATCCACGATCTCGACGGCATCCGCGTTGCCGTTGCCCCAAACGAAGCAGATGCGCCACTGCCGATTGATGCGGATGCTATGCTGCCCGGCGCGATCCCCGCGCAGGGCCTCCAGGCGATTGGCCGGGGGGATGCGCAGATCGTTCAGGGAGCGGGCGTTGTTCAACATGCGGAGCTTGCGCCTGGCGATCTTTTGGATTTCCGGCGGGAGCCGCCGGTCTCCCTCGCCGGACCAAATGCGTTCGGCAGCCCTGTCGCGAAAACCCTTGATCATGGACTTGATCATAACGCGCGGCGTTATGCGGAGAAAAGGGGTAAACGGTCAGGCTCAATCTTCTGTTAGGTTTCAGGCTCCCAGGCCCCTTTTCACTCTTTTCATGCCTTTTCATGGGGTCTGCAAGGGGGCCGATCGTCGGTACTCCGCGAGGCCGCCCGATTGGAGCGCATCGCGACGGGCTTTGGGGCTAGCCTTCCAAGGTGCTGATGGACTTGCCGGGATTGAGCCGTTAGACGTTGGGACATAGCCTTAGGCTATGACTTAGTCCGATGAGCGCACATGCCATGACAACCATCGTCAATGTCCACGAGGCAAAGACCCATTTCTCAAAGCTTCTGGAGCAGGCCCATCAGGGGCAGGAAATCATCTTCGCCAAGGAGGGTAGGCCGTATGCGCGTTTGGTGCCGCTTGCCGACAACGTGGCAGAGCGCCGCCCAGGCAGGCTTTCCGGCACCGTGGCTGATGCGTTCTTCGAGCCCTTGCCCGACGACGAGTCGAGCGCTTCGGATTGGCTCGACAGCCCCGCCGCGGGGCACAGCTGTTCGTCGCGCTCAAAGACCGACATCGATGCAGCGCTGGAGCACGACCGCGATGCCTGGGACGGCGAGCCGTGATCCGGTTCTTGGACACGCGGGTCGTCGACTCGGCGCTGGATTTACGTGCCTGTCACGGTCTGCGCACCCGGGACGCCCTCCGGGTCGCGAGCGCGCTGATGCTGCCGGTGGGTGGGCACCGTTTTCTGACTAATGACCGGCGCTTCGCGCGGATAACGAAGCTGTTCCGGGCTAGAATCAAAGTGTGTTAAAGGCGTAATCCGCCATCGACCTCCAGGATGCGCCCGGTAAAGTAGTCGTTCTCAAAAATATAGAGGGCCGAGTGGGCGATCTCCTCCGGCCGGCCCAAACGCTGGAGTGGAATCCCTGCCTTTACGCGATCCAAGGCGTCGGGCTTCATGCCGCTGACCAACCGAGTCTCGCAGAATCCGGGGGCGATCGCGGCGACGCGAATCCCGTAGCGCGCCAGCTCCTTGGCCCAGGTGACGGTCATGGCGGCGACGCCGGCCTTGGCCGCGCTGTAGTTGCTCTGACCGAAATTCCCGGCGCGGCTCAGGCTGCTGATATTCAGAATGACACCGGGCGTGCTCAGCTCAATCATCTTGGCGGCGCCTTCGCGCCCGCACAGAAAGACCCCCGTCAGATCGGTATTGATGACAGCCTGCCAATCCGCCAGCGACATCTTCGTGAGCACTTTGCCGTCCTTGGCCTTGACCAGCAGCCCATCGCGGGTGATTCCGGCGTTGTTGACCACACCGTGAAGTGCCTGAAAGTCGTTGGCGACCTTGTCGAACACATCCTGCACTGCCGACTCGTCGGAGACGTCAGCCACGTAGGCCTTCGCCTCCGCGCCGGCCTCTCGGCAAAGCGCCGCGGCTTCTTCCACAACGCCTTGGTTGATTCCGACGATCGCCAGGCGGGCACCCTTGGCCGCGAATGCCAGCGCCATGGCCCGACCAAGGCCGCGGCCTCCGCCAGTAATCAGAATCGTCTTGCCTTTCACATTCATCGCGAATCCCCTACCTGTTCTCCACTCGAGCGCTTTTCGCCGTTTTCCGTATCCCGTCGGGCCTCGCCAACACTGCGCGGAGCCCCCTGCTTCCGACTCGATCTGCCGTCGCCAGCGCCAGGGGGATGAGGCATCCTCCTCAGAGAGAAGCCCGCGCCTATTGCTCGTACACGTAGGTCCCCGGGGCATCGCCAAGGACCGGATAACCGCGGTCCGGGGCGCCCATGGCGGGCGGCGCTACGCGGCCGGTGGAATGCCGGCTCAGCCAGTCGTCCCAGGCAGGCCACCAGGACCCCGCTTCTTTCGGCGTCTGCTCTTGCCACAGGGTCGGGCCAATGTAGCGATCGCCTTCCTTGCGCGTGGCGATCTGGTAGCTGCGCCGTGGATGCCCCGGCTCGCTGATAACGCCCACGTTGTGACCGCCGCTGGCCAGTACGAAGGTCAGCTCGCAGGCGTCGCTCTGCAGGTGCAGCTTGTAGACCGAGCGCCAGGGCGCGACGTGATCGCGCTCGGCTGCCACGGCGAAGACGGGCAAGTGGATGTCGCTAAGGACGATGGGCTGACCATTGACCTCGTAATGCCCCTGGGCAAGCTCGTTGTCGCGATAGAGCCGGCGAATGAGTTCGGCGTGCTGTTGGTAAGGCATGCGGGTCGTGTCGGCATTCCACGCCATGAGGTCGAACAGGGGTGCGCGCTGGCCGAGGAGATAGTCGCGCACCATCTTGGACCAGACAAGGTCCCTGGATTTCAATAACTGAAAGCCGCCGGAGGCCTGTGTGGGCTCCAGATAGCCCCGGTCCCACATCATGTCTTCGAGGAATGCGATTGCGCTCGGCCCCATGAACACGGACAGCTCGCCCACATCCGTGAAGTCCGTCATGGTGGTAAACAGGGTGACGCTCGCGAGGCGCTCGTCCCCGTCGCGCGCCATGGTGGCGGCGGCGATGGTCAGCAGAATACCGCCCAGGCAGTAGCCGACGGCGTGCACCTTCTCGCCCGGGACGATTGCCCCGATCGCATCCAGCGCCGCCATGACCCCGAGGGTCCGGTAATCGTCCATGGCGAGATCCCGATCCTCCGGGCCGGGGTTGACCCAGGAGACCGCGAATACCGTATGTCCGCGGTCGACGAGGTACTTCACCATGGAGTCGTGGGGGGACAGGTCCAGGATGTAGTACTTCATCATCCAGGCCGAGAGCATCAGCACGGGCTCGCGACAGACGGAATCCGTCGTCGGCGTATACTGGATGAGTTCCATGATGCGGTTGCGATACACGACCTTTCCGGGCGTGACGGCCAGATCGCGGCCGACCTGGTAGGCCTCGGTGCCGACCGGCTTTTCTCCTTGTACGGCCCGTCTCGTATCGTCGAGGAAGTTCATCAACCCACGCATCAGATTGGCGCCGCCTTCGTTGAAGGTCGCCCGTGCGACCTCCGGGTTGAGGAAGGGATTATTCGAGGGCGACCACAGGTCCAGCAATTGGCGGGTAACGAAGGTCACCGCTTGTTCATTGTGCTCGGAAACCCCCCGTACGCCCGAGGTGGCGTTGTGCCACCACTGCTGGTTGAGCAGAAAGGCCTGGTAGATGACGTTGTAGGGCCAGTGCTGCCAGGCCTCGTGGCTGAACCGTTTGTCCTGAGGCAAAGGCTCGATGCAGTGCGGCGTATTGGAATTCCACAGGGACTCGCCCGCATAGATGCCCAAGCGGGCCGCCTTGCGCAGGGCCTTCTCGGTCATCCGCGCCTGTTTGCCCGGGGAGACGGCCAGATGCGCGAGCCAATCGAAGTAGTCCATGGCGATGGAGATGGGGGAGATACCCATCGTGAGGCGGGCCAGGTTGGCGCGAGCCCTGCGGTCCATCGCCTTGGCCATCTCCGGATTGATGAGTGAGCGGCCGAGCAGCGCCTGCGCTGAGGCAACGGGGCGCCTGGCTGCACCTGGTGTTGCCAATGGTCTCTCGCCGGGGGGAGCCGCAGCCGCCGGTCTCCTGTCCTTTTTCTCCTTCGTCACACGAGCCATCGCTGGTGCAGACATGGCCCCAATCTGTGGATTCTTGACCGCTGGCTTGTGCTTGGGATGCCTTGATTCTGTCGTCATGACAATGACTCCTAAACGACTCGTAACAGTTGCGCCACCGCCTTTGGCGGCGGATTCCCCGACGGCCCAATGCTCCGGCGTCGATCGGAGCCTACTCGATCAGCTGCTTTCAACGTCGGGGCAAAAAAAGCCGATCCCGCAATCTTAATTCTAGACCGGATCACCGGGGCTTCAACGCCTCGATTGTGGCCGAAATCACATAGTCCTCGACCCCGCGCCCCGGTGCCCAGTCGCGAATGAACTCCCTGGATTCGTCCTTCGGTTCAATGCGGATGGCCTCGAAGCCCGCCGCGAGCAGCATCGCCTCCAGCGCGTCGATCAGGGATGCACCGGCCACGCAGGCGGAGTGAAGCACCGGGTCAGCACGCATCTCCGGCGGCAGCTCCGCGCTGGCCACCACGTCCGAAATCGCCAGCCGACCGCCCGGCTTCAGTACGCGGTAGGCCTCGCGAAACACCTGCGGTTTGTCCGGCGACAGATTGACCACGCAGTTGGAGATGATTACGTCTGCGGTGTTATCCGCGACCGGTAAGTGCTCGATCTCACCGAGCCGAAACTCGACATTGTCATAACGACCGATGTCGGCATTGCGACGCGCCTTGCTGAGCATGTCCGGCGTCATGTCGATACCGATGACTCGTCCGCCCTGCCCCACCTCGGCGGCGGCCAGAAAACAGTCGAAACCACCACCGGAGCCGAGGTCGATGACCACCTCCCCAGGCCGCAATGACGCGATGGCGCGCGGATTGCCGCAGCCCAGACCCATGTCCGCACCAGCCGGCACCGCGTCCAGGTCCGCCTGGCTATAGCCCAGCCGCTGCGACAGCAGCGCATTGATCTGCACCTCGTCGGAGACCCCGCAGCAGCTGCTCTCGACACCGCAGCTGTCGCCGGCATCACTGGCGCGGGCAACCTGGGCATAGTCGGCGCGCACTTGCTGGCGCAAGTCGTCGGCACTGGTCTGAAGCGACGAGAGAGAGACCGTGGTGGACGTTGTGGGCTTTGAGTTTTCGTTCATCGTTACTATCGGCGAGCTTTAATGCAGGATTGGGGGGATCAGGATCTGAGCGATCAGGACTTGGTTCACGAGCTCCACGTCATAGGCAATCTTCCTGTCCAACTTGATGGCGCTGCACCACCATTGTGCACTTGAGACCCGCCAGGGCGCACGCCGGCGCATTGCTCGCATCGTTTTCGCGGTCTACGAACCCCCGACACGGTATCCGACGGCCGGGCGAGCCCTGCCAAAACCCAGCAATTCCGTAGGTCTCACGCCCAACGACAAGTTGATCGAACGGTCCCCGTGAGGTGCCATCGCCGAAACTGGCACAGAGATCGCAGTATGCAGACTGCGAATGTGCCAACTTTTAACTGGAGACGCCCACACATGAGCGACTACTACGATTCGCCCGGCTATGAGGATTGCGTGATGAACTCCAGCGACGACTATGAGCCCTACGGCTACCTGCCAGCGGAGCAACACCAACAGGAACAGTGCGCACAGGCAATGCGACTACCACAACTGCGTCAGGCGGAATTCACCCCCGATCGACGCAATCCGGCCTTCGACCGAGTCATCGAGGCACAGATTCTGGCTCAAAGCAGCATGGTGGGGTGCTGATCATGCGCGCGCCCACACACCGCCGACCGACGCGGACGCCATCTGCCTCAGTCGCCGCCCACGCGGCAACGGCCAGACATAATCAGTACCGCCTCACGCTTGCCGTTCTCGCACTCACACTCGCAACAGCGGGATTGATGCACGCGTTACAAACCGCCGCGCTCTAAATTCTCACCCTCCGCGCTTTCCTACCCTCTGCCCCGGACCGTCATCACGATCCGGGGCAGACCTCCAATCGACAGACACTGGATTCGTCCACCGCCGTTGCCGCAGTTTGATAGCCCTGACGACCAGCCTTGGAAGCGGCGATAAGTGGCGGTCAATCCGGCGTGGACAGCTCGCCTCGCGGCGCGTCCAATGCTTCCGCAAAGCCTGCAAGCCGCGCCTGGATGACCGCATTGGTTTGCACCGATAGTGGTACTCTCGTCATCTGGAACGGCCTTCTGAGTCTGAGATGGCCAACCCGAAGGGGTATCGCGTTGGGCTGGCCCGCAGACCAACGTCTCCCCCAGCTTAAAGCAAGCGTAGGACGTGCACAGCACGCAATGCCCATGCGCCGACGACCATCCGACATCCCCGAGCCTCCACACCGTACGCGACGCCGGGAACCCTTACCCTCTGAGCATCCGCGACAGGGGGAGGACGACGCGGCATCCGCCGCCCGGCTGCGCCAGATCATGGAGCACCCCGCCTACCGGCAGCCAGACCGGGACGTTCGCTTCCTGCACACGCACGCCACCCGCGGCGTGCGCCTGCAGCTCGATTACCTGAAAGCGGAGCAGTGCCTGGAGGGCCACGGCGTGCATCACTGCATCGTGGTCTTCGGCAGCACGCGGTTGCGTCAGCCGGAGGACGCCCGGCGCGAGCTGGCGAGCGCCCGGGAGGCGGCGGCCGAGGCACCGCAGGACCCGGTGCGGGCGCGCCAGCTGAGGCTCGCTGAGCACCGCCTGGCACTGTCGCAGTATTACGACATCGGCCGCGAGCTTGGCCGACTGGTGGGCGCGGCGGGCCGGGGGGCGAAGGACTCACGGCTGATCGTCATGACCGGCGGCGGACCGGGCGCCATGGAGTCGGCCAACCGGGGCGCCTTCGACGTGGGTGCCGACAGCGCGGGGCTGAACATCACACTGCCGGGCGAACAGTATCCGAACCCCTACGTCACCCCCGGTCTCTGCTTCCAGTTCCACTACTTCGCGCTGCGTAAGCTACATTTCATGAAGCGTGCCGCGGCCATCGTCGCGCTGCCGGGCGGCTTCGGGACGCTCGATGAGCTGTTCGGGGCGCTGACGCTGATCCAGACCCGCAAGGTGCCGCCGATGCCGGTGGTGCTGATCGGCGAAGACTACTGGCGGCGCGTCTTCGACAGCGACTATCTGTTGGAGGTGGGCAGCATCGACGCCGAGGACATCGAGCTGTTCTGGTACGCCGAGACCGCGGCCGAGGCCTGGAACGGCATCCGCCAGTGGCACCGCGTCAACGGCAGCGAGTTGTTCGAGGAGGGCGGAGACGTGCTGCCCGAGGAGGAAAACACATGAGGCTATCTTTCCACGGCGCGAACCGGGCGGTGACCGGCTCCTGCCACCTGGTGGAGGTCGGCGGGCTGAGCATCCTGGTGGACTGCGGCCTGTTCCAGGGCGGACGCGAGGTCGACGAGGAGAACGCCGCCGATTTCGGCTTCGACCCGAAGTCCATCGACATCCTACTGCTGACCCATGCGCACCTAGACCACTGCGGGCGTATCCCGTTGCTGGTCAGGCGCGGCTTCAAGGGCGAGATCATCGCCACGCCAGCCAGCCGGGAGCTGGCCAGGGTAGTACTGTTGGACGCCGCACACCTGCAGCAGGAGGAAGCCGAGCGCCGCACCCGCAAGGCGCACCGGCGCGGACAACGCGTTCCAGCGCCCCTCTATGGCGTGCTGGACGCACTGAACGCCATGGACCTATTCGGCCGCAGGGCTCACTATGGGGTGCCCATCGCGCTGGCCGAAGGCGTCTCGGCGACCTTCACAGACGCGGGGCATATCCTGGGCTCAGCGAGCATTCGGCTCGAGCACCGCGATGGCAACGACAGCAAGGCGGTGATCTTCTCGGGTGACCTCGGCAACAGTGGTCGACCCATCCTGCGCGACCCCTGCGTGCCTGCCCCCGCCGGCACCGTGGTCATGGAGACCACCTACGGCGACCGGGACCACAAGCCGCTCGAGCCATCCATTGGCGAGCTCTACGCCGCCATCAATGACACCCTGGCGCGTGGCGGCAACGCCATCATCCCGACGTTCGCGCTCGAGCGCGCGCAGGAGTTGCTCTACCACCTGCGCGAAGGCGTCGAGCAGGGGCTGCTGCCACACGCCCTGCCGGTGTACCTCGACTCGCCCATGGCCATCTCGGCGACCGAGATCTTCCAACATCACCCGGAGTGCTACGACGCCGAGGCCCGCGCACTCTTCGATCGTGGCGACGACCCCTTCGGCTTGCCGGGACTGCGCTTCACCCGCGAGACGGCGGACTCCATTGCGCTGAACCGCCTCAGCGGCGGCGCCGTCATCATGGCGGGTTCCGGCATGTGCACCGGCGGGCGGATACGGCACCATCTGCGCCAAAACCTATGGCGTCGTGACTCCAGCGTGATCTTCGTCGGCTTCGCCGCTCCCCGCACCCTGGCGCGTATCCTGATCGACGGCGCCAAGCGCGTTCGCCTGTTCGGCGATGACATCTCGGTCAATGCACAGCTCTACACCATCAACGGTTTCTCGGCGCATGCAGACCGTACGGAACTGCTCGCATGGCACCGGGCCATCCAACCGGAGCGCACCATCCTCGTCCATGGCGAAGAGAAGTCCATGCATGCCTTCGCAGCGCAACTGCGAGACACAGAGGTCGTGATGCCGCGCCAGGGGGACAGCATTGCGCTCTAGGCCACTGCCCGCGTCTCACCGTTCTTAGAACGGACGCAGCTCAAGGCCGACCGGTCACCGCGAGTGACTCCGATTGGCCTCTCGTCGTGTGCTCGGAATAGGGCAGAAAGTAGACCTGCGCCTTCTGGCCGGGCGCAATCTGATCGATGCCGACAGGCCGCATCGTGCAGCACGTTCATCTAAGACCAGCGCGCTCGTCGCCGCGAGCCAGCCGCTCAAACGTTACAGGACCCATGCGCGGACCGTAAACAGAGCGCCGAGGATCAGCAGCGCGAAGATCGCCTACAGCAGCTCTCTCCCGCCGTCGTGTCTGCGACAATCCCACCCGCGTACTGTTTGTCGCAAAGCGATCAAGCCACCGGGAATTGGTTGCAAACAACTGATAAATAATAATTATTATTTCTGGCCCATCGATTGCTTAAAGGCTCCTAACAGTTCTAGGAGCATCCCGATGCAAATTCCCGCGTCTCTGGCCGGCCCCAAGGTCTGCATCAACGACACCACGCTGCGCGATGGCGAGCAGTCCGCCGGCGTCGCCTTCTCATTGGACGAAAAGCTGGCCATCGCGCGCGGGCTGGACGGCCTTGGCGTGCCTGAACTCGAGGTAGGCATCCCGGCCATGGGCGAAGAAGAGCGCGAGTCCATTCGCGCCGTCGCCGGACTGGGCCTGAAGGCGCGATTAATGGTCTGGACGCGCATGCTCCCCGCGGACATCGACGCCTGTCGCGGCCTGGGCGTCGACATGGTAGACCTGTCCATGCCGATGTCCGATCAGCAGATCGCCCGCAAGCTCGGGCGCGATCGCGACTGGGTGCTGGCACAGATCCGGCGCCAGGTGGCAGCCGCCCAGGACCTCGGGCTCGAAGTCTGCGTCGGCGCCGAGGATGCGTCGCGCGCCGACCCGGAGTTCCTGTGGCGCGCCGCCGAGGCCGCTCAGCAGGCCGGCGCGCGGCGCTTCCGCTTTGCCGATACCGTCGGTCTGCTGGACCCGTTCGGTACCTTTGAACGCATCCGCGATCTCGCCGCGGTCTGCGACTGCGAGCTCGAGATGCACGCCCACGACGACCTGGGCCTGGCCACCGCCAACACCCTGGCGGCCGTGCGCGGCGGCGCCAGCCACGTCAACACCACCGTGCATGGACTCGGCGAACGCGCCGGCAATGCGGCGCTGGAAGAAGTGGTGATGGGCCTAAAGCACGTGCACCACGTCCGCACCGACATCGACTTGGCCGAATTCGACGCCTTGTCCAAGCTGGTGGCACGCGCCTCCGGCCGACCGGTCGCCTGGCACAAGAGCCTGGTCGGCGACGGCGCCTTCACGCACGAGGCCGGCATCCATGTCGACGGTCTGCTGAAGGACCCGCTCAACTACCAGGGCATCGATCCGGCGGAGGTCGGTCGGCAGCACCGCTTGGTGCTCGGCAAGCATTCTGGTCGCCATGCCGTCCAAATGGCCTACGAGCAGCTCCTGGCCACCCTCATCGATGCCGACCAGGCTGAGCGCGTGCTTCCGCTGGTGCGTCAATTTGTCACCGAGACCAAGCGCTCACCGGCCAGTGCCGACCTGCGCCGGTTCTTAGCCCAGATCAGCCCTGGCTTCATATCGGGAGTGAGCGCGGCCGAACTGCCGCTGCAATGACATGGACTTACTCGATTTCACCGGCGAGGACATGTACTTCGACCACCCGCCGCCCGCGGAGGTCGACGAACTGATTTCAGCGGCAGCCGAGCAATACGGCACCGACGCCGCCGAGCACAGCCTCATGCGTGCCTATTTCCTGGCCCCGGAGCACCTGTCGGTGCTCGTGGCGCTGTACCGGTTCTTCTACTACCGCCAGCGCTATCCCGATGCCCTCATGGTAGCCGACCGCGCCATTGGGCTGGCCAGCCGTGAACTGGGGCTGACCGCGGACTGGCGTGCCCTCGACGCCGAAGCCCTGAACCGGGCGGCTGCGGCGTCGATGGTGCTGACCCGATTTCTGTTGCTGGCGCTCAAGGGTGCAGGCTTCCTGCTGATGCGCATGGAACAGCCGGCCGACGCCCTGGAGCGTCTGGAAAAGGCGGCGCTGGTGGACGACAGCGACCGCCTCGGCCTGACCGACATGCTCGACTGGGCGCGGCGCGCCGCAACCAAGGCCGAGGTCTCGGCCCAAGGCGACAACGTGCACTACATCGGTCGCTGACCGTTCCCGTATCCCCCGTAAGACATGAACAGCCCGTCCATCCCATCCCAACCGCAGAGCTTCTGGAGGCGATCATGAGCGAGACCCAAGTGCCAACGCAGTCGCTGGATGACTTCGAATGCGACCTCGACGAGCTCGAGAGCGCCGAAGACTTCCTGACCTACTTCAACGTCGTCTTCGACCCGGCGGTGGTGCACGTGAACCGGTTGCATATCCTGCAGCGCTTTCACGACTACCTGGCCGACGTCGAACAGCAACCAGACAGCGTATCCGCCCGATTCGCGTTGTACGCGGACCTGTTACGCGGCGCCTACCAGGACTTTGTCGATTCCGACGCCCGCACCGAAAAGGTTTTTCGCGTCTTCCACATGCAAGATCCACCCCACGCCGAGGTCAGCCTGAACGACCTGATGCAGCAACTGCCGCCCAAGCCGCTGGCACCTAAGGCTCATGCGTCCTAGCTTCGAGTACGGCGACGAGGTGCGCGTCGTGCGCAATGTGCGCAACGACGGCACCTATCCGGGCGAAGACACCGGCACCCTGCTGGTGCGTCGCGGCAGCACCGGTTACGTACGCGACGTCGGCACCTTTCTGCAGGACCAGATCATCTACACGGTGCATTTTCTCGACGCCGACCGCCTGGTGGGCTGCCGCGAAGAGGAATTGCAACCGGCCGCCGACCCCTGGACCCCGAGCCGCTTCGAGTTTCGCGACAAGGTCGCCGCAAGGCTCACGCTCGCTTCCGGCGGCCGCGTACTGGTGGAACAGGGCGAGGTCGGTGAGGTAATGCGCGTGCTGCGCGGCGCACCAACGCCTGAGGGCGTCGGAGACGTTGCCTATCACGTCCATTTTTCCGGCCGTAACACGCTTCAAGTCCCGGAGTCCGCCCTCGTGCCAGCACCCACCGACTCCGCCAACGCGACCGTCGCATCGCATCCGGACCGCCCGCCAGAAACGAAAACTGCCAGCCAGGAAGACCCCGCATGAGCGAGAGCCATCCAGACACACCGGCGGCCAGCCAGTCCGTGGCACCGGTGCAGTCGCCCACATACCGCTATCACCTGCTCCGCGCCGCGACCGAACGCTTTCAGCGCAACGTCGCCGCGCTCACACCCGAGCAGCACGCTGAGGCGGATCGACAGGCGCGACAGACCTTGGCACTGGAAGAACTGGTGCTGTCGGCCGATGAGGCGCAGGACGTGTTGATCCCGGAAGAACAGGTGCAAGGCGCCTTGCAGGAGGTCGCCGCCCGCTACCACAACGAAGACGAGTTCGACACGGATCTCGCCCGCAACGGCCTCGACGCCGCCGGTCTGCGTGTCGCCTTGCGCCGCGAGCTGATCTTCGACGCCGTGATGCAACGCGTCGCCGCAGGCCACGTGCCGATCGCCGAAACCGACGAGCGCCTGTTCTACGAATTGCATCGAGACCGCTTCACCGCGCCGGAACAACGCACCGCACGGCACATCCTGATCACCATCAACGACGATTACAGCGAGAACACCCGTGCCGCGGCGCGCGCGCGACTCGAGGCGATCGCCGATAAGTTAAGCGCCGACGCCGGCAGCGGCGACGCCATTCAGCGCTTCGCACGGCAAGCCCGGCGGCACTCCGAATGCCCGAGCGCGCTGGAAGACGGCAAGCTCGGCACGTTGGCGCCCGGGCACCTGTACCCGGCCGTCGATGCGGCTTTGTTTGCGCTCGATGAAGGCACCCTCAGCGACATCATCGAGTCGCCGGTAGGCTTCCATCTGGTGCTGTGCGAGCGCATCCAACCAGCCCGCGCCCTCGCCTTCAACCAGGTCCGCGGGCGCATCCACAGCGCGTTGGAGCAACGCCGTCGGCGCGACGCCCAGCGCAGCTGGATTGCGGAACTGCGGGAACGGCATCGCGCTGCCGCCTAAGCCGATTGTCAGAGAATTTCGTACCAAATGGACGCCAGATTGAGACTCGCGTTCACGGAGCACCCGCAGGAGCGAAGCCGGGCTATATGACTGCCGTTGAAACAACGAAGGCGGGCGTCAAGACAAGTCAGCTGGTATGAGATTGGACAGAAATCGCCAAATCACCGCCTCTGATAATTCGCTCTTTCTGCAATAACGTTCCGAATGCCACCTCTTGGGTTTTCGACATCTCCCTTATAGCGAGGCAAGAGAATGACATGTAGATGGTCAATGCTCCGTCCTGCTTCTCTGCCGTCGTTGTTGCCAACGGTATAGGCATCCGGTTTTTTGCCGAGGAAGGGAAGCTCCAAGACGGCTTCGATATGATCCATGGGCCTGTCACTCAGGTCATCTCTAGCCATCATGCTTGCGTAAACCTCTGCGAAGTTGGTTGCTTCAATCACCGATTTCACTCCATGGAGGGCATCGAAGTAGTCACTTTGCTCTGCTTTATTCAGATCGAAAATAGAAACCACATGTCTCCTCGGAATGACCAAGACGTGACCTGGGTTGACCGGATTGGTGTCAAAGATGCCCACGAATGATCGGTTCTCGAAGATGAACGGGTCAGCCTGGCCGCTCGTGACTTTGCAGAAATAACAATTTTGTTCTGATGGGGTACTGCGCATTGTTGTTGCTCTTTCCCGGTGAATTATGGTTGTGTGCCAGTTGAGTGTCGAGCGCAAAAGGGGTCATTAGGCTCTGTTCCTGCTAGGCGTGTGGCATGCCTCGCCGCACTCCGCATCCGCTCTGCCTCGCCCTCGGCGGCTATAAAGACGAGCGGCATGCCCCATATCCAGACCTGTGCCGTAGCGCGCTCGACGACAAGCCCATCATCAACAGACGGCTCACACTCAACCAGGACCAGGCCGTCGGCAACGACCGCTTCTATCGGGAGATCGAGGCCAAGACCTTCCAACGCCGGGAACTGCGCAAACGCGGTAGGCCCGGAAGCAGGATGAACAGTCAACAGCCCACGACGAGGGTCGAGGCGATTCGCCACTTTAAGAGTTTATCAATTAATTGACCCTGGGCCCGTTTCCCATGGACCAGTTTCCCCAAGAGTAAGCCGGGTCCTTGCCGACGTTTAGGCAGACCTTTGCTTGATCTGTTTGCCGCCTAGTTTCCCGGCGGTGCCCCAATATCTCTGCCCTGCGACGGTTCGTTCCCGGCTCCTCGCTCGAGCGGACTTCCACGCACCATCGCCCGTGTACTCGCTTTCGACACTTGTTCAGGGTACCCGTAGCCAGCGGACCGACGCGTGGCGTTTCGATATCAGGAGGGGCTAGTTACTACGTGTTCTCAATGTCCGGCTCGACACGGCCTAGGACCCCGGGGAGTACCCGCGTTGCTCGCCGTTGCGCAACGCTGGTTGTTGCCTGCCGGAGGGCCAAAACCCATCGGCACTCACCCGCAAAAATTTCCGGGGCTCAACACCTTGAAGGTCGGCTCCACCCGTTACCTTTGCGCCTCGCCTGCTTATCTGGCCTGCCCATCGACGCACCGGCTACCAGACGCGCCGCAAGGCTCGGTACTGGGCCTGCGGCGCACGATTAGCCAGGCGGGTCTTGCACCCCCTAAAGTACGCGGCCTTGCCAGGCCATACTCGCCCCTTTTCCCTTTTTCCGATTCACAACACCGTCGATTTGGTCTATTTTTGGTGCGAGTCTTTGAAGGGAGAGTATCCGGCGTCGCGCAATTGCCACCAACCTGAGCACTTATCGTGTTTGCTGGTCGGCGACCGCGCTATCGGTCTTTGGCCAGGCCAATGGCGATGAAGCCGGCAGTTGGCGCCGCCCGTCTCCCTTTGAGCCCGGTTTCGACTAGGATGCCGGCGTTCAACTCAGCGATGATCTGTAACCTCACGTCCTCGGCCGCTTGCTTCTCGGCTCCGAGAAGAATCTCAACGTTGCGCATCTGCAACCGCGGGTCCTGGGCATCGGCGAGAGGAAACGACGTCTAAGACGAGCCGTTCGTCGGCAAGGAAGAGCAACACGGCCACCCGTGGATTTGGTCGTCGGAGAAAGGGCGGGAGGACACCGCAGAACTGCGCACGGTTAGGCACCCGGCACAGCCGCCGGGCCCGAGCGGGAGGCCGCAAGACAAGCTGCTCACCATTGCGTGATCGAGACGGAACCGGCCTCCCGACCATTACTTGAGGAGAAACTTTGATGAAATCCCTGTTCCTGCTGTTCCTGTTCGGCATCCTGATCGTTGGAGCCGCGCTTTTCTTTAAGGGCCAGTCCAATTCTGTGAACCTCTACCACGTCTGTGGCAAACAGGTGTCCTGGTACGATGCGATTTTCTTGGATGCGGTCGAAGACAAGGCCGACTGCGAGAAGTATCAATAACTCGCTGGCGGCGCCGAGCAACCTTAGCCGGCGCCGCAAGACATGGCCGATCCTGGCCGATTCGAACGGCTCTCTGACTGCGGCCTTACAGCTGCTGCGCCTGCCGAAGCTTGACCTCGGCGAGGATGATCCGCCCTCCTGCTGAAGGCCCATTGAGTCACCGATGTCCAGGCGGCAGGCGGCAGGCGGCCGTGGCAATCGCAGGGCGATTCTGGTAGGAGTGTGCCGCCGACCGGTAGGAAAGAATGACGCAGCCGCCCTCGGCGCGTCCGTTCAGGTTCGGCCAGTGTTCGCATTGCAGCCCAAATACAACAACATAATCGGAGGATGGAAAGGTGTT
Organism: uncultured Gammaproteobacteria bacterium; assembly: GCA_963695445.1. Classification (GTDB taxonomy): domain Bacteria; phylum Pseudomonadota; class Gammaproteobacteria; order Chromatiales; family Chromatiaceae; genus Thiohalocapsa. Next base: position 37,753 of record CAVOGV010000063.1, on the reverse strand, counting down.
CCCAGCTTTCCTGGAAGAGACTTTCCGCCGTTTCGGCGGTCGTTTCGATCAATTCTCAGAGACGGCGGACGCGGGCCCAAGCTGCGCGCAGTCCGTCAAGCTGACGGTCGAGCATGTAGTGGAGGAAACGTCTGGCCGGCTGCGCGCCGTGCCGGGCTATGCCCGGCGGCTGCGCGAACCCGTCGCCAGCGCGCTGCGTTCCATCGATGCGATGGTGGATCAGATACCCGGAGTCTTGTCCTGCCAGCGCTCGACCTTCGCCACGGATCCTCACGTAAACGCCTTCTTCGTCGATCACAACAGTATGCGAGAGGTGTTCAGCACCAGTAAAGAGGTGCGTGCTCTGTTCGACGCCAACACGGCCGCTGAGCAGTGCTTCGCCTTGCTGTGCATGCACCGAGGGGAGCGCCGGCAGCTCGGCATGGCCCTGGTCGGCGATCAGCTGCACAAGGATGTCATGCAGACCGCGGTCAGTTTCAGCGATCACCAGGTGGTGTCGCCCGGACTCGATGAAACTGCCGCGAGGTGCGCCCTGAAATGCTGCATCTTCAACTGCGTAGTCGGCCATATCCGGGCCAGATCGACACAATTGAACAGTGGCACCAGCGACCTCGAAAGCCGTGCCCGCGCGTTGAATGGCCGCTTGCGGCACCTGGTCGCGGACACCCACGAGCACGCGGCAGTCCAGCGCGAGATCGAAGCACTCGACGCGGAGCTGCAGCGGCAAGGCCCGCGGCTGAGCTCGTTGGACGATCAGTTACGGTTCGTCGCTGATTCGCTGTCGCGGCTGGATGAGATCGTCGCCTGCCGGCATCAGACGATTTATGTCGATCGGCTCGGCATCAGACAAGACAACGCCGCCGCGACCAACGTGCACGAGTTGCGCCTGGCAGAGATTCAGGTTGCCACCAAGCCGCCGCGTGTCGCGAGCCTGGTCAGCTTCCCGCGCGGTGAGCTGCTGCCAGAGCGGGATTTTCTCCGCGAGGCGAGCCTTTTTCTTGCCGCCTGAGGCCGGCGGACCGGCGATTCTGCCGCCTGGCTTTTCTGGGGTTAGTACGGCGGTCAGGGCTGGGAATCGGACTCCGCTAGCTGCGCATCGGGCGACCGCGCCAAACCGCGATCGACCACCGCCGAGACGACCAGATCACCCCAGACGTTGAGCGCGGTGATCGGATAGTCGAAAAAGCGGTCCACCACCAGATACAGCGCTAGATAGGTTTGCGGCAGGCCAAGCAGGTCGAGCATGAAGGCCATCATCGCGATGCCGCCGCCGGGGATGCCGGCGGTGCCTGCGCTCGACGCCATGGTCAGCAGCACGATCATCAGCGCCTGCGCCAGAGAGACCTCGGCGCCCGCGAGCTGAGCCATAAAGATCAGCAGGATCGACTGGTACAGTGCGGAGCCGTCCATGTTCAGCGTCGCACCCAGCGGCAGCGTGAAGCTGGTGGTCCGCGGACTCAGGCCGGCGTTTTGCTCCAACACCTGTTTTGAGACCGGATAGGTGGCGGAGCTGGATGCGGTGGCTAGCGCCGTCGCCAGCGCCGCGCGCACCTGCAAGAAGAAGCGCAACGGCCCCCGCCGACCCACCAGATACAGCAGCGACGGCAGGAACAGTGCCGCGTGTAATACCGCCGCCGCCAGCACCGCCCAGACGAACGGCCGCAGCGCGAAGACCTCAGCCCAATCCATACCCGCCAGGCTCGCGTAGACCAACGCGGCGATACCCACCGGCGCCAGCTTGAGCAGCGCCGAGAGCATCTGCATCAAGAGTGCGTTGGCGGCATCGGCGCCATCCGTGAGCCACTGCCGCCGCGGTGCGTCGAGCCCGCGTGCAGCCAGGGCCGCGAAGATGGCAATGACGACGATGTGCAGGATGTTGCCTTCCGCCAGCGACGCGAACAGATTCGACGGCACCAGATTGGCGACCAGGCGATCGACGCTGAAACCATTGCCGAAGCCATCGCCGCCGGTGGCCATCGGCGCCAGGTCCAGCAGCCCCGGCGCAATGCCGCGGGAAAAGACATACCCGAGCGAGGTCCCGACAACCGCCGCAAACACCGAGGTCAACAGATAGAAGCCCAACGTCCGACCGCCGAGCCGGCGCAAGTCGACACCAGTGGCCAACGCGGCGTAGATCGAGACCAGGATAAGCGGCAGGATCAGCACCTTCAGTAGCGACAAGAAGATCTCGCCAAGCCAACCCACCCAGATCGCGCCGGACGGAAACAGTAGCGCCAGCAATACCCCTAGGAACAGGCCGACGGGGGTCGAGTACAGCGTTCTCAGCGCCATCGCCAATCCCTCAAAATAACGGCTCACCAAAAACTTGAACAAGTCGATCGATTCGCTGACAGGCCGTGGAACTACGAAACACGCGGAGGGCGCGAAACTGATTTGCCGCTTTCGCGCGTTTCGGGCATTCCGTAGCTCAAGCTGTTTCTGAATCGTTACCTAGTGCTTCGCCGCGAAAATGCCGAGACCAGCCGCCGTTGTGGGAGCGATTTGCAATCGCGACCGCCGCGACGGGGATGGTCGCGACTGCAAGTCGCTCCCACAGCGCCGAGGGCCACTCCAGCCGTCTCAGAACTTCCGCAGCGGTTCACTAGTCTTCCGCCCCCCAACCATTCATCATCAACCGCCGAGGAAGGGCGAGGCCGCGGCCCGCCGCAGCGGCTTGATCCCCAGGGTCCGCATCAGACGGTCGAGCATCTCTTGCTGCGCCTGACGATGGTCGTATTGCGCCTCGAGGTTGTAATAGTCGCCAAGCTGATGGCGGGCGACGTAATCCGACAGCGAGCAATCGAAGCTACGCGCGTCGACCTGCTTGTACACCACGTTGAGCCCTGCCGCGTTCAGGTCCGAAACCCGGCGCCGTGCGGCCGGATCCGACGACAGCGCGCGCAACCCGGCCAGGAAGACCAGATTGTCCTCGTCGCGAAGCTGGCCCTCGGCGCGCGCACTCGGAAAGCCCCGCAGGACGGCAGTCTCCCGGTACAGCGAGATGGTGCCGCTGCCGCCGTTGCCCTGCCAACCATCGTGGTTATTATGCAGGGCCAGATAGGGACCCCGGCGGTCCTTGTAGTGATCCAGGACCGCCGCCGTGTAGCCCGGTGCCGGCTGGCGCTGGTGGCGGCACAACCGCGACTCCGACAGGCTGGTGCTAAAGTTGCGGTTCGGGTCCTGACCGAGAAAGGAGCGTCGACCACTGCTGTCCACTGCTAACAACCCGCCGCCGTAGGTAACGACCCCCTGCACCGCGACATCAAAGGCGGTGTCCTCGTTGTCGTGGGGCAGTACCCAGAACGGCCCGTCCGGCGCCTTGCGGTGCTCCAGGATGTGGAACACCCAACGAAATGAACCCTCACGGACCTCTTGGCGTCGGTAGCAGAGTGGGGCTCCACGGATCGCCGCCAAGTTGCGGCGAATGTCCCGCGAATCGGCGCTGGCGGGGTCCATACACTCGCTGATGGTCATGCTTGAGCCGGACGGACCGTCACTGCTGGCACAGCCGGCGAGCGCTACCACGACCAGCAACAAGATGGCTGTGGTGGCGAATTCATTCGCCCTGGCTGCGCGTGGCCTGCGAATCGGGGCGAATGAATTCGCCCCTGCGACCGAGTGGATGAGCGCCACCTTCATGGGGTCCACCCCAGGCGTTGCAGGTTGCGCTCGACCTCGTCCTGATCGCTGAAGTAGGTCTTGCGGCCGTTGTGGTCGATGTACCGTTCGTGCCCCTTGCCGGCGATGAGCGCGACCCAGGCGGCATCGTCCGGTTGCTCGGCGAGCCGATCGAAGAGCCCCCGGATGGCCTCGGCGCGATCGACGACCACCTCCGGCGGCGCGGGACAGTCGCCCATGCCCGGTAGCACGTCGTCAATGATTGCCCGCGGGTCTTCGAAGCGCGGGTTGTCAGAGGTGACGATGACCCGGTCGGAGCCACCGCAGACGGCGGCCCCCATCAGCGGGCGCTTGCCGCGGTCGCGGTCGCCACCGCAGCCGAATAGGGTCATGACCCGCGCATCGGGGAACGCCTCGCGGATCGCCTGCAACACATGCGCCAGCGCATCCGGCGTGTGAGCAAAGTCGACGACGATGGTTCGGTTGCCATGCACGTGGCATTCGAAGCGCCCATTTACCGGCCTCAGCGCCCGCCAAGGCTGCGTCGGCTCCGCTCCGAGCAACGTCGCGGCCATGTCGCGGGCCAGCGCGTAGTTGGCGCGGTTGTAGGTCAGGGCCAAGAAGGGGCGTTCGCGCAAGGTGACCGGGTCGAGCGTCGGCGTCGACAGCAACCGAACGGGCGCCGCATCCGGTAGCCCGGAATCAAGACGCCGGAATAGGTCGTCACTTGTGGTCAACAGCGCGGCACCATCGGCCAGTTGCGACAGGATCAGCGCCTTGGCCGCGAAATAGCTGGCCTCGTCGCCGTGATAATCGAGGTGGTCCTGGCTAAAATTTGTCCAGGCGGCAGCGGCGAAGCGCAGCCCAAACACGCGCTCCTGGTGCAGCGCGTGGCTGGAGACCTCCATCACCAGGATGTCGGCGCGGTCTCGGTAGTCGGTAAGAATGCGGCGCAGTTCGATGTAGGGCGGCGAGGTGAAGCCGGTCGAGGCCAACGGCTGGCCGTTTAGGCTCAAACCGAGGGTACCGATGCTGAGCACGCGTCGGCCCTCGGCGAGCAGCATCGCCTCCAGGTACTTGATGGTCGTGGTCTTGCCGTTGGTGCCGGTAACGCCGGCGATACGCCAGTCGTTCGGGCGGACCGGAAAGAACTGGTCGCACAGTTGCTCCAGTGTCGCGCCCCAAGCGCCGGGGGCGGTGACGAACACCGCCCGACCATCAAGCCAGCCATCCAGTCGGTCAAAACAATCCAGCGGGCGATTGATCACTAGCGCCCCGAACGGGCTGCCGGCCAAATAGCGCTCGACGATCTCCGCGTCACTGCGGCCATCGTCAAAGCGCTGAAAACACAGCAAAGAGCCCGGGGTGCAGGCGTCCGCCCGCCATTGAATATCGGTCAGCGCGGCGGCGTCGAACCCAGGCGGTTCGCTGCGCCAGTCAAAGCGACAGCGGTCGATGGCTTGGCGCAGCGACACCCCCGGGCCTTCTCCTGTTCCCGATTGCTGATTAGGTCTCGACAAATCGCGCCCCCAAAGCTCGCCGCACCTGTTGCCCCGTCAGTATGGCGCCGCCAGCTTCGCCCCGCCGAGCACGTCCCGATAGTGCCGCACGGCGCCGGTTTCGAGGTTGCGGATGGTCACGTCCCCCTTGTCCATACCCTGGGTGCACAGCTGCGCAGAGGTCTCAGCGTTCCGCACCAGCACCTTTTCCAGCAGCGTGACCCCGCAGACGTTATCGTAGGCGGAAATCCGTAGCGCTTCGCCACCATCGTTGATGATGCGTACAATGATGTAGTCCGACTGTTGTTGCGTCAGGCCGGTCGAGGACGCCAACACGCAAACCACAACAGAGATGACCATCACCAGTTTCTTGTTCATCGGCTTGCCCGGATTAACACCACAGTAAAAAACCAGACGCGGTCAACGCGCCCGGACGCCGGGCCGTGACCGCGCGCATCGACCGACCGAGGGCGCCTAGCCGAAGTCGTAATTGCAGATGTCCACCACCCGCCGGCAAATCTCGCGGCCGTAGTCGGTCCACTGCCCCTGCCCCCAATAGCGGTAACAACTGGTCTGGGAGGCCATCAGGTGATAGAGCGCGTTGCGGTAGCGCGGATCATCGGTCGGCGTACCGGGTTTGAGCACCTTCTCATTGAACAGGGAACTCGCCTCTTCCATCGGGCCGAGCACATTCTCGTAGCCCTTGACCCAGGACAGGTCGTTGGTCCAGCTGCCGCCGTCCATGTGGAACTGATGGTCTTCCTGCTTGAGTGTCTCGATCACCTGCCCCAGCTTTTCCGGGCCGTCGCCGGGTTGCATACGTTCCCAGATCTTGCCTTGCTGCACCGGACGGATCTCGGTGAAATCGCTCTCCTTGATGCCGAGCGCAAACAGATGTTCCAGATATTCGCTGCCGTTCATCAGCGGCACATCACCGCCGGAGGCGTTGCGCACCACATCGAAGAACTTGTCCGGGAACTCGTTCATCATCACGCCGCCGTTCTCGCCGTCAGCGATCTGCGTCACCAGAGGTGGCACCTGTTTCCCGGCCAGTTCCCAGCGCTGCAGGCTCTGGGCCTCGTACCAGGGCTGCATCTGCGCCACCAACTTGGTATCGGAACCCTGGGTCTTGATCAGCGCGATGATGCTCGCGGTCTCACCCTTGGCGTTGGTGCAGACCAGCCGGTGCGGCAGATGCGGGCGCTGCGGATGCCAACCGTCGGCGACCTGTTCCACCGAGTGCTCCTGAATCAGCACCCATTGATAACCGCAATCGTTCAGCGTCTTGACGAACTCGTAGGCCACGTCGGGATGGTTCGGCAGCGCCATCTCAGACGGCGAGAAACCGCGCAGCCGCTCCAGTGCCTCCAACCCGAACATGGCCGCGAAGTGGTGCTGAAAGGCCTGTACGTGCAGCCGGTAGTCCTGCACCGGTGTCGACGGCGCCACCGCATGACCCCAGGGCATGCCGAGCCATTCCACGGCCCAGTTGAAGTCCGGGTTCATGGTGATGTTCTTCAGCGCATCGATGACATGGTCTTCACCCATGGCGCGCAAGCCGTGCAGCAGGGTGCCAGAATACTCCAGCATCACGCGCGGCGACTTGCCCTCGTGGATCAGTTGCGGGATGAACTCCCCCATGCGCTTGTAGCACCAGACGAAGGCCGGCGCGTTGTAGTTATCGCCGATGTCCTGGTGGTCCATCATGTACTTGAGGTTGCTGATGATGCTCGGCCGTGCGCAGATCGTCACCGCCGGCAGGGATCAGCGGCTGATGCTGATGCAGGGCGATGGCCGCCGCGGCGCGGACGCTGCCGAAGTCGACGCCGCCGGCGGAATTGGATAAGGACTTGCTCTTGCCGGCCGCCATGGCGGCTGAAATTGCTGCCTCGGAGCCGCTGATGTTGGGCACGCCTTCGACGTACTCGGGAAGTGTGGTCATAAATCGTCTCCGCGGGGATTTGGGTTGGTGTGAACGATGTAAGAGGAGCTCGGGGCTTGCGGCGAGGGACTCAACGGCGGCATCGGACCTGGACCCGCCAAAGCCAGCCGTCGGGAGCACCGGGGACGCTGACGTCAGCCCACTAGGCAGAAAACAGCACTGGAATGTTAGACGACGACGCGAGACTTCGCCAGCCCTCAGTCGAAGGTTGCAAGGCGTTGGGCTACCGTCCCTTTTGCACGACATCCGGGTTCAGCACCTGCATGGCCTCGTCGCCCATGCCCATCACCAGCACGCCCTTGCGCGTGGCGCGATTGACGACACTGGCGTCGGGGTAAAGGCTCGCGAGCACGCCGACGATGCGCCGGTCCTGATACTCGGGGTAAAAGTGCGGGAACTCGGCCAGCTTCGCCAACAGCTCGTCGATGTGGGCCGCTTGCAGGCGGGACTTGGTCTCGTTGATCAAGACCAGCTCCGGGCACACGAGCATCGCGTCATATTCCCGGGTCTCGCTGCCAATTCTGCGTACGACGCGCAACACGAACAGCTCCGGGGCATCGCAGCCGAATTGTTCGCCTGCGACCCGCGGCAGACTTGGCGCGACGATGTCCTCGACCAACGTGCCAAGCCGATTGGCCAGCTCCCCCCACTGCTTGTTCATACGCTGGCGATCACGCCGAGTCTCGTCCTTGAACTCGCTCATCTCGTCCTTGAACACGCTCATCTCGTCCTTGAAACTCGCGCATCTCGTTCTTGAACTCGCCCATCTCGTTCTTGAACTCGCGCATCTCGTTCTTGAACTCGCGCATCTCGTCCTTGAACTCACGCATTTCCTCGGACAACCGATTCACCGACATGTCCGTGCGCATCGCCTGATAGCTCAGCTCCTTCATATACTCTCGAAGTTCGTCGACTTCTTGCCTCAATGCATGGCTTGCCATTTCGCGAAACCTCCCGTTCGGTTGCTGTCACTGCTGCTGAGCATATCACCGACGTCCACCGGCGGAGAATAAGCAGCGACCCGTCCACCAACGGAAACCATGCGAATCAGATCGGCCTTGTCACGGGTCCGTCTTGGTGCAGCCGGCCGCCCGCCCTTGTCACTTGTCACTCGCCCCTCGTCACTCGTCACTGGGGGCAAATGATGCTCCACATCCTCCAACGCCAACAGCGCGCCATCCAGGTCGGCATCGGCCCGATCCACCCAGGCCTCCCCCCAGTAGATATTGCAGCTGGTCTCGGCTCGCAGCAGGCGCCAACGGGCCTCTTCCAGCGCACTGCTGAGGCCGGCATCGTTGGGAGATTCAACGGCGGCGCGTTCGTCAAGCCGATGCAGCCTGGCGCTGATGTCGGCATAGCGTTGCAGCGTGGCGCGCTGGGCCTCCGAACCGGTCCATTGCGTGAAGCCCTTGCCATCGTGCCAGCCCGTGTTCCAGGCGCCAGTGTTGACGCGCACCTCGCCATCGGCGCCGTAGTCACGCAGATAGTCGCTGATGAAGGTAGGTCGCAGACTGGCGTCGCCTGCACGGATGCGAGCGAGCATCGGCAGATAGAACGCGCTCCAATAGTTGGCGCCTTCGGTTACATTCCGGAACCAGCCGCCGTTCTCGCCGTCGGTGGCAGTGGTCACCAGCGGCTCGAAATCGCACCAGCGGGTGCGCTCCGCCACCTCGTGCAGAAACCAGTCCAATTCCATGCCGGACTCCTGCGCGTCGGACAGTTCGCGGTCGCGTACCACGACAATGATCTCGGCGTCGCCGTAGCGTGCCACGTGGGGCCGGTAGCGCAGCTCCGGCCAACTCATCTCCCCGACCGGTTCGACATGTTCGCTGTCGACCATGACATAGCGATAGCCGAATGCGCGCAACAGCGGGATCAATTCCATCGAGAAACCCATCTCCGGCGGCCAGAAACCGTCGAACCGCGCCCGCCAGAACAGATGATGCGCAATGCCCTGCCAGCGACGCAGATGCTCGCCACGATCAGCCTCGGGAATCAGCGGCAGCACCGGGTGGTAATAGCCCGTGCCGAGGATCTCGATCAGGTTCTGATTCTGCATGTGCCAGAGCATTGCACCGCAATCGACGGTGCCGTAGACCCGCTCCTGAAACTGCGGATCGGACAACGTCTCCAGCAAGGTGCCGGACAAAGACAGATGCACGCGAGCCAGGTCTTCGTGGTCCCACAGACTGCGCGGGATGCGATCCATCGCGAACAGGATCTCCTTGGCCTCCCACTCCGCATGCTCGAGCAGATAGTCGAGGTTGCCAGGGGGTTGATGCAGATTCAGGACCAGAGCGTGGTGGACGTGCATGTAGCGACTTCTTCAGGTTAGGGCGCCGGCCGGGCGGCAAAGGGCTCGAGATCCGCCACGGACTGCGACCGACGCCGATGGGATGCGATGATACCGAAACAATCTGAATTTTGAGTCACTGCTTGACCGGCGCGGCCGAACGCTCCAAATAGAATCGGCGCAAGGCCAGTCTCATCGGCAAGACAGTGCCATCGTCGAGTCAGCGGCTCGCGTGGCCATCTCGCCGAGCGGCTAGCGACCGACATCCCAAGCCACGAACGACTAGCGATCATCTGATCAGGTCCAGCAAGCTATGCCACAGGTCATCATCGACCCGGACTCGAAGTCCCTGGCCGAGTGCTTCGCGCTGATCAAGTCCCCGAGCCCGCGCCGCGCGCGCTTTCCGGAGGGATGCGTCACCGTGGTAGCCAGCGAGGAAGAGGCGCTCGCGGGCCGCGACGAGACCCGCAAGTTGAAGCCGGCGATAGTGTACGGGCCGTCGTCGTCATCGGAGGGACAGCGGCTGTACTATCTGGTGCGGTGGTTGTGAGAAGAAGTGGCGAGTGACTGCGGGGCGCGAAATGTTTGCAGATGCGTCAAATCACTCGTTGTCGTGGTCGTTGTCGTTGTCGTTGTCGTAAGTACTTGTCGTAATCGAAACTTCCCCCATCCGACGGAACTTCGGGCCGCCTCAACGCTTCGTATCAAGGGCGAGCGACGGTGGAGTTACGGTGAGTTACGGTGTGAGTTACCGTGGCACTTTACCATTTACACTAATTTTAGTTGTCTCGGGTCATTCTTCTGCAAAGGAGGCCGGCCACGCTTGCCTGGACGTAGAGTTCGGCCGAGTCGTTTCTCGAGCTCGCCAAGCTCTTGGTCGCCCATCAATGGTCGCCCTATAGTTTGACCCTTCGTGAGAGCGGCAACCTGTTCAGTATCCGCTGGTACCTCCAAGAAGTCCGCGAAACTATCGACGCGATCTGGCAGGGGACAAACGGTAACCAAGCCATCGTCTTGGCGCCGCAGATGTGCTGGCGTGCTGCACCAAGGCCAATCGGCATCCGTCGCAGTCAGCTTCGCCTTGACGGGATTCAAAGCCACGTAGCGGAAAGCGCCATCAAGTGAGATTCATCCATTGCCACGCAGCCGGAACGCCCTTGAAACTAATGGCCTTGAAACAAATGGCCAGCTACCCGCAATCGTGCGTTGATGTACCCGCTCTATCGATGATGCGTTTCGCCGACGGCGCGGGACAGCCCGGTCTCGTCAGAGGGTGCGAGAATCAAGTACATGGTTTGGCTTCAGGCGGTAGGACCAGACTTCCACGCCGTTTGATCGACACGCCCGGGCTAGCCAAGCTCTGTAAAGCGCATAGTCGTCGTCCTCCATGAATTTCCGTTGGCGCCTGCTCCCACGTTGCGTCACACGGTGGGGGATGCCGGGTACGATGATTCGTGGGAGCGGAGACATGCGCCTTGCATAAGCCGAGCGGGAAGTGGTGTGTATAGTAAAGTGTCACCGTAATCCCCGCAAACGCCGCGCCTACTCCCGGTTGTTCCGAGCCCGACTGCTGCTGACGTTGGAGCATGCCAAGACCCTCGTCGCGGAACTGCTCGATGCCATCGGTCCGCGCGATCAATGGGTGGCGAACGACCATGACGCGCTGCTTGCCGAGTGATCCGGAGAAGCAAATTTGTGGGCATATCTCAGGGTCCGTCCCGGTTTTCCCGTTCACCTACGATGGCCGCGCAGCGCAGGCCGTCGGCCGGCTCTTCGCCGATCTAGCTTGCGCATCGTGCCGAAGGCCGTCAGTACACCTCGTCGTGACTGCCCACATTCACCGGAATGATCCGCTCGCCCTCCACCAACAGCGTGATGGTGATGCGGTACGACAGGTTGATGGAGACCGAATGCAGCTCGCTTAGCCGTCCCTTTAGCGGGTGCAGCCGCAGGGAGGGGTGGAACGGGTTGGCCTCCAACAGCAGCAGCGTCTTCTCGTACTGGCGCCGCAGCTGCGGATGTCGGCGCAGAAATCGCTTCTCGACGCGTCGATAGCGATCGGTGAAGACGAGCGCAAAGGCCATCGCCCGGTGCCGTTAGGCGTCGATTTCCCTATGCCGGACCGATCTCCGCGCGCAGACGCCGAGCGTGGTCGGCTGCCGATTCGACGACGTAGCGCCCCGCGGCCAAGTCCGCCCGCGTCTCGGCCAGGGCCGCCTCCAGCTCGCACTCGCGAAGATAGTGATAGTGGGACAGGTCCATCACCACGAAGCGGTCCTTGCCGCGCACGGAGACCACCGCCTCGGGCTGCTCAGCAAGTGCCGCCTCAATGGCCGCAACCCCTCGGGTCTTCAGCTCGTTGGCCGTGATGCTCGACATAACCCCAACCTCATGCAACCCGGAATCGTACGCGCAATCATGCGATACAACGTATCTACTTGCAACCTATCCGAGACGCCTAGACGGTCTGGTGCAAAACACAAGACCCCGTTCCCCAGAAAGGCAAGAGGGAAGACCCCCTTCCCCCTGACCCCCTTGCCCCATAAGCCGAGAGGGATATGGTGAAAATAGTAAAGTGTCACCGTAATTCCGTAATTCACCGAATTGAGGATTAAGAGCGAATGTAGCTCGCCGCTGGTGAAGGATGAGCCTACCGTCGAGCCGCCGGTGTGCTCCAACGGCAGACTGAGCCATGCGGACTGACTCGCGCTCGGCGCTTGCGCGCAACCTTGATGCGCTCCAGATTAGGATCATGTGCATGTCAGCGTCTGGTCATGCCAAGCCCAAGACTTTTCGCCCGCGGTCGCAGACAACGAGCGGGCACCACCCTAGGACTGCCAAGCATGCCGCAGGTCATCGTCGATCCTGAATCAAGGTCCCTGGCCGAGCGCTTGGCGCTGATCAAGTCGCCTAGCCGGCGGCGCGCGCGCTTCCCGGAAGGATGCGTCACCGTCGTTGACACTGAGCAAGCGGCGATGCAGGGCCGCGATGAAGGCGGCAAGCTGATGCCGGCCGTGGTGTACGGGCCATCGTCATCCTTGGAGGGACAACGACTCTATTACCTGGTGGGCTGGCTATGACGAACACGCATCCACCCGTACTCGCCGTCGCGGGCGTCAGCAAGTCCTACGCCGAGGGCCGGCAGCGCCGGGCGGTGCTGAGCGACGTGTCGTTCGACGTCGCGGCGGGCGAATGTGTTGCACTGCTCGGGCGCAGCGGCTCCGGCAAGTCGACGCTGCTGAACCTGCTGGCGGGCATCGACAAGGCCGATACCGGCGATGTCGCGATCATGGGGCGCAGCGTCACGGCCATGGGCGAGCCGGAGCTGACGCTGCTGCGGCGTCGGCACATCGGCTTCATCTATCAGTTCTTCAATCTGATCGCGACCCTGACGGTGGCCGAGAATCTGGCCCTGCCGCTGGAGTTGAACGGGATGCCGGCGGATCAGCGCGGCGAGCGCGTCGCGGCGATGCTGGCCAAGGTCGGGCTGGACGGTCGCGAAGACGCCTTCCCGGATCAGCTCTCCGGCGGCGAGCAGCAACGCGTGGCCATCGCGCGCGCCATCATCCACGAGCCGGCGCTGGTGCTGGCGGACGAGCCCACCGGCAATCTCGATGCGCGTACCGGCGCGGTGGTGCTGGAACTGCTCGCGCACCTGTTCAGGGATCAAGGCCACACGATGATCCTGGTGACCCATAGCCGCAAGGTCTCGGAGATCGCCGACCGCATCCTCGCGGTGGACAACGGGCGGCTGTCCACGCACGCCGAGGCGCTGTCCTGGTGACGGCGCATTGCACACTGATCCCGTCGCTGCTGACCCCATCGCTGCTGGCGGCCAGCCGGCGCTATCTGACGCGCCACCCCTGGCAGACCTGGCTGTCGATCATCGGCATCGCGCTCGGTGTCGCGGTCGTGATCGCCGTGGACCTGGCCAACGAGAGCGCCCGGCGCGGGTTTCGGCTGTCGGTGGAACAGGTGACCGGGCCGGCCACGCATCAGATCGAGGCGGCCAGCGGCGCGATCCCGGACGCGGTCTATGCGCAACTGCGCATCGCGCACCACCTGGAGCGCGCCGCGCCGGTGATCGATGCGCCGATCCGCATCGACGGGCGCAGCATGACGCTGCTCGGCATCGACCCCATCGCCGCGGCGCCGATGCGTGCCGCCGTCGCCGGCGCCGCGAGCGGTGATCCGGCGGGTCTGGTACGACTGCTTGGCACGCCGGATACGCTGGCGCTGTCGGCGTCGGACGCGCGAGCGCCTCGGCGTCCTGTCGGCGACGCACGAGGTCGAGATCGAGGTCGAGATCGGCACTGGGGCGCGCGCGATGACGGTCGCCGCCGTACTGCCGGAGCAAGGCGGCCAGGGCCTTGCGGGGCTCGCGATCACCGATATCGCCACCGCCCAGGAGGTGCTCGGGCGCATCGGCGAGATCGAGCGCATCGACCTGATGCTCGACGACGCCGAGGCCGCCGCGCTGGCGGCGGCACTGCCCGCGGGCCTGCGGCTGCAACCCGCGGCCCAGCGCAGCAACGCGCTGGAGCAGATGACCCGCGCCTTCCACACCAACCTCACCGCGATGAGCCTGCTGGCGATGCTGGTGGGCGGTTTCATCGTCTACAACACCATGACCTTCGCGGTGCTGCAGCGCCGAGCCGCTGCTCGGCACGCTGCGCATGCTCGGCGTCACCCGCTCGCAGATGTTCCTGCTGGTGCTGACGGAGGCCCTGGTGCTGGCGCTGATCGGCGCCGTGATCGGCATGCTGATCGGCATCGCCGTCGGCGCCGGACTGGTGCAACTGGTCACGCGCACCATCAACGACATCTACTTTCAACTCAGCGTGCGCAGCCTGCACGTCGACCCACTGTCGCTGCTCAAGGGCGCTGGGCTTGGCCTGGGCGTGACGCTGCTGGCGGCGCTGGGGCCGGCGCTGGAGGCGGCACGCTCGCAACCCCGCGATGTGCTGCGGCGCACCCTGGTGGAGCGACGCGGCCAGCGGCTGCTGCCCTGGCTCGCCGGCGGCGGCGCCCTGACCGTGCTGCTCGGGCTACTGCTGGTGCAGTTGTCCGGCCGCTCCATGGCCATCGGCTTCCTGGCGCTGTTCCTGGTCATCGTCGGCGCCAGCCTGATGATGCCGCTGATCGTGCGCCTGTTCGCCAAGGCCACGACGCCGCTGTTCGGACGGCTGTTCGGTACCGAGGGGCGACTCGCGGCCCGCGGCATCACCGCCTCGATCACCCGCTCCGGCCTCGCGGTGGCGGCGCTCGCGGTTGCGGTAGCGGCCACCGTCGGCGTCGGCATCATGATCGGCAGCTTCCGCACCAGCGTCTCGCAGTGGCTGGAGAACACCCTCACCAGCGACATCTACATCTCGGTGCCGAGCGACGGCGCCACGCGCACCGGTGCGCTGCCGCCGGGGCTGGCCGAACAGGTCGCCGCGCTGCCCGGCGTGGCCGCCGTCAGCCAGGGCCGCGGCAACCGCGTGCAGACCCGCGACGGCTTGGTGATGATGCTGGCGCTGGAGTCCAGTAGCGGGCGTCCGCGGGGCTTTCGTTTCAAAGGGGAGACCGCGGCCGACCTCTGGCCGCGCTGGCAGGCCGGCGAGCTGGTGCTGGTGTCGGAACCCTACGCCTACCGTCGGCAGGTCGCCGTCGGGCGACCGCATCGAACTGTTCACCACCGCGGGCTGGCGCGGCTACGAGATCGGCGGCGTCTTCCAAGACTACGGCAGCGACAGCGGGACGGTGATCCTGCCGCGGCCGATCTACGCCGCGTTGTGGGATGATCCCGGCGTGTCATCCATCGGCGTCGTGCTCGACCCGGACGCGGACGCCGATGCGATGTCCGCGCGCATCGACGCGCTGCTGGCCGGTCTGGACCAACCGGTCACGATGCAGACCAACCGCGCCATCCGCACGCTGTCCCTGGAGATCTTCGACCGCACCTTTACCATCACCAAGGTGCTGCGTCTGCTCGCCATCGGCGTCGCCTTCGTCGGCATCCTCAGCGCGCTGATGGCGCTGGAGCTGGAGCGGGCCAAGGACTACGCCGTGCTGCGCGCCACCGGCATGACCCGCGGCCAATTGCGCAAGCTGATCCTCTTGCAGACCTCCGCCATGGGCATCGCCGCCGGGCTGCTCGCGATTCCCCTGGGGCTCGCCATGGGAGATTTACTGATTCAGGTCATCAACCTGCGCTCCTTCGGCTGGACCATGCCGATGCACGTCACCGCGCCCACGCTGCTGTCCGGCGTGCTATTGGCCTGGGTCGCGGCCGTCATCGCCGGCCTCTATCCGGCGCTGCGTGCCGCGCGGGCGGAGCCGGCGCAGGCCTTGCGCGAGGAGTGATCAGATGCGTGGCCCTCGCGGCAGGAACCATGGCCAACCCGGAACGCATCGGCACCAATATCGACGGCATGACCCCATGCTGACTTATTGAGGCATTAACATCATCTATCTCGAAACAGGCACAAACTTGCATTTGTACCCCATCCGGGCTATTCGGCTTATGGGCGCCGTCGTGTATTCTTGACGCCATCGACGGATGACATGTGCTGATCCGGCTTGGGTGCCGCAGCCGTATCGATCGACACGCCGGCACCGCAACCTAATCGAAGCGTTCCATGACAGAGGCGAGTGAGCGATTATGGCTGAACCGAAAAAGATCGTGACCAAGAAGACCCAGGCGAAAAAACCGGCGCCCGGGGGCACCGTGACAACCAAGGCCGACGCACAAACGCCAGCGGCCCCGCCCGTCAGTAAGAAGGCGGCCCCCAAGAAAGCGGCGGCAAAGAAGGTCGGTCGCGAAAAAGGCACCTGCCGCCGTGGCAGCCAAACCGATCGTCGACCAAGAAGGCCCCGGCCACCCCGGCTGCGACCAAGAAAGTCGTCACGAAAAAGGCCATCGCCCGGCCGGCCACCGCCAAGAAGGTCGTGCCCCAGGAGAGTAGGGCCGTCGTCCGCAATACGCCAAGCAAGAAGATCGCTTCAAAGAAGGTGACCCCAACGATCAATCGGCCGCTTGAGGAGCGCCCGGTCACGTTGCAACCGGTCACCCAGGTCAGCGAGCATGAGCGACAGAAGATGATTGCCGATGCGGCCTACTATCGGGCGGAAAAGCGCAACTTCGCGCCGGGTCACGAGCAAGAAGACTGGGATGCCGCCGTGGCCGAGGTCGACGAGATGCTGCGAAAGCGCGGTGGCTAGACCCCGCACCCCTGCGATCGCGCCGGAGACCCGTTAGGGATCGAGTTCGCCCTCGCCCTGACCGGCTCCTCTTTCGCGCCTTGCTGATCCCGCGCCTGGCCCTTGCCGCCGCGATCATCGCGGCCGTGAGGGTTTTTCCGATGGGCGTCGGCCCCACCTCGGCGCGCAAGACAACGTAGCAGTCGATCGCCCACATGGCCTTTTTGACCACTCCTGAACAAACCAACGCCGACCCCGCCGAGCTCCGCGCCCGCGCCATGGCGCAGGGCCTGGATCTGCCCGAGCTCAATCCAGACCCGATTGTTCAATTCGAGCTCTGGTACCAGCAGACCATCGACGCCAAGTTGCCGGAACCGAACGCCATGTCCCTGGCCACTGTCGATAGCGACGGCCAGCCGAGTCTGCGTACGGTCTTGCTGAAGCTCTACGATGCTCAGGGCTTTGTCTTCTTCACCAACTACCACAGCCGCAAGGCCCGGCAAATCGATGCCAACGATCGGGTCGCGCTGCTGTTTCCGTGGGTCGCGCTGGCACGGCAGGTCAAGATCCTGGGCCATGCCGCGCGCATCCCCACCGCCGAATCGCTGAAGTATTTCACCACCCGCCCCCGCGGCAGCCAGATCGGCGCCTGGTCGTCACCACAGAGCCAAGTCATCACATCCCGCTCCCTGCTGGAGCAAAAGGTGGAGGAGATCAAGCGCAAGTTTGCCGACGGCGACGTGCCGCTGCCGGACTTCTGGGGCGGTTACCGCGTGGTACCGGACAGCATCGAGTTCTGGCAAGGGCGTGACAGCCGCCTACACGACCGCTTCCGCTACACGCGGGACAATGGCAGCTGGCGCATCGAGCGACTGGCGCCCTGACACATCGCGCGAGCGACCGAGCCACTCCTGCCAAATCAAAGCGACGGATGCGGCGGGAACGCACGCAAAGCGCCCCGCTGGGAAGCTATGGCGCAACGGCACTCTTCATAGCGTTGAGGCCGACGAAAAATCCATTCTTCTTGCACGCCACTGCGGCAGACTTGGCGCATGCGTTTGTCTCTTCGCGCCAAGCTGTTTCTCACCCTGCTACTGACCGGCATCGTCATGGTTGCCGGCACCCACGCCTTCGTTCATTGGTCGCTCCAGCGCGGGCTGGAGGAAATGGCCGCGGAGCGCCGCCAGCAGCGCCTGGAACGCATCGGCGAGCGCCTCGTCGCCGTCTACGAACGCGACGGCGGCTGGCAGCAACTGCGCACTGACAAGCGGCTGTGGATCAGCACGCTGTTCGGTCGCGGCGGACGCGAACAGCACGCCCCCGGCCACCCCTGGACCACCATGACCTGGACGCGTACCTAGGCCGGACCAGAGCCGGTCGCCGACTCGGCCTTCCCATCGGCCAGCCCATCAACCCCGTTGGCTACGGCAGACGCCGGATGCGCCTGGCGTCTGGCCCCCCGCACGGATGCTGGAGCGAGCCAATGCAATCGACGACCTGGGCCGTCCGCCGCCGTTGGAACTGCGGCTGATGCTGCTCGACGCCGATGGCGACATCGTCTACGGACGCACCGAACTGCTGAGCACCAGCCAGCGAGCGCTACCCTCTAGTGCTCGACGACCAACCCATCGGCAGCCTGGCCGTCCTGCCCGGCGCATCCATCACCGAACTCGCGGACCTGCGCTTTCGCGAACGCCAACGCGGGCACCTGTGGCTCATCGCCCTCGGCATGGCGCTGCTGTCGGCGCTGACTCGCGGTGCCGCTGTCGGCGCTGTTGACGCGCCCGGTGCGGGGCTTTCAGCGCACCATGCGCCGGCTCGCGGACGGCGACTATGCCGCCCGCGTCACCGTGACCGGCAACGACGAACTCGGCCGACTGGGCCACGACGTCAACGCCCTCGCCGAGGCCCTGGAGCGCACCGAACAGACCCGTCGACGCTGGATCGCGGACATCTCCCACGAACTGCGCACGCCGGTCTCGCTGCTGCGGGCGGACATTGAGGCGATGCAGGATGGCGTCCGCCCACTCAACCAAGACACGCTCGGCCAGCCTGCACGGCGACACCCAGCGCCTGGCGCGGCTGGTGGACGACCTCTACGAACTCTCGATGACCGACCTCGGCGCGCTCAGCTACCGCAAGCAGACCCTGGACCTGTCGCAGGCGCTGGCGCAGGAACTCGACGCCTTCCGCGATCAATTTCACAATGCCGGCCTCGATCTCTCCCTGGAGCGAACCATCAAGACCCCGGCGCTGGTGGAAGCCGACGAGCAACGCCTGTCGCAACTGTTCCGCAACCTGTTGCACAACAGCCTGCGCTACACCGACCGCGGCGGCGAGCTGCGCGTGACGCTGGCGCAGGAGGCTGGCGCACTGCTGATCGACTTTGACGACACCGCGCCGGGAGTGCCCGCGGACGCCCTGCCCCGGCTGTTCGAACGCCTGTACCGCGTCGACGGCTCGCGCAGCCGTGCCACCGGCGGCGCCGGACTCGGGCTCGCCATCGCCCGCAACATCGTCGAGGCGCACGGCGGCAGCATCGAAGCCCTGCCATCCGCACTCGGTGGCCTGCGCATCCGCATTAGACTGCCCGCACAAACCAACCCGGAGCCATTGCGATGACCGCGCGTATCCTCGTCGTCGAAGACGAACCCCGCCTGGCAGAACTGCTGCGGGACTATCTCAAGGCCGCCGGCTTTGAGGCCGATCTGCTGCTGGAGGGCAGCGGCGCCGTGTCATGGATACGCGACAACGCCCCGGCCCTGGTGCTGCTGGACCTGATGCTGCCGGGCAAGGACGGCCTGAGCATCTGCCGCGAGGTACGCGCCTTCTCCGACGTGCCCATCATCATGACCACGGCGCGCGTGGAGGAGATCGACCGCCTGATCGGCCTGGAACTCGGCGCCGACGACTACGTCTGCAAACCCTACAGCCCACGCGAGGTGGTGGCACGGGTCAAGGCCGTCCTGCGCCGCGGCGAACAGCGCGCAGCGCCGGAATCCAGCTCACCAGGCCCGCTGAGACTGGACCAGGACAGCCTGCGGGTGCACGCCGAAGGCCGCGAGATCGAACTCACCGCGGTGGAATTCGCGCTGCTGCAGGCGCTGTACCGCGCACCCGGTCGCATCCTGTCCCGCAACCAGCTCATGGACCGCATCTACGACGACCACCGCATCGTCTCCGATCGCACCATCGACAGCCATGTCAAAAAGCTGCGTCGCAAGCTTGACGAGCTGCTGCCGGAGCGTGAACTGATCCACTCGGTCTACGGGGTTGGGTATCGGTACGAAGACGGATAGGAGAGGGAAAGCGGCAAGTCACGAGGAGTGAGTTACGAGGACCAAGCGCCGTGCACTGTCCGCCGCAAAGCTCGACTAGCGGCGACGGCCAATCGCTTCCACATTTGTTGACCTTTGCATGCACCGACGTTGCCAGCTCCAGGGCTAGAGTTATCACCATGGCAGACGGGAACGGTGCCGACACGGCGTCTCCCGCCTGCCTAGACCAAAGACTCGACAATTGCTGGAGAGACAACGCAATGAAAAAATTCACGACACAGTCCTTACTGATCGCCGGTTCCGTCGCCTTGATGGCGACCGCGGCCTACGCCGGTCCTTGGGGCGGGCCTTCCATGGGCTGCGACCGTTCCGATCGGGGCATGGAGCGCATGACCGAGCAACTGGATCTGACCGAGACCCAGCAGGAGCAGATCCGCAGCATCCTCGATGAACAGCGTCAGCAGCGGGATGCGCAGCGCGCAGCCGTGCGCGAGCGCATCGACGCGGTATTGACGCCGGAGCAGCTTGCACTGCGCGATCAACAGATGGAACAGCGGCAGACGCGGAAACTGGACCGTATGGCGGAGCGGCTGGACCTGACCGCCGAGCAACAAGACGCGGTAGCCGCATTGATGCAGGAAAGAGCGTGCTGACCCGACCATGGGCCGAGATCAGATGCGGGAGCGTATGCAGACCATCCTGAGCGAGGATCAGCTCGCTGCAGCTCGACGACATGCGTAGCCGCCACGGTGGTGGTCGCCCCGGACCAGGCGGCTGGTTCAACTAGTCGACCGCCGGCAGCACCGAGTCTCGCGGTCCTCTGCTCGCGGCGGGCGTCTCCAGCCGCGGCTAGCGCGCCGCAATCATCCCCCTACGCGGCATCCCCCGATCGGCCGCGCCTTGGCGCGACGCCACCCTGGCGCCGCGCTCTTTTTTCGGTGTCGTCGCTCGAGACCTCAATCAGGCCGACGACACCTTATGCGTACCACGATGACGGATCAGCAGGGAAAGAGCGACGGCAATCGCCGCCGCGCCGAAGATCAGGCTAATCAACATCGCGTTATCGTCGACCCAAGCCATGGCCACGCCGCTCAGCAGCAAGAACAGGCCAAATACGGCCATCTTCCAGTCCAGGTAGATGCCCGACAGGATGGCCGCCAGCCCTGTCACATAGATGGTCACGAAGCCGTCCTGCTCATCGTTGAGAAAATCCTGCACGTCATGGGCGTACAGCAGTCGAATGACCAGCACCAGCGCCCCCCAATGCAGCACTTGCTTGAAAAGGTAGGCCCAACGTGGATCGCCTGGCTCACCGGCGAAACGCCAACCGCCGGCGATCGACACCACCGCGATCAGGGGGATGAACATCTGCCAGTAGGTGCTGGTGCCGGCCGCATCGTGGCTGGTCATGGCCACCAGGCCCACCGCCACCACGTAGAGCACGACGTAGGGGATGTGATAAAGCAGGAATCGCTTGCGGTTAAGTTTTTGATCTGCGACTGAATCGGATGCGGACACGATGGCACTCCTTACAGTGTTGTCGACGCATGGGACGGGTGAATGGGGCGAGAGCGCGCGGCGCCTCGCGAGCGACCGAAACCGTTTCGGCAACCGCGCAACAGCATACATCCAAGGCCAACGCAGGAACAGAGATACCGTGACCGAGGGCCGAGTGCCGAGGACCGCTGGGGATTACGATTGCGCGATTCTTGGCCCCAGGCCCTAGGCCCCAGCGCCAAGCGCTCTAAGAACGCCTTGCCGCCCCTAATCGCCCGAGGCCCTGCTCACGGATCGGTCAGGGGTACCGACTCCCTCGGTAACCAGGCATGCCAGGCCGACGCGAGCCTGTCCCCCAGCACCAGCAGGCAGGGCGTCAGCACCAGCGTCAGCAGGGTCGCGAAGCTGAGGCCGCCGGCGATGGCGCTGGCGAGCTGGGTCCACCACTGGGTCGACGGGGCACCGAAGCTGATGGTGCGTCCGATCAGATCGATGTTCATGGCCAGCACCATCGGCAGCAGGCCGAGCACCGTGGTGAAGGCGGTCAGAAACACCGGGCGCAGGCGCCGCCGGCCGGTCTCCACCGCCGCCTCGACCGAGTCCAGGCCCTCGCGGCGCATGCGGTTGTAGGTATCGATCAGCACGATGTTGTTGTTCACGACGATGCCCGCCAAGGCGATGATGCCGAGCCCGACCATGACGATGCCGAAGGTCTGGCCGGTCACCAGCAGCCCCATCAGCACGCCGGCGGTCGAGAAGACGATGGCGGACAGCACCAGAATCGCCTGGTAGATGCTGTTGAACTGGGTCACCAGGATCAGGGCCATCAGGAAGATGGCACCGACGAAGGCGCCGCCGAGGAACTGGGCCGCCTCGCGCTGGTCCGCATCCTCGCCCTTGAAGGTGATCTCCACGGCCGGGTCCAGGTCGGCCTGCTCAAGGGCGGCGCGCAGCCGCTGCAACTGATCGTCCGCGAGCACGCCGTCGGCCACGTCGGCGCGAATGGTCACGACCCGGCGGGCGTCGACCCGGTGCAGGGTGCCGGTCTTCGGCGCCGGCGTCACCTCAACGAAGTTCGTGATCGGCACCATGCCGTTGGCGGTGGGCACCCGCAACGCGTCGAGCTGACCGAGATTGCGCTCCGCGAAGGGGAAGCGCACGCGGATGTCGACCTCGTCGTCGCTGTCGTCCGGACGGTACTCGGACACCTTGATGCCCTGGGTGACCATCTGCACCGCGTTGCCGAGCA
The DNA here is from genome assembly GCA_963695445.1 of uncultured Gammaproteobacteria bacterium. Lineage (GTDB taxonomy): Bacteria > Pseudomonadota > Gammaproteobacteria > Chromatiales > Chromatiaceae > Thiohalocapsa. Next base: position 15,192 of record CAVOGV010000063.1, on the reverse strand, counting down.
CCGCGACATCGGCGCCGTAACGGGCGGCGCGCTCGCGGTCCACCTCCAGGCGCCACTCGATGCCCGGCAGCGGGCGGTCGTCTTCCACATCCGCAAAGCCACCGAGCTCGGTCATGAGCTGCCGGATCTGCCCGGCGACGGCGGGGATGCGGTCCGTGTCGCGGGCACTGAGCTCGAGCTGAATGGGCTTGCCCTCGGAGGGCCCGTTCTCGGCCTTGCGGACCTCGATCACGATGCCGGCGATGTCCGCGGTGCGCGTCGCGGATCTCGTCCAGGATGCGCGCGGCCTTGCGGCGCGGTCCCAATCGATGAACTCCAGCTGGATGGTGCCGATGACGTCCTCGGCGACGTTCTGGTCCGCTGCCGCTGTTGAAGGCGCGGGCATACACCGCCTCGAGCTCCGGCATGTCGAGGATGCGCTGCTCCACCTCGCGCACGATCGATGCCTTTTCTTGAATCGACAGATCACCGCGCGCGTGAACGTGCAGCAGCGCAAACTCCGGCTCCACGTCCGGAAAGAACTCGACGCCCTTGCCGAGCTGGAAATAGGTGGCATAGGACCCGGCGAGGATCAGCACCGCCAGCAACAGAACCTTACCCGGGTGACGCAGCAACGCGCCGAGCACGCGCACATAGAGCTGCGTGATGGCGCCGTCGGTTGATGTCGCCGGCACCTCGATCAGAGCGTCAGCCTGATCAGGCGCCCGAGCAGACTGCCTCCCAGGCGCTTGCTCAGCCGACCGCCCGCGGTTCCCGAAGCTCAGCACCGGACCCAGCACCGGGATGAACACCAGCGCCATGGCCAGCGAGGCCGTCAGCGCGATGATCACCGTGATGGGCAGATACTTCATGAACTCCCCCACCAGGCCCGGCCAGAACAACAGGGGCAGGAACACCGCCAGCGTGGTCAGCGTGGAGGCGGTCACCGGCCAGGCCATGCGCTTGGCGGCACCGGCATAGGCGTCCGCGGGCGTCTGCCCCTGCGCCAGGCGGCGGTCCGCCACTTCGGTGACGACGATGGCGCCATCCACCAGCATGCCGACCACCAGGATCAGGCTGAACAGCACCACGATATTGAGCGTATAGCCGAAGGCGTTCAGGACCAGGATCGTCGCCAGGAAGGCGCCGGGAATGGCGATGCCGACCAGCAACGCGGAGCGCGGACCGAGGGCGCCGATGATGACGATCATCACCAGCAGAATCGCGGACATGACGTTGTTCTGCAGATCGCCGAGCATGTCGCGGATCTGATCCGACTTGTCCTGCATAAAGGCGACCTCCAGGTCCGCCGGCCACTGCCCACGCTCGGCGTCGACGATGGCACGCACCGCGCCGATGGTGTCGATGATGTTGGCGCCGACCCGCTTCTTGACCTCCAGCGTCACCGCCGATTGACCGCCGACCCGAGCAAAGCCCTCCGGATCTTTGAAGTTGCGCCGCACGCTCGCGACGTCGCCAAAGGTCACCACGCGGTCCCCGGCCGCCTTCACCGGCATCGAGAGCATGTCGTCGATGTCTTCGACAATGCCGGGCACCTTCACGACCAGCCGGCCCGCGCCGGTGTCCATCGCGCCGGCGGCGACCAGCAGATTGTTGTTGCTGATGAGGCCGAACAGCTCGCCGTAATCGACGCCGTAGGTCTCCATGATCGCGGGGTCCACGATCACCTCCATCAGCGCCTCGCGGTCGCCGCCGATGTCCACCTCCAGCACGCCGGGCAGGGCCTCGATGCGGTCCTTGAGATCGCGGGCGATGCGCACCAGACCGCGCTCCGGAAGCGGACCGGACAGGGCGATGGTCAGCACCGGGAACAGCGCGACGTTGATCTCGTTCACGCTCGGTTCGTCGGTGGTCTCCGGCAGCTTGGTCTTGGCAATGTCCACGCGCTCGCGCACGTCCGCAAGCGCCCGCTTGCTGTCGAAACCGGCGTTGAACTCCAGCTGCACCGACGCCTGGCCTTCCCGCGCCGTCGCGGTGAGTTCCTTCACGCCCTCGATCGACTGCAGCTCCTTCTCCATCGGCCGGATCAGCAGGCGTTCCGCGTCCTCCGGGGAGATGCCGTCATGCGTCATCGACACATAGATGATCGGCACCGTGACGTCCGGTTCCGATTCCTTCGGAATCGACTGATAGGCGCCGGCGCCGGCCACCAGGATGAAGACCAGCGTCAGCAGCACCGTGCGGCTGCGCCCGAAGGCGGCATCGATGAGGCCGTTCACAACGCGCTCCGATCCTCCGCCACCGGTTGCACCGCCTCACCGGTCACGACGAAGCCCTGACCGCGGGTGATGACGCGCGCCTGCGCCGGCAGCCCGGACACCCACACCCCGCCGGCCTCGGTACGCACCAGCGCGATGGCATGAAACGCGACCCGATCATCGCCCGTCACCGTCTTGACCCCGACCTGACCGTCATCGTCCAACGTCAGCACCGCCGGGGACAGGAAGTGCGCCTGCTCGTCGCCAACGGCGATGCGCAGTTCCGCGCTGATGCCGCTATACAGGCTGCCGTCCGGGTTCGGCAGCTCCGCCTCGACCCGGAAGCTGCGGGTCTCGGGATCAGCGACCCGCGACAGAAACACGATTCGGCCCTCCGCCGTGCGTCCGTCGAGCAGGTGCACCGCGACCGGCTGCCCAATGGCCAGAGAACCGGCGCTTTGCTGGGGCACGTGGCCGACCGCCTTCAAGACCGACGCGTCCACCAGTTCCAGCACCGGGTCGCCCCGCTCCAGCAGGCTGCCAAGCTCCACCGACCGTGCCTCCACCAGCCCGTCGAACGGGGCGCGGATGCGGGTGTGCGCCAGGTCGACGCGCAGGCGCTCCAGCTCCGCCTCGGCGGCGGCCAGCGCTGCCTCGGCCGCCTTGACCTGGGTGCGCGCCTGCATGCCCTTGCTGCCGAGCTTCTCGGACGCCGACAGATCCAGACGCCGGCTCGCCACCTCGGCCTCGGCCCGAGCGATCTGGGCCTCGCGATCCTCCAGGGCCAGTTCGACCAGGACCTCGCCCGCGGACACGCGCGCGCCCTTGTCGACCGGCAGCGCGGTCACCAGCCCGCCGGTCTGGGCACGGAGTTCGACCCGCCGACGCGGCTCCAATTGGCCCTGTACCAGCACCTCTTTGGTGACGCGCTCGGCGCTCAGCTCGGCCACACGGACCCGCGTCGGCTGCGGCTCGGCGGCCACGGACGGCGCCGTGGCAGGGACATCGGTGCGCGCCGCGCCAACCAGCGAGCCACTGAGCATCCAGGCCGCCACCGCGCCGAGCAGGCCAATGGAAAGATAGGCTGACCGTTTCATCGTCACGCTCCAGTTGAGGTTCAAGGCCTTGACTCATCGTTGCGTGACCACTGGTCAGAGACAGACGGATACCGGCGACAGTCGGACCGCCTACGCGCTGTACCGCGCCTCTCCTGGCTCGAGCGGCCCGCTGTGCCGGACCTGTCCGCGCGACTGCGATTTCGGAAACGACCCCGGCCTACGACACACGGATTTTCGTCTCAGGGGCGACCGCTCAGACCCGCCATCATGAACTCGGTAGCAGCCGCCACCACCGCCTGATCATCGCCCAGCGAACACCAGTCGCTTCCGGCCCAGATCAGCGAGACCGCACCCTTGAAGCAGGCATGCAGACCCAGCATCACCTGCTCCACGGGCCGCCGCTGGAACTGCCCCGTCGCCATGCCGGTCTCGATGATCGGCGCCGCCCAGGCATGAAAGGCCCGGTCCAACTCCAGAAAGTCGTCGCGCCAGGCGGGATTCGCACGCTCCTTGAAGTCGATGCGCTCGCAGTACTCCACCACGTAGCGGTACTCGCCATGGGCAATGTGGTAGCGCAGCGCCCGCTCGACCGCGTCCCGCAGCTGTTCCAACGGGCTGCCGCCGGTCATCTCCTCGCTGAGCATCCGCAACAGACCGCGATAGAAGCGCATCATGAGCCGGAACAGCAGCTCGTCCTTGCTCGCGAAGTGCTTGTAGACCGTGCCCTTGCCCACCTCCGCCCGCTCCGCGATCTGCTCCACCGTCACCGACTCCCAACGCGGCGTCGAGCACAGCTCCAGCGACGCGGTCAGGATGTCCTGTTCGCGGCGCTCGAACTGCCGTTGTTTGCGATCTTGCAGGGCCATGGCCGCATCCGTTGGTGACTGATAGCCACATTATGACCAACAGTCATTTTTCAAGCAAGCGTTTGAGCCGTCCATCGAGCGGCCCTAAACCTGGCAGCTTTCGAAGTGCTCGGTGATTCCAGAAGGCGCAGCTTCGGCTCCGTGATGTAGCGGGCGAATTTATTCGCCCAGTCAATGCCTTCCGCGCGACTGAAGTTACACCCGCCATGGCCGCACAATCCATTGATCGAATGAGACTCTCGAATGCGAACTCTCGAAGTCTCGGTGATACGATGTCGGCCTCTGATCTCAGAGGCCAAGCCCATGCGCACCGTCATCGACCTACCCGACGAACAGATCGAACCGCTGAAGACCCTGGCGAGCTCCCTCAACGTCTCTCGCACCGAGTTGATCCGGCGCGCGGTGGCCGACTATCTGCGCCGGTTCGAAGCGCCCGCGGACGACACGGCCTTCGGCATCTGGAAGCAGCGCGGCGAAGACGGACTCGCCTACCAGGAGCGGATGCGCTCGGAATGGGACCGTTGAAGGCGCTGTTCGACACCAACATCCTGACCTTCAGGTATAGGTCGGCTTGAGTCTGACCGGCCCGCCAAACCGGTGGGCAATTTCTCGGCAATCGCACCAGCCGACCCGCCACCGCCGCGTTGGGGACAACCCGAGCATTCACCGTCTCCCCTGCCGAACGGCATCCGCCGCCGCGTTCAGTCGCCATCAGCAATAGGGCATCCGCATCCATCCCCACCGGTGCGGCGTGCTTGCCCAAGTCCAGTTCCTGAGCCAAACTCAACGCTCAGACCAGGCCCCTCGCATGCGCCCCCCGCGCACGAAACGGACCCGCGGACAAAGGATGAGGAAACAAGCCCCCGTGACGCCGACCAACGCCAAATCCCTCGAATCCTGGATCTGGGACGCCGCCTGCTCCATCCGCGGGGCCAAGGACGCGCCCAAGTACAAGGACTACATCCTCCCGCTGATCTTCACCAAGCGCCTCTGCGATGTGTTCGACGATGAGCTGAACCGCATCGCCGCGGAGGTCGGCTCGCGCAGGTCGGCCTTCGCACTCGCCAAGGCCGACCACAAGCTGGTGCGCTTCTACCTGCCGCTGGTGCCGGATGACCCCGAGCAACCCGTCTGGTCCGTCATCCGCAAGCTCGCGGACAGAATCGGCGAAGGCGTCACCACCCAGATGCGCGCCATCGCCCGGGAAAACCCGCTGCTGCAGGGCATCATCCTAGAAAGAGCAGTTGGACGGTCGTCAGGGTGCGTCCCGCGTGGTGTTCAGCAAGGCACAACGACGCGGAATAGTCATTCTATTCCAAGGAGTTGTAACGCAGCTGGGCGCCACGCGGGGCGTGCCCTGGCGGCCGTAGCGCCGTTCACCCTAAGGGTGCCTCCAGAGTTGCTGCTGAACTTCAAGAACCTCAGACGCTTACAAGTATGACAAAGCGGTCAACTGCTCTTTCTAGGATTATCGACCGCGTCGACTTCAACGCCACCACCCACGGCCAGCGCGACCTCGACGACGACCGCCTGTCCAATCTGATCGAAGCGATCAGCACCAAGCGCCTGGGCCTGGACGACGTCGAGGCCGAGGCGCGCGAGGCCGATGCGGCGCTGCGGGAGATTCTGCGGAAGATTGGGATATGAGCATGGTTCAGTTCGCCGAGGCATTTCCGGATACGGAAATTGTCGCCGCACTGCGGCGACAATTGGGGTGGACCCATTTTCGAACCCTCATTTCCGACGCGGATGTGGCCAAGGTCGAGGCCCATGTTTGAAGGGCCGGACAAGAAGATCATCATCATTGCCGGACCGAACGGGGCTGGGAAGACGACGTTTGCGCGGGAGTTTCTTCCCAACGAGGCGGGTTGCCCGATCTTTGTGAATGCCGATTTGATCGCGGCGGGACTGTCGCCCTTTGCTCCTGAACGGGAGGCGATCACCGCGGGGCGCTTGATGCTGGAGACGATTGCGCGCCATGTGCGGGCAGGCGAGAATTTCGCTTTTGAGACGACCCTAGCGGGGCGAGGGTATGCGAGGTCGATACCCGAATGGCGGGCCCAGGGATACCGGGTCAAGCTGATTTTTCTCAAGCTCGCCAGTGTGGAACTCGCCATCGAGCGGGTGGCAGCCCGTGTCGCGCAGGGCGGGCATGCGATCCCCGAGTCCGTGATCCGCCGTCGATTTGTCGCCGGCTGGTATCATTTCGAGCATCTCTATCGCCCCCGTCTTGATGCCTGGCGGGTTTACGACAACTCCGGCGAGGAGGCGACTCTCTTGGAGGAAGCGCCATGAAGAACGAAAGCAACAAAGCACCCGATCATGACTTGGTCCAGAGCGAGATCGCCTTGCGACGAGCCGCCCAGCAAGCGCGCCGGGATGCCCAACGCACCCATACCCCGCTCGTCACCTTCGAGAACGGAGCGGTCAAGAAGCAGATGGTGGTGACGGAGAGACCCAACGCAGAGCAATAGCGATGTTCGAAGGACCGGAAAAGAAGTTTCAGAAGCTACGCAGGCGCGAGGATGACGCTGGCCGCGGCGACCCGATCGATCCCTGAGCCCTTCGACAGGAGCCGATCCGGCGGGATACCGAGTCGGCATCCAGCATTCAGCCGCCGACCGGGCAGACGATTGGACGAGGATCCAGCATACACTTAGCCGCATGACCGGCATACAATTGGACGCAACATTGGAATGTAATCGGACGGGCTATCATCATGCGTTTGGACGAATCCGGCTATCGACGCGCAGCATCCGCGCAGCCGTCGTGAGCGACCTGACCCCACTCCTCGACCTCTGCCGGCAACTAGAGCGCGTCCAGGCCGAAGCCGAGGCGTTGGGACTCTTTGTCGGCGACCGCGATCTCCTCGATTGCCCCAACTGCAAGCTCTTCGAAGATGTCACGGCGGGAGGACTGCTCATTACCTCCCGCGAGCTGGCCACCCCACCCATCGACACAGGCTTGCGATTTAGCCAGGTTTCTTCCAATACATTCCAGTGCCCGGCCTGTGGCGAGGTCATCAACCTCCACGAAGAAGTCCATGGCGAAGACTAAGCCCGAAAACGCCAAATCCCTCGAATCCTGGATCTGGGACGCCGCCTGCTCCATCCGCGGGGCCAAGGACGCGCCCAAGTACAAGGACTACATCCTCCCGCTGATCTTCACCAAGCGCCTCTGCGACGTGTTCGACGATGAGCTGAACCGCATCGCCGCGGAGGTCGGCTCGCGCAGGTCGGCCTTCGCACTCGCCAAGGCCGACCACAAGCTGGTGCGCTTCTACCTGCCGCTGGTTCCGGATGACCCCGAGCAACCCGTCTGGTCCGTCATCCGCAAGCTCGCGGACAGAATCGGCGAAGGCGTCACCACCCAGATGCGCGCCATCGCCCGGGAGAACCCGCTGCTGCAGGGCATCATCGACCGCGTCGACTTCAACGCCACCACCCACGGCCAGCGCGACCTCGACGACGACCGCCTGTCCAATCTGATTGAAGCGATCAGCACCAAGCGCCTGGGCCTGGACGACGTCGAGGCCGACATCATCGGCAAGAGCTACGAATACCTGATCCGCAAGTTCGCCGAGGGCGGCGGCCAGAGCGCCGGCGAGTTCTACACCCCGCCCGAGGTCGGCACCATCATGTCCCGCGTGCTCGCGCCGGAGCCGGGCATGGAGATCTACGACCCCTGCTGCGGCTCCGGCGGTCTGCTGATCAAGTGCGAGATCGCGATGGAGGAGGGACGGCGGACTTTCCAGTCCCAAGAGCGAACCCAGAATGCCCCGCTCCCCTCAAGCTCTATGGCCAGGAGTACATCGCCGACACCTGGGCCATGGCCAACATGAACCTGATCATCCACGACTTCGAAGGCGAGATCGAGATCGGCGACACCTTCAAGCACCCCAAATTCCGCTGGCGCGGCAGGCTGCGCACCTTCGACCGCGTCGTCGCCAATCCCATGTGGAACCAGAACTGGTTCACCGAGGCCGACTACGACAACGACGAGCTCGACCGCTTCCCCGCCGGTGCCGGCTTCCCCGGCAAATCCTCCGCCGACTGGGGCTGGGTGCAGCACATGCACGCCAGCCTCAACGACAAAGGCCGCGCCGCCGTCGTCCTCGACACCGGCGCCGCCTCCCGCGGCTCAGGCAATGCCGGCACCAACAAGGAAAAGACCGTCCGCCAGTGGTTCGTCGACCACGACCTGATCGAGAGCGTCCTCTACCTGCCCGAGAACCTCTTCTACAACACCACCGCGCCGGGCATCGTGCTGTTCCTGAACAAGGCCAAGCCCGAGGCACGGCGGGGTAAGGTCTTCCTCGTCAACGCCAGCCAGGTCTTCGAAAAGGGCGACCCCAAGAACTTCATCCCGGACGCAGGCATCCAGCGCATCGCCGACACCCTCATCGGCTGGAAGGAAGAGGAAAAGCTCAGCCGCATCGTCGATCACGCCGAGCTGAAGAAAAACGACTACAACATCTCCCCCAGCCGCTACATCCACACCAGCGACGCCGAGACCTATCGACCACTGGCGGAGATCGTCGCCGACCTGGACGCGGTCGAGGCCGAGGCGCGGGAGGCCGATGCGGCGCTGCGGGAGATTCTGCGGAAGATTGGGGTATGAGCGATTGGAGGCACATCACCCTCGGGGACCTCGCCAAAGAAAATGGCTGCACGATTCAGACCGGTCCGTTCGGCAGTCAGCTGCACAAGCACGAATATCAAGCTGAGGGCATCGGCGTAGTAAACCCAACACACATGGCGGAGCGCCGTGTTAGCCACACTTCGGTTCCGTGCGTCAGTCCTGAAGTCGCACAGCAGACTCTCGAAACATAGGGTTCGCCCTGGCGATCTCTTGTTCGCCCGGCGAGGGGAAATCGGCCGACACGCTATCATCACCGAATCCGAACGAGGCTGGCTGTGTGGAACTGGGTGTTTCCTCGTCCGTGTCGAAAGCCCCGAGAGTGATTCCACGTTCCTCTCCTTCTATCTATCGACTGACGAATCCGTCGCTTGGCTAAACCGACATGCAGCGGGGGTGGTGATGCCCAACCTGAGCAACAATGTGCTGCAACGCGTCCCGATAGCGCTCCCCCCACTCCCCGAGCAGAAGAAGATCGCGCACATCCTTTCGACGGTGCAGCGGGCGATCGAAGCGCAGGAGCGGATCATTCAGACCACCACCGAGCTGAAAAAGGCCCTCATGCACAAGCTCTTCACCGAAGGCCTCCGCAACGAACCCCAAAAACAAACCGAAATCGGCCCCGTCCCCGAAAGCTGGGAAGTGGTGGAATTGGGAAAACTCGCCAAGGTCGGAAACGGATCAACGCCAAAACGAGCGAACGAAGCATATTGGGAAGGCGGAACCATCCCGTGGCTCAACAGCACCAAAATTCACGACCGCTTCATCACTGGAGCGGACCAGTTCGTGACGCCACTAGCCGTCAAGGAATGCCACCTCCCAAAAGTTGCACGGAACAGCCTGCTCATTGCGATCACAGGCCAAGGAAAAACGCTCGGCAACTCTGCCATCACTCGGATCGAGACCTGCATCAATCAGCACCTCGCCTACGCCCAGTTTCACTCGGCGAAGATTTTTCCTGACTTCGTCCTGTGGTACATGCAAACGCGCTACGACTACCTCCGGTCCATCGCGCACGGCGGCGGAAGCACTAAAGGAGCACTGACTTGCGGCTTCTTGAAGACGCTCCCGATACTAGTCCCGTCAACGGCCGAACAAAAGGAGGTCGTAAACGTGTTACAAACACTTGAAGAGAAGCAAAGCTCGGCGGCCAGCAAACAATCGGCGCTCCAAGACCTGTTCCGCACCCTCCTCCACGAACTGATGACGGCGAAGACCCGCGTCGACGCACTAGAGATTTACAAATGACCACGCCACAACTCCCCCTAAAGATTGCACCCTCACGTTGGCCACGCGGGTCGGAATGGCGGAGATGGGATCTTCATGTTCACACACCAGAGAGCAGACTCGGAGATCCATTCGCTGGATTGACTTGGGAGCAGTATGTGGCTGAGCTTGAGGCAGCAGCTGCTGCGGCCAAGATTTCTGTAATTGGCGTAACCGATTACATGACCCTCGACGGATACGAGAAGTTATGCGCGGAAAAGAACGCAAACGGCCGCCTGAGCATGGTCGATCTATTGATTCCCAACATCGAGTTCAGGATGATGCCGCAGACGGCTGATGGGAAGGCTCTGAACCTCCACTTGTTGGTCGATCCTTCTGAGGATGATCACATCGATAAGATCAAGCGGGCACTAAGAAATCTGAAGTTTAGTTACGACGGGCAACCTTACGGTTGCTGTCGGGAAGAGCTGATCGCATTTGGTCGAGCTCAAGACCCGCGGCTCACAGACGATGATGCTGCATATACATTCGGAATTCGCCAATTCAAACCTGATCGAACTGCGATTAAACAGTGGCTCGACGGCGAGAGGTGGCTACGAAGCAATTCGTTGATCGGAATCGCAAACGGGAAGGATGGGATCAGTGGGCTCCCTCTTGATGGCTTTGGTGCCATCCGTGATGAAATCCTGAAATGGAGTCACTTCGTATTCTCGGGAAATCCGCGAGATCGTGAACACTACCTTGGCCTCAAGGCGGGCACTCCGAAGGAGGAAATCATTCGACAGTATCGTTCGTTGAAACCATGCGTCCACGGGTCCGATGCCCACGCGGTTGAGCCGCTATTCAAACCCGATAACGACCGCTTCTGCTGGTTGAAAAGCGATCCCACCTTCCATGGTTTGCGCCAGATTCTCTGGGAGCCCGAAGACCGTGTTCATATCGGGACACTACCCCCTCAGCCGTCCGACCATAGTCAGCAAATTCGAAGGCTTTCGCTTTCCAACAGTTCAGGATGGTTCGCGATTGATTCGATCGAATTGAACCCCGGGCTCGTGGCGGTAATTGGTGAGAAGGGTGCGGGAAAAACAGCCGTCGCCGATCTTTCATCGTTTGCCTCAGGCTACCCGATGGATCGGAAATCCCAGTCGTCCTTCATCAGGAAAGGAGCGCTGCATCTCTCCGGAACGAAGATTGAACTCGAATGGGGAGGCGGCGACAGGACGGAAGGAATCCTTACAGACTCCCCACTAAGCTCCACTCGGCCGCGTGTCCGATATCTTTCTCAGGACTTTGTCGAACGATTGTGCTCTTCGGATCATGAAGGAACGGAACTTCAGAAAGCTATTGAGGATGTGGTTTTTGCGAAGTTGGACGAGATCCAAAAGGAAGGATACTCATCTTTTGGCGAGCTGCGGAAAGCCCGAGAAGCCGCATCCAATATCCAGAAGGAGGCACTCCGGGGTGAACTTGCGACCCTTCACAAGGAAGTGGATAGGCTCCAAGAAGCAATCGACCAAAGAGGCTCCAAGATAAGAGCCAAGGCTGAGGTTGAAAAGCAGGTTGAAGAGCTAAAGAAGCAGCTGCCTGAAGCGACTCAATCGGTCGATCAGAAGATTCTGGAAGAGCTTGAAAAGCAACAGGCACTCCTAAAAGAGCTCGAGGACCAGATTGCCACCAGAAGCCGGCGGCGCCGGACAATTGAGGGAGCAATAGAATCCTATGGCAGCCATCAAGAAAAGCACTGATCAGGAAGTTGCAAAAATCGGGAAGCAGTTGCTCGACGCCGACGTGGCGGAATCCACGGTGCAGAAAATGGCGCCAACCTGGGCTCCAGATGTCGATGACCTCCTGCAGAAGGAAGTCGAGAAGTTGGACGCTGAAATCGTAGCATTAAAAGGGGCGGAGGGTGCCCCGCCGACCCCACCGTCCGTGATTGGCGTTCAGACAGAAATTGCGAAGCTTAAGGAACTAGTTGCAAAAGACGAGGTTAGCCGTAAGCGTCTTCTCGACCTTCAAAAGCAGATCGCGGAGCGGATCGCGAATGCAGAACGATTGGCCAAGGAGATTCGTAATCTCGATGAGAAAGTCACGAAGACACTTGAAAAACAGAAGGCCAAACAGGTCGATCTGTATCTTGACGTGTTCAAGGCTCTGTCAGCTGACGAGGCGGGCTTGAAGGAACTGTACTCTCCAATGCAGGACGCGATCGACCAGCTCGGCGAGGAAATGCAATTCAGTGTGTCGGTCGGATACCAAATTGACGCGAAATCTTGGCTAGATCGGTCGGCAAGGTACTTCGACGGACGCCGAATCGGAGCTGAAGCCAAGCGGGAAGAGATCGAGAGAATTGTTGAAACAAAGCTGGCGCCCGCATGGAAGAGCGGTGACCTGGACAACATTAAGTCCGCGTTTGAAGAGTTCCTCGCTGCGGTAGACATTCGAACGTTTCCGGAAAAATTCGGAACGTCGAAATTGTCCAGAGTCGAGCTTTCCGATTGGATCTTTTCCGTCGATCACATCGAGCTTTCCTACAAGATTCACTATTCGGGAACAGAACTCGAAAACCTTTCCCCAGGGACTCGTGGCATAGCCCTTTTGGTCCTCTACCTGCTGATGGATGAAGACGACACACGACCGCTCTTGATTGATCAGCCGGAAGGCAATTTGGACAATTCTTCCGTCTACAAACAACTGGTGCCTTACATCAGGAAAGCAAAGAAGCGTCGACAGATTATTCTGATTACCCACAACCCGAATCTTGTCGTCGCGACTGATGCAGAGCAGATCATCATTGCGACTGCGGAGCGCCCAAGCACTCAGCCATACCCCTGCCTTCGTTATGATTCGGGCGGTTTGGAACACTCGGTGTCTGGGAATGATGTGGGGGTTCGTGAAGCGGTTTGTTTGCTTCTCGAAGGTGGAGAGGAGGCATTCAGAGCCCGTGAGAATCGCTACTCGCTCGTGCAGCTTTAGACACAATGCCCACACCCGGAGAACGAAAAACGTCCAGGCCCAGATCCTCGAATACGCCGAGGCCAACGGTTGGACTGTTGTGTGCCGCGAGGAAGCCGAGCAGCGGAGCGGGGTTGATCCGGACGTACCGCCCGCCGACCGCGCCAAAAACCGTTCGCTCTTCTTCGACGACCTGCTCGACGCCAAGGTGCGGGAATTCGACCCGCGCTACGCCGAGGCCGACGGCGTCTTGCTCGGCCAGTTCCGCCATCTCCACACCGACATCTACGCCAACCGGAAATTCGTCGAGCACCTGCGCAACCGAGGCAAATGCTTCGACCACCGCGCAGGTGTTCGTTCTCCGTTGTCAAACCGCACACCTGATGCATTTCGGACTAGAAGCCATGAACAACACCGTGATCGAGGCTGAACTTCCTGCCGAGCTTGCGGCTCAGGCCCGAGCATTCGTCGCGGAAGGCTGGGCGACGGACTTCAACGATCTGCTGGCGGAGGCACTACGGCGATTTCTGGAGTCCCACGAGACATCGCTGAAGGCTGGCGGTCGGGCTGGCATCGCCGGGGACGGGCTTCCTGTTCGAAAGCCAGGTGCAAACAAAGGCACGTCGTGACGGGTGCTTTAGCGACAAAAAAGACAGTTTATACGACGTATAGGGGGTTTCACGTCAGATAAACCGCTTTTATGTCGCATAAAAGCTTTTAGCGACATATAATCCGCCACATGCCAAAGAGGATTCCCGAAGAAGAACTCGAGGCCATCCTGGCGATCGTCTCGGCCCATCACCGAGGGCTGTCCAGGTCCGGACCATCCGCGAGGGGCTGGCGTATGAGCTGCCGCCGCGGATGCTGCAGCGGCGCCTGGCCTTGTTGGTCGATCAGAAACGACTGACGGCAGAGGGGCGAGGCAAAGGTCGCCGCTATCGCTTGCCGCCCAACACCGTTGCCGTCAAAGCACGGCCCGGTCAGCTCGACATCAAAGGGCATCCGGCCGGTGTCGAGGTCTATCCGCCGATTTCGCCCGAGGCGATGCCGATCAAGCAGGCGGTTCGCGCGCCAATTCAGCACCGGCAACCAGTCGGCTACCAGCGTGCCTTTCTGGATGACTACCGGCCCAACGAGACCTACTACCTGCCGGAGGACACGCGTCAGCGCCTGCTCGAAATGGGCCGCCCGCCCGACGGCGAACGTCCGGCCGGGACCTACGCACGCACGATCTACAGCCGTCTGCTGATTGACCTTTCCTGGAACTCCAGTCGCCTGGAAGGCAATACCTATTCGCTGCTCGAAACCGAGCGCCTGCTCGAACTGGGCGAGGCCGCCGAGGGAAAGGATGCGCTGGAAGCGCAGATGATCCTGAACCACAAGGCGGCCATCGAAATGCTCGTCGAGCAGGCCGACGAAATCGGTTTCAATCGTTACACCATTCTGAACCTGCATGCGCTGCTGGCAGACAACCTGCTCGCCGATCCGCAGGCCGGCGGCCGGCTGCGGCGCATCCCGGTGGGCATCGACGGCACGGTCTACCATCCGCTGGAGGTGCCGCAGCTCATCGAAGAATGCTTCCGAGACAGTCCTCGATACCGCGGCCGCGATTGCCGATCCCTTCGAGCAGGCCTTCTTTGCCCTCGTGCACCTTGCCTACCTGCAGAGTTTCGAGGACGTGAACAAGCGGGTATCCCGCCTTGCCGCGAACATTCCGCTGATCCGCGGCAACCTCTGCCCGCTGTCCTTCGTCGACGTTCCGGAGCGCGCCTATATCGACGGCGTGCTGGGCATCTATGAGCTGAATCGCATCGAGCTGATGCGCGACGTGTTCATCTGGGCCTACGAGCGCTCCAGCGCGCGATACTCGGCGGTGCGCCAGTCACTGGGTGAGCCCGACCCGTTCCGTATGCGTTACCGGGCGCTGGTCGCGGAGCTGGTTGCGAGGGTCGTTCGCGAAGGTCTGGACAAAAAGGCCGCCACCGCCTTGATACGGCAACGTGCATCGGAGCAGGTGCCGCCAGAGGATCAGGGGCGATTGGTCGAAGTCGTGGAGACCGAGATGATGAGCCTCCATGAAGGCAACATCGCCCGCTACCGGCTGCGGCCTGCCGAGTACCAGGCCTGGCGGCAAGGCTGGCGTTGACCGAGTTTGCGCATGCCGAAACCCGGAGAACACAAGACCGTCCAAGCCCGCATCCTCGAATACGCTCAGGCCATCGGTTGGACCTTTGTGCCCCGCGAGGAGGCGGA
>CAVOGV010000062.1:0-30129 GCA_963695445.1 uncultured Gammaproteobacteria bacterium | reverse complement strand
CCCAGCGAACCCAGGCCGTCTACCTCGCAACCGACATTATCGAGCGCATGCGCAACAATGCGGGCGTCATGGACAGCTACGACCCCTCCGGCGACAACGGCTGGACGATCCCAGGCGTAAACGGCGTCGAACGCGAACCGACGCCGCGCTGTAACACGAGCCCCTGCACGGCAGAGCAGCAGGCAGCAGATGATCTCTGGTCTTGGAAGCAGGGACTCGACGGCAACGCGATTACCACGGAGGAGATCGGCGCAGTCGGCGGCATGATCAGCCCGACCGGGTGCATCCGACATACCGGAAATGGCCGCGTAGAGATCGCAATTGCTTGGCGCGGACGCAGTAACCTCACCGATGCCAACGCCGCGCCGGGGTGCACGGCAGACAATCGATACGGCGACGACGACGAATATCGCCGTGTTCTCCTTATTCGCACCCTCATCGCACCGTAGCACCAACAGGACAGGATTTACAACGCCGCGCAAAGGCATCCAAGCATGAACGCCGACTACAAAAACTCAAAGATGCGCCAAAGCGGCTACTCGGTCGTGGAACTGATGGTCGCAGTCGCCATCGGTCTGCTCGTGCTGGCCGGAGTCCTCGGCCTGTTCGTCACCAACAAGGGCGTGTTTACCAATACGACACAGGCGACCGAACTGCAAGAGGGGGGACGCTTCGCGCTAGCTATCTCTTGCAAGACCTACGTCATGCCTACTTCTTCGGCGAGAAGCACTACCAAGGATTCGTCTTTTCAACGGACTCCGGTGCGCCCCAGAACGACGAGGTCGACCCAAATACGCAGTGCGACGGGGTGGATGCGGTCTACAGCTTCAATGCCAACTCAAGTCCAGCGTCCTTCCCACTGCATGGCACAACGGCAACAGCCAGCAGCGCAATTGGATGCATCGTCGATGCCCTCGTCGTCGAAGGGATCCCCTCAGATATCCTGGTCATCAAGTCGGTACAACCGCAAGCCTTCGATGATACCGCTGACCTCAGTGACGGCAGCGTCTACATTGCCGCGAACCGCTTGGACGGTGTCATGCGGCTCTTCACCGGCGATGTCACGATGCCATCTCTATCTCCCTCCTGTAGCGGGCCCCCGCGACGTATTGTCTGCCCTATGGCCGGTATTGGCCGTATCGCTTTGCGGCCTACTATGTTCGCGCCGCCCACACCGACGATGATCCTCCAACATTAGCGCGAATGGTCATGAAATGGGATGCCACCGCCGGTATGACGGTGGTACCGGAGGATCTGGTTGACGGCGTAGAGGGGATGCGCATCCTTTATGGAATCAGCACCGATGATGAACCGCCGGTCTATGTCTCCCTGACGCCGTTGGCAATTGGGACAACGTGAGTCTCGGTCCAGGTGTTTCTCCTGCTGAGGAGCACCCGACCAGACTCCGGCCACCGAGATTCACGGACCTATCAAATGGGCGACCTATCGGTCACCGCAACCAGCGGCACCGCGGTAAGCCAAGGTGCGCAGTTGCGCAACTTTCGACGCCATCTCATCAGTACCTCCGTACACGCTTCGTAACAAACGGTATGACCGAAAACTAGGGCAGATCATGTTCGCAACTCGCCGACTCCCCTCCGCGGCCGCGGTGCTTCCGCGACAGCGTCGTCTTCGCCAACACGCACTTCGTGTCACGAGGCGTAGTTGTGGCGGAGTCGCCTTGATCGTCAGTTTGATCGTGCTCTCGGTACTGGCTCTATTGGGGATCTCAACCATGACGGCGACCACAACTGAGCTTCAGATCGCCAGTGACATGGAGGCAGAAGCCCGCTCTTTTCAGGCGGCGGAAGCGGGCGTCACCGCCGCCACAACGGTTGTCTTCGGGGATGCCGACCTGCTGGCGTTCGCTGGGGATAGCGTCGTGATCGATTTCGCCGCCCGGAATTCCAATCCGCTCGGCGGACATGGGCACCGACACACCAGTCGTCACGGCGATGGTCAGCGGGGATCCAAACGGCAAGTGCGAACGCTCGGAATCCGCGTCGAGCGACGACCTGATCGGCTGTGGCGCTTTCGAAGTCGTCAGCCGACATGCTCCGTCAACCGCGGGGCAAGCCCGCAATGCGGCAGCCACCACGCTGCGGTTGGGAATCTCGCGACAGGTCATCGCGGCGGACTAGTGCGAATGAGCAGTGCCGCGTCGCGCAATCGATCAGCGCACAGCGACATCACGACATAACGCAGCGACGCAAAACGGAACGCCCGACATGGACGATGAGCGTGGATCAATCCCCGACACATGGCCATCCGGGTCTGCAACGGGCAACAAGCAGGCTGAGATACGCGATGTACATCAAGCTCACCACCATCGCTCTAGGGATATTTGGGATATTGGTCGGCCTGGCGGCCGTTCCACCAGCACTCGCCGACGACACCGAAATCTTCATGACCCAGTTCAGCGGTACCGGCGTCAGCGGCGGCCGGCCCAAGGTGCTTATTCTGTTCGATAATTCCGGCAGCATGCGCAACGGCGTAGAGCACTCAAAGCCGGACTACGATGTGACCATCGACTGGACCGACGGCCGTCTTATCCCGGCGCGCCCACCAACTTCCGGGCTGATCGAATCTATTGGTCGTTCGACGGCAATCCGCCGAGTCGCACAACGGATCGGTATGTCCCGGTCGTTTCCAATCAATGCAATACCTCAATCATGCCACTCAACCAGACCGGGCGTTACACCGACTACCTACGCGTATGGCGCGAAGGACAGGGTCTCATCGGTACCGAGGAGTCTACCGAATGCGAATGCCAGTACCGCACGAGAGAGGAGAGCTGTGATCGGGTCTGCGTGAGATTCAAAAAGAACGGGAAATGTAGGAAGTACGAGGACACCTGTAGCTGGGATGGCTGGAGTGACTGGAATCGATCGAACTACCAAATCAGCGAATACGACTGCACGCACCGTGGTCTCGACAATGATGGATTAGAATACCAGTGGGCCTGCTCGACCGTCGAACGCGACATCTACGGCGACATCGATATCTGGAGAAGCGTCGAAGACAACGACGATACCGCGCCAGACCAGCCATCTCGAGTGCGCCGCCGATATCGATCAGGACGACATTGTCAACCCGAATACGGACGATGGTTGGGCAAGCGATGAAAGCGGTCCGTTTCGTGCCGGCAGCCCCGGCGACCCTTGGGACACCTGGAACAAGCGTCATGACAGCGACCTGACCCGAACCTTGTTCACGGGCAACTATCTCGCGTGGTATTACAACGACGACCTGATCGAGAACCGGACCAAGATGGAAATCGCACAGGACGTCGTCACGGAACTGGTCGCGAACAACCCGCAAATCGATTTCGGCATGATGTTGTTCAATTGGAACGATAGCAATGGTAGGAACGGCGGGCGCGTGGTCAAGCACCTTTCCCGCATGGATCTCAGTGATCGCGATGGTCTCGTCGCATTGGTCGACTCGTTGGAGCCAGAGACCTGGACACCCTTGTGCGAGACCTACTATGAGGCCTATCGCTATATCGCAAAGCCGAACAACAGTGCACAGTCGGTCTTCTACGGCGACGACGACAGGGACCGGATTCCAAGCCGGGATCCATGCTCGGAAAGCGACAGTGGATCCGGCACTTGCTCGAGCGACGGCAGCTACAATTCCCCACTGGGGGATTGCGAAAACCTCTATGTCGTGGTGATGACGGACGGCAAGCCCACCTATGACCTCAACGCCAATACGCATATCCGGTCGTTGGTCGGCGTCAATCGCTGCAATGATTACATGACGGACCACGATTTCGATAACGACGGCGATCTGGACTTGCAAGAGAACTGCATGCCGAAGCTGGCAAAGTATCTGTTCGAGACCGACCTGGACGGACAATGGGAGAATGGCGATCAGCGCGTCATCACCTACACCATCGGCTTCCTGACCGACCAGGACCTGCTGAGCGACGTCGCGGAGTTCGGCGGAGGCACCTATTACACCGCCTTCAACGCCCACGAACTCGCGGATGCCTTCCAGGCAACCCTGACCGAGATACTCTCCAGCAACACCTCGTTCGCAGCCCCGGCGGTGGCGGTGGACGCCTACAACCGCACCAAGAGCTTGAATGCGGAATACATCGCCATGTTTCGGCCCGCTTCTCGGCCTCGCTGGTATGGGAATCTGAAAAAGTTGGAGATGAATACGGCCCACGGCAGTACGACCGAAGAGGTGGTAGACGCCCTCGGCGTGCGCGCCATCGACCCAGTCACCGGGAACATTAAGGACACCGCAACCACATTCTGGACTACCCGCGGCGTAGACGGCATGGAAGTGGATCAAGGTGGCGCGGGCGAGCGCCTGATTCTGCGCAATCCCAGCACCCGAGTGCTGCTGACCAACACCGGCACCAACGGCGCGCTGGAGGACTTCGATAGCCGCGAATGCCAATCTGTTGCCCTGGCATTTCGGCGCCACGGACAGTGCCGCTCGCGACCGCTATATCAATTGGTCGCGAGGGGTCGACGTTCTTGACGAGGACAGCGACGACGACCATACCGACACCCGCCCTTGGATCATGGGCGACGTGATGCATTCGACGCCGGAGGCCATCAACTACGGCAATCCGCAGGACCACAACACACCCGACGTGCGCGTGGTCTTCGGCACGAACGCCGGTTTCCTGCATATGATCGAAAGCGAGACCGGTAATGAGAGTTGGGCCTTCTTCCCCAAGGAGATTGCCACGATCGTCCCGACCATCTATAGCAACGATATCGCAGACGAGCATCCCTACGGGGTTGACGGAAGCCCGTCCATTTGGCGGTATGACCATAACCGGGACGGCAGCATCGCCGGGGACGACGGAGATCTCGTCTATCTCTTTTTCGGCTTACGCCGCGGCAGTGTCTCAGGCGAGGGGCTCGAAGGTGGTTATTATGCCCTCGACATCACGGATCCCGACAACCCCGCCGCGCTCTGGCAGATCAACAGGAGCGACCTACCGGAACTTGGCCAAAGCTGGTCAAAACCAACACCGACTTACGTTCCGGGACACACCAATCCAGTGATTCTTATCGGTGCGGGTTACGACTCAAACAAAGACCTGCTGGGCGTAGGCACCGCGGACAGCGTCGGTCGCGGCATGTATATCATCGATGCAACGGACGGGACGTTGGTTTGGAGCGTGACGCCGGACGCCGATACAGCCACTAATCTCAACGAGCCGGAGTTGCATCACAGCGTCCCGGCGCAGGTGACACCGTTGGACACTAACGGCGACCACGTAACGGATCGGATCTACTTCCCAGATACCGGCGGGGACGTCTGGCGGGTCGATCTCGTCAGTGACAACCCGAGCAACTGGTCCATCTTCAAGCTCGCTTCACTCGGAGGCAATACGGAGACGACAGACAGGCGCTTCATGGATCGAATCGACGTGGCGGTGGCGCGATCGGGCAATCTCACCTACGATGCCCTTCTGCTCGGCAGCGGCAACCGCGCCCATCCGTTGGACCGAGATGTCGTCAATCGATTCTATATGTTGCGCGATTTCGGCACGCAAAGCGCTATGCATATTCCCAATGATGGAGATCCGGAAACCAATGCTTGCGCGAGCGAAGAACTGAATCCCGATGGACTACCCTGCGTCGAGATGCCCCCGGTCATTACGGAGGCCGACCTCTACGACGCCACCGACAACCTTCTTCAAGATGGTTCGGACGAACAGAAGGAAACGGCACAACTTGCAATCGGGTCTTCAACCGTAAAGGGTTGGTACATTGAGTTGGAGGAAACAGGAGAAAAAAGTCTGTCTCGGTCCATTACGCTGCAGGGCCGAGTCTTCTTCACCACCTTCGTGCCGCCGGACCCGCTCGACCCCGACGTTGAGTACGTTTGTCGGCCATCTGAAGGTACCGGTTTCCTCTATGCCGTTGGGCTCCATGATGCCACTGCCAAGTACGATTGGGCGTCGCCCGTCAATGGAACGCTCAACAAGGCGGACAGGAAAAAGGCAGTCAGAGACCACATCCCGGATTATCCGGTGGCTTACTTCGGCGAGGCCGAGATCGGCCTGGTCGGCGTCGGCGCAGGTACCAACGGCACCGGCATCGAGCGCACGGGTCTGCGCTTGTCCACCTGGGGGATCTACTGGATGCAGGAAAGTGAGTGACCCAAACCAGCCAGCGTTCGGGATATCGTCCGGACTCCCGAGCAACAGCCGGAACGCCGATCGGCCCGCAGCGGAGTAACACCCCATGAGACCCAACAAACCAATGCGCTACTACTTGTCGGCGGTCTCGGTATCGGTCACGATTGCCGTCTCCAACCCCGCACAGGCACAGGACCCGGACGAAGTACGCGAGTACAAATGCTTCGCCGACCGCGCCGACCAATCGCAAACCGTCTTCTATTACTATGACCAGACTGACTTGCCGAGCCGATTCTCAGACGACGATACCATCGCAACGGCAAGAATCCCCAACTCCTTGCTCGACAGCATCGCCCTGATCCACGAGTGCGTTCTGCGAGAGTTGGATTTTTCCAATCCGTTTGCCAGAACGCTTGAAGCCCAGCAGCCGCAATAAGCAAAGGAGTTTGCATCATGGAGGTCCGTTACAGGCTGGCTCTGCTGCGAACCGTGCAACCCGAGTCCCCAAGTCCGTCTTGTCGAACCACGGCGAGGTCTCAGGACGTGACCACACAAAAAGGCATCACGCTGATCGAGCTCTTGGTGGCGGTGGCCATCGTTGGCATTCTCACGGCAATCGCCTACCCGTCGTATCAAGGCCAGGTCCTCAAGGCCCGCCGCACCGAGGGGCAGGCATTGTTGTTGGATGTAGCAGGTCGGCAAGAACAGTATTTCAGTAATAACAAGACCTTCACGACGGACATGACACAGCTTGGCTATGCGACCGATCCCGCCTTGAGCGAAAATGGCTACTACAGTGTTGACGCCTTGGCTGGATCGACAAACAGCATTGCAACCAGCTATGTCGCCACCGCGGCTCGCTTGGGCGGGCAAACAGGCGACACCGTTTGTTTCGACTTTACCGTCGATTCCACGGGCCACCGCAATATGACGAATTATCCCGGCTACGACCATGATCCTCCGGAGGATCCGCCCTCCGGTTGCTGGTAACCGCGCACCCCGAGCTGCCTGCCCCACCGCAGCTAAGGACGATACAAACCCCCACATGACGACTTCACAGTCTCCGACGCTCATCGCCTTGGCCCAACAGGCCGACCGCGATGACCCTAAGCACAATCTCGATGCCTGCGAGGCGGCTTGCCGGCGCGCCGCGGATGCTGGGTGCCGCCTTATTCTTCTTCAGGAACTGCACAACGGGGACTATTTTTGCCAAACCGAGGACGCTGCGCGGTTCGATGGCGCGGAATCGATCCCCGGCCGGACTACCGACTGGCTCGGCCGTGTGGCCGCCGAGCTTGGCCTGGTCATCATCGGTTCGGTGTTCGAGCGCCGCGGTGCCGGAGTTTATCACAACACCGCCGTTGTACTAGATCGCGACGGCAGGCTCGCTGGGATGTACCGAAAGATGCACATCCCGGATGACCCGGGTTTCTATGAGAAGTTTTACTTCACACCCGGTGACCTGGGCTTTCAGCCGGTGGATACGGCGATTGGGCGAATCGGCGTGTTGGTGTGCTGGGATCAGTGGTTCCCGGAGGCCGCCCGGCTCATGACGCTTGCAGGTGCGGAGCTGTTGCTATACCCCACCGCCATCGGCTGGGACCCGCACGACGACGAGGCGGAACAGCAGCGCCAACTCGACGCTTGGATGACGGTGCAACGCGGCCACGCCATCGCCAACGGCATCCCGCTCGCGGCCTGCAACCGGGTGGGGTTCGAGCCGGCACCGGATGCTATGGCAAGTAGCGACGGCATCCGCTTCTGGGGCAGTTCCTTTGTCTGCGGACCGCAGGGCGAGGTGCTCGCCCGCGCTTCGGCGGATGCCGAAGAGCTGCTGATCACCGAGATCGACCTCGCCCGCGCCGAGCAGGTACGCCGGATGTGGCCTTTTTTGCGCGATCGGCGCATCGACGCCTACGACGACCTGCTGCGGCGCTGGCGGGATTGAGGCTTGGATTGTTTCTACCCCAGCGCCCGGACCACAATGCGATGAAACGTCGAGCCGACGGGGCCGAAAATACAAAAAGGCCGCTGGTGAGCGGCCTTTCTGATTGAATTTGGAGCGGGAAACGAGACTCGAACTCGCGACCCCAACCTTGGCAAGGTTGTGCTCTACCAACTGAGCTATTCCCGCTGCGAAGACCCACTATTTTAGCCGGGAACATTATCCTGTCAAGGCCCCAATTTCCGTCGCATGACGATCCAGTTTCGATCTCATCTGCAAACGCCCTGCCCGTGTTACTCGCGGACACCATCGGCGACGTCGGCGCGTCCGGCTGGCGCTCGATGGGCGGTGCTGGCGGCTTTCGGGGTGTGTGGTGCGGTCAGGCTTGGCCAGGCCGCGCGCAGGTACAGGAGCATCGACCACAGCGTCAGCGCGGCGGCGATATAGATCAGCACGAGGCCAATCGGCAGCACCGGGATGCCAAGCACCGGCGCGTGCAGAATCAGCAGCACGATGGAGATCATCTGCGCCGTGGTCTTAAGCTTTCCGGCCATTGAGACGGCCACCTGGGCACGGGCACCGACCTCGGCCATCCATTCGCGCAACGCGGAGACGGTGATCTCGCGCCCGATGATCACCGCCGCCGGCAGCGCCAGCACGATGCGCGGATCGGACTGAACCAGCAGCACCAGTGCAATGGCTACCATGAGCTTATCGGCGACGGGGTCGAGAAAGGCCCCCAGCGGTGAGGTCTGACCCAGCCGCCGGGCCAGCCAGCCGTCCAGCCAGTCGGTGAGCGCAGCGGCTGTGAACACCGCAGCGCAAACCGGACGCGCCCAGGGCACCGGCAGGTAGAAAATCACCACGAACACCGGGATCATCGCGATGCGCAACAGGGTCAGGATGTTGGGGATATTCCACATGAAATTGGTTCCTGGCGGACTGGTTTGCCTCGATTCTGAGGGTATGGCCGCTCGCAGCCCAATGACATTCTACATCGGAAGAGCCGAGGGCCGAGGGGCAACGACAGCTGATCACGCCCCCGCCCTTTTACCTTGTTATTTCAAACTTCAAACTTCAAACTTCAAACTTCTCCCCTCTCACTAACCGCCGCATGGATTTGACGCGCCAGATCGCTGCTGATGCCGTCGACCCGTTCGATGTCCTCGGGTGCGGCGCGCTTGAGGCCGCGCAGGCCGCCGAAGGCTTTGAGCAGGTTCTGGCGCTTCTTTGGGCCGATGCCCGGGATCTCCTCCAACACCGAGGTCTTGCGCGCCTTGTCGCGGCGCTGGCGATGACCGGTGATGGCGAAGCGATGGGCCTCGTCGCGGATCTGCTGCACCAGGTGGCTAGCGGGCGAGTCCGCGGCGGGAACGATCGGCGTCTTGCGGCCGGGTAGCCAGAGCTGCTCGGCGCCGGCCTTGCGATCCGGTCCCTTGGCGACGCCGACCAACTGCACGCCAGTGATGCCGAGTTCCTGCAAAGCCCCTTGCACCGCCGCGAGCTGGCCCTTGCCGCCGTCGATGAACAGCAGGTCCGGCAGCGGCACCTCGCCCTTTTGGATGCGCCGATAACGTCGGGTCAAGGCCTGCTCCATGGCGGCGTAGTCGTCGCCAGGGGTGATGCCGTCGATGTTGAAGCGACGGTAGTCGGACTTGCGCGGCCCATCGCCGTCGAAGACCACGCAGGAGGCGACCGTCAGCTCGCCCTGGGTGTGACTGATGTCAAAGCACTCCATGCGCATTGGCAGTTCGTCCAGTTCCAGTGCATCACGCAGAGCCTCCAACCGGCGGCCGTAGCCGGCGCGGCTACCGAGACGGGACTTCAGCGCCAGCTCTGCATTGCTCTCGGCCATCTGTAGCCAGCGGGCACGGTCGGCGCGGACCCGATGGCGAATGCTCACGCGGCGGCCGGCCTGCTCGGAGAAGGCGGTCTCCAGGAAGACGCGTTCGTCCGGCTCGGCATTCACCAGGATCTCTGGTGGGATCTGTTTGTCCCCATAGAACTGGGCGAGAAACGCCGACAGCACGGCCTCGCGGCCGGCTGCGTCCGGCACCCGCGGGAAGAACGCCTTGTTGCCGAGGTTGCGCCCGGCGCGAATAAAGAACACCTGCACACAGACGCTGCCCCCCTCCTCTACCGCGGCAACGATATCCAGGTCGCCACCGTCGCCGGTCACGTACTGACGCTGCTGGATTCGGCGCAGCGTGGCGATTTGGTCGCGCAGCACCGCGGCACGCTCGAACTCAAGCTTGTCAGCGGCCAACTCCATGCGCTCACCGAGTTCAGCGACCACCTCGTCGGCACGGCCGTCCAGAAATTTGATGCTGTGCGCCACATCGACGGCATAGTCCTGCGGCGAGATGAAACCGACACAGGGTCCGGTGCAGCGCTTGATCTGGTATTGCAGGCAGGGTCGCGAGCGATTGCTGAAGAAGCTGTCCTCGCACTGCCGCACCGGGAATAGCTTCTGCAACAATTGCAGCGTCTCGCGCACGGCCCAGGCGCTCGGATAGGGGCCGAAATAGCGCCCCTTGCTCTTACGCGGCCCCCGGTAGAAGGCCAGTCGCGGAAAATTGTCTTGCGTGCTGAGGTAGATGAACGGGTAGCTCTTGTCGTCACGCAGCAGCACGTTGTAGCGCGGCCGGTGCTCCTTGATGAGGTTGTTCTCCAGCAGCAGGGCCTCGCCCTCAGTGCGGGTGACCGTGACCTGGATGTCGGCAATCTGCGACACCATCGACAGCAGGCGCCGGTTCAGCGCGCGACCGAAGTAGCTCGACACGCGCCGCTTCAGGTCCTTGGCCTTGCCGACATAGAGCACCGTGCCCTCGCCATCGAGCATCCGGTAGACGCCGGGCTGCGCTGGGATCTGCTTCAGCGCGGCGCGATGGTCGAACGCCGATTCGGTCATCGGGCGTCGATCAGCGCCCGGCAGCGCGCCAGCACGGCGTCGAACATCGCCGGCGTCAGGCGTCCGGTGTTGGTGTTGTAACGGCTGCAATGGTAGGAGTCGATCAGCCGTGTGCCGTCCGGCAAAACGTGCTCGGCAGCGTGACCGAAGCGCCATTGGGACTGCTTGAGTCCGAGCGCGCGCAGGACCGCGTTGTGGGCGATCAGGCCCAGCGCCAGCAGCAGCGCGCCGTCCGGCAGACCGGCCAGCTCGTCGGCCAGATAACCATTGCAGGTGCAGATCTCATCGGTGGTGGGCTTGTTCTCGGGCGGCAGGCATTTGACCGCGTTGGTCACGCGGCAGTCGCGCAACTGCAGCGCATCATCGGCAGCGACCGACTCGGGCAGGGTACCGAAGCCGTAGCGGTGCAGCGTCTCGTAGAGCAGGATGCCCGCGTAGTCGCCGGTAAAGGGTCGGCCGCTGCGGTTGGCACCGTGCATACCTGGTGCGAGACCGATGATCAGCATGCGCGCGCCCGGGTCACCAAACGGTGGCACCGGGCGCGCGTGATAGTCCGGGTGCTTTGCCCGCACCTCGGTCAGGAAGCCCGCAAGCCGAGGACAGCGGGTGCAGGTCGGGTCGAAACGCTGTCGATCGATCGATTGAGCTGGAGAGCTGTTCATTTAACCCGAATGTTTCACGCAAGGCCGCGAAGGACGCGAAGAAATTCATTTTGCGGACAAAAGCTGACCGACGCGCCCAGCTGTGGTGAACGACGTGTCACATCGAAAAATCTGTCCAAGGGCTTGGTTTCCTTCGCGCCTTCGCGCCTTCGCGTGAGATTCATGAAGTGTCCGGATTAAAGTAGGATCGGCGAGAAACGATTGGCGTGCGACAGGGCGATCGTGCCGCGGCCATCGATCAGGGATTTCGACGGAATCGAATGTCGACGGAATCCGGATTGTAGCGGGTCGGCGACTGGATTTCCGAGCCAGCAGGCCCGGGCCAGGGCGTCGGCTCGCTCGCCGGCTCCATCGCTGACTCCATCGATGCCAGGATCAGGCGCGGTGCCGGTTTTGTTGGCCACGACCATCGGCTATGCTGCCCCCATGAACCAGCCAATACAGCATCCGGGGCCGCGCCCGGACTACCACGGCGGCGGCATCGTCAACCTGATGGCGTCGCTGATCCGCGCGCGCGGCGGCAGGGCAGCATATCCGGATCTGGAGCTGCTGCCGGCGGAGTCCATCGCCAACGCCCGGCACATCGTGCTGCTGGTGGTGGACGGTCTTGGCGCGGACTGGCTGCAGCAGCACGGACGCGACGGTATCCTAACCAGTCATCTGCACGGCGCGATGACGTCGGTGTTTCCGCCGACCACCGCCACCGCCATTACCAGCTATCTCACCGGTGACGCCCCACAGCAACACGCGCTGACCGGCTGGCATACCTGGATGCGCGAGCTCGGCTGCGTCATGACCGTCTTGCCGGGCCGGCCGCGCTACGGCGGCGTCGGTTATCGTCAGGCCGGTATCGATGCGGCGCGACTGTTCGGCAATCGGCCAGTGTTCGACCGCATGGCCACGCGCACGGTGGCGGTGTCACCGGCCCACATCGCCCACTCGGACTTCAACCGCGCCCACCTCGGGCGCGCCGAACTGCGCACTTTCGAGACCCTGCGCGCCATGTTCAAACAGACTGCGCGGGCCATCCGCAAGGCGCGCCAGCCGAGCTATCTGTACCTTTACTGGCCTGGACTCGACAGCATCGGTCACGAGCAGGGCATCGAGAGCCATCACGCGCTGACCCATCTGCAGCAGATCGAACAGGGGCTAGAGGACTTTGTCGACAACATCGCGGGCTCCGACACGGTGGTGCTGGTCAGCGCCGACCATGGCCAGATCGACACCGCCGACGCCGATCAGCTATGGATCGGCGATCATCCCGAACTCGCCGACTGCCTCACCCTGCCCCTGTGCGGCGAGCCCCGCGCCGCGTTCTGTTACTTGCACCCGGACCGCGCCGATCGCTTCGAGCACTATTGCCAGGAAGTGCTGGCGGAGCGCTTCCAGCTGCACCGCAGCCGCGATCTGCTCGAAGCCGGCCTATTCGGCTTGGGCGAGCCCAATCCGCGGCTGGCCGAGCGTATCGGCGACTATACGTTGATCGCGCGGGGCAACAATGTCATTCGCGAGCGGCTACCATTCGAGGAGCCATTCAAGCAGATCGGCGTGCACGGCGGATTGAGTTCGGCAGAGCTGATGGTGCCCCTGTGCCGGATGCATTGTTGACCTGGCGCCACGCAGACCGCTGCGAACAAAGGCCCGCAGCAAAGGCAAAAACGAACCACGAGAGGAAACCAAGCGATGATCGAGATGCTATCAGGCTTGCCGGACAATGTGATCGGTTTCAGCGCTCATGGGAAGGTGACGTCAGACGACTATGAAGCGCACATCGTACCCGCCGTCGAGACCGCGTTGAGGCGGCACGACAAGCTGCGCCTGCTGTATCACCTGGGCCCAGATTTCGACGGCTTCGAGGCCGGTGCCGTGTGGGAGGATGCCAAGGTCGGCCTGAGCCATTTGGCGGCCTGGGAGCGCATTGCCATGGTGACCGATGTCGACTGGCTACGCGCGGTCACGAAGGCGTTCGGCTTTGCGATGCCGGGCGAGGTGCGGGTCTTTAGCAACGCCGAGATGGATGCCGCCCGAGACTGGCTGACCAGCTGATCTGTTCAGGGCTTGAAGCCCTGCGACAACCAGCGCTGGAGGTGGCCGCCTTCAGGTGCCGTCACCACCACGTAGCCCCGCCAGCTGAGCAAGCAGGCGCCGCAGCTCTGCCTCCGCCTGGTCTGCGCGGCGGCGCTCGGCGTCGGCGCGCAGCTGGGGGCGTTGGCTCGCGCACGCTCGGCCTCTTCGGGCAGCGGCAGGAAACCCTCATTGTCGACCCAGCGCAGCCAGGTGGTCTCTGCGCCAAGGTATTCGCCCTGCCAGAGGCAGAGCCGCAGGCCGAGTTCTGGGACAGGTAGGCAGCCCTCGGCGTCGCGCTCCAGCGGGACGTAGCCGGACATGATCTCAGGCTCGCTGTGCTCTCGATGGCATGGAGCGAACCGCGGGTGCCGCGGGTTGTCAAGCGTTGTCAGCGCCAGCGCGCCGCGTGACATTCGCGCTCAGTCTTCAGCGCACCACCGCCAGCCGCGGCGGGTTTGCCGGCTCCGGCGGGCTGGGGCGGCGGACCAGCTCGCGTTGGTAGACGACCTCGACGCCGTCGTCGCCGAGCAGGTACCGCAGGCGTTTCAGCAGCGCGTCGGCGGGCTCCACGCGCCAGGCTTGACCTAGCCGCAGGCGGCCTTCGACGCCCGGGCGCAGGTAGTGAACGCGCAACGGCAGGCCGTCATTGACGCGATAGGGCTCCAGGGTCTCCTGTAGCTGGCGCAGGTGCTCGGTGCCGGCGGCATGCTCGGCCGGATCAGTGAGGTCGAGCCGGACCAGCAGGTGGTCGGCCAGCTCGGCGCGGGCAGCTTCCAATGTTCGGATGCTACGGGCGATCAGGGTCCAGCCGTTGGTGAAGTCGTCCGGCTTGAGGCTGCCGGTGACGGCGAGGATTGCATCCGGCACCAGCAGTTCGCGCGTCGGCTCGTAGACGTCGTTGAACACAGTCGCTTCGATGCGGCCGGTACGATCGTCCAGGGTCAGCGAGGCCATGCGTCCGCGCGCGGTCTTGTTGCTGCGCATGCCGACCACGAGGCCAACGACGGTGCGGAGATCGCGATCGTCCTTACCGCGCAGGTGTGTAACGCCTGGCGTCATCGTGCTCTGGGCGCCCTCCAGCAGTTTGCCGATGCGCATGCTGACCATGGCGTTCAGCTCGGCCTCGTAGCGGTTGATGGGGTGGCCGGTCAGATACAGCCCCAACGTCTCCTTTTCGCCCAGCAGGCGCTCTTCTTCATCCCAGTCGGGCCAGCGCCGTGCGGCGATCTGCGGGTCTGGCTCCAGCACGCCGGAAGGACCGTCATCCAAGGCACCGAACAGGTCGGCCTGGCCGGCGGCCTCCTGCTCGTGCTGCTGCTCGGCCAGCTTCAGGGCCAGCGGCAGTTGGTTCATCAGCGTGGCGCGGTTGCGGCCGGCGCCGCTCTGCGCATCAGGCGCGGTATCGGCCCCCAAATCATCCAGGGCGCCGGCCCGGATCAGGGCCTCGAGCACACGCTTGTTGGCCTTCTGCAGGTCGATGCGGCGGCAGAAGTCCCAGATATCCTTGTACGGACCGCCGGACTTGCGCGCTTCCAGCATCGCGGCAATCGCGGACTCGCCGACCCCCTTGATGGCACCGAGCCCATAGATCACGGTACCGACGCCATCGGCGTGGCTGGTGAACATGAACTCAGAGCGATTGATCTTGGGCGGCTCAACCTGGAGTTTCATCGACCGGCACTCGTCGATCAGCGTCACAACCTTGTCGGTGTTGTCCATATCGGCGGACAGCACCGCGGCCATGAAGGCAGCGGGATAATGGGTCTTGAGCCAGAGGGTTTGGTAGGAAACCAGCGCGTATGCGGCGGAATGGGAGTTGTGAACAATGATGTCGTGCGCAACAAAGTTGTGGGTGTCTGCGACTTCAAGGTCGTAGGTCATCGCTGCGCCGTCCGGTTCGATGGCGACAATGCGTTCCCAAAATAGCTCGGCTTCCACTTCCTGGGTCAATTCCACCGAGCTGAAAAAGTCGGCTAGCTTGCGGATCGTTCCCCGACGAAATCCCTGCTTGTGCGGCCTAATGTCGCCATAAAATTCTTTGGCGCAAACCCCGCTTTGCGCTTCGACCTGCCGCCAAGTCAGACCGCTCGCTTCCTTTTCTCGCTGCACCAACAGTTTGATCTCAGCCGGCAGCGTATCCACAGATTCAAGGTCCGCAGATGTGGTAGCGAGATACTGCTTCAGTGCCTCAAGTTGTACCGCGCGGCCGATCAATCCAGGCCCGATCATCGCTACAAATTGCTCGATGCTGCGACGACCGAGCAGGTGTAGGGTATAGCCGACCCGCCCCTCTTTGTACGCAAAGCGCTTCTCCGTCAGGCGACTGACCATCCCTAGCCGCAACAACAGGTGCTGACACTCACGGACGAGCCGATGCGACGAACTGGCCAGATAGGGTGTCATGTTGTTGCGGTCAGCTCCGGCGACATAGCCGTCGCCCGACCACAGTCGCCCGAGCAGCAACGCCAGATCGGCGTTACGCAGCCGAAAGACCGCTGCCGGAAAATGCTTTTCCGTTGCCTTGTGCCCGACCATGTCCAGCGCTTCCAGCCACAAACGCGCACCGGAGCGACGCGCAACGCTGCGGCCGGTGCCGGTCTTAATGCGTGCATCGCGTCCAGCGCCAACGTAGACGCACCAGGTATCGGCGCGGTCGTGGCGCATGGTCACCGTTGGCACGGTATAGGGGAACTGCGATGCCGCGGCGACAAAGTCATCCTTGGCCGCTGCTTCTTTGTTATAGAAGTAGAAACCGCTGGGGTGGCAGGTATTGCCTTCCGACAAGGTCCAGCCGAGCGTGATTAACTCGTGGTCCGGCCAACTTTCGGTTCCTTCCACCGGCAGGACGGACGGCGCCGCGATGCGATCTCCCGGCTTGAGTTCCGCCAATGCCTTCCAGCCGGAGGGCGTCAGCAAGGGGTGATTGCCAGTCGCGCGAATGGTCTTGCCAAGCGAGGTGCTCAGTTTGAGCACCGGCTTGATGCCGTTTTGCATCAACGCAACCACCGCACCCCTGCCCATTTGTCTGGAGTCCTGCAGGCTGGCGACGGATGCGATCCCGTTGCGATAGATCTCCTTCACCTGACGCAGTTCGCCGGTATCGGCATCGGCGATCAAGGTCTCGCCAACGACACATTTGTTGAAGCCGTACCCAGCAAACTTATCCATCAGATCGAAGATATAGGTCGCAGTCTTGGCCTCCACGCCCCGCTCGCCTGCGCCCTTTTCGAAGATGGCGCGCTGCTTGTCCATTTCGGATTGCTTCTTCTTGCCCATGGCGCGGCGCAACAGGTCGGCACCGCCCAGCGAATAGCCGGCCAGCACCTGGGCGATCTGCATGACCTGTTCCTGGTACAGGATGACGCCGTAGGTGGGCTTGAGGATGGGTTCGAGGTCCGGATGCGGATAGGCGACATCGGCGCGACCGTGTTTGCGATCGATGAAGTCGTCCACCATGCCGGACTGCAGCGGTCCGGGTCTAAACAGCGCCACCAGCGCGGTCATGTCCTCGAAGCTGTCGGGCTGGAGCTTTTTGATCAGTTCCTTCATGCCGCGGGATTCGAGCTGGAATACGGCGGTGGTCTCGCAGCGCTGCAACAGCTTGAAGGCATCCGGGTCCTTCGGGTCGATGCGGTTGATGTCGATCGGCGGCTCGCCGTCGGCCATGCGCTGGGCATTGATGGTGTTCAGCGCCCAGTCGATGATGGTCAGCGTGCGCAGGCCGAGGAAGTCGAACTTGACCAGGCCGGCCTGCTCGACGTCATCCTTATCGTACTGGGTGACCAGGTTCTCGCCGCCCGGCTCGCAGTACAGCGGCGCGAAGTCGGTGAGTTTGGTGGGCGCGATGACCACGCCGCCGGCATGCTTGCCGGCGTTGCGCGCAACGCCCTCAAGCTTGCGCGCCATGTCGATGATGGCGGTAACGGCCTCGTCCTCGGCATAGGCGGCCTTCAGCTCCGGGCTCTCCTCCAGGGCCTTGTCGAGCGTCATGCCGAGCTCGAACGGCACCATCTTCGCGACCCGGTCGACAAAGCCGTAGGGGTGCCCCAGCACGCGGCCGACATCGCGCACCACGGCCTTGGCTGCCATGGTGCCGAAGGTGATGATCTGCGACACCGCGTCGCGGCCGTATTTTCCGGCGACGTAGTCGATAACGCGGTCGCGGCGTTCCATGCAGAAGTCGATGTCGAAGTCGGGCATCGACACGCGCTCCGGGTTCAGAAAACGCTCGAACAGCAGCTCGTGCTCGATCGGGTCCAGATCGGTGATCTTCAGCGCATAGGCGACCAGCGAACCGGCGCCGGAGCCGCGGCCGGGTCCAACCGGGATGCCGTTGTCCTTGGCCCACTGGATGAAGTCCGCGACGATCAGGAAGTAGCCGGGAAAGCCCATCTGGCAGATCACGTCGAGTTCGGTCTGCAAGCGCTCGTCATAGACCTTGCGTTGCTCGGCATAGTCCGGCGCCTCGCGATCGAGGATGCGCTCCAAGCGCCACTCCAGCCCCTTGCGCGACTCGGCGCTGAAGAAGCTGTCGATGGTCATACCCTCGGGGATCGGCGAATCCGGCAGGAAGCTCTTGCCCAGCGTCAGCTCCAGGTTGCAGCGCTTGGCGATCTCCACCGAGTTCTCCAACGCCTCCGGGATGTCGGAGAACAGCAGCGCCATCTCCGCCGGCGTGCGCAGGAATTGCTCCGGGGTATGCGCATGCGGGCGGCGTGGGTCGTCCAGCGTGTGGCTGTTGTGAATGCAGACGCGCACCTCATGGGCATCGAAGTCGTCGGCATGCAGAAACGCGACATCATTCGTCGCCACCACGGGCACACCCTTGGCAATGGCCAGGTCAACGCTCGCCTCGACGCACTCGGCGTCGTCTTCCCGGCCCGTGCGCATCAGCTCCAGGTAGTAGCGGTCGCCGAACACCGCGAGCCAGCCGTCGAGCAACGTCTCGGCGTCGGCGCGATGGCCGCCCACCAGCGCCCGGCCGACATCGCCACCGGCACCGCCGGACAGGGCAATGAGCCCGTCCGCAGCCTCCAACACCCAGTCGCGCTGCACCTGCGCGCGGCCCAGGTGCTGGCCCTCGATGTAGGCGCGGGAGATCAATCGCGTGAGATTCTTGTAGCCCATGAGGTCCTGCACCAAGAGCACCAGCCGGTGCGGCTTGGCGGGATCAGCCGGATTCACCACCGCGAGTTCTGTCCCGGCGATCGGCTTGATGCCAGCCGCCAGCGCCGCCTTGTAGAACCGCACCAGACAGAACAGGTTGGTATGGTCCGTGACGGCGACCGCCGGCATGGCCGTGGCGACGGCGGCCTTGACCAGGGGCTTGATACGCACCAGACCGTCGATCAGGGAGTATTCGGTATGCAGGTGCAGATGAACGAAGCTGGGATCCGAGCTGTTTTCCAAGGGGTGAACCGTTCCGTTGGGTAGGGGGGTTGCGGGGCGGAGGCCGTCGATTCTAACCGCCCGCGGGCTCAACGGCCGAGCCTGCCGACGGATGAGCGATGGGAGAGAGCCGAGGGCCAAGCACCAAAAATTCTCGGAATTTGCGCATCATCAACCACTTTTCCCGGATGGCCGTGTACACTATCGCATCAATCGCGCTGCCTTTTTAAGGCGGACGCTCCATTGATATCGCTCTGGATTGGGCGAGCAGCGGCGTTACCTACCTCGTCCGACTCGAGCAGCATCTCGCTTGCGGTCGGGGCCGGACGCTGGAACCCATCACCACCGATTGCCATGCGCCCATCCGTCTGTCCGATCCAGTTGCCAACGAGCCTATCGGCACTGCTGATGCTGTGTACATTCACGGTCGCAGCGGCTCCCGGCGTATCACCCGAACCCTGGCTCAAGCGCTACCGGGCGCTGATCGAGCAAGCCCCTGTCGACTGCCCGCCAACGGCCATCCCGGCCATTCCGGCGGGAATACCATCGCGGGCGTTTCCATTCGAGCAACCGGGTGTGGCATTGGACCCTGCCGGTGCGTCTGAGGCGCAGGTCATCTACTCGCGTGACAGCGTCGCCGAACGGCTGATCGTGCTCTCGGCAGACGCCCGCGGCTGCGTCCACACGGGCCTTTCCGGCCGAGCGGTTGCATTCGACGAGCGCAGCATCAATTCGCCCCTGCCGAATACATTGATCCCGGCGGCGCTCGGCCTGGCACCGCCGGTAGCGATCGTCGCAGACAGCAAATCGATCCGCCCCTGGGTCGGCATACTGCCGGAGTCCGCGTTCCGCAACGACTCGGCCCGCGCCTGGATCGGGCTCGGCGCTTACACCGGCGTACTCAGCGTCCTGCTGATGGTCGGCATCGGTTTCGCGCTTTGGCAGCGCAGCCGGATGGCAGTGGCCTATGTGCTGTACATCTGCGCCTTGCAATTCTATCAGCTGCAGGCCTTCGGCCTGGGCTTCGCCTGGCTGCCGTTCTGGCCCGGCCCGGAGCATGCGCGGCTGATGCAGGCGCTGGCCGTGGCCCTAATCGTGCCGGGTATCGCCGGCGTGGTCGTGACCTTCATGCGCCCCCGTGGCGTGCTGCGGCATGTGATCATCGGCGGCGTAGCTCTGAGCACACTGGGTTTTGCGGCATCGGCCTGGAACCTGGATGGCTATCGCATCGGCGCGGCGGTGTTCGCGCTGATTACGGTGCTTGTGCTGGCCCTGCTGGTGGGCCGACTGCGCAGCGCGGAGCCGGCAATGCGCTGGTTCGCCGCGGGACTGTCGGCATCGATGCTCGGCGGCGGCACCCAGGCAGTCACGGTGCTCAACCTCGGCGCGTCGTTACCCGGTGCCGCCTCCTATGCCTTCCTGCTGGGCAATCTGATCGAGTCGGCCTGCTGGATGATCGCGCTGGCGCTACGGTTCCGCGCCGATCGTCTCGGTATGCAGCACCAGCTCGAGTATGAGGCCAACCACGACCCGCTGACTGGGACCTTTAGCCGCACTGCTCTGAGGCAACAGATCGGCGACGCGCTCGCCTCGGTCAAAGCCCGGACGGGGCAGTGTTTCGGGCTACTGCACCTCAACATGGACGGATTCAAGCAGATCAACGACAGCCTTGGCCATGCCGCCAGCGATCAGGTGCTGGTGGCGGTGGCACGAGCGTTGGAGGCATTGAACCTGCCCAGCGACAACATCGGTCGTTTCGGTGGCGATGAGTTTCTGATCTTGATCCGTCCGGGAACGCATGGTTCCGTCACCGAGGGTGCGGCGGCAACCGTTGCGGCCCGCTTCAAAGAGCCCTTGCTGGTCGATGGTCGCAGCGTGCCCATCGGCGCGAGCGTCGGCGCCGTCATCGTCACCAACGACTACGACGACATCGATCCAATCGTGGAGGATGCCAACACGGCATTGTCTGTCGCCAAGTGCGCCGGCGGCGGCCGCTCGGTGCTGTTTGAACCGATCATGCGCCGCGACGCCCAGCGACGCGCCCGAATGCGTACCGAGCTTGATGCCGCGTTGAACGAATCCCAGCTCGTGCTTCACTACCAGCCGGTGTTCGATCTCGACAGCATGCGACCGGTGGGCTTCGAGGCCCTGCTGCGCTGGCATCATCCCGACCATGGCCTGCTCTGTGCCGCGGACTTCTTACCCATTGCCGAACGTTGCGGGCTGCTGAGCGGGCTGTCCGCGCAAGTCATCGACCAAGCCTTTCGCCAGGTTAGCGCCTGGCAACGGGCCGGCCTCTGGCGGCACGGCGAGTACCTGAGCATCAACATCTCGCCACAACAGCTCGCCGATGAGCGACTGCTGGAGCAGCTCGATGACGCCTTCAAACGTTACTTGGTGGACCCCGCCTCGATTCGCATCGATCTCCCGGACCGGGCGCTGTCGCAAGTTCCGGATCTGGTGCGCCGGATCTTGCCACGGCTGGTCGGCCGCAACCTATTGGTCGCGATCGACGATTTCGGGAGCGGACTGTCATCGCTGACGCTGCACTCGGAGTTCGCGCTCGACATGATCAAGCTCGATGCCCGCGTCGTCGACGGTGTCGCCCATCTGGAACGCTCCCAGAACATGGCCCGCATCGCGATGCGCCTGGCCGACGAACTCGGCAGCCTGGTGAGCGCCGAGGGCATCGAGACCGTCGAGCAACTCAGCTTCCTGCAATCGCTGGGTTACCGCTACGGTCAAGGCCGACTGCTGGCGGCACCGATGCCTGCCGACGAGGTCGCGATCTGGCTCGATCAATGGCGGCCCCAACCGATGCTCGACGGGGAGCCCGAAGCGTCGACCTCGCGGCCGGTGTTGCACTGACGAAGGGGCTGGACTCCGGCCGCAACAATGAGGATTGCCGCGGCGACGACGTCCTAACCGCCTCCAGCCCGCATCATGTGTTGCGACAGATGGGCCATGAAGTCTTTCGCCTGTGGCTCATCGTAGCCTACAAAGGCGTAGTCGACCCGCGTCATCGGCAGGTCCAGCGATCCGAGCCGGCGGTTGCCCTCGTAGACGAGATCAATGGTCAGCGTCCGGCCCTCATCCTTGACGGTAACGCGGTCACCGGCTATCTCGAAGTCGTGGCCGCCGAGCGCAACGGCGAGTTCGCGCAGGCATTCCTTCAGACTCCCCTCCATCTCGTGGGTTTCTTTGTAAGACATGAGTGTTCTCCTCGTTCGGCTCGCGCTATTGGTGGTATTGGTTTTGGCATCACAGGCGTCGCAGTCGCCCGCGGCGGCCCGCTTGAGGACGCGACCGCGCTGAAAGCCTACCCCGTCGCGGTTGCCGCCGCAATCCGGACCAGAGCATCGCCTGCAGTCGTCGCCCCGCTAGCCGACGCGGGCTAGGACCATCAGCTGGTAGGGCTCCAGCAGCAACTCTTGCGTCGCGACGATGGTGCGGCCCGCGAACAGGTCCACCATGGTCTTGCGCATGCCCATCTGGCGCAGCCGGCGCGCCTCCAGACGTTGCTCGTGCTCGCTGAAATTCGCCAACACGAACACCGTGGAATCGCCATTGGTGCGCAGAAAGCCAAAGACGTGCTTGTTGCCGCTGTCGAGGAACTCGGTCTCGCCGCGGGAGAAGGCCTGGTTCTGTCCACGCACCTGCAGCAGGCGCAGCAGGCCCTCGTAGATGCGCCCGGGCACCGTCTCCCTGTCTCGGCGCTGCTCGGCGCGCTCCCAGTCGAAGACGCCGCGGTGCAGCCAGCGGGAATCGCCGACCTTCTCCGGGTCCTGATCGTAGCCATAGTCGTTCAGGGTCGCGATCTCGTCGCCGAGATAGAGCAGCGGGATACCGCCCATGGTGATGATGATGCCGTGGATCAGCAGAATACGGCGGATGGCGAATTCCAACTCTTCCCCGTCGTTCTCCGCCAACGCCTTTTCGACACCAGTCAGGGACGCGCAGGTACCGGAGACCCGGGCATCGCCGGTGACCGGGTCCTCCTGAAACGGCGCGCCGCGGGCGAAGCTGCCCTCGTGCTTGCCGGTGAAGAAGCGGGTCAGGAACTTGCGATGCGACCCGGGCTCGAAGCCCACCGCGGCAACATCGTCGTCGGCGAAGGCCCAACCGATGTCGTCGTGGCTGCGCACGTAGTTGACCCAGGCGCAACCCTCCGGAATCGCGTAACGCTCCTGCATGGCGCGTAACAGCACGCGAATGTCGCGGGTGGCCAGGGAATCCCACAGCAGCGCCATCAGTTGCGGGTTGTAGGAAAGCGGGCATTCGTCGGTGCTGATGTACTCGCGCACCTCGTCCGGGTGCACGATGGCCTCGGACTTGAACACCATGGCGGGCGCGGCGATGCTCACCAGGGCATTGAACGCCTGGATCACCCAGTGCGCCTCGGGCAGATTCTGGGAGTTGGTGCCAAGCCGCTTCCAAATGAACGCCACCGCGTCCAGGCGCAGGATCTCGACGCCCTGATTGGCGAGGAACAACATCTCCTCGAGCATGCGATTGAACAGCTCGGGGTTCTCGTAGTTCAGGTCCCACTGGTAGGTGTGGAACGTGGTCCAGATCCACTTCTTGATGCCGGTGCGATAGGTGAAGGCGCCGGGATGGTCGTCGGTGAAGACCTCGGGCATGGTCTTCTCGTACTGATCCGGCAGCGTGCGGTCCGGAAACATCCGATAGTAGGCCTGGTGGCGAAGATCCCCCGCCATGGCCGCCCGCGCCCAGTCGTGCTCGTCGCTGGTGTGATTGAAAACGAAGTCCAGCGTCAGCGAGATGCCGTGGTGGCGCAGCTCGGTGGCCAGCTCCGCCAGCTCCTCCATGGTGCCAAGCTGTGGGTCCACCTCACGATAGCTGCTGACCGCGTAACCGCCGTCGTTGTCACCGTCCGGGCTGCGAAACAGCGGCATCAGATGCAGGTAGGTGATGCCCATCTCGGTGAGGTACGGGATACGCTCGCGCAGCCCGGCCAGGTCGCCCGCGAACAGGTCCACGTAGCACATGGCGCCGACCATGCGGTTCGACTGGAACCAGGTCGGGTCCGCGCCGCGCATGGCGTCGAGCGCCTTCAGCTCCGGCGAGCGCGCGATCCACATCTCGGTGGCGGACGCAAGGATGCTCTCCAGGTGGAAGAAGAAATCGTAATGGCTGCCGTAGAGGCCGAACAGTTGCGCGAACAGGCGCGGGAAGTGGCGCTCCAGGCGTTCGACATAAGCAATCCACTCGACCTCATCCACGGCTCCACGAAAGCGCCGCTCAAGCCGCGGCAGCAGGCGATCCAGCGAATGCTGGGCCTGCTGCCGCACCCAGGCGGCGTCCGTGAGTCCGGCTTTTCTGGCCTGATCGATACGCGCGGGATTTACAGACACAATCGCTTATTCCTCCGCCTCGACCATGGCGCCGTTGCCGTCGCTGCCCTCGACCAGGATCAGCTTGCCCAGCGTCGGATGCCGAACCGTCGTAAGCTTGAAGGTCGGGTACTGCTTCTCGGCAACGACCCTGCCCTCGTCTTTCAGGTCCGCGATGACCTGTGCCTCGGCGTCGATGATGCGCATGCGCTCTGCACCTCCAGTGATCGGCGATTCGACAACGAGATCGGGGCGGCTGCCCCAAGGCTCATGGTGACTGATCAAGTCGGGGCGCCTGCAACCACGGCGCTCGAAGCCGCCCAGATGGTTGGGACAAATTTATTCACCCAAAGGCGGACGGCCAAAAGGTAGGCACCCGAGGCAGGCGTCGGGCGAAAAAACTTTCGTCACGACTGGACGTGGACATCCCGGTTTCGCCACCCACGGCCTGCCCTCAATCGCTGAGGCCCAGACGCGCCCGTAGACGGTGTCAACGACGATCAGGACGAGCGTCACCCGCCTCCGCCGCCATGCGCTGGATGACCACCCCCGCCAAGGTGAGCCCGAACAGCGCCGGCATATAGCTGATGGTGCCGTTGACGGCGCGCGGTCGGCCGCGACCGGTGGGCTCGGGCGGCAGTGGCGGGCGCGCTGGCTCCGGCGACCAGACCGCGAGCACGCCGCGCTCGTGACCATAGCGTCGCAAGCGGCGACGCACTTCCCGCGCCAGTGCGCAGCCCTCGCTGTCCATCAGGTCGCCGACGCGAAGACGGGTCGGGTCCAGCTTGCCACCGGCGCCCATGCTGGCGGCCACCGGCACGCCGGCATCCAGCGCCGCGGCGATCAGCGCCACCTTGCTGCTGAGGCTGTCGATGGCATCGACCACCTGATCGAAACCGCCGCCATCGCTGCCCTGCTGCAGCAGCGTGGGCAGTTCGTCCGGCTCCAGAAAATGGTCGATGACGGTCAGCCGGCAGCTGGGGTTGATGTCGCGGATGCGCGCGGCCATGACATCGGCCTTTTTCTGCTCGACGGTGCTGTGCAGCGCGCACAACTGCCGGTTGAGATTGGACGGCGCCACGCGGTCATGGTCGGCGATGGTGAGTGCGCCAATCCCGGCACGGGCCAGGGCCTCGGCGGCAAAGGAGCCGACGCCGCCGAGGCCGGCCAGCAGCACATGGGCATTCGCAAGCCGCTCGATGGCCGCATCCCCGAGCAGGATGCCGCTGCGTTCCCAGATTGGATTGTCGTCCCACACCATCAAACCATTCCTATCAGTCAGTCATCGCTCAGCCATCAATTCAGACCCAGAACCGCGCGGGCATTTGCGGTGGTTTGGGCGGCGATCTGCTCCGGTGCGCTATCGCGCACCTGCGCCAGCGCGGCGAGCACCTCCGGCAGATACTCGGGGCTGTTGCGCTCGAAGCGATGCGACGCGACGGTCAGGTCCGGCGCGTCGGTCTCCAGCACGATCGCCTCGATGGGCAGTTCGCGGGCGAGCCGCCGCAGCCGCGACGAACGCTCGAAGGTCAGCATGCCGCCGAACCCCAGCTTGAAGCCCAGATCGAGATAGCGCCGTGCCTGTTCCAGGCTGCCGTTGAAGGCGTGCGCAATGCCGCCGACCACCTTCGCATCGCGCAGCAGTCGCAGCATGTCCTCATGGGCCTTGCGCACATGCAGCAGCACCGGCAGGCGCGCGTCGCGGGCAATGGCGAGTTGCGCCGCGCAGAGATCCCGCTGGCGATCGCGGTCGAGTGCGGGGTCGTGAAAATCAAGCCCAATCTCCCCCACCGCCAAGCGGACGAGGCCCCGCCCGCGGCTCTGTCCAGGGCCTGCTCCAATGCGGCCAAGTCCGCATCGCGATGCCGTTGCAGATAGACCGGATGCAGCCCCAGTGCGGAATACAGCCGCGGATTGCGGTCCGAGTTGTCTCGCACTGTCTTCGCACAGGGCCAGCAGCCCACCCCAGCCAGCGGCATCGATACCCGGAACGACGATGGCAGTGACGCCGGCAGCCCGCGCCCTCGTCAGCACCTGTGCGCGGTCGGCGTCGAAGTCGGAAACATCGAGATGGCAGTGGGTGTCGATCAGCTGCAAGCGATGGCTCTCGGTGGGGCAAATGCCGAGGCTGCCTAAGGTTGCAAGTCGCCGCCTATGATGGCGGCATCAGCCAAGGGTGGGTCTGCCGGCGCGACTATTCGCGGCCGCGCCGACAGGCGCTCAGCGCCAGTACCGTCGGCGAGCACCCGTTTGGTGCTCGCGTTGCGAAGTTGTCGTTGGCCCGGAGGGCGCCCTAAGCACAGGCTCCCAGCACGGCGCAATTTAATTGGGTTCCTTCATCTCGGCCGCATCACCCTCGTCGATGGGATTCGTGTCGCCGCCGATCATGCCAGCCTCTTCCTTGAGCATCTTTTCCGTCTTCTCCTGGGCCGCGGCCATCGGATCGGGCGCCTTCAGCTGCATGGAATCGCCGACCTCCATCGGCTCGTCACCTGAGACCATCGGGGTGGCTGGTTGCTCGGCAAATGCCGCGCCGGCCATTGACAATGCGAATACGGCGGCGGAGGTTACGAAGGTCTGCTTCAGGGTCATGGTGCTATGCTCCATATATTGTTGAAAAGGTCGCTCTTCTCAGTGGGACGCGTGCCGCTGTTTGCAGCAGCGACGCGCAGTCCAACACCATGTTGCGCTCAGCCTGCATGTAACGTCAATACACGAGTTCCCTCTCACCGGGCGGCAACGCGGTTCGGCTCGGTTCCTCCTTGCTTCCGGAGCCTGAACCACTACCATGCGCGAAGTATCCAACAGCGCATCCATCGAGCACCCAGGCAGATGCACTCCCAGCGCTCTTTCGTCGCCGGCCTTTTCGCTTTGATCCTCAGCAGTATCTCATCGCCTTACCCGACGGCAAGCTGCAGGCGCTCGGCATCGCCTGGGACAGCCGTCCAACCGAGGACGGCGGTCAGCACTGGTTCCATTTCTACCCGGACGAGGCCGACATAGACGCCGCTAACCCGCTGCACTGGACCCCGGCTTGGTTCCCGCGTACGCAAACCTGGCGGATATCTATCGCGCCCTCGGCGCAGACACTGAAGGCGAGCAGACGCTAAAAGACGGGCTCAAGATCGCCCCTGAAAGCGCCTGACCTCCATCATGCGCTGGGTTTGTTGTACATCCGCGGCAAACGGCCGGACGCCGCCCTCATCGAGTTAGCGCGCGCGGCAGATTTGGCCCCCGACAACAGCCGCTACGGCGATGTCTATGCCCTCAAGGAAACCGGTCACGTCAACGCAGCCCTCGGGGCCCTCGGCGCCGCGTACAAGCACACCCCCGCCGACCGCGACGTCCTGCTCGCCCTGGTGACGATGAACCGCGACGCCGGAAACCTCGACGACACGCGCAGCTATGCCCAGGCACTGCGCCTGCGCTATCCGGACGACCCCGAGATCGCCGCGCTATCGCATATGCTCTTGCAATGAGGCGATCGATGATGTGAGATTCCGACAGTCTCAGGGCCAGAGCACCAGAATTTCGCAACCTGTGCAAGCAGCTCGCACCTAACGTCGGACACAACGGCGTCAATTCCTGCGGCTGCTCGCTGCCGACGACGACCGACGAGATGCCAATCAAGAGCTTTACTGCCTTCCTCGGCGCGTTGCTGGCGGTCATCTTGGTGCTCGCGGCCACCGCTGTCATTCACACCCGCCTGACCGCTCCGAGCCTAAACGAACTCGACGGAGAATGGCACCTGTCGCAACAAGTGACCTGGGGGCCTTTCAAGGAGTGGGTCTTCGAGTACGGACTGCGGCTGAGGGTGGTGGATGGCCGCCTGCGGGGCGAAGGAGAGACCATCGCGAACGGCCGGCCACCGCGCCCGGACGAACGGACCACGCTACAGGTGGTCGACGGCATGCTGCGCGGCAATCGCGTCATCGCCTGGGTCTTCGAGCGCAACGGCGCTCGCGCCGGCCGCGGCGCGATGACATGGAAGATGGCCGAGCCCGGTCTGCTCGTCGGTCGCTGGCAGAC
Organism: uncultured Gammaproteobacteria bacterium; assembly: GCA_963695445.1. Taxonomy (GTDB): domain Bacteria; phylum Pseudomonadota; class Gammaproteobacteria; order Chromatiales; family Chromatiaceae; genus Thiohalocapsa. The sequence goes on along the minus strand of CAVOGV010000062.1, from coordinate 1,658 downwards.
GACCTTCTACAGCGGTACGGCGGTGTTGGCTCAAGCCCCTGACGTTGCCTCGGCGCCGCATCACGGCAGCGATCACGATTAATCGCTGTCCGAGTCGACCAGGATTGCGTTGCACCACCCCTTGCAACAGGTGGCCGGTACCGCCGTGGCCGCCCGTTGGCGCGGCGGAGTACCTTGTTTGAATTCCGCTCAGCCCTCCGCGTCCCGCTTATCGCGCAGGTAGTAGCGCTTGCCCGGACCTTCCCCCACCAGGCGTGCCTGCAGCTCAAACAGCTTGGTGGCCTTGATCAGGTCGCTGAGCTTGGCGTAGCCGTAGTTGCGCTGGTCGAACTCCGGCGGCGCTTGCGACGATGTTGCCAGCGCCGGACCGTTCGGCCCAGCCGTCGCGTCGGCGGCTTCCTCGACCGCCCTGCGCAACAGGTGACCAGCTTGTCGTCGATCTCAGATTCCTTGGTGGCCGCGTTGCGCGGCGCGGCCCTCGGCGCCTCGCCTGAGCAGTTCGGTGAAGATGAACTTGTCGCAGGCCGCGACGAACGGCTCCGGCGTCTTGCGCTCGCCGAATCCATAGACCTTGAGCCCGGCCTCGCGCATGCGCGTGGCCAGCCGCGTGAAGTCGCTGTCGCTGGAGACGAGGCAGAAGCCGTCGAAGCGCCGTGTACAGCAGGTCCATCGCGTCGATGATCAAGGCCGAGTCGGTGGAGTTCTTGCCCTTGGTGTAGGCGAACTGCTGGCATCGGCTGGATGGCGTGGCGCATGCAGCTCGTCCTTCCAGCCCGCCAGGTTCGGTCGTGGTCCAGTCGCCGTAGGCGCGCTTGACTGGGCGGTGCCGTACTTGGCCACCTCCTCCAGCAGTGCCTTCGACGACCGACGCCGATGGCGTTGTCGGCGTCGATCAGCAGCGCCAGGCGCCGGTCTTGTTCGTCCGTCATGTCCTCTGTTCCTCCCTCGTCACGGCGGCGCCGCGGGTAATTACCACATCAGGTCGTCCGGCACCTTGTAGTCGGCATACTCATCGTCGACGTCGTTCGACAAGCTTGTTGTGCACCAGCACCATAGAGGCGTCGTGCGCGGCCACGCGCTCGGCGATCTCCGCCGGCACCAGGGCATAAAAATCGTCCTGACGCACGATAGCCAGCTTGCCGCCGACCAGCCCGGCCTGCTGTTCGGCGTTGACGTAGAGCCGCTTCAGCGCCTTACCGTCGGTGAAGTTGTAGGCCAGATCGCCGCGGTCGCGACTGATGCGATTGTCGCGGACCAGCTGCCACAGCGCTACCACCTCGGCCTTGCGCTTGGCCTCCTCATCGCGTTGGCGATTGAGCTCGCGATCGCGCTCGCGCTTCTGGGCAGCGAGCCGAGCAGCCTCTTGCTGGCCGGTATCGGTGACCGCGCCGGCACGCTTCTGCGCTTTTTGCTCTGGGTCTGCTTGGCCTTCTGCTCGCTGACCAAGCCCGCCTTGAGCAGCTGATCCTGAAGCGAGTTCCCCATGGCGTGATTCCTCCGGCCCAAGCCGTTGCAGCAGCGGTATTGGATGATCGATGGCGATCCTGTTTCAACCCGGCCGTCGCGGACCCGTCCGGGTTGTGTCAGCGGCGGATTGTAGCGCCCTTACGCGAACCGGGCACGGCTGCCGCTGTCCCTTGCCCGCCGGTGTCGGTAGA
>CAVOGV010000061.1:0-238482 GCA_963695445.1 uncultured Gammaproteobacteria bacterium | reverse complement strand
CCCTCGGGAGGCGAACGGCGCGCTGTGCTCAGGACTCAATGCGGTCCTTCATGCGATAGCTCTGACCCTCGATGACGATCGTCTCGGCGTGATGCAGAAGCCGGTCGAGGAGTGCCGAGGTGAGGGTGGCATCGTTGTTGAAGATCTCCGCCCAGTGCTTGAACACGCGGTTGGAGGTGATGACGGTCGCGGCGTGCTCGTAGCGCAGGCTGATGATCTGAAACAGCAGATCGGCGCCGGTCTTGTCGATCGGCAGATAGCCGAGTTCGTCAAGGATCAGCAGGGGCGGCTTACGGTAGCTGTCGAGGGCCTGCTTCAGGCGCCCGCTGCGTTGTGCCGCGGCGAGGGTATTGATCACCTCCACAGCGGTGGCGAAGCGCACGCTGTGGCCGGCCAGACAAGCGGCATAGCCGAGCGCGGTGGCCAGATGGGTCTTACCGAGGCCGACCGTGCCGAGCAAGATCACGTTGTGCTTGTCGGCGATGAACTGCAGTCGGAACAGGTTCTGTACCTGCAGGCGGTTGATCGTCTTCGGCCAACTCCACTGGAACTGCTCTAAGGTCTTGAGCACCGGAAAGCGCGCCTGGGTGATCCGCCGTTGCACGCTGCGCTCGCGCCGCAGGGCCGCCTCGCCCGCCGCTAGGCGGGCCAGATACGCGAGGTGATCCCAGTGCGCCTGCGCCGCCTCTTGGGCCAGGGCCGCATGCTGCTCGCGCATGAAGGGCAGCTTCAGATACGCCAGTTGTTGGGTCAACGCCTCGGCGCTCGGCGTTTTCGTGGTGGTGTTCATGGCGTCTCCTCGGTGTCATCCGCCTGCGCCTGGTACAGACTCAAATCCGGCGTCGGCATGTCCAACTCCAGCAAATCGGCGCGACGGGTCAGCTGCAAAGCCGCCGGCTCGGGCAGCAGGCGCGTGCGGCTCTCCAGCACATTGGTGATGTACTCGCAGCTGAACGCCTGATAGTCGAAGGCATCGGCCATCGCGCGCGCGGTCGCCTCCACGCCATAGATCTCGCTCAGCGCCACGATCTTCTGCACGTGATGGGCGCAATTGAGGCGACGCTCGGCCAGTGCCTTGTAGTACGCCTCGGCCTGCGGCGAGAGGGACAAGAACCGCCCGAGCAGCTTCTGCTCGCGGGCATTGCGGCGTTGCTCGAGCAACGCCTTCGGGTGATCGGGCAGCTCGAAGTCCCGGTGGTGATCCCAACAACGCACATGGCGTGCAATCAGCGTCTGCCCGTCATAGACGCACAGCCGATCCGGATACACCTTCAACGTCAACAACCGCCCGGCATACTCGGCCGGCACCGAGTAGCGGTTGGTGTCCCAGCGGATACGAAAGCTCGGTGAGGCACGCACTGCCACCACCTGGGCGACGTCGTAGGGTTGCTCTGGTCCCGCGCGCAGCGCGGCTTGCTCCTTGGCGAAGCGATCCACCGGGCGCGCATGGGTCTCGCCATGCACGCGCACGTTGGCGATGGTGTCCATCCACACCCGTGCGGCCGGGTTCAGCGCACTGAAGGCGGGGTTGTCCAAGCCGTTGAGGAAGTTCTTCTTCACGTAGCCGACGCCCGACTCCACACGCCCCTTCTCGTTGCCCTTGCCCTTGTTACAGGCGACGATGCGAAAGCCGTGGTGCTGGGCGAAGTCCAGATAGCGCGGATTGAACACCGGCGCCTCGCCGCTGATGCGCCGCAGCACGGCGGACTTCAGATTGTCCACCATCACCTTCTCCGGCACCCGGTTGCCGAAAAAGGCGAAGGCGTTCTGATGACAGGCGAGGAACTGCTCCATGGTCTGGCTGAGCGTGAACTCGACATAGAGCATGCGGCTATAGCAGAGCACCATCACGAACAGCGACAGGCGCCGACGCGTCTCGCCGACCGTCACCGCATCCCATGAACCCCAATCGACTTGGGCGCACTCGCCGGGGCCGAACGACAAGGTCAAGAACGCCGGCGTGCGCGGTGGACGTACCTGGCGCACGTAGTCCTTGACGATGCTGATGCCGCCGCTGTAGCCCGCCTCCTCGCGCAGGCGCTGAAACACCTGCTGGGCGCTGTAGCGGTGCGCTTCCAACCAGCGGCGGATGGTCGGCTTGTGGGGATCGAGCTTGCTCGTGCGCGCGGTTACCTGGCGCGGGCGAAAGCGCGGCTCGGCCAACCACGTGGTCACCGTGCGTGGGTCCAGGTCCAACGCCTCGGCGATCTGCGCCGCGTTCAGGCCGCGCTGGTTGTGATGGTCGTGGATGGCGCAGTAGGTCTGGTAGTCGATCATGTCCGATCCTCCATCGCCTGCTGCAGGAGCGCGCGCAGCGAGCGCAGCTCACCGGCAGGACGCAGTCGCGGCGCTGGCGCGGATGGTGCTGGTTCGCCAACCGACGGCGCCGGTGGCGGTGCATCCAACGACAGCACTTGGTACAGCGGTGCTTGGAAGGCAACCAAGCCGGCACATACCAGCCCGGCGCGTGCCGCGCGCACCTGCGCCTCGGGCCACCCGAGCAATCCGGCAATGGCGCCGTCGCCATAGAAGCTCAGTCCCTCGGCATCGGCCACCGTGACCAAGAACAGATACAGCGCCAGCGCCTCGGCCGTGCAATGGCCGATGTGGCGTTCACGCACCAGGCGTTGGTCGACCCAACTGAACTGGCGCGGCACCCGGCGGCGCCGGGCGGGGACCAACAGGGTTTTGTGCATCGCGTGCTCCTCCAACAGCCGGCGTCCCGCCGCTGAGAATGTCCTGCCCTAATTGTTGGAACCGTCGTGCGCTGCGCGCGATGTCTTCTTGTAACGCAGACCCCGTTAAATTCGCGATAAGCCCAATCAGAACAATCGGTTGCGCGCTGAAGAGATCTTGTAACGCAGTCTGCGCTAAAGCCGCTGATTCCTTATCCGTTTCAATGTCTTGCGTCGATGAGACGTCTTGTAACGCAGCGCACGTTTGCGCCTCGCCGCGGCGCCAGTAGCCGGGATGCTCGGCGCGCCAGGCCCGCACCCGCTCGACATTCGCCGCGCCGCGGAAGTACTCCCGATTGGCCGCCTTGCCCAGCCAGCGGCGCTGACTGGCCGCCTTGCTCGCGCGCCGGCAGGCCGCCTCGCCACAGTAGCGCTGGTGGTGCGCATTGCGCGCATCAGGTTGGAACAATTCACCGCAGTGCAGACACTTGCGTCGTCTTCGCTGTTTCACTTGGGGCAACCCTCCGAGCTACACCAAGCATCGACGACAACCGCACTCCTCACCGCCGCAGCGCGGCGCCGAAGAAGACGCAAAACAAGACCAAAGACAGAAGAAGAGGATGAAAAGATCGGGGGAGGAAGAACACGGAGAAGAAACTTCTCCGCAGGTTCACTCCGGCCAGATGACTACAGTTTCAGCCCGGCGCTGACAGGCCAAGCGCGAGCATTGGCAGAGCGAACACTGTTCGCGTCTCAAACACCAACCCGACGCGGTCTCGACCCTGATCGACGAGGCCACCCAACTCTGCGAGCGTCGCACACTCTCCCGGCAGGTCCGCGAAGACCTCGACAGCGCCCTGACCTACTTCGCCAATCATCGCCACCAGATGGACTACGCCCGCTACGTCGCCGACGGCTTGCCGATCGGCTCGGGCGTCACCGAGGCCGCGTGCAAGACCCTCGTCAAGCAGCGCCTGTGCGCCTCCGGCATGCGCTGGAAGAACGCCGGCGCCAAGATCGTGCTCAGCTTACGCGCCCTCAGCCAAACCACCGGGCGCTGGACCCAGTTCTGGCAGCGCATTGATCAGTTCGGTGCCGAATGTTGTTGATACATTAATTGGAGGCTGCACCCCGCGCGAAGGCCCGCAACGCGGCGGTGGACAGCGAAATCGCGAAGCTGAAGCGCCGCAAGGATTCGGAGCTGGAGGAGACGGCACAGCAGGTCGAGCAGTTGGAAGCGGAGCGCATGGCCGTGCCACCAGCACCACGCCTGTTCACTACCGACTGCACCGAGGAGCGGGTGTTCCAGATGATGCATGAGCGCCAGGGTGCCTTCGCCGTCATGAGTGGCGAGGGCCGGCCGGTGTTCGATGCGATCCTGGGCAAGTACTCCGGCGAGAGCCGAACCGGGGATGCGGTCTATCTGGCCGGCATCAGCGGCGACAGCATCAGCCGTGATCGGGTCGGCAGCGGGGACAGTGGTCCCGAGGACCGGGTGATCCGCCGGCCTTGTCTGAACGTCTGCGTGATGGTGCAGCCGGATAAGTATCTGGAGGTGGCCGCCCATCCGGCGCTGCGGGCGTCCGGTGCGCTGGCGCGCATCTGGCCGGCCTGGCTGCCGTCGATGGTTGGGCGTCAACATGAACGCTTCGGCGAGCCGGGTCTGTCTGCCGACCGTCTGGCCCCCTACTCGGCCCTGGTTCGCGATGTGCTGGCGCACGTTCCTGACCAAGATGGCTACGGGCGAGCGATTCCGCATCAGGCACGCCTGGGCGCGGAAGCAACCGAAGCCCGAGTCGACCTGCACAATCTGCTCCAGGATCGTATGGCGGACGGCGGTGATCTCGCGGATGTCCGCGACATCGCGGCCAAGGCCGTCTCGCAGATCTGCAAGCTGGCGCTGGTGCTGCACATCGCGGCCGATCCCAGCGTGCTGCGTCAACCGGTCAGCGAGATCGACGTCGGCATCTGGGCCGCCGCGCACTGCATCGGGCTGTGGTTCCTCGAGGAGGCGGTCCGTGTGCAACGCGCGGCGGTCGAGGACCCAACGCTCGAAACCGCTCGGCGCACATTGGACTGGCTTAGCCGCCGCGACGAGCAGACGATCTCGGCGCGAACGCTGAGCCTGTACGGTCCGAGACCGCGACCCGATGCCAAGATGGCCTCAGCGGTGTTGGAGTTGTTGGAGGATCTTGGGTGGCTGAAGGCCATGCCGGTTCCCGGTCGGCGAAAGCCCGAGTATCGCCTTTATCCTCCTTTGACGGATCGGTAGTGGAGGCACGCGTCCGACTAGGTCACTCGTCGGGCTGGGACGAACCGACCGGAGGTGGGAACCAAACACGAACAAGGTCCCAGGAAAGCCGGAATGATCCGACATCCGAGAACTCGCCTTGCTATCGACAAACGGCTACCAAACGGCTACCAGGACCACAGCGGGAAAGCACACGAATTGGGAAATACCCGTTAACCTTATGAATTAATTGGAGCTGGCGGACGGATTCGAACCGACGACCTGCTGATTACAAATCAGCTGCTCTACCAACTGAGCTACGCCAGCATTGCGGAAGGTATCAACCGGCGCTGAAGCTCCGGTCAAGGCCACCATTCTATGCCAGCCGAGCCGTTGGCTCAATCGGCGTTTCGGCGTTCTCGTCGGGTTGCCGTGCGCGCTGCATTAGGCAAAGCGGCTCAGGCCTAAGAGCACGAGTTCCGGATGATGGATGGCATCGGTATGCGTTGCCGGCAGCAGACGCTCGGCGTCGCCGCCGGTGATGATGAGCGTGGGCGTTTGGCCTGTGTGATCGGACAAGCGTTGATAGAGCCGTTCGGCGAGGGCGGCGGGGGCCTGGATGCTGGCGGCGGCGACCGCCTCGGCCGTGTCGGTGGCCCAGGCTTGATCGGCCTCGGCGGGCTCGTAGCGTGGGATCTGGGTGCCGGCGAGGAGGCTGTCGCGCATGATGCCGATGCCGGGCAGGATGAGCCCGCCCAAGTGGCTGCCGTCGGCCAGCAACAGGTCGTAGGTGATGGCGGTGCCGGCGTCGATGATGAGCTTGGGGCCGGCTTGGATGGCATGGGCACCGATCAGGCCGAGGAAGCGGTCGACCCCGAAGCGTGCGGGTTCGGCGTAGGCGATGCGTACGCCGTGGGCCTCGGCGCTGGTCTCAACGGTGGTCACGCCGCTGTGCCAGCGGGCGGCGGCGATGTCTGCGACGGCGTCGAGCACGGATTCAGGCCCGACGCGGGCGACGACGACGCGCGTGATCTGCTCAAGGGCGTCCCAGGCGGCGAGCAGATCGATGGGAAGCGCGCCGTAGTGTTTCGCGCTGCCGCTAGCGGCAAGCCGCGCCCCGTTCCAAGTGGCCCATTTGATGCTGGTATTGCCGATATCGACGAGAAGTTGCATGGCTGGGGATCGATGTCCGCGGGTTGATCAGCAGGCCTGGCGCCAAGAGTTCGCGCTGATCTGCAGAAATCGGCTTAGTTTCGGGCCTTTCTTGGCCGCAGCAGCAAGCCGAGCGGCATCGCCAGCAGCGCCAAGACCATTAACACCTGGGCGAGCTGGGTGATGGCGAGAATGCCGGACTGCCGGGCCAGCTCGTCCGCCATCACGGCCGCGGCCAGGGCGATATCGCCCGACAGCGGCGGCGCGTCGATGAACTGCGTGAAGGCGGGATTGCTCCAGGATAGATCGCCGACGTAGCGGGCCCAGTTGGCCTGGCTGCCGCGGTAGATCATGGTGCCGACGAAGGTCACGCCGAAGGAGAAGCCCAGTGTCTTGACGAAGTTGAACAGGCCGGCGCCCTCGTCGCGCTCGTCGGGGCGCAGGTTCTGGAACGCCTGGGCGGCGAGCAGCGGGAAGGCGAGCATCAGGCCGAACATCACCAGGGCGCCGGGGATGAATGCCTCTACTGGCCCGGCGTAGGGATTCAGACCGCTGTAGCGCAGCCAACCGAGGGCCATGCAGGCGGAGCCGAGCACGATCATCAGCCGGATGCCCAACAGGCCCACCAAGCGCCCGCTGACGAGGCTGCCGAGGATGCCGAACAGTCCGGCGGCCCCCATGACCAGACCGGCCGTGACCACCTCCCACTGGTAGTAGTCGATGAGCAACTGCGGCGTGACGATGAGGCTACCCAGAAAGATGCTTCCGAGCAGCGCCACGAGCAGCGCGCAGACGGAAAAATTGACATCGGCGAACAACCGCAAGCGCATGATGTTGGCATCCCCGACCACCAGCCCGCGCAACACAAAGGCCAGCGCAAAGGTGATGGCCAGCACCGTCAGCACCCAGATCTCGGGGGCGTTGAACCAATCCAGCGTGTTGCCTTGGTCGAGCATGACCTGGAGGCTGATGACCCAGATGGCCAACAGCACCAGGCCGACGAGATCGGTGCGCACGCGCTGTGGCGCGACCGGGCGGACGAAGGCCAGAATCAACATCAGCGCGACGGCACCGACGGGCAGATTGACCCAGAAGTTCCAGCGCCAGTCGAAATCCTGGGCCAAATAGCCGCCGATGATGGGGCCGAGCGCAGGGCCGCCGAGTACGCCCATGGCCCAGATTGAGAGGGCCTTGTTGCGCTCCTCGGGCGGGTAGGCATCGACCAAGATGGACTGCGACAAGGGGATCAGCGGCCCACTGAAAACGCCTTGAATAAAGCGAAACATGACCATCTGCGTCAGGCTCTGGGCGAGTCCGCAGGCCATCGACGAGAGCACGAACCCGATGATGACGATAATGGCCAGACGCCGGCGTCCGAACAGCCGCGACAGGTGCCCAGTCACGCCGATGATCAGCGCCTGCCCGCAGGTGAACATGGTCACCACCCAGGTGATCTCGTCCGGGCTCGCGCCGAGATTGCCAGCCATGTAGGGCAGCGCCACCGAGATGATGGTCATGTCCACGGTGGCCATCACCGAGACCATGAGCGAGGTGATCAGCAGCATGGTGCGTTGCAGCCCCGGCGGCAACGGCGGTGGATGAGCGATGGGCGCGGAGGAATCGCCGGATGCCGGCCCGATGTCTGACTCGCTGTCGGGCCAGATGCCGGAACAGCTGTCGCGTTGAGCCCGGGCTCGGACGTCGAGCCGGAGCGATGGACACTCATCGCGGGCCGCTCACTGGCTGCCGGTTGCGGTCTCGGAACCCTGCCCTGCCCGCTCGCCAGCGGACGCCGGATCAGTGCTGACGCTCACGCTGGCGCTCGCGCCAAGCACGATACGGTGTCTTCGGGTCCATCGGCGGCAAGCGGACACGGACCGGAATGCGCTGTGTGACCTTGACCCAGTTGCCCGTCGTGTTTTGCGCCGGCAACAGGGAGAATGACGCCGCGCTGGCGGGGCCGATGCTCTCGACCGTGCCCTGAAACACACGCTCGCCAAAGCTGTCGATGCGCACATCGGCGGGCATGCCCGGCCTGATCGATGCGATCTGATCCTCGTTGAAGTTGGCCTGCACCCACCAGTCGCCGTCCTCGACGAGCACGAACAGTTGATCGGCCGTCTTCACCACGTCACCGGGCCGCAGCGTGACGCGCGTCACTCGACCAGCCGCGGGAGCCTTGACGAGGGTCCAGTCGAGATCCAGCGTTGCCAACTGCACCGCCTCCGCGGCCTCGTCGATGCGCGCCTGCTGAACCGGCATCGGCCCCAGGGTCTTGCGCGCCAAGTCCAGCTCCGCGAGTAGATCGTCCAGCGTGGCCTGCGCGGCCTTGTATTGGTCCTCGACCTCGATGCCCCGGAGTTTCGGTTCATCGCCGCGCTTCACCAGTTGTTCAACGCGGTCGAACTCGGCCTTGGCCTCGATCGACATTGGCACGTTGTTCGCGGACCTTGGCCTCGGCGGCCTGGACCGCGGCCTTTTGCACCTCGATATCCTGCCGCACTAGCCGCTCGGCGCTGCTGGCCTTGCCCAGCACAGCCGCGAACGGCCTCGCGTCGAGACGGAATAGCTGGTCTCCGGCCTCGACCCGCTGGTTCTCGGTGACGAACACCTCGGTCACCTGACCGTTCACGCGCGGTGCACCCACAGGTAATGGGCCATCACGTAGGCATCGTCCGCGCTTGGATGCTCCGATTCATACTGCCAGTAGAGATAGGCGCCAAACGCGAGGACAGCGCCGATGACCAACGCGAGCAGTAGCGACAGTATCTGCTTGATCGCCCCGCCCTTCGGAGGCGTGCCAGGTGTCTGTTCAGTCATGAAAACGCACCTCAACCCTCAATGATCGCGAGCCTCGGCACCGGCGGGGTCACCGCGGGCATCGCACGCAGACGTTAACACAGGGGTCGAGGGAAAACGCGCAAACAGCCTGTTCGCGTCAGCCCGAAGCGCGCCGCATGCCTATCAGCCGCCGCTGCTCGCAACGCTGGCGGTCCGCGGGTCGCCGCTGGTCTTGAGCCAGTCGCGCAGCCGATTGGAATCACCGACCGGCGTCATCTTTCCGTCGCCGTTCAGCAGGACGATATACAGGCGCCGGCCGGCGACGACCGCCTGCATGACCAGGCAGCGACCAGCCTCGTGGATATAGCCGGTCTTGCTCAGCTCGACATTCCAGCGCGAATCGCGCACCAACGGATTGGTGTTGCGATAGTTCACGGCGCCGCGATCGGCGTAGGGATGCGCGGTATATTCGCCGGTCGACGTGATCTCGCGAATTAACGGATACTGCGACGCGGCGTGCACCATGCGGATCAGATCCTCGGCGGTGGATTGGTTGCCGGCATCGAGTCCCGAGGCATCGACGAACTGGCTGTCGCGCATGCCGAGCGTCGCCGCCTTCGCATTCATCGCCGCCACAAAGTCTGCCGTGCCACCGGCGAAGGTGGTGCGGCCCAGCGCGGCAGCGGCGCGATTGTCGGACGACATCAGCGCCACCCGCAGCATATCGCGTCGCGACAGCGTCGCCTCGCCGATACGCAGCCGCGATCGGCTCCAGCGCAGGCGGTCGCGGTCCTGCTCGGTGATGGTGATGTGGTCGTCCAGGGGCACGTCGGCATCCAGCACGACCATCGCCATCATCAGCTTCGTGATGGAGGCGATGGGACGCACGTCGGTCGTGTTCTTGCCGTAAACCCGGTTACCGTAATGGTCGATGACCAGCGCGGCGCCGGAACGGATATCTGGGCCCGCGACCGAGGCACCAGAGACCAGCAACGAGGCAATCGAACAACACCGCGGACGCAGCAACCAGCCAGCGCGCCGAACCAGTAGAAGACATTTCAAGTAGTCTAGCTATCAAACTGTTTTTACGATGCAAAGCGACTTAAGTATTGCACAAGATTCGCTGTTTGTGGCGATGTTGCGGGCAGGAATCCGCCGACAACGACACCTCTGGGGCGCGAGACCGGCGCGAATGAGCCGCGTCGCCGCAAGACCGATCTGGCTATTGGCCGCGCTGCCACCGCTCTTCTGGGCCGGCAACTTCGTGCTCGCACGGGCATTGCACACAGACATACCGCCCATCGCGTTATCGTTCTGGCGCTGGGCAACGGCTCTGCTGATCCTGCTGCCCTTTGCCTGGCCCGGCCTACGCGCACAGTGGCCCGCGCTGCGACGCCACTGGCCGCTGCTGACGCTACTGGCGATACTCGGCATCACCAACTACAACACCTTCGCCTACCTTGGCTTGCAGGACACCACCGCCACCAACGGGGTGCTGTTGTCCTCAGCGACGCCCGTCGTGATTGTGGCCCTTTCGTTCCTAATGCTGAAGCAGGCGGTGCGCCTGCCGCAATTGCTGGGTATCCTGCTGTCCTTGGCGGGCGTGGTGGTGATCGCCACCGAAGGTCGGCCGCAGTTGCTTGCCGGCATGACGCTGAATCGGGGTGATCTATGGATACTCGCGGCGGGGCTGGATTGGGCGCTCTACTCCGTCTGCCTGCGCTGGCGTCCGGCCGAACTCGAACCGCTGACGTTTCTGGCCGCCATCATGGGCATCGGTCTCATTCCATTGATTGGGCTCTATGCGTGGGACCTGTCGCTTGGCCATCGCTTCGCGCTCAGCGCGACCAACCTGGGCGCCATCGGCTACGTGGCCCTGTTCCCGTCGGTGCTGGCCTACATCTTCTGGAATCGCGCCGTCCATGAGATGGGCGCGAACCGCACCGGGCAGTACATTCATCTGATGCCGGCGTTCGGCGCGTTGCTCGCAACGCTGCTGCTCGGCGAGCGGCTGCTTTGGTTTCACGCCGCCGGCGGAGGGTTGATCGCGCTGGGCATCGTGTTGGCGACGGTGCGCGGGTCGCGGCGGTAGGCGTGTCGGAACGAGCCGCCGCCGCGGACTTCAGTTGCTCCGGAGTCGCGGCTGCAAGCCGCTCCCACCGAATTGGCTCGTCGCTCGCGTGGCGACTGCGCAACAAAAAAAGCCCCGCCTAAGCGGGGCTTCTTGGCTCAGCGATGTACCGGCGCAACCGCGCCGATACGTTGCCGATGAGCGCTGGGCGATTACATCATGCCCATGCCGCCCATGTCGCCCATGCCGCCCATGCCACCGCCGCCGCCCATCGGGGCGTCGTCCTTCGGCTCGTCGGCCACCATGGCCTCGGTGGTGATCATCAGACCGGCCACGGAGCAGGCATTCTGCAGCGCGATGCGGGTGACCTTGGTCGGGTCCAGGATGCCCATCGCGACCATATCGCCGTACTCACCGCTGGCGGCGTTGTAGCCGTAGTTGCCCTCGCCGTCGGCGACGTTGTTCAGCACGACGCGATGCCTCGTCGCCGGCGTTGGCGACGATCTGGCGCAGCGGCTCTTCCATCGCACGCAGGGCGATGGCGATGCCGACATCCTGGTCGTGGTTGCTGCCGGTCATGCCCTTGATCTTGGTCAGGGCGCGCACCAGCGCAACGCCACCGCCGGGGACGATGCCCTCTTCCACCGCGGCACGAGTCGCGTGCAGGGCGTCTTCGACGCGGGCCTTCTTCTCCTTCATCTCGACCTCGGTGGCGGCACCGACCTTGATCAGCGCAACGCCGCCGGCCAGCTTGGCCAGACGCTCCTGCAGCTTCTCGCGATCGTAGTCGGAGGTGGTCTCCTCGACCTGGGCGCGGATCTGCTCGCAACGACCCTTGATCTCACCCTCGGAGCCGGCGCCGTCGATGATGGTGGTCTCTTCCTTGCTGATCTGGACCTTCTTGGCGGAGCCCAGCTCGTTCAGCGTGGCCTTCTCCAGGGTCAGGCCGACTTCCTCGGCGATGACGGTACCGCCGGTGAGGATGGCGATGTCCTGCAGCATGGCCTTGCGACGATCACCGAAGCCCGGGGCCTTGACGGCGCAGACCTTGATGATGCCGCGGATGGAGTTGACCACCAGCGTGGCCAGGGCCTCGCCTTCGATGTCTTCGGCGACGATCATCAGCGGACGACCGGCCTTGGCGACGGCCTCGAGCACCGGCAGCAGCTCGCGGATGTTGGAGATCTTCTTGTCGTGCAGCAGGATGAACGGGTCTTCCAGCTCGGCGGTCTGGCTCTGCTGGTTGTTGATGAAGTACGGCGACAGGTAGCCGCGGTCGAACTGCATGCCCTCGACCACGTCGAGTTCGTTGTGCAGCGACTTGCCTTCTTCAACGGTGATGACGCCTTCCTTACCGACCTTCTCCATGGCCTCGGCGATGATCTCGCCGATGGAGTCGTCGGAGTTGGCGGAGATGGTGCCGACCTGGGCGATCTCCTTGTTGTCGGAGCAAGGCTTGGAGAGTCTCCTTCAGCTCGGCGACAGCGGCGATCAGGGCCTTGTCCATGCCGCGCTTCAGATCCATCGGGTTCATGCCGGCGGCGACTGCCTTGAGGCCTTCGCGGACCATGGCCTGAGCCAGCACGGTGGCGGTGGTGGTGCCGTCGCCGGCGATGTCGGAGGTCTGCGAAGCGACTTCCTTGACCATCTGCGCGCCCATGTTCTCGAACTTGTCGGACAGCTCGATCTCTTTGGCCACGGAGACGCCGTCCTTGGTGACGGTCGGGGCGCCGAAGGACTTCTCCAGCACCACGTTACGACCCTTCGGGCCGAGCGTGACCTTGACGGCGTTGGCGAGGACGTTGACGCCCTCCATCATGCGGTTGCGGGCATCGGAGCCGAACTTGACTTCTTTTGCACTCATTGCGCTATTACCTCGGTCTGAAACTGGTTTTGTGAAAAATTGGGTGAGGTGCGGTCGGGGACCAATTCCAGAGCCGCTCGCCGAAGCCTGGCTCAGGCCGATCGAGCGGACCATTCCGGCAGTCCCTGTAAGACTCGTCACATCAGAGTTGATCAGGGGAAGTCAGTCGGGGCCGACTCAGACCTCGACGACGCCCATGATGTCGTCCTCGCGCATCACGAGGAAGTCTTCGCCGTCGAGCTTCACTTCCGTGCCGGAATACTTGCCGAACAGCACGCGGTCGCCGACCTTGACGTCGAGGCCGCGGGAATCGCCGTTATCCATGATCTTGCCGTTGCCGACAGCGATGATTTCGCCCTGGATCGGCTTCTCGGTAGCGGAATCCGGGATCACGATACCGCCGGCGGAGGTACGCTCCTCCTCCATGCGGCGGACAACGACACGGTCATGCAAGGGACGGATATTCATGGGTGTTTTCCCCTCAGCTTAGGTTGCAGTGGTTCAGGTGACATCCGAGTCGTTCGCTCGGGTGTTAGCACTCGTGTTTGGCGAGTGCTAATAATAGGGGCACGCTTTCGCCTGTCAAGGGGTTCGATGCACGAATTTGAGCCAGCGGATCACTCGCACGGGCTCGGGTGCCCGGCCTGAGGCGATCGACGCAGGGCGCAAAGCGGGCGCAAAGATCGCTTGGGACGGGCGTTGTCGCGACACCAACTGCCGCCTTAGGCTTGCGGCACGCACACAGGACCAGCAGGCATCCGGCGACGATCGAAGGGCTTGCTCGACAACCGTCGCCGGCGCCAGATGCGACCCGGAGATGGGACCCGGAGATGAGCCCCGAGATCGGATCGGGTCGAATCAGTCGTCGTCGCGCCTGTACTCGCCCTCGATGACGCGCGGACCACGCTCGAAATCGCCGCGGCGGACGCCATTCGACATCCGGTACCGGCACCACATGGATGTAGCGCCTGATCAACGCGTGCCTGACGGGAGGGATCAGCAGCAGAAAGCCGACGATGTCGGTAACGAACCCCGGCAGCAGCAAGCGCGAAGCCGCACACCAGCAGGACGGCGCCGTCGAGTAGCTCTAGGGCCGGCATCTCGCCCTGATCCAGCATCGCGCGCACGCGCATCAGCACCGCAAGACCCTGCATGCGCACCAGTGCGCCACCGATGACGGCGGTAAGAATGGAAAGGGCGATCGTCGGCAACGCACCGATGACTGAGCCCACCTGAATCAGGAAGTACAGCTCGATCAGCGGGGCGGCGACAAAAATCAGAAGGAAAAGCAGCATGCTTGCGGTCTCGTTTGGTCGGGAGCCGCGGCGATCTCGCACTCGGGCCCGGAATCCCGGAAGGTCTGTCCGGATTTGTTCGATTCAATCGGCAGCGACCGGAGGCCTGCGATTCCGGTAACCTTACGCGCGTCCAGTGCGAAGGCCCATGCGTCGCGATCGCGGGCAATCGCCACCGCCGCCCCAACCTGACTCGGAGCCGCTGTCATGTCCGACGCCGTCTACCTCGCCTTGTGCACCTGCCCCGATCAGGCAACCGCCGAGGCGCTGGCGGAATCGCTGGTTGATCAGGGCCTCGCGGCCTGCGTGAACATCTTGCCCGGCGTGCTGTCCGTGTATCGTTGGGAAGGGAGCCTCGCCAGGGACAACGAGGTGCTGCTGCTGATCAAGACCACGGAGCAGCGTCTCGCCGAACTCACGGCGCAGATCAAAACACAACACCCCTATGACGTCCCGGAGGTGATCGCACACCCCATCGTCGCAGGGCTCGACAACTATCTTGAGTGGGTCCGTACATGCACCAGAACGCAAGACTGATGGCATCCGCCGCAACCAAGCAGACCGTCGCGCCGACAGCGCCCCGACCCCGCCGCGGGCTCGGACACCTGTTCCAAGCGCCTGGGAACCCTCGGCCTGGCGCTGTTGTTGTCACAGCCGGTCACGGCGATTGCCGACGACGAGTTCCTGCAGCCCGATCAGGCCTTCCGCATCTCTGGGGAGGCGGCAGGCCAAGATGCCGTGTTGGTGCGCTGGGACATCGAACCCGGCTACTACATGTATCAGAGCAAGTTCCGCTTCTCCAGCGAGACGCCGGGCATCGAGACCGGTCGCGCGGACCTGCCGCCCGCCGAGACCAAGCAAGACGAGTTCTTCGGTGAGGTCCAGATCTACCGCGACCGAATGGAGGCGCGGGTCCCCGTCCAGCGCACCGCGGACGCGGGCGACATCGTCGAGCTCCATACCACCTCGCAGGGCTGCGCCGATGCGGGGCTCTGCTATCCGCCGCAAAAGCAGAAAATACTCCTCGAACTGCCCAAGCTGGCGGCAGTCGATCAGCCGGCGGCGCAGACGCCGGAGCGCCTGTCGACGCAATCGCTGGCCGTCGCGGATGACCTGCCAGCGAGCAGCCCCGGCAAGTCGGCCCTCGGCGCCATGACGCAATCGCTCGGGCTTGGGCTTGAGGACGACATTCTGCCCGCCGAGGAGGCGTTCCTATTCAACGCCGAGGTGAGCGGCCCGGACGCCCTTGCGCTGCAATGGGAGGTCGCCCCGGAGACCTACCTGTACCAGGAAAAGATCGAGTTGACGCTGGAGGACGCCGACGGCGTCCAGCTCGGCGCCTACGAGCTGCCGGAGGCCGAAGTCAAGGCCAACACGGTGCGCCCGGATGGCAGCATCGGCGATGTCGCGATTTACCATGGCACAGTCGATCTCCAGGTCCCGCTGTTGCGCGGCTCCGCCGAACCTACCGCGGTCACGCTCGTCGCCAAGTTCCAAGGCTGCGCCGAGCGCGGCATCTGTTATCCACCGGTCACCGACCGCGTCACGCTGGAACTGCCGGCCGCGCTGCAGACCGTCGCACTGACCGAGCCCGCGGCACCCGCAGCTCCCCAAACAGCGGACCGCCGAAAACGCCGCGAGCGACGGGCGCGTGTCGGAACAGGACCAGATCGCCGCACGGCTGGCCAATGCCGGCATCTTCGGCGCGATCGCCATCTTCTTCGGGCTTGGTCTGCTGCTGGCCTTCACCCCCTGCGTGTTCCCGATGATCCCGATCCTGTCCGGCATCATCGCTGGTCAGGGCGACAGCATCACCACACGCAAGGCCTTCATGCTGTCGCTGGCCTACGTGCTGGCGATGGCGTTGACCTATGCCGTGGTCGGCGTCATCGCCGGTCTGTTCGGCGCCAATCTCCAGGCGACCTTCCAGAATCCGTGGGTACTGACGGTGTTCGCGGCCATGTTCGTGGCCCTGGCCATGTCGATGTTCGGCTTCTACGACCTGCAACTGCCCAGCAGCGTTCAGACCAAGCTCACCGAGATCAGCAATAAGCAGGAAGGCGGCACGCTGGTCGGTGCCGCCATCATGGGCGCGCTGTCCGCGCTGATCGTCGGCCCCTGCGTCGCGCCGCCGCTGATGGGGGCGCTGATCTTCATCGGCCAGACCGGCGATGCGGTACTCGGCTTCTTCGCGCTGCTCGGGCTCGGGTTGGGCATGGGCGCGCCGCTGCTGGCCATCGGCACCTCCGCCGGCAAGCTGCTGCCCCGCGCGGGGGCCTGGATGGATGCCGTCAAGGCGGTGTTCGGCGTGCTGCTGCTGGCGGTGGCCATCCTGCTGGTGGAACGCGTGCTGCCTGCCGCGGTCGCGATGCTGCTCTGGGGCCTGCTGCTGATCAGCTCCGGCGTCTATCTGGGCGCGCTGACCACCCTCGACGCCGACGTCAGCGGCTGGCGCAAGCTGTGGAAGGCACTGGGCGTTACGGTGCTGGTCTACGGCATCCTGATGCTGGTGGGGGTCGCCGCCGGCGGCAAAGACACCATCCAGCCGCTGCGCGGCCTGGTCCCGGCCGGTGGTGGGGCAGGCGCCGCCGCGCACGCCGAGTTCAAACGCATCAAGACCGTCGCCGACCTCGAACGCGAGGTCGCCGCCGCGGCGGTCGTCGGCAAACCGGTGATGCTGGACTTCTATGCCGACTGGTGTGTGTCCTGCAAGGAGATGGAGCGTTACACCTTCCCCGAACCGCAGGTGGTCTCGGCGATGGAGCGCTTCGTGCTGCTGCAGGCCGATGTCACCGCCAACGATGCCGAGGACAAGGCGCTGATGCAGGAGCGCTTCGGCCTGCCCGGCCCACCGGCGATGCTGTTCTTCGACGCTGACGGCAACGAGCTGCGCGGCTATCGCCTGGTGGGCTTCGTGCCGGCGGACGAGTTCGCCGCGCACCTGAACGAGATCGCGCCGTGAACCCGGCCAAGGTTCTGGTCGTGACCCTGCTGGCCGGTACACTCAGTATCGGCATCGCTCTTTTCGGCGAGCGTTGGCTCGCCGACCACGACGCCGGCGGGACTGCCCCCAATCGGGCCGGCGACAGCATTAACAGCCTGCCGGACATCCGCCTGCCCGACACGGCGGGGCGCGAGATCGCCAGTAACAGCTGGGCGGGCAAGGTGGTGGTGTTGAACTTTTGGGCCACCTGGTGCCCGCCCTGCCTGCGCGAGATGCCGATGCTGGCGCAGTTGCAGCAAGGCTTCGATACGGGCCGGCTGCAGGTGGTTGGCATCGCCATCGACGATGCCGACTCGGTACGCCGCTTTCTCGACGAGAACAGCGTCGACTATCAAATTCTGTTTGGCGACGCGAGCAGCGTGGAACTGTCCAAACGACTTGGCAACCGCACCAGCGGACTGCCGTTCACCGTGGTCTTCGACCGCGTCGGGCGGCTTGTCTTCAGCCACACCGGCGAGATCAGCGCGGCCGAGATACGCACGCATGTGGTCCCGTTGTTGGAAGACACAACCCGAATAGAACCGCCGCCAACGTAAGCGAACGCGCGGGTAATGCGCGCGAAATCCGCTTTGTAAAATTGCCACGTTTCCCTTACCCTTACTCGCTGTCGTGCCTCGGCACGAAGACTGATATTTCCTGGTCGTTCGCTGCGGTTTGCGTGCAGTTGACATCTAAACTGGCCAGCATGCGGGCCGGGCACCCGGCCGCTGGGCCACGCCGGCTGTTGCCTGCTACTCGGCCGATTCAGCATGTCCGTTTGACCGCCCCAGACTTCACAGCGCCAGAAGAGATCCGCCGACAGCCCGCACATGGCCCAGATACTCTGCCTCAACGGCCCCAATCTGAATCTGCTCGGTAGTCGAGAGCCGGACAAATACGGTCACGAGACGCTCGATGCCATCGCCGAGCGTCTGAGCACGCTCGCCGCCGACGCCGGGCATGAACTGCGGTTCGTTCAGAGCAACGCGGAGCACGTGCTGATCGATACCCTGCACCGCGCCGGTGCCGACGGCGTCGCCTTTGCGCTGATCAACCCGGCCGGCTACACGCACACCAGCGTCGCGCTGCGCGATGCCGTGCTTGCCGTGCGCATCCCGTTCATCGAGGTGCATCTGTCGAATGTGCACGCCCGCGAGCCGTTTCGTCGCCACTCGTATTTTTCCGATATCGCCGTGGGCACCATCAGCGGCCTCGGCGCCGTCGGCTATGAACTGGCATTGACGGCGGCCATGCGACGGCTGGCCTAGCACAGATGCCGCCGGCCATGGGCGCGACGCGCTCGTCACAACGGCCAACGACAAAGATCGAACACGAGAATCACAACCGTCATGGATATCCGTAAGGTCAAGAAGCTCATCGAGCTGCTCGAAGAATCGAATGTCGCGGAGATCGAGATTCACGAGGGCGAAGAATCCGTCCGCATCAGCCGCCACGGCAGCTCCCCGGCCCAGTTCCTGATGCAGAGCCCAATGGCAGCACCCGTCGCGGCCGCACAGTCGACAGCAGTTGGTGCGCCGGCAGCAACGGCCGCACCGGAGCCAGACGAGGAAAATCTCGTCCGCTCGCCAATGGTCGGCACCTTCTATCGCTCGCCGTCGCCGGGCAGCAAGGCCTTCGTCGAGGAAGGCGCCGAGGTCAAGGTGGGCGACACACTTTGCATCATCGAGGCGATGAAGATCCTGAATCAGATCGAGTGCGAGCGCGCCGGTTCGGTCAAGAGTATCCTGGTGGAGAACGGACAGCCGGTTGAATACAACCAGCCGCTGTTCGTGATCGAATGATAGAAAAAGTCCTCATCGCCAACCGCGGCGAAATCGCACTGCGGATCCTGCGCGCCTGCCGCGAATTGGGCATCAAGACCGTGGCCGTGCATTCCGATGCAGACCGCGACCTCAAGCACGTTCTGCTGGCAGACGAGTCGGTCTGTATCGGGCCGGCGCCATCGCGCGACAGCTATCTGCACATCCCGTCCATCATCAGCGCCGCGGAGGTCACCGACACGGTGGCCATCCACCCCGGATACGGCTTTTTGTCCGAGAACGCGGACTTCGCCGAGCGCGTCGAACGCTCCGGGTTCATCTTTGTCGGCCCGAAGCCCGAGACCATCCGTCTGATGGGCGACAAGGTGTCCGCCATCAGGGCGATGAAGCGCAGCGGCGTGCCCTGCGTGCCGGGCTCCGACGGTCCAATCGACATCAACAACAAGGGCACCCTGGAGATGGCGCGCGAGATCGGCTACCCGGTCATCATCAAGGCCGCTGGCGGCGGTGGCGGCCGCGGAATGCGCGTGGTGCATTCCGACGCGACGCTGCTGAACGCGATCTCGTTGACCAAGGCCGAGGCCGGGGCCGCCTTCGGCAACGATACCGTCTACATGGAAAAGTACCTCGAAAACCCGCGCCACGTGGAGTTCCAGATCCTCGCGGACAATTACGGCAACGCCATTCACCTTGGCGAGCGCGACTGCTCCATGCAGCGGCGTCATCAAAAGGTCATCGAAGAGGCACCGGCACCGGGCATCACAGACGAACAACGGCACTTCATCGGCACACGCTGCGCCGAGGCCTGCAGCAGTATCGGCTACCGCGGCGTCGGCACCTTCGAGTTCCTGTACCAGGATGGCGAGTTCTATTTCATCGAGATGAACACCCGCGTGCAGGTGGAGCATCCGGTCACCGAGATGATCACCGGCGTCGACATCGTCAAGGAACAATTGCTCATGGCCTCCGGCGACCGGCTGCGCTACAGCCAGAACGACATCGTGCTGCGCGGCCATGCCATCGAGTGCCGGCTCAACGCCGAGCACCCCGAGACCTTCATGCCGAGTCCGGGCCGCATCGAAGAATTCCACGCCCCCGGCGGGCCCGGCATCCGGCTCGACACACACATCTACTCCGGGTATCTGGTGCCGCCCTACTACGACTCGATGATCGGCAAGCTCATCGCCCACGGCGAGGACCGCCCCTCGGCGATAGCGCGCATGTGCAACGCGCTGCGGGAAACCGTGATCGAGGGCATCCACACCAACATCCCACTCCAACGCCAGATTCTGAAAGACGCCGCCTTCCAGCAGGGCGGCGCCAACATCCATTATCTGGAAAAGAAACTGGGCATGTGACCATGGTCGCAACCACGCGTCGAAACACCCGCTGATGGCTTGGCTGCAACTCGCGTTAGTGGCCGACCGTGAACAGGCACCGTTGATCGAGGCGGCGCTGGAGAACGGCGGCGCCCTGGCGGTGACCATCGACGATGCCGCAGACGACCCAGCGCCGGAACCGATCTTGGAGCCGGCGCCGAACGCGACACCGCTATGGCGCCAGGTGCGCATCACCGCGCTTTTCAGTGATGATCCCCAGGGCACGATGCTGGCCGAGCAGGCGGCGGACAGCCTCGGCTTTCAGAGCCTAGCCCCACCCTTGATCACAACCCTGGACGATCGCCCCTGGGAGCGCGTCTGGCTGGAGGAGTTGGCACCGATGCGCTTCGGTCGTCGGTTGTGGATCTGTCCGCACGGTCAGCGACCGGACCCGGCCGACGTCGACAGCGTGATCATCGACCTGGACCCCGGACTCGCCTTCGGCACCGGCCATCACCCCACCACCGCGCTCTGCCTGCGCTGGCTCGACGGACTCGATCTTACCGACCGCACCGTGCTCGACTTCGGCTGCGGCTCCGGCATTCTCGCCATAGCCGCGCTCAAGCTCGGCGCGCGACATGCGTTCGCCGTCGACCACGATCAGCAGGCACTCGATGCCACCGTCGACAATGCCATCGACAATGATGTCTTGGAACGACTGACGATCTTGCTGCCCCCGGCTGTACCCGAGTATTTGGATGGACATTCGACCGGCGCCGACGTGCTCGTCGCCAACATCCTCGCGGGGCCGCTGATCGAGCTCGCGCCCACGCTGACCAATTTCGCCGCGGACGACGCGCTGATCGGGCTGTCCGGCATCCTCAGCCATCAGGCGACGCGGGTTGCCGATGCCTACCGGGAGCATTTTCTGCTGGAACCGCCAGGGATCGATGCAGACTGGGCGCTGCTAGCGGGGCGCCGACTGCGCACTCGCCGCTAGCGAGGCGATGGCCGAGACCGACGAGGGTACGGCGCTCTGTTGCGACGCCCTTGAGACTGTTCGTTATCGCCGCTTTGGCAAGCTGGGCAGCGATCATCGTTGTCGTTGTCGTTGTCGTTGTCGTTGTCGTTGTCGTAGTCGTAGTCGGATAGTCGATTACAACAACGACAACGACTATGGCAAACTTGACTCATCTGCAGACATTCGGCGCCCCCAAGCTGGCTAGGTCCTAGGACCTTGAATCTTGAACCTTCGCGCGAATCGATACCCGCCGGTCGGATGTCATCCAAAAACCTGCATGCACACTGACGATCGGCACTGCCGAAACGGCGCGACTTGGCTAAAATCTTTGGCCATCCCGCTGCCGCCGGATCGCCATGCGCACGCAACATCTCCGCTCGTTCACTGCTGTCGAGCCCGTATGCGGTCCGACAACCGGCGGCCTGGCTAAGGACGCCGTTCCACGCGCTGGATCGTTTCGCATTGGTGCGATTGAACTCGAGAATCGCCTGATCCTTGCGCCGATGGCCGGCGTGACCGATCGGCCGTTCCGTAGTCTGTGCCGGCGGCTCGGCGCCGGCCTTGCGGTCTCCGAGATGCTGTCCGCGAATCCGGCCCTGCGCGGCTCTCGTAAGAGCAGCGAGCGTGCTGATCACGCCGGAGAGCCCGGCCCCATCGCGGTGCAGATCGCCGGTTCCGACCCCACGCAGATGGCCGACGCGGCCCGCTATAACGTCGACCAGGGCGCCGAGATCATCGACATCAACATGGGCTGCCCGGCGAAGAAAGTCTGCAAGGTGGCCGCGGGTTCGGCATTACTCCGCGACGAGGCGCTAGTCGGCCGCATCCTCGAGGCCGTTGTTCGGGCCGTACCGGTGCCGGTGACGCTGAAGACGCGCACCGGCTGGTCGCCGGAGACGCGCAACCTGGCCCGGATCGCGCGGATCGCGCAGGAATCCGGCATCGCGCTGCTGACCGTGCACGGGCGCACCCGCGCCTGCGGCTACCGTGGTGTCGCGGAATTCGACAGCCTGCGCAGCCTGCGTGGCTCGACCGACCTACCACTGGTCGCGAACGGCGACATCGATTCACCGCAACGCGCTCGACAGGTGCTGAACGACACCGGGGCCAGTGCTATCATGATCGGGCGCGCGGCCCAGGGTCGTCCCTGGATCTTTCGCGAGATCGCGTATTATCTGGCGACCGGCCAGTTGCTGCCGGAGCCCTCGCCTGAATGGGTGCGCGATACCCTGCTGATGCACCTAGACGAACTCTACAGTTTTTACGGCGAAACGCGCGGTGCTCGCATCGCGCGCAAGCATATCGGCTGGTACTTCCACAGCGGCAGCGGAGCCGCCGCCGGCCAAAGCGCGACACGTTCGGCCACGCAGTTCCTGGACCTGATCAACCGCGCTCAAACCGCACGACAACAAACCGACCACATTCGAGACCTTTTCATCGGGTTGCTGCCAACGGAGGACACGGCATGACGGCCGGAACTGCAAGCACGACCAAAGCCACCTTGAGTAAGGCGCCACGCCAACAGTTCTCAACAGAACGCTCGCCAAAGCAACAGTTAATAGAAAACGAGCCCCAGGGTATCGAGTCCCCGAACATCGAATCCTTGAACCGTGCGCCCTCGATCACGAAACCATCCCGAACCAATGAACCGAGTATCAACCTGACGGAGATCGAGTCTGTGCAACAATGCGAAGGACTTGACCGTACTGCAAAAGGACCAGACCGCGCCCCTACGCGAGTGTGTGCGCAACGCATTGCGCCATTATCTACACAACATGAACGGGCACGACATCAACGACCTCTATCGCATGGTACTCGACGAGGTCGAACGACCGCTGATCGAGACGGTGATGGAGAACACCAACAACAACCAGTCCATTGCCGCACGCATGCTCGGTATGAGCCGCGGCACACTGCGAAAGAAACTCAGAACCTTCGACCAGACCTAGCCGCCACGCGGGCCACCAGCTCCGCATCGCGCCAGACATCATGCAGCGTCGGCCACACCTGCGGCCGACGATCGCGATTGTCGCGCCGGCCGTCAGACTCCCTACATCATGAGTAAAAACAGCATGCACGCCATTCGCCGCGCGCTGATCAGCGTTTCCGACAAGACCGGCCTCACCGAGTTCGCCCGCGGCTTAAGCGAGCACGGCGTCGAGATCCTCTCCACCGGCGGCACCTCGAAGCTGCTGACCGAGGCCGGCGTCCCGGTCAAAGAGGTCTCCGAGCACACCGGCTTTCCGGAGATCATGGGCGGACGCGTCAAGACCCTGCATCCGCGCATCCACGGCGGCATCCTCGGCCGGCGCGGCATCGACGAGGGCGTGATGCGCGAGAACGAGATCAAGCCGATCGACCTGGTCGTGGTCAATCTCTATCCGTTCGAGCAGACCGTCGCCAAGCCGAACTGCGACCTGGCCACGGCGATCGAGAACATCGACATCGGCGGTCCGACGCTGCTGCGCGCGGCGGCCAAGAACCACGCCGCGGTCACCGTGGTGGTCGACGCCGACGACTACCCCCGCGTGCTCGCGGAGATGGCCGACAACGACGGCGCGGTCAGCGACGCCACCCGCTTCGACCTGGCCGTGAAGGCATTCGAGCACACCGCCGCCTACGACGGCGCCATCGCCAATCACCTGGGCGCATCGTCGAGCACGCCGAGGGCAAGGCCGAGGGGCTGCCGCGCACCTTCAACCTGCAGTTCCGCAAGCAGCAGCCCATGCGCTACGGCGAAAACCCGCATCAGCAGGCGGCCTTCTACGTGGCCCGCGACCGCACCGAGGCGTCCATCGCCAGCGCCACGCAGCTGCAGGGCAAGGAACTCAGCTACAACAACATCGCCGACACCGACGCGGCGCTGGAATGCGTCAAGCAGTTCAACGACGCGCCCACCTGCGTCATCGTCAAGCACGCCAACCCCTGCGGCGTCGCCCTCGGCGCGACGCTGCTTGAGGCCTACGAGCGTGCCTTCTCCACCGACCCCGAGTCGGCCTTCGGCGGCATCATCGCCTTTAACCGACCACTCACCGTCGACGTCGCCACGGCCATCGTCGAGCGACAGTTCGTCGAGGTCATCATCGCACCGAGCGTCGAGCGACGAGGCCTCCGCCGCGATCGCGCCAAGAAGAACGTGCGCCTGCTGGTGTGCGGCGACTGGAGTGCCGAACGCAGTGCATATATCGATTTCAAGCGCGTGCGCGACGGCCTGTTGGTGCAGGACGCGGATCTGCTGCTGACCGCCGATCTCAAGGTCGCGACCGACAAGGCCCCGACCGACGCGCAGATGCGCGACCTGCTGTTCACCTGGCGCGTGGCCAAGTTCGTCAAATCCAACGCCATCGTCTACGGCCGCGACGGCATGACCATCGGCGTCGGTGCCGGCCAGATGAGCCGCGTCAACTCCGCGCGCATCGCCGCCATCAAGGCCGAGCAGGCCGGGCTAGTGGTCAAGGGCGCGGTGATGGCCTCGGATGCCTTCTTCCCGTTCCGCGACGGCATCGACCAGGCCGCCGAGAAGGGCATCACCGCGGTGATCCAGCCCGGCGGCTCGATGCGCGACGACGAGGTCATCGCCGCCGCCAACGAGCACGGCATGGCCATGGTGCTGACCGGCATGCGGCATTTCAGGCATTGATGAGCGACCCGACTTCCCAATCGGGCCAGTCGCCCATCCACCCGACCGCCATCATCGAGGACGGCGCCGAGCTGCACCCGAGCGTGCGCGTCGGCCCATACTCGATCATCAACGCCGGTGCCGTACTCGGCGAAGGCTGCATGGTCGAGAGCTGCGCGCGCATCTACGGTGCCACCCGCATGGGCCGGCACAACCGCGTCTGCCACGGCACCACGCTCGGCAGCGAGCCGCAGGACCTAGGCTACAGCCCGGACAAGGCCCGCCCGCTGACCATCGGCGACCACAACCACTTCAAGGAAGGCGTCAACATCAGCCATGGCGTCAAGTACGACACCGGCACGCGCATCGGCAGCCACAACTTTTTCATGACCTTCAGCCACGTCGGTCACGACTGCACCGTCGGCGATCACAACATCTTCGCCAACACCGCCACGCTGGCCGGACACGTCGAGCTGGAGCATCACGTCTTCGTCTCCGGACAGGTCGCCGTGCACCAGTTCTGCCGCATCGGCGCCTACAGCATGCTCGGCGGCGTCAGCGGCGTGCCGAAGGACGTGCCGCCCTATGTCATCGTCAACGGTCAGCGCGCTCGCATCATCGGTCTGAATCTGGTCGGCCTGCGCCGCAACGGCTTCGATCAGGCCCAGCGCAACCGCATCAAGACCGTCTACAAGCTGCTGTTCCGCTCCGGATTGCGGCTCGAAGACGCCCTGCCGCGCGCCGAGGCCGAGTACCCCGGGGCTGAGACCGACGCCATCGTCGCCTTCATCCGCGCCTCCGAGCGGGGCGTGACCAGCTTTTGACAGACCCATTTACCCCAGATTTCGGTCCGCCGAACCGGGAAGACCGGCAATCGAGTCAAGCATCCGAGTACGCCATGCACATCGAAACAGAGCAACCCTACAAGATCGCCATCAGCGCGGTCACCAACTACCTTGGCGATCAGTCCGATCCCGACGCCGGTCGGTACGTGTTCGCCTACACCATCACCATCGAGAACAACGGTTCGCTTCCGGCGAAGCTCCTAAATCGCCACTGGATCGTCACCGACGCCAACGGCAAGACCCAAGAGGTGCGCGGCGCCGGCGTGGTCGGCGAACAACCGCACCTGAAGCCCGGCGAATCCTTCCGCTACACCAGCGGCACCCAACTTGAGACGCCGGTGGGCAGCATGCACGGCAGCTATGGCATGCTCGCGGACGACGGCACCCGCTTCGACGCCGAGATACCGGCCTTTTCGCTGGGCGATCGCGCACGGTTTCACTAGCTTGCACAACAAGAAGGCATCAGCATCATGGCCACTTACGCGGTCGGCGACATCCAGGGCTGCTACGACGAGTTCCGCCAGTTGCTGGACCGTATTGGCTTCGACCCGATCGCCGACACACTCTGGCTGGTCGGCGACCTGGTCAACCGTGGCCCCGAGTCCCTGTCGGTGCTCCGGTACGTTAAGGCCCTCGGCGATCAGGCCGTCACGGTCCTTGGCAACCACGATCTGCACCTGCTCGCGCTCGCCGCCGGCAACGACAAGCACGCCAAGAAGAGCAATCTCGACGACGTGCTCACTGCCCCCGACCGCGACGAGATCCTGCACTGGCTGCGCCATCGGCCGCTGATGCATGTCGATGAGAAAAAACGCTTCTCGATGCTGCACGCCGGACTACCGCCGCAGTGGGACCTGGCCCAAGCCAGGGCCTGCGCGGCGGAATTGGAAGCGGAGCTGCAAGGCCCCGGCTTCGTCGACTTTCTGCATGCGATGTACGGCAACGAACCCGACCTCTGGTCGCCGGACCTCACCGGCGAAGACCGCCTGCGCTTCATCACCAACTGCTTCACACGCCTGCGCTACTGCGACCGCGACGGTCGCCTGCTGCTCAACGAGAAGGGTGTACCCGGCAGCCAGCCCGATGACGTGCTGCCCTGGTTCAAGGTGCCCAGCCGCGCCACCCGCGAAGATCGCATCGTATTCGGGCACTGGTCCATGCTCGGCTACATCGCCGAGCACAATGTCTGGGGTCTCGACACCGGCTGCCTCTGGGGCGGCAGCCTCACCGCCGTGCGCATCCGCCGCAAGAAACCCATCAAGGTGTTCGATCTCGACTGCACCGGCTATCTCGCGCCGGGGTGACCCCTTTCCGACACTGACCTCCAACAGCCAGACTATCCGTCGAAATAGCCGACCACATCCATGCGTTGGTGCGGAACGCCGATGACATCAATCCCATCTTCACGCATGAGGTAGAAGATGACGTGCGACCCTTGCGGATAGCTAAAGTAGCCTTCCTTGATCTCCGGGCGGTGGGTGCCGAGGTTCGGATTCGCAGCTAGCCACGAAAACCGCCGGTCGATGGCCCGCAGATATTTGTCGCGCTGCGGACGCCCCCATGTCAGGAGCGTATAGCGGGCGATGTTTCGCAAGTCCTGCTTCGCACGCGGCGTGATGCGAAAGCGACTCACCCTTCCCGATCCGACTCAGACAGCAGCTGGTCCAGGGAATAATTATCCACAAAGTCCCCGCGGAGCGCCTGTGCTTCGCCTTCGGCCAGATGGACGCGCAAGGCCGCGAGTCTTTTGTTGTAATCCTCCATGTGGCGTAAGGCGTCCCGGACCACTTCGCTCGCGGAGCCGTAACGACCGCTCGCGACCTCACGCTTGATAAAGACTTCCCAATGCTCGCCTAGACTCAGACTGGTTGTTGCCATCGCGCGCCTCACAATATTCGCTACGAATAAATATGAATAGCTCAACAGTCTCTTTAGATCAAGCCCATCGGTCATGTTAGCCAAGGGTCTAAAACTAGACCCGACAATTGATCGGTCTAGCGAAAACGCCGATCCTCTGGATACGGAAACACGTCCTCCACCCGACCATCGCGGATCGCGCTCTGCCGGGCGCGCCACCAGCTGGGGTCGAAGATCTCGCGATGCAGGGGCCGAAACGCCTTGCGAAAGCGTGGGTCGGTGAGCAGGAAGGTCTCGAACTCTTCCGGGAACACGTCGCCGGGGGCGGCGGTGTACCAGACCTCGTCGGAGAACTCCATTTCCGGAAACGGCGGCGGCGGGATGTCGCGGAAGCGGCACTCGGTCAGATAGCAGAGTTCGTCGTAGTCGTAGAACACGACCCTGCCCTGGCGTGTGACACCGAAGTTCTTGAACAGGAAATCGCCGGGAAAGATATTCGCCGCGGCGAGCTGCTTGATGGCGTCGCCGTACTCCAAGGCGGCATGGGCGATATCGTCGTCGTCGGCACTGGCCAGGTACATATTCAGCGGCGACATACGCCGCTCGATGTACAGGTGCTTGACGATCAGCTGGTCCTCGACCTGCTCGATGCTGCCGGCGCACTCCTCGCGCAGCATGGTGATCAGCTCATCGGAAAAACGCCCGCGGGGAAAGGCGACATGCGAATACTCCCAGGAGTCGGCCATGCGCCCGACGCGGTCGTGCATCTTCACCAGCAGGTACTTGTCCATCACCTGGGCGCGGGTCATCTCCTTGGGCGGCGGGAAGCGGTCCTTGATGACCTTGAACACGTAGGGAAACGACGGCAGCGTAAACACGCACATGACCATGCCGCGAATGCCGGGGGCGACGACCAACTGATCGCTGGAATAGCGCAGGTGCTTGAGAAAGTCGCGATAGAACTCGGCCTTGCCAAACTTCTGTAGGCCGATGGCGGTGTAAAGCTCCGCCTTGCCCTTGTGGCGCATCAGCGGGCGCAGGAAGTCCACCACCGCGGCCGGCACCTCGGTGTCGACCATGAAATAGGCACGCGAGAAGCTGAAGATGTTGGAGATGTCGTCCTCGCCGCTCAGCAACGTGTCGACATACAGCCCGCCCCTGCCCTCTTATCGTTGTCGTTGTCGTTGTCGTTGTCGCCGAGATTCTCCCCACGATCGTTCAGAATCGGGATCACGAACGGAATCTGCTCGGCACCATTGATCACCTTGCCGATGACATAGGCGGCCTTGTTGCGAAAGAACGGCTCCGACAGCACCGCGAGCTGGAAATTCTGGTGCCGTGCGCGATTCGGCGGAAAACGCTCGCGAATCGCGCGCATCAGGTTGCGCACGTCGCGCCGACGGTCGCGAAACGGCACGCTGAAGCAGAGGTCTTCCAGGATGCTCCAGATGACGCGCGCAAAGCCGTCGCGGTCCGGGTAATAGGGGCGGAAGATGGGTATCTCCGCCTCCAGATGCTCGGTGGACAGCATCGGCCAGACGAAGATGTAGGCGTTGTTGTAGTAGCGTCGGTCGAACAGCCGGCAGAACACGGAATTGTAGAAGGTCTCGGCGAGTTCCGGCTGATGATGCTGGGGCAGCAGGCGGGAATACTCGATCTTGACCCGCTTCCAGAGTTCGTCCTCGGGGCTGCGCAAACGGAACTCGCGACGCAGCACGGCGGTGGTCTCCGTCACGCGCTTGTCGTAGAAGTCGATGCGTTCGCGCGCGCTGCGCTGCACCGCGCCCCAGTCCGCTTGTTCAAACCGCTGCCGGGCGCCGCTGGTGATCTCGCGGAACAGCCGGTAATGGCGATCGAAGCCGTCGAGGATGGCCTCGGCCAGCTGTTTGGCTTCGATCCAGGCCATTAGCGGCGCCGTTCACCGCGATGGTCATGGATATCGCCGCGAGCCGAGACCGAGCAAGGGTCGAGCGAACTCCAACAGTTAGGGGCGCTGAACCAGACGTCGAGCAAGCGGAAATACTGCCCCAGCGCCCAATCCAACGACGCAGCGGTAGCATGGTCAAAGCACAGCATGCCCGTCACCCCGTCCGCGTCGGTTGATCCAGATGCGGCTTTCGCCGCACTGAAGGCATTGACTGGGCGATTGAATTCGCCGCTACGATCGGAGCCCCTACGATCGGAACAACTGCCGGATCGAGGTTCATCAGGCAGCCGCAAGAGCGAGGTCAGCGGCTCCCCACAGGGCAAACGGTAGACCCGGGAACCGCCTGCCGGCCGTGGCGTATTCATCGCGCGACCCGTTTCCCGGCTCGATCAGGCCCGAGGGCGCAACCACGACGCCATCCGCGTCGCAATAGACCCAGTCGCCCGGCCGAACAAGCACGCCAGCGAGGTCGATGGGCAGGTCGCGCTGGCCCTCACCGCGGCGCGTACTCTTGCGCGGAGTCGCCGCCAGCGCCTTGACGCCGAGGTCCAGCTCCGCCAGGCGCTCGACGTCGCGCACACAGCCGTCGATGACCACGCCGGCCCAACCATTGGCCACGGCGCTCTCGGCAATCAGGTCGCCGAGCATCGCGCAGCGCGCCGAACCGCCAGCGTCGACCACCAGCACCCTGCCCTCGCCGGGCTCCGCCAGCGCCTCCTTGATGCGCGAATTGTCCTCGAAACACTTGATCGTCACCGCCGGTCCCGAGAATGCCTCTCTGCCGCCGAAGTCCGAGAAGACCGGCTCACAGACGCCGAGCCGCTCCTCGAACTGGTCATAGAGATCGGCGGTACTGAAGGACATGACTGATCATCCTCGGAAAACATCATCCGGGTTCAACCAGCGATGCGGCAGGGCTCGACCTGCAGGGATTCGAGACGCCCACCGCATCGACGGCGATATCTGACAGGGGAACGCCGGGGCATCAGCCCTGGCGCCGAGGGTCAGAACTGCTCTTCTTCAGTCGAGCCGGTCAGTGCCGTGACGGAGGACACCCCGCCCTGGATGGTGGTGGTGACGTCGTCGAAGTAGCCGGCGCCCACCTCCTGCTGATGGGAGACGAAGGTATAGCCGCGGTCGCGGGACGTCGAACTCCGGCTGCTGCACCTTCTCGACATAGTGCTTCATGCCCTCGCCACGGGCGTAGTCATAGGCCAGATCGAACATGTTGTACCACATGTTGTGGATGCCGGCGAGGGTGATGAACTGGTACTTGTAGCCCATGTCCGCCAGCTCATCCTGGAACTTGGCGATGGTCGCGTCGTCCAGGTTCTTCTTCCAGTTGAACGACGGCGAGCAGTTGTAGGCCAGCAGCTTGTTCGGGTTCTTCTCCAGCAGCGCCTGGGCGAACTCGCGGGCGAAGCCCAGGTCCGGCGTGCCGGTCTCGCACCAGACCAGGTCGGCATAGGGCGCATAGGCCAGGCCGCGGCTGATGGCCTGCTCCAGGCCGTTCTTGACCTGATAGAAGCCCTCGGCGGTGCGGGTGCCGGTCAGGAACGGCTGGTCGTTGTCGTCGACATCGGAGGTCAGCAGATTGGCCGCCTCGGCATCGGTGCGCGCCAGCAGCAGCGTCGGCACGCCCATGACATCGGACGCCAGACGCGCGGCGACCAGCTTCTGCACCGCCTCGGAGGTCGGCACCAGCACCTTGCCGCCCATGTGGCCGCACTTCTTAACCGCCGCCAGCTGGTCCTCGAAATGCACACCGGAGGCGCCGGCGGCGATCATGTTCTTCATCAACTCGAAGGCGTTCAGCACGCCGCCGAAGCCGGCCTCGGCATCCGCGACGATGGGCAGGAAGTAGTCCACATAGCCATCGTCACCGGGGCCGATCTCCTTCGACCACTGGATCTCGTCGGCGCGCTTGAAGGTGTTGTTGATGCGGCGGACCATGGTCGGCACCGAGTCGTAGGCATACAGCGACTGGTCCGGATACATGGTCTCGGAGGTGTTGCCGTCCGCCGCCACCTGCCAGCCGGACAGATAGATGGCCTCGATACCGGCCTTGGCCTGCTGCATCGCCTGGCCGCCGGTGATGGCGCCCATGCAGTTCACGTAGCCCTTCTTGGCATCGCCATGCACCAGGCCCCACAGCTTTTCGGCACCGCGGCGCGCATAGGTATGCTCCGGCTGCACGCTGCCGCGCAGACGCACGACGTCGGCGGCGCTGTAGCCGCGCGCGACATCGGTCCAGCGGCTGTTCTCAGCCCAATCCTTCTCGATGGCCTGGATCTGCTCTTTGCGGGTGAGGGTACGGGTCATGGCATTCTCCAAAATGGTATCAACTGTGCCGCCCCGCCCTTACACCACCTCAGGGTGGCACAAGTGACGGAAACGGCTAATTTTTGACCGAAGCACTCGGTCTTATGCCGAACCTTAGCCAGCGTCCGAATATTTGGAAAGACAATTATATAAATCCTGGTTATTGGTTTTGAGAATTATCATGGCGCAGCGCCCCGCTGCGACACGCATCGGCTGCCGGAGAGGTGGCAGTCTTAGGAGTCATTAAAGGCACGGATTCGTACAGATGCATCAGCGTGCACGGAGCCAAGGCCGACCCTTTCCTATCGATCCCTGCACAAGCCAGCACAGAAGGCGCGCACCGCCTGCTCGGCGGCGCGGGCTAGCAGGTCCTCGGCCTGGCTCTGGGCTTGCGTCAAGGTGATAGGCCCTGGACACAGGCTGAAAATGGCCTGAATGCCGGCTCCATGCAGCGCCGCAACGTCATCACCAATGCTGCCGGCGATGGCGACGCAAGGCACCCCGAGCCGGGCCGCGTGGGCAGCGACGGCACCGGGCGCCTTACCGAAGCGGGTCTGACCATCGATGCGGCCCTCGGCGGTCAATACCAGATCGGCGCCGATCAGGTGCCGATCCAGCTGCACCAGTTCCAGCACGACCTCGGCACCGGGGCGCAATTCGGCGCCACAAAAGGCCATGAGGCCGGCACCCAGGCCACCGGCGGCGCCGGCACCGGGGATGTCGCGACAATCGACATCGAGATCGCGTTGAATCACCGTCGACAGATGCGCAAGACCGGCATCGAGCAATGCCACCTGTGCCGGTGTAGCGCCCTTCTGGGGACCGTAGATCGCGGACGCGCCGCTGGGGCCGGTCAGCGGGTTGTCGACGTCGCAGATCGCCTCGACACGCGCGGCCGCAAGCCGGGCATCGACGCCGCCGAAATCGATACGATCGATAAGTGACAGGTTGCCGCCGACGGGCACGATCGGCTCCCCTGCCCGGTCGAGAAACCGATAGCCCAGGGCCGCGGCCATGCCGATGCCGCCGTCATTCGTGGCGCTGCCACCGATCCCGACGACCAGTTTCTCCGCACCGAGTGCCAGCGCATGGCGCATCAACTCGCCGGTACCCAACGTCGTCGTCGCCGTCGGATCGCGGTCGGCTTCGGCCAGCAACGCCAGGCCGCTGGCCAGTGCCATTTCGATCACCGCGGTGCGTTGCGCGGCGATCCAGGTCAGCTCGGCATCGACCGGAGTCGAAGCCAGGGCCCGTCACCCGATAGGGTCGCGATTCCCCACGCAATGCCTGGGTCAAGACATCAACCAGCCCGTCGCCACCGTCCGCCACCGGCACCTGAACCAACTCGGCATCCGGCAGCGCGCGGGCGACACCGGCCGCGAGTGCGGCGGCGGCGGCACTCGCGGTGCAGCTGCCTTTCAGGGCGTTGGGGGCGAGGACGATTTTCAATGCATGAACGGCTATGGACGGTCAACGAGGCAGTCAGATCAGGCGAATGAAATCCTTGCTGCCGCGGCCCCTGGCGCGCTGGCAGACCTCATAGCCCTCGCGGCTTCCCTCGTCGTTGGTGTTGCCCTCGATGGTTGCAAAGGTGCCGTCGGCACGATAATCAAACGCGAATCCGGTATGGGTCCAGTCGCGCGAAGTGCGTCTGACGAGGAAAATGCAGCAAGACCCGAGGGCGTCGTCAGACCAATTCGCGGTTGTCGTATCGATGGAACGCTCAGACACGAAGCGCCCCGCCTCCTTTGCCTGCATCGCCAATAGGTCGCATGAAAAGGAGCCGCTGATCGGCGCTGGGACGCCGTGAATCTCGGCGGCCTGTTTCATCACGAAGGTGACGAAACCCGCGCACCAGGCCCATGGCGCACCTTGGTTGCCGTCCATGTAGGCCCGCACCCAGGGACCGCAGTTCGCACCGCCAAGCTCGATCGGATGCTCTTTGAGATGTTGTTTGGCAACGCGCAGCACCGTGTCGCCGAAGCTGTCGCCGGGCTCGGTCTTCGAGAACGCGCGGACCATGGGCGCCACAAGCGCCTGCCAGCTCTGCTCATCGACTGTGCCGGTCTGCTCAAGCCCCCTCGCCCGTTGAAACGCCTCCAATGCGCGTTTCGTTGCGGGTCCAAAATCATCGTCGATCGCCGTGCGGAATCCCTGAATGGTCAGCCACTCCTGAACCCGCCGCGCCTTCCGCCCCCGCGTCCCGTCGGCGATGTCGCCGGGGAACTCGATCTCGTCTCGGACCGTGCGCGGATAGGCCAGCAGTTCCGCAGATGGCACGGGAACGACGTCCTTGGGGGCACCGTTGCGATAGCGCTCGTAGGCGGCTCGCGTTTTCGGCCCGGGTTTGCCGAACAGCGTGCCGTCGTAGAATCCGAAATGCTTCAGTCCCGCTTGAACGAGCCGGGCGTCGGGCTGGTCAAGGGCATTGAGGTCTATGGGCATGATGATCTCCTAACGATGACGAAGTCACTGGCGCCTGAGGTCTCGTTACCGCTGAGATGTTTGCATTGTAGCCGGGTTTTCTGCGGCGCTGACAGCACCGATTCAGCGCGGAACCACCGGGTCGTGACCGCCCCGGTCCAAACAACTCGTCGCAGGGCTGTTCAGTCGCCACCCAGATCAAAGAGCTGCGCGGGTGCACCGAGCTCCTGTTGCCATGCCAACCAAAAGACATCGTTGGCACAGGTGGTTCCGCCGCGTTCCACGTGCCATGCGCCATTGCGCAAACGTAGCAGAACGAGCGTTATCTCGTCCGCCTCGATGCAATCGAT
Organism: uncultured Gammaproteobacteria bacterium; assembly: GCA_963695445.1. Lineage (GTDB taxonomy): Bacteria > Pseudomonadota > Gammaproteobacteria > Chromatiales > Chromatiaceae > Thiohalocapsa. The sequence goes on along the minus strand of CAVOGV010000061.1, from coordinate 203,966 downwards.
GTGAATGGGTTCACCGGACGCCGTGACCGGTTGCGCCTGCAGCAAAGCCCAGTCACCAGCAACCCTGAGATCCTGGACGCTGAACAGGATGCTATCCGAAGAAGACAGGTCGGCAGCGACCTTGACGCGCGCGGCATCCAAGATTTGCTGTCGTTCCTCGCTCCCCTTCTCAGGCGTAACGACCATTTGCCCGGAGGCTGAAGAGATGGTCAGCAGCAGCGAAAATGCGAGTAACAGGTGCCTGAGTAGCATCACACTCTCCTGTTGCCGGATACGTCTGCAGGCGGCGCGGGGCAGTTGACTGAGCGGGCGCGAGCGTCAGCTGGCAAGACCGCCGCCAGTAGGTACTGCGCCAGTAGTAAAGCACCGTGGTATCAGGCCAGGGGTACGAGTCGGCGTAGCTTGCACCGCGGGTGGGTTGCTCGATGTTGTCGAGGGCGGGGTCGAGGGGACGCCAGTTTGCTTCAACGTTCTCGCCATCGACGGGGGTGCGGGTGTTGCCGGCGTTGCGCCGCTCGGAGGCACCGTAGCTACGGTAGTTGCGTTGCGCCTCCGCCAGACTGACGGTGTTGCTGCTGCCGGGCATTTGCGGGAAACGTAGCTGTGTCAGGTCGTCTTCCCAGCCGCAGATGGGGCAGACCTGATGGAACCCCGGCACCAGGTCGTGCACCAGGTGGCCGCAGCAGGGGCAAGGAAATTTGTCGTGATCGGCCGTGGGGTTGGTCAGCGCATCGGCCGGGGCACTGGATGATGGGCGGGATGGATCACGGGGCATGAGCTTTGGTCACGGCGCTTGGCGGTTGAGGCGGTGAGGATGGTCGGCGCGAGTCGAGTCCGCGCCCTACCGTCACTATACCGGGACCAGGTTGGCGGTTTAAACGCACCGGTTCGCGGGTTTTGAGCGAAGGAATCGATGCCTCAGACCGATGAGTCATGGTCGGTGCTGGTTGGCGCGGCACACTGATCCGTGGAGATGCAGCGCCCTCGCGCCACCTAGTCTTCCTTCTCCAAGATGCCGCGGACATACTCCCTGGCGCGATCGGAGAAGCGAATGTAGCCGAGCTTTTCGCTCATTGCTTGCCCGGGGCCCAGCGCGTAGTCGATGACGTCGAGTAATGCCTCGCGTTTGGCCGGGTCTTGATACTCGTTGCGCAGCAATAACCAAGACAGAGCGATGATCGGGTAGGAATCGTCGCCGCCGGGATCGGCGATGCCGTTTGGATCGGGATCGGCGCTGATGGCATTGAGCGCCGCTTCGAAGCTGGCCTGGTTGGGTTCGATCACATTGCCGGCACGATTCTCCAACGCGGCCACGCTCATACCGGTCAGATAGCCATAGGCGTATTGCACGTAGCCGATCGAGGCCGGGATGGCGCGCACGAAGGCGGCCACGCCGTCATTACCGTTGCCTTTGATCAACATGCCGCGCTGCTGCAGGGACTTCGGCCAGTTCGGTCGCATCGTGGTACCGATGGCCTGCGCAAACTCCGGACTCGCCGCGCTCAGATGGCGCGTCAGGTGATAGGTGGTGCCGCTCCCGTCGCCGCGCACAACGACGCTGATGTCGTGGTCGGGCAAGGGCGCCCCGGGGTTGTCTTTTGCGATCAGCGGGTCGTTCCAGCGCTCGATGCGACCGGTCAGGATGCCCACGACGGCATCCCGGGAGAGCTTTAGGTCGGTCACACCATCGAGGTTATAGACCAGCACGATGGCGCCGGCCGTCATGGGTACCTGGCGCACGCCGCCGCGCACCTGCGCCTGCTGCTCTTCGTTCAGGCGCAGATCAGAGCCGGCGAAGTCGATGCGATCGCTGATCAAGTCCCTGATGCCGCCACTGCTGCTGGTGCTCTGATAGTCGATCTTGATGGTCGGATGTTGCTTGTAGTAGTCGCGAAACCAGCGCAGGTATAGCGGTGCCGGGAAACTCGCCCCGGCACCAGTCAGTTTGATCGGCGCTTGCTCGTCCTGCGCTGCCGACGTCTGCGCGCGGGCGGACCCGGCGGCAACGGCGACCAGCAGCGTCAGCGCGAGTCCCGGCAGGAGTGCCCGGCAGCATCGGTTCATGTTCATATGGCGTGTTCTCGTTGTCTTGACGTCAGCTACGGTGCTGCGGGACTAGGCTAGACGCAGAACGCCGTCGGCCGCCACCCTGAACTCGTCATATTTCCTTCATTTTTCAGCAACATTGCCGGCAAGGGTCAGTCGGTTGCCGTCTGACCGCGCGGGATCAGCAGCGCCAACAGCCCCAGGATCAGCGTCGTGCCGAGCACGAACAGGTGCAGGTTCACGGCGCCGGTCAGGGCGTCGGTGGCGCTGACGCCGAACGGCACCATGGCCGCCACGGTGGCGAGTTCGTAAGAGCCAGCGCCGGCGATGCCATGAAACGGCAACACGGACGAGAGCTCTGCACCCAGCACGCCGGCCAGTACCTTCCAGAAATCCACCGCCACGAAGTGCCGCAATACCGCGGCAAAGGCCGCCAATTTCAACAGCCAGGTGAGGCTGGTCCAGAGATACAGCCGGCCGATCAGCGCCGGTCGCGCCGGACCGGACTCGGCCACGAATCGGGCGATGCGCCAAAGCCGACCGCTGCCTCCCTTGGTCTTGGCGGCGTACTGAATCAGCATGGCCGTCAGGGGCAGCAATCCGACCCACATCAGTGCCGCGAACAGCCAAAGCCAGGCCGGATCACGCAGCCACAACACCAGCAGACCGGCCAAACCCAGCACGTGCAGATCAAGCAGTCTGATCCAGAGCAGCGACGCTCCGGCGGCGAGAAAGCCATGGCCGAAGTATCGGCTCATCAGCCACGGAAACAGCATTTCGCCGGTGCGCATCGGCAGCAGATTGTTGGCAGTGTTGTGCAGCACGGACAGACGCAGCACGGCGATGAAACGCCCGCGCACCAGATCACCGAAAAAGTCGTACACCCGCACCGCCCGCAACACATAGCTCAGCGCCGTAAGCACGAAGGCCGCCGCCAGCAGCCAGGGCGATAGGGTCAGCCACGGCGACAGCAGCGTGCCCCAGCCAACGCTCTTGTGGACGGCGATGACCAGCCCCGCCAACAGCGCGGCACCGATCAGCCAGTCGCGTGGGCGACCCAGTCGTGGCCGGCGCGGGCGTGAAGCGACGGATTCCTGAGCACGGGTTGTTTCGGAGTTGTCGGTCTGAGCGTTCATGCTGCTACGTGGTTTGCCGCATTGATGGGTTCATCGTTGTCGACGCGCGCGTCGTGCCTTGCGGCGGCGACGACGCGCGGACTCCGGGTAGACCGCGGGCTCGCCCTCAGGCCGGGTCTTGAAACGCCGATGTACCCAGAAATACTGGGCCGGCATGTCGTGCATACGGGTCTCGATGACCCGATTCATGGCCGCGGTATCAGCCTGGGCGTCACCGCTCGGAAACGCGCTCAGCGGCGGGTCGAAGATCAGTTCCACGCCCTCGCCGTTCGGCAGGAAACGGGCGAAGGTCGGAATCACCACCGCGCCCGCGAGCCGCGCAATGCGACCCAGCGTCGGCACCGTCGCGGTGGGAATGCCGCAGAACGGCACGAACAGTCCGCGCCGCCGGCCTGGGTCCTGATCCGGCAGGTAGAAGAAGGGCGTGCCGCGCTTCATCTGCCTGACCAGTCCGCGCAGATCGTCCTGACGCTCCACCGGGATGCTGCCAAAGCGGGTGCGGCCGTGATTGACGACCGCGTCGATGACCGGGTTGCGGATGCGCTGATACATGTACATGCCAGGATGCACCAGCGCGGTGAATCCGGTGCCGGCCAGCTCCAGGCCCATGAAGTGTGGCACCAGCACGATGACGGGGCGCTTCTCGGCGATACAGCGGTCGATGAACGTCCGGTTGCGGATCTTGATGATCCGTTGCAGCCGCTCGACCGGCGCCGCCCAACTCAGGCCCTGGCACACGGCGGCCAAGCCGAGCCAGCCGAAGTGCTCGCGCAGCAACGCCTCGCGCTCGGCGTCGGACAAGTCCGGCAGGCAGATCCGCAGATTGATGCGGGCGACATCGCGCCGACTCGCGAAGCAACCGGTAACCGAGCGCCCCGAACCCGCGTCCCAGCGCCGCCTGCCAGCGAAACGGTAGCAAGGCCAACAACCGAAACGAGCCGACCGCGAGCCAGGCTGGCCAGTGTCGAGGTCCGAGCAGACGGGGATCGATCATGCGAGCAACTGTCCAACGCCGAAGGCGTTGAGACAAGGCGAGGGGCGAATTCATTCGCCCGGTGACTTGCCGTCGGGTCGAACGGTGCTGGGCGAATGAATTCGCCCCTACGATTGGGCTACTCAAAATACGCCTGCTCGATCCGGTGCACGTAGGCGAGTTCGGCCAGGCGGTGCAGCACCGCGCGGAAATCGGGCTGGTGGGTCGTGCCGAGCACCAATACCTGCACCCTGCATGCAGCCGACGCGGCCACGGGACCCGGCCATGATGCGTGCGGTTGGGTCGATCGCCCGAACCTCGGCCTCGGCGCTGGCCGTGTCCGGAATACAGTATTCGTAGTCGATAGCCCGTTTGCCATCATCAGCACCAGTCAAGCCATCGGCGTCCAACTGGGACAGATCGAAACCGATGACAGCTTGTCCCGTCGGCGGAGACTCCGGCTGTGCCGAACCGGCGACAGGCGCGAGTACCAGCGCCCCGGTCAGGACGAGCAGCCGGTGAATGCTCCAACGCGAAGGACTACTCGACGTCATCGAGGTGTGGTGACGGACCGCGCCAATTCTGCCCTTGGCCTCAGTTCTCGAACTTGAAAAAGATGTCCCCGCCCTGGCTGTCGCCGGTCTCGGTCTGCAACTCGATGCTCTTGGTGAGCTCATAGCGCATCTTAACCTTATCGGCTTGATCGCCGAGGCTACTCTCGTACTCCATGAACAACTTGGGGGCGACGTAGGTGCCCACCGATAACGCCTGCTCATCCTTGCCGGCACCGCGTTTCGGCGGCACGCCAGTCACCAGATAGGTGGTGATCTCGGACTGGGTCAGATTCGGGTCCGACTCCGAGAAAAAGGCCAGCTTGGGGTTCTTGATGGTGCCGAGCACGCGCACCCCGGCGGTGACATCGCCGCCGTCGCGAACCGCATTCAGGATCAGCCCGGGGTTGTCGATGGGGGTCTTGGCGAACACCACGATGCCTTGCTTGATGGTCAGCGGTTTGCCGATGGCGGTGACCAGCCCCAAGCCGGGGATGGAGACGCGATAGGTGCCGTCGACCACCTCGAGTTGGCCGTCGCCGACGATGCCCTTGTTCGGCAGCTTGGTGATACGCAGATTGCCGCGCAACAGCCCGCGCAGTCCGAAGGCGTCGATGCTGACCCGGTCGCCCAGCTTGGCTAGCACGTCGATGTGCAGCGGCAGCGCTTCCGGCTTGGTAGCCTGGTCCTCCATCACCACGTCCGGCGATGGCTGGATGGCACCGGCCGGGATGGTGCGCGGCATGATCCGGGCCTCGGGTATGACGATCTCGCCCTGGATGGCAGCGCCACCCGGACCGACGCCGGCCTTCAGATCCGTCGACAACAGCGCGAAATATTCCTTGCTATCAGCCACCTTGAGCTTGTCGCCGGTGATGTTGACCTTGGCACTCAGGCCTTGATCGAGGATCTGCCCGCTGCCGTTGATACCGAGCCGCCCACCGCCGATCAGGGCACCGCCGTCAACGCTGAGCGAATTCGCACCTTGAGACTCGATCGTCAGATTGGTGTCGCTAATCACCAGGCCGATCAGCGGGACTTTCAGGCCGACCTGGCGCAGGCTGAGTGCGCCGCGGATCGCGGGCTTGCCGAGGGTGCCGCTCAAATCGATATCGCCGTCGATAGCCCCGGTGACGTCGGTCAGGTCCGGCACCAGATTGGAGATGCGCGACAGGTTCGTGAGGCGGATGTCGACGGCGCCGCGCAGGGCCGGGTCGCCGCCGCCAGCGAGGCTGAAGCCGGGCACCGACACCTTGCCATCGACGCGACCGACCCCTTCCAGCGGAAATACCAGTGTTGCGTTCAGACCCGCGGCGGTCGCGCGCAGGTCGAGCCCGGTGCCGGAGAACACCAGTTTGTCCTTGGTGTCCGGCAGCGCGATCTCGATCTCGCCGGTGGGCAACTGGACCTGGGCGCCGCCGGTCAGCACGTTGCCCTCGCCCCGGAACTTGGCCTTGGCGCGGACGAAACCATTCATCATCCGTCAGTTCCGGCAGCACCGGATTGAGTATCTCCAACCCGATGCGCTCGGCGTCCAGGCTGACATCGAAGCGCCCGGGTTGCTGTTGTTCGAAGGCGGCGCAGGCACCAGAGTCGTTGCCATTGCCGATGCACAGCGGTCCGGCGGCGATGCGGCCCTGGTCGATGCTGAAGCGTGCCGGGCTGTTGCAGACTCCAAGCGCCGAATTCTTGCGTGGTCAGCACCAGGCGTTGTAACGCGCCGGAATAGGCGCCGGCGTCCGCCAGCGCACCATCGGCGCTCAACGCAAGCGACAGCTGCTCGCCATCGACGCTGACCGCTAGGCTGTGCGCGGCCATGCTGCCGTTGCCTTGGATGCCCAAGGTCTCGAAGCGTTGGCCGCCAGCGAACAGGTTTGCGCCGTTGATGTCGATCTTGAAGACCCCGCCCTCGCCCAGCCCCACATCGGCCTGCCCGGCGATGCGCTCGATGCCCTGCCCGCTCACCTCGACATCGCGCCCGTCCAACGACAGCGCGATGCTGGGCGCGGTCAGCGTCCCGCCGACGCGGCCATCGGCGCTGAGGCTTCCCTTGGCGTCCGGCAGCAGCGTGCCGAGGTCCGGCGAGTTCGAAATCGAAACGGAAGTCGAGCCGATCGGTCAGGCGCCCGTCGGCACTCAGGCGCGTTGCGCCGGAGTTGGCCTGCAGCCGGCGCAGCTCGACCTCCTCACCACGCACCGCGGCATCGGCCTCGAGCCGCACCGGATAGCCGCGCAGGTCGCCGCCGAAGTCGATGATGCGCGCGGTCAGGTCCGGGCCGGTCTCGGTGAGCTTGCCGTTGCTCTCGATGCGCCCGCCGATGCGTCCGGGCCAGTCCGCTAGCAGTTTGCCGGGGTCGAGGTCCTTCGCCGTCAGCGCCGTGCTCCAGCTCAGCTCCGGCGCCCAGGCGACCTCCGCGGCGCCGTCGATACGACCGCCGAGCAACTGCACCGCCAGGGTCTCTAGCTTGGTGCTGTCGGCGCCGCCCGTGCCGGCGATATCCAGCACCGCGGGCGGATAGGCGGTCAGGTTCGCGTTGCCCTTTGCGCTATAACTGAAGCCCTGCTCCAGTCCACCGCTGCTGATCAGGTCCAGCGCGACGCGCCCGTCCAGGCCCGGATACTGGCGGCCGGGATCGAGGTCGTTGGCGTTCAGCTTCAGGTCCCAGGTCAATGCGGGCGCCCAGGCGACCTCGCCGCTGCCGTCGATGCCGCCGCCGAGGGTCTCGATGTTGAGGGCGTCGATCCGCGCGCGCTCGCCGGTGCCGGTGCCGGTCAGGTTCACGACCGCCGCTGGATAGGCGGCGAGCGCGGCGTCGAGCTTGGCCTGATAGGTGAAGCCGTCGTCGAGGCCGCCGCTGCTGTCGGCCTTCAACGCAATCTTGCCCTCGAGACCTGCCCACTGCAGGCCGGGGTCGATGTCGGCGGCATTCAGGGCCATGTCCCAGGTCAGGGCCGGCGACCACGCGGCACTGCCTTTGCCTTCAACGCGGCCACCAAGGGTCTCCAGCAGCAATTGCTCTAGCTTGGTGCCCGCGGTGTCGCCGGTGCCGGTCAGGGTCAGACTGGTCTCCGGGATCTGCTGACCAAAGGCTTGCGCCGTCAGCGCGTAGCGGAAGGAATCGAGATCGCCGTCGACATCGAGCTTGCCCTGGGGCGATTCGGCCAGCGCGTCGCCGGTCAGGGGCCAGCGCAGACGCTCCCAGACACCTGCGAGGACGAACGCCGGCTGCGCGCCGTTCAGGTCCAGCGTGCCGGCGAGGTCGAGCATGGCGTCGGATTGGGTCTCATTGAGCCGGAGGGCATCGATCGCGAGGATCTTGCCGGACCAACCCAAGTCCAATTCGGCGCTGAGTTGGCCGACGTCCGGTAGCTCCGGGGCGTCAGCCGGACAGACTGCCGGTCAAGCGCGCCTGGTCGAGGTCGCCGTCGGTCTTCAGCTCGGCCTTGAGGTTCACTGGCGGTGCGTCCGCGACGATCTCCGGCAAGCGCACCTCGTCGACGCGGATGTTGCCGTTCCAGGACGGGGCGCTCAGCACGTCGCGCAGGTCCGCGTCCAGCGTCAGGTCCGCGGAGCCGGTGATGCGATGGCTGACGTGCAGCGCGGCCAAATCCCCCGTCACCTTGCCGGCGCCGGTCAGAGCCAGCGCCGGGGCCTGCTTGAACTGCCAGTCGAGGCTCAGGTCGATGGGATAATCGCCGGTGAGGCGGGCGTTGCCCTTGACCTCGGCGGTCACCTCTGGTTGCGCCATCTGTGCATCGAGGCGGCGGAGATCCACGGTATCGCCCAGCGCCGTCGCGGACAGCTCGGCGCGTTCGAGTCGGATCGCCGCCTCCGGCGCGGCGCCGGTCTGGCTGAAACTGAGCCGCTCGACCAGCACGCGCTCGATATCGATGCCGATGGGCAGCTCGATCTGCGGCAGCTCGAAGGGCTCGGACTCCTTTTCCGGGCCGGGCTCGACGACGATGTCGATGTCGCGCGCCGACAGATCGCTGATCCGCAGCGTGCCGCCGAACAGCGAGCCGGGGCTCCAGTCGAGATGCAGCTGCCCGAGATCCAGCGCGAGGCCCGGCAGGTCGAGCTTCAGCCCCTGGAGGCGCAGTTCGCCCAGAATTCGACCCTCGACACGGCCGACCTGCAGCACATCCGGGGCCAGATCCTCGGCCACGGCAATGGCCGCGCGTAGTCCGGTTTGCGTGCCCAGCACGAAGCCGAGCAACAGCAGAATCAAGATCAGCAGCTGCAAAACCAGGCTCAGCAGCAGGCGCAGCGGACGCCAGCGGCGCCGGGGTCGACTCGGCACGGCCGCGTCGTCCGCGTTGGCGTCGCCGGCAGCTTGCATGTCGTCCGTGTCTGCTGTCGGCACAGCGCGAGCACCGTTGTTGTCTCCAGATGTCTCCATGGGCGGTTGCTGTTCGCTCATAGGTCCGGCCCCAAGCCGATGATGAGCCGAAAACCGGCGGGGTCTTTGGTCATGGCATAGGCAACGCCGACCCTAACCGGGCCGATCGGCGTTGCGTAACGAACACCAGCACCGACGCTTTGTTCCCATTCGCTGGTGTAGGCAGGGTCGAAGGCGTTGCCGAAGTCGGTATAGACTGCCGCGCTCCAATTGCCCTTGATCTTGCGCTCCAGCTCCAGACTGCCCACCGCCAGATAACGACCGCCGATGACCTCGCCCGTGTCCGGATCGATCGGACCAAGCGCATCCAGGGCCCAGCCCCGAATGCTCTGGTCGCCACCGGCGAAGAAGCGCAGACTTCCAGGCACGTCCTCGACGCTGCTGGCCCAGATCGCACCGAGATCAGCGCGGGTGATGAAGCGGTAGCGCTCGCCGAAGCTCTTGATGTATTTGCCACTGGCGCTGGCACTCAGCCAGCTGGTGTCGGCCAGCACGCCACCGGCGGTGCCCTGCAGGATGTACTTGAGGCGGTAGCCGTTACGCGTGTTCAGCGGATCATCGGCGTCGACCTTGGACCAGGAGATACTCGGTACCAGGCCGTTGAAGGTGTCGGTGTCGGACGAGCCGATCTCGTAGTCTTCATAGCGGTAGTCGATGCCGATGTTGCGCCGCCAGCCGCCGCGCGTAACGATCGACTGCGCCCCGGACAGCTTGAACGACGTACCCTGACGGCTTTCGGTGTCGTAGGAATAGAACTCAGGGCGAATCAGCAGATAGTCCCGCACCGGATTGCGAAACGGTATTCGGTATTCCGCTACCAGCGACTGTTGCGGCTGCGAGACCGTGATCTCGGTCTTGAGCTTGTGCCCATGACGACCGATGTATCGCCGTTGATACTCCAGCAGCAACCGCGGCCCGACGTCGGTGCCATAGCCGATGCCGACGCGGTACTTGTTGGCCTTGTTACGCTGCGCGATCACTTCGATCGGAATCACGTTATTGGCGTCTGCCTGCTCGGTCAGCGGCACGATCTCGACATTCTCGAAATATTCCATACCCAGCAGGCGGCCCTGCAGCGCCAGCAGCCGGTCCGGATCATAGACGTCGCCGGGCTTGAAGCGGACGAACTTCTGCAGGTAGCTGTCGTCGAGCAGGTCCTGCTTGAATTGCACCTTGCCCAGGTAATAGCGCGGGCCGGTGTCCATGTGGAACTCGATGATGGCGTCGTAGGCCACCGGATCGATCAGCACCTGATGGCGTATCAGGTCAGCATCCAGATAGCCCTCTTCGGAAGCCGCCGTGACGATCTGCGCCTTTGCCTTTTCGTAGGCCGAGTGCAGCAAGACGTCGCCGACCTTCATGCCGAATTGCTTTGGAAACGCCGGGTTGGCGGCACCGGCACCGGTGATCTGATAGTCGATGCTGCCGATCTTGACCGGCGCGCCGGGGGTGATCTTGTAGGTTGCGATCCATTTGCCGCCGTCCGCCGCGGGCTCCGTCAGCGAGTCCTGCACCTCGACGCGATAGAGGCCGAACGGCGCGAGCGCATCGCGAATCTGATCGGGCGCGCGCCGATGCAGCGCCAGCACGCGCGCCACCGTGAGTTCCTTGTCGGCCCGTTCCTGATAGATGCCCAGCAGCGCGAGCACATTCTTCTGCTCCTCGCCCTCGACGCCCTCCACCTTGACCTCTAGGTTCAGCGCCGACGCGGACAGGGGCACGAACAGCAGCAGCCACGCAAGCCCGAGTACCGGTCGCAGCTGGCCGAAAAGCAAGTCCGACAGTGGGCGATCGGCATGCCGGCGGCCCGCAGCGCGGCGCTCCCTCATGACTCCTGCGCCGTCAGCAAGCACATCGTTTCAAACATTCTGCCGCCAATTCAGATCAATACACGGATTACATCATAGACCACTTTAAGGGTCTGAACGCTCATTATGCAACGAATGTCCCCCGCTCCGCCTGACCAGACGATCCTGCTCGAGCAGCATGCGCAGCGCCGCGATCTCGCCGCGCAGGGTCGCGACCTCGGCGATCACCCGGTCGGTGTCGCCGTGCACGGCACCTTCGATCTGCTCGCGCTCGGCCTCATGCTCGGCCCCATGCATGGTCTGCATGGTGTCGACGATGATGCCGATGAACAGGTTCAGCATGGTGAAGGTCGCAATCAGGATGAACGGGATGAAGAAGGCCCAGGCATAGGGATAGGCGTCCATGACAGGCCGCACGATGCCCATGGACCAGCTCTCCAGCGTCATGATCTGAAAGAGCGTGTACATCGACGCGCCAATGCTGCCGAACCAGTCCGGGAACCGTGGTCCGAACAGGCTGGTGGACATGACCGCGAACACGTAAAACAACAGCAGCATCAGGACAGCGATGGACGAGATGCCCGGCACCGCCTGCAACAGGGCCTCGACGACGAAGCGCAGCCTGGGCACACTGGAGATCAGCCGCAGCACGCGCAGTACGCGCAAGGCCCGCAGCACCGCCAGCGGTCCGCTGGCCGGGATCAGCGCGATGCCGACGATGATGAAGTCGAACAGATTCCAGGCGTTGCGAAAGAAGCCCAGTCGAAATGCGAACAGCTTGGCGCCGATCTCCAGCACGAAGACGGCGAGCACGACGTGGTCGAAGAGCTTGAGTGCCGGACCAGAGTGGGCCATCACCGTGGCCGACGTCTCCAGCCCGAGCGTGACGGCGTTGACCACGATCAGCGCGATGATCACGCGCTGGACCAGCGGCGACTCGATCCAGGCGCCGATGCGCGCGCGATGCGACATCAGGACAGCAGAAAGCGGGCGGCGCCGAGCAACGGTGTCCGCGGCTCCAGAATCACCCGCACCGGCATCCGTTGCATCAGCGGGCGCATGCGACCCTTGTCGAGAAAGCCGCGCATGAAGCCACCGTTTCGGAGCAGGTCCAGATTCTTCGGCGCGATGCCTCCACCAAGAAACACCCCGCCCAATGCCATGTGCTTGAGCGCCATGTTGCCGGCCTCGCGGCCGTACAACAGCGCGAACAGGTCCATGGTCTCGGCGCACAGGGGGCAACCGGCGGCGGCCTCGACCGCGACCGCGGCGGCAAGATCACCGTCGGAGGCCAGCGCCGTGGCCACCGCGGCCGGGTGCTCGGCGTGATGGGATTGGGCCAGAAACAGATACAGGTTGCCGATGCCCATACCGGACACCACCCGCTCCCAACTCACGTGCCCGAAGCGCTGCTGCAAATGCTTGAGCAGGCCGAACTCGCGATCATCGGTGGGTGCAAAGTCGGCATGGCCGCCCTCGGTGGCGAAGGCGTGATGACGGTTGCCGTCCCAGTAGAGACCGGCCTCGCCAAGTCCGGTTCCGGCAGCCACCACGCAGGCGTTGCCGCCTTGACCTGCATCGGACCCGCCTGACTGCAGTTCAGCCAGATCCCCGTCGCCCAGCGCCGCGACGCCCCAGGCCACGGCCTCCAGATCGTTGAGCAGCCGCGCGCGGCGAAAGCCGAGCCGATCGGCCAATGCACGCGCGTCCAGTTCCCATGGCAGGTTCGTCGTCTTGCTGCGATCGTCCACCACCGGTCCGGCAATGGCGAAACTGGCGACTTCGCAGTCGGCGCCGGTCTCCTCGACAAAGCGCTCGACGATGTCGGCGAGCGAAGCGAACTCGGCGCTTGGGTAACGCCGTTCCAGCGACAGCGTGATGCCATTGGCAGCCTCTTGGCTCAGCTCGGCGACGGCAAGGCCGGTCTTGGTGCCACCGATATCACCGACGAGTACAGACATATGACGTCTCCGCGAATCACTGTTCTATGCAGCGCAATCTGCCAACCGCGCGATGATAGCAGCCGAGACGAAATCGTTCGCGCCGAAGCCGGGAGACCTGGCTCGCACAGTCTCCGGGGCTGGACCGGAGTTGAAGCGAAGCTGGCTGGCGCGAAGGGGCACATGAACGCGCCCCGATAGAGAGAGGATCGATGCGAGCCGCCCCGGACGGAACCGGGACGAGCCGGGCGAGACCCGGTCAGAACCGGATCCGAACCGGTCGATGGCTTGGGACTACTCGCTGCTTTGCGCTGGAGCCGCGGCAGCGGGGTAACCGGCATAAGGCGTGGCGTAAGGATAGCCGTAGCCCGGATAGCCATAGCCGTAGGCCGGGTAGCCATAGCCATAGGCGGGATAACCGTAACCGTAGCCCGGATAGCCGTACCCGTAGCCGGGATAGCCATAACCGCCGGGAGCCCAGCCGCCCCAACCCGGACCGCCCCAACCGGGGCCACCCCAGTTCCAGGGGCTGAATGGACCCCAAAATGCCTGCGCGGATGTCGACGCAAGCACGGTTCCGCCGACGACGACGGCAGCAAGTAGGACACGCTTCTTGTTGAGCATTGCTTTCCTCCGGTCATTGACAATGCGCGGGCCGCAGCGCCCACACAGCAAAAGCATAGGCAGGGATCGACACCCGTTGATTGACCGAGATCAATAAACAATATTATCGAGTGCTAATTTTCTGCTGCCGCGGTCGTGCAGGCACGCGGAACCTGGAGCACATCGCGGCTCAGCCAGTTCATCGCTTCGAGTAGACCAAGTGCCTGAGTACCGCTGCACGGCGAGGCTACACAATATCGGACCTTGGCGCTCGGCCCTCGGCCCTCGGCCCTTTGCTCAAGAAGCACGTTGCCGCCGCAAAACCTCGGCGCATCGGCAAACATCCCCGCACAACCGGGGCTCAGGGTGACCGGTAGGTTTCGAAGCGAAAAGGCGCGGCGAGGATGCCATCCGGCAGATAGAGCAGCACCCGCGCCTCCCAGGTCATGCGGTCGCGGACGCAGATCGGGAGCATCCCGCTGCCGCTGTAGTAACGTGCCGCCGTGTCGCTGCCGGCGTGCAGAACGACCCGGTTATAGCCCATGTCCATGTCGAAGCCGGCGAAGTCGAGTTCGACGCGCTGCGGCGTCGGTAGGGCGTCGAGCTCAACCTGTATCTGCAGGGGCCGCAGCACGGGGATGCCGCGGGGCTGGATGTCGAGCACGACGGAGCCGCCCGACTGAAAGCGGACGCTGCAGGCGGCTTGGCGCAAATTGCAATCCGGGTTCAGGCGCGCGCGTTCGGCGGTCTGCGGATAGAGCAGGGGCCAGGCCTTGTAGACCGAGACGGCGATCGCAGTCAGCGCCAGCGCGGTCGCCGCCAACCATAGCAACGCCGAGCGTGGATCACGCACTCGCCTCATCCCAGGTCTGGCGCTTGCGATAGATCGTCGACGGACTGACGCCTAGGGCGGCAGCGGCGCGGGGAATGTTGTCATCATAGAAGGCGATCGCCTGCTCGATGGCATCCCGCTCGATGTCCCTGAGCGGGCGGATAACCGACTCATCCGCCGCCGTAAAGGACTGTTTAACGCCGACACGCTGCGCGGAATGCGCCGCGCGCCCCGGTGCGTCGATGTCGACCCGATTCAGCGGCGGCGGCAACATCTCGCGCGTGACCAGGTCCCCGTTGTAGAGCACGACGACATTCTGGATCACGTTCTGCAGCTGACGCACATTGCCTGGCCAGTCATAGGCCAGAAAGATGCTCTCCACCTCCGGATCGAAGCCCTGCAGTTGCTTGCCCTCCTCCTTGGCATAGCGGGCCAGGAAATGGCCGGCAAGTTCCAGGATGTCGTCCTGACGCTGGCGCAGCGCCGGCAGCTGGATGGGGATCACATGCAGTCGATAGAACAGGTCTTCGCGAAAGCGGCCGGCGCCGACCTCAATCAACGGATCGCGGTTGGTAGCGCAGACAAAGCGCACGTCCACCTTGGTCACGGCGGCACCACCCACGGGCTGGAAGGAGCCAGTCTGCACAAAGCGCAACAGCTTGCTCTGCAGGTCCAGGTCCATCTCGGCGATCTCGTCGAGAAACAGCGTGCCGCCATCGGCCTGTTTGGCGGCGCCGACACGGTCGCGGACGGCGCCGGTGAAGGCGCCCTTGACGTGGCCAAAGATCTCGCTCTCCATTAAGTCGTGGGGGATCGCGGCGCAGTTGAGCGCGATGAATGGGGCATCGCGACGGTCGCTTTGGCGATGGATGGCCTCGGCGCAGACTTCCTTGCCGGTACCGCTCTCGCCGGTGATGAACACCGTGGCGCGACTCGGTGCCGCACTATCGATGATGCGGTAGACCGCCTGCATCGGCAGCGAAGCACCGACAAAGCCATGGTAGTGGTCGCGCTGAAAATCGTCCTTGATCCGATCGACCAGGTCGTTCAAGCGCATACGGTCGACGGCGTTGCGCAACGTCACGATCATGCGCTTCTGACTGAGGGGCTTCTCGACGAAATCGAACGCGCCGTAGCGCATCGCGTCGACGGCCTTGTCCACGGATCCGTGGCCGGTGATGATGACCACCGAAACCGGCATTCGATTCTCGTGGATGTGGCGGAGAATATCCATGCCGTCCATGTCCGGCAGCTGAAGATCCAGCAACATCGCCTGCGGCGGATCGCGCTTGATGCGTGCCATTGCACTGGCGCCGTTCGGCACATGCGCGACATCATAGGGCTCGTCACGCAGGTAGGCTCGATAGACCGCCCCGAGCGACATGCTGTCCTCGACGATCAATACCGAGGGTCGTTCGCTGGCCATATTGTCGGTGTCCTCAGTCATTGCATAGCCCTAACCGGGCGGGGCCGGAACCAATAGGCAGGGTCGAAAACTGTGTTCGTTGTCGTTGTTCAAGATGTTTAAGATAAGGGACTAACGGCGCCGCTCTTAGCAGCACGGAAGTCGCCACGCACGGCCCTACGGCGCGCCGCGGGCTCTTAATGATACCCGTCACCAGCGCGTCGGTCAGTCCCCACTGCAGGGCTGCGCTCAATTCGGTTCGGATTCCGTGCAAAAGCGCTCGCGCAGCACGGTGATAACCGCTTCGCCACGGCTGCGTAGCGCATCGATATTGGCGCGAACGCCGTCGATGGACCCCGTGCGACCTGCCTCCTCGATGGCAAAGGCGGTCTCGCGCAGTGCACGCGCGCCGAAGGTGGCCGCGCTGCCCTTCAGCGCATGTCCTTCTTCCCCTGCCAGCGCTGCATCGCCGATTGCGGCCGCGCGCGCGATGGCGTCCAGGCGCTGCGCCGCTTCTTCGATGAATGTGCTCACCACGGCCGGCATCAATTCGTCGGAAAGGTCCGCGGCCAAGGCGGTAATGACGTGTTCGTCGAGGGGGCCATCAGTAACTGCCTGCGACTCGATGGCGTCGCCGCTGCCGCGGGGCTGGGTCGGACCAGCCTCCGACCAATCCGTTTCCGAACGTCTCGGCAATGGCTCCAGCGCTGGCGCTGCCGGCGATTCCGGTGCGCTTGGATCGAGCCACCGCAGCAGGGCCTCGTACAGGGCGCGGCGCTCGATCGGTTTAGTCGAGATAGTCGTCCATTCCGGCCGCCAGGCAGCGCTGGCGATCCTCGTCGAACGTGTTCGCCGTCATTGCCACGATCGGCACGCGTCCACGCTTGCCAGGCAGGGCGCGGATGCACCCGGTGGCCTCCAGGCCATCCATCTCCGGCATGGCCATGTCCATCAGCACCAAGACCGTAGCTGCGACGATTCACCGCGGCCACCGCTTGCAGCCCGTTCTCGGCCACATCGACCCGAAAGCCGGCCTTACGCAAAATGGTGGTCGCGACCAATTGGTTGGCGCGGCTGTCCTCCGCCAGCAGCACCGACGCCGCCGACGCGGCACAGCGAGTCAAGCGCTCGGCGAGATCATCGCCGGAGTCGGGTTCCGCGAGCGGCGACGTGGCAGTCGCGGCCTGAACCAGGCGACTGATCAGAGCAGAGGGCACCACGGGAATACGCAGCGCCGCGATGACACTTGCCTGCTGGCCAAGGTTGACTCGACAACGATTGCCGTTCTGATACAGGGCTACGCGTCGCGGCCGGTCGCCGCGGCGTGCCGCCTCGCCGCCGGGCTTCGGCTCCAGCAGGATCTCGCCATGGCAGCCGACGTCGTCAGTGACCTGCGCCGGCGGCACGATCTCCACGCTCAGGCCGAAGACGGTGAGCTGATTCGCCAGATCTTCGGCCACTAGGGCGTTGTCGAGCCAAAGGGACAGACACCAGTCCCGCAACGGCTCTGCCGCCGCGGAGCGGACCTCGGAGGTCGGATCGACGGGCCCCGGCAACGGCAACTGCAGTGTGAAGCAGCTGCCCTCCCCCAGCGTGCTGCACAGCGCGACGTCGCCACCGAGCAGGCGCGCCAGCCGGCGGCTGATGGCCAGCCCAAGCCCGCTGCCGCCGTATTTTCGATTGTCAGCGGCATCGGCCTGCACAAACTCGTCGAACAACGCGGGCTGCTTGTCGGCGGCAATGCCGATGCCTGTGTCGATGACCTCAATATTCAGGACATCATTCAGGGCGTCAGCCGCGCCACTCCCGACGTCATTTAGGGCCAAATGAACGCGAACGGCCCCTTCGTCGGTGAACTTGATGGCGTTACCGATCAGATTCAGCAGGATCTGCCGCACCAACCCCGGATCGGTCTCGATCTCCAACGGTACCGAGGGATCGCAGTAGACGGTGAGTTGAATGTCCTTGGCATAGGTGCGCGCGGCGAGCAGGTCGACGACGCACTTGACGATCTCCTCAGGGTCGCTCGGCTGGAGCGTTGCCTCCACCCGCCCGGCCTCGATCTTGGAAAAATCCAGAACGCCGTTGACGATCGACAACAACGCGCTGGCCGACTCGCTGGCGGTAGCAGCGTAGTCACGCTGCTCGTCGTTGAGCCCGGTCTCGAGCAGCATCTCGTTCATGTTCAGGATCGCGTTCAGCGGTGTGCGGATCTCATGGCTCATAGAGGCCAGGAAACGCGATTTCGCGGTACTGGCATCACGGGCTCTTCGGGCCGACTCCTCGAGCACGTCCTGGTAGCGTTTCCGATCGGAGATGTCGCGCATGAACGCCGTACGGTATTCGCCACGCTCAGTGCGCCAGCGTATCGCACTGATCTCCAGCGGTAGCCTGCGCCCGTCCTTGCCCAGCAACGTCAGCTCTCGCAGTCGGCCGACGCCGTCGTCTTCGGCACCGAACAGCAGTTCACTGGCCGCGGTGTCGGCGCCCAGGTCGGAGCCGACGATACAGTCGTCGAGGGGCCGCCCGACGACCTCATCGCGTGCGTAACCGAACAAGCGCTCGGCGGAGGGGTTGTAGTCGAGCACCACGCCGCGCTCGTCGACGGAGACGATGCCATCGAGAGCGGCCTCTACCAGTTTTTGCTTCTGGCGCTCGTTCTCGGAGACCAGCGCCATCAACAACCGCGTTTCACTCAATGTGGTTCGCAGCGTCGCGTAGGAATCGGCGAGTTGCTGCGACATATGGTTGAAGGCGGCCGAAACGCGCCCGAGACCAGGGTCCTGCGGCTCGGCCAGCTGTACCCCAGGGCCTTCCGACGCGATGCGCTCAGCGCCCTGCTGCAGCTGCGCGAGTTCGCGTCCGCGCCGCCTGGCTAGGGCTACCGAAAAGCTGCCCACGAGCAATATCTGCAATAGGGCGAGGGCAAGAATCGCGCGCCCTGACGTCATCATCATTGCATCCAGCTCCGCGGTACTTAGACCCAGTCCAATCACGATCAGCAGGACGAAAAGCACCGCCTGCACCAGGGCGATCCCGATGATGGAAATGAGACGGAAGCTCATGGCAGGCTGGCAGCGCGGCGATTCGGGCCGACCGAAAGTGCCACAAGCCGAAGCAGCAGGTAGGCCATTGCGCAACACTGGTTACGACTCCGCCGACCGGGAACGGTCCGCCTAAGCCGCGCGATCGTCGTGAAAACTGCCTTTACAGTTTCCATGCCTCGACCTGATCATAGGCACTGCCCGGCAAGCGCTCGCGGGCCTCGAGCTTATCCAGCAGGCGATTGACGAATCCGGCGCGGATCGTCCAGGCATCGACCAATAGGCGTGCTTGGCGCAACGCGCGACACGACGGCGGTTCCTCGGCGCAAGCCTGCAGCGCTTGCGCCAACGCGGGTGCGCTGTCGGCGTGGCTCACCAGATCGGAGTAGCGGCCAACGTTCTGCTCACCGGAACCGACGACCGGCAGACCGGCGGCCAGGTACTCTCCGAGTTGTAATGGGGCGTCCAGCATCGGCGGCGCTCCGGCGCGGAACGGCATGATGGCTGCGGTCCAATATTGCGAATAGCGGGGCAGTTCCTCATGGGGTAGGCAGCCGGTCAGCGTGACATTGTCCATGGCCTGCAACCGGGATACATCAGTCGACACCGGCCCGATCAGCATGAAGTGCCATTGTGGCAAACTGACCCGCCAACTCGGAGACAACTTCGGTATCGAAGCGCTCGTCGATGTAGCCATGGAAACCGGCCACCGGCCGGTCCCAGGGCATATCCAACGCCCGCTGCGCCGGCGTCGCGAACAGGTCGGTGTCGACGCCGTTGGCAAGCAGTCGGGTCTTTTGCTGATCGAAGCGTGCGGCGCTTTCGACGGTCGGGGCGAGGATCAGATCAGCGCGCAGGGCGATGGCTGCTTCCTGTCGTGCGGCCTCCGTGGACCTGATCGCTGCAGCCTGGACATCTGCATCCCCGGGCCTTGCCTTACCCGCCTCGATGGCGGACCGCGCGACCGGCACGTGCTGGTACACCAGGGCGGGACCGGCGAATAATTCCGCTAGCCCAAGGGCCCACGGCGATGCCAGCCAAAGCATCGGCCGATGCAGTCCGAGCACCGCCGCCGCACGCTGAATTCGGCGACTCAGCACCAGCGACCTGACGAAGCCCGCCCGATCGATCCCGTCCGTATCGACAACGGACGAGGTGAGTATCGGAAACGGGGACTTGGCCGACAGCATCGGTGCACCGTCAACTGGTGCACAGGAGGTGTTCACCGGGCTCGCCGGAGCGCTTGTCGGCGTGACGGATCAACAGGGAAGGGGGAAAGAAGGCATCGGCATCGACCCACAGGATCTGGCGATCGAGCAACAGCCGCAGCATCAGCTGATGAACGGGCCCCGGAAGGCCACGAGCCCCTCCGGCAACCACGATCAGATCTGAACCCATGAGCCTTTCCACCCTGCCGAGACGATTCCACGCCTTCATTGGGCACTGTAGACACGCGGGGCTCGTGAAACTGGCGATTCGTTAACGTTTCGGCAATCGTGTTCCGTCTTGGAGTTACGACTGCGACCGGATTCGCAGCCTGCTTCGCATTTCGCGAACGAAATTCGGACCGCACAGGTTGCGCAGTAGTCAGCTATTGATAAGGAGTAGAGGGCGGCGTCCTCTAGCTGCTCTGAGGCATCGCCTCGCTTGCCTGTTGGCGGAAATCGTGTGAACGGTAACGCGAATACTCGACTCCTGGCCCTCAGACACCCGCGCTGGCATAGACGCCAAGCACCGCGGCCAATACCGTTTGCGACGAAAAGCGCTCAGCGATGGCCCGCCGGGCCTGGTCGGATACCAATCGGCGCGCCTCATCACCTTGGACCTCCCAGCAATTGATGCGATGTGCCATGGCCGCGAGGTTTCCCGAGCGGACCAGCCAACCACTTTCTGCCATCCGCCACCAGCCGCTGCACCGGTCCCAGCGCGAACGCGATCACGGGCACACCGTGAGCCATCGCCTGCAATGCATGCGCGTAGTCAGTGGCATCACCCGTCGTGAGACAGAGCAGACCGATCTCGGCCCAAGGGATGACGCCGCTGCCGGACACATCGACCAGGCGCACTTGCGCTTGCTCCGCGGCGCAAACGGTCTGTTCGGTCTCTGTGCAGTAGATCGCAAACTCCATCGGCGGGAGCATCGCGGACAGGCGGCAGAACGACTCCAGGCATCGTCCTCGGTCCGGCCGAGCGATCTGCGCGACGACTCGGGACAGCCGGGCTGGGCGCCTACCCAAGGCGACAAAGGGGTTGATCAGGCGTGCCCGGTTCGGCGGCCGTGCGCCGAAGGGCTCGTGCAGTGCAATCAGGCCGCGAGACAGGCGCCTGACTGAGGCGATCAAACAGGCTGTAGAGGCCGGCGGCGCGTCGGTCGCGTTCGGCCTCGAAGCGTTGATACCACAGGGATTCCCAGCAGCACACCTGTCAGTCTGCCAAGCGTACTCGCCCTCGCGCCGTGGGTATGCATCAGTCTTGGTCGAGACGTCGTCGCGGTGCGCCACAGCGCCAACGCGTCAGCAGCGATGCAATTGAGCGCGATGCCGCGGCTTGTCGCCTGGTCCCGCAGCAGTAACGTCGTCTTGCCGAGACAAAGGATGCGTGCGTAGATTCCCCGCACGCGTAACGCATCCGCGAGGGAGACAACGTGCGCATCCATTCCGAACTGCGCCGCGTCGTCCCACAGGAGCCAGATCTCTCCAGCGTGCAATGCCATGATGCCACCTCGTCGTCGGACCCCGAGACGGGATCTCGATCCCGCGAACCGGACCATCGGAGACCGCACCGATCATGTCGTTCGTCAAAAATGGATATCGCCAAGTAAAGCCACACGTTGCAGCGGACGACACCAAACCTGCGGGCGAGTCGTTGAAGGTCAGCGAAACGGTCAGGGCGCGCGGCCTATCCCGTCGTCGCGACCATCATTGCCATCGACTGCTCATTTGGTCTTTGCGCAAGACTTACGCCAATTCTCCTCGCTCGCGTGGCTTCTTGACGGCGCTCAATCGTTTCGGATGCGTCAAGCTCCAGGGCGTCAATACTCTTGCCAAAGACAGGACCACGGGAGCCAAGGGCCAAAATTGCGCCGCCGTGCTGTACAGTGGCGCTCCGCCTCCGCACGCATTGGGCGCTCGCCCCACCTCAAGCAGCGCACGGTTCGAGCAATGCGGCGCTTGCGCTCGTCGGTTGCCGCGCGGGCAATTTTTCCAACCTGGTCAGCTGCCGACAGGCGCTGGCCAGAGTGACGCAACAAACCGATCGCTAACGTCGTAAAGGCATGAAATACAGAGATCTGCGGGACTTCATCGAACAACTCGAACAGCGCGGGGAACTCAAGCGCATCCGCGTGCCAGTGGACCCGCATCTTGAGGTCACGGAGATCTGCGACCGAACCCTGCGATCGGGCGGCCCGGCGCTGCTGTTCGAGCAGCCAAAGGGCTCGCGCATGCCGCTGCTGGGTAATCTGTTCGGCACGCCGACGCGGGTCGCGCTGGGCATGGGAGAGGAATCGGTAGAGGCCCTGCGCGAGGTAGGTCAGCTGCTCGCATTTCTGAAGGAACCGGACCCACCCAAGGGCATGAAGGAGGCGTGGCGGTCGCTGCCGATCTTCAAAAAGGTGCTCGACATGGCGCCGAAGGTGCGCCGCCATCCGCCGTGTCAGGAGGTCGTGCTCGACGGCGACGACGTGGACCTCGGCAGACTGCCAATCCAGCACTGCTGGCCCGGCGATGCAGCGCCCTTGATTACCTGGGGACTGGTCGTTACACGCGGACCAGAGAAGTCGCGCCAGAACCTGGGCATCTACCGGATGCAGGTCATCGGCAAGAACCGCGTGATCATGCGCTGGCTAGCACACCGCGGCGGCGCATTGGACTATCGCGACTGGCAGCGCAAGTACCCGGACAAACCGTTCCCGGTCGCGGTGGCACTTGGCGCGGACCCGGCGACCATCCTGGGTGCCGTCACCCCGGTGCCGGACAGCTTGTCGGAAT
Organism: uncultured Gammaproteobacteria bacterium; assembly: GCA_963695445.1. Taxonomy (GTDB): domain Bacteria; phylum Pseudomonadota; class Gammaproteobacteria; order Chromatiales; family Chromatiaceae; genus Thiohalocapsa. Next base: position 181,239 of record CAVOGV010000061.1, on the reverse strand, counting down.
ATGCCTTTGCCGGCCTGCTGCGAGGCAGCCGCACCGAGCTCGCGGCCTGCCTGGGAAGCGAGCTACAGGTGCCCGCTAGCGCCGAGTTGGTCCTTGAGGGGCATCTGCATCCGGGCGATACGGCGCTGGAGGGCCCCTTCGGCGACCACACCGGCTATTACAACGAGGTCGACAGCTTTCCGGTGTTCACGATCGACCGCATCACGCACCGGCCGGAGCCGATCTACCACAGCACTTACACGGGCCGTCCGCCCGATGAACCCGCCATCCTCGGCGTGGCGCTGAACGAGGTCTTCGTGCCGATCCTGCAAAAGCAATTCCCGGAGATCGTCGACTTCTATCTGCCCCCGGAGGGCTGCTCCTACCGGTTGGCGGTAGTCAGCATGAAGAAACAGTATCCCGGCCACGCCAAGCGCGTGATGATGGGGGTCTGGTCGTTCCTGCGGCAGTTCATGTACACAAAGTTCGTCATCGTCGTCGACGAGGACATCTGCACCCGCGACTGGAAAGACGTGATCTGGGCCATGACCACGCGCATGGACCCCGTGCGCGACACCGTGATGGTGGAGAACACGCCGATCGACTATCTGGATTTTGCATCACCGGTCTCCGGACTCGGCTCCAAGATCGGCTTCGATGCCACCAACAAATGGCCCGGCGAGACCAACCGCGAATGGGGCCAGGCGATCCGCATGGACGACGAGGTCAGGGCACGCGTGGACGCGCTTTGGCCTGAGCTGGGTTTAGACGACTAACCGTTAGTCTGGACACCGATTGGTCAGCGCGCCCGGCGGCACGCGCTGATCACCTGATGGGGAAGGCGCGTGCGCCGGGGAGAAACGGCGATGGTCAGAATCGTCTGGCCGGGCGCTCGTTGCGAGGGCGGGCCTCGTTGACCGTCAGCTTGCGGCCGTCCTGCATGGTCTCGTTCAGGGCCTTGATGGCATCCTCGGCGTCGGCGTTGTTGGGCATGTCGACAAACCCAAAGCCCTTGGACTGCCCGGAGAATTTGTCCTTGATGACGTCCGCGGTCGCCACCTCGCCGAAGTCGCTGAACATCGCGCGCAAATCGTCATCGGTTACGGAATATTTCAGATTGCCTACGTAAATCCTCATCGCTCACTCTCGAGAAGGTTCGTGCATTGAGCACGCCGACGCCGCAGGTCGATCAACGCACAAATCGACGAACGGCGAACGACACGGCGGTGTCGTATCCCTGCCGGACCGCCCACGGGGAACGGGCCTTCGGCGCGCAGCGCATCCGCTCATCACGAGGGCAGCCCAACGCCGCAGGGGAGTCTGGAACCTGGGAGTGGGGCCGTGGCAAGGCTCGATACAAGGTCGAGGCGGGCTGGGTAGGACTCGATGCTGGCGCTGCAGTCAGTGCCGGCAGATGACCACTCCAGCGAGACGGCCCCGGAGTTCACCCCGGAGCGGAATTGGCGGCTTTCAAATTTCCGGAGCTGGATCGGTAACCTACAGTGGCTGCACACACTCAATTCAAAGCAGAATCTAGTCCATGGACCGATGAGCGTCAACACGCGCGCTGGCGCCGTCGACCGATGTCACCGAAAATCCCGCCTGTTCCACTGCGCGAATCAAGGCACTGGCATCAAGCCTGCCACCCCTGACGCTGACCAGACCCGAACTCAGCTCCGGCTGTGCCTCAACCACGGCTTCGAGCGCCTCCAGTGAGCGCTTGACGCTGCCAACGCAATGCTGACACGACATGCCGTCTACCTCCAACAGAACCGTGCCGTCGGTGAGCGGCATCGGCGACGCCAGGCGCGCGCGCAAACGCCGGACCGACAGCAACGCAAGCAACGCGAGCAACACGAACGTCGACAGCAAGGAGATCCAGTCGGTACCGTGGGCATGCGCCGAGGCCTCCGCCGCGGAGACGGCCAGCAACTGCTCGAAGGCCACGCCGAACAGCAGGCTCATGACCACGACGGTACCGAGGTAGAGGGCGAGCACCCGCGCGCCGAGGGTGCGGTACACGGCACCGATGGTAGCGACATTGGTAGCTGGACCGGCCATCAGGAACACCAGCGCCGAGCCGGCCGGCATGCCGGCGACGATCAGCGATGCAGCGATCGGCACCGACGCCGTCGTGCAGACGTACAGTGGCAGCGAGATCGCCAGCACCACGACCATTCCAACGAGTCCCTGCGCCCAGACCTGTCCCGCGAAAAAATCCGGCGGCGTCAGCGTAGTCACCAGCGCGGCGGCTAACACACCGCCGATCAGCCATAGATCAAGGGCGGCGAGCAGATCGAACAACGCATAGCGCAGCGCGCCCATCAGCCCGTGTTCGCGCAGAGCCTCAGGCGACGTGGACGCCGGCGCACCCGCCGGCTGTGGATCGGGAGGCACCAAACGGTTGACGAGGGCGCCACCGGCTAGCCCGGTAACGAAGGCGGCGACCAGCTTGAACAACGCGAACGGCCAGCCCAAAAACGCCGCGCTGACGAGGATGGAATCGACACCGGTCTGCGGCGTGCTGATCATGAAGGCGGTCGTGGCGCCCGGCGATGCGCCCTCCTTGCGCAACCCGAGCGCGGTCGGGATGACGCCGCAGGAGCACAACGGCAACGGCACCCCGAGCAGGGATGCGCGAGTGACACTTGCCATGTTCGGCTGATTCAGGCCGCGATGGATCAGGCCCGGCGGCAGATAGACATGAATCAGGCCGGCGATAAAAAGACCTAGCAACAACGACGGCGACAGATCCGTCAGGACCTGCCACAGCTCGGCGAGGTAATGCTCGATCATGACCGCCTCCTCGTCGGCATGCGCGTTGCCACAGTTGCCAATGCCTTAGTCAAGCAGACGCCGCGACAGGCGCGGCGTCTCAGTCTGATAAGGGAGTTGGGGACAATGGCCAGCAGAGTCCAGCGAGAAGACTAGTTGCCGGTCCGCTCCTTCTCCTTTTCGTGCTGGTCATACATGTAGCCACCGAGGGCGCCGACACCCGCGCCGATCAAGGCCCCTTTGCCGGCATCTGCGGACGCCGAACCGATGGCAGCTCCGGTTGCCGCGCCAGCAGCAGCCCCAGTTGCCGTCCGCGAGGCAGTGGTGCCACCGCAGCCGGCCAGCATCGCGGCCGTCAGAATCACCGTGGTCAACGCGATTATTTTCATGATCTTAGCTACGAAGATTGACCGACACGATTAGCAAAGAGCCCCGCTATCACGAGGCCCTCTAGCAAGAGCCGGCAAGCCCCAACGCGTCAGTCGATATTGCCCTTCTGGTGCTGGTCGACCAGGTAGCCACCGAGCGCACCGACACCGGCGCCGATCAGGGCCCCAGCGCCTGCATCGGCGCTCAGCGAGCCAATCAGGGCACCGCCGGCCGCGCCCATGAGCGCGCCACTGCCGGCACGCTCTCCGGTCGTGGTGCCGCAAGCCGTCAATGCGACTAGGCTGCCGATCAGTGTCAGACAGATCGCGATCTTTCTCATCTGGATTGCTCCTGCTGCGTACCCGCGTGAAACCGCCGGGCACCGTAGATCTAAGGATAGTTCGGCCAGTGCCGGAGTGCTCACTTGCAGGGATACTTGGCTGCCAGCGCGCGCACCAGACCGACCACCGGTAACTCACCCATCAGGGACTCGTTGCCGGAATTGGCCTTCGCCCAAGTCAAGAATGCTTGACGCCCATCTGCGATGGTGGCGTTGCTCGGATAACACACCAGGCGCTTCATCTTTTTGCGATCGCTGACCGCGTCGTGATATTGCATGGTCGCCTCGATGAAGGCACGGCAGGCAAAGGTCGCCGGAATGTTTTCCGGGTCCTCCGGTGCAGTCGAGCACACCTGGTACAGGTCTTCGGTCGTGTCAAAATTAAAGTCCTCATCCTGGGCCGCGAGGAGCGCCCCGGACAGGGCCAGCCCGAGGGCGCCGGCAATCAGACTGGAAGGAACCGATAAACTGACTCGCATTGATGAAATCCTCGTCGTGATGATGAGTCGGCGGCAGGCTTTAAGTCGACCTGGCGCTCGTGCTTGTACGGTCGCGTCCCCGCGATCCGTCGCCCCGATTCTAGCAGCAGCCTTACCGCCTTGGCATCGGTCGATCGCGACGGAATCGCCTAACTAGAGTGCTTGAGGGCGCGAAATGCTTGCAGATGCGTCAAGTTTCGCAGCGACAACGTGTTTGCGGAGCCAAGGTTCGAGCGCCGTGGTCCTGTGGCCAACCTTGCGCAGTCGCCCTGCGCAAGCGGCCCTCGGCCCTGGGCGCCTGGCCCGCTGGAAGACACCCATAGGTCGAGCAACCTGGCGCCGCGCTCTCGTCGGTCTGAGGCATCGCCTCGCTAGCCTTTGGCCGGAAAACAGGCATCAAGGCCGTCCGCAAGGGTGGGAAAGCGCAGTCGGACGCCTAATTCGTCGCACATGCGGCGGTTGCTCAGCCGACGCGACTCGCGCAAGTACGAGAGCATGCCAGCGGATACCCGCCCCGGTGCATCCGCCAACGGGATCTGCGGCGGCCGCGGCAGACCCGCTGCATCCGCCACCCGACAAAAATAGTCCGTCATGGTGCTCGGGCTGCCGTCGCAAACGTTGTACAGAGCACCGGCTGGGGCACGTTCCATCGCGGCCAGACACACGGCGGTCAGGTCGTCGACGTGGATACGATTCGACCAGGGCGCCTCATCCTCGCTCACTACCGGCTGTGCGTCGCGGATGCGCGCCAGCGGCAGCCGGTCGCAGGCGTAAATGCCGGCCACGCGCAGAATCACCAACTCCGCCCCGCTGTCGCTGCTCCATCGACGCAATTGCTGCTCGGCGTCCCAGCGCCTCAACGCACGCTCGGCCACCGGCCTGGCGGGCCAGGTCTCGTCCACCCAGGCGCCTTCGCAGTCGCCGTAGACGCCGGTGGTGCTGATATAGACCAGACGCCGAGGATGCCCAACGCGAGCGAACGCTTCCAACAAGCGTGCCATCGCTGGGTCGTCAGCCCCAGGGCCTGGTGGCGGCGCGAAATGAAATACGCGTTCGCCGGCACACTGCAGCACATCGAGCGGGTCATGCTCCAGATCCAATCGCAGCGGCTCGGCCCCGAGCGCCGCCACCGCCTTGGCGCTGTCCGCGGTGCGAACGATGCCCGTGACGGGTTCGCCGCGCTCGCGCCGCGCCGCCGCCACGCGCCGACCCACATAACCACAGCCGATGATGAACATGTTTCTTAACGTGCCTCGCAATTCTGGTTCGATGAGCTCCGGCCGCCGTGATCGCCGCGAGTTACCGCCCCTTGCAGTGCGTACCGGTGTCGGGACATGTTAAGGTCACGCGCCCCGTCGACAACCCGCGCGTCGTGCCACGGGCGCGCTGACCGCCGCGCTGCGGACCAGCGGGGCAGGATGCACCGCACGTTGCAGCGTCCATATGCGACTGATGGAACTATGATTCGAGTAACCGATGGCTCGACTCACAGACTCAACTGCGCCAGGGACGAGAAATCATCAGCTTCCGCCAAGCGCCCCACCGAACGTCAGGATCATCATGAGTTTCGTCATCCACACCGAACCAGGACAGCACAGTTTCACGGTCGAACCCGGCCAGACCATCTTGGAGGCCGCCATCCAGCAGCGCATCGGCCTGCCCTACGGGTGCCGCGACGGCAAGTGCGGCAGTTGCACGGCCGAACTGCTGAGCGGCCAGGTCGACTATCCGTCCGGCAAGACCCATGCGCTGACTGGACAACCGGAAACGGCCTGCCTCACCTGCCAGGCGGTACCGACGTCGGACTTGAAGCTGCGCGTGTCGGAATTGGAAACCGCCGCCGAGATCACCGTACGCACCCTGCCCTGCCGCATCGCCGAGAAGACGATGCTCAACCACGACGTGATACGCCTGCGGCTGAAGCTGCCGGACGGACAGCGACTCCAGTTCCTCGCGGGGCAGTATCTCGAATTCATGCTTGCCGACGGGCGTAAGCGCGCCTTTTCGATGGCCAGCGCGCCGCACGATGACGAGCTCATCGAATTGCACGTCCGCCGCGTGCCCGGCGGCGAATTTACCGACTTTGTCTTCGACCAGATGCAGGAGAAGGCGATCCTGCGCATCCAGGGCCCGCTCGGCACCTTCGTGCTGCGCGAGGCGTCGCAGCGGCCGATGATCTTTATCGGCGGCGGCACCGGTTTCGCGCCCGTCAAGGGTTTGCTGGAACATGCCTTTCACCTCGGCATCGAGCGCCCCATGACCCTGTATTGGGGCGCGCGCTCCCGGCGCGATCTCTACCTGGCGGAATTACCGGAGCAATGGGCCAAGAATCACGCAAACTTCCGATATGTGCCCGTGCTGTCGGAACCGGATGCAGACTGGGACGGCCGACGCGGCTTCGTGCACGAGGCGGTACTCAAGGACCATCCGGACATCGCCGGATACGATGTCTACATGAGTGGCCCGCCGATCATGGTCGAGGCGGGTCGCGGCGCCTTCGAAGCGCGCGGCCTCAGCATGGATCATATGTTTTCCGACGCCTTCGAATGGGCCGCGGACAGCCCCAAACGACCCGCTGGCGGATGAGCCGCACGCGGGCCGTCTCGATGATCACGAGCCGCTGACACCATACGCCATCGACGCAATTGCCCGACCCCTTGGGAGTCTACCCCGTGTTTGAGCACTTCGACCTGCAGGACATTTTGTACCTGAACCACGCCGCCGTTTCACCCTGGCCGCGCAGGGCGGTGCAAGCGGTACAGCAGTTTGCGGCGGACAACGGCGCCACCGGCTCGAAGCACTACCCGCACTGGATGGCGACAGAGGCTCGGCTGCGGGAGCGCCTCGCCGCCCTGATCGGCGCGGAATCGGCCGGCGACATCGCGCTCACCAAGAGCACCTCGGAGGCGTTGTCGATGGTCGCCCAGGGCCTGCCCTGGCAGGACGGCGACAACGTGGTCGGCATCCAGCAGGAGTTTCCGTCAAACCGGATCGTTTGGGAGGCGCTGGGAGAGCGCGGGGTGAGCTGGCGTGCCCTGGATCTGGATCGCAGTGCGACCCCGGAGGAAGACCTGCTGTCACTGTGCGACGCGCGAACCCGCGTGCTGGCCGTGAGTTGGGTCCAGTACGCGCGGGGACTGCGGTTGGACCTGGAGCGACTTGGCCGCGCATGCCGGCAACGCGGCATCCTGTTCTGTGTCGACGGCATTCAAGGCCTCGGTGCCCTGCCCTTCGATCTCACGCGGATTGCGGTCGACTTCGTCGCCGCGGATGGGCACAAGTGGATGCTCGGCCCGGAGGGCCTCGCCCTGTTCTGGTGCCGACCGGAGCTGCGCGAGACGCTGCGGTTGACGCAGTTCGGCTGGCACATGGTGGAGGACATGGGCGACTTCGAGCGCGCCGACTGGCGGCCGGCGATGGACGCCAGGCGCTTCGAGTGTGGCAGCCCGAACATGCTCGGCGTGCACGCCCTGGAGGCCAGCCTAGCGGTGCTGCAAGAGGTCGGTACGCATCAGGTCGCGTCCGCCATCGCCGAGCGAGTCGAGCGACTGGTGGAACTGATCGACGCCGGCGGTCTGGAATTGCTAAGTCCGCGTGCACCGGAGCGACGCGCCGGCATCGTCACCTTCCGCGTCCCCGGCGTCAATCAACAGGTCCTGTACAAAGCCCTGATGCAGCGTGACCTGATGTGCGCAAGCCGCGGCGGCGGTCTCCGCTTCTCGCCTCATTTTTATACGCCGATGGAACAGCTACAGCGGGCAATCGACCTGACGCTGGCGGTTGCTCGGGAACTCCCTCGCACTGATGACCGTTTGATGACCGATTTGATGACCGATTGCTGCATGCAATCTTGCCGTTATGCGACTATCCCGACACATGACGATCAGCACTGACGCACAGGTCCAATCCACCGATACGCCCGGCTCGCGCACGCCCGACGATTTTTACCAATGGCAGCTGGCGCTTCGCGTGCTGACGATGCCGGCAGACACCAATCAGTACGGCGATATCTTCGGCGGCTGGCTGTTGTCCCAGGCAGACGTCGCGGGTGCCACCATCGCCATCGCTCGATCGCGCGGACGCGTCGCGACCGCCGCCGTCAACGATTTCCATTTCCTTGCGCCGGTCCGAGTCGGTGACCTGGTGGAACTGCACGCGCGGCTGCTGCAGGAGGGCACCAGTTCCATGACCGTCGAGGTCGACGTGCGTGCGCGACGCGAGGCCCGGCCGGAAGACGAGCAGCAGGTGGCAACGGGCCGTTTTATCTATGTTGCCGTTGGCGCCGACGGACGCAGCCGCCCAATTCAGAGCCCAAACCAAAGCAAGGCGACGCAGCTGGCGTGAAACGGACATAAGCCGCCGCGCGCATCACCATTCAAAGGGGTATCGCAATGTTCGAAGCAACAAAGGTTGGCCGAACGGTCAGCAAAGACGAGTTCAAGGGGCAGCGTGACGAACTGCGAACCCAGCTGCTCGAGGCGCAGCGGGAATTGCAGGAAAGCAACACGCCGGTGATCGTCATCGTCTCCGGTGTCGAGGCAGCCGGCAAGGGCGAGGTTGTGAATCGACTCAACGAATGGCTCGACACCCGCGGCGTTCAGACGTTCGCCTTTTGGGAACTGAGCGACGAGGAGCGCGAACGGCCACGCTACTGGCGCTTCTGGCGCACCATGCCGCCGCGTGGCGAGATCTCGATCCTGTTCGGTGGCTGGTATCTGGCGCCGATCGAGCACCGTTTCCAGGGCCTGTGCGACGACGCGGCGCTGGATGCGGAACTCAGCCGCATCGTCGACTTCGAGCGCATGCTGACCCAGGACGGCGCCCTGGTCGTGAAATTCTGGTTCCACCTGTCGGAGCCGGACCAGAAACGCCGGCTCAAGGAACTCTCCCGCGACGACCGCAGTCGCTGGAAGATGTTGCCGCAGAAGTCCAAATTCTCGGAGCAGTACCAGCATTTCGAGCATGTGGCCGAGCGCGTCATCCGCCAGACCGACCGGGGCATTGCGCCCTGGTATTTGATCGAGGCCGAAGACGTCCGCTATCGCGACCTGACCGTCGGCAAGACCCTGCTCCAGGCAATTCGTTCCCGTCTCAATCAGCCGGTACCGATGGAGCCGCCGACGCCAGCAGACCCGCTGAATCTGCCGGAATCCGCCAGCGCCCAGATTACGCTGCTGGATCAGATGGATATGACGCTAAAGCTGGAGCGAGGCCCGTACAAGGATGGCGCTCAGCAAGCTGCAGCAGGAGATCAACGAACTGAGCTGGGAGGCCTACAAACAGCGCCGTTCCGTGGTGCTGGTATTCGAAGGTGTGGATGCCGGTGGCAAGGGGGGCGCGATCCGGCGTATCACCAGCGCCGTCGACGCACGCCTCTACCGCACCATGTCGGTCGCTGCCCCGACCGACGAAGAAAAGGCCCACCACTACCTTTGGCGATTCTGGCGTCATGTCCCGCGCGCCGGGCACATGATCATCTACGACCGCTCGTGGTACGGCCGCGTGCTGGTGGAGCGCGTCGAGGGCTTCGCATCCGAAGCGGATTGGCGCCGGGCCTACAGTGAGATCAACGAATTCGAGGAACAACTGGTCGAGAACGGCGCGATCCTGCTGAAGTTCTGGCTCCAGGTCAGCGATGAGGAACAGTTGCGCCGCTTCCAGGACCGCGAGGACACCCCGTACAAGCGCTACAAGATCACCGACGAGGACTGGCGCAATCGCGAGAAGGGGCCTGAATACAAGTCCGCCGTCAACGAGATGGTCGCGCGGACGAGCACGGAGCATGCCCCCTGGACGCTGGTGGAAGGCGACGACAAGCCCTATGCGCGCGTCAAGGTGCTAACGACGGTGTGCGATGCAATGCGCAAGGCGCTGAAGAACGAGAAGGGAAAATTCACACCCGCTGGCGTCACCCGCTGCGGCGATCAGATCGCCAACGACAAGGGTTGAGGGCTTAGCGCGTATGCGGCTGACGCAGGTAACGCTGCGTCAGCCGCAACCGTTGTCGGTTGCACGGCAACCCAACCGGCAGTGCAGCGCGGCATCTCACGGCTAGCGCGGACTCGAATGGCCGTGACCATTCAGACCCAGAAAGAGTGGCTCACCACGACCGAACGAAGGTTCACCCGGATCAGTCGACGGCTGACCTACTCGCGCCCGCGAACAGCCGAAAGAAATTGTCCGCAGTAATGCGGGCCACCCCCTCCCGATCCAGACCGCGCAGCTCGGCGATCTTGTCGGCCACCTGCAAGACATAGCGTGGCTCGTTTTTCTTGCCGCGGTAGGGCACCGGCGCCAAGTACGGCGAGTCGGTCTCGATCAGCAGCCGATCGAGCGGCACTCGGCTCGCCACGTCGCGCAACTGCTCCGCGTTCTTGAAGGTCAGGATGCCCGAGAACGAGATGTAGAAACCCAGTTCCAGCGCCTGCCGGGCCATGTCCCAGCTCTCGGTGAAGCAGTGCATGACACCACCCACGTCGCGTGCCTGCGCCTCCCGCATGATGCTGATGGTGTCTTCCCGCGCGTCGCGGGTGTGGATGATCAGCGGCTTGCCACAGCGCCGCGCGGCGTCGATGTGAACGCGGAAACGCGCACGCTGCCAGTCCAGATCGCCGTCGTTATAGTGATAGTCGAGTCCGGTCTCGCCGATGGCAACCACCGCCGGATCAGCCGCCAGCGCCGACCAGTTCGTCGACGGTGGGCTCACGCCGCTTCGCCCCGTCCGGCCCTTCGTTCGGATGAACGCCGACGGACACGGACACATCCTGATAGGGAGAAACACGCGCGCGCATCGCGGCGTAGTGCTCCAGATCGATGCAGACGCAGAGCATGTGCCCCACCCCTTCGGCGCGCGTCTGTTGTATCAGATCGTCGAAGCAACCGCCGTAGGGAGTCAGGTCGACGCGGTCGAGGTGGCAATGGGAATCGACTAGCATGATGAGATGGCGTGCGGATCGCTTGGGCCGGTGACCATCGGCGTGGCATCCGAAGCGGGTGAAGAGCCCAGCGGCGCTGATGATCACATGGTGTGGGTCGGACGCTCGCCTTCGAGACTGCCGGCCAGGTATTCCTCGATCTTGCGCCGCGCGTCGCCCTTGTCCTGATCGCTGAACTGAATGCCGATGCCGACCTGGCGATTGCCCTCGGCACCCAGCGGCGTAATCCAGACCACCTTGCCGGCCACCGGGATGCGTTCTTTCTCGTCCATCAGCTGTAACAGCAGGAACAGTTCATCCCCCAGCTTGTAGCGCTTGGTGGTCGGAATAAACAGGCCGCCATTCTTGATGAACGGCATGTAGGCAGCGTACAGGGCCTGTTTGTCCTTGATGGTGAAGCTGAGGATGCGCTGGCGTCCGACGCCAGCCCGCTCGGATTCCATATCAGTGTGTCCTGGTTGTCAGGGATGCCCAGCGAACAAGCAGTGATTCGAACAACAATTGCTTGTTGATGGTCGACGTCGCCAGTGCCCTGGCTTTGAAGATCTGTTGCAGCAGCTGATGGGCGGCGGCGGGTCTGAGCCTGCCCGACAGCGCCGCCAACTCCGCGCGCAGGTCCGGATTGCTCAGATAGTTTGCATTGCGATCGCGGCCAATGCGCAACAGGTCACTGACCCAGCCCGCGAGCCACTCCAATACTAGCGCCGGCTCCTGTTGCTGCCAAGCGCCAGCGGCCTTCAGCGGGTCCTCGCGCCCCTCCGCAACGGCTTGGAATTGGCGAAAGCTCTCGTCGCGCAGCCGCAACCAGTGCGCATCCGCTGCCGCAAGTACCCGCAACGGCGCATCCTGGGCAAGCCGCAGCAGAAGCCCGATATCGCGACCCTGCGCATTGTCGAGACGCGCCGATAGCCAGGCAAGTGCGGTGTCGGCATCCGGAGGCAACATGGTCACGCGCTGGCAGCGGCTGGTCACGGTGGCAGGGAGTCGACTCGGATCTTCCGAGATCAGCATCAGGAGCGTTGAATCTGCTGGCTCCTCCAACGTTTTCAACAGGCTGTTCGCGGCAAAAGGGTTCATCGCCTCCGCCGGCGCGATTTGCAGCACCGCACGCGGACCGCGATTGGCCGTTAACGACTGCCTGCTGCACAATTCGCGCACCGCATCGGCCTTGATCTCACCGCTCTTCGACTCGGGATCAGGGCCCAGATGCACCAGGTCTGGGTGGCTACCCGAGGCCATCAGTTTACAGTCGGCACAAGTGCCGCAGGGCTTGCCATCGGTGCCTGGCTGCGTACACATCAAGGCCGCAGACAGTACGTCCGCGAAGTGGCGCTTGCCGACCCCAGCCGGCCCGCTCAGGAGCATCGCATGTCCCAACCGGTCGTTGCGACGCGTCTGCCAAAGACGCTGCCAATGGGGCTGGAGCCAGGGCAAGGGCTCGAAGGGTGGCAATGGCGGGGACAGCGCCTGGCTCATGGCGATCGACTTGGAACTCCGCCGAGGTCGTGGCCGACCGCATCGACATAGTCGCCGATGACTCGCCGCACGTCCGCCGACACCACGTCCAGTCCCCGAGCCGCATCGATTCGGCGTACCCTAGCTGGGTCGTCCTCCGCGATACGTCGGTATTCGGCCCCGACCTGCTCGAAGAACGCGAGCGTCTCGGACTCGAATCGGTCTGGAACCGAGCGACCGCTTGCCCGGGCAAGACCGGTCGCGGCAGGCAGATCAAACCAGAGGGTTAAATCGGGACGCAGCGCCCCTTGAACGAACTGTTCCAGCACCGCGATGCGCTCCCGCGGCAGGCCTCGCCCACCGCCCTGGTACGCATAGGTTGCGTCCGTAAACCGATCGCACAGCACCCAGCGCCCGACCTCGAGGGCTGGCAAGATGGTCTTGTGCAGGTGTTCGGCACGGGCCGCGAACATGAGCAGCAATTCGGCGTCCGCGTTCATGCCCCGATTGAGGTTATCCAATAACAGCGCCCGAATGCGTTCGGCGATCGCGGAACCGCCGGGCTCCCGGGTCAGCGTAACTTCCACTCCTGCCGCGAGCAAACTTTCACGCACGATGTCGCGCTGGGTCGATTTGCCGGCCCCTTCGATGCCTTCAAGCGTGATGAATCGCCCGCGTGCTGCCGTCACGGAGCTATTGCTCCACCAGGGTTGGACAGGGTTTGTTCAATTGATAGTGACGCACGGCGCAGTTGTGCTCGTCCAGTGTTGCCGAGAAGTGATGACTGCCGTCGCCACGGGCGACGAAGTAAAGGGCATCGCCGTCCGCCGGATGCAGCACCGCGTGGATCGCCTCCCGTCCCGGCAGCGCGATCGGCGTCGGTGGCAGACCCTGGATCACATAGGTGTTGTAGGGGGTCGGGCGAGTCAGGTCTTCGCGCCGGATATTGCCGTCGAAATCCTCGCCCATGCCATAGATCACGGTCGGGTCGGTTTGCAGTTTCATGCCCTTTTGCAAACGACGGACGAAAACGCCGGCAATCTGCGGTCGTTCGGAGGCAAGTCCCGTCTCCTTTTCGACGATCGAAGCCAGCGTTAGGGCCTGATAAGGCGTCTCCAACGGCAGCCCTTGGTCGCGCTTTGCCCACTCTTCGTCCAGCACCTCGCGCATGCGTCGGTGTGCGCGGGAGAGGATCTCGATATCGCTGGTGCCGCGGTCGAACAGATAGGTATCGGGGAACAACCAGCCCTCCGGGTGGCCGTCCTCGATGCCAATGCGTTGCATCAGCTCGGCGGTGGATACATCGGCCAGTTCGATATCGAAGACGTCCGAGTCGAAAACCCGTTTCACCGCCTCGCGAAAGGTGATGCCGGGAATAAAAGTCACTGGAAACTGTACCGATTTGCCACTCGTCAAGAGTGCCAGAAGATCAGCCGGCAACATGCCCGCCGTGATGGCATACTCGCCGGCCTTGATCGCCTCCTGTTGGTGTGTCTGATAAGCCAGCACCGTGAACAGGAAGCGGCTCGAAATCCAACGCCGATCCGCTAGATCGTGGGCAACGCCACGCAGGGTTGCCCCCTGTGGAACCATGAACAACTCCGTGTCCTGCTCCAGCACGACCGGCTGCGCCAGGAAACGCTGATACCAAGACCAGCCAGCCCAGGCGATGCCACCGCCGACCAGGCCCAGAATGACGAGCGTCGCGAGGATATTCTTCAAGTCTGCGTCTCCGGCTCAAACACGGCCTGCTGCACTTGCTCGACCAACGCGGTCGGCGCAGCGCCTGGATCGTAGCGCCTCGTACCCAGCCGTGCCACTGGCAGCAGCCCGAGCAGCGCATTGGTCACGAACAGTCCCCTAGCGCGATACAACTCCTCGGTCCGGATGTCGCGCTCGACCAGCGGGATGCCGAGGGCCAGGGCCCGCTCCGAGACGAGTTCGCGCACCGTGCCGGCAACCCCGCAGCGCACAAGCCGCGGGGTGATCAGGCCGTCACCCTGCACCAAAAACAGGTTGCTCATGGTGCCACAGATCACGCATCCCCGGCTGTCAGTCATCAGCCCGTCAATGATCCCTGGATCATCCCATTCCGCGCGCGCGAGGACCTGCTCCAGCCGGTTCAGGTGCTTGATTCCGGCGAGCAAGGGGTTGTCGCCGAGGCGCGCCCGACAGAACGTCAGCGCGACACCGCGGGTCGCGAGATCGTCTTGGATAGGCGGGCTGGGATAGAGCGCCATTATGCGGGTAGGGGTCGGATTGGCCGCCGGCCGATAGCCCCGGCCGCCCTGGCCTCTGGTTAAGGTCAATCTGAGCACGCCGTGATCGACGCCCGCGAGCAGCGCCGCCGCCTCGGAGCGCAGCAGCGCAGGGTCGACCCGTGGGATGCGCAGCCGATCGGCGCCGCGATTCAGCCGCGCGAGATGCGCGGACCAGCGACAGGGCGCCTGGCTGCGCACCGCGATGGTCTCGAACAGACCGTCGCCATAGAGCAGGCCGCGGTCGGCGATGCTGACAAAGCCCTGTTCGCGTCCGTTGACCAAAGCCCTCAATGGCGCAGATTCACCGGCGCTCGGTATGACTGGCGCGCTGGGCATTGGCGGGCGCGCCGGGCAAGGACCTGCGCGCGACGAGGATTACAGGCGCTTGAAGACCAGCGTACCGTTGGTACCGCCGAAACCGAAGGAGTTGCTCAGCGCGTAGTCGATCTTCATGTCCCGGGCCGTATTCGGCACGCAGTCGAGATCGCAGTCGGGGTCTGGCGTCTCGTAGTTGATTGTCGGCGGTGCGACCTGATCGCGGATCGCAAGCACGCTGAATATCGCCTCGGCGCCGCCGGCCGCCCCGAGCATGTGGCCCGTCATGGACTTCGTCGAACTCACCGCGAGCTTGTAGGCATGCTCGCCGAACGCACGCTTGATCCCCTTGGTCTCGGCAATGTCGCCAGCCGGGGTAGAAGTACCGTGTGCATTGATGTAATCGATGGCCTCCGGGTTCAAACCAGCATCGTGCAGCGCGAGCAGCATGCAGTCGCTGGCGCCCTCTCCGTTCTCGGACGGCGCAGTCATGTGGTAGGCATCCGAGTTCATGCCGACACCGACGATCTCCGCATAGATCTTGGCGTTACGTGCCTTCGCGGCCTCGTATTCCTCGAGCACCATCACGCCGGCACCGTCGCTGAGGACGAATCCGTCGCGGTCCTTGTCGAACGGCCGACTCGCGCGCTGGGGGTCGTCATTGCGGGTCGACAGGGCACGCGCTGCCGAGAAGCCGCCGAGACCCACCGGCGATGTCGCCATCTCGGCGCCGCCCGCGACCATGGCATCGACAATACCGTGCCGAATCATGTACGCGGCCTCGCCGATGTTGTGCGTGCCTGTACTGCAGGCTGAGACGATCGAGAAATTCGGACCCTTGAGCCCGTATTTGATCGACAGGTCGCCAGCGACCATATTGACGATGTTGGCGGGCACGAAGAACGGCGAGATCTTACGCGGGCCTCCGTCGCGGTAAGCCGCATAGTTGTTCTCGATGCCGGTGATGCCCCCAATGCCCGAGCCGATGGCGACGCCGATCCGCTTGCGGTTCTCGTCGCTAATCGGCAAGCCCGCATCTTCGATGGCTTGAGTACCCGCGGCGACGCCGTAATGGATAAACGCATCCATCTTTCGCGCCTCCTTCTTGGAGACGTATTTGGTTGCGTCGAAACCGTAGATCGGCCCCCCGAAACGGGTGTTGAAGGGCGCCACGTCGAAATGCGTGATTGGCTGAATTCCGCTGCGACCAGCGAGAATACTATCCCAGGCGGACTTAACGTCGAGTCCGACCGGGGCAACGATGCCCACACCGGTGACGACAACCCTTCTACCTGACATGACTCACCTCTCGATTGATTGCCGACCCTGCCCGGCCTCGGGCACTGCGTTGGTCGGCCATTCGTACCTCCGCCTGTGCCGGCGCGTCAGTGCCGACAGGCCGGGCGGAGTGCGCCTGCTCGTTTCCGTCGAACCGCCTCAGTTCAGGTGCTCGTTGATGTAGTCGATGGCCTGCTTGACCGTCGTGATCTTCTCCGCGTCTTCGTCGGGAATCTCGGTCTCGAATTCCTCCTCGAGTGCCATGACCAGTTCGACGGTGTCCAGGGAATCGGCGCCCAGGTCGTCGACGAAGGACGACTCGGCACTGACCTCCTCTTCCTTGACACCCAACTGTTCGACGACAATCTTCCGGACTCGATCTTCAACGCTGCTCATTGTGTTGTAACCCTCTGGTTATGGACAGATCGCTCTGATTGCGGCGACCGCTGTATTCTAGAGACAAAAGGCGGCCCTTAAAAGCTCGAATAACAATTAAAGGCTATTTTCAAACGGATGTTTTTAATCTCTTTTTATTTAGCTTGATCATCCCATATACATTCCGCCGTTGACGTGCAACGTCTCGCCGGTCATGTATGCCGCCGCAGGAGACGCCAGAAAGGCGACGACCGAAGCGATTTCGGCAGGCTGTCCGAGCCGGCCCAGGGGAATCGTTCCGAGCAACGCACCGCGTTGCTCATCCGACAATTCCCGCGTCATGTCGGTGTCGATGAATCCCGGCGCGACGCAATTGACTGTGATTCCGCGCGAACCTACCTCACGCGCCAACGATTTCGAGAAGCCGATCATGCCGGCCTTGGCCGCGGCGTAATTAGTTTGACCGGCATTACCGGAAGCCCCAACCACCGACGCGATGTTGATGATGCGGCCCTTCCGTGCCTTGGTCATTGGGCGCAGACAGGCCTTGCACAGGCGGTAGATCGACGTCAAATCGGTGTCGATGACGTCATCCCACTCTGCATCCTTCATGCGCATCAGCAGGTTGTCGCGGGTGATCCCGGCGTTATTCACGAGAATGCTGGGCGCACCGCCGAATGCATCGTTGATCGCCGCCAGCGTTGCCTCGACGGATGCGGAATCCGTGACGTTGAGCCGCAGGCCGAGAACGCGACGGCCGTGACCAGCCAGTTCGGCCGCGATGCGTTCGGCGCCGGCGTCGGTGGTTGCGGTGCCAGCCACGGCTGCCCCTTGCGTCAACAACGCCTCGGCGATCGCGCGCCCGATACCTCGGCTGGCGCCGGTGACCAGTGCAATTTCGCCCTCAAGCATGTGCTGTTGCCTCCAAAGCCTTGCGCAACCCGACGTCGTCGAACACCGGCAGAAATTCGATGCGCTTATCGATACGCTTGCCCAGACCAGCCAATACCTTGCCAGGCCCACATTCAATCGCGATGGTCACACCCCGGTCGGCCATGGCCCGCACCGTATCCACCCACCGGACCGGCAGGTACAGCTGCCGCTCCATCAGGTCGCGGAGTTCCTCCGTCGAACTGGCGGGGCCAGCGCTGACATTGTGAAGCACCTCCACCGCGGGCATGCTGAGCTGTACGCTGGTGAGACGGGCGGACAGTGCAGTGGCGGCATCGCGCATCAACGCGCAGTGGGACGGCACGCTCACCGCCAGCATGATCGCACGCTTTGCGCCAGCCTTTTTGGCCGCCACGATTCCGCGTTCCACCGCGTCGCGATCACCGCCGATAACGACTTGTCCGGGTGCGTTGAAATTTACCGCCTCTAGCACCTGATCGCCCGCCTGTTCCCGGCACAGTGCCAGCACCGCCTGGTCGTCGAGCCCAAGCAGCGCGGCCATCGCGCCCTTGCCCTTCGGCACCGCCGATTGCATCAAACGAGCGCGCTCCGCCACCAACGCGACCGCGTCGGTAAATTCGAGCACCCCGCCGCAGATCAGCGCCGAATACTCCCCAAGGCTGTGCCCGGCCATGACCGACGGCAGCTGCCCGCCCTGGGCCTGCCAGCACCGCCAGATGGCGACGGCGGTGGTGAGCATGGCCGGCTGCGTGCGCTCGGTCTGATCCAGTGCCTCTTTCGGGCCATCGCTGGTCAACGACCACAGGTCGTAGCCGAGCACCGCGGAGGCCTCGGCAAAGGTATCACGGACAAGGGGAAACGCAGCGGCCAGGTCGTCGAGCATACCGACGGCCTGTGAGCCCTGGCCGGGAAAGACAAAAGCGAGCTTAGGATCAGTCATCAGCGGCGAAAGTCAGTAACGAAGCAGCACGGAGCCCCAGGTAAAGCCACCACCGAAGGCCTCCATTAGCACGTTCTGACCCCGTTGGATGCGGCCATCACGCACGGCCTGATCGAAGGCGAGTGGGACCGACGCCGCCGAGGTGTTGCCGTGGGAACCGACGGTCACAACGACCTGCTCCATGGGCAGATCGAGCTTGCGGGCGGTCGCCTGGATAATGCGCATGTTCGCCTGATGCGGGACCAGCCAGTCGATATCGGCGCGGGTCATGCCGTTAGCGTTCAGGGTCTCGTCGACGATGCGCCCGAGCGTGGTGACAGCAACGCGAAACACCTCGTTACCCTTCATCTCGACAAAGGGCGAGCCGTTGCCGCCATTGCCGATACCAGCCGGCACCTGCAGCAGTTCCCGGTATGCCCCGTCTGCATGCAGACACGAAGAGATGATACCGGGCTCATCGTCGGCGCCGATCACAACAGCGCCGGCGCCGTCGCCGAATATGACGCAGGTGCCCCGATCGGTCCAGTCGATGATGCGCGAAAAGGTCTCCGCACCAACCACCAGTGCCTTGGTGGCGCTGCCGGTGCGGACAAACTTGTCCGCGATTGCCAAGGCGTAGATAAAGCCAGTGCACACGGCCTGCACATCGAAGGCCGGACAGCCGTGGATGTCGAGCCGGTGTTGCAACAGGCAGGCGCTGCTTGGAAAGGTCTGATCCGGGGTCGTTGTCGCCATCACGATCAGATCGATGTCCGCGGGCGCGATTCCAGCGGCATCGATGGCGCGCCGGGCGGCGGCCTCGGCCAGGTCGACGCAGGTCTCGCCGTCGCTGACCACGTGTCGCTGGCGGATTCCGGTGCGTTCCTGTATCCAGGCGTCGGTGGTGTCCACTAACCGCTCCAGATCCTGATTGGTGACGACCTTGGCCGGTAGAAAACCGCCGGTGCCGAGAATGCGTGAATAGATACTCACGCCATCGCCCTTTCACGCCAGTCGCCGAGGTGTGCGCTCACCTCGTGCTCGATGCGTTCGATGACATTGGCGTGGATCTCCTTTTCAGCAATGTGTATGGCTTGCCCAAAGGCAAACTGATCGGCGCCACCGTGGCTCTTGACGACAATGCCGCGCAGTCCCACAAGGCTGGCACCGTTATACTGGCGCGGATCGACATCGCGTTTGA
Source organism: uncultured Gammaproteobacteria bacterium (assembly GCA_963695445.1). Taxonomy (GTDB): domain Bacteria; phylum Pseudomonadota; class Gammaproteobacteria; order Chromatiales; family Chromatiaceae; genus Thiohalocapsa. The sequence goes on along the minus strand of CAVOGV010000061.1, from coordinate 161,646 downwards.
ATGACTTCAAGACCGGCAGCGCCACCAGCGCCGCGATCCGGGTCAGCAGATTCTTGCGGAAGTGCTGCCCCAACATGTGCGCCATCAGCTTGGCGACACCTTCGCTACTCTTCAGTGCGACGTTGCCAACGAATCCGTCCGCGACGACCACATCAACACCGCCCATGTAAATGTCGTCGCCCTCGACATAGCCGACATAGTTCAGCGAGCTTGCGAGAATCAACTCGTGGGCCTGCCGCACCTGGTCGTTGCCTTTGATCTCTTCCTCTCCGATGTTCAACAGACCGACGGTGGGCTGCGCGACGCCTTGGACGGCGCGCACCAGCTCGCTGCCCATCACCGCGAACTGGAAGAGCTGCGCCGCGCTGCAATCGACGTTGGCGCCAAGATCGAGCATGTGCGTGCAGCCGCTAATGGACGGAATGGCGCTGATGATGGCCGGCCGATCCACGTGCGGGAGGGTCTTAAGCACAAAACGTGCTGTCGCCATCAAGGCACCGGTATTGCCAGCGCTGACGCAGGCATCGGCGTCGCCCGATTTCACCAGGTCGATGGCGACGCGCATCGACGAATCCTTCTTGCCGCGCAGCGCCTTCGACGGCGCTTCGTCCATGTCGACCACCTGGGACGCATGGTGCACCCGAACGCGGCGCCGAGCCTCGACCGGCAAGTTGCCGGCGTCAAGCAGCGGATCGAGCACATCCTGCCGACCGACCAGAATCAGGTCGACGTCGCGGGAGCGATCAAGGTAGCCGAACGCCGCCGGGACAGCGGCATCAGTCCCGTGGTCGCCGCCCATGGCGTCGAGGGCGATGGTTAGACGTCGGCCCATTTACGCGCTCCTGTCTGTGCCCGTACCATGTGTCGTACCCTGTCCCGCAAGACTCAGCTGGTGCGCCGTCGGATCACGAGAGCTGTTTCTGCCAACCGCTTCCGGACGCCGTCGTCCGCACATCGGACCATGCCGGCTCGGTAGTCATTCACCAGGCACCCGAGCACCGGCGATGAGATGCCGGAGGCCGAGACTGCGAGTGGTTGACGACGGTCCGAGAACGGGTGCGGGGGAGTCAGTCCGTGTGGAACGCAGTACGGACAGGAATGGATTCAGTCGGCCTTGTCGATGATCTTGCGGCCGCGGTAGAAACCGTCGGGCGTCACGTGATGGCGACGATGAAGTTCGCCGCTGGTAGGGTCCTCCGACAGGGTCGGTTTCGACAGCGCGTCATGGGAGCGACGCATGCCGCGCTTGGACGGCGTCTTTCTGTTCTGTTGAACGGCCATTTTAGTCTCCGCGTTTCCGTCTGATTCGCGTTCGTTTTACTTGTTCCGGTCCCGACGCAACGCGGCGAGCGCTGCGAACGGGTTCGGACGTTCGGATTCGGTCTGCGATACCGGCTGCTCTTCCCGCTGTAGCCCAGGAGCGATCTCGGGCTCGACTTTCGCCCTGCGTTGGGACGTCATGCGCATGCCCGCGGCCTCTCGTCCGTCTCCCCCGACACGCTCGCAGTGGGGCGGTCCAAACAGCGGCGCCTCGCAACTGCCTTCAGGGTGACGAGGAACAACCGGCACGGCCAACAGCAATTCATCTTCGATCAGCTCGCTTGAGCGCATCAGCCGCCCGTCCAGCAGCAGCGGATCATAGTCGTCGGGCAGCGCGCCAGCCTCGTCGAGACCCTCAGTCAGTGCCAGCGATAATGCGCTGTCGACCGGCAAGATCATCGCATCATTACAGCGCTGACAGCGCAAGCGCAATTCGCCGACCACCCGTCCAGTGACGACGCCGTAACCTCGCTCGTCCTTGCCGAAGCTGAGTCGGTAGCCCACCGAACCTTCCGTCGACGCTAGCAACGGCCGCAGTCTCGACAGCCGCGCGATCTCCATCCGACCCTCAAAAGAGGAGCCTAGCGCGACCGCCCTGCGCGGGTCGAGCAACTCCGGTAACGGCTCTGACATCGGCTCGGACATAAGCCCGCCAATATAGATGTTGAGGGCAGTTTATGTCAACGCCGATAGCGATGCTGATCCGGGCCGCGACGATGCTACGGATTACCCGTCAGCGCCAACAGCACTCCCGCTGCGACCGCGGACCCGATCACGCCGGCCACGTTCGGCCCCATGGCATGCATGAGCAGAAAGTTGTGATGATCCTCTTCGAGTCCGACCTTGTTCACCACGCGTGCCGCCATGGGCACCGCCGAGACCCCGGCCGCGCCGATCAAGGGGTTCACCTTGCCGCCGGTCACCCGGTACATGATCTTGCCCATGATCACGCCGGCCGCGGTGCCAATGCAGAAAGCGAGCGCACCGAGCACCAGGATGCCCAGTGTCTCCACGGCCAAGAACTTGTCGGCGGAGAGCTTGGAGCCGACGGCCAGGCCGAGCATGATGGTGACGATGTTGATGATCTCGTTCTGGGCCGCCCGGCTCAGCCGTTCAACAACGCCAGATTCGCGCAGCAAGTTGCCGAAGGTCAACATGCCAATCAGCGGCGCCGCCGATGGCAGTAGCGCCGCGCACAGCAGCAGCACGACGATCGGGAACAGGATGCGCTCCAATTGCGACACGGGTCGCATTTGCTGCATCACCACCGCGCGCTCCTTCTTGGTGGTCAGCGCGCGCATGATCGGCGGCTGGATGATGGGCACCAGCGCCATGTAGGAGTAAGCGGCGACGGCAATCGCACCCAGCAGATCAGGCGCCAGTCGCGACGCCAGGAAGATAGCGGTCGGACCGTCCGCGCCGCCGATGATCGCAATGGCGGAGGCATCCTGCAGCGTGAATTCAAAGCCTGGAACGAAGTTGAGCGCAACCGCGCCGATCAGCGTGGCGAAGATACCGAACTGAGCGGCGGCACCGAGCAGCAGTGTCGACGGCCGCGCGATCAGCGCACCGAAATCCGTCAACGCCCCAACGCCCATGAAAATCAGCAGCGGGAAGATGCCGGTCTCGACACCTACCTCGTAAATCATGCCGATCATGCCGTCGTGGCCGCCAATGCCGGCCACCGGGATGTTGCTGAGCACGGCACCGAAACCGATCGGCACCAGCAGCAAGGGTTCGAACTTTTTCGCGATCGCCAGATAGATCAGACCGCCACCGACAGCCATCATCAACAGCTGGCCCCACTCCATGTTGGCGATCCCCATGGATTGCCAGAGTTTGAGGATCTCTTCCATCTGATCGGCCCCCGATCAGCCCAAGACCAACAAGGCGGCACCGAGGCCGACCGCGTCGCCTTCCTTGATGCGAATCTCGGTCACACTGCCGGCCGACGGCGAGCGCACCTCGGTCTCCATCTTCATGGCCTCGAGCACGACCACGACATCGCCACTGGCAACGCGTTGACCGAGCCCGACGTTGATCTTGACGATGTTGCCCGCCAGTGGCGACTCGATCACGCGTGCCTCCGCGGCCGGCACCGGGGCAGATGCCGGGGCCGATTCGGGCGTTGGCGCCCCAGCGGAAACGGTCTCGACCGCACCCTTGGGCGAGACACGCACATCGTAGCTCTTGCCGTTGACCTCCACCCGATAGGACTCCGGACCCGAGACGGGAACAGGCGCCGCCGGGACGGTCTGGGCGGCGACAGCCGCGGGCTTGTCCTCGATCAGCCAAGGTGGGGGCTCGAACACGGCCGGATTGTTGCGGTTCTCGAGGAACTTGAGACCCACCTGGGGAAACATCGCGTAGGTCAGCACGTCGTCGACGACGTCCTCGGCCAGATCGAGCTTGCGTTCGCCAGCAATGCCTTCCAACTCTTCGGTCAGCCTGTCGATCTCCGGACTCAGATTGTCCGCCGGTCGGCAGGTGATCGGCTCCTCGCCATCGGCCAGCACGCGCGCCTGCAGTTCCTTGTTCACCGGTGCCGGCGTCGAGCCGTACGCGCCCTTTAGCACGCCGGCGGTCTCGTTGGTGATGCTCTTGTAGCGCTCGCCCATGAGCACGTTCAGCACCGACTGACTACCGACGATCTGCGAGGTGGGCGTCACCAGCGCGATAAAGCCAAGGTCTTCGCGGACCTTTGGAATCTCCTCCAACACCTCGTCGAGCCGATCCTCCGCGCCCTGCTCACGCAGCTGGTTTTCCATGTTGGTCAGCATGCCACCGGGCACCTGCGCGACCAGGATGCGCGAATCGACGCCCTTCAACGAGCCTTCGAAGCGGGCGTACTTCTTACGCACCTCGCGGAAGTAGGCGGCGATCTCTTCCAACAGAAGCAGGTCAAGACCGGTATCTCGCGGCGTGCCCTGCAGGATCGCGACGACCGACTCGGTCGGCGAATGCCCGTAGGTCATGCTCATGGAGGAGATGGCGGTGTCGACCATGTCGATGCCGGCCTCCGCCGCCTTGACGATGGTTGAAGTACTCAGCCCCGTGGTGGCATGGCACTGCATCGCGATGGGGATCGCGCAGGTCTCCTTCAGTCGCGTGACCAGCTCCTCGGCCACATAAGGACGTAGCAAACCGGCCATGTCCTTGATGCAGATCGAGTGGCAGCCAAGGTCCTCAAGACGGCGTCCCATGTCCAGCCAGTAGTCCATGTTGTGCACCGGACTGACGGTGTAGGACATGGTGCCTTGGGCGTGCGCATCCGTCGCCAGTGTCGCGCGCACCGATTGCTCCAGGTTGCGCAGATCGTTCATGGCGTCGAAGATGCGAAAGACGCCGATGCCGTTGGCCGCGGCGCGCTCGACAAACTTGTCCACCACATCGTCCGCATAGTGCCGGTAGCCGAGCAGGTTTTGCCCCCGCAGCAGCATCTGCTGCGGCGTCTTCGGCATGGCCGCCTTCAATCGCCGCAGACGCTCCCACGGGTCTTCGCCTAGATAGCGGATGCAGGCATCGAACGTGGCGCCACCCCAAGTCTCCAGAGACCAATAGCCAACGCTGTCGAGCTTTTCGGCGATGGGCAGCATGTCGTCAATGCGCATGCGCGTCGCGAGCAGGGATTGATGGGCGTCGCGCAGCACGACGTCGGTGATACCGAGGGGAGTATTGTGATTCATGGGCACGTCTCTGGAACGTTGCTTGGTGAGGGCAGTGGTTGCGGGGAGGCCGAACACGCCGGCATGGAGCCGACCAGGGGTCTCAGCCTCGGCTGCGGTAGCGCGCGATGGCGGCGGAGATCACGGCGATCAGGTCGTCTGCTTCCTGCGTTGCGGGGGCCAGGCTCGCGGCAGGCACCGCCATCTGGGGTGTCTCGGCGGGTGCGATCTTCAGCGCGAGCCAGGACATAACCCGCAGAAGACCGACCAGGAGCATCAGAAAACTGAACACGATCCCCATGCCGATGCCCATCAGGCGCAGACTTTCAATGACCAGGTCGCTCTCGTTCATGTCGCTCTGCTCCTTTCGTCTTGTACTCTTGTTCGCCGCCCTGGATGCGCGCGATCGGGTGGGCAATCGCGGGCAGCCCAACGTCCAAGCAATCAGCCGCCGCGAGATCAGGGGACAGGCGCGGGCCGCGGTCAGTCTGCGAACGGATGACGCAGGATCAGTGTCTGGCTACGATCTGGCCCAGTCGAGACCACGTCGATCGGCACACCACCAAGTTCTTCGATTTTGGCCAGATAGTCGCGAGCCTGTTGCGGCAGCGCATCCAGAGAGCCGGTGCCGACGGTGGACTCGCTCCAGCCCGGCAACTCGATGAATCTCGGCTTGCAGCGTGCCAGTGCGCCGGCGTCCACCGGCGGCGCGGACAGCACCTGGCCATCGAGCTCGTAGGCGGTGCAGATGCGGAGCGTTTCCATGCCGTCGAGCACGTCGAGCTTGGTGATGCACAACCCGGAGATACTGTTGATCACGAACGAACGCCGCAGCGCCACCATGTCGAGCCAGCCGCAACGGCGCTTGCGGCCCGTGGTCGCACCGAACTCGTGGCCCTGCTTGCCGAGGCGGTCGCCATCCGCATCGAACAACTCGGTCGGAAAAGGTCCGCCGCCGACGCGCGTGGTGTAGGCCTTGACGATACCGAGGATGTAATCCAGATCGCACGGGCCGACGCCGCTGCCGCTGGCGGCGCCGCCGGCGGTGGTGGTGGACGAGGTCACGAAGGGATAGGTGCCATGATCGATGTCGAGCAGCGCCCCCTGGGCGCCCTCGAACAGGATATTGGCACCCTCCTCGCGCAGGCTGTGCAACAGGGCCACGACGTCCGCCACCATGGGCCTGATCTGCTCCGCCTGCTGCAACGCCTCATCCAGCGTCGCGGAGATGTCCACCGGGTCGGTCTTGAAATAATGCTGCAGCGCGAAGTTGTGATACTCCATCACCTCGCGCAGACGCTGCTCGAAGTGCGCCGGGTCGAGCAGCTCCCCGAGGCGAAGACCACGACGGGCGATCTTGTCCTCGTAGGCGGGTCCGATCCCACGGCCCGTAGTACCGATGGCATTGTTGCCGCGCGCCCGTTCCCGAGCTTGGTCCAGCGCGATGTGATAAGGCAGGATCAGCGCGCACGCGGGGCTGATGCGTAACCGCTCGCGCACCGGAACACCGCGCGCCTCCAGTGTCTCGACCTCGGACAACAGCGCCTGAGGCGACAGCACGACGCCGTTGCCGATCATGCAGCACACGCCGTCGTGCAGGATGCCCGACGGGATCAGGTGCAGGATCGTCTGCTCACCATCGATGACCAGCGTATGTCCGGCATTGTGTCCGCCCTGGAAGCGCACCACCGCGGCGGCCTGCTCGGTCAGCAAGTCGACGACCTTACCCTTACCCTCGTCACCCCATTGGGCGCCGATCACGACTACGTTCTTACCCATCTTGTCCTCATACTCCACTAATCATTGTTCTGCCTTGTTCTGCCGAACCTGCATCGACCGTTCATCGGCCGTCGTTCGAGCCGGAGACAGGCAGTAGCCGCCAAGCGCCATCGACCGGTTCCAGCACCTGCGAACAACCCATCGCCGCGGGATCGATCGATTGTCCAGGCAAGCGCTGCACCACCCGGCGGCCGGCGGCCCGCAGCCGCTGCACCTCGGCTTGTAACACCGGGTCCGCATCCCAGGGCACGAGAATCGCGTCCGCCAGCCCGGCACCAGACACATCGCCGTCGGCCGGCTTGCGCGCCAGCGCAATCAGGCCCTTCAGGTCGCTGCTGAACCCGACTGCTGGTCGGGCCCGACCGAAGACGCGGCCGATATCATCGTAGCGTCCGCCGCGCGCGATCTCCAAACCCCAACCGGGCACAAAGGCCGCGAACACGACGCCGGTCTTGTAGGTGTAACCACGCAGTTCAGCCAGATCGAAATGGACCGGCAAATCAGGCAGCCAACGTCTGGTCTCCTCGGCAACCTGGCGCAGACGCGCCAGCGCCGTCTTGACCGGCTCGTCGGCCTCGGCCAATGCGCTCTCCGCGCGGACCAGCGCATCGGCGCCGTTGAGCTCGGCCAGCGACAGCAACATGGCACCAACGATTCGACTCAACCCGCACTGATCGATCAGCGCGGAGACCTCGCCCACCGCCTTACGCTGCAGGGCATCGAACAGTGCCATCTCTTGCCCATGGTTCAATCCGGCCTGCCGCGCGAGCCCGCGAAAAATACCGACATGCCCGAGATCGAGATACACGGAGTCGATGCCGGCGGTCTCCAGCGTCGCGACCATGAGACGCAGGATCTCGACGTCACTCTCGGCGCCATCGTGACCGTAGATCTCGGCGCCGATCTGCATCGGGCTGCGGGTACCGGCGAAACCGTCGGTGCGCGTATGCAGCACGGTACCGAGGTAGCAGAGCCGTGTCGGGAAATCGCGGCGCAGTTGATGGGCGTCGATGCGCGCCACCTGGGGGGTCATGTCCGCCCGCACCCCAAGCAGACGACCGCTGAGCTGATCAGTTAGCTTGAACGTCCGCAGGTCCAGGTCACGGCCGGTGCCGGTCAGCAGGCTTTCGAGATAGTCGATGAACGGCGGAATCACCAGCTCGTAGCCCCAACCCGCATACAGGTCGAGCAACGCCCGCCGCAACCGCTCCATCTCGGCGGCCTCGGGCGGCAGGACCTCCTCGATCCCGGCCGGCAACAACCAGCGTTCGTTGTTCATAGGCGCCTTCAGTTGATCAGGTACAGCAGGCCGACGCCGCCGACCATACTTGCTAAACCGGCGATGCGTAGACTGCGATTGTCCTGACGCGACACCTCCAGCAGCATGCGCCGCAGGGCATCGGGGGCGAGAAATGGCGTCACGCCCTCGATTACCAGCATCAGCGACAACGCGACCAACAAATCATGCCACATGAAATCATGCCAGATAGGCCGGCTTCACTTGAGTGCCGCCCGCCAAGGATGGTTGCGGCAGCCACAAAGCGCCGAATCATTACAGAAGGCGGTGGGATTGTCTATTGATGCACGCCAGTCGGGAGTTGAGTACCGCACACACTACGAGGCGACGAGCGGGCACGGCGGGCCCGCGCGGGAAGGAAGCGGAGGTCGCTATCAGAGACGATGAGCTCGGCCGCGACAACAACGGAGACGAACTCCGGCTTATGCTTCAAAATCAGGGTAATAGCGCCAATCACCACGAAAAGAAAAGGCCCCGCTCGATGCGGGGCCGTCGCAGTTACTGCCTATTGAACGCGAGAACCGAGTCCGGGCGGCGGAGCAATACGCAGCCTAGGCTGTGGGTCCTGTTGCAGGCCGAGTTGCGGTGGCGCAGCAGCCTGGGCAGGTTTTGCATACTGCTGATTGAAGAATTTAAAGAAGTCCGAATCTGGCGCAATCACCAGCGTGCTGCCGGCATCCGCGAACGATTTGCGGTAGGCGTCAAGGCTTCGGTAGAAGGCATAGAACTCGGGGTCCGCCTGGAACGCATTGGCGTAGACTTCAGCGGCCTTGGCATCGCCCTTACCGCGCGTCTCTTCCGCTTCTTTATAGGCATCGGCCACAATCACCGTACGCTGCCTGTCAGCGTCGGCACGAATGCGTTCCGCCGCCTCCGATCCTTTGGCGCGCAGGTCGCGGGCCACGCGCTCACGCTCGGCACGCATGCGATTGTAAACTGACTCACTGACCTCGGGCGGCAGGTCGATCTTCTTCACGCGCACGTCCAGCACCTCGACGCCAAGTTCCGCCGCCTGGGTATCGACCTGCTTGGTAAGCACCTGCATGAGTTCCAAGCGATCCTCTGACACAACCTCCTTGATCGTTCGCTTACCGAACTCGTCGCGAAGGCTCGTGTTGATCCGCTCAGACAGCAGGCGCGCGGTGCGGGCGCTGTCGCCGCCGGTGGAACGGAAGAATTGCGCCGCGTTGTTGATACGCCATTTGGCATACGAGTCGACGATGACGTCCTTCTTCTCGATGGTCAGGAAGCGCTCCGGACGCGAATCTAAGGTCTGGATGCGGGCATCGAACGTAAGGATGTTGTTCAGCAACGGCACCTTGAAATGCAGGCCGGGTTTATAGTCACTGCCGACAATCTCACCGAGCCGCAACTTGATGGCCGTCTCGTACTGCTGGACGATGAACGTCGATGCAAAGACCAGCAGCGCCAGCAGCGCAATCGCAATCGGTATCAGGACTTTCTTAGTGTCGTCCATCAGCGACTCCTCCGCTCACGGGACGTGTCACGGACGCGTGTGGAGGCAGTGGCCGAGCCGCTGCTGGCGGCGCTGTCGGTCATGTCCACCATCGAGGTGCGTGGCTGCGGCGGCTTTTGTTTCATGAGTTCGTCTAGCGGCAAATACATCAGGCTGTTGCCGTTAGGCACGTCGAGCAGCACCATGTTGCTCTGACCGAGTACTTCCTCCATGGTCTCCAAATACAGACGCTCGCGCGTCACGCCCGGCGCCTTGGCGTACTCGCCCAGCACTGCCGTGAATCGTGACGCCTGGCCTTGGGCCTCGGCGATGACCCGATCGCGATAGGCCTTGGCCTCGGCGGTCGCCCTGGCGGCTTCACCGCGTGCCTGAGGCAAGATCTCGTTCGCATAGGCCTCAGCCTTGTTCTCCAATCGCTCCTTGTCCTCGCGCGCCTTAATGGCATCGTCGAAGGCTTCCTTGACTTGGTCTGGTGGCTTCGCCGGCTGCATGTTGACCGAAGTCACCTGAAGACCAGTTTTGTAGATATCCATCAGACTCTGCACGCGCTCGCGAATCGTCGCGGCCACAGCGCTTCGGCCCTCGGTGAGGATAAAGTCGAGATTGCTACCACCGATCGTCTTGCGCACGACGGTCTCGGTGGCATCGCGGAGCGTCTTGTCAGGAGACTGATCTTGGAATAGGTAGTTGGCGGCATCTTGGATACGCGACTGGACCGTCAACTCCACGTCAACAATGTTTTCGTCCTTGGTCAACATCAGCGCCTTGTGGCTGAACGACGAGATCTCGTCGACGTTGACGATCTGCACCGTCTCGATCGGCCACGGAATGTGCCAATGTGGGCCAGGTTCGGTCATCTTGGTGTAGGCGCCAAAGCGCGTAATCACGCCGCGCTCGGCGGGATCGACGATGTATATGCCCGTGAATAGCCAACCGATAAACAGCACTGCGACGATAATACCGATCGCGCGCATGCTCAGATCAGGGCCTCCGCCGGAGCCGCCCCCCCCACCGGATCCGCCCGGCCTTTTCACGCCGCCGAGCAGGCCGCTGACGCGCTCCTGCAGCTTGCGCACGATCTCATCGAGGTCTGGCGGCCCCTGATTCCCGGAGCTTCCGCCCCAGGGATCCTTGTTACCGCCTCCCGGCTCATTCCAGGCCATAGTGTCTCCGCAACAGGTGTTGTGTGGTTTCGCTTGATTCCAGTGTGCGCCGTCGACTGGGACCATTGCGCTAGTGGAAGGTGCCGCCGAAGCCGCGCGATATCAAGCCGCCAGAGTCAACCCGGCATTCTAGGGGCCGAACGCTAGCCGGGCAATGCCCCCGACCGTTCGGTTGCGCCGGGATCGCTTTCCTCGGCGCCCTCTTCGGCCGCCGCCGAGGTCGTGGCAAGCGCCACCGGCGCCATCGCGGGCACGGCATTGTCCGCATCGGCATTCTGGCCAACATCAGGGGTCTCTCCGGCGATCAGCCGATCCTTCCAGAGGTCGCGGTCACGCATGTACCGATCGCGATGAGCACGAGAGATCTCCACCTCGATCTCCCAGCCACCAAGTTCGGTCGGTACCTCGGACAGGATCCGTGCATGGGAGAAAAGCCAGGCACGTAATCCGCCGTCCGCTGGACCCAGCCTCAGCCGCTGACGCAGGGACTCGCCCCGGAAGTGATCCGCGAGTGCCGCAAGCAACAGGTCCACGCCGGCACCGGTCTGCGCGGACAACCAAACCCGTGTCACCTGCCCCAGCGCATCGCGGTCGACGCGCGGGGTGTTGTCCATGCCGGTATCCGTCAGGGTATCGATCTTGTTGAAGACGAGAAGGGTCGGGATCTCCTTCGCGCCGATCTCGTCCAGAACCGTATCGACATCGGAGATGCGCCGCGCGCGCTGTTCGCTGCCTGCATCGACCACGTGCAGTAGCAGGTCCGCGGAACGGGTCTCCTGCAGTGTGGAGCGAAACGCCGCGACTAACTCGTGCGGAAGCTGGTTGACGAAGCCGACGGTGTCCGCCAGTACAACAGCCGGCGCATCCGGCAGCGCCAGGCGCCGCAGGGTCGGATCAAGCGTGGCAAACAGCTGATCCGCCTGAAAGACGCCAGCCTCGGTGAGCCGGTTGAACAGCGTCGACTTTCCGGCGTTGGTATAACCCACCAACGACACCGTGGGCACCTCCGCCCGATCACGAGCACGCCGACCCTGGGCGCGCTGCGTTTCGATGCGCGCCAGCCGACTCTTGAGCTGCGCGATGCGTTTGCCGAGCAAGCGCCGGTCGGTCTCCAGTTGCGTCTCTCCAGGGCCGCGTAGGCCGATACCGCCCTTTTGTCGCTCCAGATGCGTCCAGCCGCGCACCAGCCTTGTGGACATATGGCGCAACTGCGCCAGTTCCACCTGCAGCTTGCCCTCGAAGGAGCGCGCCCGTTGCGCGAAGATGTCGAGGATGAGGCCACTACGCTCCACCACGCGGCATTGCAGCAAGCGCTCCAGATTGCGCTCCTGGGCTGGACTGAGGGCATGGTCGAAGATGGCGAGTTCCGCCTCGGTTGCCTGCACCAGCGACTTTAGCTCCTCGGCCTTGCCGCTGCCGATGAACAGCCGCGAGTCGGGTTTATCGCGGGAGCCGGTCAGGTAACCGACCTCAATTGCGCCGGCCGCTTTCGCAAGCAGCCTGAACTCGAGCATGGCGTCCGCTTCCACCGGGTGGCCGATGGCGAGTTGCACAAGGATGGCGCGTTCGCCAGCACGTGGGCGTTCGAACATGACCGACGGGGCTAGGGCGTCAGCCCCGGGAACCGGGGCGAGAGATCGTACTGGGGATGGTACTGCATCAAGATCAGGCGTTACCCTGGGACTCGTCGTCGGCGTCCGAACTCGGCGGCAGCTTGACGTTGCGCGCGGGTACGACGGTAGAGATGGCGTGCTTGTAGATCATCTGACTGACATTGTTCTTGAGCAAGACCACGAACTGGTCGAAAGACTCGATCTGGCCCTGAAGTTTGATTCCATTGACCAGGAAGATCGAGACAGGTACCCGCTCCTTGCGAAGCGTATTCAAAAATGGGTCTTGCAGGCTCTGGCCCTTAGACATGGATTGAGCTCCTTGTTGTTTTGCCCAGGCGGTGGATCGGCGGCCAGCGGACTACCGCGGTTGAATTTACGGAAAGTGACAACATAGCACAGAGTCGAATTAAACGTATGTTTGACATCCGAGATCAAGATTACCCCGAAAGTCGCCCTGTCGAGGGCAAACGGCCTGCTGAGGGTCGGTACCCGGAAGGCCGGATTTTCCCCGCGGACCAATTCCGCCCGATGTCCAGCGCGATCATTGCGAGCGCCGACATGCGGCCATCGCCTGCTCTAACACCGGTTCGTCGTCCCAGATCCACGTGCAATCGGGTTCGGAGCGAAGCCATGTGTATTGCCGCTTGGCAAGCTGGCGGGTTGCGACGATGGCACGCTCCGTCATTTCCGCGTAGCTGTAATCTCCGAGCAAGTACTGCAACATCTGCCGGTAGCCGACGCTGCGCATCGACGGCAGCTCAGCGTGCAGGTCGCCGCGCTGCCAAAGCCGGCGAACTTCGTCCTTGAAGCCAGCCTCCAGCATGGCCTCGAAGCGCGCCGCGATGCGTCGATGCAAAGTTGCACGCTCGCGGGGCGATCGCACCAGCTTCAGTGTCCGATACGGTAACGGCTCGCACCGCGCGCGCCAAAGCTCCGTCATCGGCTGACCCGTCAGCAGTATGACCTCCAGCGCGCGCTGCACCCGTTGCGGGTCGTTCGGGTGGATCTGCGCGGCCGCATCCGGGTCCACCTCCGCAAGCCAGCGGTGCATGGCCTGGGCACCGAGGCGGTCGGCACGCTCCATCAGATCCGCGCGCACCGAACGGATCGCTCTTCGGCAGTGGAGAAAGGCCCTGTTGCAGCGCGCGAAAGTAGAGCATGGTGCCGCCCACCAGCAACGGAATACGCCCACGTGCCGTGATCTCGGCCATGGCGGCCAACGCGTCGTCGCGGAAGCGGGCCGCGGAATAGGCGTCGGCAGGATCGCAGACGTCGATAAGCCGGTGGGGAACGCGGGCCAAGACCTCCGGCGGCGGCTTCGCGGTGCCGATGTCCATGCCGCGATAGACCAGTGCGGAGTCGACGCTGATAAGGTCGCACGGCAGCCTGTCCGCCAGTGCCAGCGCCAGATCGGTCTTGCCCGACGCGGTCGGCCCCATCAGCAGGATCGCCGGCGGCAGGTCCGGCTGGTCGGTGGTCGGGTCGCCCACTCAGCGCCCGCGCATGAACAGACCGTCCAGCTGGCGTTGCGAGAGTTTGATCCAGGTTGGCCGGCCGTGGTTGCATTGGTCCGCGCGCTCGGTGCGCTCCATGTCTCGCAGCAGCGCATTCATCTCGGCGATAGTGAGGCGGCGATTGGCGCGCACGGCGCCATGGCAGGCCATGGTCGACAGTACCGCGTTGATCTCGCCGCGCAACCGCTCGCCGCCAACGCCATCATCACCGATTCCATCACTGGCGCGACCCTCTGGCTGGCGGAACAGCTAAGCCATCGGCCGCGACGCCCGCGCTGCCGAGGTCGGACAGCACGTCGCGCAACAACCGCTCCGGGTCCGAGCCCTGCAGCAGGGCCGGGATCTCGCGCACCGCGAGCTTGCCCTCCCCCAGGCGGCCCACCACGAGACCCAGTCGCTCCATCACCGGCGCCTGGTGCTCCGCCAGGTCGGCCTCCATGGCGCTGACATGCACCACGACCGGCACCAACAACGGCTGACGCCGCAACTCGCCGGAGGCAGCGGATTGCTTCAGGCGTTCGTAGCCGATGCGCTCGTGGGCCGCGTGCATGTCAACGATGACCAGTCCGTCCTCGGCTTGGGCCAGCACATAGACGCCGTTGAGCTGTCCGATGGCGAAGCCGAGGGGCGGGATCTCCTGCTCGTCGCCGGTCGACGGCATACCGATTGGTGGTGATGCGATCGCATCCCCCGGCATCGCCCCAGGACGCTGAAACTCGAACGCGGCGGCATAGCCACCCCGACCATCGCCGGCTCGCAGCGGCAGCCGCCCAGGCATCGAAGGATAGGTGCTCGTACCGACCGGCCTCCCGGCAACGGACGGCTCGCTGCCGCCGAGGGCGAACATCGGCGATGCGTGCGCCGGAACGCTGGTATCGGCACCGGCATCCGAAGCGGCACCCGAGCGATCCCCATCCATCGGACCGGCATCGGACCTAACACCCCCGGCAAGCCGCCGATGCAGGGTGCGGAAGATGAAGTCATGCACCTGCCGACCTTCGCGAAAGCGCACTTCCTGCTTGGCGGGATGCACGTTCACGTCGACATGGCGAGGGGGCACCTCTAGAAACAACACATAGGCGGGATGCCGACCATGGTGCAGCACGTCCTGATAGGACTGTCGCACCGCGTGGGCGACGAGCTTGTCACGCACCAAACGGCCGTTGACGTAGAAAAACTGCATGTCGGTCTGGCTGCGGGCAAACGCGGGCTGAGCGATCCAGCCGGCCAGTCGGAGCCCGACCGCTGTCTGATCCAGCGTCAGGCTGGCGTCCATGAACCCGTCGCCGAGCAGGGCCTGTAATCGCTGTGCCGAGAAGCCCTCTTCGCCCGCCGGCAGATCCAGCACCGTGCGACCGTTGTGCTGCAACCGCAGCGCGACGTCGCCATGGGCAAGCGCCATGCGTCGCAGCATCTGCTCCAGATGGCCGAACTCCGTCTTCTCGGTGCGCAGGAACTTGCGCCGCGCCGGCACGTTATAGAACAGGTCATGGACCTCCACCGTGGTACCGATCGCGTGGGCCGCTGGCTGCGGTGCGTCGATGTGATCGCTGCCGTCCGCGGATACGCGCCAGCCGTGGCTCTCCTGAGCCGTGCGTGAGATCAGGTCCAGCCGCGATACGG
The DNA here is from genome assembly GCA_963695445.1 of uncultured Gammaproteobacteria bacterium. Lineage (GTDB taxonomy): Bacteria > Pseudomonadota > Gammaproteobacteria > Chromatiales > Chromatiaceae > Thiohalocapsa. Next base: position 146,195 of record CAVOGV010000061.1, on the reverse strand, counting down.
ACGCGATGCTCGGCAACGCCTCACCGCGAAAGCCCATGGTGCCGACCGCCTCCAGGTCGTCCAGGCTCGCGATCTTACTGGTCGCGTGCCGAGACAGGGCCAAGGCCAGCTGATCGCGACCGATACCGACCCCGTCGTCGCGAATACGGATCAGCTTCGCCCCGCCCCGCTCGACGTCCACGTCGATGCGCCGAGCGCCGGCGTCGAGACTGTTCTCGAGCAATTCCTTGACCACGGACGCCGGTCGCTCAACGACCTCGCCGGCGGCGATCTGATTGATGAGCTGGGGCGGCAATGTGCGGATGATCGGCATCGCCGGGATGGAACCAGAAACGGCCGCCCGTCGCAAGAGGGCGATCGTGGGAGCGATTTGCAATCGCGACGGCAACACCAACAGATCTCCCTGGGGCCCCATCGCGGCTGCAAGCCGCTCCCACAGGCACAAGGGAGCGACTTGCAATCGCGACGGCTAGTCGCCGCGCGCAAGCAAGTTCAGGGCGTCGCCGCTGCTGCCGGGTCCGATTAAGTAGTCGTTCGCATCGGAGGTGGCATCAGGTGACCTGCCGGGCTCCCGGGCGAAGCGCGTTCCTGGCGGCGGATATTCCCGGAAGTAGTCAAGAATTCCGCCGAGCAGGGAATCGGCGAGTTGGTTCTGATAGCTGCCGTTGCGCAGGCGCTTTTCCTCGTCCGGGTTGGAGATGAAAGCGGTTTCGACCAGCATGGACGGGATATCGGGCGATTTAAGCACGACGAAGCCCGCCTGCTGAATGCGCGTCTGATGGACGTGCCCGAGGGAACGTAGCTTTGCCAGTACCCGGGTGGCGGCGATGCTGCTGTGCTCGATGGTGGCGTTCTGAGTCATGTCGAGCAATACGCTTGCAAGCACATCGTTGCGCTCGGCCAGGTTGACGCCGCCGATCAGGTCGGCACGGTTCTCCCGCGCGGCCAACCACTTGGCGGCCTCGCTGGTGGCGCCGCCGTTGGACAGCGTATACACCGATGAGCCGCGGACACTCGGGTCCGTGAAGGCGTCCGCATGGATCGAGACGAACAGGTCGGCCTGATGCTTGCGCGCCTTGCTGATGCGCTGACGCAGTGCGACGAAATAGTCGCCGTCTCGAATCAGCACCGCCTTCATGCCCTTTTGTTTGTCGATACGCGCGGCGAGCTTGCGGGCGATGGCGAGCGTCACGTCCTTCTCGCGCGTGCCGGAGCGCCCGACCGCGCCTGGGTCCTCGCCCCCGTGACCAGCATCGACGGCAACGATGACATCGCGCTGCCGACCGCCCTTGGGCTGCACGGAAAGGCTCGCTGGCGATCGCGTCGCGCCTTGCTGTTTGCGGATGGCCGGGCTTGCGGTTGCGGTCGCGGCGGCAAGCACCGCCGCGCCGGGGTCTTTCGGCGATAGGTCGATGACCAGCCGATGGCCGTAAGTATCGTTCGGGTCCAGCTCGAAGCTCTTGATTCTGGCCGCCTGCTTCAGGTCCATGACCACGCGCAGGTCGTCGCCATCACGCACCCCGCTGCGCAGACCCGACACGAGCACGTCGCTGGAGTCGACGCCGGGCAGCTTGCCTTTCAGGCGGGCGTCGGTCAGATCGACGACCAGTCGCGGGGGATTGTCGAGGGGAAAGACCTTGTAAGGAATGGGCGCGGCGATGTCGAGAACGATGCGGGTATGGTCCGGTGCGTTCCAGATGCGCGCGCCATGCACCGTCGTCTGGGCGGCCAGGACTTGCCCCGGCAGCGCCATCAGGGCCGCCGCGATCGATAACAGTGACGAAATTGTTGCGATTTTCTTCCACATCGCGCGACTCTCCCCGCAGTGAGCCTCCGAATCAGACCGGCAATCACCTCTGAGGATAGCACTTCCTCGCGTGCTTTTCCAAAGTAATACCGTCGATTGCGGGGAGTTCTTAAGTCTTTGAAAGAGCAGGTGTGGCGGATTATCGACACCTGTGTCCAAAGTGGAACACAGTCGTCGCACCGGACTGCGGTAGCCGGGATCAAACGCGCCCCCAGGACGCGTGATGGGCCACTGACAGAGGGTTCAGCACGGCGCGCGGCGAAACAGGGGCTCCCAGCCGGGGCCGGGCAGGAACCTGATCCGTCGTCCCGGCGGGGCATGCGCAATGTCGATGATCAACTCGGGCTCAGGTAGCACCCCCGCGCCGCGCTCCGGCCATTCCACCAGGAGCAGCGCCTCGCCGTCGAGCAGGTCCCGCAGACCGAGGAACTCAAGCTCCTCCGGGTCGCCGAGGCGGTACAGGTCCAGATGATAGAGGCGCTGACCGGCGACCTCGTAAGGTTCGATCAGCGTGTAGGTGGGGCTGCGTACCGGCCCCTCGTGGCCAAGACCGCGCAGCAGGCCCCGCACCAACGTGGTCTTGCCGGCGCCGAGATCGCCGCGCAGAAAGACTACGCCGGCCTGTCCGCGCAACCGCTCCGCGAGCGCTCGGCCGCAGTCGGTCTGGGCATCCTCGGAGGCCAAGTAGAGTTCCATCAGGCGCCCTCCTCCGCTGGATTCAGCGGGTGCGCTGTTGGCGCTGTCTTGTCGCAGTCGTTGCAGTCGTTGCGGTCGCTGCTGTCGAGCCCAAGGTCGCGCGCAACGCATCGATCAGATCCCCGGCCAGTAGACCGACCTGGCCATCTCGGGCGGCCCTGTCACCCGCGGCGGCATGCAGGCAAACGCCAGTGGTGGCGGCCTGTTCGAGGTCGAGACCCGTCATCGGTCCAGGCTGCAGCCCCCAGCCGGCAGCGTTGTGCCAGCAGGGCCGCGATGATACCGGTGAGGGTATCGCCCATCCCGCCGCTGGCCATACCGGGATTGCCGTCGCTGCAGAGTCCGACCGGCCGATGTCCAGGACCGCGGATCAGCGTACCCGCGCCCTTGAGCACGACAACCCCATCGAAGCGTTGCTGCAGTGCCTCGACGGCGGCGAAGCGATCCTGCTCGACCTCGGCGATGGAGCATCCAAGCAGACGCGCGGCCTCGCCAGGATGCGGCGTCAGCACCCAGTTCGCTCGCCGACGGGGTGCGGCGGCGAGCAGGTTGAGGGCATCGGCATCCACTACCAACGGCTTGTCCAGCGTCAGCACCTGCTCGAACAGCGCGCGGGACCAGTCGTCCTGCCCCAGACCGGGTCCGATGGCGATCACGTCCGCGCGCTGAGCGACCGCCGCCAGCGCTGCGGCATCGGCGACCCCGTGTACCATCAGCTCCGGTCGGGTCAGGTTCAACAGCGCGGCGTGAGAGGCGTGGGTCGCGATGGTCACCAGCCCGGCACCGGTTCGCAGCGCGGCTTCCCCCGCCAGACGCGGCGCACCGGACAGACCGGGCGCCCCGCCGACCACCAGCACATGACCGCAGTCGCCCTTGTGGGCAGCGGGTCGGCGACGCGGCACCAGTTCCTGCTCCTTACGCCAATCCAGCCGACGCGCGGCCAGGATCTGTCCGGCATAGATCGCGGCGGGCACCTGCAAGGCGTCGAACTGGATCTCGCCGCAGTGATCCGGCCCCCGCGCCGTGAACATGCCCCGCTTTAGACCGATGAAGCTCACGGTGAGATCGGCCCGCACCGCGCAGCCGAGCACGCGGCCGCTATCGGCATGCAGTCCGGATGGAATGTCCACCGCCAGCACGGCCGCGCGTGATGCATTGACCTGCTCGATGGCGGCGGCCCAGTCGCCCGCCACTGGCCGCTCCAGCCCGGTGCCGAGCAACGCGTCGACGATGAGATCCACGGCCTGCGGGAGCGCTCGGAACGGTTCCGCACGGCCGCCCGCGATCGCAAACGCGCGCGCCGCCGCTGCTGCCTCGCCGTGCAGCTGTTGGTGATCGCCCAGCGTCAGTAGCTGGACTGCCCAGCCCTGCTCCAACGCCAGTCGTGCGATTACGTAGCCATCGCCCCCGTTGTTGCCGGCGCCGGCCAGCACCACCATCCGGCGTGCACCAGGCCAGCGGGCGCACGCCCGGACGAACGCGGCACGTCCCGCGCGCTCCATCAATTCGGCCCCGGGGATACCGAACCCGTCGATCGCGCAACGGTCCAGTGCGCGCACTTGCTCCGCGCGGTAGAGCGCATAGGGCAAACGATTGTTTTCCGGCATGAGACGCGCCACTGTGTTTGACTCCGGGCAAAGATCCGCACGCACCGAGCCTGCGGCGCGGGCGAACGATCGAGACAACATACGGCCGCCCGGCGCAATTGGCCAGCCAGCCCCCCGGCTACCCCCAGTCACCCCAAGCCTCAAGCAACGATTAGGCAGTGAACAAGCCCAGACACCCATCATCGCCCTCTCCGTCGACGAGGCGCGGACGCTTGCGCGCACAATTAAAAGCTGGGGCGAGGAACTCGGCTTTCAGCAGCTAGGCATCGCCGATTGTGACCTGACGCAGGCGGAACAACGGCTCGATGGCTGGCTCGCGGACGGCATGCACGGCGACATGGACTACATGGCGCGCCACGGTACCCGGCGCAGCCGCCCGGCGGAGTTGATGCCGGGCACGCTGCGGGTGATCTCGGTACGCATGGACTACCGCAGCGAGCCCGCTGCCAGCACGGCCGCGGCGCTGGAAGACCCCGGCCGCGCCTTCGTGTCCCGTTACGCCCTCGGCCGTGACTATCATAAGGTCTTGCGTCAGCGACTCAAGCGATTGGCGCATCGGATCGAGGAGCGCATCGGCGCCTTCGGCTACCGCGTCTTCGTCGACTCCGCGCCGGTGCTGGAGAAGCCGCTGGCGCAGAAGGCCGGCCTCGGCTGGATCGGCAAACACACCAACCTGATCAACCCCCGCGCCGGTTCCTGGTTCTTTCTCGGCGAGCTGTACTGCGACCTGCCGTTGCCAGTCGACGATCCCGCGGAGGATCATTGCGGTCGCTGCAAGGCCTGCATCGATGTCTGCCCGACCGATGCCATCGTCGCCCCGTATGTGCTGGACGCCCGGCTGTGCATCTCGTATTTGACCATCGAGCATCCGGGGCCGATTCCGGAGCCCCTGCGCGCCCGCATCGGCAATCGCATCTACGGCTGCGACGACTGCCAGATCGTCTGTCCGTGGAATCGCTTTGCCCAGACCACGTCGGAGGCGGACTTTCTGCCTCGGAACGACCTCGACACCGCGACGCTCCTGTCCTTATTCGGCTGGGACGAAGACGAATTCCTGCGCCGCACCGAAGGCTCCGCCATCCGCCGTATCGGCCATGAACGCTGGCTGCGCAACATCGCCGTCGCGCTCGGCAATGCCCCCGCGTCCGAGCAAGTCCGTGCCGCCCTGCACTCCCGAGCCGAGGACCCGAGCCCGCTGGTGCGCGAGCACGTCCAGTGGGCGCTTCGAGCCCATCGAACGCGGCCGAACAAACGGAACCGATCAGGCGGGCGACAACGATTGACGCCGCTCCGTGCGTGCCGTTGCCGCATCCGTTGCAGCATGGACAGGCCCGTCCCTCAGACCCGCAAGAACTCGGCTCGATAGTGTCGCAACTCGTCGATGGACTCGCGAATATCGTTCAGGGCCGAATGCTTGTTTTGCTTCTTGAAGCCGTCGACCACATCCGGCGCCCACAGCTTCGCGAGGATCTTCAGACTGCTCACGTCGAGGTTGCGGTAGTGCATGAACGCCTCCAGCCGCGGCATGCAGCGCGCCAGGAAACGCCGGTCCTGGCAGATGCTGTTGCCGCACAGCGGCGACTTGCCGGCGACGCACCACTTCTGCAGAAAGTCCAGTGTCTGACGTTCCGCCTGACGCTCGTCGCAGGTGCTATTACGCACCCGTTCCAACAGGCCGGACTGACCGTGATGATGCCGGTTCCACTCGTCCAGCGCCGCGAGCACATGCTCCGACTGATGCAGCGCGATCACCGGCCCCTCCGCCAGAATCTCAAGCTGCGGGTCGGTGACCACGGTGGCGATCTCTAGAATCTGATCGCTAAACGGGTCCAGCCCCGTCATTTCCAGGTCCATCCAGATCAGATTATCCTCTTTGCCCATTGGCTTCTCCCGTTGTGGACACGATGTCGCGCATGGTAACGCGTTCGACGCGCGCCATGGCCATGCGGCGCTGATAAGATACCCGCAACCTGATTCCGGAGACCAACCCTATGCGTTCAACCATGCCTCAATCCATCGCCCACTCACTCTCAGCGGTGACGCTGGCCGCAGGTCTATGCTGGTCACTGCAGCGCCAGCGCCCAGGCACCCGACGCCCACGCCCTTTACACGGACAACTGCACCAAGTGCCACGGCACCGAGGTCTATACCCGCGCCGACCGCAAGGTCACGTCGAAGGACGCGCTCGACACGCAGGTGCGGATGTGCGAACAGAATCTCGGGCTGAAGTGGTTTGACGACGAAGTCAACAGCGTCGCCACGCTGCTGAACAAGGAGTATTACAAATTCGGAGACTGACGCGAGACCGCGCCAATGCCTAGGCGACGCCTGTCGGGACGCCAGCTGGAGCGCATTCGCGCCATCCAGGACCGACGCCGCCAACGGCTCGAGGCGCGCACCGAGTTGCGTGCTGGAGCAACTCGACGACGACGAGCCCCGCGGGGGGCTCGTCGTCGTGCGTCACGGCGCCAGTCTTGCCGTCGAGGACGCGCAAGGTCTGGTCCACCATTGCCAGACGCGGCGCAACATCGGCCAGCCGGTCTGCGGCGATCGGGTCATTTGGCAGCCGTCCGAGGCCGGCGCTGGCGTCGTCATTGCGCTGCAACCCCGCGATACCGAGCTGAGCCGGCCCGACTACGGCGGGCGCGACAAGGCATTGGCCGCCAACGTCTCCCTCATGGTCATCGTCATCGCCGCACGCCCGGAGCCGAGCGGCTACCTGGTGGATCAATACCTGGTGGCCGCCGAGCTGATCGGCGTCGACGCGGTGATCGTCGTGAACAAGATGGACCTGCTGAGCACCGACGAGCAAACGGAGTTCTTGAGCGCATTCGACCACTACGCCAAGATCGGCTGCCCAGTGCTGCCGGTCAGCGTCAAGGGCGCACCGGGACTCGACCAATTGCTGCCGCACCTCACCGACCGAACCGCCATCCTGCTCGGTCAGTCCGGCGTCGGCAAATCATCGCTGATCAACGCCCTGCTGCCGGATCAGGAACTGCAGATCGGCCGACTGTCCGAAGCCACCGGACTGGGCCGCCACACCACATCCGCCGCCACCTGCTACCGCGTCGGCGATCGCGGCCATCTCATCGACTCCCCCGGCGTGCGCAGTTTCCGCCTTGGCGACATCGCGCGCACCGATCTCGAGCGCGGCTTTCGCGAATTCGCGCCCTACCTTGGCCGCTGTCGCTTCGCCAACTGCAGCCACCTGCACGAGCCGGACTGTGCCATCCGCACCGCCGTCGACACCGGCGACATCGCCCCTCAGCGCCTGGCGAATTTTCACCACCTTGCCGCCGATGCCGACCGCGCCGGGCACTGATTTCTCACGTCGACACTGGTTAAGGCGGCATACTGATCCTTGTCCGCCGTCGTTGTCGTTGTCGTTGTCTTGCTTCGAGTGGCCATGCAATGTGCGCATGAGAGCGCTGATGTGAAGCCACGAAGCGCCCTGAAGTCTACTCGGCTTCGGAGATTTCGATTACGACTACGACTACGACAACGATAAACTTGGCTCATCTTTGAAGATGCGGTGCCCTCAAGCAAACTAGGAGAGCCACAGACCCATGGCCTACTGGCTAATGAAATCCGAACCCGACGCGTTTGGTCTCGATGATCTGGCGTCACGCCCTAATCGGACCGAACCCTGGGACGGCGTGCGCAATTATCAGGCGCGCAACATGATGCGCGACCAGATGCGCGTGGGCGACCAGGTGCTGTTCTACCATTCAAACTGCAAAGTGCCCGGCGTGGTCGGTATCGCCGAAGTCGCCCAAGAGGGTTATCCCGACCACACCGCCTTCGACCCCGAGGCGAAGTATTACGACCCGAAGAGCGACCCGGACAACCCGCGTTGGTACATGGTCGACCTGAGCTACGTCCGACACCTGAAGCGCACCATCGCGCTAACGGAACTCAAGGAGCACGCCGACGGCCCGCTCGCGGACTTCGCGCTGGTGCGCCGCGGCAACCGGCTGTCGGTGATGCCGGTGACGCCGAAGCAATGGGAGTTCATTCTCTCGTTGGAATGATCGACGGGGCGATCCGCTCGGTTCTCGCGTCGTTGCACCGCTGCATTTTCGGACTGTGCTGAGCCTCTGACCTGGACCGCAAGCTCACCACACGAACCGCACCAGCCCAATGCAGACCAGGGCATGGGTGCGCAGCTTGAGCTTGTCCCCGTAGATACCCTCCAAGGTCTTGCGATACCCAGCAAGCTGGATTTGCGCCTAGGCCAACAAGCTGGCCACCTCGGGCCTCTCGCGCAGTTCCTCCCGCGGCATGGAGGCCAGCGCGTCACTGTCGAGGCCTGGCAGGTCGCCGACCTTCAAGTGCTTGAACTCGATGACATGGTCCAACAGGGCGTATTGACGCCGGTCCGGCCGCACGATCAGCGACAGGTCGCAGTAGCCGCGGGCGATGGCGGTCTCCGAGTCCATGATGTAGGCGATGTCGTTGAACAGGGTGATCAGGAACGCGGTCTTGACCACCAGTTCGTTGGACCAGCGCAGGTCCCGGTTGTCGAACACCGGTAGATAGCGTTGCTCGATGAAGTCGCACAGGGGCTCCAACTCGCCCGCCGCGTAGAAGCGCTCGCTGACGGCACGCCGTTCGCGGTCCAAGTCGTAACCCGGCAGCAGCGCCTCCTGGATACGCTCGACGTAGAGCTTGCGCACCACGAGGTTCGGAATGCTCAGCTGCAGATTGCCCGGCGGGTCGCGCCCGCTATAGGTGAGCACGCAGAAGAAGTACAGCAGAGAGGCGAGGAAACCCTCGGTCTGCGGGGCGCGGAGCATGCGCTCCACGCCGAAACGCTGTTCCAGGCGATCGACGCTGATTGGATGGGCAGTATCCAGCGCGGCACTGACCAGGGCCTCGCCGTGGGGCAGTCGGGCGATGTACTCGATACGGTTGCGGTCCATGGCCAGGTTGTTGTCGAGCTTCTCCTCGGGGCAGTGGCAGCGCTCGGCCAGATGCTTGAAGAAATACAGGGCCAGGGTCGGGGTGTAGATCTGCCCGCCCTCGGGTTCGAGGGAGAAGTTGTAGCCGTTGTAGAAGGTGCGCATCAAATCCAACGCCTCGTCGGCGCGCTCCGCGAGCGCTGGGCAAGGTGCGGACATCTGCTCGCGGCGGCCGACTTTGTCGATGTGCTGGAGCATTTTCCGGAGTCCATCGTCCCCGCCCGGCGCAAGAAGTGTCCCTACATCTCGTCGATCCTGTCCAAGAACGAGATCAACCGCGACGCCCCCTACAACCGCAAGCTGTTCCAACGCTGGAAGCTGGGCCAGTATCTGTTCAACCCGCAACTGTCCCTGCGCATCGAGGGCGAGTGGCGCCGCGTCTACGAGTTGCTGCAGCCGCAACGGCTGGCCGGCCAGCTACGCGACCCGATTCGCTGGGGCAGCCATGTCTGGGACCCGAACGAAGACGCAGAACGCGCCATGACGATGCTGCGCGGGATCATCAAGGAGCTGAACGACGGGCGCGATCTGGATGAGCTGTTTTGATGCGGCAAGATGCCTCGGCCAGATGGAAGATTGCGGAACGTCGTTTCTAATCAGGTGGCGGAAACAGGTTGCTAAAGAGCTTCCCCTTTCCATGACTCGCAGCAAAATGTCCAGCTTCAGCCGCTACATCGGCATCGACTACTCCGGCGCCGCAACCCCCAGCTCCAGCCTCCCGGGCTTGCGTGTCTATCTGGCGGATCGGACGACGCTGCCCGCGGAAGTGCTGCCGCCGCCCAGCCCGCGCAAGTATTGGACCCGGCGCGGCATCGCGGACTGGTTGGCGGAGCGGCTGGCCGAAGACACGCCGACCCTGGTCGGCATCGACCACGGCTTTTCGTTTCCGCTGCGCTATTTCGAAACGCATCGGCTGCCGCTGGATTGGTCGGCCTTTCTCAACGACTTCCAGCGCCATTGGCCGACCGATCGGAACATCACTGTCGACTTTGTGCGTTATGGCGACGTCGGACGGGGCGCGGACCGGTACGGCGATGCCCGCTGGCGGCGGCTGACGGAGATCCGCGCGGGCGCGGCCAAGTCGGTGTTCCACTTCGATGTGCCGGGCTCGGTCGCCAAGTCCACCCACGCCGGTCTGCCCTGGCTGCTGGCGCTGCGCCGGCAGCTCGGCGACCGGGTCCACTTCTGGCCCTTCGACGGCTGGCAGGTCCCGGCGGGGCATTCGGCAGTGGCGGAGGTGTACCCGGCCCTGTGCAAGCATGCCTTCCCCGTCGACGGACGCACCCCGGACCAGCACGACGCCTACTGCGGTCGCCGCATGGCTGCGCCAAGCCGATCTCGACGGCAGCCTCCCGGGATTCCTCGCGCCCTCGCTGACGTCCGCCGAACGCGCTACCGCCGAGATCGAGGGCTGGATTCTCGGCGTCGGTTAACAGGGTTGGCGCCGGACCTCGTCAGGCGAACAAGCCAGAGACTAAGATCGGCCGCCCATCCGCGCGGGGACCCAGCAGCATCGGCCCTTGCACCATCAGAAATACAGCGAATGCGGCGACCCACAGCAGCCCGGAAACCGCCATCCAAAGGCTATAGGCGCTTGGCCACAGCAGTGGGAAAAACACCCGGATCAGGGCAGCCACGTTGACCGCGACGAAGGCCGCGTTGAGCATCGGCGTCGAGCGCATCGGCCGTCCGGTGTGGCCAAGCGTGATGCGCACCATCATGCCGAGCGTGAACACGCCGATGGTGCCGGCGGTCAGCGCATGCAGCGCCGGGTTGGGAGCGAGCACGCCGAAGTCCGCAAGCGCACTCAGGATCAGGCCGACGATAAGCCACAGCGCGCCGGCATAGAGCACGGCCAGGATCGGCACGCCCCAGGCACGGCGGTCGTGCCAGCCACCGATGCGCAGGCCGAGAACCAGCGCCAGGGCCAGCGCGGCAACACCGGTCAGCCACGGCCAGGGACTCGCCAGGTCCGATGCGACCCAGCAGCAGGCGGCGACGAAGGTCAGCGTCTCCAGCCGCGGCGACGAGTTCGGCTGGGCGCCCGGCAGCGCGGCGCGGGTAAAGAACGGCAGCACGCGGCCGGAGACGATCAACAGCGTCATCAGGATGAGGTCCAGCATCAGCGTATCGGCGTTGAACCACCCGGGCGGCGCCACGCCGAGCGCGCGCAGATGGCTCCAGAACGCCGCAACGCCCATGCCGGCGAGTATCAGCAGAAACACGCGATTGACCGGGTTGGAGCCTGACCACAGCGGCCGGCGCAGCGAGAACGCAAGCAGCAGCGGGAACGCCGCCGCCAGCAGCGCGCCGACCCAGGCCGGCAGCGGCAGCCAAGGCAGCGTGCGGGCGACCAGCCACAGTACCAGTAGTCCCGCCAACTCGACGCCGGCGGCGGTCGCCTGCCCGGTCCAGTTGCGCACCGCGGTGAGCAAGAAACCGGCGATAACCGCCATCGCATAGCCGAACAGCATCTCGTGGGCGTGCCAGGCGCTGCCCGCGTACAGGGTATTGATGGGTATCAGGCCCCGCAGCATGCCGAGCCAGATCAGCATCGACAGCACTGCACTGGCACCAGCGGCCAGAAAGAAAGGCCGAAAGCCGAGCGTCAGCAAGGGCAGGCCGGTGCGGGTAGAGAGGCGATACGGGCTCGGTCATCTGCGATCTCCGTTGTGTCCCGGCAGACTAACCGCCCACCGACAGATCGCCCTTGATCCGAGTCAATGTGCAATCCCCAGATGGCGTGTCGGGGCCCGTGCGCGCTACAGTGGCCCTACGCAGTCAACCCAGCCATCATCGCACCATGCAGCACAGACTCTCGCTATTGATCCCCGCCCTGACCCTGCTGCTCAGCGCCTGCGGCGGTGGTCCGCAACTGCCGCCGCTGGCCGAGGATGCGGTGGTGCTCGCCTTCGGCGACAGCCTGACCCATGGCACCGGTGCCAAGGACGCCGAGAGCTATCCGGCGGTACTGGCTGCCGCGACCGGGCTGACGATCGTCAACGCGGGGATTCCAGGCGAAGAGAGCGACGCCGGTCTCGCCCGGCTGCCCGATCTGCTGGCCAAAGAGCAACCGGATCTGGTCATCCTGGGCCACGGCGGAAACGATCTGCTGCGCAAGCGTGATCTGAACCTCACCAAGGCCAATCTGCGCCAGATGGTCGAGCTGGCGCAAGCAAGCGGCGCGTCCGTTGTCTTGCTCGGTGTGCCCAAGCCGGGCCTGTTCATCGGCACCCACCCGCTGTACCGCGAGCTGGCGGAAGCCGAAGGGATACCGGTGGAAGACGAGGCCCTCGCCGATATCCTGTCCGACCCAGACCTCAAGTCCGACGCAATCCATCCCAACGCCGCCGGCTATGCCGAGCTGGCCACCGCCATCCATGCCCTGCTGCGGCAGACTGGCGCATTAAATTGAAACCACGAAAGAGGCGAAGCCGCAGACCAAGGAGCGCACAGCGCCGTGTCGGCCAACCTGTGCTTTGCAGCGAGTGGGCCAAGCGCCCAGGGCCGAGGGCCGCTGTCCCGCACGATTGCACATTTTTGGCCCTAGGCCCTCGGCGCTCGGCCCTTCGGACGGCAAGCGCGTTATCGCCACAAAACTTGACGCATCTGCATAAATTTCGCGCCGTCCACCTAGTCGGCCCGCTGCCGGATTGACGGTGTTGAGTGACGCGGCGCCGCTGATTCGCTGCACGCCCTCAAGGGAGCTAGCGCGCCCTTGCCGACCAGAGGTCGGCGCTCCATGGGACCGCCGACTTCTAGTCGGCCCGCTGCGGGATTGACGGCGTTCGAGTGACGCGGCGCCGCTGATTCGCTGCACGTCCTCAAGGGCGCTAGCGCGCCCTAGCCGACCGGAGGTCGGCGCTCCATGGGACCGCCGACTTCTAGTCGGCCCGCTGCGGGATTGACGGTTTTCGAGTGACGCGGCGCTGCTGATTCGCCGCACGTCCTCAATGGCGCTCGGGAAAAATGGTTCGCCAGCAGCGAACAGTCAGGGAGCTAGGCTGGCACGACTCCGGTACCGTTAGCGGCAACATGTTGTCGCTCAGGGCGTCCTGAGCGGCTATATAGCGCCCTCAGCCGCCGCCGTGCGTTTCGTTCTTCAGCGCCTGGCGCGTGATCTGGTCATAGAGGTCGATCAGCCGCGAGTACAACGGCTGCCACTGCGGATGGTTTTGCACGTAGGCACTATCGCGGCGCAGGTTCTCAAGCGCTTGGTCAAGAAAGATCGTGTCCAGCTCGCTGAGCGGCTCGCCCGCGTCGACATTGCGCTTGATGTCGAGCGCCTGGGGTAGGGTCTGCTGCTCCAACTGTTCCATGATGGCCTGGATGACACCTGTCTCGGCCTGATGATCGGTCATGGGTGAACTCCTCGCTGTTTTCGTCTTGATCTGGCGGCATTGTTACGCGGCGAGACTGATCTGAACAGGGATTCTTGTGACGAGGCGTGGCAACCCCCGGCGCCGCTGGACATCCCTGGATCAGGCCTCGGTCGCTCTCCCCCGCGTCGCGTCATGCCGCGGCAGCCACAATCGCACCTCAACGCCGGGCTCGCGTCCAATGCAGTTCGACGCGGCCATCCATGGCGCGCATCAAGCGCTCGACCAGTGCGAGGCCAATACCGGTGCCCTTGGTGTCGCGGGTGGATTCGTTCTCCAGCCGGCGAAACAGCTCGAACACGCGCCGACGCTCGGCCTTCGGGATGCCCGGACCGTGGTCGCGGACGCCGATCCAGAGGCCACCGTCGGCGGCATCGGCGCAGACGATCTCGACCTGCTTTAGCCCCGCCTTGGCGGAGAATTTGACGGCGTTGTCCACCAGGTTGATGAGCACCTGGGTCAGGGCATCCGGATCGGCGTCGACGACGGCGTCCCCGGCGCAGTCGATCAGCAACTCGAAGCCAGCCTGCCGCGACTGGCTGAGCAGTGCCGGGCTCGCCTGCTCGATCAGCGCTGACAAAGAGACCGGCCGTGGCTGTACGCGCAGCTCGTCGCGGCTCATGCGGGCCAGTTGCAGCACGTTCGCCACCAGCCGCGACAGTCGCTCGGCCTCGTCGTGGATATATCGGTAGTAACGCTCGCGCTTGTCGTCGGTGACCCAGCCCTCGCGCAGCATCTCGCTATACATGCGAATCGAGGTCAGCGGCGTCTTCAGTTCGTGGCTCACGGCGGCGACGAAGTCCTGCTGCTGCCGCACCAAGCCGAGTTGGCGCAGCCCGAGCCGATACAACCCCCAAGTGCCCGCGATCAGCACCAGAGCCAGGCTCAGCCCGAGCCAGACGACCAATGTCGCGGCGGGCGGCGTCGGCAGCCGTGCCGCATCGAACACCAGCCGCAAGGCACCAAACGGCTCCGCCAGCCGGCCGCGATAGACGATCGTGCCGGAAGGCAGCGTGCCGGTACCGGACAGGTCGTAGCGGTGACTCGGCGCACCAAAGGTCGTCAAAGACCGGTCACCCCAGGTCACGTGCAGATTCACGGCCCGTTGCAATACCGAGGTGCGAAAGGCATCCCCGATCAGCGCCGACAAGAACGCGTCGGGCTCGATCAGCGCGCCCTGCACATAGCGGGCGCCGTCGCGCCAGGCCCAGCGGAAGAGCACGAAGTGGCCGCTGTCGAGCAGGCTGAAGCGAAACGGGTCGAGTTCGCTCTCGAAGGTGCGGATCACGCGCCTGGGCGAGGCTGGCAACGCGTCGCCGAGTTCGGCATCGACCCGCACCGCCTGCTCCCGTCGCGATGACCGCGCTAGCTTTGCGCGCTGGTTCGATTCGATCGGCTCCGAAGACGATGCCGCCAGTGACCCCGCCGCCGCTTCGTCGAGATGCGTCGCGAGCCGGCGCGACATCGCTTGTCGAGTCGATCCGCGACGGCGCCGAGGACAGCGAGCCAATACCCGCCGGCGACAAGCGCTCGAAGATGGCCTGGCTCTGGGCCGTCACCGCGGGACCGGGCACCGGCGGCGATGGCGCGGCGAGCTGTTCGGTCGGTTGGTCGAGATCCGTCGTTGCGGACTTTGCCGACGGTTCCGACATCCGGTCAGCCATGGGCTCCGCAGCCGGCTCCTGCTCCATGCGCGCTCGGTCAACCAGCGCGTTGCGGCCCAGAATGGCACCAAGTCGCTGCTCCAATTGCTGACGACCGGCCAGTTCACTGGCATCAATGCCGTAGGCCGCGGCATCGGTTCCCGCCATCGGCAGCAACGGGGTACTCAGGCGCCCGGCAGCGTCGATCTGGAACCAACCGATCAGCCCGGGCAACGCCGCATCCACCGGAAAGGCCGACAGCGACGAGCGCTGTAGGAAGCCGGCGACAGGATCTCCGACCACGGTCAGGAACGCGAAATCGGCGAATGCGTGCGCGTCTTGAGCGCGGATCAGCGCGTCCAGGCGTTCATCGATTCCAAGCGTCAACGCCTCCGCCGCGAGCTGAGTCTGGCGCAGTGCCTCCCACTTGAGCTGGTCCAGCGCCTTGAACAAGAGCAGTCCCGAGGGCACGGCCAGCGCGACAAAGAACAGCGCCAACCGCAGCCGCAGCCGGCGACGCTCGGCGGGGTCGACGCGCGCTGCCATCAGTCCGCCAGCAGCAGCCGGTAACCGGCGCCGCGCACGGTGATGAGCAAGCGCGGTTCGGCCCGATCCGGCTCCAGCTTGCGTCGCAACTTGGCGATATGGATGGCCACGGTGCGGGTCTCGATATTGGCCTGTTTCGGATAGCCCCAGACCTGATGCAGCAGTTCCTCGGCGCTGATCGGGCGCTCGCCGTGGGCGGCCAGGTATTGCAGCATCTCCATCTCACGGCGGGTTACGGGGATCTGCTGCCCGTCGCGGCGCGCGCACAGGTTGTCGGCATCGATCACAGTGCCGTCTTCGAGCGTGAAGCAGGTCGGCATCCGCTGCGTCGGTCGCGCTCGGCGCAGCACCGCCTGCACCCGCAGCACCAGCTGTGCCACCGAAAACGGCTTGGCGACATAGTCGTCGGCGCCGAGCTTGAGGCCGCGAATGATGTCCTCGTCGCTGCCGCGGGCCGTGAGCATGATGATGGGCTGCTCCGGGTCGTGCGCGCGCAACCGCTCGCAAATCGCGTAGCCGTCGATGCCGGGCAGCATCAGATCCAGCAGGATCAGGTCGAAGCTGCCCGTCAATGCCTTGTGCAAACCGTCGCGTCCGTCCGCCGCGGAGGCCACCTCGAAACCGTGAAACACCAGCACGTCTTCCAAGCCGATGCGAATCGGCTCCTCGTCCTCGATGATCAGTAGTTTGTGCTTGGTTGGCATGGCTAGCGGCCCTCCTGGACGGAGAGCCTACTCCGGCGGCGGCGGGACAGATTGTAAACTTACGGTAAATCCTCGCGATCGGCTTTACCTCCAGGTGCCTATTTGCGGATGACCGGGCTTCGTAGACTGAACTCACAGTCAACCACAACGGAGACCCGATCATGACCCTGATGACTCGCCTGTCCCGATTGATGCGGGCAGACCTCAATGCGGTGCTGGACCGTCTTGAAGAACCCGACATCCTACTCGCCCAAGCCCTGCGTGACATGCAGGAGGCGCTCGCCACCGATGAGCGCGCGCTGGCCGCACTGCGACTCGATCACAAACGCATCCAGCAACGTCGCGAGGTGCAGTCGCAACGGCGGATGACCATCGCCGCGGAGTTGGACATCTGTCTCGACGCCGACAACGACGACCTGGCCCGCGACCTGCTCCGCCGACGGCTCGAACACGAGCGCCTGGATGCGCTGCTGAGCCAGCGCGAACGCGACCTCAATGCCCGCATCGAGCGCCTGGCCGAGACCATCAACCAACACCAGCGCCGACTCGAGGCTGTCCGCGCCGAGGCCGCGCTGGTCAGCGCGACCCATGCGGACACCGAAGAGCCCAGCGTCTATGCCGACAGCGACTCGGCCGCGCCGGTGCGCGACACCGATGTCGAGGTGGCCCTGCTGGCGGAAAAGCGCCGGAGGTCGTCATGACACGCCCCATGCAGACGCCCGGATTCTTCGAAGGGGTCATGGTAGCGGCCGTGCTGAGCATCGCCGGCGGCGCGCTGCATGTCCTGCTGCGGATTGTCGCCGCGCCTTGCGGAAGCGCGCACGCTGACCATCGCCGCGATTGGTCTTGGCTACCTGCTTTACCTGTTGTGGCGCAGCCCAGAAGCGGTCGGGCGCATCAGCCTGGTGCTGCTCTGGGCCGGCGTCACGGTGCCCGTGCTGTTGCTGGCGCCGCACTGGACGCTTGCGCTGCAGCTCACGCTGCTTTGGCTGACACGCGTGCTGTTCCTGCAACACGGGTTCGGCGCCGCGTTGGCAGACCTGCTGCTGGTCGTGATCGGCCTCGGCAGCGGACTCTGGGCCATCACCGCCACCGGCAGCCTGGCGGCGGCGTTGTGGACCTTCTTCCTGGTGCAGGCACCCTTCTCAGCTGCTGGCGGTCTGCTGGCCGACCCGTCGCGGCGGACGACCGCGGACGAGACCGACGATGACCACTTCGGGCGCGCCGAGCGCAGCGCCGCGTCTAGCCTGCGCCGGCTCGCCCAACTCAACGCCCAACTCAGAGCAGGCCGCGCGGTTCGCGACTGAGCCCGCTGCACACCCGAATCACAGACAGACAAACGTACAACCGGAGAACAACCCATGAACGTCAAGCAACGCAAGACCACCCTGATCGGTGTCGTGCTCTTTGCCGCTACCGCCGGTGTGCTGGCCTACTTCCCGACCCTGAATGGCCCGGCCATTGCCAACCCGAGCGGTCACCCGACGAGCCAAGACCCACAGCACAGCATCCCGAACCAACCCGCGCCGAACGCGCAGCCCATCGTCGAGGCGGTCTTCGTACTCGACACCACCGGCAGCATGGGCGGGCTGATCCAGGCCGCGAAGGACAAGATCTGGTCCATCGCCTCCAACCTGGCCGCGGCCGAGCCGGCGCCACGCATTCGCATGGGCTTGGTGGCCTATCGCGATCGCGGCGACGACTATGTGACCCAGGTGGTTGACCTGACACCGGATCTGGACGCCCTGCACGCGGCACTGTTCCAGCTGCAGGCCAACGGCGGCGGCGACGGCCCCGAGAGCGTCAATCAGGCCCTGCACGACGCCGTCAACGCCATCTCCTGGGGACAGGAGCCGAACGCCTATCGGGTGGTCTTCCTGGTCGGCGACGCACCGCCGCACATGGACTATCAAGACGACGTGCAGTATCCGCAGACCCTGGCGCTGGCCAAGCAGCGTGGCATTCGCGTCAACGCCATCCAATGCGGCAATGGTCCGCAGACCACGCAACTCTGGCAACAGATCGCACAACTCGGCGACGGTGCCTATCTGCAGGTGCAGCAGGATGGCGCCGCGGTGGCCATTGCGACCCCCTACGACGACAAGCTCGCACGGCTCTCCGCGGAACTCGACGCGACCCGCCTCTACTACGGCAGCAAGGACGAACGCGCCGAGCGCGCGAAGCACTTGGCCGCATCCGAGGCGGTTCGCGACGCGGCACCGGCGCCGGTGCTGGCACGTCGCGCGACCTTTACGGCATCGGCCAGCGGCAAGGCCGCGCTACTCGGCGACAAGGAACTGGTGGAAGAGGTCAGCAGCGGCGCCATCGCGCTCGACGCCATCGCCCCGGAGGCCCTGCCGGAGCCATTGCAGGGTCTATCAAACGTCGAGCAGCAGCGCATCGTGGACGAGCACGCCGAGCGCCGCGCCGAGCTGCAACGCCAGATCGGCGAGACCGCCGCGCAACGCGGCGCCTACCTGCGCGAGCGCGTCGCCGAAACAGGCGGCGCCGAGGACTCGCTAGACCGCAAACTGTTCGACACCGTGCGCGAACAGACCCGCGCCAGCGGTCTGCGCTACGACGCCGACGCGCCTGCCTACTGAGGGGGCCGGCGCTGACACCGAGCGTGGGAGCGATTTGCAATCGCGAAGCAACGTCAAGCTCTACGCAGCCCAATCGCGGCTGCGCCGCCCCACGGAAGACGATGTCACGCGACGCAAGGCCCTGACGCGCGCGTTCGAGAATGCAATGCAACGGCGCTCACGCCGCGCCCAATCGCGGCTGCAAGCCGCTCCCACGAAGACGATGTCACGCGACGCATGGCACTGACGCCGCGTGGGAGCGATTTGCAATCGCGACGGCAACGTCAACAGACTCTACGCAGCCTAATCGCGGCTGCAAGCCGCTCCCACGGGGCCTGTCACGCGGTCGTTAACGCACCCAGACCGTCTGCTGGTTGACGAACTCCCGCATCCCGAGCCGCGACAACTCCCGCCCGTAACCCGAGTCGCCGATGCCGCCGAACGGCAGTCTCGGATCGCTCTTGACGATGCCATTGACGAACGCGCAGCCGCAGGCGAGCTGCCGCGCGAACCGTTCGCCGCGCGCCGCGTCCTGGGTCCAGACGCTGCCGCCGAGGCCGAAGCGGGTGTCGTTGGCGATCCGCAGCGCGTCGGACTCATCCGCGGCACGAATCACGGCGGCGACCGGGCCGAACAGCTCGTCGTCGTAAGCGGGCATGCCTGGGGCGACGTGATCGAGCAGCGTTGCGGCGTAGAAGAATCCGGGTCGATCCAGCGCATGGCCGCCCATCACCAACACCGCGCCCGCATCGATGCTGGCCTGCACCTGCGCATGCAGTTCGTCCCGCAGGTCGGCGCGGGCCATCGGCGCCAGCGTCGTCTGCCGCTGTGACGGGTCACCAGGCCGCAGCGCCTCGATGCCGGCCCGCAGCCGCTCCATGAAGGCGGCCTCGATCGACTCGACCACGATCAAACGCTTGGCGGCGATGCAACTCTGCCCCGCGTTGATGAAACGGCCCTTGACGGCCATCTCCGCGGCCAGGTCCAGATCGGCGTCATCCAGCACGACGAAGGCGTCGGAGCCGCCCGAGTTCCAGCACCGACTTCTTCAAATGCGCGCCGGCAACGGCCGCGACCTTGCGTCCGGCCGCATCGCTGCCGGTCAGGCTGACCGCGCGCACGGCGGGATGGGCGATCACCGACTCAACGGCATCGCTGCCGATCAGCAGCGTCGCGAACACCCCCTCCGGCGCCTGCGCGTCGCGAAACAGCGCCTCGATGGCCAGCGCGCAGCCGGGCACGTTAGATGCGTGCTTCAGCAGCACCGGATTACCCGCCGCCATTGCCGGCGCCGCGCAACGAAACAGTTGCCAAAACGGGAAATTCCACGGCATCACCGCCAACACCGTGCCGAGGGGCTGGCAGGCCACCAGACTGCGCCCCGCATCGGAGGCGATGACCTCGTCCGCCAGATAGGCGCCGGCGTGCTCCGCATAGTGCTCGCAGACCAGCACACACTTGTCGATCTCCGCCTCGGCCTCGCCGATGAGCTTGCCCATCTCGCGGGTCATCAGCAGCGCGAGAGACCCGCGCCGCTCCTGCAGCAGTGCGGCCAGTCGCGTCAGCAGTTCGGTGCGTTGCGCCAACGGCTGCCGACCCCAGCTCGCTGCCGCGCGGCCGGCGGCCTCCAGCCTGGCCGTCAGGGTCGCGGAATCCATTGGCGCGAAACGCTCCAGCAGCGCGCCGTCGGCGGGATTGATGCTCTCGATCGTCATGTCTTGATCTCCTTTGGCCGCCCCGCGTCGCCGCGAACGCACGTATCGAGGTAACGTTGCGTCGTAACGAAACGTTACGAACGTTTTGGATGAATGTCTATTTTCTTTTTAAAAACAGTTAAATAAATACTGGCACGGCGTCTGCTATCACAGGGATAACGCAAAAACCCCGGGTGATGACCCGTCAGGAGCCAGAACATGACCGCAGCCGTCGCCGAGATCAACAACGCCGAATTCAATCAGCTTGCCGAGAGCCACTGGAAGGACCTGTACAAGTACGCCTACCGCCTGTCCGGCAACAGTCATACCGCCGAGGATCTCGTGCAGGACAGCCTGATGCGCGCCTGGCGCTCGTTCGACCGATTGCAGAACCCGGCCGCCATCAAGGGCTGGCTCAAGACCATCGTGCGCCGCGAGAACGCACGCCGGTTCGAGCGCATCCAGCCGCAACAGAGCAGCATGCCGCTGGAAGAGATCGGCGCCGCGCGCAAGACCTACGACACGTCCACGGAGGCCTTCGTGCTGCGCCGCGCCATCGATGCCCTGCCCAAGGAGTACAGCGAGCCGCTGATCATGCAGGTCCTGCACGGCTACTCGCAGCAGGAGATCGCCGACCAATTGGGCCTATCCTCAGCGGGCGTCGGCACCCGGCTATTCCGGGCCCGCCAGAAACTGCGCGAGGCCCTTGGGGAACAGGCATGATCGAGATCGCGAAAACCACGTCACGGCCATCACGCCCGACTGTCCGCTCAGTCGATGCACCCGCAAGACGCCTTTGGAGGACGGACGCGGGCACAAGGGTTGCGCGAGGCTCAGTCGCGGTCAGTCGGTTCGAGCCTCGTGCCGGGCTCGAGCAAACGCACGATCGGCTCTAACGCCCGCATCGTCGGCGGTAGCGCATCGATGGCGGCAGCAGCAGCGGCGCGGTCGGCGTAGTCACCAACGAGCACGCGATACCAGGGCCGGCCGCGATAACTGCCCTGTACGGTCCAGGCGTCTCCCGCGATCCCCCGCGCGGCGACGAACTCGCGCACGCTGTCCTGGCCGTGGAAGCCGATGAGCTGAACCATCCAGCGCGGGGCGTCCAGCACCAGCGGACCGCGCGGCGTGGGCAAAACTGACGGTGACGCTTGTGCGTCGCCAACCAGATCGGGGCCTTCGTCCACTGGACCAGGTGTCTCTTCAGGGGCAGCGCCGAGTATTGGATCGGCATCAGAGCCAATCGTCGGACTGGCGTTCGCGCCGACGGACGAGACCTCGCCGAGTTGCGCGACCCGCTGCTCCAGCCGCGTCAACCCATCGCTGAGGGTCGCGACCGTGGTGCTAACGCCAGCCACACTGCGATCGAGTGCCTGGTCTATCCGCGTCTCCAGACTTTCGTCAGCCACGCCGCTGCGGAGCGCCTGGTCGATCCGCGTCTCCAGCCTTTCGACGCGTAGATCGGTCGAATCCGCGCGGTGCGTCGCCTGCCACCAGGCGGCGAAAAACAGGATGCTCAGGCCAAGTCCGAACAGGCCCAGCGCCGTACCCATGCGGCCCAGGCGCTGGTCCAGGTGCGAGCGAACCTGCACCTGCGCCCTATCCAGCTCCAGCCCCCGCTCCAGTCCTTGTTCCAGCGCGCCGAGACGGGCGCCAAAGGCATCGCGCAAGTCGCCGATGCGTCGTTCAACCTCGGCCCGGTCGGCGGCATCCTGATCGCGCCGGTCCAGTGCCTCAATACGCCGCTGCTGCACCTGCAAGTCGTCCAGCGCGCTGGCAACGCGTTGTTCCAGAAGTGCCACCGTCTCCGGGCGGACCTGATCCGCGGGAGCGCCCAATCGCTGGTCCAGACGGGTCAGTTCCGCCTGCGCGGCGGCCAGTGCACCCTCGGCGCCCTGCATGCGTGCAAACAGCGCGTCGATTTCCAGTCGCCGGGCCTCAGTATCCGAAGCGGGCTCGTCGCTGTCCGCGGCGCGTACGCGCAGGTCCAGTTCGGCCAGCCCGTCGGAGAGGAACGCCGTCTCGGCACGCACCGCATCGAACTGCACGGCCATCGCGTCGATGCGCGCCGCGAGGGCCAGGTCAGGAATCGGCGAGGCGGGCGCCGCCCCCTCCAATGCCCCGACCCGGTTCGCCAGCACCGAACTGCTTTCCTCCTGATCGCGCTGCAATGCATACAGATCCGCGACGCGTTCCCGCAGCCGTGCCAAGGTCTTGTCCACGCGAGCCAATTCCGCCGCCAGCTTCTTGCGCGAGCCGGATCGCGAACGCCCGGTATCCTCCCCGGCTTTGGCGGACGGAGCGGCCTTAGCGGACGGAGCGGACGAGGCAGAGGTCATGCTGGGCTGCGATCTGAGATCGAACATAAACGGGGCTCCGAAATCGACGGTCCAGAGGAATTGCCGCGGCGGCTGTCATCGCGCTGCCGGCGACAACAGCGCCCGATTGTAACGGAAAGCAACAATGCTTCAGCGGGCTCTTGTGCTACCTGCTCGGTATCCAGGAGCCGGCACAACTGCGCCTGCATCCGCTGCGTGGCGCGGTGTTCGAGAGTTGGGTGGTGGCGGAGGTCTACAAGGCCCAGGCCAATCAGGGTCGGCAGCCTGCGCTGTTCCACTATCGCGAGAGCCGCGGCATAGAGATCGACCTGCTCGTCGAATACGGGCTGGCGCTCGATGCCTTGGAGATCAAATCGGGGGCAACCGTGGTGGCCGACTTCTTCAAGCATCTGCCACGCTTCGCCGAGCGACTCGCGTCGCTGACCCCGACACGCACCATGCGTGCCCTGGTGGTTTATGGTGGCGATGCGTCGCAGCGTCGCACCCAGGCGCAGGTGGTGTCCTGGCGCGATCTGCCTGGGGTGGCGGTTGGTCCGGATATGGCGAGGAATGAATCGCACGATTTGCACCAATGACTCGGGTGTGGCGCCCGGACAGCAATTCAATCGGCGCAAGGGCCGAAAGCGAGAGTTCCATCTCCGGTTTCTGCGCACGCGCATCTGCGCCAGCACATCGACGGCCCCATCAGGGCTCGCGCCTCCTACCTGATCAGGCGCTTGCGAACCCATGGTCTCCTCAGGAAAGTCCCCTACACCGACAAGCACTTCGTCACAAAGCTCGGGCGTCGCGTCGTTGTCATCGATCTGGTCATCCGTGAATAGTTTGTGCAGTCGTCGCTGGTCAGGAGTACGCTATGACAGTTTTGGCGGTTTGTTCAAGACTTTAGGGACTTAGGGGGTAAGTTGGCCCCCTAAGTCACTTAGGCGCGTCGATTGGCCGGCTATCCGCGGTGTCGTTGGAGCGGCGGGACCGGAACAATCCTACTGTGTTTCCATGACTTATGGTCGGCTCGTTTGGGGCAAGATCAGGTAGCTTAGGGAGCGATGATGGGGTCGGCCACGTCAGTCGCGAATGCTCCCGCGGGGGGCTCGATTAGCGTGGCACTGCTCAGCGGGTTGCAATTTGGAGGGTAACTGTCTATAAATACAGTCATGCTGATAAAGTGGAGGCGGGCAGATGTCGGAAGAACCTTCAGAATCGGGGCGTCGCCCGAAGCGGCTGCTGGAGCAGGCGCGCGAAAAGCTGCGGGCGATGCACTACAGCTATCGGACGGAAGCTATCAGACGGATCTGGCGTACCTTGACTGGATGAAGCGCTACATCTTTTTCCATGGGAAGCGCCACCCCAAGGAGATGGGAGCGGGTGAAATCGAGGCATTTGTTTCATACCTTGCCAACGAGCGCGGCGTATCCGCTTCGACCCAGACTCAGGCCCTGTCCGCACTGCTTTATTCGTGTGTGACGCCTGCGCCACTTTGAGCGACTTGGGCGTTATTCCATGCGATCCGTCTCGGGTCGATCTGCGCCCGCATGGGTAGGCAGACCGATCCGTTCCGTTCGGGCGCAGGTGGGTTGGTCGAATGTACCGGGGCGAATGAATTCGCCCCTACGGGACCTGCAAGCCGTCGACATGTTGGAAGCCGCGTGGGAGCAGCGCGCCGCGGCGTCCGCGTTCGCCCTGGAAGCGGTCGAGATCGCTGGGCTTCAGCGTAAAGGTGCGTTTGCCGGAGACCAGGGTTAGGCTGCCGCCGTCGGGGATCACGGCGATGGCGGTCATCAGTTCCTCGCGGGCCTTGGCCTTGGCGGTGGGGATGCCGATGATCTTGTTGCCCTTGCCGCGGTTCAGTTCCGGTAGGTCGGCGATCGGGAAGACCAGCAGATGGCCGGTGCTGGTGACGGCGGCGACGCGGTCGAGCGGGGTGCCAGGTAGCGGCAGCGGGACCGGGGCCAGCACCTGGGCGCCGGCGGGTAGGCTGAGCAGCGCCTTGCCGGCCCTGGCCTTGGCCAGCAGCGCGTCGAAGGGGCAGACGAAGCCGTAACCGGCATCGGAGGCCAGCAGCCAGCGGCGTTGTTGCTCGTCGCCGACCATGGCGACGAAAGAGGCGCCCTTGGGCGGGTCGAGCCGGCCGGTCAGGGGCTCGCCCTGGCCGCGCGCGGACGGCAGGGTATGCGCCTGCACCGAGTAGCTACGACCGGTGCTGTCGAGGAACACCACCTGCTGATTGCTGCGCAGTTTTGCCGCGGTCAGGAACCGATCACCGGCCTTGTAGGACAGCCCCGCGGGGTCGATGTCGTGGCCCTTGGCGGAGCGTACCCAGCCCTTCTCGGACAGCACCACGGTCACCGGCTCGCTCGGGGTCAGCTCGTTTTCGTCCAGCGCGGCGGCGGCGGCACGCTCGGTCAGCGGGGAGCGGCGCTCGTCGCCGTATTTGTCGGCATCGCGCTTGATCTCGTCGATGATGAGATCGCGCAGTTGCTCGTCGTCGCCGAGTATCCCCTGCAACGAATCCCGCTCGGCGGCCAGCTCATCCTGCTCGGCGCGGATCTTCATCTCTTCCAGCCGCGCCAGTTGCCGCAGCCGGGTGTTGAGCACGTATTCGGCCTGGGCGTCGGACAGTCCGAAGCGGGCGATCAGCGCGGGCTTGGGCTCGTCCTCGGTGCGGATGATGCGGATCACCTCGTCGATGTTCAGGAAGGCGATCAGCAGGCCTTCCAACAGGTGCAACCGCTCCAGCACCTTGTCCAGCCGATGCTGCAGGCGCCGGCGGACGGTGGTGGTGCGATAGCTGATCCACTCGCTCAGGATCTCGTGCAGGTTCATGACCCGCGGCCGGCCATCGAGCGCGATCATGTTCATGTTCACGCGATAGCTCTTTTCCAGGTCCGTGGTCGCGAACAGGTGCGACATCAGCCGCGCCACGTCGACCCGGTTGGAGCGTGGCACGATGACCAGTCGGGTCGGACACTCATGGTCGGACTCGTCGCGCAGGTCCTCGATCATCGGCAGCTTCTTGGCCTGCATCTGCGCCGCCACCTGCTCCATGATGCGGTTGCCCGAAACCTGGTACGGCAGCGCGGTGACGACGATGTCGCCCTGCTCCATCTCGTAGCAGGCGCGCTGTCGGATGGAGCCGTTGCCGGTCTCGTACATCCGGCGCAGGTCCGCGGCCGGCGTCACGATCTCGCCGGCGGTGGGGAAGTCCGGCCCCGGCACGTAGCGCATCAGCGTGTCGATGCCGGCGTTCGGGTGCTTGAGCAGATGGATGCAGGCGCGCGCCACCTCGCGCAGGTTGTGCGACGGGATGTCCGTGGCCATGCCGACGGCGATGCCGGTGGCGCCGTTCAGCAGCAGATTCGGCAGCCGTGCCGGCAGCAGCTTGGGTTCTTCCAGCGTGCCGTCGAAGTTGGGCTGCCAGTCGACGGTGCCCTGCCCCACCTCGGCCAGCAGCACGTCGGCATAGGCGGCCAGGCGCGCCTCCGTGTAGCGCATCGCGGCGAAGGACTTGGGGTCGTCCGGCGCGCCCCAGTTGCCCTGGCCGTCGATCAACGGGTAGCGGTAGCTGAAGGACTGCGCCATCAGCACCATGGCCTCGTAACAGGCCGAGTCGCCGTGGGGATGGAACTTGCCGAGCACGTCGCCGACGGTGCGCGCGGACTTCTTGAACTTGGCCGCGGCGGATAGGCCAAGCTCCGACATGGCGTACAGGATGCGCCGCTGCACCGGCTTGAGACCGTCCGCCACGTTCGGCAGCGCCCGGTCCAGGATGACGTACATGGAGTAGTCCAGATACGCCTTTTCGCTGAACAGGTGCAGCGGCAGGCGCTCCAGACCCTCGGAGTTGTAGATGGGCGTGTCGCTCATTCAGAGATCATTCAGTTCAGTGGGCGCCCGCGCCACGCAAGGACGCGGTCACGATCATGGCCAGGAACTGCAGCACCACGAAGGTCATCAGACCGGCGACGATGTCGTCCAGCATGATCCCGAGCCCGCCGCGCACGCGCTTGTCGAGATTGCCGATTGGCCAGGGCTTGTAGATATCGAAGGCGCG
This sequence comes from uncultured Gammaproteobacteria bacterium, assembly GCA_963695445.1. Classification (GTDB taxonomy): domain Bacteria; phylum Pseudomonadota; class Gammaproteobacteria; order Chromatiales; family Chromatiaceae; genus Thiohalocapsa. The sequence goes on along the minus strand of CAVOGV010000061.1, from coordinate 119,186 downwards.
AAACAGCAGGAAGCCGGCGATGACCCAGACCCACCCCGCCGGCGCCGCCATCATGGCCACGAGAAAGCCGACGATCTCGTCCCAGACGATGGCGGGCGGATCGTCCGATCCGATGTCGCGCGCGGTGGCCCCGCAGGCCCAGATGCCCGCGGCGATCATGGCCGCGAGCACGAGCAGGTAGACGCCCTGCGGCAGCGTCGGACAACACCAGATAGATAGGCACGGCGACCAGCGTGCCCACGGTGCCGGGCGCCCAGGGCGACAGCCCTGCGCCGAAGCCGTAGGCGAGCAAGTGGCGGATGTTCCCCACCTGAAACGATGCAGACGTCGCCGCACTCGGTAGTCGGATGTGTCGGTCATTGACAACCCCTTTGGTTCAAATTCTGGAGACACAGTTGCCGCAGTGGCGATCGCCACTGCGCGATCCGGCGGCAAGCATACCTGAGATTGCGCGCCGAACCGAACCCAACGCTTGCCGAATGCATGGCCGATCGCGGAGCGACGGCCGACTTCACGCCCAAGCGCCGTGCCAGCCAGATTGGGCTTGGGAACTTATTCCAAAGGGAGCAGCGACCTGACCCGGAGCAACCAGTTGCTCAGCCGCGGGATGGCGCGAAGTGCTCGTAACCGGTTCGCTGGGGCACCCAGGGGCGGCCGTCGTCGAGCACGAATCGCAGGCCGGACTGGGTGTCGATCTCGCCGATGCGGGTCAACGGACACCCGGCGGCGGCGGACAGCACCGTCAGTTCCGCCGCATGTTCCGGCGCAATGGTGAAGCAGAGTTCGTAGTCGTCGCCCGACGCCAAGGGCAGGTGCCAATCGCCGCTGGTGGCGACCACGCCGGCAACCTGATCGGCCATCGGTAGGCGGTCCAGTTCGATGCGCGCACCGCAGCCGCTGGCGGTGAGGATATGACCGAGATCGGAGATCAAACCGTCGGACAGGTCGATGGCGGCGGTCGCCACGCCGCGCAGCACTTCTCCGAGGGCCACCCGCGGTTCGGGTCGCTCCAGGCGCCGCCGCAAATACGGGTCCAGGGGTTCTTGCTGCTGGATGTGGCGCAACGCGAGCCCGGCATCGCCGATGGCGCCGCTCACGCAGACCAGGTCGCCTGGGCGGGCGCCGCTTCGGCGCAACGCATGCCCCACCGGCACCAGGCCGTGCAGCTGCACCGAGATGGTCAGCGGGCCGCGGGTCAGGTCGCCGCCGACCAGACGGACATCCTGCTCGACGGCCAGCGCACCGAAGCCGCGGACAAAGGCGGCGAGCCAGTCGGCGTCGGCGTGCGGAAGCGTCAGCGCCAGCGTTGCCCAGGCCGGCTCGGCACCCATCGCGGCGAGGTCGCTCAAGCCCACCGCCAGCGCCTTGTAACCAAGCGCCTCGGGGTCGCAATCAGGCAGAAAATGCACACCCGATACCAGGGTGTCGATGCTGACCGCCAGCTCGCGGTCGGCGGGCACCTGCAACAGCGCGCAGTCGTCGCCGACGTCAACAAGCACGTCGTCGCGCGCCGCGCCGATGCCGGTTAGGTGATGACGGATCAGGTCGAATTCGGACATGGATGAGGTCTAGCGATCGTGCGGCAGACGGGGTAGCTGGCGCGGTCTCGGGTCAGGCCGACGAGCGCGCGGCGAGCTCATCCCGGCGAACCTGGCGGGCGAGCTTGTCGAGCACGCCGTTGACGTAGCGGTGTCCCTTCTCGGCGCCGAACACCTTGGCGAGTTCGATCGCCTCGTTGATCACGACGCCCACGGGGAGTTCTGGGCTGTACAGCATCTCGAACGCGCCGACACGCAGGATGGCGCGCTCGACCGGGTCGATGCTGCGCAGCGAGCGGTCCACCAGCGGACGCAGTGCATCGTCGATCTCGTCGGCGCACTCGACGACGCCCTTCAGCAACTGGCTGAACAATTGCGCGTCGTACTTGCCGTTCGGCACCTTGGCGCCGGCATCGGCGTCCTCGATCAGGCCCTCGGCAACCGCCTGAATCCACGCCGGATCATCAAAAAAGTGGCGAGCGATCTCGTCCGGCGACAGGCCACCGACCTGCCACTGGTAGAGCGCCAACACGGCATAACGTCTCGCCTCGGTGCGGCGCCCGGCCATGATTCAGTCACTCCGCGGTTAGTCGAGTTGCCGGAACAGGTCGACCATCTCGAGCGCGGACATGGCTGCCTCGGCCCCCTTGTTGCCGGCCTTGGTGCCGGCGCGCTCGATGGCCTGCTCGATGCTGTCGACGGTCAGGACGCCGAACGCCACCGGAATGCGGTGCTGCAGGCTGACCTGCGCCATGCCCTTGACGCACTCCCCGGCGACGTACTCGAAGTGCGGCGTGCCGCCACGGATCACGGCCCCCAGCGCGATGATGGCATCGACGCCGCCCTTGGCGGCGATGCGCTCGATGGTCACCGGCATCTCGAAGGCGCCGGGGACGCGCACGATGGTCAGATCGCCGTCATCCGCGCCGTGGCGCTTGAGGGTGTCGATGGCGCCCTTTTCCAGGCTCTCGACGATGTAGCTGTTCCAGCGCGACACCACCAGACAGAAGCGGGATTTGTCGGCGCGCAACGCGCCCTCGATGGTCTTGATCATGGTTGCCTCATTAAGATGACCAATGCCGGCCCGCGCGCCAAACGCGCAAGCGCCTGACCGCTGATCAGCCGCTCACGTATTCGACGACTTCGAGGTCGAAGCCGGAGATGCCATGCATCGCCTTCGGCGCGCTCATCACCCGCATCTTGCGCACGCCGAGATCGGACAGGATCTGGGCGCCGATCCCATAGGTGCGCAGTTCGTTGCGATCGGTGCGCAGCGGCGGCGCGCGATTGTCATCCTGATCATCGCTGATCTCGCTGAGCTTGGCGAGCAGGTCGCCGGCCTCGTCGCGATTGCGCAGCACCACGATCACGCCCTCGCCCACTTCCGAGATCTGGCGCATCACGTCCTTCAGCGGCCAGCCGCAGGCCGGATGATAGGTGCCGAACAGGTCGCAGAGCGTACTCTGGAGATGCACACGCACCAGTACCGGTTTGTCGGCACTGATCTCGCCCATCACCAGGGCCAGGTGCACGTCGCTTTCGATGGTGTCACGATAGGCGGTGACCTGGAAGGTGCCGAACTCGGTGGGCAATTCGCAGCGTTGCTCACGCATCACCGCCTTCTCGTTGGCGACGCGGTAGTGGATCAGGTCGGCGATGGTGCCGATCTTGAGGCCATGCTCGGTGGCGAAGGCCTCGAGGTCCGGCCGCCGGGCCATGGTGCCGTCTTCGTTCAGGATCTCGACGATCACCGCCGCCGGCTCGAAACCGGCCAGCCGCGCCAGATCGCAGCCGGCCTCGGTATGACCAGCCCGCACCAACACCCCGCCCGGCTGCGCCATCAGCGGAAAAATGTGGCCGGGCTGGACCAGATCGGTGGAGCGCGCCTCCGGCGCCACCGCGGCCTTGACCGTCCGCGCCCGATCTGCCGCCGAGATCCCGGTGGTGACGCCGTTCGCGGCCTCGATGGAGACCGTGAACGCGGTGGAATGCGGCGCGTTGTTGCCGTTGACCATCAGCGGCAGGTGCAGGCGCTCGCAGCGGGTCTTGGTCAACGTCAGACAAATCAAGCCGCGGCCGTACTTGGCCATGAAGTTGACGGACTCCGGCGAGATACAGTCCGCCGCCATCAGCAAATCGCCCTCGTTTTCGCGATTTTCGTCGTCCATGATGACGACCATCCGCCCGGCGCGCAGATCAGCAATGATTTCTTCAGTGGAATTCAGGTTCATGACATCAACTGCTCGCCGGCGTCGGCTCTGAAACAGCCGAACACGATACCACAGGCAACAAACCGTCGGCGAACGGAAGCGCCCCCGGCCTCAATCGTCATCCAGGGCATCGTTCGGGTCCCAGCCCTTCTCCCGCGCTTGACGGACGGCCTCGTCGTAGATCTTCCGATGCCGCTCCATCAGCTCCGGCGGCAACCGCGACGGCAGGTGCCCATACGACTCCCAAGCAGCGGTGACCTTGTCGTAGAGCATTTCCACGTCCTTCCTCATCCAGCCCTCGCAGGTCTCCGTTTCCGGAAGAATGCCGAACACCCAGGCATCGCGGATGATGTTGCCAGTGGGGTTCATGCCGCCGCCGGGGTCGTTGTGAATGCCTGGATAGATCTTTTGCGCCATGTCCTGTCTCGCCCTGGTTCTGGATATGATAGACTGGTGGCCGATTGTATACCGGTGCAAACGCCCTGACCCGATCCGGCTAGCGCAAAAAGCCATGCCGACGCAGAAACTCCTCGGTGATCGCGCTCACCTCGTGGTCACCGGCATGCTCGCCCAGCACCAGCCGCTCCAGATAGCGCGCGATCAGGTCGACCTCCAGATTGACCCGCGTGCCGGCCTTGTACTCGCCGATGATGGTCTCCTCAAGCGTATGCGGCACGATGTTCAGGTCGAACACCGCGCCCTTGATCTCGTTCACCGTCAAGCTGGTGCCGTCGACACAGATCGAGCCCTTGTGCGCGATGTAGCGCGCCAGCTCGCCAGGCGCATGAATCTGCAGCCGCCACGAGCGCCCGTCCTCGCGTATTTCCAAGACGGTGCCGACGCCGTCGACATGGCCGCTGACCAGGTGCCCGCCGAGCGGAGTCGCCAGGGTCAGCGCCGTCTCCAGATTCACACGCGATCCCGGCGCCAGCGCGCCGAGCGTCGTCAGCGACAGCGTCTCGCGGGACACATCCGCCATGAACCGACCGGCGTCGATCGCGACGGCTGTCAGACAGATGCCGTTGACGGCGATACTGTCCCCGATGGCCACCTCACCGAGCTTGAGCTTGCCGGCCCGCACCGCCACGCGCACATCGCCGCCGCGGGGCTCCAAGCGTTCGATCTCGCCGATGGCTTGAATGATTCCGGTGAACATGGTCGGGACAACCTCGGGCTGGATATCGCGATTAAAAGAACGGGCTGAGGACGAAAGATCGTTGCCGGTGCGTCGGAGTCGGAGGGCCCGGAGGATCGAGTGCCGAGTGCCGCGTTTGCGCGGTCGCGATCGATGGCGGTGCCCGGTACTTGACGCTTGGCACCGGACGCTTAGCCATTTCATCGACGCTGTCGCGTCGTTGACGCAACGCATGGCCTCGCGCGCCTGGAGTGCGGTACAAAGATAACCGAAACCGGCCTCGGCGGGGGCGCCCACTCAGCGACTCAGCACGTGCAATCGCGACCGCGAACAACGGCCGCTTGTCCGCGCGACCCCAATCGCGGCTGCAAGCCGCTCCCACACAGGAGCGCTCAGCAGCTGAGGAATAGCCGCCTGAACGCAGCGCATGCGCCGCCGCGCCTATCCACGATTCGATGTAGACCCGATGCAGATCAGTCGACCACAGTTCGTTGATAAGGATGATGACATGACCCGCCCGCGTACAAGCCGCTTCCGCATTCCGACCGCTTCGCGCCAGGCGGGCAGCCGCGGCGCGACGCGGACGCCAGCGCTGCTGATGCGCACGGCCCTGATCGCCGCCACGCTGAGCCAGGTGCCGTTTGCCGCCGCTGGCGGCAACTTTCCGTCGGGCAGCAATGCCATCACCGTCAAACCCGGCGATACGGGCACCTGCGCCCTGTCGCCCTGCCGCATCACGCTGGAGATGCCGCCCGGCGACGGCAGCTACGAGGTCACCGGCAACGAGATCAGCATCGGCAGCTTTCCCGCCGGGAAGGCCGTCGACATCGGTAACTACTTCGATTCCCAAGCCCTCGTGATCAAGGGAGCTGGCGTGAAGAAGACCTACGTCTACATCCTCAAAGGCTTGTGATCGCGCCATGCGACGGACAACCGCGATGACTGCTTTCAGCTTGGATTCAGCTCGATCGACTATCCTGCGCCCGATGATTTCGAGCAAACACGACCCCCAACCCATGTCCGCCCCGCCCTGGTCCCACCTCCTGCTGTTCGTTCTCGCGTTGACGGCGCTGCCAGCCTCCGCCGCCTCCCTCGGCGAGACCGTCACGGCCGCGCTCACCCAGGGCGGTCAGCAGCAGCGCGTCGCGGCCCTGCGCGGTGAGCGCGACGCGGTGCGCGATCAGGCCGGCAGCCTGATCGCCGCGGACCCCGCGCTGCGCCTCAAGGGGCTGTCCGACCGCATGACCGAGAACGACGGCGCCTACGAACTGGAGGCCATGGTCGACATGCCGATGTGGATGCCCGGCCAGCGCAGCGCACGCATCGCGGTCGCGGAATCCTTAGGCATGCGCGCGGACGCCCTGCAGCGCCTGCTGCGCTGGGAGGCCGCGGGACAGGTGCGCGAGGCCGCCTGGGAAGCGACGCTGGCCCATGGGCAACTGCGTCAGGCCGCCGCGGCCTTGCAGGCAGCCAAGTCGCTGGAGGCGACCGTGGCCAAGCGCACCGACGCCGGCGAACTGGCACGCATGGAGCTGCTGACGGCACGCCAGGAGACGGCCGCCCGCGGCGTGGACATGGCCGCCGCGCAGCTCGGCTATGACCAGGCGATCGCCGCCTTCGTGCTGCTGACCGGCCAGCCGCGGCTGCCGGAACCCCTGACCGAAGCCGTGCCGGACGCCTTGGCGGCCGGCGACATCGGCATGACGCTGCCGCCGGAGCATCCGCTGCTGGCCAGCGCCGACGGCGCGCTCGCCCAGGCCCGCGCCGAACGCGAACGGGCGAGCGCCGAGCGCCGCGGCCACCCCTTGCTGAGCCTGGGCGGCAAGCGCGCCCGCGACGACCGCACCGTCAATCCCGTCGACGCCGTGCAACTGGAGGTCAGCATCCCGTTCGGGCTGAAACGACAGGCAGCGCCAATGCTGGCCGGTGCCGAGCGCGAAGTACACCGATCGGATGACCGAATTGCACCGCATTCGCCGCGAGGCCGAACGCGACCTGAAGGCCGCGGCCTTGGCCCACCGCGGTGCCGGCGATGCCCTGGTGCTGGCACGGGAGCGCGCCCAACTGGCGGGCGATGCACTCTCCATCACGCGGCGCGCGTTCGATCTCGGCGAGGCCGACCTGGCCGCACTGCTGCGCGCCGAAGAGCGTGCCCGCGATGCAAGCCTCGCCCTGGAACTGCGCAGTCTTGAACAGGGCCGCGCCGTGGCCCGGCTCAATCAAGCCCTTGGAGTGGTACCCGAATGACAGTCCGCCGCGATCCTCTTGCCCTGGCGACTGTCTCATCGCCCGTCCAGCCCAGGTCTTCAGCCAACGCCCGCCCAACCAGAGCGTCAGGTCCGGCTCCTGCTCTGCGCGGCGCTGATCACCTGTTTCGCTCCCACACGCCGCTTGCGCTGGCCGCGGAACCCGCGCTGGTCGCGATCAGCGCCGACCAGCAACGCGCCTTCGGCGTCGAGCTGGCCGCACCGACGCGCCGCGGAAGACACCCTGACCCGTCGCTATCCGGCCCAGGTCGCGGTGCCGAATCCCCAATTGCGAGTCGTTTCCACGCCCCAGGCGGGCGTGATCGAGGCGCTGCTGGTGGCCGAAGGCGAGCGCGTCGAGCCCGACCAGGTGCTGGCACGCCTGCGCAGCCCGGAGCTGGTGGACACGCAGAGCAGTTATCTGGAGGCGGTCACACGCCTCGCGCTGGCCGAGAGTCAGCTCGCCCGCGACCGCAAGCTGCACAACGAGGGCGTCATCGCCGAACGTCGGCTGCTGGAGAGCCAGGCCAGTCAGCGGGAACTGGCGACCATGGTCGACCAGCGCCGCCAACTGCTGCAACTGTCTGGTTTCTCGGCGGCTCGACATCGATGCGCTGACCCAGAGCCGACAGCTCTCGAGCAGCCTGCCGGTGCACACCCCCATCGGCGGCGTGGTGTTGGAGCAGATGGTCAGCACCGGCCAATCGGTGGCCGCCGCGTCGCCACTGTACCGGGTCGCGGAGCTGAAGCCGCTGTGGGTGGAGGTGCACGTGCCGGTCGAGAGCCTCGGCGGCCTGCGGCTGGGGGCACCGGTGGTGCTGCCGGCGCTCGGCATCGAGGGCCAGATCATCACCATCGGGCGCATGGTGCATGCGCGAGGATCAGGGCGTGCTGGTGCGCGCCGAGATCCAGACCGGCACCGAGAAGCTGCGTCCAGGCCAGTTTGTCGAGGTGCAGCTCAGCGCGGCGCCGACCGAGGGCGGCAGCTGGCGGGTGCCGTCGGCGGCGGTGGTGCGCTACGCCGGCAGCGCCTATGTCTTCGCGGCCCGTGACGGCGGCTTTGCCGCGGTGCCGGTCGAGGTCCTGGTGGAGGAAGAACGCACCGCGGTCATCGGCGGCAATCTCGCCAAGTCGGACCGGGTCGCGATCAGCGGCGTGGTGGCGCTGAAGGCGGCCTGGCTGGCCGGTGCCGATGCCGGTCTCTGAAGGCGGCACCAACTGATGCTCGCGCGACTGATCCAATTCTCGCTGACGCAGCGGCTGCTGATGCTGCTGCTGATGCTGTTGTTGGTCGGCGGCGGCTGGCAGGCCTTGAAGACCACGCCGATCGACGCCTTTCCGGATGTCTCCACCACCCAGGTCAAGATCATCGTCAAGGCGGCGGGCATGACGCCGGAGGAGGTCGAGTCGCGCATCACCAGCCTGATCGAGGTGGAGATGCTCGGCATCCCGCGCCAGACCATGCTGCGCTCCATCGCCAAGTACGCGCTCACCGACATCACCGTCGACTTCGCCGAGGGCACCGACATCTACTGGGCGCGCCAGCAGGTGGCCGAGCGCCTGGCCGCGATCTGGGGCGACCTGCCCGCCGGCATCGAGGGCGGCATCGCGCCGATGACCACGCCGCTGGGCGAGATGTTCATGTTCAGCATCGAGGGCGGGGACCTAAACCTCTACGAGAAGCGCGATCTGCTCGATTGGACCATCCGCCCCGCGCTGCGCTCGGTGCCCGGTGTCGCCGACGTGAATTCCTTGGGTGGCCTGGTCACCACCTTCGAGGTGGTGCCGGACAACGGCCGCATGGCCGCCAACGGCATCCAGCTCACCGACCTGCAGGACGCCATCGCCGCCAACAACCGCAACGACGGCGCTGGCCGCCTCGACGAGGGCGAGGAGGCGCTGTTGGTGCGCAGCCAGGGCGCCATCAGCACCCTGGACGAGTCTGGCCGCCATCGTCGTCGGCGGCAATGCGCAGCAGCCGGTGCGCGTCGCCGATATCGCCGAGGTGCGCCTGTCGGCACTGACCCGCTATGGCGCCGTCACCCGCAACGGCGAGGGCGAGGCGGTGGAGGGTCTGGTGCTCGGGCTGCGCGGTGCCAACGCCCGCGCCGTGGTGCAGGGCGTGCAGGCCAAGCTGGACGAGCTCGCCGTCGGCCTGCCGGACGGCGTCACCATCAATGTCTTCTACGACCGCGGCGTGCTGGTGAACAAGGCCGTGCACACCGTGGTCAAGGCCCTGATCGAGGCCGTGGTGCTGGTGCTGGTGCTGCTGGTGCTGTTCCTGGGCGACCTGCGCGCGGCGCTGACCGTGGCGCTGATCCTGCCGTTGTCGGCCCTGGCCACCTTCATCCTGATGCGCCAGTTCAACCTGACGGCCAACCTGATGTCCTTGGGCGGTCTGGCCATCGCCATCGGCATGTTGGTGGACGCGGCGGTGGTGGTGGTGGAGAACATCGTCACCCAGCTCGCGCACGCCGGCAGCAAGGGGCGGCTGCCGCGGCTGCATCTGATCTATCGCGCCACCCGCGAGGTGGCGGTGCCGGTGTCCTCCGGCATCCTGATCATCATCATCGTGTTCCTGCCGCTGCTGACCTTGCAGGGGCTGGAAGGCAAGCTGTTCGTGCCGGTGGCGCTGACCATCGTGTTCGCGCTGGCCAGTTCGCTGCTGTTGTCGCTGACCATCATCCCGGTGCTGAGCTCGTTCCTGTTGGGCAAGGTCTCCCACGAGGAGCCCTGGGTGGTGCGCCAAATGCTGCGTCTCTACGGCCCGGTGCTCGGATGGGGCCTGCGCAACCAGTGGATCGTCATCGGTCTGGCGCTGGCCATGCTGGTCGGCGCCGGTGCGCTGTATACCCGCATCGGCAAGGCCTTCATGCCGACCATGGACGAGGGCGACCTGATCGTGCAATTGGAGAAACTGCCGTCCATTAACCTGGCGGAGTCCCTGGCGATCGACCAACGCGTGCAGCGCGCCATCCTGGACGAGGTGCCGGAGGTCAAGTCCATCATCGCCCGCACCGGCTCCGACGAGCTGGGCCTCGACCCGATGGGTCTGAACCAGACCGACAGCTTCCTGGTGCTGGCACCGCATGAGGAGTGGCGCTTCGCCACCAAGGACGAGCTGATGGAAGCGATCCGCGTCGTGCTGGAGCGCTTCCCCGGCGTCGACTATGCCTTCACCCAGCCCATCGAGATGCGCGTCTCGGAGATGCTGACCGGCGTGCGCGGCGATCTTGCGGTGAAGATCTTCGGCAACGAACAAAACGAACTCAACCGCATCGCGGAGGAAGTGGTCGGCGTGCTCGAGGGCATCACCGGCTCGCAGGACGTCTACACCCCCCGCAATGACGGCGCGCAGTACCTGAACCTGACGGTGGACCGGCTGGAAGCGGGTCGGCTCGGCGTCGATGCCGATGCGCTCGCGGCGGTGCTGCGCGCCCAGGTGGAGGGGCTGCGGGTCGGCACGGTCTATCGCGAGGGCAAGCGCCTACCGCTGGTGGTGCGTGGTCCGGATGCCTTGCGCACCTCGCCGTCGCGCTTCAGCGGCCTGCAACTCGCGCTGCCGGACGGGCGCTCGGTGCCGCTCGCCAATCTGGTGCAGATGGAACGCATCGAAGGCCCGGTGGCGCTCTCGCGTGAGCGCGGCAACCGCATGGCCGTGGCCATCGCCAACGTCGACGGCCGCGACCTGGTCGGCTTTGTCGAAGAGGCGCGCGCGGCGGTCGCCGAGCAGGTCGACATGCCCACCGGCTACTGGCTGGAATGGGGCGGCGAGTTCGAGAACCAGCAACGTGCCGCCGCACGCCTGGCGCTGGTGGTGCCGGTGGCCGTGGGACTGATCTTCCTGGTGCTGTTCTCCACCTTCCGCTCCGTCAATCAGGCGGCGTTGGTGCTGGCCAACGTCCCCTTCGCGTTGATCGGCGGCATCGTCGGCTTGGCCATCACCGGCGAATACCTGTCGGTGCCCGCCTCGGTCGGCTTCATCGCCCTGCTCGGCATCGCGGTGCTGAACGGTGTGGTCATGGTCACCTGGTTCAACCAGCTCAAGGCGCTGGGCCGGCCCATGGCCGAGGTCGTCGTCGAAGGCGCCAAGCGCCGGCTGCGACCGGTGCTGATGACCGCCAACATCGCCGCCTTCGGTCTGGTGCCGCTGCTGTTCGCCACCGGCCCCGGCTCCGAGATCCAGCGCCCGCTGGCCATCGTCGTCATCGGCGGCCTGCTGTCCTCGACCGCGCTGACGTTGATCCTGCTGCCGATCCTGTATCGGCGCTTCGGATGATCAAGAGGCTGACCCTGGGACAACACAATGGCTAATTGTCTGCTGAATCTGATCGTCCCGCCCCAGGTCGAGGACGCCCTGGCCGAATGGTTACTGGAGCGCGACGACGTACCCGGCTTCTCCAGCATGCCCGTCGCCGGCCATGGCTCATCCGAGAAATCCATGACCCTGGCCGAACAGGTCGCCGGCCGCAGCCGCCGCGTGATGTTCGTCACCCATGTGCCATCGGACACGGCAAAGGCCCTGCTCGACGATCTGCGCACCGCCTTCGCCGGCAGCGGGCTGCATTATTGGGTGGTGCCGGTGGCGGAGTTCGGGCGTCTCGACTGAGTTGAATGCGCGGCCAGTTGACCAGAGGTGTTTTAAGCTAGGACGCGACGCGTCAGATCTACGTGGGCACCGCGCCGCGTCGACCGATCTATGCGCTGCTTATGGCGGGCCAAGCGCCCAGGGCCGAGGGCCGCTGTACACCGCGATTGCGCGTTCTTTGGCCCTTGGCGCCCGGCGCTTGGCCCTTCGGGCGATTAGCGACTCGTGGCTGTGAAACTTCACGCATCTGCAAGCATTCAGTGCCCTCAAGGATTCGAGGTCGAACAAGTAACACGAACGAGCGAGCGCATGGCAACCACCGAAACAGCCCACCTGGCCCTGCCCCCGATCACGCACACCGCACAAGGACACATCCGCCGTGTCGGCGTCGAGATCGAATTCAGCGGCCTGTCGCTGGAGCAAACGGCAGCGGTGCTATGCGACCTGCTCGGCGGCCCGCTGGAGCAGCCGGGTCGCTACGAGATCGAGGTCCAGGGCGATCCCGCAGGCCCCTGGCAGGTGGAATTGGATTTCGCGTATCTAAAAGCCCTCGGTCGACTTGATTACGATGATGATCTGGGTGGGCTGGTGCAGGAGGTGGCCGAGGATGTGTTGCGTGCCATCTCCGAGCGCATCGTACCGGTGGAGGTCGTCGGGCCGCCGATACCGATGGATCGACTCGCCGATGTGAACCGATTGATCGCCGCGCTGCGCACCGCCGGCGCCCGCGGCACCGGCGACGACCCCGTCTATGCCTTCGGCATGCAGTTCAACCCGGAGTTGCCAGACACCGACGTCGACAGCGTACGCGGCTACTTACAGGCCTATCTGTGCCTGGAAGACTGGCTGCGCATGCGCTCGGAGGTGGACTTGACGCGGCGCCTGACCTTCTTCGCCGATCCCTTCCCCAAGCCCTATGCCCGCACCGTCGTCGACGCCGGCTACTCGCCGAACCGAGATCGACTGATCGATGATTATCTCGACGCGAACCCAACCCGTAACCGCTCGCTGGACATGTTGCCGTTGTTCGCCCATCTGGACGAGCCGCGGGTGCGCGGGCGTGTGGACGACGATCGCGTTAAGGCGCGCCCGACGCTGCACTATCGGCTACCCAACAGCGAGATCGACCGTCCCGACTGGAACCTGAGCCAGTCCTGGGAGGATTGGCTGGTGGTGGAGCGACTGGCCACCGACCCGGCGCGTCTCGCGCTGCTCTGCGCCGCGTATGCGGAGTATCTCGACCGCCCCCTGGAACGCCTGACCACCGACTGGGCCGATCGCACGCAGCAATGGCTCGACGCCAACCACGCCCGCTGATCGCGGTCACCGGCCCAAGCCGCGGCGGCCTGGCTCCGCGTTGGCTGGTGGCGCTGGCGCTGCGCATGGCCGGAGCGCGGCCGGTGATGCTGACGCCGCGCGAGCCGAAACCGGGGCTAGTCGTCGACGGCGTCGTCATCACCGGCGGTCACGATGTGGACCCGGTGCTCTACGCGGCCGCGCCCGAGGTGACGCCCAAGTACGACGCCGAGCGCGACGCCCTGGAGACCGCGTGATCGACAACGCACTCGCACAGGGTCTGCCGTTGCTCGGCATCTGTCGAGGCGCGCAGTTGCTGAATGTTCGCCTCGGCGGCAACCTGTTCCAAGAGCTACGCTCCCGGCGCAAACGCACGTCCAATCGCTGGACCATCTTGCCGCTCAAGACCCTATGCGTCGAACCCCGCACCGCGCTGCACCGGTTGCTCGCCACCACCAAGGCGCGCATCAACAGCCTGCACAACCAGGGCATCGACCGCATCGGCGACTGGCCTGCAGGTCTCCGGGCGCGACCTGGACGGCATCGTCCAGGCGATCGAGGACCCGTCCCGCCCCTTCCTAATGGGCGTGCAATGGCACCCGGAGTTCCTGCTCTACCGGCGTGGCCAACGCAAACTGTTCCGGGCATTGACGGCAGCGGCGCGCCAAGCGAACCCCCGAGCCTCACGCTGACCGACTCGCCGAGGGGGACCTAACCGCGTGGGTGCGTACCTCGGACTGTTCGCCGCCGCGTTCATCGCAGCGACGCTGCTGCCCTTCTATTCCGAGGTCGCGCTGGCTGGGTTGCAGAGTGCTGGCTACGACCCGGTCGCCCTCTGGTGTTGGGCCACCGCCGGCAACAGCCTGGGCGCCGCCGTCAACTGGGCCATCGGCCGCTGGCTGCTGCGCTATCAAGATCGGCGCTGGTTTCCCTTCAAGCCCACGCAACTCGGCCCGGCCCAACGTTGGTATCAGCGCTGGGGCGTCTGGTCTCTGCTGCTGGCCTGGCTACCCGTCGGCGGCGACGCGCTGACCTTCATTGCCGGGCTGATGCGAGTCAACTTCGCCCTTTTCTTTATGCTGACCGCAATCGGCAAGGGAGCGCGCTACGCCGCCGTGTTGGGAATCGCGGGCTGGCTGCTCGGATAATCGCATCGCAGCTTGCTTGAGGCCGCCGAAGCTTGGCAGATGCGGCAAGTTTCGTGGCGTCATCGCGTTTGTCGATCGAAGGGCCAAGCACCGAGGGCCCAGGGCCAAGATTGCTCAATCGCGCTATACGACGGCCCTCGGCCCTGGGCGCTTAGCCCGCTTGCAGCAACGCACAAGTTGGGCAACTCAGCGTCGCGCTCTCGTCAGTCTAAGGCAGTGCCTCGTCAGAACTTCGTGACGATCAGGTTCACGCCGTCTTCTGAGCCCAGGTCAAAGCTATTGCCACTCAACTGAGTGACGGTGCCGATCTGTTCGACTACGAAGGCTGGATCTGCCGCCGCATTGATCACCAGGCCGTTGCCCTCCCCGTCCGAGATCACCAGTGACGCCGCATCGGGCCGAGAGATCGTGATCGCCTCCGACGGCGACAGCACGGCGAGGTCGGCGTTGAGAAACTGCACCTGCAGCGATGACGGATCACGGTTGGCCTCTAAGAAGGTTTCGGCCGCACCGACTGCACCAACCTTGACCTTGTCGATCAAGCTGGCTGCTGTCGCCTTCGCCTTTGCCGAATACTCGCGGGCCTTTTCACTGTCAGCGGCCTCCTTGATCTGTGCAATGGCCTTATCCAGTTGCTCTTTCCAAGTCATGTCGTTCTCCTATGGGCTGAGGGATAAGCTGGGAACCGGGTTCCGCGCAGAAGAGCAGTTCTGCGCAAGATGACTATAGTGCAATCACGGGCGATTTCACCGGGCGGGAACGAAAAATCGCACCCAGAGTTCAGGCAAGCGACTCCTGCCAGACAGGTATATCGACGGCCATCGTCACCATCAAGCTACGTACCAAGGGGGGAGCATTGAACTCGGGGGGCCTTCGCCTCGGTGCCCAATTGTTTGATCAGGCCAGCTCTCTGACGATGACCTGGACCAGGGTGATACGCTAACTGCATGTTACTCGAATCCCAACCGGCAACACCATGACAGATCACCCAACCGAACGCGGAACGCCAACGTCTGGAAGAGCAACGTCAAGGTAAGGCGGACTGGCGTATGTGGGGGCCGTATCTGGCAGAGCGCGCCTGGGGCACGGTACGCGAGGACTACAGCGCCGATGGCGAGGCGTGGGACGCTTTCAGCCACGAGCAGGCGCGCTCGCGGACCTATCGTTGGAACGAGGATGGGCTGGGCGGCATCTGCGACGAACGCCAGCACCTGTGTTTCGCGCTGGCGTTGTGGAACGGCCGCGACCCGTTTCTGAAGGAGCGCGCCTTCGGCCTGACCAGCAGCCAAGGCAATCGCGGCGAGGACGTGAAGGAGGCGTATTTCTATCGCGATGCGACACCAAGCCATAGCTGGTTGCACTTTATCTACAAGTATCCGCAGCGGGCCTTTCCGTACGCGGAGTTGCTGGCCGAAAACGCCCGCCTCGGAAGGGACGAGCCGCCCTACCAACTGATTGACACCGGCGCCTTTGACGACATGCGCTTCTGGGATATCGAGGTGCTTTACGCCAAGGCCGGACCCGATAAGATCTTCTGCCGCATCTACGCCAAGAATCGCGGCCCGGACGCCGCCAAGATCCACCTGCTGCCGACGCTCTGGTTCCGAAATACCTGGTCTTGGGATGATGCGGGGGGCGACGACGCGGAGCGGCCGCGGATGGCCGCCATCGATGCCCCGGCGGGCGCCGGCTGGGCGGTGCGGGCGGAGCATCCGATGCTCGGCCGCTATCATCTCTATGGCGCCGGACACTGCCGGCCGCTGTTCACCGAGAACGAGTCCAACAACGCGCTGCTGTGGGGTGTCGACAACGCGACGCCTTACGTCAAGGACGCCTTCCACCGGCATGTGGTGGATGACGCGGCGGGCGCCGTCAATCCCGCCCTGAGCGGCACCAAGTTCGCTGCCTGGAGCCAGTTCGAGATCGCCCCCGGCGAGCACGCCCAGCTCGATCTGGTGCTCAGCGCCGAGCCGCTGGAGCGGCCTTTCGCTCAAGTCGAGAAGACCATGGCGGCGCGCCAATCCGAGGCGACCGTGTTCTTCGACGATCTGCTGCCGGACGCAGACGCCAACGATGCCCGCATCCTGCGTCAGTCCCTGTCCGGCATGATCTGGGGCAAGCAGTTCTATCACTACGACGTGGCGCGCTGGCTAGAGGGCGATCAGATCACGCCCCCGGCGGAACGCCGGCAGGGCCGCAACCAGCACTGGCGGCACCTGAAGGCCCACGACGTGATCAGCATGCCGGATACCTGGGAATACCCCTGGTTCGCGGCCTGGGACCTGGCCTATCACTGCGCGGCGCTGGCGCTGGTGGACGTGGACTTCGCCAAACAGCAGGTGGAGCTGATGCTGTCGGACCGCTACATGCACCCGAACGGCCAGATCCCGGCCTACGAGTGGAACTTCGGCGACGTCAACCCGCCGGTGCATGCGATGGCGGCGATCAAGGTCTTTCGCGCCGAGCGCGTGCAACGTGGCGACAGGCGACCACAACTTCCTACAGCGCGTGTTCCACAAGTTGCTGCTGAACTTCTCCTGGTGGATCAACCGCAAGGACGCCGACGGCCAGAACCTGTTCGAGGGCGGCTTCCTCGGGCTGGACAACATCAGCGTCTACGACCGCTCCAAGCCGCTGCCGCCCGGTTATCGGCTGCAACAGGCGGACGCCACCGGCTGGATGGCGCACTTCTCGCTGAAGATGACGTTGATCGCATTGGAGCTATGCGTCAAGGACCCGGACTACGAGGAAATCGCGATCCACTGCTACAAGCAGTTCCTGTCCATCGCCGAGGCCATCGCCGGCAGCGAGGAGACCGGCGCACCGTCGCTGTGGGACCCCGAAATCGGCTTCTTTACCGACCTGCTCAGCACGCCAGATCAAGGCACGCATCGCATCGAGGTCTACTCCTGGGTCGGGCTGATCCCGCTGTTCGCGGTCGAGATCGTCAACCAGCGCATGCTCGAGCACGCGCCGCGATTCGCGGCCTTGCTCAATGAGCACAAGGGCGGGCTATTCCGCGGCAGCTACGTCTGCGCCTGCCCGGACTGGGAGAACGAGCGCGGCGAGCGTCTGCTGGCGCTGGTGGATCACAGCATGCTGCCACGCATCCTGGAGCGGCTGCTGGACGAGGAGCAGTTCCTCTCGCGCTTCGGCGTGCGCAGCCTGAGCCGCATCCACGCCACCAGACCGCGACCTGGGCTGGATACCGGGTATCGGCGAGGCCCTGATCGACTATGTGCCGGGCGAGTCGACGTCACCGATGTTCGGCGGCAACTCCAACTGGCGCGGGCCGGTGTGGCTGCCGACCAACTATTCACTGGTGTCGTCGCTGGAGCGCTTCTACCGTTTCCTCGGCGATGACTTCACCGTCGCCGGTGCCCTGCCTCGGTGGCGAGCGAAAGAACCTGAAGCAGATCGCAAGTCTGATCGCCGAACGCTTGGCGGACCTGTACCGCTTTCAGAACGACCATCAGGTACCCGCCCTGGATGGCCGCTACCCAGACGCAGCCGATGGCCATTGGAAGGACCTGTTCTGGTTCTACGAATACTTCCACGCCGACACCGGCGAGGGCCTGGGCGCCTGCCATCAGACCGGCTGGACCGGTCTGCTCGCCAATCTGGTCATGCGCCGCTATCAAAAGGACATCCGCCCCTGGAGCGGTCTCGACGCCGGCGACAAACCGGCCTTGATCGATGAGATTGCCTAACCCATGCTCGACATAACGAAATGGCGATGCTGTCGGGCCGTTCGCGCATCGATATAGCGGATTGACAATCGCCGCGGAACAGAGACCAGTCTCAGGTAGTGGACGGAATCGACTACAGCAGATTATTAAAGTCATTTCTCTGCAGCATGGGTAAATTCCCGAGGCCTAAGGCAGACCCGGACTGTTCCACAACTCCTGTGGATAACTCTGTGGATGGATGCCGATCAACCTGCCCAAGTGGTTGATCATGTGACAGTTGCGTTAACCCGGTCAGTTTCTGCGCAATGAATAATTTGTTCTATTTATCAGACAGATAAAACAAATCACCCTGCCATCACGGGCATCGAGGAACAACCGTCTGGGTCGCCAAGGATGAACACTCTGCACTGTGCACAGATCAGCCACTAGCTCGAAGGCGATGCGGTGTCAGACGCGACAACCTGCGCTCCCCAGCCCGTCCAGCGCATCACGATTCCCCGCAGCGCTTGCTTGATCATCGGCTTGGGCGAAAAGTCTGTACATACCGGCGGCGACGCAGGCTCCACGGTCCTCGGCCATGGCGTTGGCGGTCAGCGCAACTACCGGTATGGACTTCAGGGAGTACTCGAATTGGAACCGACGCAGCGGACTCGTCGGTAAATCCAGGCGCCATCTTGACCGGTGCGGGTGTCCGAGACTCGCCGGCTAGCGCCCCGGCGGCCGTTGGGGGAACCCGGAGAGGGGTCTCAACCCAGAGCATCGACCGGGTCTCATCCATGCAGCGACCCGGTCGACTTCAGCGACCAGCCAATGTCGACCGCCCCCGGAACGACCACCAGGGGACATTCGAAGTTGGCTCGTCAGCTACGCCGCTAGCCGTCGAGCCCGCCATCGCTGGACTTTGCTGCCGTCTCCGGCGCCGTTGTCGCGACCATGCCCGGTAGCTTGTCGCCGCCGTTGGCGATGTAGA
The DNA here is from genome assembly GCA_963695445.1 of uncultured Gammaproteobacteria bacterium. GTDB lineage: Bacteria > Pseudomonadota > Gammaproteobacteria > Chromatiales > Chromatiaceae > Thiohalocapsa. The sequence continues at coordinate 100,366 of CAVOGV010000061.1, read as the reverse complement.
GATGCACGTCACGCTGCGGGAACGGGATTCCGATGTCGGCGGCATCGAAGCGCTTCTTCACCTCGCGAGTGATGTCCCAGAAGACGCCCCAGTAGTCGGCGGTCTTGGTCCAGGGCCGCACGATGAAATTCACCGACGAATCCGCCAATGCGCTCATACGAATGGTCGGCGCCGGTTCCTTCAACACCTGCGGATGGGCGTTGACGATCTCTTCCAGGATGGCCTGCGCCTTGTCGATATCGTCGTCGTAACCGATGCCGAACTCCATGTCCACGCGCCGCTCGGCGACGCCGCTGGCATTGGTGATGACGTCGCCCCAGACCCGATTGTTCGGTACCACCATCTTCTTGTTGTCGAAGGTCTTGATGGTGGTCGAGACCAGGTTCACCGATTCCACCGAGCCGGAAACGCCACCGGCATCGACGACATCGCCGACATCGAAGGGTTTGAAGAACAGGATCATCAGGCCGCTGGCGAAATTGCTCAATGAGTCCTGCAGCGCGAATGCGACGACGAAGCCGGCGGCGCCGAGCATGGCCAGCAGTGGACCGATGCTCACCTCCAATGCCGCCAGCGCCATGATCACGCCGATGGCCAAAACCACCCAGCGGGCCGCCTTGACGAGAAAGTCCTCCAGCAGTTTCGACGCCCCCGGCACGCGACGCACGGCGCGGTGAATCAGGCCGCTGACGATACCGGCGATGATCCAGGCAGCGAACAAGATGCCGACGAACTTCGCCACATTGATGACCCACCGGCTACCGCCTTCGTCGGACATGATCCAACCCTTGATCGCCAGCCAGGCCGAGGTGGTGTCGTTGACATCGAGCTCGATGCCTTTCACGGCGGAGGCATAGAGCTTGTAGTCTGCGATCTTCGCCAGCGTGTCAGCGTCGCCCTCGTCGGTCTTGATCTCTAGCGCGGCGAGCACGGACTTGAACTGATCCAGCAGCAGGGTGCGCTGTTCGCGCAAGTCGGCAACCGCTTCCAACAGGGCCACCTTCTCTTCCTTCTTTGACTCCGCGGCCTGATCCCCTAGGGCCACGCTGCCGTCGAGCGCGTCGGCTGCCACCGACGCCTGCGCCGACTCGTCCGCGGCGGTCGCGACATCAGCGGCCTTTTCCACCACCGCATCGGTGGCCTGCTCGGCTTGCTCCGTCGCGTCGCGCGCCTCGTCAGCCGCGGCAAGCAACGCGTCTCCGGTCTTGCCCTTGGCCTGATCGACCGCCTCTGTCACCTCGTCAACCGCCTCGCCAGCCGCTTGCGCGGCGTCCTCGGTTTCCTCCAGCTTGGCCTTGACCTCATCGGAGAGTTCGTTACGTATGTCTGCACTACGCTCCGCTGCATCGGCGGCCTCTTCGACGCGCTGTTTTACCACCCCCATCTGTTCACGCGCCTCGTCCGCGGCGGCGTCCGCCTTCGCGATGGCCTTTTGATCCCCGGTCGCGCGCGCCTCGCTCGCCTGTTTCTCGACATCCTCGAGTTGCTGTTTCGCCTTCTCGGCCTCTTTCTTGATCTGTTCCGCCTTGTCGATCTCTTGGTTCTGGCGTTTCACGGCGATCTCGGCCCGGGAGATCTCCTCGGCCTTGGCCTGCACCAGCCCTTGCCAGGCTTCCGCCTCGATCAGCAACTGCCCCTTGGTGAGAGGTTTCAGCAATAGATCCAATTCGTCGACCGGGATCGACGGATCTTCGGTCGTCACCGGCGCGGGGTCGCAGGCGCCTCCTCTTCGGCCACCGCCGCGATGCCGGACAACGACAGGGTCGTCGCCAACAGAAACGGTAAGGGCATTATTCGCATGGAGAACTCCTCGATGGGTTGGACACAAGAACGAAATGGAGACTGGCGCGGATTTCAGTTGGTCCCATATCCGGCCGTCGGTCCGGATCTAGGCGCGAATTTATGCGCACGGCCGACGACTTGCGTGCGACTGAAGTCGCACCAGCGGTATGCAGCCAATTGATGCCGGCTGCGGGGTCTAGGTTGATGTTGGCAGCGATCCAGACGGCGACGAGCGATAGCACACCCGAGGCGCGATGGTTTTCGAAACAAATCAACGGATTGGCTTTACGCTAGTCAGATATAAAGCCACGCCGAGGCGGGCCTGCCCCGTGCTTTGGCCTACAGAGCAATCACGGGAGGGGCAGCGATTATCCCAGCAAAGCGATCAAATATCACCTCGACCTGGGGACGGACTCAGCAAATGAGTCACCGCAGGAGGCGATGATTGAGACATCGACAGCGCACCAATGCGGGAAACCAACCATGCGTACGAACCTCACTCGGCGAGCCGACCAGGGCAACGATCCGGCGTTGGGTCGCCACATCACTATTCAACGCACCACCCTGTCCGGATTCCGCCATTACGACGCACCGCGACTGTGGCTCGCACTGCAGCCTAACGCCTTGCTGACGCTGCAGCGCGAGCACGACAACCCGCACGACGACGATGCCGTTGCACTCCTCTGGCGCGGGCACAAGCTCGGCTATCTGCCGCGGCGGGAGAATTTAGTGGTGGCTCGCCTGTTAGACAAGGCGCGCAGCCTGAGCGCCCGTATCGTCCGGCTGGCACCGGACGCAGAGCGCAACGCGCGGATCGGCATCGAGGTGTTGATGCACTAAATTGCTTGAGGGCGCCAGTGTTTGCAGACGAGTCAAGTTTCGATGCGACATCGCACTGGCGCGGCTCCTCGAAACCGAAATCGAAATCGGGATCGGGATCGGGATCGGGCCACTCGCCACGCGCTACTCGCTACGATTTCGATAGCGATACCGATGATCACGACTCGTCGGTCTGAGGCATCGCCTCGCTAGCTCGATGCATCAGACTGGTCCGCCTCGCTCACGGACGGGTCGGACTCATCGTCGGGCACAGATGTCATCCAGCCAGGCGTGCAACAGTTCGTAACCCAGCACCAAGATGACACTGCCAACGAACAGACCGATGATGCCGGCGCCAATGAACCCGCCAATGGCACCAATGAAGATGACGATCATCGGTACCGAGACGCCGCGACCGAGCAGGATTGGTTTGAGGATATTGTCGATAGAACCGACGAACAGGGCCCAGATCAGAAATACCACCGCGACCGGCATGCTGGCATGGTAGAAGACGTAGATGACCGCCGGCAGCATCACCGGAAAGGCGCCGATCTGGATGGTCGCCAGCAACAGCACCACCAACGCCCACAGCCCCGCCGCCGGCACGCCAGCGACCAGCATGCCGAGGCCGGCCAGCAATGCCTGAATCATAGCCACGCCAAGAATGCCGCGCGAAACGCTGCGCACCACCGCCTCAGACAACTGCGTGAAGCGTGCGCCCCGATTGCCAGCCAGGCGGCGCGCGATCGCATGTGCCGCGCGACCTCCGCGCTCACTCTTCGCCAACAGGACCGCCGCGACGACGATGGCGATCACGAAGTGCAGTAAACCGAGTCCGGCATCGGCCGCCAGCGACAGCAGCCATTTGCCCGCCATCTTGATCTGCGGCTCCAGCGAACGCAGTAATCCATCCATGTTGCTGGACGCAGTACTCCAGAGATCGTGAATCTGCTGCCCGACCAGCGGCAATGTAACTCAGATCCGGCGCCGGCGGGATAGCCCAGTGGCCTGCCTCGATCCCCTTCTCCAACCCCTGTGCACCTTGGACCAGCGTGCCGCTGAGCAGAATGATGGGCAGGATCAGCACCACCAACGCGATCACGACGAACAAAACCGAGGCCAGCGAGCGTCGACCTCCGACCGCAGCTCAACAGACGAGCGTAGCCCGGCCAGGCAGCAACCGCGATGATGATGCCCCAGGCAATCGGGATCAGAAACGGCCGCACGATCCAGTAGCAGAGTGCCAGCATCACCGCGATCAGCCCGATGCGCACCGCTGTTTCCACGGCCCGGTCGATATGGGCGGCCTCGCCGAGGTCTTCGCGCTTATTCATGTCCACCCCCTGACACTGTTGAAACCTTTGCCATCCGCCGGACATGGTACCAGCGCAGCAGCATCCACGCGGTCACTCCCACTCGATCTCCGCGTAGACGCGCTGGGCATTGCGGCCCTTGAGTTCATCGTAGTTTGCCAGGTAGCTGAACTGGGACTGATCGATGCTGCCAATTTCTTCGATGCCCCCACCTCGTTCCATCAAGTCGATGACGGCCTGGCGCAGAAACACCAGATAGTCGTAGCTGTCGGCTGTCGCCTTGGTCAGCGGCGGCCGGATCGCCGTGACCTGGGACGACGATCTCGGGCTCCAGCGCCGCCAAGGCCTCGAATGCCTCGATCCAGCTTCGATGTGCTGATTGGGGACCGATGCCCAGCATCCGGTCCATGTAGACGATATCGCCGCTGAAAAGAATCTTCTGCTCCGGCAGCCAGACGAAGCTGTCACCGGGCGTATGGGCCGGTCCGGCGTGTCGAACTTCCAGGCGTGTGTTGCCTAGGGTCAGGTTCGTCTGGTCCGCGAAGGTCTGCGTCGGCATAGACGGCCTCGGTGCCCTCGACACCTTCGGGACCAACCAGGGTTGTCAGGGCAATGAGTTGATCGCGGGACCGCGCCTTCTGGTCCGCGACTGCCGCTTCGCTGGCGATGATGCGGGCACCCTGTGCCTTGAAGTAGCCGTTTCCGAGCCAGCGATGATCCTGACCGCCGGTGTTGATAACGAGGGTGACGGGCTTGTCGGTGAGCTTGCGGATGGCCGCGTCGATCATCTGCGCCCCCTGATAGGTGCCGCCCGAGTCGATGAGCACCACGCCTTCGTCAGTGATCAGAACGCCAAAGTTGGCGTTGTTGCCCAGATTCTGGGCGTCGCGATTGGTCAGCGGGCCGACCAGCGCGTAGACGTTCTCCGCGAGTTTGTGAGTCTTCAGCATCTCGTCCGCGTGAACGCTCGCGGCAAATAGAGCAGTGATGCAAAGGGCCATGAGCAATTGCCTCAGCCCGCGTTCTAACCCATTCCCGGACCGTAAGTCCAACCCTCGCATGCAAACTTGACTGGGGTTCATTGCAATTTACTCTCAGTTAGCAAAGCCGCGTGGGCGAAGCAGGATCGGCACGCTCGATTCAGATGATACGGGGCCCGCCATGCGGACCGAGCGCGATCGCCGGGCTGTCCCGGTCAGAGCGGGATCTGATCGAAGCGGGTGACCCGACGGTGGGCGGCAGCCAGGCCGGGCAGGCCCTCGCGCACAACGCCGATGGTCTGCCAGCCGGCATCTCGGGCGGCGTCGAGTTCTTCGCGCACGTCCGACAGGAACAGAATACGCTGGGGCGGTGCGCCGATGGCCTCGGCGATGCGCCGGTAGGCGCCGACCTCCCGCTTATGGCCGATGTGGGTGTCGAAATACCCGGACAGCAGCGGTGTCAGGTCGCCGGCGACGGTGTGACCGTAGATCAGCCGCTGGGCGTGAGCCGAGCCCGACGAGTAGATATAGAGCCGAATGCCCTGGGCGTGCCAGGCCCGCAGCGCCGGGGCCACGTCCGGATAGACGTGGCTGACGAGTTCCCCGCCGCGATAGCCCTCCTCCCAAATAAGCCCTTGCAGGGTCTTGAGGGGCGTGACCTTCTGGTCCCGTTCCATCCAATGACACATCCGCACCAGCACCGCCTCGTCGTTCCACACCCCGCCCGCCTCGCGGGCCTCGTCCAGGATCTCGGCCACGTCGGACTCGCCGCGGTGCTGGCGGACGAAGTTGGGCAGACGCTCCCGGGCGTAGGGGTAGAGGACCGAGGTCACGAAATCGATGGAGGTGGTCGTGCCCTCGATATCCATCACCACGGCGTCGACAGGCATCATGTTCAAGGCTCCTTTTCGGCGGAAGGTCGCAGAGAGTACAGGTTGGTTCGCCCTCAAGGGAAGCGCCCTCGAAGACGTTACGGCTGTGCCGGCGGAGTGGCGCAAAATTCAAGCCGCCTGGCGGCGGCGGGCCGACTAGAAGTCGGCGGTCCCACGGAGCGCCGACCTCCGGTCGGCTAGGGCGCGCTAGCGCCCTTGAGGACGCGCAGCAGACCAGCGGAGCCGCAGCAACCCCAAACCGCCTAGCCGACAGCGGACCGACTGGCTTGCTTGCAGGCGCTGAATATTTACAGAGGAGCCAAGCTTCAGGCAATGACCCGCATGCGTTTCCGTCTGCAAGGGCCGAGTGCCTAGGACTCAACCATAGCCTCTGCGGCTTCGCCGGAAACGGTGGCAAGCCGGTGCTGCAGCGCCTGAATATGTAACCGCAGATTGTAGAGCTGGTCGGCGTAAGAAAGGGGAACATCCACCTGCGCGACCTCACTCTCGATCTCCTCCAATTGCTTCGCAAAGTCGGCGAGCCGATCCTGGTCCCGCGGGCCCGTCTCCAGCTCCAGGTCGATCCGGCGCAGCGCGACGTACCAGCGGGTAATGCGCCGGCGAATGCGCCAGGCGTAGGCCGGCGGCAGAACCTTGATCAAGGGCAGCAACAGCGCCAGCAGGGGCACGATCATGACCTTGGTGCGGTCGATCCAGGTTGCGGCCCAGAACGGCAGATAACGCTGGAGGAACGGTGGTCCGTTCTTGTAGTGCCGGACAGCATCATCGCTGAGGGGAAAATCGCTATGCAGGGGCGTCGGAAACGCCCCTGCATCGGCAAACAGCCCCCCGCTGCCATGCACCTCTGCTGCCGCCTCCAACAGCAGATCCACGAGCGCCGGGTGAATATCCGGGTGCGCCACCAGATTCGCGGTGGCCGCAACCATCAGCAGGTCCTCGCGCGGCACGCCGCGGGCGAGGTCGAGCACCCCGGCCGGCAGCGCCAGCGTCGTCAACGAACGGTCGATGCGGGCATAGGCGGCAGCATGGGGCAAGCCATGCACCCGGAGTTGGTCATCGGCGATCAGCCCCCGCAGCAGCGGACCATCCGCCGCGCCGACCAGGAACAGCAGGTCGAGGTCACCGGCGCGCAGCTGCTCCGCGGCAATCTTCATGTCACTGCTAACCAGGTCGGCGTTGTCGTCGTGCACGCCGCTGAGCGCCAGCATCCGCATCGCCAGGAAGCGGGTGCCGCTCTCCGGCGGGCCAACCCCGATGCGCGCCCCCTGTAGCTGATTGAGCGGCCGCGACGGCTCCCCCAGCGGCCCAAGCAGCCAAACCGGCTCGTAAAACATACTGCCAAGTCCGAGCACCGCCGCCTTCTGTTCGTCCGTCGCGACCCCGCCCTGGATCAAGCCAGTCCGCCAGGTCTGGCGCCTCCTCCGCGGCCAAAAGTCGGTCTAGATTATCTTCCGACCCCTTGGTTTCCAGCACCGTCAGTTTAATGCCGCTACGGGCCAGGATGGCCGCGTATTGCTGCGCGTAGCGATAGTAGGCCCCACCCTGCGCCCCGGCGGCGATGCTGATCTCCCGTGGTGGCGCCGGCTGCACGAACTGCAACGCCACCAGTGTGACCGCCAGCACGAGCAACGCACTCCCGCCATAGATGCCCCACAGGTCCCAGCGACTGGATTTGCGGCGCGTGTTGGTCGGTTCTTCAGAAGACATCTGCGCTCCCAGACTGTGAGTTGACCCGCGCCATTATACCGATGCACGGGGTCGCACCCGTGACGGCATCCGAACGGTTAAGGTTGCATCGCGGCCTGGATGCGCGCGACGAGGTCGCGCAGGGCGGGGTCGGCGGGCACGGCCTGGCTCATGAGCCAGTCGTAGATGATCTGGTCCTGATAACCGAGCAGACGGACGAAGTCAGTGCGCTGTTGCACGCTCAGGTCGGCGTAAGCGGACTCGAGGAAGCGGTTAAGCAGGAGATCTAACTCGAGCATGCCGCGCCGGCATTGCCAGCGCAGGCGCTCGATCTCCTTTTCGGTACCGCTGGCCATTCGTGGCGCATCCATCGAAACGGCGTCGATCACACCGACTTCTCAAGCATCAGATCCTTGATGTGGCCGATGGCCTTGGTCGGATTCAGCCCCTTGGGGCAGACCTCCACACAGTTCATGATGGTGTGGCAGCGGAACAGCTTGTACGGGCCTTCCAGCGCGTCCAGGCGTTCGTCGGTGGCCTGATCGCGACTATCGGCAAGAAAGCGCCAGGACTGAAGCAGCGCGGCCGGACCGTGGAACTTTTCCGGATTCCACCAGAACGACGGGCAAGACGTGGAACAGCAACCGCAGAGGATACATTCGTACAGACCATCGATCTTGTCGCGGTCTTCGGGGGATTGCAGGATTTCCTGCTCCGGCAGCGGCTCCTTGCGCACCAAGTACGGCTGCACGGCGCGGTACTGCTCGTAGAACTGGGTCATGTCCACGACCAGGTCGCGAATCACCGGACGGCCCGGAAACGGTCGCACCTGAATCGGCCGTTTGAGGTCCGCGACCGCCGTGATGCAGGCCAGCACATTCTTGCCATTGACATTCATGCCGTCGGAGCCACAGACGCCCTCGCCGCAGGAATGCCGAAAGGCAAAGCTCTCATCCTGCTCCTTGATATCCAGCAGGGCCTCACGCAGCATCATGCCTGGGTGCTCCTCGACCTCGTAGGTCTGCATCCGGGGCTTGGTATCGGTCTCAGGGTGGAAACGGTAGACGCTTATTTTCATTTAGAGTCTCGAGTATCAATTCGAGTGATCGAGCCGCCGCAGCGGCGAAGTGCGTGCGTCGGGGCTAGCGCCTCAGACCAAGGTCTTCCTCGCTCCTCGCCCCTCGCACTCGCCACTTCTCTCAATATACCCTCGCCTTCGGCGGGAAGGTCTCCACCGTCAGTGGCTTGGTGCGCACGGGCTTGAAGTCCATGCGGTCAGTCCTCGCGCAGATAGAGACTGTGCTTCATCCATTGCTCGTCGTCGCGCGTCGGGAAGTCGACCCGGGAGTGCGCGCCACGGCTCTCCTCGCGGTGCAGGGCCGACAACAAGGTGGCCATGCCGACGTCGACCAGGTTGTCCAGCTCCAGCGCCTCGATACGGGCCGTGTTGAACTGGTTGCTCTGGTCCTTAAGACGCACGCCGTCGACGCGCTCACGCAGGTCCTTGAGCTTCTCGACACCGGCAGCCATGGTCTCCTGGTCGCGGAACACGCCGCAGTGGTCTTCCATCAGCTTACGCAACTCCGCCTTCATGGCGTGCACGCTGGTGCCCTCGCCGGGACGCTCCCAACGTTGCAGGCGGGCCAGGGCCGGCTCGATGTACTCATCACGCATGTTGCGGTGGTTCGGATTCTCGGCGACGAAGCTCAGGATATCGGTACCGGCTGCCCGGCCGAACACCAGGATGTCCAGCAGCGAGTTGCCGCCTAAGCGATTGGCGCCGTGCACCGACACGCAGGCGCACTCGCCGGCGGCATACAGACCGGGCACCACTTCCTCCGGACCATGCTTGGCGGGCGCCACGACGCGCGCGTTGCGGTCGGTCGGGATGCCGCCCATCGCATAGTGCGCGGTCGGAAATACCGGGATCGCATCCTTGGCCGGGTCGATGCCGAGGAACACGCGACAGATGTCGCTGATGCCCGGTAGCCGCTGGTGCACGACGTCGGCGCCGAGGTGGTCCAGCTTCAGCATCACATGGTCCTTGTTCGGCCCGCAGCCGCGCCCCTCGCGGATCTCGGTGACCATCGAGCGGGACACCACGTCGCGGCTGGCCAGGTCGAGTGCCCGCGGTGCATAGCGCTCCATGAAGCGCTCGCCGTCGCCGTTGACCAGGAAGCCGCCCTCGCCGCGGGCGCCCTCGGTGATCAGCATGCCCTTGCCGGCAACGCCGGTGGGATGGAACTGGAAGAACTCCATGTCCTGCAACGGCACGCCGACGCGCAGGGCCATGGCCATGCCGTCGCCGGTGTTGATGAAGGCATTGGTGGTGGTGCGGAACACCTGCCCATAGCCGCCGGTGGCCAGCAGCGTGGACTTGGCCTCGATCACCAGCAGTTCGCCGGTCTCGATCTCGAGCGCGACGCGCGCCGAGGATCGCGCCCTCCTCGTCGCGGATCAGGTCGATGGCGAAGTATTCGTCGAAGAAGTGCGTCCGGGCGCGGACGTTCTGCTGATACAGGGTGTGCAGAATGGCGTGACCGGTTCGGTCCGCCGCGGCGCAGGTACGCACCGCCTGATCGCCGCCGAAATTCTGGCTTTGGCCGCCAAAGGCGCGCTGGTAGATCTTGCCGGAGTCGAGCCGCGAAAACGGCACGCCGGCGTGCTCGAGCTCGTAGACCGTCGGAATGGCCTCGCGGCACATGTACTCGATGGCATCCTGGTCGCCGAGGTAGTCGGACCCCTTGACGGTATCGAACATGTGCCAGTGCCAGTTGTCCGGCAGCACGTTGGCCAGGGCGGCATTCACGCCGCCCTGCGCGGCGACGGTGTGGGAACGGGTCGGAAAGACCTTGGAGACGACCGCCACGCGCAGGTCTGCGCTGGCGAGCCGCAGCGCGGCATTCAGGCCAGCGCCGCCGGCGCCGATGATGAGTGCGTCGAATTTTCTGTGTGGAATAGACATGAGGCTCCTCGCGATGGCCGCTCAGGCGATTCGGGCAACGATGATTGCCTGCATGGCCCAGAGTCCGGAGGCCAGCAAGACGAACGCCATCAGGGTCAACGCCGCCACGCGCAAGCCGATGGGCTTCAGGTAGTCCATGAACACATCGCGGATGCCGACCCAGGCATGGGCTAGCATCGCCGGAATGAACAGCAGCAGGCTGACGGCCACCCAGGGTGTCGTTGTCCAAGCTCACCAGCGCGGCATGGTCGGCCGGGGCATCGAGTGCGAAATGGAGCGTCAAATAGACGCCAAACAGGGCGAGGTAAATCGCGGTGGCGCGTTGCACCACCCACGCCTTGAGTCCGGATGCGCGGCGGCTCATAGCAGCATCCCCCCGCCGACGATGGTCACCAGCAGCGCCGCGGACAGCGCGGTCCAGGCGGTCTTGCGCGCGGTGGGCAGGTCGACGCCCCAGCCGAAGTCGATGACCAGATAGCGGATACCCGCGAACAGGTGATGCAGCAAGGCCCAGCCCAGCAGTAACAGCGTCAGTTTGATCAGGGGGTGGCCGACGAAGGCGGCCGCGGCGGCGAATCCGTCCGGCCCCGACAGTGCCTGCGCAAACAGGGCCGTAAACACGGGAATGGCCAGCACCATCAACACACCGCTAAGGCGGTGCAGGATCGAGACCATGCCTGGTATAGGCAGGTTGACCCGCCAAATCTCGAGGAAAACAGGGCGTTTCGTTGTCATTATGCTCCTCTGACTCAGTGGTTCCGGCGCGAGGCCGCGGTGTCTGCCCGCTGTCGACCGATGGGGTGGACTACGCCTGTGACCGAGCGGCGAGCATTCGGTTCAGTTGAAGCCGCGGCAACGAGACGGCCAGGCATGCCCTCGCTTGGTCCGGTGCCCGCATCGGTTTGCAGGTCGGTCGTTTTTTGTGCACCGCAGCATCCTATCGGCCATTGCCCATTCTGACAACCACGAGATTGCAATAGTCAAATTGTCTGACCCAAGTACTGCGAAATAGATCGCAAACAAAAACGCCGCGCAGATGCGCGGCGTCGTAAGCGTCCGACTCAGTGCTCGGACCAACTCCTCAGACCCTGGCCTCGAACTCAATCGTCGTTGAAGCCGCCGCCAACCAGGGCCGCACGCTGCGAGCCCCGCCCGGAACGCGGATGGCGATGCTGCGGCTGAGTACGGGAGTCAGCCGGCTTGCGCCGGACATGCCCATGACCGGGCTTCGGTGGCGTGCGGCCTTCGCCGGCACGCTGCGAGCCGGACTCGCGGCGGGACGCTGATGACCCGTCCGCCGCCTTCGCCGCAGGCGCCCTGCCGCGACCGTAGCCGTCGGACTGCTGCCTTGGCTGCGAGCGACCGCGATCGTTACCGCGTGCACCGCCGCGTCCGTTCTGAATCGGCTCCGCACGGATGCTCGGGTCCGGATCGTACCCAGGCAGCACCTGCTTCGGGATGTCGCGGCGCAACAGACGTTCGATGTCGCGCAACAGTTTGAGTTCGTCGACGCACACCAGCGAGACCGCTTCTCCGGATTTGCCCGCGCGACCGGTGCGGCCGATGCGGTGCACGTAGTCTTCCGGCACGTTCGGCAACTCGTAATTGACCACGTGGGGCAGTTGGTCGATGTCCAGACCGCGGGCGGCGATATCGGTGGCCACCAGCACGCGCACGTCGCCATTCTTGAAGCCCGCCAGCGCCTTGGTGCGCGCGCCCTGGCTCTTGTTGCCGTGGATCGCGGCGGCGCTGAGACCGTCGGTCTCCAACTGCTGGGCCAGGCGATTGGCGCCATGCTTGGTGCGGGTGAACACCAGCACCTGTCGCCAGTCGTTGGCGCCGATCATGTGGCTCAGCAACTCGCGCTTGCGGTGCTTGTCCACCGGATGCACGACCTGGCCGATGCGCTCCGCGGTGGTGTTGCGCGGTGCCACCTCGATGAGTTCCGGACTGTTCAGCAGCCGATCCGCGAGACGCTTGATGTCATCGGAGAAGGTGGCGGAGAACAGCAGGTTCTGGCGCTGAGCGCTCGGCGGCAGCAGGGCCAATACCCGCTTGATGTCGTGGATGAACCCCATGTCGAGCATGCGGTCCGCCTCGTCCAGCACCAGGAACTCGACCTGGGACAGATCGACGGTGCGCTGACCGGCGTGATCCAGCAGCCGGCCCGGCGTTGCGACCAGGATATCGACGCCGCGGCGCAGCGTGTCGATCTGCGGGTTGATCTTGACGCCGCCGAAGATCACCGCGGACTTCATCGGCAGATGCCGACCATAGGTCTGAATGCTTTCCGCCACCTGGGCGGCCAGCTCACGGGTGGGCGTCAGGACCAGCGCCCGGACCGGGCGCGAGCCGCGCTGGCGCCCATCGGCGCTCGCGGGCTTATCGCTCAGGCGCTGCAACAGCGGCAGGGTGAAACCGGCGGTCTTGCCGGTGCCAGTCTGCGCGCCGGCCATGACGTCGAGCCCTTGCAAGATGATTGGAATGGCCTTGCGCTGAATGGGCGTAGGCTCGCTGTAGCCCTGCTCGCTGACCGCGCGCAGGAGTTCGGCCGATAGGCCGAGGGAATCGAATGACATTGGGATAAGCTCCAGTCTCGCCCTCCCAGGCGCGATATGCGCCGGCGGGAGCCGGTCCGGGCTGGATACGGGGAAATCTAAGCGGGACGCCCGCGCCGGAATCAGCGCTGGGCAAACGGCTCAAAGTCTTGCGACGAAGATGACATCGCGATGAGTGCTGACCGACCGGGCACTCGACTCGCGCAGGATACAGCAGAACCCCTCGGGGTTTTTGCTTTTTTTGCTGGAAGGCAGCAATTTTACAATTAGTTTGGCCTTGGGGCGCGGGTATTCCCGACCGGTTTTGATCCGAACTGCCGACGGGAAAGGCCGCCCCCGGAACCATAGCGGCGCCACACGCTACGATGCAGCGCTTCTCCACTGCCCGAATAGGACGAGGTGATGAGTTCCAAACAGATCTGGGTCGATGCCGACGCCTGCCCCAACGTCATCAAAGAGATCCTCTTCCGTGCCGCGGACCGGGTACCGCTGATGCTGACGCTGGTTGCCAACCAGCCGGTTCAGGTGCCGGGCTCGCGCAACATCCGGACGGTTCAGGTCTCGGCCGGCTTTGATGTGGCGGACAATTACATCGTGCAACAGGCCGCGCCCGGAGACCTGGTCATTACCGCCGATATCCCGCTCGCCTCCGAGGTCATCGACAAGGGTTGCCTGGCCCTGAACCCCCGCGGCGAGCTCTACACCCGCGAGAACATCCGCCAGCGCCTGAACATGCGCGACTTTCCTCGACACCCTGCGCAGCAGTGGCGTCGATACCGGTGGCCCACCGGCGTTCAGCAAGGCCGACCGGCAGGCGTTCGCCAACCAGCTCGACCGATTGCTGGCAGCTTAGTTGAGGCACGCTGAATCTCGCGGGGTGGCACCGAGCCATGACCGTTAGGCAATCGCCTTAGTCAACAAGCCCTACCCTGCAGGCACCCGCAGCGGCCCGAAGCGATCATTCAGCACCGCCCAGGGGCGTTCGATCCAGTCGGTCATGTAGGCGACGACGGTGTCTTCCAGCACCCGGCAGCCGTCGCCGGGGAGCAGCAGCGGCATCGGCTCGATGCCCTGCCCGTCCGCGCGCGGGATGCGCGGTCGAAACGCGAGCGCGTTGACCGGTGCGACCCAGTCATCGACGATGTTCATCCACGGCCACTGCAGGCCGAACGGCTGATCGACGGTAAAGACGATACAAGGACCGGCGCTGTCAGCGATGGCATCCTGTAATCCGCGCGTCGCGGTCCACCAGGCAGCGGATTTCGCCAGCACCAGGGTCAGAATCGCCACCGCGACGAGACGATACGGCAGCGCACCCCGACAGGCCTGCATCGCACCTGTCGCGGCATCCGCGCGGCTCAGCGAGCCGACGAGAAAGGCCAGCCCCATCAGCAACACGGCGACGACGAAGGTCAGCCCGGCCTTGAGCTTGATGCCCTGCCCCAGCAGGAACTCGGCCGATACGCCAATCGACGCGATCAGCAGCAGTGCGCACGCGAACCCAAGCATCCAGTCCACCAGGGCGTGGCGACGCGCAGTCAAGGTCAGTGATCGGCGCAGCAGCTCGGCGCCGACCGCAAGCAACGCACAGACCAACACGGCACCGAGCAGCAGCTGCTGCATGGCGGTCTCGGGCAGCAGGTAGTGCGCCATCCCGGTATCGGTAAGATTGGTACGCTCGTAGGCGTTGGCGCCGACCAGGGTCCACACCAGCCGGATCAGGCCGTTTAACCCGATCCAGATGGCAAGCCGGCGCCAGACACGCCGCAGGTCTGGAGCACGCCAGGCAATGAACCCCGCCGCCGCGGCCAGTGCGAAGGCGAGCACAAAGGCCATCGGGTGCAACGCCAACAAGAGCGGCCCGCTCAAGAACGCGTAGACCCGCACCCAGGGCCGTTCGGGCGCGAGGGCCATCGCCAGCACCAGCGGCCAGACCAGGTACAGCCCGCTCAGCAGCTCGGAGACGGCGGAGAAGTTCAGCAGCGTGCCCGCGAGTGACAGCAGCGGCAGCAACATCAGCCAAGGCATGCGCCGACGCAGCAGCAACCAGCAGGCCGCCAGCGATAGCCAGGGCAACGACTGATAGCTGATGCTGAACACATGCCGCAGCAGCACCGGGTCGGCCGTGAACTGCATGGCGGCGAGCCCCGGCAACTGCGGCAGCAGGGCCGTGTAGCGAAGATTGGGCAGCAGCGGCTCACCGTCGGTCGCGAGCTTGAAAAAGTAGTAGCCACCGTCGCCGAACAGCGGCAGGCCAACCAGCGCGGCGATCAGATAGGCACCGGCGATCAGCAGCAGGGCTGGATCGACCGCGCGGCGAATCGCCATGTCGGCGCACTTATCGGGGTGCATGGAAGGATTCAGCGGATACCGATGATCTTGTGGGTCTGCAAGCCGAGCCGCCAGCGCGGATGCGCCTTGCAGTAGGCGATGGCGGCGGCGGTATGGGCGGCCAGGGCCGGACCGTCCATCGGTTGCAGGAAGCGATGCTGGAAGTCGAGCCCGGCGAAGCGCTCGGGCGGCGCCAGCGGCTGCGGAAAGACCAGCTTGAGCTCGTCGCCGCTGATCTGCACCAGCTCGGCGTCCGCCTTGGGGCTGACGCAGATCCAGTCGACGCCCGCCGGCACCGGCAAGGTGCCGTTGGTCTCCACGGCGATCTCGAAGCCGTTGGCGTGCAGTGCGTCGATCAAGGCCAGGTCCAGTTGCAGCAGCGGCTCGCCACCGGTGCAGACCACGTAGGGTCGCACGCCGGGCTCGGCCGCCGATTCAGGCCGCCAATACGATGCCACATGCTCGGCCAGGGCCGCGGCGGTGTCGAAGCGTCCACCACCGTCGCCGTCGGTGCCGCGAAAGTCGGTGTCGCAGAAGTCGCAGATCGCCGCGTCACGGTCCTGCTCCCGGCCCGACCAAAGGTTGCAACCGCTGAAGCGGCAGAACACCGCGGCGCGACCAGTGCGGGCGCCCTCGCCTTGCAGCGTATAGAAACACTCCTTGATGCTGTAAGCCATGTTCAGGCCGGCAACGCGGGGCCGAGCGCGCCCCAGCACAGCGACACGCCGCAGCCCGGGGTCTGGTGCAGATCGATGCGTTCGAGTTGCGGCAGCTCAGCGGCCACTTGCTCGCGCATCCACAGCGCCAGCCGTGCCGGATCGGCACCATCGAGCAACGGCAGCTGATCGAGTCGATGGTGATCGAGCTGGGCATAGACCGGCTTGAACAGGGCCTTGACGTCGCCGTAGTCCACGGTCCAGCCGAGCACCTCGTCCAGCGGCGCGCTCAGGTGCAGACGCAGCAGATAGCTGTGTCCGTGCAGCCGCCGACGCCGGTCGCCGTCCGGCGCACGGGTGAGCCGCAGCGCGCTCTCGAAGCGCAGGTCCTTCCAGATGCGATAGTGGCTGCCGTCGAAGTGGCAGCCGGCGGTGGCGGTCTCGTAGACGCTGACCCAGGACAGCGCCGGCAACTCCGGCTTGAGGCGCTGCCACAGCCACTGGCACAGCAGTTCGCTGGTGGGATTGCTCAGGCCGGGGATGTCGTTCAGGCAGACGTGATCAAGCTCTGCGCCAAGCGGCTCCCAATGCGCGGCGATGCGGTCGAAGTCGATGCCCATATCGGCGCCGGCCAGGTCCTGATCGGCGTGCAGGATGACCTCGAAGCCATGGCCATGCATGCGCCCGCATTGGTGGCCCTCCGGCACATTCGGCAGCCGATGCGCGGCCTCGAACCGGAAGCGATGCCACAGATGGGCGTGATCGTCGGCGCCCAGATCGACGCCGGTATCCGCCGTGCTGCGAATGCCGACGCTGGCGATACCCGGCACCGCTCCCGGCACGACCAAGCTCCCAAGCAGCCGATCGCGCACCCACCGCGCCAGATTCTCGTCGGTGGGCACCGGCAGCTCAGCGTTCAGGTCGGCGTAGTCCAGCGGTGCGACGCACCGCGCGAGAGCCTCGCGCAGGGCATCACTCTCGGCGCCGTCGAACTCCGCCCATCCGGTTGGCAGCTCGGCACGCACCCGCGCCGTAAAGCTGTGCCCATGCAGGCGTCGGGAGCGATGCCCGGCCGGCAGGATCGGCACGCGCAGGGCGGCCTCGAACGGGGCGGTGGCGGTGTGGAATAGTTGCTCGGGCATTGTTGGGATGAGTACTACGGGTTTGGGGTTTCGCCATTCCATCCAATGACGCTGATGCTCCGTCTACACGGGACCAAGCCCTAAAGCTTGAAGTCGAAGCAGCATTCATCGCAAACGCCAGCATCAGCGTCCGCCTTCCACAACCTCTCGCAGCAGTCGGAACAGCTTACGCGGGGCGTCGGGCTTGCCGCGCTCGCTGTCGCGCTGGGCGGCGCGGACGAGGGTGCGTAATTGTTGACGGTCGGCATCCGGATGGGCGTCGAGGAACTCCGTCAACGCGGCGTCGCCCTCGTCGATGAGTCGGGTGCGCCAGCGCTCGAGTTGGTGATGGCGGGTGCTGGCCTCGCGCGCCTTTTGGTCGCGGGCGGCCAGCAGGTCCTGCAACGGCTCGGTGTTTTCGCGGGCCAGGCAGTTGGCGATGCGCTTGAAGTGCCGGCGCAACGCGCGCTGATCTTTGATGCGGGCGGTCTCGTCGATGGCGACCCAGGTGGCCTCGCCCAGATCCAGCCGTTCCAATTCGGCGCGGGGCAACGACAGCATCTGTTCGGCCAAGGCCTGCAACGCGTGTAGGTCGCGTTTGACCTGGCTCTTGCTGGGGCCGTCGTAGAGATCGGCATCGGCCTCGTCGGTCGGGTCTTGATTCTGATCGATTTGTTTCGGGTTCGGGTTCATCACGGATTCAGCAGGTCCTTGAGTCAGCACTTGCGCCGAGGGTCGCGACGGCAGGGGCCGACTAGCGTGTTAACGCCGATCGGCAGTCGAAGCTCGACGCGTAGGTTACCCCGTTTACGCGGCGCGGCGCCGATGTGCGCGCAGCCGCGAAAGCGATTCTCGAAGCAGCTTCTGGCGTAGTCGTAAGCCCAGGCATCGGCGACGCTGAGATCGATCTGCGTATCGGCGAAGCCGGCCACGACACCGGCGTCTGTGGACGCGGCCACGCGCGCGCGTCGACGCCGCGACGCTGCCGCCGATCGCCGCGACCACGCGGGCCCACACGAAAACCTCTGCATCATGATCGATCACCCCCGCTCAACAACGCACGCAGGTCATAATAAACCCGGCCGAACAGCTCGTGGATCGCATAGAAGCTGATCTGGAAGGCCGCGGCCTGCGGGAGCCAGTCCTTGTACTGATCGCGCCAGGTCTGGCCCGATCGATCGACGGGGCGGTTGACGAAGTAGGTAGGCGCCGGCACCACATCGACCCCGGCCCGCTCAAAGGCCTCGACCGCCCGCGGCATATGCCAGGCCTGAGTCACCAACAATACCCGCCGGATGCCATCCGCGCGCAGCATTGGCGCCGTCAGCGTGGCGTTCTCCCAGGTTGTACGGCTGTCTCGTTCCATGCCGGCGACCGGCACGGAGAATTCCTCTTCCAACACCCGCACCATCGCCGGACCTGGCGCCTTTTCGCCGGCACCCCCGCTGACATAGACCGGCAGACCGGTGCGCCGCTGCAGCCAGGCGGCGTAGCGGATGCGCTTGAGGCTGTTGCCGTCGACGGTGTGACCGCCGTACTCGGGAGCTGACGCGTAGACCGTCGCGCCCGAGCACGACGATGGCATCGGCATCGACCGCGGACACCTGCTCCGGCTCCAGCGCCGGATAGCGTTCCAATGATCCGATCAGCGGCACGGCAAACCCTGGCAGGCTCATGATCAACAGCACCGACCAAGCCACGAACAAGAGCAAACGCCCGAGGGTGCCGCGCACCAAGAAGAACGCGACCGCAAGCAGCAGCAGAATGATGCCTGGCGGCAGCAACAGTTGTTTGACGACGGCGTAGGCTTCCATGGGTGCGGGCGAGGTTGGATGGATCGAGTCGCGAGTAGCGAGGATCGGTGGCGAGGATCCGTTGCGGAATTCCTGGCCGATAGCGCGCGGCGCGATTGAGCCAAGAAAAGGAGATCACCACGAAGACTTCCGAGCTGTTATGAACGACCCGCCTCATCACGGCCCAGGCTAGCTTGTGAAACAGCAAACTGGGCAGGATCGCGATGGCACCGACGGCCATCAACGGCACCGCATAGAGTGCGATCCAGACGCTGCTGCGGCGGGCGACAACGGCGAACATCCACAGCCCGAGCAAGGCCGCGACGGACAACTTGACCAACGTCGCCGGGTCGTTCGATCGCATGCTGAATCAAACCGCCCTGCCCGTCCGCGACTCCGGAGAACGCCGACAACAGCAACAGGTTGACGACCAGCATCAACGCGGCGTTGGGTAGCGAGAAGGGTTCACTGCCATAGCGACGCGCGGCGAACCGATTCAGCGCGTAGACGGAGCCGATCGCGGCCATGAAGAGCGCGAAGGCGAGGACCAGCCAGATGACAGTCATCACGCGGCTCCGTAGCACCGGCAGCGTCGGACAGGCCCAACTCAGCCGCCGACCATCTCTTTGGCCTGCTGGTCGGCATGGTAGGACGAGCGCACCATCGGTCCGCTGGCGACATTGGAAAATCCCATGGCCTCGCCAATACGGGCAAGTGCATCAAACTCATCCGGAGTCCAGAAACGACGCACGGGCAGATGATCGCGACTCGGCTGCAGATACTGGCCCAGGGTCAGCATGTCGCAGCCATGCGCACGGAGATCCTGCATCACGGCCTGCACCTCGTCCTGGGTCTCGCCGAGTCCGAGCATGAGACCGGACTTGGTCGGTACCGCCGGATGCTTCGCCTTGAAGTCACGCAGCAGGGCCAGGGAACCGGCATAGTCAGCACCGGGACGCGCCTCCCGGTAGAGTCGCGGCACGGTCTCCAGGTTGTGGTTGAACACATCCGGCACCGCGTCGCCAACGAAGGCAGCGAGCGCGATGGGTTCGCGACCGCGGAAGTCGGGCACCAGCACCTCCAGCCTGGTCTGCGGGCTGCGCGCCCGCACCGCTCGCAGGCAGGCCGCGAAGTGGCCGGCGCCACCGTCACGCAGATCGTCGCGATCCACCGACGTAATCACCACGTAGCGCAGGCGCATCTGTTCGATGGAGCGCGCGAGATGTTCCGGCTCGGCCTCGTCGATTGGCCGCGGTCGGCCGTGGGCGACGTCGCAGAACGGGCAACGTCGGGTACAGACGTCGCCCAGGATCATGAAGGTGGCGGTGCCATGATTAAAACACTCGCCCAAGTTGGGGCACTGGGCCTCCTCACAGACGGTCGCCAGCCCGGACTCACGCAGCAGGCGCTTGATGCGCGCGACGCCCGCTCCAGTAGGCGCCTTGGCGCGGATCCACGCGGGCTTGCGCGGCATCTGCAGCGTCGGCTCCACCTTCACCGGGATACGCGAAACCTTGTCGCGACCGCGCTGGTGGGTATCGGGCGTCAGGCGCGACGGGGCACTCAGCGGGTTTGGCTCGTTCATACCTCGGTTCTGCTCCAATTGGACGCACCTGTCTGGTCGGTGTTGGCTGAATGCGTCAGTCGGCGCAACCGAACAGTGCTTGCACGTTGATCGCAAAGCCCGGCACCGTAACACTGCTGGCGAGTTGCCCAATCGAGAACTCCCCATGCAAGCTCACCGCCATCCAGTCGATCGGTTTCGGCAGGGTGGCATCCGGTTTGGGTCATGAAGCGTCAGGAAAATTTCGTTGTCGTTGTCGTAACCGAATATCCGGACAAGCACGACCACGAGCACAGTTTTCTTTCATGCTGATCGACTCCGGCTCCGCCAGGTCAGAGCGTAATGATGCGACATTCGACGGGTCTCTGTCTTCTGCTGCTGTCCCTGCTGCTTGCGGACAACGCCGGCGCGCGGGAGTTCGAGGGGCATGCCATTGTGCGCAGTGACGGCTCGCTGCTGATCAAGAATCGCGTGGTGCATCTTTTCGGCATCTACATGCCGTCCACCAATCGGCAATGCCGCGCCTGGATCACCCCCGTCCGTTGCGACGAGCGCGGCGTGCTGGCGCTGGATTTCTTCGTCAAGGGCTTCATCACCTGTTTCGAGCGGGCGCAGCGTGCAGACGGCAGCGTCGATGCCACCTGCTACCGCGAACGCAGCAGCTTCGACCCCGGCACCGATCTGGCCGCCTACCTGATCGAACGTGGTTGGGCGCTGGCGCGACCCGAGGCGCCGTTCGAATACCATGCCATGGAGCGGATCGCGCGGAGCCAAGAGGTTGGCGTCTGGGGCTGGCAAGTCGATTCCGTCACGATCCCGCGACGGTAGAGTCGAGCAGCTGCGACAGGGTCGGTGACGCTGCCGATTAAATCGCCGGCGGGGCCTCAGTCGTCGCCTTGCGCATCCGGCTCCAGTCGCAAGCGACTCCGAGTTGATACAGTAACGCTGGCCAGTTGGCGTTGGTCCATCCGGAAAGACGTGGCCGAGGTGTGAGCCGCACCGGCTGCAGTGCACCTCGACACGCAGCATGCCGTGACTGCTGTCCTGCGTGGTGTCGATCACCTCGACATCGGCGGGTTGCCAGAAGCTGGGCCAGCCGCTGCCGGAGTCGTACTTGTGCTCGGAGCTGAATAGCTCCGCGCCGCAGCCGACGCACAGATAGCGACCGGGCGTCTTGGCGTCGTGGTAGGCGCCGGTGAAGGCAGGCTCGGTGCCGTGCTCGCGGCACACCCGATACTGCTCCGGTGTCAGTTGCTCACGCCATTCGGCATCTGTCTTTTCGATCTTGTCACGCATGTTTGTGCCTGTTGCCCTGTTGCCCTGTTGCCCTGTTGATTGGACCGGCGCATTGCGGTTTGTTGAGGCAATTTCGCCGGCACCGTTATACTTTCGAGGTTTTCCAGCGACCCTTCCCGCAATCCCGCTGACCAACACGCTGATCGACGTATGGAATCGCCATGACCTACCGCTCCTTCCAACCTCCTGTCCGCACCCTAATGGGGCCTGGGCCTGCCGATGTCCACCCGCGCGTGCTGGCTGCGCTGGCTCGTCCCACCATCGGCCATCTCGATCCCGCTTTCGTCGGCATGATGGACGAGCTCAAGGCGCTGCTGCGCATCGCCTTTCGGACCGAGAATGCGCTGACCATGCCGATCTCGGCTCCTGGCTCCGCGGGGATGGAGACCTGTTTCGTCAACCTGGTGGAGCCAGGCGACAAGGTCATCGTCTGCATCAACGGCGTGTTCGGCGGGCGCATGAAGGAGAACGTCATCCGCGCCGGCGGCGAGCCGATCTGCGTGGAAGACACCTGGGGCCGCGCGGTCGACCCCAACAAACTCGAAGACGCCTTGCGCGCACATCCCGACGCCCGGATCGTTGCCTTTGTCCAGGCCGAGACCTCTACCGGTGCCAGTTCGGACACCCGGGCCCTCGTCGAGGTCGCACACCGCCACGACTGCCTGACCATCGTCGACGCGGTCACCGCCCTCGGCGGCTCGCCGCTGGAGGTCGATGCCTGGGAGGTCGATGCCGTCTACGCAGGCAGCCAGAAGTGCCTTTCGTGCACGCCTGGGCTGGCACCAATTAGCATGAACGAGCGGGCGCTGGCCAAGGTCACCAGCCGCTCGACGCCGGTGCGGAGCTGGTTCCTGGACCTGAACCTGGTGCTCGGCTACTGGCACGGCGACGGCGGCAGCAAGCGCAGCTATCACCACACCGCTCCGGTGAACGCCCTGTATGCATTGCACGAGTCACTGCTGATGCTTGCAGAGGAAGGCATCGAGGCGTCTTGGGCCCGGCATCGCCACAACCACCTGGCCCTACGCGCCGGGCTTGAGACCCTCGGATTGGAGCTGGTCGTACCGGAGGCCGAACGTCTGCCCCAGCTGAATGCCGTCTCGATCCCCGGCGGCATCGACGATGCCGCCGTTCGCGCGCGCCTGCTCAGTCAATACGGGCTGGAGATCGGCGCCGGGCTCGGCGCACTGGCCGGCAAGGTCTGGCGCATCGGTCTGATGGGCTGGTCGAGTCGCCCACAGAACGTACTGTTCTGCATCAGTGCGCTGGGCACCGTCCTGAACGACATGGGCGCGAACCTAGATACCGGCGCCGCACTCGACCGCGTCCAGCAGGCGTTAAACGCCTGATCACCCCATTGAACGGAATCGGGAACGACCCGCAAAGCCCGGCAGCAGCATCAAGCGCGGAGGGCGCGGCCTCTTGCCGCGGCTGATCATGGCCATCGCCGCGATCGCCCTGTTTCTGCTCAGTTATCAATGGGGCAGCCAGTACAAACACGGCGCCACAGAGCCACCAGCGATATCTGGCGTGTCGATTCGACCGCCGCAGCCATTGCCGGACTTCGTACTCAGCACCAGCAGCGGCACCGCTTTTGGTCGGGCAGACCTGTTCGAGCGCTGGAGCCTGGTGGGTTTCGCCCCTGTCAACAGCGCCCGCGGCCATCGTGGCATCGCGCGGCTCGTGGAGGTCTACAATCGCCTCGCCGATCAGCCTGATCTGCGCCGGCAACTGCGTCTGATCCTGGTCACCGCGGATTCGGTGCCGAGGCTAGCCGTCGACTTCGAGCGGTTGTCGCCGGCGATTTCCGTGCTCAGCGGCGAGCCCGAGCAACGAGACACCCTACAGGCTGCGCTAGGCGCTGAGCCGCAACCGTCCGGCCCCGATTCGGACCAAGACTTGCCACCGCTGTTCTTGATCGATCCGGATGCTCGGCTGCTGGTCCTGTTCCCCTCATCCCAGTCGGCGGCCGCGGTGGCCGCGGACGTCGCCGCGCTGGCGCGCTGGGCTAGATCGAAAGACCCGGATTGACGCGCTCGCATCAATGTCTGACGCCAAATGAAATACGCCTAATGAACGATAGCCCAACAAAGGATACAGGCCGACTCAGTATCCCCCAGCGCCTGTTCGTCGGGCTGCAATATCTGCTACCACAGCACCTGCTCTCGGGACTCATGTTTCGGCTAACCCGCCTGCGGATGGGGCGGTTGACGCAGTTTGCGATTCGAGGCTTCGTGCGGGTCTTTGGAGTCGATCTCAGCGAGGCCCAAGCAGCGGAGCCCGCCGCCTATCCAACCTTCAATGCCTTTTTTACCCGGGCACTCCGGGAAGGCGCTCGGCCGCTTGACCCAGCTCCCGACACGATCGTGTCCCCCGTAGACGGCGTTGTCAGTCAGATCGGGCAGATCGAATCCGGACGCATCTTTCAGGCGAAGGGCCAGGAGTTTGGCTGCCAGGAACTCATCGGCGGCGACGCGAGCCTCGCGGGCCGCTTTGACGGCGGCGCCTTCGCAACGCTCTATCTATCGCCGCGGGACTACCACCGCATCCACATGCCGCTGGACGGGCGCTTACGCTCCACGATCCATGTCCCCGGACGCCTTTTCAGCGTCAATCCGACCACGGCCGCAGCGGTGCCGAGGCTGTTTGCTCGCAACGAACGCGTCGTCTGTCTGTTTGATACAGCGCTCGGCCCGATGGCACTGGTGCTAGTGGGAGCGATCTTTGTGGGCAGCATCGAGACGGTCTGGTCTGGACGAATCACGCCACCGCGTGCGCGGAAAATCATTCGCGCGCAGGCAGGTGATGATCTTCCATCGCTGCGCGAGGAGCCGAACTCGGCCGCTTCAACATGGGCTCGACTGTGATCCTGCTGATGCCACCGGGCAGCATTCGCTGGACCCCAGGGCTGGCAGCGGGTGCCATGATCCGCTGCGGCAACGCACTCGCGCTGCCGCAGGGCTGAGTCTTCGCGCTCAGCGCATCGGCGGCATCGGCGAGAACTGCGGCGCCCACACCGGCAACGGGCGGCTCGGAGCCAGCTGCCGCGGTGCCACTGGCACCGTAAAGGTGTCGGCCTGGGGGGGAAGCATGTAGGGCATCATCGGCGGCGCCTGCATCATCGCCGGCTTTGCAGCAGGTGCCGGTGCGGTTTCCGCAACGACCGGCTTGGCCGGCTCGGCCTCGACGGCCGCGGGAACTGCTTCCGCAGAAACAGACTCAACCGGCGTTTCTGCCGCCGCGGTTTCTTCTACTGGGGCTTCTGCTACCGGCGGGGCTTCCGCTGTCGGTGGGGCTTCTTCTACCGGCGGAGCTTCCGCTGTCGGTAGGGCTCCTGCTATCGGTGGGGCTTCTGCTACCGGAACCTCTGCCGGAGCCGCGAATCGCTGCTGCGTCCGGAGCCGACGTCTCGGCGGCTGCGGTCTCGACGGTTTGCGCTGCCTGAGCCGCTGTCGGCTCGGCCGCAATGGCCTCGGTGCCAGCGGCCGGAGTTTCCCGCGACGCTCGCTTCACCCGCCAGCGCTTCAACTGCTGGAGCTTCAGCAACCGGAGCGTCAGCAACAGGCGCTTCAGCTACAGGGGCCTCGGGAGCGGCGGAGTCGGTTCCGGCGCGGGGGCTGTCTCGACGGGCGCAGGGTGGTGCTGGCGGCGGTGTGACGGCGACGCGACCAATGGGCGCGAGATTGGCGGCCAGTTGTTCTGGCGCCACCGCCGTTGACTGGCTGCTGCGGTCCCCCAGCAACAGATAGCCAGAGCCGATGACCAGGAACACGACGGTGCCCTTAACCATTAGTGTCCCGATGTCGACGGACGGCAGCTTGCTAAGCCAGGACATGATGCTACTCATAGTTGTTACCTCATTTCCGCGGAAAATCTCATGCGTGCCGTTAGGCGTCGCGCCGGAAGCGACTGTGCCAACGGCTGTCCAAAAAACGTGCTGCAATCCGGGACGGCGGGGACAAAGGAATTGCCGCGGACCGGTCAACGAAGGTGGCGACGCCGATCGTGACGGCCCGCATCGGCTACCCTACATCCCGTGCCCCTAATTGCGGCCGACATGATACGGAATCCACCGGTGCTTGCGGTGAATTAGTTCCGAATAGATGATCGGTGTCCGATTCAGCGCCCGATTTTGGCCCAGATTCTGGCATCGACGCTGGCTCAGGTACTGGCTCCGATCCTGGCCACATCTGAACCCAAAGACAAAGACGAACCGCGCTGGCGCTGGCTCAGCGCGTGGCCGCATTGCCGGGATGGACGCCATGGTCAGCGAGCCATTTTACGTCGAGTCTCCAGTCGACGCGCTGCACATCCGGCAGCGCCTGCACGAGCCCCTGCGCGCGCTTTTGATGATCGATCAGATCCTGTTGGGCCGCGATCATCGCGGGGTCATCCTGCGCCTTGCCGGCGAGGCCGGGCTGGACGATCTCAAGAAAACGCATCGCCGGCACATCGAACGACCGTGGCGTCGAAAGGATTGCGACTCCGTTGTCGAAATCCACCACCCGGAACTGGTAGACATAGTCCGAGAGCTTGGGGTCGGATTCGAGCATCTCGTTGATCTCCCAGACCCGCGGCTGCCAGATGGATGATAGCCACCAGGCCAGCAGGCCGAGCAAGATTGCGCCGAGTAGGATACTGTAGTTACGCGTGAAACTGTCCATCGCCATGTGCTCCAACGAATGGGAAGCGAGCGGCCGATCGGCCGCAACAATGGTTTCAGCTTCGCGCGATTGCCGTGCCTCGCGCCATGAAAATGATCAACTGCGTCGCCCGCGGCGGAGCCGCGGGCGACGCTTGAACGAGGCCTAAGGCAAGCCCCAAGCACGTTGGGGCACGACTAGAAGCGGGGCTTTCTCAACCCTTGCCGCTACCGAGGAACTTGGAACGCGCCTCTTCAAAGGCACTCAGCCAGGCACTCCAGGCCTTTTCGGTGCCCTGAGCCATGGTCTCCCAGGCATCCGCCGCGGCACCCTGCATCTCCGAGTAGCGTGCCATCGCGTCTTTACGCATCTCGCGCATGTGGTCGAGCTGCTTGCGATACTGTGCCTGGGCGTCGGCCTGTGCCTCATTGGCCTTGGCTTCCAGCCGATCGATATCGGCGTCCCATTCATCAAGCTTCGCCTTGACCTTTGCAAGATACTCTTCACGACTGGACATGTGTTGTTTACTCCTAAGGTGGTTCAACGATGGCCGCGACAGCAGCGGGGCGGAAGCCTAGCCGCCGCGACCTCGCCATTGTAGGCCAGCAAGCCCTCAGAACGGCAAATTCCATATTGTCGCGACAGGAATCAGTGAGCGGGCATGCGCCCCGCCTTGCCGCATCTTTGCGCTCCCTCGAGTCGAGGGGTTCGCTCTCGGCGATCGCCTGCTCGACATCCGATCACGGTACGCCTTCGCACGGGCGATGTCCGATATCCGGTAGCCTGGCGCATCTGTTTCGGGTTCGCTGCCGGAGGGCTCGGATCGATCAACTCCATCACAGCATACCGAGGGTCAGCAATGCCTCCTCGGACATGTTTGCCTGGCTCCAAGGCGGGTCCCAGACCAGTTCAACATTGATCTCGCCAACCCCTTCCACCTTTTGGACCGCATCCTTCACCATCACCGGCATCATGCCGGCGACGGGGCAAGCGGGCGCCGTCAGCGTCATATCGATGTCGACGTTGCCGTTATCGGCGATGTCGATGGTGTAGATCAGACCCAGGTCGTAGATGTTGACTGGTATCTCGGGGTCGTGCACCTGGCGCAGGGCCGCGATGATGGGCTCACGCAGCTCTTCGGCCGTCATCTGCTCCACCGGATGATCGACCGCCAGATGAGTCGGCGTCTCGGAACCGACCTCATCGCGATCGATGCCCTGCTTGTCGTCGGCACCGAATCCGGCGAATCGCGCAAGTCTGTTCATTGGGCAACCACCTTGACGTATGTCGGGCCGCAATGGCCCGGGGTTGTTGAATACAACGGCAAACCCGGTCGAACCGTGTCGCTCACAGAGGCGACTGCTCCAGTCGCTGCCCGACCTGCTCCGCCACGTACTGCTGCAGCGGCTCGTTATCCAACGCTTCGATGATCTCGCCGGCGAAGCCCAGACATAACATGCGTCGCGCAAGGCTCGCGGAGATGCCCCTGCTACGGAGGTAAAACAGCATCTCCGGTTCGATCTGGCCGACCGTGGTGCCATGGCTGCATTTGACATCGTCGGCGTAGATCTCGAGCTGCGGCTTAGTGTCGACTTCCGCATTCTGCGACAGCATCAAATTGCGGTTCGACATGGCCGCATCGGTCTTCTGGGCGTCGCGGGCGACATAAACCAAACCGTCGAAGACGGCCTTGCCCTTGCCGTAGAGAATGCCCTTGAAGTTCTCCCGGCTGGTACAGTTCGGCAGCCCGTGGCGCACATCAATGTGATAGTCGATCAGTTGCTTGTCACCAGCGAGATACAGACCGAGCAGATCGCACTCGGCATGCTCGCCGCTGAAGCGCACCTTGAGGTCCGTTCGCGCCCAGGCAGCGCCAAGGCCAATGTCGACACCGACATAGCGGCTGCCGGCACCCTGGCTCAGGTACAGCCCGGTGATGTGAAAGGCGTTCGGACTTTCCAGCTGCACCCGGCGATGGCGCAGTACCGCATCGCGTCCAAGGGCGATCTCGAGCAGCGAGTTATTGCAGTACAACGATTCCCCAAGGCTGACGTAGCGCTCGATCAGCTCTGCCTGGGCGCCATCCCCGAGACTCACGAGATGGCGCGGCTGGGCGACGCGGGGCTCGTCCATGCCGACGGACAGATGGATCAGCTCGATCGGACGCTGCAGCATCGCGCCGCGCTCCAACAACATCACCAGACCGTCGTCCATTCCAGCGGTATTCAGCGACGCGAAGACATGGCTGCCCTCGCCCGCGACCTGGGTCAACAGACCTTCGAGCGCATCCGGATCACGCGCCAGCGTATCGCGCAGACTGCCGATGCGGACGCCCGCGGGCAACTCCCCAAGGTCCGACAATTCAGCTGCAAAACGGCCGTTGACCACGACGACGCGGTGCGCGTCGAGTGCCGGGATCAGCACCTCTTCGATATCGTCGGGCAGCAACGCCGTGACCGGTTCTTCCACCGGCTGAAAGCCCTGCTCCATCAGCGCCCGCAGTCCGGTGTAGCGCCAGCCCTCGGTCTTAGCCGTCGGAACAGCCTGCTGTTTGATCCGCGCAAGTGCGTCACTTCGCAGGGAATCGAGCCAGCCCGGCGAGGCGGAAGAGCCGTCGGCACCCAATGCCCGCAGCCATCCCGAAAATGCATCCCCGGCGCTTTGGCTCGCGCTCGCGTTCGCAGTCATGCCCTTGGTGGCTGCCGTGCTCATGCCGCCTCCTCGCCGACGATCCAGCCATAACCCTTCTCTTCCAGCTCCAGGGCAAGCTCCTTGCCGCCAGAGCGAATGATCCGCCCCTTGGACAGCACGTGCACGTAGTCCGGTTGGATGTAGTCAAGCAGGCGCTGATAGTGGGTCACGACGATCATCGACCGCTCCGGGCTACGCAGCGCGTTGACGCCGTCAGCGACGATGCGCAGCGCGTCGATGTCGAGACCGGAGTCTGTCTCGTCCAGGATCGCGAGCTTCGGCTCCAGCAATGCCATCTGGAAGATTTCGTTGCGCTTCTTCTCACCGCCGGAGAAACCGAAATTGACCGGGCGCTTCAGCAGGCTGTCGTCCAGATGCAGCACCTTCAGTCGTTCTTTCATCAGCCGCATGAACGAGACCGCGTCGAGTTCGTCTTCGCCGCGGGACTTGCGGATGGCGTTCAGGGCCGCCTTCAGGAAGTAGGTGTTGTTGACGCCGGGCAGCTCAACTGGGTACTGAAATGCCAGGAACAGCCCTAGGCGTGCACGCTCCTCTGGCTCCAGGCCGAGCAGGTCGGTGCCGTCGAAGTCGACGCTGCCGCCGGTTACCTGGTAGCCCTCACGGCCCGCCAGGACGTGGGCGAACGTGCTCTTGCCGGAGCCATTCGGGCCCATGATGGCGTGCACCTCGCCCGACCCGATTTCCAGGTCCAGCCCCTTGAGGATCTCTTTCTCTCCGACGTTGGCCTTCAGGCCTTTGACAGACAACATGCGATGACTCCGAATACTTTGTGCGGCGCCGGCAGCGCCGCGGCTGTTGGTGCCGCGGACTCCGCCGCTCGGTCTTGGCACCGGCGGACGGTCGCGGCGATCCTGCTCGTTGACTCGCGCCTCGCGCGGCTGTGCTATTCGGCAAGCAGCGCGGCGGCGCTTCAGCCGACGGCACCCTCGAGACTGATGCTGAGGAGTTTCTGCGCCTCGACGGCAAATTCCATCGGCAGTTCGTTGAAGACCTCCTTGCAGAAGCCGTTGACGATCATCGACACGGCATCCTCCTCCGACAGGCCGCGGGAGCGACAGTAGAACAGCTGGTCGTCGCTGATCTTCGACGTCGTCGCCTCGTGCTCCATCTTGGCGCTTGGGTTCTTGACCTCGATATAAGGGAAGGTGTTGGCCGAGCACTTGTCGCCGATCAGCAAGCTGTCGCATTGGGTATGGTTGCGGGCACCTTCCGCCTTGCCGGCAATGCGCACCAGACCACGATAGGACTGCTCGCCGTGCTGCGCGGAGATGCCCTTGCTGACAATGGTCGAGCTGGTGTGGCGACCAAGATGGATCATCTTGGTACCGGTGTCCGCCTGCTGGCGCCCCTTGGTGACCGCCACCGAGTAGAATTCGCCGACGGAATGGTCGCCGCGCAGGATGCAACTCGGATACTTCCAGGTGATCGCGGACCCGGTTTCGACCTGGGTCCAGGAGATCTTGGACCGCGCACCGCGGCAGTCACCGCGCTTGGTGACGAAGTTGTAGATGCCGCCACGGCCGTTCTCGTCCCCTGGATACCAGTTTTGCACCGTCGAGTACTTGATCTCGGCGTCGTCCATGGCGATCAATTCCACCACCGCCGCGTGCAGTTGGTTTTCGTCACGCTGCGGCGCCGTGCAGCCCTCCAAATAACTGACGTAGCTGCCCTCATCGGCGACAATCAACGTGCGCTCGAACTGACCGGTGTTGGCGGTGTTGATGCGGAAGTAAGTGCTGAGCTCCATCGGACAGCGGGTATTTTTCGGCACGTAGACGAAGGTGCCGTCCGTGTACACGGCGGAATTTAGGCCCGCGTAGAAATTGTCGGTCGGCGGAACAACGGTGCCGATGTACTTTTTGACCAGCTCCGGATACTCCTGCAACGCCTCGGAGATGGAGCAGAAAATCACGCCTGCCTCGGCCAGGGTCTTGCGGAACGTCGTCGCCACGGAGACGCTATCGAAGACCGCATCGACCGCGACACCTGCCAAGGCCTTCTGCTCTTCGATGGGGATGCCGAGCTTCTCGTAGGTCTCAAGCAGCAACGGATCGACCTCATCGAGGCTGGCCAACTCCTTCTTTTTCGGCGCCGAGAAGTACGAGATCGCTTGGAAATCGATCGCCGGGTGATGAACCGAGGCCCAGTGCGGGGTCGGCATCTCCAACCACTTGCGGTAGGCGGCGAGGCGCCACTCGAGCATGAACTCTGGCTCGTTCTTGCGCGCCGAGATGGTACGGATAACGCCCTCGTCCAAACCAGGCGGCAGCGTGTCGGATTCGATCTCGGTGACGAAGCCATGCTCGTACTCGGACTTGACGATGTCATCGTACTCTTGGGCCGCGCCGTACTGCACCTGCATTGGCGCTGGACGACGTCTTCGGGGATTGCGCTCATCGTTGGCTCCTGTGGGCTGGCTCCGATTAACTGAGTGCTTTACTGGGTTATTGTACGACGACCGATCGCGGATTCAAACCCCGCGCGGAGGAACCCTTGATCGGTGTCGCTCGGCTCTGCGTTAGATCATTACCGGCCGCGCACCTTTCAAGGGCTATGCCGAAGTTGCGCAGCAAGACGGAAGCGTTGTAAATAGCAATGGTTCGCATTATCATTTATCGAACGGTGTCGTTGACACCTAGAAAACAACTAACCATAGCCCTTATCGAACCACACCATCCACGAGGAGAAGCCCAGCGTGAAATCTGTTCGTCCGTCTCAGTCGGCCCATGCGGCAGCCTTGTCCGCCCTGGCTACCCTGCCCCTACTCGCGGCCGCCTTGTCCCTGGCGCTGCCGAGCGCGCCGGTGTTGGCCGCCCAGGAGGTGAACCTCTACTCCGCCCGTAAGGAAGACCTGATCAAGCCGCTACTGGACCGATTTACCGAACAGAACCGGCATTCAGGTCAACCTGGTCACAGGTAAGGCCGACGCCCTGTTGCAACGCCTGAAGAGCGAGGGCGTCAACAGTCCCGCGGACCTGCTGCTGACCGTGGACGCCGGCAACCTGCATCGGGCCAAGGAGGCGGGCGTCACCCAGTCCATCGACTCCGGGATCATCAACGCCGCGGTCCCCGCCACGTATCGCGATCCGGAAGGACATTGGGTCGGACTGTCGCTGCGCGCTCGCCCGATCCTGTATGTCCGCGGCCGGGTCGATCCCGCTGAACTGTCCACTTACGAGGCGCTTGCCGGGGCGGATTGGAAGGGCCGCATCTGCATCCGCTCGTCCAGCAACGTCTACAACCAGTCCCTGGTTGCATCAATGATCGCGGCCGACGGCGCCGAGGCCACGGAGGAATGGGCAAAGGGCATCGTCGCGAACATGGCGCGTCCGCCCTTGGGCGGAGACCGAGACCAAATCAAAGCCGCGGCAGTCGGGTCAATGCGATATCGCAATTGCCAACACCTACTACCTTGCCGGCATGCTCAAGTCGGCGGACGCGGGAGAGCGCGAACCGGCTGAAAAGATGGCCGTTTTTTGGCCTAATCAGCCCGGCCAAGGGGACGGACGCGGTGTCCACGTCAACGTCAGCGGCGCGGCCGTCACCCAAGCGGCGAAGAACAAGGACGCAGCCGTCAAGTTGATCGAATTCCTGACCGCGCCAGAGGCTCAGGCCTGGTACGCCGAGACCAACGGCGAGTACCCGGTTCGCGAAGGCGTCGAGATCAGCCCGGTGCTGGCGGAATGGGGCGAGTTCCAGGCCGACGACCTGAACCTCTCCAAGCTCGGCGCCCTGAACGGCGACGCCGTGCGCATCATGGACCGCGCTGGCTGGAAATAGCCCTCCGCTGATGGCGGTGCTGATCTCGATCAGGGGTTGCAACAGCTTGGCTTGAACGGCCGACGATGGCGGCGTAGCCTTCGCGGCACCCGCACCGTGCCGCCTGCGATGGTCGCAGCGGGCGATGCGCCATCCGCCGACCAGCGCGTTGTCGCCGAAAACTTGACTCATCTGCAAACATTCTGCGTGCTCAAGCAAGCTAGACCCGGATCGAGCTGCATCGCCAGACTGAAGTCCAGATTGGCACCAGGCCTGGCCAGTCCGTCTGCTGGGGCGAGCAGCGGCACTCGCCGCAATGCTGACCGCACTTTGGACCACGTGCGCCTTCGCCGAACTCAGTGCGGAGCTGTCCAGCACGAGCATCCGTGCGGGCCAATCGGTCATGCTCACGCTGAGCAGCACGGGGCCAGCGCAGCCGGCACCGGACCTGTCGCCATTGCAGCAGGACTTTCAGATCACCAATCGCAGCACGCGCGAGGAAGTGAGCGTCGTCAACGGCCAACGACGCGAGCGCCGCGAGCTACGCCTGACGCTGATGCCGCGCCGCAGCGGCACGTTGACGGTACCGGCGATTCACGCCGGCACGGACGCATCCAGCCCAATTGCGCTGACCGTCGCGACCACCACCACAACCGACTCTAGACTGCTGTCGCCGCCGCCAGGCACGACGCCAAGGGAGCCCCGTTCCACCGGCACCGCTGTCGCTGTCGGTGCAGGCCCAGGTAGAGCCGACACGCGTCAAGGTAGCAGCAGCAGGTGCTGCTTCGGGCGCGCGTGACGTCGCGCGATGCACTGCCCGCCGGCAGGCTGCACGAGCCGAGCATTAGCGGCGCGCGGGTGCTGCCGCTCGGAGAAGATCGACGCAGCGAGACCACGGACGCCGGCGAGCTGCAGGTCTACGAGCGGCATTTTGCGATCTTCCCCAGCGTGGCAGGGACGCTCACGATCCCGCCGCTGCGCTTCGACGCCTGGCGCGTCTCGGGAGGCGATCCGCTGCCGTTCGAATCCGATCCGCTCGCCGTCAAGGTCGACCCGATGCCGGCCGAAGCTAGTCCGGGAGTCAGTCCGGAGAAAGCCGGCGCGGCAAGCACCGTTGGCAATAAGCCCTGGCTGCCGGCGCGGTCGCTGTCGCTGACGGAGGCCGGTCCGCCGACGGTCCGTATTGCGCCAGGTCAGGCCCTAGAGCGCATGATCACGCTACGTGCCGACGGGATCATGGCCGAAGACCTGCCAATGATCCCGCTGGCGATCCCGTTTCAGCTGCGCATCAGCGACGACGCCCCGCGCTTGTGGAACGAGCGCACCCCGGAGGGCGTCGTCGGCTACCGCAGCGAACGCATCCTGATCGGCACGGAGGAGGAAGGGACTTACCAGCTTCCAGGGGCGACCATCGACTGGTGGAATACCACCACCGAATCCTGGCAGCAGGCGACGCTGCCGGACTGGACGCTGACAGTGGCACCGTTTGCATCTGCGGACCGTCGTCCGGCAGCGATCTGGGATCGGCCGACCGCGGCGGAGAGCGGACGACCCGCTGGCGTGCCACCCCGCGATTCAACGCAACCTTCGGAGACAGGCAGGGCAGATAGCTGGAAGACAGGTTGGACCCGCGCACAGCCGTGGCTGGCGGTGGTCGCCCTCGTGATCGGACTCGTGGTCGTGCTGGTGTTGATGCGAGTACGGGCGCAGTATCGAGACGAGCACCGATCCGTCATTAGCCGCCCGCCCGCGAAACCCTCCGCAGAGGGCGCCTCCGCCGCCACCCCTGATGGCAGCGCGGCAACAGCGCAAACACCGCTCGCGGCGGCCATTGCCGCGGTCGAGCGAGCCTATAGCAGCGGCAACGCGACCACGGCACGACAGGCATTTCTGAGCTGGGGCGCGCTGGTTTGGCCGAACTCAGCGCCAGCCAATCTGGCGCAACTAGCGTCGCGCGTGGAGCCGCCATTGCGCGATGAGATCCTGCTGTTGGAGAAGGCGTTCTTCAGCCCGCAGCCAATCGACTGGAGCCAGGCGCAGCCGTGGCTCCGACTCGGGCCCGCCGCCGACACCATCGCCGGAGAGAGAAAGGCCAGCGGCGTGGCGACTAACGACTGAGGCGCGCCGGCTACGGCAGGGCGCAATCAGGGCGTTGCGCCCCGGCTTAAGTTGATCGTAGTCAGGGTTTGATCTACTGCCGTGCCGATAACGGCTCGGCGGCGTCGTATTCCGCTTCGATCAAGCGTTTCAGATTGCGCACCGTCCGCTCGGCACCCTCCTGCACCGCGATTCGAATCAGTTTCTCGAACGGTCGCAGCATCAGGTCCAGACGGCGCAATTCAAAGATGAAAGTGAGTCGGGTATGGGCGTCGCCGCCATCGAATCGGTAGTCGACCACGAAAGGAACGTCGCTACCATGGAAGGTCAGCCGCTGGTGCGGCTGCATCTGTGTAATCTTGAAGGTGGATTCCGTGCGCCGGCCCTTGTCGACTCGGACCTGCCGGGCCATGCTGCCGACCCGAAGCGGCCCGCTGGACACCACGCGCAGTTGCTTTACCTCCGGCGACCAGCGCGGATAATTGCGCGCGAAGTCCTCAGCGATAAACCGATACACACATTCTGGTGAACGCTTGATCTCAATGCTGGCTTGCGCCCTGACCATCGTCCCCTCCTGATCTCGCAAAGCAGATGCTCGCAACGGCGATCCAACCATGCTACGCAGACGCGCCTGATGCGACAGCGCCTGCATGCGGTCTCGAAACCGCTCCCGACACGCAGTCTCTGACCGACGTCAGCTCGCTCTGGGCTGCGACCCTGACCCGCCGACCCGGTTCCAAGCACTCTGCGGCATGAATAAACCACAAACGCCTGTCGACTCCTCGCGCAGCTTCTCGAAGCCCCGTATCGAAGGTCTCTATGACCTCGTGACCGGCGACGAAGACGCCCGTGTCTGCAAGGACATTCCACCGGAGTCCTGCAACGATCAACCCCGCAACTTCTTCGCCTATCTGGGGGCGAATCTGCTCACCAAGGTCGCCGACGAGCTGTGCAGCGCCAAATTGATCCTGCCGTGGCTGCTCGGCGCCCTCGGCTCGCCGGCGGCGCTCGTAGGCCTGCTGGTGCCGATCCGCGAGGCCGGCGTGCTGCTGCCGCAGCTCGCGGTGGCGGCCTATATCCGTCGGCTGCCGCTGCGCAAATACGTCTGGATCTGGGGCTCGCTGCTCTCGGCGGCGGCACTGGCGATCATGGCGCTGGCGGCGGCAACCCTGTCCGGGGCCGCTGCCGGTTGGGTGATCGTCGGCTTGCTGGTGCTGTTCAGCCTGATGCGCGGGCTATGCTCGGTGTCCGCCAAGGACGTGCTCGGCAAGACCGTCTCCAAGGCCAGACGCGGCAATCTGATGGGCATCTCGGCCGGCATCGCTGGGGTTCTGACGCTGGCGCTGGGGCTGTATCTGCAGCTCGCCAGCGGCGACAAGACCGACATCGCGGTCTTCATCGCCCTGCTCGGGGGTGCGGCGCTGCTGTTCGCGCTCGCCGCACTGATATTTCAGCTCATCCAGGAGCGGCCAGGCGCCACCGCGGGCGGCGGCAACGCCCTCGAGACGGCCATCGAGAGCATCGCGCTGCTCCGCACCGACCCGCTGTTCCGCCACTTCGTACTGGTCCGTATCGCCCTACTCAGCGTGGCACTCGCGCCGCCGTTCTATGTGCTGCTGCTGCAAAGCGGTAGCAACGGCGAGCTGACCGGGCTGGGTCTGCTGATCATCGCCAGCGGCCTGGCCAGCAGCATCAGCGCGCCGATCTGGGGGCGTCTCAGCGACCGCTCATCGCGGCTGGTGATGGTGCTGGCGTCCGCGGCGGCGGGCTTGGTCGGGCTACTCACCTGGCTGCTGGCACGCGTGGATGCGGACCTGCTGCAAGGACCCTACCTGTTCGCGGGCCTGTTCCTGCTGCTGAACATCGCCCATTCCGGCGTGCGCCTGGGCCGCAAGGTGTATCTCGTCGACATGGCAACGAGCGATACCCGCGCGGCCATGGTCGCGGTCAGCAACACCGTTATCGGTGTCGCGATGCTGGCGGGCGGACTCGTCGGCATCATCGCCGACGTCTATGACGCTGCCGCGGTGATCCTGGTGCTGGCCATCGGCTCGCTCGGTGCCGCGCTCTATGCGCTGACCCTAAAGGACGTATCGGACCCCGCCTGAGCGCCCCGTGCGCGCGGGAGCGATTTGCAATCGCGACGCCGAAAACGGCTGATCCCTGCAAGTGATCCCTGCACGGCCTGATGCGGAACTGGCCATCGCGCTCCGGTGCATCGATTTACTGCTTCAGCGCCCGCACCAGATCCAGCAACGCCGGATCATCCCATTCCCGCTCACCCTGGGCGCGATAGACGAGGCGTCCTTCCGGATCCACGACAAAGGTCGTCGGCAGGCCGTTCATGGGCCAACGCTGGGTCATCTTCGAGTCCAGATCCATGGGCAACGGAAACTCCATTTTCACCTCCTCGGTGAACTGACCGATGGTGTCCGCATCCTCGCCGACATTAATCGCAACGACCAGGATGTCCTCATCCTTAACCTGCTCCCAAGCTCGCTGCAACGACGGCATCTCAGCACGGCAGGGCGGGCACCAGGTGGCCCAGAAGTTGACGATGATTGGCTTGCCGCGCATGTCCTCCAGGTTGTAGCGTTCACCGCCAGGCCCGCTCAGGTCGAAGCTCGGCGCGTCCGGCTGCTCGGGCATCGGTGTCAGCAACGGGCTCTCCTCGGCGTTCACGACCGAGATCATGATCGCGCATGCAAGCGCCACGGCGCCGCTGATGAATCGATTGTGTTGCATCTTCACTGCTTAAGTTCTCTGCTGTCGCGAATGTTGACGTGACGGGAGACGCATCGCGGGTGGGTTCCCTATACTGCCCCCCGCAGAAGACCGAATCCGCCCAGCATGGGCGGCGGCCTCGATCCGGCCGCCGACGGCTTGTCGAGACGCAGGCCCCGAACTCCCGAAATGGGCGCAAGCGCCAACAGTAGACGCCACCGACCTAGGTTTTAATATGGGTTCCACTCAACAGATCTCGACCGCCGCAGAGCGACTGCTGTGGCAGACCGACCCGGCTGCCCTGCCCCGCTGGCAGCGCCCGCTGCTGCCGGCGGCGCGAATGCTCTATGCCATTGGCCGCGACCTGACGCAGGGGTTCCTGAGCCTGCAGGCGATGAGCCTCGTCTATACCACACTGCTGTCCCTCGTACCCCTGCTCGCGGTCAGCTTCTCGGTGTTGCAGGGCTTCGGCGTACACAATGAGCTAGAGCCGTTGCTACAACAGGCGCTGGCGCCGCTGGGCCCGCAGAGCCATGAGATCACGACCCAGTTGATCGGCTATGTGGATAACATCAATGTCCGCGTACTGGGTTCCGTCGGGCTGGCGGTGTTGCTCTACTCAGTCATCTCGCTGATTTCAAAGATCGAGCAGGTGTTCAACTACACCTGGCACGTAGACCAGTCACGCCCCCTGGCACAGCGTTTCAGCCAATATCTCAGTGTGCTGCTAGTCGGGACCCGTGTTGGTCTTTTCCGCGGTCGGCGCGACCGCATCACTAAGCAGCAACCTGCTGGTGCAGCGCGCGGTCGAGATCGAGCCGCTAGGTTTTCTGCTGTATAGCGCCGAGCAGCTGATCCCCTTTGTGCTGATCACGCTGGCCTTCACATTCGTCTACGCCTTCGTTCCCAATACCCGGGTCAAGCTGCGCTCGGCGCTGATCGGTGCGCTGGTGGCCGGCGTGCTCTGGCAGGGCGTGGGGCAGTTGTTCGCGATCTTCATCGCCAGCTCCACCAAGTATGCTGCCATCTATGCGGGCCTCGCGATCCTGATCCTGTTCATGATCTGGCTCTACACCGCATGGCTCATCCTGCTGATCGGCGCCAACATCGCGTTTTATCATCAGTATCCGGAATATCTCGGATCACGGTCCCGGGATCTGCGCCTGAGTAACCGGATGCGCGATCGGCTTGGCCTGGTGCTCGCGGCTCGCGTGACCACGGCCCACTATAGCAACGACCCGCCCTGGACCGCCGATGGGCTTTCACATGCGGTCGGCATGCCGTTCACCAATGTTCGGAACCTCTTGCGGATCTTGGAGGACGCGGACGTGCTGGTGCGCACCGCCGAAGCTCCGCCCCGGTACGTACCGGCTCGCGCGCCGGAACAGATCCTGGTGCGCGACCTGCTCGCCTTTATCCGCCGTTACGGCGAGGAGGATACGACGGCGCTAAAACCGGTGTCGACACCGGCCATCGATGCGTTGGAACAACGACTGGAAGGCGCACTCGACTCCGCACTGTCGACCATGAGCCTGCGAGATTTATCCGCGATGGCGTCTCAAGCAAATGGCCGAACGAGCCATTGACGCCTTGGGTCAAGGCACCCCCTGTCGTACTCATGCCGCTTCCGGCCTGCTCGGCCGCCGCGTCGAGCAACACGCGCACCGGCCGAAACGAGCGGCGATGCTCGACACAGGCGCCGTGCAGACGCAACGCCTCCAGATGCGCCTTGGTTGGATAACCCTTGTGGCGAGCGAAACCATAGTCGGGATGCAACTCGTGCAGCCGCTGCATGGCGTGATCCCGCGCCACCTTGGCCAGGATCGACGCGGCGCTGATCGCGGGCTCCAGCGCGTCGCCGCCGACGATGGCTCGCGCCGGACAGGGAAGGCCCTGCGGACAGCGGTTGCCATCCACCAGCACCAGGCTCGGGCAGACCTTCAGCGCGGCGACGGCTCGGCGCATCGCCAGCAACGTCGCCTGCAGGATGTTCAACTGGTCAATCTCCGCGGCGCTGGCCCAGGCGACGGACCAGCACAGGGCCATCTCTTCGATGCACGGCACCAAGCGCTCGCGCTGGAGTTCGGACAGCCGTTTGGAATCGTCAAGACCGTCCGGGATCATGCTGCGGATGCAAGATGACGGCCGCCGCGCAGACCGGCCCTGCCAGCGGACCACGGCCGGCCTCGTCGACACCGGCAATGCGTTCCACCGGACTGCTCATGGTTCGATGCCCGCGAGGAGATCGATCACCGCATCGGCCGCCTGACGTGCCGCATCGTGTCGTAAGGTGCGGTGGACGCGCGCATATTCAGCCGCGATCGCGTCACGACGTGGGCGATCCTCGAGCAGCGCCAACAACGCCGGCCCCATCAGGTCAGCCCGGCAACGGTCTTGTAGGAATTCCTGCGCCAATTCTCGACCGACCAGCAGATTCGCCATGGCCGCGATAGGGCACCTTGATCAGTTTCAGCGCAACCACCAGGCGGTAGGTCAGCGCATTGACCCGGTAGGCGACCAGCATCGGGCGTTTCAATAGCAGCGTCTCAAGGGTGGCCGTACCGGATGCGGTCAGCACGCAGTCGGCAGCGGCGATGGCCTCGCGGCTGCGCTCGTTCAGCAGCAGACAGTCGAGATCGGGCGCGATCTCCCGCCGCCGTGCATCGAACTCCCGCAACAGGCGCTGCGACACCAGGGGCACGACGAAGCGCAGGCCAGGGCGTCGTTGTCGGCACCACAGGGCCGTCTCCAACATGGGCACCGATAACCGTGCTACCTCGCTCATGCGACTGCCCGGCAACAGCGCGACCACCTCGCCTTCGGCCGGGAGTCCGAGCCCGGCTCGGGCCGCGGCGGCATCGACCTGCAACGGGATCTCATCCGCCAACGGATGGCCCACGTAGCGCGCCGGCACGCCGTTCTCGCGCAGAAACGCCTCCTCGAACGGAAACAGACTCAGCATCAGATCGACGGCGCGACGGATGGACTTCACCCGCCCCGCCCGCCAGGCCCAGACGGTTGGGCTAACCACGTGCACGGTCAGCACACCCGCTTGGCGCAGGCGCGTCTCTAGCCCGAGGTTGAAGTCGGGTGCGTCGATGCCGATGAACACATCCGGACGATTGGCGCGAAAATAACGCACCAGGTCACCGGCGCAGGCGCAGCAACTCCGGCAACACCTTGAGCACTTCCACCAGCCCCATCACCGACAGACGCTCCATCGGCAGCAGCGTTTCGCAGCCTTCGCGCTGCATCTTCGGACCGGCGACACCGACGAAACGTGCATCCGGAAGGCGTCTTTTGAGGGCACGTACGATGGATGCGCCCAACTGATCGCCGGAGGGCTCGTTCGCAACGATGCCGATTGTCGAACTCAACGCACGATACTGCGGTTGCTATCGGCAACGAAGTCCGCCATGCAGGCAAGCTCCGGATGGGTGAGGGAGAGCTTGCGGATCTCCTCGACGGCTTCCGCGAGCTTGAGTCCCGACGAGTAAAGCAGGCGATAGGCACGACGGATCGCCGCAATCAACTCGGCGCTGAACTGACGTCGACGCAGCCCCTCGGTATTGACGCCGCGAGGGACCGCCGGGTGCCCATCGATGGTGATGAAGGGCGGTACGTCCTTGCCGATCACCGAGCCCATGGCGCTGAAACTGTGGGCACCGATACGACAGAACTGATGGACGATGGTGAAACCACCGAGGATGGCCCAGTCCGCCACCTCGATATGGCCGCCCAGCGACGCCGCGTTGGCCATGATCACATGGTCGCCGATCACGCAATCGTGGGCGACGTGGGTGTAGGCCATGAACAGGTTGTCGCTGCCGATCCGGGTCTCGGACTGGTCCTGAATGGTGCCGCGATGGATGGTCGCGGACTCGCGCACGACGTTTCGGTCACCCATGACCAAGCGCGTGGGCTCGCCGTTGTATTTCTTGTCCTGGGGGTCTTCTCCGACCGAGGCGAACTGAAAGATACGGTTGTCTTCGCCGATCTCGGTCGGACCACGGATCACGCTATGGGGTCCGATCCGAGAGCCGCGGCCGATGCGCACGTCCGCACCAATGACCGCGAACGGGCCGACCTCGACGTCATCGGCCAGCGACGCACCTGGATCGACGACCGCGCTTGGGTGAATCAACGGCTCAGAAATCCCTGGCGGTACACATGATATCGGCGCTTGCAACGAGCTTGTCGTCGACCCGCGCCTCGCCTGCGAACTTCCAGATGCCGCGCTTCACATGCAGCACGTTGACCTCGAGGAATAACTGATCGCCCGGCTCCACCGGCCGTTTGAAGCGCGCCTTGTCGATGCCGACGAAATAATACAGGGACTTCTCGCCGACCTCCTCCGGACGTGACTCCATGGCCAGCAGACCCGTTGCCTGCGCCATCGACTCGATGATGAGCACACCGGGCATCACCGGACGGATCGGAAAATGCCCGGCGAAGTACGGTTCGTTGAAGCTGACGTTCTTCAGCCCAAGTAGTCGCGCGTTTGGCTCGAATTCCAGTACCTTGTCGATGAGCAAGAAAGGGATAACGGTGCGGCAACAGGCTCAGCACCTTGTGGATGTCCATCGTGATCAAAGCCGTCTCCATCGACCCGAGCAGCGACCGGATCGTCTTGTTTTCTGTCGTTTCACCGTGACTCGGCCCCGCGCTGACCGCGCCGGCCGATTGCGTCCGGAACTGCCGGCACGCTTCGAAGCGCGCGCCATGGACCTTCACTCGCCGCCGGCCTCGGACGGTGAGGTGCGTCGTCCAAGTTGGTCTTCCAGGCGCTTGACGCGCTTGGTCAACTCGTCGAGATGCCGGAATCGCGCGACATTTCGGCGCCAGTCGCTACTGGGCATGGCTGGGATGCCGCTGCTGTAGACACCGGCCTCGGCGAACGAGCGCGTCACCATGGCCATGCCGGTGAAGTGCACGTCGTCGCCGATATCGAGGTGGCCCGCCATGCCGACAGCGCCGGCAATGGTGCAGTTACGCCCGATCCGGGTGGAGCCGGAAACGCCCGAGCAGGCGGCCATTGCGGTATTCTCACCAATGCTCACATTGTGTCCAACTCTGGATCAAGTTATCGATCTTGACGCCATCACAGATCACCGTCTCGCCGAGCGCTCCTCGGTCGATCGCCGAGTGCGCACCGACCTCGACATCGTTGCCAATGCGCACTCGCCCAAGTTGCGGCATGCGCACCCAGCGGTCCCCATCCTTCGCGAAACCGAACCCTTCGCGACCGATGACGGCGCCGGGGTGCAACAGCGCGCGCTCGCCGATGATGCTGCCCTCGCAGACGGTGACGCCAGCAACCAGCCGGCTGTCGGCGGCGATCCTGGAATCGGCGCGGACGATGCAACCAGGACCCAGTTCGACACGGGGGCCGATCACGACCCGCGCCTCGACCACGCACAGGGGGCCGATCGAGGCGCTCGCATCGATCACCGCGCTCGCCTCGACGACCGCGCTCGCATGGATGCCCGCACGCGCACGCTGGCGCGGATGCAGCAGTTCGGCGGCGCGGGCGAAGGCCAGATACGGGTTGTCCGAGACCAAGCGAGTGCAGGCGACATGCTCCACATTGGCGGGAGCAACGATCACCGCCCCGGCCCTGGTGTCTCGCAAGCGGTCGCGGTACTTGGCGAGCGCCATGAAGCTGAGACTGCCTGCATCCGCCTCGTCAAGCTCCGCAACACGAGACAACGGGCGATCAGGACCGAGCAGTTCGGCACCGATCGATTGCGCGATCTGGCTTGCAAGCAGCATCGGGAATTACTTTTCTCGCATCATGAAGAATCGGCTATCGCCATGCTGGAGAAGACGCCGACCGGACCACACCGGGATCTCGCCGGGCACGGCGCGACTCAGCGATTTTCAAACTCTTGCTTGAGACGATCGATGACCTCGCCCGAGATGTCCACGCGCGGACTGAAGTACACCAGCCCCTCGCTCAGGATGACATCGATTCCTTTCTCCTTCGCGATCCGCTGCACGACCTCCTCAACCTGCTTGACCAGTTTGGTGCGCAGTTCGGTCTGGCGCAGCGCGAAGTCCTCCTGCAGTTCCGCCTTGGCATAGCGCAGCTTGCGCTTGCGCGCACGAATATCGTTCTGCAGCCGCTGGACCT
The DNA here is from genome assembly GCA_963695445.1 of uncultured Gammaproteobacteria bacterium. Lineage (GTDB taxonomy): Bacteria > Pseudomonadota > Gammaproteobacteria > Chromatiales > Chromatiaceae > Thiohalocapsa. Next base: position 56,541 of record CAVOGV010000061.1, on the reverse strand, counting down.
CCTGCTCACTCATTAAGGCGCCGTCGCGCTCAAGCTGTTCGGTGAGCCGGTCGAGGTTACCCTGCTGATCCAACAGCTCCGCCTCCCTGTCCTTGGCCTCGGTGCTCAGCATGCCGCGCGCCTCCTCATACTGAGGCGATTCCTCGACGATTCGGTTCGGGTCGATCACGGCGATTGTGTATGCCGCTGTCTGCGCCACGACGGACGTCATGCAACACAGCAGCACCGCGAAGATCACTAGACTGCGCCAGAGACGGATGGGCATATCAGAAGTTCTGACCAAAGGAAAACTGGAAGACCTGCTCTTCGTCCTGATCCGTCGCGTTCAGCGGATACGCAACACTCAGCGAGAGCGCGCCGACCGGTGACAGCCACTGCGCGGAAAGGCCGGTGGAGTAGCGCAATTCGCCGAGATCGAAGCCGGTCGGCGCCACCAGATCGGTGGGTTCCGTCCACCAGACATTGCCGAAGTCCAGAAACGCACCCAAGCGCAACGTCTTCTCGAAGTTACCGCCGATCGGCGGCGGCGCAAACAGCTCCAGGCCGCCGGTCAGCTTCACGTTACCACCAACCGGGTCCTCTTGACCTGGAGTCGTCTCACGTGGACCCAACGTATTGGCCTTGAAGCCGCGGACGGTACTGGGACCACCAGCATAGAAATTCTCGAAAAACGGCATCGCTTCGGTACTACCGTAGCCGCCACCGTAGCCCGCATCCGCCTTGAGCGCCAGCGTGAAACGCCGAGTCAGCGGCACGAAGTGGCGCCCGCGCCAGTTGAGCCGGTAGTACTGCAGATCGCTACCGGGGACCGCGATCTCGCCGAATATGCTTTGCAAGGTACCCTTGGTGGTGAACACGGCGGAATCGCGCGAGTCGTTGACGTAGCTCAGCGTCAGGAAGACGTCGTTAAAGTCCTCTCCATTTTGCTCGACGAATTCCTGTGCAAGATCCGAAAATTGTCCGGCAAAGAAGCGCGTGTTCTGGTAGTACATTCCGACGCCGGCGCGAGAGGTATCGGAAATCGGCAGACCGAAATTCACCGCCGCGCGCCCCACATCCGTGGAGTAGTCGGCACCGATGAGTTGATCGAAGTCGGTGGTCCGGTAACTCAGGTCGAAACCGCGACTGATGCCATCGATGGTGTAGTAAGGGTTGGTGTAGGCCAACTGATAGAACTGATTGGTGCGGCTGGTATTGAACGCAAAGGCGACGCGCTTACCGGTACCGAGAAAATTGGACTGGCTGATGCTGGTGTTGAAGATGATGCCGTCGGACTGGGAGAAACCGATACCCGCCATCAAGTTGCCGGACGGCTTCTCCTTGACCGTCACATCCACGTCCACCTGATCCGCGGACCCCGGCACGGCAGGCGTTTCAATGTTGACGTCATCGAAGTAGCCGAGCCGTTGCAGCCGCTCGCGCGAGCGCTTGACCAGCGCGGTCGAGAACCATGCTGTCTCGAGTTGGCGCATCTCCCGGCGCAGCACCTCGTCGCGCGTCCGGGTATTGCCCTTCATGTTGATGCGGCGAACATAGACGCGCTTGCCGGGATCGATAAAGAACGTCACCGCAACGGTCTTGTTCTCGTTGTCGATCTCGGGCACGGCATTGACGTTGGCAAAGGCGTAGCCTTCATTTCCCAGCAGATTGGAGACGCGGTCCGCGCTCTCGGTGGCGGCCTTGCGCGAGAACACCTCGCCGCGACGCATCTGGATCAGCGGGAACAGCTGCTCCGCCGGCACGGAGGGCTCGCCGGCAAGCTGGATATCACTGACCCGGAACACGTCACCCTCGTCGACGGCGATGGTGACGTACATGTCCTTTTTGTCGGGGCTGATGGTGACCTGGGTCGACGTGATCTGGAACTCGATATAACCGCGATCGAGATAGAACGAGCGCAGCGACTCCAGATCGCCGGCCAGCTTCTGCTTGGCGTACTGATCGTTCTTGGAATAGAAGGACAACCAGTTGGTCTTGCCCAGCTCGAACTGCTTGAGCAGTTCTTTCTCGGTAAAGGCCTGATTGCCGATGATGTTGATCTGCTTCAGGCGCGCGGTCAGACCCTCGTTGATCTCGATCCGCACCGCAACGCGGTTGCGCTCCAACGGTGACACCGTCGATTCGATGCCGACACCGTACTTGCCCGAGCCGAAGTACTGCCGCTGCAGTTCCTGCTCGATGCGGTCAAGAATCGACGGATCGAAGACACGGCCCTCGGCCAGGCCGACCTCCGCCAGCCCCTCCTTCAGCACCTCGGTGTCGAGGGACTTGTTGCCGACCAGCGTGATCTCGGCGACCGCGGGCCGTTCGCGCACGACGATGACCAGCACGTCGCCTTCGCGCTCGACCGTGACATCGTTGAAGAAGCCGGTACCGTAGAGGGTTCGGATGACATCCGCGGTGATGTTGTCGCTGACGACATCACCGATCTGAACGGGCAGGTAATTGAATACCGTGCCAGCGGCAATGCGCTGCAAGCCCTCGACCCGAATGTCAACGACCTGGAACGCCTCCGACCGGACCGAGAACGGCAGCGACAGCAATAATGCTGCAAACACAAACTGCATCAATTGCCTGCTTGGCAGGAATTCCTTCATCGCCGTGATACCCCCGCGGGACCAGCATGGACTTCTGGCCGCGAAACGCTAACAAAGCGCGGGATTATAAGGTATCGGAGTCGGCTAGCCCAGCAGCCGGGCAATATCGACGTAAAACGCGAGTGTCATCAGCGACAGGATCAACGCCAGAGCCGATGCGCTGACCCAGCGCCTGCGCGTCTTCCGACAGCGGCTTGCCGGTCACGGCCTCGATCGCGAAGTACAGCAAATGCCCGCCGTCGAGCACGGGAATCGGAAGCAGGTTGAGCAACCCCAGACTGACGCTGAGCAGGGCCAGGAACTTGACGAATGGCTCGACACCGAAGCTCGCGGTCTTGCCCGCCGCGTCGGCGATACCGATGGGACTGCTCAGATTCTCGACGGACGCGGTCCCGATCAGCATCCGACCGATGATACGCAACGTCAGCACGGACAGGTCTGCGACGCGCCGAGACGCCTCTGCGAGGGCCTCGATCGGGCCGTAACGAACCGTGAGCTCATAGGGCTCGAACAGATCGTCCGGCACATCCGGCCCGGCGCCGATCCGTCCGACGCGCTGGCCGTCGTCTGACTCGATCGACAGCGGAGTCAAGCGAATATCAACGACGCGACCAGCGCGCTCGACATCGAGTCTGAGTTCGGTGTCAGGCGCATCACGGACCGCCTGGACCAGGTCCAACCAGGTCTCCACCCCGATACCATCGACGGCCAGCACACGGTCACCAGTCAATAAGCCGGCCCTGACCGCGGGCTGCTCCGGCACCAACTCGCCGATCACCGGGGGAATGTCGGGCGATGCGCTCTGCAAGCCCAGCATCCCGAGAAAGCCGCGTCCGGGGTCGAGCGCGCCGAGGCGCTCGCCGGGGATGATCCGGACCGCCTCCTGGCCGTCGGCAGTGACCACGCGGACATCGACGTCATCGGCGTCGAGCGAGGCCGAAAGCAGCGCGAACCAAACACTGCCCCACAGCGGTGTCTCGCGACCATCGACCGACTGCACCAGGTCGCCAGGCTGGAATTGCGCCTCCGCCGCGATCGAGTCCGGCGTTACCGTGCCGACCTCCGGTCGCAGGCCCGCTCGCCGACCACGAAGATGCACCAGTAGGCCAAAATGGCGAACAGAAAATTAGCAAGTGGTCCGGCAACCACCACCGCGCTGCGTTTCCAGAGCTTTTGATTATTGAACGCGAGATGGCGCTCAGCGGGCTCGACCGGCTCCTCGCGCTCGTCGAGCATCTTCACGTAGCCACCGAGCGGCAGCGCCGCAAGCACGTATTCGGTGTCGTCATTGCGCCGACGCCAGGTCAGCAACGGACGCCCGAAGCCGATGGAGAAGCGCAGCACCTTGACGCCGAGCTTGCGGGCCACCCAGAAGTGGCCGAACTCGTGAATGGTCACGAGCAACAGGATTGCGACGAGAAAGGCGCCGAGTTTTATGCCGAGGTCTAACATGGTCCGCTATGCGACCGCACGCGCGACGCTTTGTTCCGCCACGTCGCGCGCCTGGCGGTCGACCGCCAGCACCTGCTCAAGGCCGGATAGGTCCACCGGCTCCGGCGGCAACGCGTCCATGGTGCGCTCGACGACGGTGCCGATGTCGGTGAAGCCGATGCGTCGATCGAGAAAGGCCGCAACGGCGACCTCGTTGGCGGCATTCATGACCGCCGGCGCGGTGCCGGACTCGGCGGCGGCGCGATAAGCCAGGCGCAGACAAGGAAAGCGCTCCGGCGCGGGTGGCTCGAAATCGAGCCGAGCGATATCGAACAGATTCAGCGGCTCGACGCCGGCGAAGATCCGCTGCGGCCAGCCGAGGGCGTGGGCGATGGGCGTGCGCATGTCGGGATTACCGAGCTGTGCGAGCACCGAGCCGTCGCTGTACTGGACCATCGAGTGAATCACACTCTGTCGATGCACCACCACCTGAATCTGATCCGGCGACGTGTTGAACAGCCAGCAGGCCTCGATGATCTCGAGCCCCTTGTTCATCATGGTCGCCGAGTCGACGGAGATCTTGCGGCCCATGCTCCAGTTCGGATGCGCGCAGGCCTGCTCCGGCGTGACCGCGGCCAGCGACTCCGGCGGCGCGTCCCGGAACGGTCCGCCGGAAGCGGTGAGCAAGATGCGTTCGACCCCCGAGCGCTGCAGCCCGTCGCCCCAGATCCGGCGGCAAGCATTGAAAGATGGCGTTGTGCTCGCTGTCGATGGGGAGCAGCGTTGCGCCGTTGTCCGCGGCGGCACGCATCAGGATCGCGCCGGCGACCACCAGCGCCTCCTTATTCGCCAGCAGCAGGCGCTTTCCGGCCCGAGCCGCGGCAAGACTGGACATCAGACCGGCCGCGCCGACGATGGCGGCCATGACGTAGTCGACCTCTGGCAGCGACGCCACCATCTCCAACGCCTGCGGACCCGACAGCACCTCCGGCGGCGAGGCCATGTCCGACAGGGCATCGCGCAACGCGGAGGCGGCGCGTGCGTCGACCATCACCGCGTATGCGGGCCGGACTCGGCGGCATTGCTCCGCCATGCGCGCGACGCTGCCGTGCGCGGTGAGTGCAACCACCCGAAAACGGTCAGGATGACGCTCGACCACATCCAGCGTGCTGACGCCGATGGAACCGGTGGAACCGAGCACCGCAATGCCTTTCATAAGCCTCTCTCCAGCCAGAATAAGCCGAGCGCGAAAAACGGCGCGGCGGCGGTCATGCTATCGATGCGGTCGAGCACACCACCGTGCCCCGGCAGGATGGACGCCGGCATCCTTGAGCCCGCGGCGGCGCTTGAGCAGGCTTTCGTAGAGATCACCCACGACCGACAGCGCCGCGGTCAGCGCACACAACAGCACCAGCAGCAGCCCCCTGCCGAGCGACAGGTGCAGCAGCAGCCCCAGCAGCACGCCCCAGGCACTCGCGCCGATCAGTGCACCATAGACGCCGGCCAGCGTCTTGCCCGGGCTCAACGCCGGGGCAAGTCGCCGATTGCCCCATTGACGGCCGGAAAAATAGGCGACCGAGTCCGCGATCCAGATCAGCATCATCAGCGCCAGCACCAGCCAGGGTCCGTTGTCGGCGACGGCATGCAGGCCGACGATCGCGATCCAGGGCGGCACCAAAACCACGAGCCCGATCGGCACCAACTCCGGGGCGACACCAGTGCTCGGCTCCACCGCACCAATGCGTGTAAGGGCGCGTGCCGTCGCGATCCACCACAAGCGCAGCCAGCGCCAACAGATAGACGTCCCAGGCACGCGGGATGATGAACCACAGCAACAGCAGGCAGGCGCCGACCAGCGCGACGTAAAGCCAACGCCACACGCGTGCCTCGCCACCGACGAACTCCGCCCACTCGAACGCACCCAAGCAGACCACCGCGGCCATCAGCAGGGCGAAATACGCCGTTGGTAGCAACAGAACCGCCACCACAACGACCGGCGTCAAGACGCCGGCCGTGATCAACCGTTGCTGCAGGGGGCTGGCGATCGACAACGATTCAGATTCCCTAGGCAGGGGTTCGCTAGGCGCGTGGCCTGGGCGACGACCTGGTCTCCGGTCAACCCAAAGCGGCGCTGGCGACGGGCGAAGTCGTTCAGCGCGGCGACGTAGGCCGTCGGCATCGAATTCGGGCCACATCAGATCGGAAAAATAGAACTCGGCGTAGGCAGATTGCCACAGCAGGAAATTGCTGATGCGCTTCTCGCCGCCGGTGCGAATGAACAGGTCCGGATCGGGCACGTCCGGAAACGACAAGCGGGCGGAGAGGGCCGCTTCGATCGATGTCGTCGACGCGCAGCCGACCCGCGTCAACGTCCGCCGCAAGGGCGCGTGCAGCGCGGGTGATGTCCCAACGGCCGCCGTAATTGGCGGCCACCTGGAGGATGAGTTTACGGTTGTCGCGGGTGGCTTGCTGGGCGTTATCGAACTGGGCCTGCAGTCTGCCGGAGAATGCGGACAGATCGCCGATGATGCGCAATTGCACATCGTGCTCCACGAGTCGCTTCACCTCGACCTGGAGCGTGCTCATGAAGAGTTCCATCAGCACATTGACTTCGCTCGGCGGGCGGCGCCAGTTCTCGCTGCTGAAGGCAAACAGCGTCAACACCTTGACGCCGCAACGCACACTTTCCTCGACCACGGCGCGCACGCTCTTGGCGCCAGCCCGATGACCCGCGGTGCGTGGAAGACCACGATGCCGCGCCCAACGGCCATTCCCGTCCATGACGATGGCGACGTGCACGGGCACTCGCTTGATGCCCGTCGTCTCCGTCGATGCCCGAAATAGTGCTGGCCACTGGCGTTTGATCCGCTGCTGACTGTAACGGATCAGATGGACATCAGGTCCGCTTCTTTCTCTTCCAGGATCTGGTCGACTTCCTTCACGAACTGATCGGTCAGCTTCTGCACAATTTCCTGACCGCGACGCTCGTCGTCGTCCGAGATGAGTTTCTCCTTCACCAGTTCCTTGAGTTCGTTGTTCGCATCGCGGCGAATATTGCGCACGGCGACACGCGCCTGCTCGGCCTCGTGTCGCGCAATGCGCTGCAGGTCTCGGCGACGCTCTTCGGTGAGCGCGGGCATCGGCACTCGGATGACGGTGCCGGCGGTGTTCGGATTGATGCCAAGGTCCGACTGCATGATGGCCTTTTCGACCGCCTGCACCATACCCCTGTCCCAGGGCGTGACGGTCAGCATACGGGCGTCTTCGACCGCGACATTGGCGACCTGGCTGATGGGCACATCGCTGCCGTAGTAGGAAACCCGCACGTGGTCGAGCAACGAAGGGTGCGCCCGGCCGGTCCGAATCTTTGCCAATTCGTGACGCAGCGCTTCCGCGCTCTTGCCCATTCGCTCGGCTGCATCTTTCTTTATGTCGTCGATCATCGTTACTTTCCGGGCTCCACCAGGGAGCCGATATCTTCGCCGGCTGCGACACGCACCAGCGCGCCGGTATCGTAAATATTCATGACCCGCAGCGGAATGCCGTGGTCTCGACAGAGCACGATGGCGGTTGCATCCATGACGCCCAACCCCTCGGCCAGAACCTGATCGTAGCTTAGACGCGAATAGAAGCGCGCCTGCGGATTTTTTACCGGATCATCAGAGTAGATGCCATCGACCTTGGTTGCCTTGATCAGCAGATCGGCCCCAATCTCAGCCGCCCGAAGACTCGCCGCGGAGTCGGTGGTGAAAAACGGATTGCCGGTGCCTGCCGCGAACACGACGATCCGTCCTTGCGTCAGGTGGCGCAATGCCTGCCGGCGATCGTAGTCCTCGCAAACCTGACCGATCCTCAGCGCGGACATCACCCGCGCCGCCACGCCGATGCGTTCGAGCGCATCCTGCATCGCAAGCGCGTTCATCACCGTGGCCAACATGCCCATGTGATCGCCGGTAACGCGATCCATGCCACGGGCAGCCAGACCCGCACCCCGAAAGATGTTGCCACCGCCCAGCACAAGAGCGACCTGGGTACCGCCAGCAGCGCACTCGGCGACCTCCGACGCCAGTCGGTCGAGGATTCCCGCATCGATGCCGGCAGCGGCATCGCCGAGCAGCGCCTCGCCACTCAGCTTGATCAGAATGCGTCGATGCACTGCTTCGTTCACGGATGTCCGCGGCCTCATCAATGTCGGGCGATGGCGTCGGGGCTGACATCGGTCGGCCCCGTTCGCGTTCAGTCGGGGAGGCAATCAGCGGTCAGTCGGTCAAGCCGGCCTGCGCCTTCACCTCGTCGGCGAAATTCTCGGTCTTCTTCTCGATGCCCTCGCCGACCTCAAGCCGCACAAAGCGTACCACGCTCGCGCCTGCCTGTTTCAGCAGTTTGCCGACCTGCTGATCCGGATCCTTGACGAACGCCTGACCCAGCAACGTCACCTCCTCGAGGTACTTGCGCATGCGGCCTTCGATGATCTTGTCGACGATGTCTCTCGGGCTTGCCGCTTTCCAGGCCTGAGCACGAAAGATCGCCCGCTCCTTTTCAAGCGACTCGGCCGGTACCTCGTCGGCACTGACGCACACGGGATTGCTGGCCGCGATGTGCATGGCGATATCACGTCCCTAAGGCTGCGTCGCCGCCGACCATCTCCACCATGACACAGATACGGACACCGTGGCGATAGCTGTGGATCGCGCCCTGGGCATCGTCGAATCGAACCAGTCGACGCAGCTGTACGTTCTCGCCCACCTTGCTGATCAGTGCTTCGCGGGCGGTGTCCACGGTGAGTCCCATCACCGGACGCAATCGGCTCGTGCGCGAGCGCGGCGGCATCGGCAACGTCCGCCGCCAGCGCCGTATCGGCGACCGCGCCGGCAAACTGGGCAAAGTTCTCGTCCTTGGCCACGAAATCGGTCTCGCTGTTGACCTCGACCATGACTCCGCGGCGGGCATCGTCGCTGATGCGCAGTTCGATGGTGCCGTCAGCGGCGATTCGGCCAGCCTTCTTCGCCGCCTTCGCCTGACCGGACTTGCGCATGGCCTCAATGGCCGCGTCGATGTCGCCATCGGTCTCCACGAGTGCCTTCTTGCACTCCATCATGCCCGCGCCAGTGCGCTCGCGCAGCTCCTTGACCAGGGAGGCTGTAATGGCCATGAGAAACTCCAGAATTCTTGATGTTGCTAATTCGAATGTTCGATCGGTATCGTTGCCGGCGCAAAGACGCCGGCAACGAGCCTTGGATCGCCGCCGATGCTTAGGCAGTCTGCGGGCGCGGTCTCGGGTGTCGAATCGACCACCGCTTCGGGCGCTGGCTCCGCGACCTCGGTCTGAGCGATTTCGTCGGCGAGCATCTCGGACCGGCGACCACCCGCCATCGCGGCAGCGGTCTGACGTCCGTCGAGCATGGCCGACGCGGCACCTTCGACATAGAGACGAACGGCGCGAATGGCGTCGTCGTTGCCGGGAATCACGTAGTCGATCTTGCTCGGATCGTTGTTGGTGTCGACGACGCCCACAACCGGGATACCGAGCTTGTTCGCCTCGGAAATGGCGATCTTCTCGTGACCGACGTCGATGACGAACATCGCGTCCGGCAGGCCGTCCATATTCTTGATGCCGCCAAGACTGCGCTCGAGCTTGTCGCGCTCACGCTCCAGGGTCAGCGCTTCTTTCTTGCCGAAGCGATGGATCGAGCCGTCCTCGAACATGGCTTCCAGTTCCTTGAGGCGCTGGATGGACTGCTTGACGGTCTTGAAGTTGGTCAGCATGCCGCCGAGCCAACGGTGATTGACATAGGGCATACCGCAGCGGGTGGCTTCCTCGCGCACCGCATCCTGGGCGGCACGCTTGGTGCCGACGAACAGTACCCGACCGCCATTGGCGGAAAGCTTGCCGAGGTAGCTCACCGCATCTTGATACAGCGGCAGCGTCTTCTCGAGATTGACGATATGGATCTTGTTGCGCTGGCCGAAGATGTAGGAGGCCATCTTCGGGTTCCAGTAACGGGTTTGGTGGCCGAAATGGACACCGGCCTGCAGCATCTGCCGCATGGAGACATCGCTCATTGGATTTTCCTCGTTTGGGTTGAACCTCCACGTGTCCCATGCTGCAACCCGTAAACGGGCACCCAGCAGCATGTGACGACACGTGTGTGGCGTTGATGAAAAGACGACTCTTTTTCGAACCTGCCGATGCGATTCGTCACGATCGCCACCGATGCACAGCGCCCAATATCACCCCGCGCCCGACCTCTGGACCTCCTGGACCTCTGGACCAAAGGCTAGGGCGCGGACCGTTGCAACCGGGGAAAATCGTCGGCAGTTTGGAAGCGCCGGCAAGTCGTAGCGGAACGTTTGCTCGACTACGCCGCATTTTATACCATGGTCGGTCACCCTCGGGCAATCTCGAACCGGCTGCGCTCGGTTCGCCAGCCAGGCGCTTTGACCGATCCAACGCCCCGGAGACGCGAACCAACGACGTGGACGCCACCAGCCGAACCCAGCATCTGAACTTATGAGCATTACGATCAAGAACGACGACGAGATCGAGAAGATGCGCGTCGCGGGACGTCTGGCGGCCGAAGTGCTGCAGATGATCGGACGAGCACGTGCAGCCGGGCATCACCACCGACGAACTCGACCGCATCTGCCACGATCACATCGTCAACGAGCAGCAGGCCATTCCGGCCCCGCTCGACTACAAGGGTTTCCCGCGCTCGATCTGCACCTCGGTCAACAACCAGGTCTGTCACGGCATTCCCGGCAACAAGCGGCTGAAAAAGGGCGACATCGTCAACATCGACATCACCGTCATCAAGGACGGCTTCCACGGCGACACCAGCAAGATGTTCTTCGTCGGCGAGCCGTCGGTGATGGCGCGGCGGCTGGTGAAGCGTCACCCAGCAAGCCCTGCACATCGGAATCGCCCAGGTGGCTCCAGGCGCCACGCTTGGGCGACATCGGCCACGCCATCCAGACCTTCGTCGAGGCACAAAACTTCTCGGTCGTGCGCGAGTACTGCGGCCATGGTATCGGCCGCGAATTTCACGAAGAGCCCCAGGTCCTGCACTACGGCAATCCCGGCGACGGCGTCGTACTTGAGCCCGGCATGTGTTTCACGATCGAACCCATGGTCAACGCCGGCAAGCGGCAGGTGAAACTGCTGCCGGACGGCTGGACCGTGGTCACCAAGGACCGCAGCCTGTCCGCCCAGTGGGAACACACCATTCTGGTGACCGGCGATGGCCACGAGATCCTGACCCTTCGCAACGAGGAGCGCGAATCGATACGCGCGGCATGAACGCCATCGTCCCCGAAACCGCTCCGGTACTCGACAACGTGGATGCGGACCGACTCATCCACGCCGCCTACCCCGACGCCCTTGCCCTGTTCAAGCGGGTTCTCAAGCAGTCCAAACAGCATCTGTTCCAGCGTTACCAGGACGGCGACCCGGTCGCGCATCTGGTCCGCGAGCACAGCGCGCTGGTGGACCTGCTCGTCACCTGTGCCTGGTACCGGTTCATGCCCCCAGAGGAGCCGGCCGCCTTGATCGCCGTCGGCGGCTATGGCCGCCGCGAACTGCATCCCGCCTCCGATATCGACCTGATGATCCTGCTCGAACCGGGCGCGATCGCACGCGTCGGCAATACGATCTCGGAACTGGTCACGTTCCTTTGGGACATCGGACTGGAGATCGGCCACTCGGTGCGCACGGTCGAGCAATGTCGCGAAGAGGCCAGCGGCGACGTCACCATCGTCACCAACCTGATCGAGTCGCGACTCGTCACCGGCGACAGATCGCTGTTCGAGGCCATGCGCGAGGCAACCGGCCCGGACAGCATCTGGCCCAGCGAGGCCTTCTTCGAGGCCAAATGCAAAGAGCAGCTTGCGCGCTGGAAGAAATATGGCGAGACCGCCTATAACCTGGAACCCAACATCAAGGAAAACCCCGGCGGCCTGCGCGACATCCAGATGATTGCCTGGGTGACCAAGCGTCACTTCGGCGCCGACTCGCTGCACGAGCTGGTCGAACATGGCTTCCTGACCGAGGCGGAGTACCTGACCCTGATCGAGGGCCAGTCACTGCTCTGGCGCATCCGCTTCGCCCTGCACCGCCTCACCGGCCGCCGCGAAGACCGGCTGCTGTTCGACTACCAGCGCACGTTGGCGGACGAATTCGGCTTTTCGGACCACGGCGACAACCTGGCCGTCGAGCAGTTCATGCAGCAGTATTATCGCGCCGTGATGGAGTTGAATCGGCTCAACGAGATGCTGATGCAACTGTTCCAGGAGGCGATCCTGCTGCACGATCAGATCGGACCGCCACAGCCCGTCAGCAAACGCTTTCAGAGCCGCAGCGGCTATCTCGAGGTCACCCACCCGCGCGTCTTCAAGCAGCGGCCGTTCGCGTTGTTGGAGGTATTCCATGTCCTGCAACAGAATCCGCAGCTCAAGGGTATCCGTGCCAGCACCATTCGGCTGATTCGCGAAAACCGCCATCTGATCGACGACGACTTTCGCGAGGACGTGCGCACGCGCAGCCTGTTCATGGAGATCGTGCGTTATCCGCAGTGGCCTGACTCACGCCTTACGGCGCATGAACCGCTACGGGGTACTCGCGGCCTACATCCCCGCCTTCGCCAACATCGTCGGTCGTATGCAATACGACCTGTTCCACGTCTATACCGTGGACGAACACACACTGCGGCTGTTGCGCAATCTGCGCCGCTTCACCGTCCCGGAGCACCACGGCGAGTTTCCGCTCTGCAGCTCGATCGCTCAGCGCATCCCCAAGATCGAGCTGTTGTACCTGGCCGGGCTGTTCCACGACATCGCCAAGGGCCGCGGCGGCGACCACTCCCTGCTCGGTGCACGCGACGCCTGGGACTTCTGCCAATTGCACTATCTGAGCGAGTTCGACAGCCGACTGGTCGCCTGGCTGGTGGAGCATCACCTGCTGATGTCCATGACCGCGCAGCGCAAGGACATCTCCGACCCGATCGTCATCCAGGCGTTCGCCGAGCAGATCGGCGACAGCAGCCGGCTCGACTATCTCTACCTGCTCACCGTTGCCGACGCCCGCGCGACCAATCCCAAGACGCTGGAATTCGTGGAAGAACGCCCTGCTGCGTGACCTCTACCAGGCCACCCGCCGCAGCCTCAACCGCGGTCTCGACAATCCGCAGGCGCAGGACGAACTGGTGGAGCAAAAGCAGCGCGAGGCCATGCGCATACTCGCCTTCGAGGGGATCGATGCCGAGGAATGCCGCGACCTCTGGAGCCGCTTCGGCATCGAATTCTTCGCGCCCAGTGCGCCGGAGGAGATCGCTTGGCAGACCCGACAGATGCTGAGCGCGGATTGCAGCGATCTACCCCTCGTGGTGATCCGCCCAGTCGCCCCCCGCGGCTGTAGCGAGGTGTTCATCTATACCCACGACGAGAAGAATCTCTTCGTGCGCATCACCGCGCTGCTCGATCAGCAGGCCCTGAGCATCATGGACGCCCGCATCACCACCACCGAGGACGGCATCGCGGTCAACACCTTCCAAGTGCTGGGGCCGGACCACAAGCCCATCGAACAGGGCAGCGAGAGCAACGAGCTACGCGATCTGCTTGCTACAAGCCCTGCGCGAGCCCGATGACAGCGCCCTGCGGGTCACCCGTCGGCTGCCGCGGCAGCACCGACACTTTCCCACCGAGACCCGGGTCAGCTTTGCCGAGGACACGCGCAACCACCGCACCATGATGCGCCTGACCACCCTCGACCGCCCCGGTCTGCTGGCCGAGATCGGCGCCGTGTTCGAGCAATGCGACATTCGCCTGCAAAGCGCAAAGATCGCGACGGTGGGCGCCGACGTCGACGACGTCTTTTTCATCTCCACCCAAGAGGCCACCCCGATCACCTGCGAGACAGCGCTCACCTGTCTGCGCCAAGAGATCCACAAGCGCCTCGAGACATCCGACGGCCGCTGAGCCACGCGTCCGCCGGACAGGTGCGGGCAGCGATGCACGCAATAGAGACACACGGGTGATGCACACGGCCGGACCACTCGACCGGCATACCCGACCGGCACAGGCCGTCCCGCAGATGTTCGCCGGGAGATACCCAGACCAAACCGTCACCCGGCTGGTTACGGCGCGGCCTCCGTTCAGCCGCGTCGAGCTCCACGGCGACAACCCGTGTCCCTTTCAACGGACCAAAATCGCGCGATCACGCCGCGCGGCGATGGTCGGCATTGACGACTTCGCGGCTTCTGGCCTAAAACAGTCAATAACCAGATACTAAGTAAATTAAAGGCCCGAAATGGCGCAGATGAGCAGGACTCTGCCACTGTTACCGCCGTCGATCGCGTTAGCGGCAGCCCTGCTGCTGATACACCCGTTCGACGTCTCACTCGCCCGCGACATGCAGGCCGCGGATGTACCGCAAATCGGACAACAGATCGGCCCGCACGCCGGCGAGTCCGCGCCTGCAGCGCGAATCGGGTTCCGCGTTGGCTCGAAGAGGTCCGCGCCCAACGCCAGGCGCTGCAGGAACAACGTCGGGCGCAGTACGAGGCACGACGTCGGGCCATCGATCCCGTCGGCGCCGCACAGCAGGAGGCGCGCGAAGACGCGTTTCTCCGCCGACGACAGGAGCGGCGCGACATGATCGATCAGGACCGGCGCTCCTTCCGTGAACCAAGGTCCCTGGGCCACACCCTGGCCGTCGCCGCTCGAAAGCGTTCCCGCCGGCGAACAGGGAGACATGTCGGCAACGCCAGGCGAGTCACTGCCGGACTGGGACAATGGCTGGTATTTTCGTGGTTGGTGATGTCGACAAACGGCGCTCGCGCCCTGGTTTGCGATCAGACCGACTCGACGAACTCGAGCGCATTGGCGTCCGGATCGCGACAGAACAGCGCCCGGCGTCCGGAGCGACTGAGGCTGTAGGCGATGCCCGCCTGCGACAGCCGCTCCGCCAACTCGTCCAGATCGGGCACGCCCATGGCGAGATGACGATCGCGCCCGCCGTGGGCTGGCCTGCCTTCGATCGCATCCGGATTCGGCAATTCCAGTAGGTGGAGTTGCTGCCCGCCGAGCCACAGCCACGCCCCCGGATAGCCCAGATCCGGCCTCGAGGCGTCGACGCGCAGACCGAGTAAATCGCGATAAAAGCCGAGCGACCGATTCGTGTCGGCAACGATGAGACTGACATGGTGTATTGCGGTGATCAGTGGCAATCTGGGTCTCCTCAATGATGTCGGGGTGATGTCGGCATCCGCGATTCGTCTCGTCTGGCGGTAACAACGAATGCTAAACTGGCGGACTAACGATCGGGCTTGCTCCGGTAATAATATCGACAGAGGACCTCTCGGTCATCGTCGTCAAGATCCTGAAGCAACAGCGGCACGCCCCTAGCCCCGATGAATCCGAACCTGGACCGACTGCAACCCTATCCGTTCGAGAAGCTCGCCGCGCTCAAGCAAGGCATCGAGCCGCCGGCATCGCTCTCGGCGATTGCGCTGTCGATCGGCGAGCCTAAGCAGCCGACACCGGCCATCATCGGCGAGGCACTGCTCGCGCACCTGCACCAGCTCGCGGTCTATCCGAACACGCGCGGCCTGCCGCTGCTGCGCGGGGTCGTCGCCGAGTGGCTGACGCGTCGCTACCAGTTGCCCGCCGGCGCACTCGATCCGGAGCGTCAGATCCTCCCGGTCAACGGCACCCGCGAGGCCCTCTTCGCGTTCGCCCAGGCCGTGGTCGACCCGCGCGCCCAGCCCCTGGTGCTGATGCCGAACCCGTTTTATCAGATCTACGAAGGGGCCGCGCTGTTGGCCGGCGCCACGCCGCGTTATCTGCCCTGTACCGCCGAGAACGGCTTCATCCCGGACTTCGACGCCGTCGACGCCGACACCTGGCAACGCTGCCAGCTGTTGTATCTATGCTCGCCGGGCAATCCCACCGGCGCGGTCATCGACCAGGCAACCCTGACGCGGCTCATCGCGCTGGCGCAGGTACACGACTTCATCATCGCCGCCGATGAGTGCTATGCGGAAATCTATCTCGACGAGCAGGCGCCGCCGGTCGGACTGCTCCAGGCCGCTGCCGCGATGGGCCACGATGACTTCCGCCGCTGCGTGGTCTTCCACAGCCTGTCCAAGCGCTCCAATGCGCCAGGGCTGCGCTCGGGCTTCGTCGCCGGAGACGCGGCAATCATCGAACGCTTCTTCGCCTATCGCACCTACCACGGCTGCGCGATGCCGTTGCAACACCAGCATGCAAGCGCGGTGGCCTGGGGTGACGAGGGACATGTCATCGAGAACCGCCGTCTGTACCGGGAGAAGTTCGACGCCGTCATCGACATCCTCGACGGCGTGCTCGACGTTCAACACCCGGCCGCGAGCTTCTATCTCTGGCCACGCACCCCCATCGACGACAGCGGTGTTCGCCCGCGACCTGTTCGCACAGCAGCACGTCACCGTGCTGCCGGGCAGTTTTCTGTCGCGCCAAACCGACGGCGATGACCCCGGCGCCAATCGCGTGCGCATGGCGCTGGTGGCGCCGCTGGACGAATGCGTCGACGCGGCACAACGCATCAAAAGCTACTGCGCCGGCCTCTAGGCCGGCCGCGAACCACGACGAGACAACACCACGGAGCCGATCATGTCCGACAACCAAGCCATCATCGACAAGGCCTTCGAGCGCCGCGCCGACATCACCCCCCGCACCGTCGAGACCCTTGTCCGCGACGCCATCCTCGACACCATCGACCGCCTCGACCGGGGCGAACTGCGGGTCGCCGAAAAGCACGACGGCGACTGGGTGGTCAACGACTGGGTCAAAAAGGCCGTGCTGCTGTCCTTCCGCATCGAGGACAACCAGTTCATCAAGGGCGGCTTTACCAACTATTACGACAAGGTGCCGTCCAAGTACGCCGACACCAACTCGCGCGAGTTCCGCGAAGGCGGCGTGCGCGTGGTGCCGCCGGCTACCGCGCGCCGCGGCGCCTACATCGCCCCCAACTGCGTGCTGATGCCGTCCTACGTCAACATCGGCGCCTATGTCGACTCCGGCACCATGGTCGACACCTGGGCGACGGTCGGTTCCTGCGCCCAGATCGGCAAGAACGTGCACCTGTCCGGCGGCGTCGGCATCGGCGGTGTACTGGAACCGGTGCAGGCCGCGCCTACCATCATCGAAGACGACTGCTTCATCGGCGCCCGCTCAGAGATCGTCGAGGGCGTCATCGTCGGGCAGGGTGCGGTCATCTCCATGGGCGTCTACATCGGCCAGAGCACCAAGATCTACAACCGCGAGACCGGCGAGGTCGTCTACGGACGCGTCCCACCCGGCGCCGTGGTCGTCCCCGGCAGCCTGCCATCGAAGGACGGCAGTCACAGCCTCTACTGCGCCGTCATTATCAAGCAGGTCGACGAAAAGACCCGCGGCAAGGTCGGATTGAACGAACTGCTGCGTGACATATAGCGGCGAAGGGCCGAGTGCCTAGGGCCGAGGGCCTAGGAAGAGAAGAAGGGGAGCGGCTTTTCTTGGGCTTGGCCCTTGGCCTCGAACGTACCACTCAAACAACACGCGAACCGATGAACACCCTCTACGGCATCCGCAATTGCGACACCATGAAAAAGGCGCGCGCGTGGCTTGATGGGCATGGCATTGCCTACGCATTCCACGACTACAAGAAGGCGGGGCTGGACGAGGTCCTGTTGCGGACGTGGGTCGAGGAATTAGGCTGGGAGACGCTGATCAACCGGCGCGGACAGATGTGGCGAAAGCTCGATCCCGCGGTGCGCGAGGGGCTGGATGAGGCCGGCGCGATTCGGGTCATGCTGGAGACGCCTTCGATCATTCGCCGACCCCTGCTCGATACCGGAGAGCAGCGCCATGTCGGCTTCAGTGACAGCGGCCTACGCGGAACTCTTCGGCCAATGAGCGACACCGCCTCACCAACGCTCGAACTGGCCATCGAACTCATCCGCCGGGCGTCCGTGACGCCGGACGACGCGGGCTGTCAGACGCTGATGGCCGAACGGCTTGAGCGCCTCGGCTTTCGCATCGAGCCCATGCGCTTCGGCGACGTGGACAACCTGTGGGCACGACGCGGCAACGAAGGCCCCCTGCTCTGTTTCGCCGGTCATACGGACGTGGTGCCGCCCGGGCCTCTCGATCAATGGCACTCGCCGCCGTTCGAACCGGAGATCCGCGACGGCATGCTATACGGCCGCGGCGCCTGCGATATGAAGGGTTCCCTCGCCGCGATGGTCACCGCCACCGAGCGCTTCGTCGCCGCCCACCCGGATCATCGGGGTTCCATCGCCTTTCTGATCACCAGCGACGAGGAAGGCCCCTCCATCGACGGCACCGTGCGGGTAATCGAGACCCTGTCCGCTCGCGGTGAGACGATCGACTATGCCCTGGTCGGCGAGCCTTCCAGCCGCGACCGCCTTGGGGACATCGTTAAGAACGGCCGCCGCGGCAGCCTCAACGCCAGCCTGACCATCCGCGGCAAACAGGGCCACGTGGCCTATCCGCACCTCGCCGACAACCCCGTGCACCGCGCCGCGGAAGCCATCAGTGAGCTGTGCAGCGCAGCAGTGGGATCAGGGCAACGACCACTTCCCACCCACCAGCTTCCAGATCTCCAACATCCAAGCCGGCACTGGCGCCGAAAACGTCATCCCGGGCGAACTCAGTGTGCGCTGCAACTGGCGCTTCTCCACCGAACTGACGCCGGAGATGATCCAGCACCGCGCTGAATCCATCCTCGATCGCCACGATCTCGACTACCAAGTGCAGTGGCGACTGTCCGGCAATCCCTTCCTGACGCCTGCTGGAGCACTGGTCAGCGCGGCCCGCGACGCCATCCAGGCCGAGACCGGTCAAACCACGACGCTGTCCACCAGCGGCGGCACCTCCGACGGACGCTTCATCGCCCCCACCGGCGCCCAAGTGCTGGAGCTCGGCCCGGTCAACGCCACCATCCACAAGATCAACGAATGCGTCGGCGTTGACGAACTGAATCAGCTCTCGGACATCTACAACGGCATCCTGACCCGGCTGTTGACCTGATCTGCGGCCGCCGATCGTAACCCTTGGGCGACTGGCCTCAGCGCGGGTGCCCGCGCTTACACCCGCCCGCCGCTGTCCGGTAGCACGATATTCAGCTCCAGCACCTCCTGGTCGCCCTCCTGCTCGTAGTTGACCGACACCGCGTTCATGTCAACCTCGACGTACTTCTTGATCACGGCCAGAATCTCTTGTTCCAGCTTGGGCAGGTAGGATGGGCGGTCGCGTGCGGAGCGATCGTGCGCGACCAGAATCTGCAGGCGTTCCTTGGCAACCGAGGCAGAGCCCTTGGGGCGGCCGGAACTGCGGAAATAGTCAAGTAGACCCACGCTTCACCCCCCGAAAAATCGGCTGAAAAGGCCCTTCTTCTCGGGCTCCAGGAACCGCATCGGCAGATCCTCGCCGAGGTACCGGGAGACCATATCGCTATAGGCCTGGCCGGCGTCGGATGCGTTGTCCAGTATGACCGGAATACCGGCATTGGATGCATTCAGCACGGCCTGAGAATCCGGAATGACGCCGAGCAGATTCAGCGACAAGATCTCCTGCACGTCATCGACGCTGAGCATTTCGCCGCGAGCGACGCGCTCCGGCGCGTAGCGGGTCAGCAGCAGGTGCTCGCGGATCGGCTCGGCATTGGTCTCGGCCCGGCGAGACTTGCTGGCCAGAATGCCAAGCATGCGGTCGGAGTCGCGCACCGACGAGACCTCCGGGTTCGTGACGACAACGGCATCGTCGGCAAAGTACATGGCCATGGTCGCGCCATGCTCGATACCGGCGGGCGAATCGCAAACCACGTAATCGTGGCCTTTGCCCAGGTCCTCCAGCACCTTTCCAACGCCTTCCACGGTCAGTGCATCCTTGTCGCGGGTCTGCGAGGCCGGCAAGACGTACAGGCTGTCGCAACGCTTGTCGCGAATCAGCGCCTGATTGAGATTGGCCTCCCCGTTGATGACGTTGACCAAGTCGTAGACCACGCGCCGCTCGCAGCCCATGATCAGGTCCAAGATTACGCAAGCCGACGTCGAAGTCGATGACAACCGTGCGATGCCCGCGTTGCGCCAGGCCCATGGCCATCGCGGCCGCCGTCGTGGTCTTGCCCACCCCTCCTTTGCCGGAGGTGATGACGATGATTCTGGCCAAAAGCTGTTTCCCCCAAAAAACCTTCAACAATTAATCTGGCAACGGTTCAGTCGCTGGCGCGCCGATGAGACAAGCCGATTGCGTCCAGGCACCGCGCCCAATCTCGGCCACCGATGCGTCAACATACCGAAATTCGGGACTGCCGGCATTTGCGTCCCAATTTCGGCAAACAGAGACCTGCCCGCGGGCGCTACAGCGGTTCGATCCTGAGCACTTCGTGGTCAAGGAACACCTGCACCTGCTTCCCCTTCAAATCCGCAGGGATATTCTCGCTAACGCGATAATGCCCTGCCACCGACACCAACTCGGCCCGCATGTCCTGACAGAAAATCCGCGCCTTTACATCGCCCTTCAGACCGGCGATGACACGGCCCCGCATGGGTGCGTAGATGTGGATGTTGCCGTCCGCCATCAGCTCGGCGCCGGAACTCACCGCCGCGACGACCGTCAGATCGCCACCGGCGGCGTAGACGCGCTGGCCTGAGCGGACCGGACGATCGATCAGCAACGAGCGCGCTGACAACACCCTCGTCGGCACCCGCGGACGGCGGCTGCCGTGCTCCCCGGCGGGCTCCCGTACCGGCGCGGCGGTTGCCTCGGCAGGGCTCGACGCTGCCGGCGGAGACCCGTTGTCGCGGCTTGTGGGCGTCGCCGAGGATGGCCAGTTCCATGGCCTGTGCCGCCTCGTGCTGCGCGGGACTGCCACCACGCACACCCACCGGCATCATGCCCATGCCACGCAACAGCCCCACCAACTGCGGAAAGCCCACGTCGGCATCGAAGTCCGACAAAGCGGTAAGATCGATAACCACCGGGGTGTTGCGAAAAAAACCGGGTGCTTGCAAGACCTTGGGCGCGAGTTCGGTTTCTACCGCATCCATGTCCACTCCGAAGAGGCGAATCACCGGCAGCGTGAACGCGGCGGCCTTGAGTTCCAGAATCGGATGTTCCGAGTCCGGGCGATCGGCCGATTCGCCGGCGGCCTGCGCGGGTGGATACAAAGACATGTGTTGCGGTTGGTTCCGTCGAGTTTGGGACGCGGGTCGATCAGGTCCGCGCATGCTAACGCCTCAGAGGCGGCAGGCAAAGCGCGGCCGCTCCGATCTCGCATCGATTCGGCGACAAGCGCCGAATGCAACGGCCGCCGTTTCGTCGCGCCCCAGTCATCATCCGGGCGGCCACTGTAGCGGTCGACCACCGAGCACATGCACATGCAGGTGGAAGACGGTCTGACCGGCGCCCGCGTTGCAATTGATGATGGTGCGATAACCGTCGGCGGCGATGCCCTCCTGCTCCGCAACCTTTGCGGCGGCCAGGAACAGCCGCCCGATCAGCTCGGCGTCATTGTCGCCAACATCATTTAGCGTCGGGATCGGCTTGCGCGGGATCACCAGAACATGGGTCGGTGCCTGCGGATTGAGGTCGCGAAAGGCAACCACGTGCTCGTCCTCGTAGACGATGTCCGCCGGTATTTCACCGGATGCGATCTTGCCAAAAATGGTGTTCGGCATGGTTTCTGTCTCCTCGTCAGGCTGAAGGTCAACGCGGCCGGCGACGGTGCCAGTCAGCTGTGCCTGCGGCACAACGCCCATGTGGCAAACCCGGTGGTGGAGAGCTGCCGGTGATCCTTCAAGCGAGCCGGCAACGGCAAGTGGCCGGCGATTGTCTTCTGGCTGCGCACGCAACTTAGAATCCAGTGCGCCCCGCGAAGGCATGGGCCAGCGTGCCGCCGTCGACGAATTCTAATTCCCCGCCCAACGGCACGCCGTGGGCGATGCGCGTGACGCGCACGCCGCTACCCTCGGCGATGTCGGTGATGTAATGGGCGGTGGCTGAGCCCTCGACGGTCGGGCTTATGGCGAGTATCGCCTCGGCGACGATACCGTCGTGCAACCGCTGCTGCAGTTGCTCCAGCCCCAAGTCGTCCGGACCGATGCCGTCAAGCGGCGACAATCGCCCACCGAGCACGAAATACAGCCCGCGATAATCCGTCGCCTGTTCAATGGCGACGATATCGGAGGGCTGCTCCACGATGCAGAGTAGACCAGGGTCCCGATTGGCATTGGCGCAAAGACCGCAGACCTCGCGCTCGCTCAGCGTTCGGCAATCGCGGCAATGGCCGATGCGGTCCATTGCCTCAGCCATCACCCGCGCCAGCCGCCGGCCGGCATCGCGGTCACGCTCAAGCAAAAAAAAGGCCATCCGCTGGGCGGACTTGGGGCCAACGCCGGGCAAACAGCGCAGCGCGTCGATGAGCTGATTGAGCAGACTGCGATCTGTCACCCCGATTGCCGCTTTCGTGATCGTCCCCGCGACGTGGTCAGAACGGCAACTTCATGCCGGGCGGAAGCTGCAGCCCGGAGGTGACGTCTGCCAGGTTTGCCTGGGTCATGTCGGCAACGCGCCGCACAGCGTCATTGATCGCGGCCGCGACTAGGTCCTCCAGCATCTCCTTGTCGTCCCCCATCAACGACGGGTCGATCTCGACGCGCTTCACCTCATGGCGCCCGGTCATGGTCACACGGACCATGCCGCCGCCAGACTCGCCGGTGACCTCTTCCTTGGCCAACCGCTCCTGGGCGTTCTTCAGATCTTCCTGCATCTTCTGGGCTTGCTTCAGCATGCCGCCTAATCCGCCTTTCATCGCTCTACCTCGTTGCTGTTTTAGGTTGCACCGGACCCTGGGTCCGGGCGGGTCATTATCGACGCAGTCAACGCCAGCGTTGTTTCTTAATCATGGTCGGGCGCTGGGCGCGGCGGGCTGGACGAAATACTCGATGGAGCACCGGGGACCGGCCGAACGCCCGTCGGGCGTATGCTGTCAGGCAGCCATTCGGCATCGAAACGGCGGTTCATCTCGTGCGCTACCGGGTCGTCGCGCATGGTCTCCTGGGCCTCGGCCAAGCGCTCGGCATCGCTCCGGGCCTGCCGTAGTGCCGGCGTCTCCGCCGCTGGCGCCTTCGTCTCGATCTCCAACGCCACCTCGCAGCCCAGCGCTGCGGCAAGTCCAGCTCCTAGCCGCTGTTCGGCGCCGGCCACGCGAAGATTGCTGACCGCGGGGTCCAGCGCAAGTCTTAGATGCTTACCATCCCAGCCGACGAAGGCGCAATGCTCCGCGAGCTGCCGCGCCAGCCCGCCGACGTCTAGCACCGCAACCAACTGGTGCCAGTCATCCGCAGTACTGAGTGAGGCAGGCGCTTGCACGGCTGCCGCCGTGGGAATCGTTGCCGTTGGCCGGGCAGCCTTCGCCGCTGGCGCGACAGCGCCCGTTTCGGGATCGGCGTTCACCGATACTCCACCGCGCGGCGCTGGTGGAGATATTGAGGCAGATCGCGGGGTGGATGCCGCCGCTACCTCCGCCGACGCTGTTGCCGCTGATAAGCCGATCGAAGGCGGGGTCGAAGCCCCAGATGAAGCTGGCATTCCGGGCGACCGCCCGGATATGGCAGCAGGCGTTGGGGTCGCGCGTCGGCTTGCGTCTGGCGCCCCGTCAGGCCGAAACGCCAGGGCCCGCAGCAACACCATTTCAAGACCGGTGCGGGGATCCGGCGCCAGGGGCAGGTCCGACTGACCGGTGAGCATCACCTGATAGAACAGCTGTACGTCCTCGGGCGGTAGGCGGCTCGCCAGGACCGCGATTCGCTCATGATCCGGATCATCCGCCGACAGGGTCTGCGGCACTTGCTGAGCCAACGCCAGCCGATGCAACAGATCGATCAGGTCCGTGAGCACACCGCCGAAGTCAGGTGTCAGCTCGGCGATGCGCCCAACCTCCGACAGCACCCGCGCGCCGTCGTTGTCGGCCATGGCGTCGAGTAGGTCCAGTGTCAGGTCGCCACTGCGGGTGCCGAGCATCACCCGCGTGTCGTCGGCACCGACCCGGCCGCCGCCGAAGGCTATCGCCTGATCGAGCAAGCTGAGGCCGTCGCGCATGCTACCGTCGGCGGCGCGTGCCAGCAGCGCCAGGGCGACGTCGTCGAACGCGATGGCTTCTTCATCGAGCACGTGACGAAACCGATCCCGGATCTGCTCCGGCAGCAAGCGCTTGAGATTGAACTGCAGACAACGCGACAGCACCGTCGCGGGCAGTTTCTGTGGATCGGTGGTCGCCAGGATAAACTTGACATGCTCCGGCGGCTCCTCCAGCGTCTTCAGCAGCGCATTGAAACTGCTGGTGGAGAACATGTGCACCTCGTCGATCAGGTACACCTTCGAGCGGCCACGCACCGGTGCGAACGGCACGTTGTCGAGCAACTCACGGGTCTGATCCACCTTGGTGCGGGATGCCGCATCCACTTCGATCAGATCAACAAAGCGACCCTCATCGATCTCACGACAGGCGGAACAGACGCCGCAGGGATTGGGGCCAACACCTTCGTCACAATTCAGCGTCTTGGCCAGGATACGCGCGAGTGTGGTCTTGCCGACGCCGCGGGTGCCTGTAAACAGATAGGCATGGTGCAATTGCCCACGCTCCAGCGCGTTGACCAGCGCCCGCACCACGTGCTCCTGCCCCACCAGATCGGAGAAGGAACGCGGGCGCCATTTGCGTGCCAGAACCTGGTAAGTCATCGATGGATCAGCGCAACCTTGCAGCGGGAAATGCCATGGCCGGCAGTGTAACTCAGCGCGGGCGGCGCAACATACGTGTACTGTCGTCGAGCCGCCCGACATCTGCATCGCGGCACTCGGCGTTCCGCCATCATTGCATGTAGCAGCGAACGCCCATCCTGGCGGCGCTCCGATTTGGCGTTGGGCGGCGAGCCCCGCCAGCCACACCCCGGCACACACGTCCACCGCTGCGGCTGCTCCCTTCCGGGCCTGACCGAATTCACGGCTTTGCGTTGCGAGGGGACCGACGCGGCCCACCATTTAGTGATCGTCCGGCTGTGCCCGAACAAGGCGAGCAAAATAACAGAGCTGTCAACATCAGACAAGGCAGATCGCGTCGATGTCCTAAAGAACCGTCAATACCGGCATTCGCGTTAGAATCCGTCCCCCACGTTCGCATCCCGCATCAAAGAAACGATCGACGAGGTACCCCATGTCAACCTGGCCACTGTTGACGCTGCTGCTGCTCGGCATCTATGCCCAAGCGGTCGCCCAGCCCGAACAGCCTGCGCCGTTGATGGACGGACTGACCGAGCGGGCGACCGAACTCTGGCAGCAGTCTCAACAGCAGGCGGGGGACCTATGGCAACGCTCGCGGGAGAGCGCCGACGACTGGTGGCAGCGATCCCGCGACGCAACGCTCGGCGCATGGGAAGACGCCCGCGATTCCCTCACACCGGAAGAGGCCGACGACTTCGGTCGCGTCTGGACCAACGTGGTGCCGAAGCTCGAACAGACGGTATCGTTGGAGGAGGCCCAGCGCGACCTGCCCGACCGCGCCTGGTTCCGCCGAGATAAGGCTGACGCCGAGGCTGAGATCAACCAGCTGCTGAATGAGTCGGTGGCGATCCTGTCCACATCGCCGATGCAGCGCTACCGCGACGAGATTCAGGCCCTGGAGCAGCGCATCGAGGCCGCCCGCACCGACATTGACACCTATCGCCAGAACCGCGTGGCGGCACCGACGAAATCACTGACGGCCAAGACGGTCGAGGATTTCGACCGTCTCATCGACGAACGCGAGGGGGACATCAGGCGCTACCGTACCGAACTCGACAAGATCAAGCGCGAATTCGCCGCGGAACTGCGTGCAATGGGGCTCAATCTGAGCGACCAACAGGTGGAGTTCCTACTCTCCACGGTGGTCGGCGACAATATCGTCGACCTCGGTATCGTGTTCGACAACGTCAAGGCCATCACGGTTCAGCTGGAACAGCTGGTACGCGACAGCGGCGAGGACATGCAGAGCGCGCGCCGCTACTACGGCATGTACGTGGTGCTGTTGCGTGCGCTGAACCGCATGCATCTGGACGTCGAACAGGCGATCGAGCAGCGCTACATCCCCCAGATCAACGACATCGCCAAGCGCGCCGATGCCCTCTCCGACGAGACCCGAAACCTGGCCCGCGAGCACCCAGAAAAGGCCCCGGTACTGCAGGCCAACCTGGAGGCGCAGCGGCTCACCATCAAGGCCGCCGGCGTCTACCGCGACTATCTCAAGCAGCAGGCGGAGCAGGTCCGCAGCGCCCGCGTGGCGCTGGAAGAAGACATCGCGACCGCCTGGAATACCTACGAAACGGTGCGCGTCTCCGGCGAACTCGTCGACCTGGTCAAGTCGAGCCAGCAGCTGCTTGAAGGGCTGCTCAATCGCCAGGTACCGGCGCTGCGCCCGTTCCAGAACTTGGAGATGCAGCGCGAGTTCGCAAAGCTGACCGAGCAGCTGCGCGCGGCACAGGAATAAAGCGCCTGTTCATGGCAACCCGATGAGGAGATGCTCCCCATGCCCGAGGACATCATCGGCCGCTGCTGGCACTGCGGCGCGGACCTTACCCGAGCCGACTACGGTCGCGAAACCAACTGCCTCGGCTGCGGCAAACCAACCCGCTGCTGCCGCAACTGCCGCTTCTTCCAGCGCGGCCGCCCGAACGACTGCGTCGAGCCCATGGCTGAATCGGTCTCAAACAAGGAGCGCGCAAACTTTTGCGGATTCTTCGACCCCTGGGCAACGCCGACGGGCGCCGCGGCTGTTGCACCGGACGCAGCGCTGCGCCAGGCCGCGGACGACCTGTTCAAGTCGTAGCCTCGCGCGTCAACCACGTAGCCAGCGCGGTGACGACAGCCGCCAGCGCGAGCAACCCGGCGCCGATCCACGGACTGCCCAGGGACTCCGGTGCGATCAGCATAGTCAAGCCCAGACCCAGCATCATCACACCCGACAGCAGCTTCAGCACCCGCCCCTGGCGCTCGCTCATCTTGCGCGCGCCCAGCGTGAAGGTGAACACCAGCACGATCGCAAGCAGCGGCAGCACATAGATCAGGTTGTAGAGGACCAGATAGGCATAGTAACCCCAGCCGTTGAGACCGTTCAGCGTCAGCATCCGGGTATAGACCATCGGGAAGCCAGCAGTGCACAGCAACTCGTAGCTATTCGCGGCTAGTGCCAACGCGATGGTGCCAAACAGCATGGTCGCTAAACTCTCCGCGCTCAGCAAGCCGCGCATGCGCCGGTACAGGCCCGGCTTCGCCTGCTCCGGAATCGACAGGCTCGGACCTCGCTTGAACAGGAAGAAATCCTTAATGTTGAGCACGCCGATCAGCAGCGCCACCAGGCCCGCCACCAGCGTCACCACCGGCGCGCCGCCGATCACCAGGAACAGGTTCAACCAGGCCGCCATGAACAGAAAGTAGACCAAGCCGGAAAAGAACACGAAGGTCACGCCCACCAGCAACATCCGCGCGCGACTGCGGGCATGCACCATCAGGCTCAGCAGGAACAGCAGCACAAAGAAGGCGCAGGGATTGAAGGCGTCGAGACCCGCAATCAGCAACGTAAACAGCGGCAGCGAGAGCTGATGCGCATCGACCTCACCGAGCATCGGCACCCGCAGCGACTCGGCATCTGCATCTGGCTCGAGCTCCAACTTGGGAAGGGCCGACAACGAAGGTCTATCGGCGCCGGATTCGGTCGCTGCCGGCGTCTCGATTGGTCGGCACAGCTGCGCAAGTTGGCGCAGCTGTTCGCCCATCCCCTCGGCATTGTCGTAGCCGGTCAACATGCGTCCGCAGAGAAAAAACGCCGGCACCGAGCGAGCATCACGCCCGAGTTTCTCCGCCATCTCGACGTACAAGGCGACGTTGGCGCGATCACTGGTCAGTTCATGGGCGTCCAGCGCCAGCCAGTCATACTCACTCGCCATACCCTCGACAAAGGGCAGCGCCTCACGACAGTGTGGACAAGAACGCGACCAGAAGAAATACAGGTGCACGCGCGCCTCACCGGTCTCTTTTCCGGTAACCCAGTCGATATCCGCGGCACCCTGCGCCCGAGCTCCGCCCCAAGCTAGAGCAAGCATCAATCCCCACAGCAACACCAGCGCTACCGCAGGTCGAGGCGGACTACGAAAATACGGGACCATCGTTACCCCCCACTGACAACCAAGCCAAATCGCGATCGCGGTATGCTCGGGTTTGCCTTTGTTGCATCTTCTCGCATCTCGAGCCAAGGGTAATCGTCAACCGACCGCGTTCTCGTCGAGGTGAAGTCATGCCACGAACCGCGCCAGCCGGAAAGTCCCAAGCGCTGAAACCAGCCATGAACTCACTCACCGCCGATGACGATGCCGTCGTGCGTCGGGCAGCGGCACTGATGCAACGCTGTCCCCGCCCACTCCGACTCGATTGCCGGGTGCAGTATTACAGCTGGGGTGACTCGAGCTTCATCCCGACACTGGTTGGTCAAACCAACTGCTCCCGACGGCCGTTCGCGGAGCTCTGGATCGGCGCCCATCCAGACCTGCCCGCGGTCGCTTGGGTCGACGGTGAGTCCGTTCGGCTTAACCGGCTGATCGAGGCCGCCCCGCGGGCAATGCTCGGCCCGGACGTCGTCGACCGCTTCGGCGGCAAGCTCCCGTTCCTATTCAAGGTACTCGCGGCACGCCAACCGCTGTCGATTCAGGCGCACCCGAACCTAGAGCAGGCCCGAGCCGGGTTCGATCGCGAAGATCGGGACGGCGTCCCTATCCACAATGCCAAGCGCAACTACCGCGATCGCAACCACAAGCCCGAATTCCTGGTCGCGCTGACCAACTTCTATGCCCTGCGGGGCTTTCGGCCCCTGACCGGGGTTGCCGCGCTGCTGGCCTCGATGCCCGAACTGCAAACCGTTTACGCGGCGCTGGACGATAGCAATAGCGGGCTTGGCGGCCTGTATCGACACCTGATGCGCCTACCGCAGCAGGCGGTCAACGCCCTGCTCGATCCGCTCGTGCAACGACTTTATGACGAGCATCGCGCAAGCGCGTTTCCACGCGACGACCCGCGTTTTTGGCTCTTGCACGCCGACCGCCTGTTCTCGGTACCCGGCCGCCGCGACCGCGGACTATTCTCGACGCTGCTGCTGAATCTAATCCAACTGCACCCGGGCCAGGGCATCTTTCTGCCCGCCGGCGAGTTGCACAGTTATCTGCAAGGCGTCGGCCTGGAACTGATGGCCAATTCCAACAATGTCCTGCGCGGAGGACTGACGCCGAAGCACATCGACGTGGACGAGCTGCTCCGCGTGGTGCGTTTCGATGCCACTCCGACCGCGGTGATCGAGCCGCAGACCATGGACCCGGTGCGTCTGCGTTATCGCGTGCCCGTGACGGAGTTCGAGCTCGAGGTGCTCACGCTGGAGGCCGCGCAGAAGCGCCGCTTGCCGGAAGCCGGCATCCGGCTCGCGCTGCTGCTGGAGGGCAAGCTCGAACTCGAGGGCAACGGCGAACGGCTGCACCTCCGGCGCGGACAATCCTTCCTGATCCCCGCCGGCTGCACGACGACCCTGCGTGCCATGCGCCACACTAGGCTCTATCTAGCCGGCGTGCCAAACGGTCCGCGCGACGCGCATGACTCGAACGATCGCGGCGAAATCCAGGACGCTGGCGCTTGAGTCAGGCCCTCTACGTTCATGGCTCGCTGCTACCCCGAAAGATGAACTCGGAGTTGCACGGTGACGCAAACGGCGCAAGCTGAGGTTGCCCGCGGCTCAGGCCGCGAACTGCCGCGCCAGCTCGCGCAGGCGCTGCACCATCGCCGCCAATCCATTTCGACGGGACATGGTCAGGTTCTGATTGAGCCCGATGCGGGCGAAAAAGGCGTCGATGTCGAAGGCCAGGATCGCTGCCGAGCGCTGCCCCGAATAGATCTGCTGCAGCATGGCGATCAGTCCGCGCACGATGTTGGCATCGCTGTCCGCCAAGAACTCGATGATGTCGTCCGAGCCAGGCTTCAGCCGCGCGGCGATATGCACGGTACTTTGGCAACCCGGGACATAATTTTCCGCCGTCTTCAGGGGCGCGGGCATTGGCGGCAGCTTGTCGCCCAAGTCCATGATGTACTGGTGACGCATCGGCCAGTCGGGCAACAAGGCGAACAGATCCGCGATCTCGTCGGCAGCGCCCTCGGGTGACTCCGCAACAGCGGCCGGATAGTCTACCGCTGAAAGGTCGGGGGTCGATACGGGAGCCAGCGGCTGCGGGACGCCGTGTATAAGCGTCGGCGCCGCAACCGCTGTCTGTCTGGGCGCGCCTGTCTCGTGACCGCCCCGCATCGCCCTCCCGCCGGCACCATGCCGACCCCGTTGGACGATGTCCGCCAGCACATCGGCGAGCCGATCGATGTCCTGCAAGCTGTTGTAGACCGCCAGCGACGCCCGCGCGGTGGAGGCGACGCCGAGCCTCTGCATCAACGGCTGACAGCAGTGGTGGCCGGTGCGGATGCAGATGGCCCGCAAATCGAGCTGCGTGCCGACGTCGAGCGTAGCAATGGGCGGGTTGGTTAGAATGAACGACAACACACCGCTCTTGTGTCCTGCCGTGCCCTTGATCCGCAGGCCCGGGATCTGGCCCAGGCTTTCGGTCGCATGCCGCAGCAAGCGCTGCTCATGCGCACCGATGCGATCGAGTCCGATCGACCCGATCCAATCGATCGCAGCGGCCAGACCTACCGCGCCGGAGATGTTCGGCGTGCCCGCCTCGAATTTGTTCGGCAGCGCGGCGTAGGTGGTCTCGGCAAAGCTAACCTGTTCAATCATGTCGCCGCCCCCCTGGTACGGCGGCATGGCGTCGAGCAACCGGCGTTTGCCGTAGAGCACACCAATGCCGGTCGGCCCGTACAGCTTATGCCCGGAAAAGGCATAGAAATCGGCGTCCAGGGCTTGCACGTCAGTGACACCGTGGGCGATCCACTGCGCGCCATCGATCAGCGCCAAGGCGCCCGCAGCGTGGGCCTCGGCGATGATCTCCCGCACCGGGTTGATACTGCCCAGGGCATTGGAGACATGATTGACCGCCACCAGGCGAGTGCGGCTCGACAGCAACCGCTTGTAGTCGTCGAGGAGCAGTTCGCCGGCATCGTTGATCGGGATGACCTTGATCCGGGCGCCGGTGGCCTGGGCCACAAATTGCCAGGGCACGATGTTGGAGTGGTGCTCCAGCGTCGAAAGAATGATCTCGTCGCCGGGACGGAGATTGGTCCGGCCCCAGGCCGAGGCCACCAGGTTGATGGATTCCGTGGTACCGCGGGTGAACAGACACTCCGCCGGCTCGGCGGCATTAATGAAGCGAGCGACGACCGCACGTGCGTTCTCGTACAGCCGAGTTGCGGTCTGCGAAAGCTGGTAGACGCCGCGATGGATATTGGCGTGATGAAGGCGATGATAGTTGCTGACCGACTCGATCACAGCCTCGGGCTGCTGCGTACTCGCCGCACTGTCGAGAAAGACCAACGCCTCCCCATGCACCCGAGTCCGCAGGATCGGGAACTGAGCACGGACAGCGTCGAGCTCAGGTGGCGTTATCTCCGCGGTCGCGGGACGATTCGAAGCTGTCATGGCGGATTGTTTCGGCATGGGGGATGAGCAGTTGAGCGTGGAGGCAACCTGGGAAACTCGATCGACGGCACAGGAAGAGCGTTACGGGCGCTGCGCGACGAGCATCGCCTCGTCGCGCAGACCACGACCGACATCGCCAAGTGTTCCCTCTTCGCGATAGACACGTACGATCAGACCGTCGAACAGCGCCAACAGTTCGTTGCGCTCCAGCCGAAAGCGCGGTGACATCGGACCCACGTCCGAGACGCTCTCGCGGACGAAGGTCTGATAGAACAGGACGCCGCCGTGGCTAAGCGCGGCGGCAATCGCCGGCGCCAGCGTACGATCGAGAAAATGGGCGACGACGATGACATCGAAGCTCGCCGGTTGAGGCGGAGACGTTGATAGGTCCCGTACCTGAGCATCGACAGCCAACCCCTGCGTCGCGGCGGCCGCACGAACGGAGTCGACAGCGACCGGCGACTGGTCCCAGGCGCGGACGTCGAGCCCATGCCGCGCCAGCAGCAGTGCATTGGCGCCGAGCCCGCAGGCCAGATCGAGCGCCCTGCCCCGCGGCGGCAGCAGGTGCTGATTCTCCTGCAGCACCGCCGCCGGGGAACGTGGCTGCGCCGCCTGGTAACGCGTGTCCCATTTGCGCCTCAGCGCGTCAGTCGCGGCCTCGTTCATCACCTTCCACCACCGATCAGACCGCACCCAGCCCAATTGCAAGGTCCGCCTGAATGTCCGCAACCGCTTCCAGACCGACCGCAATGCGGATCAGTCCCTCGCTGATTCCCGACGCCTCGCGCGCCTCCGGACTCAAGCGCCCGTGGGTGGTGGTCGCGGGATGCGTAATCGTGGTCTTAGTATCACCCAGATTGGCGGTGATGGAGCACAGACGGGTCGCATCGATGACGCGCCAGGCGGCTTCGCGCCCGCCCACCACCTCGAACGAGACAATGCCGCCCCCTGCAAGCTGTTGCGCCCCGGCCCCGACCAGATGATGCTGGGGATGGGAGTCCAGACCGGGATAGTGCACGCGCGCCGCGCCGGACTTGTCCTGGAGCCACCGCGCCAGCTCCAGCGCCGCGGCGGAATGCGCCAGCATGCGCAGTTCGAGCGTCTCCAGGCCCTTCAGAAACAGCCAGGCATTGAACGGGCTCAGCGATGGCCCGGCGGTGCGAACGACGCCGAAGACGTCCTCGCCGACACGCTTGGCATCCCCGACGACAGCGCCACCGACGCAGCGCCCCTGGCCGTCGAGATACTTGGTGGCCGAATGAATCACCAGATCGGCGCCCAAGGACAGTGGCCGTTGCAGCGCGGGCGTGCAGAAGCAGTTGTCTACCGCCAACACGCAGCCATGCGCATGCGCCAGCTCCGCCAGTGGCGGGATCGCCGTCATCTCGGTGAGGGGGTTTGACGGCGTCTCGACGAACAGCAGCCGGGTCGACGGACGGATCGCCGCGGCCCAGGCATCGAGCGCGTTCAGCTCGACATAGGTCGTCTCGATGCCAAAACGGGCCATGTATTTATCGAACAGCATGGTCGTACTGCCGAATACACTGCGCGACGAGACGATATGATCGCCGGCCTTGAGCAGCCCCATGCAGGTGGCCAGGATGGCCGACATGCCGGACGCGGTGGCGACGCAGGACTCGCCACCTTCCATCGCCGCCAAGCGCTGCTCGAACGCACACACGGTCGGGTTGGTGAAGCGCGAGTAGATGTTGCCTGGAATCTCGCCGGAGAAGCGCGCCGCGGCCTCGGCGGCATTGGCGAACACGAAACTCGACGTGGTGAAAATGGGCTCGCAGTGCTCGCCCTCAGCGGTGCGCTGATGGCCGACGCGAATGGCGCGTGTGGCAAGGCCCCATTGCTGTTCAGCCGCAGGCTCGGGAGCCGATGCAGGCGCAACAGACGGTGCTGGCTTCGAGTCAGACGGGAAATCCGCTCGCTGGTCGTCGTTCATCGGCGAACCGCCACGCTGGGAGCGGAATCAATCTGTGTTGTAAAGTTCAAGGACGGTCTCGTCGCAACGTGAACGTTGTTCCTTGGCGGAGTCGTTGCGTGCCCGTTCCAGGTCGTCCAAATAATCACTCGTGACGTCCCCGGTCACGTAGATGCCGTCGAATACCGACGTGTCGAAGCGGTCGACGTTGCTCTTGCTCTTCTTCTGCACTGCCTCGATCAGGTCCGGCAGGTCTTGGAAGATCAGCCGATCGGCACCGAGTTCCTGTTCGATCTCGGCCTCGGTCCGGCCATGCGCCACCAGTTCGCTGGCCGCCGGCATGTCGATGCCATAGACGTTCGGGTAGCGCACCGGGGGCGCCGCGGAGGCGAAATAGACGCGCCTGGCGCCGGCGTCGCGGGCCATCTGTACGATCTGTCTTGACGTGGTACCGCGCACGATGGAGTCGTCAACGAGTAACACGTTCTTGCGGCGGAATTCCAGGTCGATCGCGTTGAGCTTCTGGCGCACCGACTTTTTTCGCACGGTCTGACCGGGCATGATGAAGGTGCGCCCGATGTAGCGATTCTTGATAAAGCCTTCGGCGTAGGGGATGCCCAGCTGAATGGCCAGCTGCAGCGCCGCGGTTCGGCTGGTGTCTGGGACCGGGATGACGACATCGATATCGTGCTCCGGCCAGATGCGCTTGATCTTTGCGGCCAGCTTCTTACCCATGCGGGAACGGGCCTTGTGCACCGAGATGTTGTCGATGATCGAGTCCGGGCGCGCAAAGTAGACGAACTCGAAGATGCACGGCGACAACACCGGCTGCGCCGAGCACTGTCGGGTGAAGATCTCCCCAGACTTGGTGATCAGCACGCATTCGCCGGGCGCAATATCGGCCACCAGTTCGAACCCGAGGGTATCCAGCGATACGCTCTCGGAGGCGATCATGTACTCGGTGCCTTCGTCGGTCTCACGCTTGCCATAGACGATGGGGCGGATTCCGTTCGGATCGCGGAAACCGAACACACCGAAGCCGGGAATCATCGCCACCGCCGCGTAACCGCCGCGACAGCGCCGGTGCACGCCCTCGACGGCGCGGAAGATGTCCTGCTCGTCGACGCGCAACTTGTTCTGCGCCTGCAGCTCATGGGCAAAGACGTTGAGTAGGATCTCGGTATCGGACTCGGTGTTGATATGGCGCAGGTCGTCGAGAAAGACCTCGCGCTTGAGGTCGTCCGCGTTGGTCAGATTGCCGTTATGGGCCAGCACGATGCCGTAGGGAGAGTTGACGTAAAACGGCTGCGCCTCTGCCGAACTGGAGGCGCCGGCGGTCGGATAGCGGACATGTCCGACACCCATGTTGCCGTAGAGCTGCAGCATGTGCCGGGTGCGAAAGACGTCGCGCACGAGCCCATTGTCTTTGCGCATGTGCAGCCTGTCGTCATCGCTGGTGACGATCCCGGCGGCATCTTGGCCGCGATGCTGAAGCACCAGCAGCGCATCATAGAGATACTGATTGACGGGCTGCTTGCCCACCATTCCAACGATGCCGCACATGGATCACCTCACTGCAGACGTTCGGTCAAGCCCGCTCGCGTCTCGTCCGTTCAAAAAACGGGGGCGGGTTGCGCCCGTTAATTTCCGGCCGTCCGGCTCAGATTGCGCGAATCCTGTCGGTGACATCCGGCGGGATCATGTCGAGCATCAGATCGGCAAGCAACTGGAACTTAGGCAGCAGGCGCGACTGCGACCACCAGGGGTCCTCGGCCACCGGTGTCAGCGTTGCCAGGAAGACCAGCAAGGCAACCAGCACAGCACCCCGACCCGCGCCGAACACCATGCCGAGCAGCCGGTCGGTGCCGGTGAGGCCCGTCTTGTCAACCAGCACGGACAGCAGGTAGGCGACGATGGCACCGACAATCAGCACCCCGAACACGAGGATCAACACGGCGGCGGCCATGCGCACTGACGGTGTCTCGATCCAGGGCGTCAGCTGCTCCGCCACCGGCACGTAGAACAGCCAGGCCGCCAGCGCTGCCACGATCCATACCGCGAGGGCAATGACCTCTCGGATCAGCCCGCGTGCCAGCCCGATGATCGCCGATAGCGCGATGATGCCGATGATGACGTAATCGACCCAGATCATACTGATACCCTTGCCTGTCCTGTGTGACGGTGGTCCGTCATCGGTAACTCTGCACCAGCGGTTTGTTGCCGGTCTCACGCTGCAAGCGCGCCGCGACGCTGTTGGCCCGGCCACGGTCGGTCTCGGGACCGACGCGCACCCGGAAATAAAGCTTGCCATTCACCCTCGCCTGTTCGACGAAGGCCGGATAGCCCTTCCCACGCAATTCGTCCCGGAGCTTCTCGGCGGGGGCGGCAGAGCCGAGGCTCGCCACCTGCACCACCCAGGCAGCCGCGCCTGCCGGTACGGGTTTGGGACCGACGACGCCTGTTGTCGATCGTGGAGCAGGAGTCGCCGGCCTGGAGTCGCGGCTGGTCGCCGCGCTCGATTCAGGGGCTGCCCTGGGTTGCGCTGCGGGCGGTGCAGACGGCTCAGGATCTAGCAATGGCGTCATCCCAGACTGGGAATCGCGACCCTGCGACAGAGCGCCCGTCGGTGGTTCTGGACTTGGCAGTGGCGGCGCCAAATCCCCCAGCCCATCAGCGGCCACATCGGCTGCCACATCGCCATCTTGGCCGGCGTCACCAGCATCGAACTCCGGCGCGTCAGGGATCACGATGGGTTCACCGAGACCATCGTCATCCTTATCGTTCAACAGCATCGGCACGAAGATCACGGCCAGCGCGACCAGCACCGCGGCGCCAACCAAACGTCTTTTCGCACCCTCGTCCATCATCCTCTCCAAACGCGTGTGTTGAGCAAGCCCGTCAATGCCGCGGATTATACAGAACCCACCGTCAGGTTGCGCAGGGCGACCTCGACCGTCATGAACGACCCGAACACAAGCACACAGTCCCCCGACTCAGCCGCGCCGGCCGCGCCGGCGATAGCCTGCTCCACGTCAGCATAGCTGGCCACCGGCCGATCAGGCGCGGCCGCCGCGATCGCAGCGTGCAACGCGTCCACCGGCATTGCGCGGAGCCCCGGCGCTGGCGCGATATGCCAATGCTGCACGGTCGTCGCCAGTGCCCCGGACACGGCAACCGCATCCTTGTCCGCCAACAGCGAGAAGACGGCATGGCAGCGCCCGACACAAGGATAGGCCGCAAGGTTAGCCGCCAGCGTCCGCGCCGCCTCCGCATTGTGGGCGACATCCAGAATCCAGGTGATCTCTCCGGGAAAAACGGTGAAACGCCCCGGCAACCGGGTCCTGAGCAGGGCCTGACGGACCGCGCAGGTCGACACTGGCACCCGATCCTTGAGCAGGGCCGCCGCACACAGGGCAGTCGAGGCGTTGTCGTACTGGACCCGGCCGCGCAGCGCCGGCGGCGGCAACGCACCCCAGTGCATGCCGGCGGGTCCGTGCCAATGCCACTGCTCAGCCTCGATCCGATGCCCGAATTCACGCCCGAGCTGAAACACCTCGGCGCCGAGTTCTAGCGCTCGTTCGCGCAGGCGCGCCGGCGCATCCCGCTGACCGATGACCGCCGGCCGGCCAGCGCGAAAGATTCCGGCCTTCTCGACGGCGATCTGGGCCGGATCATCGCCCAACCAGGCGGTGTGATCCATGCCGATGCTGACCACCACAGCCACATCCGGGTCGATGATATTGACCGCGTCCAGGCGTCCCCCGAGCCCAACCTCCAGGATGATCACATCCGGTTCGGCACGGACGAACAGGTCAAGCGCCGCCAAGGTGCCAAACTCGAAATAGGTGAGCTGCACGTCACCGCGCAGGGCGTCGATGCGGCCGAAGCTCGCGCAGATCGCCCCATCATCCGCCTCGCGGCCATCGATGCGGATGCGTTCGTTATAGCGCAGCAAATGCGGTGAGGTGTAGGCGCAGGCACGATAGCCGGCGGCGCGATACAGGTTGTCGAGGTAGGCGACGCAGGAACCTTTGCCGTTGGTCCCTCCGACGGTAATGACTGGACACGGCAAACAGGCGGGACCGAGACGCGACCAGACCGCGCCGACGCGCTCGAGGCGCAGGTCGATGCGGTTCGGGTGAAGTGTCTCCTGCCAGCGCAGCCAGTCGGACAGGGTTTGGAAACGCATCAAAGTCGAGCGGCGCAATGCCTCAGACCGACGAGAGCGAGAGCACCCCCCTGAGCTGCAAAACCTGCGCGTTGCTTCAAGTGGGCCAAGCGCCGAGCGCCGAGGGTGGCCCATTCAGCGCGGTTGAGCACGATTGGCCCTCGGCGCTCGGCCCTTGGCGCTTCGTCCTGCCAGCGCGTTGTCGCTGCGAAACTTGATGCATCTGCAAACATTCGGGCGCCACCAGGCAGCCTAAGGACGCGGACGACGCATCAGCATCGCCACCTGATCGGCGATGCGGTCGCGCAGATCGCGGCGGTCGCAGATCTGATCCAGCGCGCCATGTTCGAGCAGGAACTCGCTGCGCTGAAAGCCCTCGGGCAACTTTTCGCGCACGGTCTGTTCGATGACGCGCGGCCCCGCGAAGCCAATCAGCGCGTTCGGCTCGGCGATATTGATGTCGCCGAGCATGGCCAGGCTGGCGGAGACGCCACCCATGGTGGGATCGGTCATCACCGAAATGAACGGCAGACCGCGATCTCGCAACCGACCCAACGCGGCGCTGGTCTTGGCCATCTGCAGCAGCGAGAACAGCGACTCCTGCATGCGTGCCCCGCCGCTGGCGGAGAAGCAGATCATGGCCAGGTTGTCCCTGATCGCGACATCGACACCGCGCACGAAACGCTCGCCGACCACCGAACCCATGGACCCGCCCATGAAGCTGAACTCGAAGGCGGCCGCCACACAGCCGATCCCCTTGAGCTGGCCGCGCATGACGACCATGCCTTCCTTTTCGCTGGTTTGCTTTTGTGCCTGAGCCAACCGGTCCCGGTACTTTTTCAGGTCTTTGAACTTGAGCGGATCGGTAGACTCGAGCTCAGCACCGATCTCCTCGCGGGGTTCGTCGTCAAGAAACACATCCAGCCGGCGACGGGCGCCGATACGGTTGTGGTGGTTGCACTTGGGGCAGACGTCCAGATTGCGCTCCAGCTCGGCGCGATAGAGCACCGCATTGCATCCAGGGCACTTGTCCCACAGCCCCTCCGGCACCGCGCGCTTGCTGCTGGCATCGGTACGGATGCGACTCGGGATGAGTTTTTCGAACCAACTCATGGCGTCTCGTCCTGGTTGCATCAGACCTCCCGCGCGCCGTCGATGGCGCTGCGCAATTCGCCGACAAAGTCGCCGATGGTATCCGGGATGCGGCTTGGAGCATCGGCCAGGTCTTCGATCCGCTGCACGATGGCGCTACCGACGATGACCGCATCGGCAACGCTCGCCACGTTGGCCGCGCTGGCGCCATCCTTGATGCCAAAGCCGACGCCGACCGGCAGCGCGATGCGTGCGCGGATCTCGGCGAGCTT
The DNA here is from genome assembly GCA_963695445.1 of uncultured Gammaproteobacteria bacterium. Taxonomy (GTDB): domain Bacteria; phylum Pseudomonadota; class Gammaproteobacteria; order Chromatiales; family Chromatiaceae; genus Thiohalocapsa. The sequence goes on along the minus strand of CAVOGV010000061.1, from coordinate 17,369 downwards.
TTCGGTCACCGCATCGATATCCAGATTACCGGCACCGGTAACCCCTTTGACCGCGACATAGTAGACAAAGCCGGAGGCGACGGCTCCGATGCTTTCGATCCGCTCGGCATCGGACGTCGGTGCCAACAGATAGACCAGGTCGAGATTCTGCGCGCGCAGGGCCGTGACCAGGTCATGCCCCTCCTCCGGCGGCACGTCCACCACCAGCGCACCGTCGACGCCGGCGGCCGCGGCGGCGGCGGCGAAGGTCTCGTTACCCATGATTTCGATCGGGTTCAGATAACCCATCAGCACCACCGGCGTGTCGCTGTTCTCCGCGCGGAACGCGCGCACCATGTCGAGCACGTCGCGCAACCGCACGCCATGCGCCAACGCGCGTTCGGTCGCGCGCTGGATCACCGGGCCATCGGCGATGGGATCGGAGAACGGCACCCCGAGCTCGATCAGGTCGGCGCCGGCGGCCACCATGCGGTGCATCAGCGGCACCGTCACGTCCGGCGTGGGATCACCGGCGGTGACGAACGGGATCAGTGCCGTGCGGCCCTCGGCGCGCAACCGTTCAAACATGCCCCGGATACGACTCATAGCTTGATCCCGTCGAGTTGGGCCACGGTGTGCATATCCTTGTCGCCGCGACCGGAGAGGTTGATGACGATGGTCTGGTCCGTGCGCATGGTCGGCGCCAGCTTGGCGGCATAGGCCAGCGCGTGGCTGGTCTCAAGCGCAGGGATGATGCCCTCGGTGCGGGTCAGCGCATGGAACGCGGCCAGCGCCTCGTCGTCGGTGATGGAGACATAATTGGCACGCCCAGAGTCCTTGAGCCAGGCGTGCTCCGGCCCGACGCCGGGGTAGTCGAGACCGGCCGAGACCGAGTGGGTCTCGATAATCTGCCCGTTCTCGTCTTCCATCAGATAGGTGCGATTGCCGTGCAGCACGCCGGGCTTGCCGGCGCACAGCGGTGCGGCATGACGGCCCGTGCTCGAGCCCGTCGCCGGCCGCCTCGACGCCGTACATGGCGACGCCGTGGTCGTCGATGAACGGATAGAACAGGCCGATGGCATTGGAACCACCACCGACGCAGGCCACCAACGCATCCGGCAAGCGGCCGGTGCGCTCCAGCATCTGCGCGCGGGCCTCGCGGCCGATCACGGACTGGAAGTCGCGCACCATGGCCGGATAAGGATGCGGGCCGGCAACCGTGCCGATGATGTAGAAGGTGTTGTCGACGTTGGTGACCCAGTCGCGCATGGCCTCGTTCAGCGCATCCTTCAGCGTGCGCGAACCGGACTTGACCGCGACCACTCGCGCCCCGAGCAAGCGCATGCGATAGACGTTGGCCTCCTGGCGGGCCACGTCCACCTCGCCCATGTACACCACGCACTCCAGGCCCATGCGCGCGGCCACGGTGGCGGTGGCCACGCCGTGCTGGCCGGCGCCGGTCTCGGCGATGATGCGGGTCTTGCCCATGCGCCGCGCCAGCAGGGCCTGGCCGACGGTGTTGTTGACCTTGTGCGCGCCGGTGTGATTCAGGTCCTCGCGCTTGAGATAGATCTGCGCGCCGCCGAGTTCCCGGCTCCAACGTTCGGCGTGATAGAGCGGCGACGGCCGGCCGACGTAGTCGCGCAGGTCGTTGTCGAGCTCGCGCACGAAGTCCGGATCGTTCAGGTAACGCTCGTAGGCCTCGCGCAGCTCGATCAGCGGATGCATCAGCGTCTCGGGCACGAACATGCCGCCATAGGGGCCGAAGTGCCCGCGCTGATCGGGCCAATGATAGGGCCCCGCGTCGTCACGCGCGGCGGAGGTCAAGATCTCATCGGGTCTGGTCGCCATTGCGTACCCCTTGCATGAATTCAGCGATTTTGTTGTGGTCCTTGATGCCTTTGGACGCCTCGACGCCGCCGCTCACATCCACGGCATGCGGTCGCACGCGCATCACGGCCTCGGCCACGTTGCCCGCATCCAGCCCGCCGGCGAGCACGATGCGCGGAGCTAGCTCGGGTGGCACGCGATCCCAGTCGAAGCGCCTGCCGGTACCGCCGGCTACGCGGGCATCGAAGGTGTCCAGCAGCAGCGACGAGGCGCCCGCATAGCGGCGCGCTTGCTCCAGCGGATCGATACCGTCACGCATCGCGATCGCCTTGATCCAGGGCCGATCGAAGACCGCGCAGTAATCCGGCGGCTCGTCGCCGTGAAACTGCAACGCCCCCAACGGGACTCGCCGCAATACCGTGCGCACGGCCTCTGGCTCGGCGTCGACAAACAGCCCCACCACGGTGACGAAGGCCGGCACCTGTGCCGCCAGCATTGCCGCCAATTCCAGCGACACCGCACGCGGACTGGGGGCGTGGAACACCAGGCCGATGGCATCGGCACCAAGCGCCACCGCGGAGCGCACATCCTGCTCACGGGTCAGACCGCAAATTTTAACGCGTGTTCGCATTCTCAGTGATCGGGAGCCAAGGAGCGAAATTAGAGCATAGTGAGCAGGGCGGCGTCGTCCTCAAACGGCAACCCGAAATGCTGCGGATAATCCACCCGCGCCAGATACAGTCCATGGGGCGGAGCGGTGACGCCGCCGCGGGCCCGATCGCGCAAGTCGAGTAACTCGCGGGTCCAGCCGACCGGCGCATCGCCACGACCGACAGCCATCAGCACGCCGGCGAGGTTGCGCACCATGTGGTGCAAAAAGCCATCCGCGCCGACGCGCAACTCGATCAAATCGCCCCGCCGCTCCAGCTCGAGATAGCGGATGGTACGCACCGGACTCTTGGCCTGGCAGGCCAACGCGCGAAAGCTAGTGAAGTCGTGCTGTCCGACTAAGACCCGGGCGGCCTCACGCATCGGTTCGATGTCCAGGGTGCGATGGGTCCAGACGGCGCGATTGCGCCACAGTGCGGACCGCGTCGGCCGGCACAGGATCAGGTAACGATAATGCCGGCCGGTTGCGCTGAAGCGTGCATGGAAGTCTGCGGCCACCGGCATCGCCCAGCGCACGGCGATATCTTCTGGCAGCTTGGCATTGGTGCCGAGCAGCCATGAACGCTGACTCCGCTGGGCAACCGTGTCGAAATGCACCACCTGCCCGAGGCCGTGCACACCGCTGTCGGTGCGCCCGGCGCAATGCACCCGGATCGGGTGATCGGCAACCGCGGCAACGGCCTGCTCCACGCATTCCTGCACGGTGCGGGCATGATGCTGATGCTGCCAGCCGCTATAGGCGCTGCCATCGTACTCCACCCCCATGGTGACGCGGCCCGTCGACATGCGACCATGGTCAGCAACCTCGGGCAGCGTACCGGGTCTCACCGAAACAGTCACCCAGGCCTCGCAGCAAGCGTCGGCACCGCGCGGCGCCGCTTCAACCGAGCTTCGCGAGCAATGTGCTGGCCTCTCCCTGCTGTTCGTCGTTCCCCTCTACCAGCACCTCCTTCAAGATCGTCCTTGCCGCATCCGGGTCTTCCATCTCGATATAGGCCCGCGCCAGGTCCATCTTCGTCCCGGCCTCGTCCCAGAACCCAGAGTCCATTTCCCATTGGGACGACAGCATCTCGCTGGAGAGGCTATCCGCATTCGGATCGAGATCATCGGCAGTCACGGCGTTCAACTGCGCGTCAGCTTTTGGAAGCGGCGCGGACTTCAGCTCGGGTCCCGGCGGCGCCTCAGCGATCGGAGTCGGCACGGACTTCAATTCTGGCTCCAGCGGCGCCTCAGTAACCAGAGTTGGCACGGACTTCAATTCTGGCCCCAGTGGCACGTCCGGCTGAGGTGTCTCCGTTGTATCGATGCCCAAGAGCTCTTCATCGAGGCGATCGAGCACCTCCATGGGGCTTTCTTCCCGCGGGTCGATGTCGTCTAAGCTCGCGAGCCGGTCCAAGGCGTCCAGGTCCAAGTCGAGGTCGTCGCCGAGTTCGATCGGAGCATCGCGATGTTCCGACGGAGTCGATTGTTCCCGCGCCTCGGACGGTAGCTCCAGCATTGGAGCGAAAGCGGCATCCGCGCGCGGTTGCGTCGCGGCAGATGGCGCGTCGGCGCGCAGGTCGCCAAGCATGTCCAGGTCCCTCAGATCGAGCTCGAGGTCCTCCATCTGCTCCCGCAGTTCGTCAGCGCGGGACGATTCAACCTCGTGGACCGAGATGCCGAAGCCGGCATCTTTGCTGTCGTCAAAATCCGTGCCCCCAAGCGGATCGACATCATTAGCATCAACATCGAGGGTAATCTCCTGCGATTCCGACTCGGCCATCGACGGTTCGTCTACCAACGGTCCCGGCGCACTCCTGTTATCCCCCGCCGGCGAGCGGCCGTCCGCCTCCGACGGGGGTCGCATGCGGGCGAGTTCCTGCCGTATCGTGAACCAACGCGCTGGATCGTTGCGGTCTTCGCCACCGGATTCCATCTCCCCCATGAGGGCAGTCAAGGCGTCGCGGTTCTCGCTGCCAATGTACGCCTCGGCCAATTTATATCTCAGGTCGACACGGTTCGGCGAATGCTTGAGCTCGTCGAGCAAGATGCTTTCGGCCTCACGGTAGCGCCCATAAAGGATATAGATATCCGCCTCCGCCAGAACATCCGTCTCTTGCGTCGACGGGTTCATAAGCGATGGCGCGGCATGGATGCTCGACGCGGCTTTGACGGGCGACTCAGTTCGACTAGCCTCAAATGGCTCGGGTTCAACGGGCCGTTGGGATGGGCCCACATCAAGTTCAGATTCGGGCAGTGAATCGAGATCGATTGATAACGTCTCCCCAGCTACAAGCGCCTCTTTTAGTGAACTAACACGTTCCAGCTTGGGTCTTGGCAGGATACCCATGTCGGCATCTGATTCCCGGGTGGAGGCGAGATTCGCCGCAGGCTCGGCGAACCCGTCGGCATGCTGGGATTCGGCCTGCCCCTGGCTGAGACCAGGGTCGAGATCGAGCGCCATGCTGTCTTGATCGATTGCAGTAATTTGCCGACGTCGCCGATAGGCCAGCAGGCCAAGCCCACCCATGACAATCACGCCCAACCCAGAGGCGAGCGCCCATGGCGGCGCCACATCGGTCACGGGGTCAAGAAAGCCGAACAACCCGGTACTGGTTCCCTCTGGATCTTCCGTGGCATCTGACGCACCGGCGGCGACGATCTCGACTGCGGTTGTACCAGGGGGTGGCGCAATTGCTTGCTGCTCCGACTCCGCACTGCCCGGCAGCGAGTTTTCGCCGAGCGAAGCTGAATCGACGACGTCCTCGACCTGCTCAGTGCGATCGACGCGATTTTCGGTCACAGCTTCGCTTATCTCGACCGATGGCTTAGGCAGCAATTCCCGATCGGTTTCATCGAGCACCATCGCAACGGCCGACCTTGGCGGGGATAGGGCCGCATCGGAGTCCGGCGAGTTCCCTTCGGCTGCCGTCTCGATTGCGTCCGACTCAGGCACCGCCAGCGCATTGGCCTCGGTCGTACCCGTACCCGTATCGAGAGCGACCATCTGAAGTTGCGCCAACTGCTCATTGCGCAACTCGAGAAGCCGCCGGATATCCCCAAGCTGATCTTCCAACTCGCGGATACGATCGCGCAGCTCGGTTGTCTCCTGCCGATTGCTCTCGCTGGTCTCGCGCACTAGGAGCAGATCTTCTTCGAGTTCGCCGATCTTTTCCGGCGGCGCGCCGAGATCGGTACCATTCTCGCCCACGTCAGCTGCCGCGCCGTCATCCGTCTGGACGACAGCGATCCTGAGTTCAGGTTGCTCCGGAATATCGGTAATCGGCTTCGACGTCACGCTGCGGCCGGCCAGAGCGTCCTGAAACTGCCGCTCGGCGCTATCGGCATCGAGCGCGAACAGCTCTTCGGCGGTCGGTATGATCAGGTCCGCGCCAACCTTGAGCAGATTGATGTTGCCGCCGACGAAGGCGTTCTGATTATTGCGATAAAGCGCCATCGCCGTCTGCGCGACGGTTGCATCCGGGGGAGCCATCCTTCTAGCGATCGTCCACAACCCACTTCCACTCGTCACGGGGCCGTAATGTAACGGGAACGAGCCTTCCACCTGTCGCGCAACCGACGGCGGCTTGGCAGCCACCGGAGCCGGCGCCGAGCGGGCCGTGGTACCTGGTTCGGGACGCGGCTCAGAACGCGGGGGAGCCGGCGGCCGATCGGGTCGCTCGGCTCGACGAGAGGGCTGTTGCGGTGGTGGCCGCCGCACCGGCGCCGTGACCTGAGCCTGCGCAACGCGCGGCGCGCGCTGCGCCCCGCTGACTGGTGGGTCCATCAGCACGGTGTATTCCTTGACCAGACGCCCCTGAGGCCACAGCACCTCCACCAGGAAGTCCAGGTAGGGCTCACGGATAGGCTCGCGGCTGGTGATCTGCACGATGGGCTGACCGGTTGGCCCGATCATGGGCGTGAAATTGAGCCGCGTCAGGAAGTGCGGGCGCTCGGCGCCAGCCTGCTCGAAATCATCGCGGCTGGCCAAGCGGACTTTCACCGTATCGAGTTCATCGTTCTTGACGTCGAACAGATCGATCTCGGCGTAGAAAGGCTGATTCAGCGCGGACTGCGTACGCATCCCGCCAAGGCCCAAGGCAGCAGCCCTTTCGGACGCCAGGGCCAGGCTCAAGGCCAAAAGACAAACTAGGGTTGGACTGCGCAACATCCTCCATCCTCGTCCGGGCGGCGACACGAAGCCGAAGAAGGAGCGCATCAGGTCGCGCCCCGAACACTCTGACCAAGGAACGCACGTCGGTGACGCCATTCATGACCAGCTGCCTGTGCGGCCGAGACGCGGGCGCCGTGTTCCGGCAAGACTGGGCGGATCAGGTCCAACACCGGGTGCGAGCCTCATTATGAGCGTATTGCGCAAGCGATCGCGGCTTCAGTCCCGCGATCCGTTGCGACCCGACTATAGCGGAAAGCCACACTCCACACCAAGGACTTGGCCCCGTTGGACCAGACCGGGTCACCGCGCGAGCAGCAACCGGAGCATCCGCCGCAGGGGCTCCGCTGCACCCCAAAGCAGCTGATCGCCGACCGTGAACGCGGACAGGAAGGTCGGGCCCATGTTCATCTTGCGCAGGCGTCCGACCGGGATGGCGAGCGTCCCGCTGACCACGGCGGGCGACAGCTCCGCGATGGTCTGCTCGCGGTGATTCGGAACGACGCGGACCCAATCGTTGGCGCCGGCAATCATGTCCGCGATCTCGTCGACCGGGATATCTCGGCGCAACTTGATGGTCAGGCCCTGACTGTGGCAGCGCATCGCACCGATGCGCACACAGGTGCCGTCGATGGGGACTGGGTCTTCGCCGCGGCCGAGGATCTTATTAGTCTCTGCGTAGCCTTTCCATTCCTCGCGGGACTGGCCGTTGTCGAGCTGTTTGTCGATCCAGGGGATCAGACTGCCGGCCAGCGGCACCGTGAACAGTTCACGCGGGAAAGACGCGGAGCGCATGGTTGCCGTGACGCCGCGGTCGATGTCGAGGATAGAGCTCTGCGGATCGGCCAGTTGCTCGGCGACACCGTCGCGCAGGGCGCCCATCTGCGCCAGCAGCTCGCGCATGTTGCGGGCACCGGCACCGGAGGCGGCCTGGTAGGTCATGGCGCTGATCCACTCCACCAGGTCCCGCCGCAGCAGCTCGCCGACCGCCATCAGCATCAGGCTCACGGTGCAGTTGCCGCCGATGAAGTCGCGTTTGCCGGCGCTCAGCGCCTGCTCGATCACGTCCAGGTTGACGGGATCGAGGACGATGGTGCTGTCCGTGGCCATACGCAGCGTCGAGGCGGCATCGATCCAGTAGCCCTGCCAGCCCCGCGCCCGCAAGGGTTCGAACACCGCCGAGGTGTAGTCGCCGCCCTGGCAGGTGACGATGGCATCCATCGTCGCCAGGGCGTCCAGATCCTGGGCGTCGTGCAGCGGTTGCTGGCCACGACCGACATCCGGGCCCGGCTCGCCCTGCTGCGACGTGCTGAAGAAGACCGGCTCCGCGATCTCGGCAAAGTCATCTTCGTCGCGCATGCGGTCCATCAGGACCGAACCGACCATACCGCGCCATCCGACGAAACCGACCCGATTCATGCTGTTGCTCCGATAGGATAGTGGTCTGTCCGCTGAGTTCGGTCGATGACATTCAGCGCTTGTGATGATAGCGGCCAACGGGCCGGCACTTCGCGATCGGGTTCTCAGAACGGCGGCGGCGTTGCCCGATCTCCGCCCGGAAAGGGGCTCACGCCGCCGAAGAGTACCGCGGATGTCATCCGGGCGTGGCGCGCATGGCCGAGATCACCGCGTCGCCCATCTGCTTGGTGCCGACCTGTTCGGCCCCGTCCGAGAAGATGTCCGGCGTGCGCAGACCGATGTCGAGCACCGCGGAGACTGCCTTTTCGATACGCTCGGCGTGCTCCGGGGCATCGAGCGAGTAGCGCAGCATCATGGCCACAGACAGAATCGTCGCAAGCGGGTTGGCAACGCCTTTGCCGGCGATGTCGGGGGCCGAGCCGTGGATAGGCTCGTACATACCCTTGCTGTCCGCGTCCAGCGATGCCGACGGCAGCATGCCGATGGAACCGGTGAGCATGGCAGCGCAGTCCGACAGGATGTCGCCGAACATATTGGTGGTGACCATGACGTCGAACTGCTTAGGCGCCCGCACCAGCTGCATGGCGGCGTTGTCGACGTACATGTGGCTCAGCTCGATCTCGGGATAATCGCTACTGGCCTTGATCGCGACCTCACGCCACAGTTCGGTGCATTCGAGCACGTTGGCCTTGTCCACGGAGCAGACGCGTTTGCCGCGCTTCATCGCGATGTCGAACGCGACGCGGCAGATACGGTCGATCTCGGACTCGGTGTAGACCAGCGTGTTGACGCCGCGGCGCTCGCCGGACGGCAGGGTCTCGACACCCCGCGGCTGGCCGAAGTAGATGCCGCCGGTCAGCTCACGGACGATCAGGATGTCGAGCCCGGACACCACATCGGCGCGCAGCGTCGACGCCGCCGCGAGCTGTGGGTACAGAATGGCCGGACGCAGGTTGGCGAACAGCCCGAGTTCGGCCCGCAAGCCGAGCAGGCCCTTCTCCGGGCGCACCGAGATATCCAGCGGTTCCCACTTGGGGCCGCCGACAGCGCCGAGCAGCACCGCGTCCGCCTCACGCGCCAAGTCGAGGGTGGCCTCCGGAAGCGGATGGCCGGCGGCATCGTAGGCGGCACCGCCGACCAGGCCCTCCGTCATCTCGATGTCGAGACCGAAATCGTCCCGCAGACAGGTCAGCACCTTCACCGCCTCGTCGACGATCTCCGGCCCGATGCCGTCTCCTGGCAGGATCAGGATCTTCTTGCTCAAGTCTTGCTCCGCAAATCATTGGTGCTAGGCACGCGCATCGCGAAACCTAAGCTCGATTAAGCCCTGGCCGATCAACGCCCGCGGGCTGGAAAAAACACGGCGGTCCCGCGACGCATGCGCTGAAGGGTCTGGCAATTGCATCTGTTTAATGCGTTCGCCGCATGCGCTTGCCGGCTTGCGGAATCAGGCAAACAGCCAGGGGGCCTCGCCCTGCCGACGCTGCTCGTAGGCGCCGATCTCGTCCACATGCTCCAAGGTCAGGCCGATGTCGTCCAGGCCGTGGATTAGGCAATGGTGATGGAACGGATCGATGAGGATCTCGATCGGCGCTTGTCCCTCGGCGCCCGGGTGCAGCCGCAGGTTGTGTAGGTCGACCTCGATCTCCAGCGGCTGATCACCGCCGGCCAGTTCGAACAGCTCGTCGATCAGCGCCTCGTCCAACACCACCGGCAGCAGGCCGTTCTTGATGGCGTTCTGATGGAAGATGTCGGCAAAGCTCGGCGCCAGCAGCACTCGGAAACCGTGATCAGCCAGCGCCCAGGGTGCATGCTCACGGGACGAGCCACAACCGAAGTTGTGCCGCGTCAGCAGAATGTTGGCGCCGGCGTACTTTGGATCGTTGAGCACGAAGTCGGGATTCAACGGACGCTCGGAACAATCCTGCTCCGGCTCGCCCTGGTCCAGATAGCGCCACTCGTCGAACAGGTTCGGACCGAAACCGGTGCGTTTGATCGACTTCAGAAATTGCTTCGGGATGATCGCATCGGTGTCGACGTTGGCGCGATCCAGCGGCAACACGATCCCGCGAAAGTTTTCAAACGGCTTCATGTCAGATCTCCCGGACGTCGATGAAACGCCCATGCACGGCCGCCGCCGCGGCCATGGCTGGGCTCACCAAATGGGTTCGCCCGCCCTGCCCCTGGCGGCCCTCGAAATTGCGGTTGCTGGTGGATGCGCAACGCTCACCGGGCTCAAGCCGATCGGCGTTCATCGCCAGACACATGGAGCAGCCTGGTTCGCGCCACTCGAAACCGGCCTCGGTGAAGATCTTGTCAAGCCCTTCCGACTCGGCCTGCTCCTTCACCAGACCGGAACCCGGCACCACCAGCGCGAGCTTGATGTTGTCCGCCACCTTGCGTCCCTTGGCCACCGCGGCCGCCGCGCGCAGGTCCTCGATGCGGCCATTGGTGCAAGAGCCGATGAACACCTTGTCGACAGCGATCTGGGTCAGCGGCGTGCCGGGGGTCAGCCCCATGTAGGCCAGCGCGTGACGGATGCCGCCGGCCTTGACCGGATCGGCGATTTCGTCCGGGTTCGGCACCTCGCCATCGACCGGTAACACCATCTCCGGCGACGTGCCCCAGGTGACCTGCGGGCGGATACTCGCGGCATCGATGCGCACCACCCGGTCGTAGCTGGCACCGGGGTCGGAGTTCAGGCCGCGCCAGTAGGCCGCCGCCTGCTCGAACTGCTCGCCCTTCGGTGCGAACGGCCGGTCGCGAACGTAGTTGATGGTCTTCTCGTCGATGCCGATCACCCCGGCGCGGGCGCCGGCCTCAATGGCCATATTGCAGATCGTCATGCGTCCTTCCATGCTCAGGTTCTGGATCGCATCGCCGGCAAACTCGATCACGTGGCCGGTGCCACCGGCGGTGCCGATCTCGCCGATCACGGCCAGCACGATGTCCTTGGCGGTCACGCCGGGGCCCAACTCGCCGTCGACGCTGACCAGCATCGCCTTGGATTTCTTCTGCAGCAGACATTGCGTCGCCAGCACATGCTCCACCTCGGAGGTGCCGATACCGAAGGCCAGCGCGCCGAAGGCGCCGTGGGTGGCGGTGTGGCTGTCACCGCAGACGATGGTCATGCCCGGCTGCGTGAAGCCCTCCTCCGGCCCCACCACATGCACGATGCCCTGGCGCTTGTCGCCCATCTCGAACAGCGTGATGCCGAACTCGCGGCAGTTGGCCTCAAGCGTTTCCACCTGCAGACGCGAGACCGGATCGACGATACCGAGATGGCGATCGGTGGTCGGCACGTTGTGATCCGGCACCGCCAGATTCGCCTCGGGCCGGCGCGGCTTGCGATCGGTCAGGCGCAGGCCCTCGAAGGCCTGCGCCGAGGTAACTTCGTGCACCAACTGGCGGTCGATGTACAACAGCGTCGTACCGTGCTCGTCAACGCGCACCACGTGCGCGTCCCAGATCTTGTCGTAAAGGGTTTGCGGATTGGCCATGCTCGATCTCGGCAACAAATGCGAAGCCGAACAGCATAAACCGGTGCCGTACCGAACTCAATCAGCCGCGGTGAGCGAATGCGATCAGAACGGATGCTATCTGGTAAGACGATGCGGTCGCCATCGAGACCTGACGAGCTGAGATGACAGTTGCGAGCAGGCGTCTCGGGTGCGCCCCCGAAACGCTGGGCATCGCGCGCGGTTGTCGCAGCAGCTGGCGATGGTGACGCGGCCAACGCCATGTGCTCCGGGACGACGCTCGTGTTGTCGGTTTCGTTCTTTTACGGGAACTTGTCAGACTGATCCGCGCTGACCCTACCCGCTACCCGATTCGTCGCTGTTGTGAGTGCCTGCCGGGCAGCCGTTCTTGGACCGTTCCGGTTGACATTGATGTCCGCAAACGGCCACTGTGAGCAGTTGGCAACTATGTGAAATTTTTTTTGCCGACTCCAGAGCTGGTCTGCGCTGGGGCCAGGTGCTCCTTAACATAGTTTCAGGCCGTCTCGGATCCCTTACACCGCGCCGCCGGCCGATAGCGCGGTTTCGCCACGTCGGTGCATAGAAGGACGAGCAGCTATCCGCGCGGGTCAATCAGCTCTTTGTGTTAGGCGGGGCGTCGGCCGATGACCTGTTCGTCATATCCTGAAGTGGCAGCCGCCTTGCAGAAAACCGCAGAACTATGTGAAGCTGCCCGCGCTACTCGGCCCACGCAAGCCGCAAATAATCAACGACTTGTGCTGATGCACGACCCGAGCTTCACATAGCGGCCAACTGCGGACAGTCGCGCCCTATACCCGTTGCGTCCGCTGTGGGACAGGAACCAGACCCTCGTCGGCAGGGAGCCGACTTACAGCTCTCGGCCAACTCCCGTTACTCGCCCCCCGGCAATGAGCGTGTGCTCAATCCGCCAAGCCGGACATCGAATTCCTGAGCCCCGGACGCGCCTGCTGAAAGATCGCGACGGCGTTGCGCATCAGTACCGCGCGGATGGAAAGCGCACTGCGTCGCTGTCACCGTGGCGGTGTCGCACAGATCGTCGGTGATGCCGCGGAGATCGTGAACATGGCGGTTGAGGCAGGCCCCAAAGCGTCTCAGGACTTCCCGGCCATTGCACGGCGATACCGCGTCGGTGTGAGGCCCGTGAAGCGTCGGAATGCGCGCGTGAAATGTTGTTGGCTGTCGTAGCCTGCCGTCATGGCGACATCAATGATCTTGGCACCCGGATCGTCGAGCAAATTGCGCGCGAGATCGAAGCGAGCCTCCTGTAGAACCTGGGAATAGGAGCTGCCGCTCTGCTGAAGGCGGCGTTGCAACGTACGCGGGCTCATCCCCACAATCTCGGCGACAAGAGAAAGATCCGGGCGCCCGCCGTTCAGATAGGGTTGCAGGATCATGCGCAGGAGATTCAAGAAGTCCCACGCTTCGACCTGGTCGCTCGGCCCGTTTCCCTGCTCAAGAGGCACAGGCCCAATGTCTGAACCAGTGTCGCACACAGTGTCGGACGGGGTCGCCGCGCCACCGCAGGGGCGCGCCAGATGCGCGCTTTCGATCAGGATGGATGGGTGAGGCTGCCCGACGAGAATGCGGGTGTGGTGGAACCCCTCGCGCGCAAGGTCGGGTGGGGCATAGCGCGAAACAAAGGTCAGCTCACGCGGACACCAGTTCGGTCCGGCGAGGTCGCTCATGATGGACATGACGCCTTGCAGGCTCAGCCACTCTGCAAAGCAGATGAACGGGTGGCGACCCAAATGAACCATGTCACAGATGACGCGGGTCTGGTCGCCTTCCTGCCGCAGGCTCACCCGAAGACCATTGTTCTCCCGACAGGCGATGCGGATAAATGCCTCCAGACGCCTGTAGCCGGTCTGCGCCGCGAGCATCTCCGTGAGATGGGCCGGCTTGATGGATGCCCGAGACGCTTGCCGAGCACCGAGAAAGCCCAGTTCCATGGGCTCCAGATCACGACCGCAGTGCGCGATCCACTCGATCGCAACCGGCACGCTGACGTAGAGGTCCGGTGCCTCTTCAATCTGGGGCGGCAAACGCGACCGCGCGAGTTCACGATCCACCGGCATCCCGATCCGGCGCATAACCACCAGATAATCGCGCAAATGCGCCGCCCTGACGATCGCGAGCCTGGGGCTCAACCCTCGCCTCCCCCTCGGGCTCCTCATCTCGCCTCCCGCCGCCCCCCGGAAATTTGGCGTGAAATGGGCAAAACCGGCATCGGACAACAGTTATCGTTGCGAGAGAACATAAAATTCGCAGAGGTGGATTTACAATGACTCAAGTGATGACGTCCGCCTGCGCGATCGCACTCGTCTTGGCGGTTGGACCGGCATTCGCGCAGGTATCTCCCGAAACCCTGGCTTCCATCTCGATCCCCGACAAGGTCGAAACCTCGATCGGCACCCTGGAGTTCTTCGACGGGGTGCCGAAGGACACAACCGTTGCCGCCGTCTACGACAACCTCGACCGGATGCGAGGAACGGTCGTGTTCCTCGACAACATCGGCGCCGTGTCGATGTACGCGGTTCGCACGGGCCTTGCCGATGCCGGGGCGAAGGGCGCGAACAAGATCGCCCTGTTCGAAGAGTTGCTCGATTCTCGAACCCTTGTCGTCACCGCGAACACGTCGACGCTTTACGCCTACACCTACACCGATCTCGCCCAGGACGGCCCGACTGTGATCGAGGTCCCGCCCGGCATGCTGGGATTTCTCGACGACGCCTGGCAGCGCTTTGTCGGCAACATGGGCGTCACGGGCCCGGACAAGGGCAAGGGCGGCAACTATCTGGTGATCCCTCCCGGCTACACCGGCGAAATCCCCGATGGCTACTTCCTGCTCAAGCCGCCGACAAATCGGAATTTTCTGTTCCTGCGCGGCTCGATCAAGGACGGGCTGAAGCCTGCGGTTCAGAATATCACGTCCAATCTGAAGGTCTATCCGCTGAAAGACGCCGCGAACCCGGTGGCGACCGAATTCGTCAACCTGTCGAACAAGGCATTCAACACGGTATTCCCAAGCGATTTCAGCTATTTCGAGGCGCTGAATCAAGTCATCCAGGACGAGCCCATCGACGCGATCAGTCCCGAGGTGCGCGGCGCCATCGCCGCCATCGGCATCGTCAAGGGCCAGCCCTTCGCCCCGGACGAGCGGATGAAAGCGCTGCTGGGCGAGGCCGCCACCATCGGCGACGCCACCTCCCGCACCATCACCTACCACCCGCGGTTCGACGGCGTGAAGATCTATCCCGACGACCCCAACAGCGTCTGGTCCACCGCATTCGCCAACCGCAACACGAGCTTTGAGGCGGACGGGACGATGGGGCTGGATGCACGGGTGCTCTATTATTTCAACGCGGGCGGCGTGACCCCGGCCATGGCCACCACGCATGCGGGCAAAGGGTCCGACTATGCGCTGGCCCTGCTCGATGCCAACATGCAGCCGTTCGACGGCTCCAAGACCTACAAGCTGCACCTGCCCAAGGACGTGCCGGTCAACGATTTCTGGGCGGTTACGATCTACGACACCCAGACGCGCTCGCAGTTGCAAACCAGCCAGCGCTTTCCCACGGTCGGCAGTCAAAGCAAGGGCATGACCCAAAACCCGGACGGGTCCTATGATGTCTATTTCGCGCCCCAGGCCCCCGAAGGGAAAGGAAGGCAACTGGTTGCAGACCGTCCCGGGCAAGAGTTGGTTCACGATCCTGCGGATGTATGGCCCGCTTGAACCTTGGATCAACAAGACCTGGCGGCCAGGCGAGATCGAACTCGTGCAGTAGGTCGCCGGAGGAACAGGATCATCAGTTAAAGAAACCAGAGGAAACACACCATGCCCCGAATTCCCATGACCTGCGGGTTTGTGCTGGCCATGTCGCTCGCCGCTACAGCACAGGCCGAAGTGGCGAAAGAGACGATTGAATCGCTTGGCGCGCCCGACAGCGTCGAGACATCGATCGGGACGTTGGACTTCAAAGACGGCGCTCCCAGCGCCGACACCGCGCAGAAGGTCTTCGATGCGCTCGACTTCACCCGCGCGCTGAACGTCTACAACAACAGCTTCCGAGGCGCGTCTGCCCTGGGGTTCCACAAGGGCTTCCAGAGCATCGGCGCCGACTACAACGACGTCGTCATCACGTCCGAACTGCTGGACTCCGCTTCCTTGTTCCTGACCGGCAACGCCGACACCGTCTATTACATCTCCGTTATCGATCTTTCAAAAGGCCCGATGGTCATCGTACAGCCGTCGGATGGCGTCGGCACCATCAACGACATGTGGTTCTCTTGGATCATCGACGTCGGCGGCCCGGGGCCGGATCGCGGTCGGGGCGGCAAGTACCTGATCGTCGGACCTGACTACGATGGGCCGCTGCCCGAGGGCGGATACTTCGTCGCCCATTCCAAGACCAACCGGGTCCTTTACGCCTCGCGCGCCTATCTCGTGGACAATGATCCCAAGCCGGCGGTCGCGAACGTCAAGGCGAACATGAAGATCTACCCCTATGCGGAGGGCGCCTTCGGCACCAGCATCGCGCAGGCGCTGACCGGCGCGGTCCGCCTCGGGGAAGACCCGAAGATCCCCGACACGAAGTTCGTCGAGGCGAGCAACCTGTCGATGAACACCATCCCGCCCAGCGATTTCGGTTTCTATGAGTGGATCAACGAGAACGTCCAGGCCGAACCCGCCACCAGCTATGACGTGGAACTCTCCGGCCAGCTCGCCGCCATCGGTATCGTCAAGGGCAAGGAGTTCGCGCCGGACGAGCGGATGAAGAAGATCCTCACCGACGCCGCCGCCGTCGGCCAGGCGGCCGGGCGGGTGCTGAACTGGCGCCCCTATGGCGCCCATCCGGACTGGGCCTATTACGAGGGGTCGATGTGGGGAAACATGCTCTGGGATGGCGGCGCCTTCTTCGAGACCCCGCCGCCCGCGTTCTCGGACGGGGAATTCAAGCCGCTTCCGCCGACCGGCGCCCGCACATTGGATTCGCGCACGGCCTTCTACTACGGCTACACGCTCGACAGCCCCGGCATGATCATGAACATCCCCGGCGTCGGGTCGCAGTATCTGATGGCTTTCCTGGACGCCAAGGGCGATGTTTTCGACGGAGCGAAGACCTACAAGGTAAACGCTGCCCAAGGATATCCCGGCCAAGGCGTTCTGGTCGTTCACGGTCTATGACAACCAGACGCGCTCGATGCTGCAAACGCCGCAGAAGTACCCGCGAGCGGGTTCGCAAAGCTATCCCTCGCCAGCAGCGACAGCGGCCGAAGACGGTTCCACCACGGTCTGGTTCAGCCCCAAACAGCCTGACGGCGTCGATCGCGGCAACTGGATTCAGACCGACCCCGACAAGGGCTGGTTCACCATCCTGCGCCTCTACAGCCCGTTGCCGTCGTTCTTCGACAAGTCCTGGCGGCCAACTGAAATCGAGCCGATGAATTAAGCAGGCAAGATCAGGCTTTCGCCTGGTCCAGGCCTGCGCTCGAAACGAGGCGGTGAGCATGTTCAGACCAAGTTTCTTGAGGCGCGCAGGGCGATCACCTTCGCCCGAATGCGCACTAGGCGGTCCGAGTCGGCAGAGACTGCCATCGATGACAGTCGCACACGGGGTTGAATGCAACAGTCTGCAAAACGTCCGTTACAGTCGGTCAAAAGGCGACCCTCGAGTGGTTGCAGTGGGCGTGGAACCGCTGCGCTTTTTCCACCCTTCGCGCTTTGGCAATGTCCGCTCCGGGCTGCATTGCCGCCGTCTTTTTTCGCGGAGCGGATGACCGTTGTGAGTCGTTATGCAAAGTTCCCGATTATGCAAAGGGCC
>CAVOGV010000060.1:0-48265 GCA_963695445.1 uncultured Gammaproteobacteria bacterium | reverse complement strand
GGGGCGAGTCGGCAGGGGTGAGAGCGATCTTGTTGTCCGCGCCTAGGCCGCCGATGCACCGGTCGGGGCCGGCGCGGAACAGGTGCTTGATGGCCCTTGGTTGCCGGGCGTTCAGTTAGCACCCGAAATGACAAACAGCGAGGTCTGGCGTTTCACGACGAACCGCTACTCGGGCAGCCCAGCCGCTCGCAGATCGTCCAAGAAGGCCTGCTTGAGCTCCGGATCGGCGATCGGAATTGCCTTGTCGGTATGCGAAATCGGTCTCTTCCGGATTGACCATTTGCAGCTCTTCCGCCTGCCACTCGGCATCGCCTTGGCGGCCCGCCCGCACGTAGCTGGCGATGAGATACAATTTGATGGGGGCGGCATTCTCATTGCGTTCCAGGGCCTTCTCCAACGCCGCAATCGACTCCTCGTAACGGCCCAACGCATAGTAGGCGCGCCCGAGATTGTAGGGGTAATCCCAGGTGTAATACGGATTGAGCTGGACCCCCTTGTTGATCTGCTCGATCGCCCGCTCCGGACGTCCGAGATTGTTGTTGATGAGCGCGAGCAACCCATAGCCGTCCGCGTAGTTCGGTGCCACCGCAATCGATCGCATCGCGGCCGACTCTGCCTGCTCGAGCTCCTTGCGCATCAGATAGACGTAGCCGAGTGCCCAATGCGTCTGTGGGATCGAGTCGTCCAGCGCGACGCCCCGCTTTGCCAGATCCAGTGCGCGAGCCATGGTCTCAAGCGGGGTGTCTGTCCACCCACGGCGGAAGGCGACCGCCATCGTGAATGCCAGCGCGCCATAGGCGCGCCCATAGCCGGGATCGAGACTCGATTGCGCGCAGGTAGGCACGCTGCGCCTGCTGGTTGGATTCCATCGTGCCGAGCTTGGATAAGGCTTGTCCCTCCAGAAAGGCATCATAGGCCTTGAGATTGTCGGTGCTGCGCTGAGCCAGGCGTTGTCTTCTCCTGGTCCGATATCCGGAGCGCGAGTGCCTCCACGATGCTGTGGGTCACTTCGTCCTGGACCTCGAACACCTGGCTGGTCGGCCGATCGTAACGCGCCGCCCACTTCTGGACTCCGGTCCTGGCATCGACCAGCCGCGCGTTGATCCTCAATCCATCGCCTTGTCGTCGGATACTGCCGTCCAGGACGAAATCCACATCGAGTTCCGCTCTCAGTTCCTGCGGTTGGACGTGCCTGTCCTTGTACGTAAATGACGTATTGGCGGCGATGGTCTGCAGGCCCGACAGTCTGGAGAGGTCGGTGATCATGTCATCCGTCATCCCGTCGGCAAAAGACGCCTGATCGGGATCACCGGTGAGGTTCGCGAACGGAAGCACCACGATCGACGGTGGTGATGACGTGAGACGCTGCCGTCTTGCGTTTGCTTGTCCGGATAGAACAAGAACGATGTCGCGAGCAGCAGGATCAGTGCAAAGGCCGACAGGAGCCATCTCGACAAGCTGGCGCGCGAGGCCGTTGGTCCTGAAGCAGACGCCGAGGTGCCGGCGGTCTTCTCCGCCTCAGGGCCTGGCGGCATGATCTTGCACCGCGGCGATGAGACGGTAGCCACGCTTGGGAATGGTCGCGATGTAACGTGGTTGCCGGGCGTCGTCGGTCAGCGCCTTCCGTAGTTTGATCACCGCGGCTGTGATCGAGTCATAACCGACCACCGCGCCCCTCCAGACATCACGCTCCAGGTCCTCGCGTGTGACCAATTCTCCCTGCCGGTCGGCCAGGTAGCTGAGAACCTCCATGACCTTCGGTTCAAGTTTGACCGCGACCCCGCCCTTGGCGATCTGTCCCGCGGCCGGATCGACCAGCCAGTCGCCAACCTGGAACGACATGGAGCTCGCCCCGTTTGCCGGGGTCTCTGGTGAGATTCATTGGAGCACTCTCGGTTTCCGCGTTGGAGGAGATGGCCTTGACGCACGTCTTAAGTGGCTGAATAAAATAGAGTCATGCTTGTCCTTCTGGTTTCCTTCGTAGTTTGGTCGCTTTTCGGTCGAGACGGCAAACGCAGTATAGCCGAGGCTCCGCTCAAGGCCCCGGAACCCAGGTGGTGCTGACCCCGAGGTGCCTGAACGACGACTGCGTAACAATTGACCTCGACGGAGGCTGTGATGGCGACCACACACTGCTGCTGCAAATCACCCTATCTGCGACTGGCTCTACCCTTGTTGTGCCTGATGACCGGTATTCAGACCGCCCAGGCGACAGAAGACGTCGGCCTGATAACGACAGACTACTTCCTCAGTCACGAGAGCAAGGAGCCGTTCTATCGGGAGCAGAATCTCGATCCCCATGTCGTACTGCATGTGCGGGAGGTCGTCGAGGCGGGCAACGAGCGGACGGCAGGCAAGGACAACAAGGTCTTGCTGTTTCTGCACGGTGGCACCTTTCCCGGCACGTCGCCTTCGACCTGGACTATGAAAACGTCTCGATGATGCGTCACTTCGCGAAGCTTGGATGGGATACCTTCGCGCTGGACCTTGAAGGCTATGGTCAATCCACGCGGCCACCGATCATGGATGACCCGGACCAATACCCAGACAGCAAAGCGCCGATCGGCCTGGACGTCACCCTCGACGATGTCGGACGCACCGTCGATTTCATTCGCGACCTGCGTGGCGTGGACAAGGTGCATCTGCTGGGTTGGTCCACTGGCGCGATGGCGGAGGCGCCGCTCTATGCCATTCAGCAACCCGACAAAGTGGCCAAGCTGATTCTGTATGCGACCAACTACCTGGGCAAAGGCAAGAGCGCGGAACAGCGCCAGCAAGAAGACGCCAAGCGCGAAGCCGAAAAGAATCGCTACGGTACCCCCACCGACCTGCAACGCTGGGTCAAGTTGGGCACGAAGGAAGAGTACCTGATCCCCGGCGCTTTCGAGGCCTATGGGCAAGCCCACCTGGCGTCCGACCCGAAATCTGCTGAGCTCGGCGGGCGGGTGCGTGCCCCCTGGGGGCGCTTCATCGGCTGGCCGGAACCGCATTTCGACGCCGGTAGCATCAAGGTGCCGACACTGGTGATCCGCGGCGAATCGGACACGCTGGCCAGCCGAGAGGACAATCAACAACTCTTGGAAGATCTGGGCAGCACGGTGAAACAGTACGTCGAGATCGAACAGGCCGGCCACCTGATTCAGTTCGAAAACAACAACACGGCGCTCTATCGGTCGATCGCCGAACTTTTTGGAGCCGGCGAAATAATTCGGCTACTAACCGATAATGCGCGGCTCTATGCCTAAAAAACGCCAAGAAAGAGCGATAGGAAGTCAGGCTATCGATCAAGCCAGGGAGCGGCAATGGGCGTTCGAAGCCTGCGACCACAAAACACGCCCGCATCCAGGCTACTGTTTAGCGGCTATCGCCTCGCCGGCCGCGCATCGAAATCGCGGCGATGACGACCGCGAGCGTCACCAACGCGACGATGATGGTGGCCAGCGCGTTGATCTGCGGCGAGACGCCCATGCGCACGCTGGAGTAGATAACCATCGGCAGCGTCGTGGAGCCGGGGCCGGCGACGAAGCTGGCGATGACCAGGTCATCAAGCGACAGCGTGAAGGCCAGTAGCCAGCCGGACAGCAGCGCCGGGGCGATCAGCGGCAGCGTGATGCTGCGATAGACCGTCAGCGGACGCGCGCCGAGGTCCATGGCCGCCTCTTCCAGCGAGCGGTCCATCTGGTTCAGCCGCGCGCGCACCACCACCGCGACGTAGGCCATGCTGAAGGTAATGTGGGCGATGGTGATGGTGGTGAAGCCGCGCCCGTCCGGCCAGCCGATGACCTGCTGCATGGCGACGAACAGCAGCAACAGCGACAGGCCAATGATCACGTCCGGCATCACCAGCGGCGCGGTCAACAACAGTTCGAAGCCGGTGCGTCCACGAAAACGCCCATGGCGCACCAGTGCATTGGCGGCCAAGGTTCCCAGGACGACCGCCAAGGTGGCGTTGACGGCGGCGATGCGAATGCTGAGCCAGGCCGCATCGAGCAATTGCTGGTTGCGCAGCAGCTCGCCATACCATTTGGTGGAGAAGCCTGACCAGACCGTGACCAGTCGCGACTCGTTGAACGAATAGACGATCAACAACAGCACCGGCACATAGAGAAAGGCGTAGCCGAACAGCAGCACGGTGGTCAACGGCCAGCGGCGCCCGTTCATTGTGGTTTCATCGCGATGCCGCCTCCGCCGAATCATCCAGCCGTTGTTCGATCCGCTGCATCAGCACGAATGGGCACCACCAGCAGTGCCAGCAGGACGATAGCCAGGGCCGAGGCCAGCGGCCAGTCTTGGTTGGAGAAGAACTCGGTCCAGAGCATCTTGCCCACCATCAGGCTCTGCGGCCCGCCGAGCAGGTCCGGGATGACGAACTCACCGACCACCGGAATGAAGACCAGCATGCTGCCGGCGACGATGCCCGACAGCGACAGCGGCAGCGTGATCTTTGCAAACGCCCGCCAGGGTCGGCAGCCGAGATCGGCGGCGGCCTCCAGCAGGCTGAAGTCGAGTCGGGTCAGGTTGGCGTACAGCGGCAGGATCATGAACGGCAGATACGAATAGACCACGCCGATATAGACCGCGAGCTGGGTGTGCAGGATGGCCAACGGTTCATCGATGACGCCGAGCCAGAGCAGGAAGTTGTTCAACAGACCGTTCTGCTTCAGGATGCCGATCCAGGCATAGACGCGGATCAGGAACGAGGTCCAGAACGGCAGCACGATCAGCAGCAACAGCAGCGTCCGTCGGCGCTCGGGCGCGGTGGCGATGGCATAGGCCATCGGATAGCCGATCAGCAGGCAGAACAGCGTGCAGACCAGCGCCACCCACAGCGAGTTCAGGAACGCGGCCAGATACAGCTCGTCCTGAAAGACCAGCAGAAAGTTCTGCAGATTGATCTGGATGGCGAGCATGCCGTCGTCGATCCATTCCCACAGCGCCGTGTAGGGCGGCTGTGCCAGCGCCGGCTCACTGATGCTGATGCGCAGCACGATCACGAACGGCAGCAAAAAGAACAGCCCGAGCCACAGATAGGGCAGGCCGATGTTGAGCAGCTGGCTCAGGCGGTTGCCCTTCAGCCGAAAGGACTGAAGTACGGATGGGCGGCCCGGCACTGGGCTCGTTGAGTGGCTGGTTCCACGATTGGCGCGGTGCCCGTGGGGCCTAAGAGTCGAGCGCTCAGAAGTCAACGCGCTTGTCCGTGGTCTGTGGGTCGCTGACGACGACTTTCCCGGCCTGGTCCGCGGGAATGCTGTTTCGATGTGTCATATTTCTGTAACATCCCGAAGGACTAGCGCACCGACAGCAGGCCTGCCATTGGATATCACCCTCTGGATCGAACTCATTCTGTTCGCCGTCTTGATGGCATTGTCCGGATTTTTCTCGAGTTCGGAAACCAGCCTGTTCTCGATCAACAAGCGACAGCTCGAGCAACTGCGCCGCGACGACGACCCGAGCGCGGGACTGATCGAGAAGTTGTTGAGCGAACCCCGCCGGCTGATCGTCACCATCCTGATCGGCAACGAGTTCGTCAACGTCGCCGCATCGGTGATCTCCGCCGCGATCGTCATTCAGCTGCTCGGCGCCGAGAACAAGCTCGTCAACCTGTTCATCATGGTGCCGATCCTGCTGCTGGTGGGTGAGATTACGCCCAAGACCCTCGCCATTCGCCATAATCTGGCCTTTGCGCGGGTTCAGAGCCGATACATCGACCTGTTCGCGCGGCTGATCGCGCCGCTGCGCTGGCTGGTGCGTCTGGTGGCGGAGTGGTTCACGACGCTGATCGTCGGCAAGGAGCTGGTCCGCGAAAGCATCGTCACGCAGGATATGGTGCGCACGCTGGCGCGGGAGGCGTCGGCGACGGCGTGCTGGATCACGAAGAGGCGCGCTACATCGAGAAGATCTTCGACTTCGGCAACCGCACCGTCGAGCAGCTGATGACGCCGCGCTCGAATGTGTTCTTCCTGTCCGCGGAGATGCCGCTGGCGGAAATGGTGGCCGAGATCAAGCGCACCCGCCATACCAAGATTCCGGTGTTTCGCGAGCATCGGGACGATGTGTTGGGCATTCTGCACGCCAGGGACCTGCTGAGCGCGGACCTTGACATACTGCAACGTAAAGATAAGCGCAAACGCCTGCGCAAGTTGCTGCGCGATCCGTACTTCGTGCCCGAGACCAAGCCGGCGTCGGACCTGTTTCACGACTTTCGCAAACGCCGCCTATCGGTTGCGCTGGCGGTGGACGAGTACGGTGGCGTCACCGGCCTGATCAGCATGGAAGATCTGCTGGAATGTATCTTCGGGGATATCCCGAGTCCATCCGACGGGGTCGATGAGGTGGAAGCGGCGACATTGAAGGATGGCCGGATGCAGGTGGATGGTGCCATGTCCCCGGAGCAGTTTCACGCCCAGTTGATCGCGCAGTTTGGGCAGGATGCTTTGTTCCACCCGGACGCGTCGGAGTTCGAGACTATCGGCGGGCTACTGCTGCACGAGTTCGGCGAACTGCCCGAGGTTGGCACCGGCCTGGTGATCAATGACCTGGTGTTTACGGTGCAGGCGGTGGAAGGCAACCGCATCCAGGCCCTCGCCGTCGAGAAACGGCGGCTGCAGGCCGATACGGCGAACACGGCGTGAGGCACACCCTGAGCAGCATGATGGTGTGCTGGATGCTGCTGCGGCTGCGACCCCAAAGGCGAACCCAGATGCCAGTCGCGAGACCCTCTGAGGGTCGCCGATATCACGGCTCGTATCGCGGTTTACCCCTTAGCAAGACAGTCGAGCGCTCATGGACATTGTACTGACCATCGTCATCATGCTGCTGTGCCTCATCGCCGAGGGGTTCTTTTCCGGCTCCGAGATCGGTGTCGTCAGCTCCGATCGGATGAAGCTGCGTCACGACGCGGCCAAAGGTTCCAAGGGTGCGAAACTGGCCCTGAAGATGCTCGAGAAGCCGGAATGGCTGCTCTCCACCACGCTGGTGGGCACCAACATCGCCGTGGTCACCAATACCACCATGGCCACGGCCCTGATGATGCACCTGTTCGGGGCGTCCTATAGCTGGCTCGCCGTCGTGCTGGTGGCGCCGCTGATCTGGGTGTTCGGCGAGATCGTGCCGAAGAGCGTGTTTCAGCAGCGGGCGGATGCGGTCACGCCCAAGGCCATCTTCGTCCTGCGATTCTTTTCCTACCTCTTCTATCCCATCCTTGCCGTCTTCAGTGTCCTGGTGCAGTTGCTGGCGAAGCTGGTGGGCGGGGACCGCAAGGATCAGAATCCCTTCACGCTGCGCGAAGAGATTCGCTCGATGGTGCAGATGTCCTCGGGTGAGGGCGATATCGAGCCGATGGAGCAGGGCATGATCCGCCGGCTGTTCAACTTCGGCGAGACCACTGCCCGCGAGGTGATGATGCCGCTGATCGACGTCGCGGCGGTGGAGGCCGATGCGAACTGCGCTGAGGCGGTTCGCGTGGCCACGGCGACTTCGCATGCCCGTATTCCGGTCTATCAGGAGCGTGTCGACCAGATCATCGGCGTGGTCGATAGCCTGGAACTGCTGGGCGTCGATCGTGCGGCGCCGATTCGCGACTTCGTCAAGCCGGTCAGCTATGTCGCGCCGGGCAAGAGCATCCCGGACCTGCTGCTGGACATGCGCAAGGCCGGCGAGCAATTGTGCGTGGTGGTGGATGAGTTCGGCGGCGCCGAGGGCATCGTCAGTATCGAGGATATTCTCGAAGAGGTGGTCGAAGACATCCGCGACGAATACGACAGCGAGGAGCAGATCACGCAATGGATCAAGCGCCTGGGCGACAACAGCTATCTGGTCAGCGCGCGGGTCGATCTCGATGACCTGGCGGACTCGCTCGACATCTCGCTGCCGAAGGAACGCTACGCGACGCTCGCCGGCTTCTTGTTGGACAAGGCCAAGGACGTGCCCAAGCCAGGCACCACGATCCAGTACCAGAATCTCCGTTTCACCGTCCAGCGCGGCACGGCCCGGGTCATCGAGGAAGTAAAGATTTCCTGGTAGGCGAAACCGGGTTGCTCAAGCCACGCTCGGTCAGGCGGGTGGCCCCAGCTGCGACACGGCCCCGTGGGAGCGATTTGCAATCGCGACGCGTGGCGAGCCAGGTTTGAACGCAGAATCGCGTCTTGTGCTGCGTCCCGTTGGTTGCAAATCGCGGCTACAAGCCGCTCCCACCGGCACGCGGAGCGATGGCCGCCTCATGCATACTGCTATTCCGTTAGCAGCACGCCGCTGGTCGGGGACCATTCCATGGTCACTTCCTGTTCCCAGGTCAGCGCCTGTTCGGTGCGGGGCTGGACGTTGGTCAGGGTCATCTCGACGATGCGCGAATTTGGCTCATCAAGCGCGCCGACACGCACCCGGTAAATGGAGACGTCACCCAGGTAGGCGATGTCTTCGACCACGCCCTTGAGCTGATTCACGCCGTCGTCGCGGTAGTCGTCGCAGGGGCGAATCTTCTCCGGGCGCACCGCCACGGTCACTGGGGTGCCGATGGCGAGCGGGTACAGGCTGCGCATGCGCATGCTGCGCCCGAGCCGGGTTGCGACCAGCACATGATCGCCTTCGATGGCCGTGACCTTGCCCTCGAACAGATTCACCGAGCCGATGAAGCCGGCGACGAAGCGGCTGCTCGGGATACTCGTAGATCGCCGTCGGCGTGTCCACCTGCATGATGCGGCCCACGTCCATCACCGCGATGCGGGTGGACATGGTCATGGCCTCTTCCTGGTCGTGGGTGACGGTGACGAAGGTGATGCCGAGCCGCTCCTGCAGATTCACCAACTCGAACTGGGTATTTTCGCGTAGACGCTTGTCGAGGGCACCGAGGGGTTCGTCGAGCAGCAGCAATTTGGGATGCCGCGCCAGGCTGCGGGCGAGCGCGACCCGCTGGCGCTGGCCGCCGGAGAGCTGGTCCGGCCGGCGCTTGCGCTGCTCCGTAATCTGCAACAGCGCCAGCATGTCGTCGACGCGCTCCGCGCGTTCCTTGCGCGGCATGCGGTCCTGCTTCAAGCCGAAGGCGACGTTTTGCTCCACGCTCATGTGTGGGAACAGCGCGTAGGACTGGAACATCATGTTCACCGGCCGCGCATAGGGCGGGATGTCCGTCACGTCGGCGCCGTCGATGAAGATGCGCCCCAGCGTGGGGCGCTCGAACCCGCCCAGCAGTCGCAGCAGCGTGGACTTGCCGCAACCGGAGCTGCCGAGCAGCGAGAAGAACTCGCCCTTGTAGATATTCAGGCTGACGTCGTCGACGGCGTAGACGTCGCCGAACTTCTTCGTGACGCGCTCGATGCGCACGTAAGGCTCCGCCTGGGGGTCCTGCCAGGGGTCTAGTGTGCGGCGTTGGTCGGCGTCGGTGGACATTCGGTGAAGGTTTGAAGGTGAAGTTTGAAAGGGGCTTCTTGTTGTCTTGCCTGCTGGTTGCAGCCGTTATGCGGCCTTTGGGGCGTTCGTGACGGTCTTTGGCGATCGGTCAGCGCTGCGCTTTGATGCGGGTCCAGCGGCGGTTCAGGTCGCGGATCTCGCGGTCGCTGCGCTCGTTGGGTACGAACAGTCGTGCCTTGACCTCGGCGGGTGGGTAGATGCCGGCATCGTCGCGCAGGTCCGCATCCAGATACTCGGTCGCGGCGAGGTTGGGGTTGGCGTAGAAGACGTAGTTCGACGCGTCGGCGATGACCTTGGGCTGCAACAGGTAGGCGATGAAGGCGTGCGCGGCGTCCGGGTTCGGCGCGTCCTTCGGGATCGCCATCACGTCGGTCCAGAGCGCGGCGCCCTCGCGCGGGATCACGTAGCTGATCTCGACGCCGTTGCCGGCCTCTTCGGCGCGGGTCTGGGCCTGCAGCACGTCACCGGAGTAGCCATGGGCGACGCACAGGTCGCCGTTGGCGAGGTCGCTCTGGTACTGGGACGAGTGGAAGTAGCGGATGGACGGATGCACCTTGTTCAGCAGTTCGGTGGCCGCGTCCAGGTCCGCCTTGTCCAGGCTGTTTGGGTCCTTGCCCAGGTAGACCAGCGCCGCCGAGAACACCTCGGTCGGGTCGTCCAGCAGGCTGATGCCGCAGCCGGCGAGCTTGGCCGCCTTGTCCGGATCGAACACCAGCGCCCAGGTGTCGAGTTCCGCGTCGTCTCCCCCGCTTTCTCCCAGTGCGGCCTTGACCTTCGCCGTGTTGATGCCGAGTCCCGACGTGCCCCACATGTATGGAACCAGGTGCGCATTGTCCGGGTCGATGTCGGCCAGACTCCGCATGATGTCCGGGTCCAGCTTGTCCAGCCCCGGCAGCTTTGCCTTGTCCAAGGGCAGATACAAGTCGGCCTTGATGTGTCGTGCCGCAAATGGGCGCGCGGTCGGAAAGATCACATCGTAGCCGCTGCTTCCGGCGAGCAGCTTGGCCTCCAGCACCTCGTTGGCGTCGTAGACATCCAGCACCGGACGGATGTCGGTCGCCTTCTGGAACCCCGGCAGCGTATCCTCGGCGAAGTAGTCGTTCCAGTTGTAGATGTGGACGGCTTGCTCCTCGGCCACAGCCGCGGTGCCGGTTAGAATCAGCGCGGCGAGGGCGCGGCGAAGGTGAGACGGCTGGCGCACGATGGATACTCCGGATCAGGGCAGGATGACTGGGCCGACATCGGCCCGCTCGGACCGCAATGCTAAAGCATCCGCACCCGTGCACGAAGTCGTCGGGGCGAATAAATTCGCCCCGTACCAATTTGTGCGGCGCGATCGTAGGGGCGAATTCATTCGCCCCGTTGCGCCATGGCGACGGTGTAGTGGGCGCCCTGCTTGAGCTTGTCGTAGTTGCCGAAGACCTCGGTCAGGTTGCGTTTCATGAACTGCCGCAGGCCGTTGATGGTCACCAGATAGAGCCGCCCGCCGGGCCGCAGCCGGGCACGGGCGTCGTGCAGCAGCAGCGCCAGCAGTTCCTTGCCGACCTTCGCTGGTATGTTGCTCGCGATGAGGTCGAAGCGCAGCGCGGGGTCGACTTGATCGAAGCCGTTGCTGAGCAGCGCGCTGGCATTGCCGAGACGGTTCAGCGCCGCGTTGCGGTTGGCGAAATCGATGGCGACGAAGTCCTTGTCCAGCATCAGCGTCCGCCCCCGCGGCGCCCGCGCCGCGAGACAGAGGCCGATGGGGCCGTATCCGCAACCGAGGTCCAGGCAGTCGGCGTCCGGTGCCACCTCGACATGATCGAGCAACAGTCGCGTACCCTCGTCGACCTCCCGTGGCGAGAACAGGCCCCAGGTCGATTCCAGGTGCAGCGTGTGGCCGGCAAGTTCGGCATCGAAACGGATCGGTCGGCGTAGATCGGCGAGTTGCTGGGACGACAGCATCGGAGTTGGTCTATGGTCGGGGAATGCGTGCAGTTTACATGGCCATTGACTGCAGTGGAGTCATCTAAACTGGGTCACCAGCGAGTTACCAGCTTTCGGTGGCCAGCAACCAGCCACTCCAACTATGTCCGACCTCTCCGGCAATCTCGACATCGCTCTGCGCCGCGACGGCGACCGGCTTGCCGTGTCCATCCGTTCCAGCCGGCCGGTGACCGCGGCACGCGTCTTCGTGGGTAAGCTGGTGCCGGACGTGGCGCAGCGGCTGCCGACGCTCTTCAGTGTCTGTGCGACGGCGCAGGCCCAAGCCTGCGCCGTCGCCTGCGAGCAGGCGCTTGGGCTGACGCCGTCGTCTGCTGTACGGCAGCAGCGCGCGCTGCTGCTGCGCGCCGAGACGGTCAAGGAGCATTTGTGGCGCCTCTTGCTGGACTGGCCTCAGGCGCTGGGCGCGACGCCGGCGCATGCGCCGATGGCGACGGCGATGGGTGCTTACCTCGCGTTGCGCGGCGCGCAAACCAAGGATACGGACCCATTCGCACCGGGGGCTGATGCGCCGCTGAGTGTGCCAGCGCCGGCAACGGATCAAGCGCAGGCGCTGGCCGAGGTCGCTGCCGTACATGTTTTCGGTATGCCGCCGGCCCGCTGGCTGGAGCAGGTCGGAGATCGCAGTGCCCTTGCTGCTTGGATGGCGACCGCCGGTACGGTGGCGGCCGACCTGGTGAGCGCGGTTTCGCGTTCTGATCTGGCGAGTCTAGGCCGCAACGTCGTCGCGCCGCTGCCCGTGCTAGCGATGCCGGACCTGACGGCTGCCCTGTCTGGAGCCGACGCCGACGGCTTCGTCGCTGCCCCAACCTGGCAAGGCCGACCCTACGAGACGACGCCGTTTGCGCGCTGCCGTGATCGCTCGTTGGTGGCGGACCTGGCCACCGAGCATGGCAACGGTCTGCTGCCGCGGTTGGCCGCGCTGTTGCTAGAACTGGCTGATGCCCTCGTCGGGCTGACCGACCCGCCGCAGGCCCCACCATTACCCGAACTCGCGCCTAGCTACGCCGACGGCATCGGCGTTGGCAGCGCGGATGCCGCCCGCGGGCTGCTCGTGCACCGCGTGGAGGTGGCCGATGGGCGCGTAACGAGTTATCGCATCCTGGCCCCCACCGAATGGAACTTCCATCCCGACGGTGTCGTTGCGGTCGGACTCGCCGACGGCGATCTGGCTCGGCTGGCGGACGACGCAGAACTCAAGCGCCGCGCCGCGTTCTATGTCACTGCCGTCGACCCCTGCGTCGCCTATGCGCTTTCGGTATGCTAAGAACACAGCACCGACCCGCCTGGCGCCCACCCCATCACCACCATCCGGAGCCCGCCACCATGTGTCTCGCTATCCCCGCGCAGATCCTCGAGATCGACGACGCCACGGACACCGCCATCGTTTCCCTGGGCGGCGTGCGCAAGCCCGTTTCGCTGGCGCTGGTGGAAGACGCCGCGATCGGCGACTATGTGCTGATCCATGTCGGCTATGCGCTGAATCGGATCAGCCCGGAGGAGGCCGAGCGCACGCTGGCGATGATCCAGGAGATGGGTGAGTTGGAGCCAGTCGCCTTCGAAACCGAACCTGTGGTGCGGCCATGAAGACGCAATCCGCGATGAAATACGTCGATGAGTTCCGCGACGGCGAGCTGGCCCGCGGCCTCGCCCGCACCATCGCCGCCGAGGCCGACTCGGCGCGCGATTACCGGCTGATGGAGTTCTGCGGCGGTCACACCCACGCCATCTTTCGCTACGGCGTGCAGGACCTGATGCCGCCGAACCTGCGCTTCGTGCATGGCCCCGGTTGCCCGGTCTGCGTGTTGCCCATCGCCCGCATCGATCAGGCCATCGCCATGGCCGTCGAGCATGGCGTGACGCTTTGCACCTACGGCGACCTGATGCGCGTGCCGGCCAGCGAGCGCAACAGCCTGCTCAAGGCCAAGGCCGACGGCGCCGACATTCGCATGATCTACTCGACGCAGGATGCGCTCGCCGTCGCCCGCTCCAACCCGGAGCGCCAAGTGGTCCTGTTCGCCATCGGCTTCGAGACCACGACGCCACCGACCGCGGTCGCGCTCAAGGTCGCCCGCGCCGAGGGGCTGGAGAACTTCTCGGTGTTCTGCAATCACGTGCTGACGCCGTCGGCATTGTCGACCATCCTGGCAACCGCTGGTCCTGACGGCGTGCAACTCGACGGCATCCTTGGCCCATCGCACGTCAGTACCATCATCGGCAGCCGGCCCTATGAGTTCGTACCGCGCGAATTCGGTAAGCCGGTGGTCATCGCCGGCTTCGAACCGCTGGACGTCATGCAGAGCACGCTAATGTTAGTGCGCCAGATCAACCAGGGTCGCTGCACGGTCGAGAACCAGTACACCCGCGCCGTCAGCCGCGACGGTAACGCCAAGGCACAGGCGCTGATGGCCGAGGCCTTCGCGCCACGGGATAGCTTCGAGTGGCGCGGACTCGGCCATCTGCCCCACAGCGCCCTGCGCATCGCCGACAGCTACGCGGAGTTCGACGCCGAACTGCGCTTCCCGATTGCCGCGAGCAGCGGCAAGGAGATCAAGGGCTGCGAATGCCCAAGCGTCCTGCGCGGCGTTATGGAACCCGTCGACTGCAAGCTGTTCGGCACCGTCTGCACACCGGAGAACCCGATGGGCGCCTGCATGGTCTCCTCCGAGGGCGCCTGCGCCGCCTACTGGAGCTACGGCCGCTTTCGCCAGCAGCAAAAAAGGGGTCAGAACCCTTTTTCTTCCGCTGCCATTCGTCCGTAAGGAATTGGATATGCGAAAAAGGGTTCTGACCCCTTTTTTGCGGAGCCAGCACTATGAAGCGGGAATCTGCGAAAAAGCGTTCTGACCCCTTTTCTGGGCGCGGCGCTGTCGATATGAGTCACGGCAGCGGTGGGCGGGCCATGGCGCAGTTGATCGACGGGCTGTTTCGCCGGCATCTGGACAATCCGCTGCTGGCACAGGGTAATGATCAGGCGTTGTTCCAGCCGCCGCCGGGACGGCTTGCGATCAGCACCGATGGCCATGTGATCTCGCCGTTGTTCTTTCCCGGCGGCGACATCGGTTGTCTGGCCGTGCACGGCACTGTCAACGATGTGGCTATGTCCGGCGCCCGCCCGCTGTATCTGGCCGCCGGCTTCATCCTCGAAGAAGGGCTGCCGTTGCAGGACCTTGCGCGTATCGTAGAGAGTATGGCGCGCGCTGCCAATGAGGCCGGCGTGCCGGTGGTGACTGGCGACACCAAGGTTGTAGAGCGCGGTAAGGGCGACGGCTGCTTCATCACCACCACCGGTATCGGCGTGGTGCCGGAGGGTATCGACATCTCCGGCGACCGTGCCGCGCCCGGCGACGCGATCCTGATCAGCGGCAGCATCGGCGATCATGGCGTCGCGATCATGTCCAAGCGCGAGAACCTGGGCTTCGAGACCGAGATTCGCTCCGACACCGCGGCGCTGCATGACCTGGTCGCCGCCATGATTGCCGCGGTGCCGAGCATCCACTGCCTGCGCGATCCCACCCGCGGCGGTCTCGCCACCACGCTGAATGAGCTCGCCAAGCAGTCCGGCGTCGGCATGCACCTGCACGAAGACGCGATCCCGGTGCGTCCGGAGGTCGCTGCGGCCTGTGAACTGCTGGGCCTTGACCCGCTGTACGTCGCCAACGAGGGCAAGCTCGTCGCCATCTGCCCCGGTGAACAGGCCGAGACCCTGCTCGCCGCCATGCGTGCCCATCCCAAGGGCGCAGATGCCGCCGTCATCGGCAGCGTCGTCGAAGACGCGCATCATTTCGTGCAGATGCAGACCAGCTTCGGTGGCAGCCGTATTGTCGATTGGCTGGCCGGCGAACAACTCCCGCGGATCTGCTGAGCACGTGGCTGAGCGCACTGACAGTATCGCGCGTTCTTCCTCTATGCCGACAGCGAATGGTTCCGACGGCAACAACGCGCGCGCATCTATGGCCAATCCTATGAGTGAGACTTTGGAACGCAAGCTCGGTTCGCGTCGCGGCATCGCGCTATGCTAGGCGGGTTGGTGTTGGCAACCGGCCTCATGCGGCTCGCCAACCAGCATCTGATCGAACCGCAGTCTCTGGGAGTCCGTCGTGGATATTGCCGAACTACTCGCCTTTAGCGTCAAAAACAAGGCATCCGACCTGCATCTCTCCGCCGGTCTGCCGCCGATGATCCGCGTCGACGGCGATATGCGCCGTATCAATGTGCCGCCGTTGGAGCATCGCACGGTGCACGCGCTGATCTACGACATCATGAACGACAAGCAGCGTAAGGATTACGAAGAGTTTCTCGAGACGGACTTCTCGTTTGAGATCCCCGGTGTCGCGCGTTTTCGCGTCAATGCCTACAATCAGAAGCGTGGCGCGGCAGGGGTGTTTCGGACCATCCCGTCGAAGGTGCTGACGCTCGAGGATCTGAACGCGCCGGAGATGTTCAAGGATATCGTCAATGTGCCCCGCGGCCTGGTGCTGGTGACCGGACCGACAGGGTCCGGTAAGTCCACCACCCTGGCTGCGATGATCGACTATCTGAACGACAACGAATACGCGCACATCCTCACCATCGAGGACCCGATCGAGTTCGTGCACACGAGCAAGAAGTGCCTGATCAATCAGCGCGAGGTGCACAAGGACACGCTGGGTTTCAGCGAGGCGCTGCGCTCCGCCCTGCGGCAGGACCCGGACATCATCCTGGTGGGCGAGATGCGGGATCTGGAGACCATCCGCCTGGCACTGACCGCCGCGGAGACCGGCCATCTGGTATTCGGAACCCTGCACACCAGTTCCGCGGCCAAGACCATCGATCGCATCGTCGACGTGTTTCCTGCGGCGGAGAAGACCATGGTGCGCTCGATGCTGTCGGAGTCGCTGCGCTCGGTCATCTCGCAGTCGTTGTTGAAGAAGATCAGCGGAGGGCGCATCGCGGCCCATGAGGTGATGATCGGCACCCCGGCCATCCGCAACCTGATCCGCGAGGACAAGGTGGCGCAGATGTATTCATCCATCCAGACCGGTCAGGCGCACGGCATGCAGACGCTCGATCAATGCCTGGCCGAGTTGGTTAAGCGCGGCCAGATTACTAAGGCGGATGCGCGCATGAAGGCGCAGAACAAAGAGGGGTTCATGTAGGCCGCGGGCGGCGAGCTGCTCCGGGAGCGAAGCCCTCGATCGCGGCGTTCCCCTGTCTGTCTCGCCGTGTGGCGGCTCCAACCGTTATCTGCGGCCGCGGTCGAACACGATCCGGCCGCCAAGCAGCGTCCACTGCACCCGCCCCACCATTTCGACGCCCATGAACGGGGTGTTTTGCCCACGGCTTAGCAGGGTGTCCGGCCCGGGTTGCCAGCAGGCGTCGGGATCGAAGATGCAGACATCGGCCGCCGTGTCGGGCTGCAGTCGTCCAAGCGGCAGACCCAGAATGCGGGCCGGGTTGCAGGTCAGACAGGCGAGCGCGGCAGGCAGCTCCAGCACGCCTTCGCGGACCAGTCGGAGCGTCAACGGCAGCAGGGTTTCCAGCGCCGAGATGCCGGGTTCCGTCTGCGGGAAGGGGTCCAGCTTGGCATCCGGTTCGTGGGGCTGATGATTGGAGCAGATGGCCGCGATCTCGCCCGCGGCCACCGCCGAGCGCAGCGCATCGCGGTCCGCCAATGTGCGTAGGGGTGGGATCACGTGGGCGTTGGCATTGAAGCCAGTGAGGTCGTGCTCGGTCAGGAATAGCTGATGCGCGCTGACATCGGCGCTGACGGGGATGCCGCGGCTACGCGCCTCCGCCAACATCTCGGTGGCGCGCGCCGTGGACAGGCCGCGAAAATGAATGCGCGCGCCGGTCTGTTCCGCTAGGGCCAGGTCGCGCGCCACCGCCACGGTCTCGGCCGCATCGGGGATGCCGGGCAGGCCGAGCCGGGTGCTGAGCAGACCCTCGTGCACCAGGCCGCCCTCGCTCAGATAGGCGTCCGCGGGATGCAGAAACGCGGTCAGCCCATAGGTGGAGGCGTATTCCAGCGCGCGCCGCTGCACGCGGGTGTTGCGGATTTGGCGGTCGGCGTTGCTCATGACCGGGCAGCCGGCGCGCTGCAATGCCGCCATCTCGCTGATCTGCTTCCCTTCCAGACTTTGTGTCAGGGCGCCGGCGGGCAGCACTCGGGCGAAACCCCGCGCCTCAGCGGTCTGCATGATCAGCCGAGCGACCGCTGGCGTGTCGACCGGCGGCAGCGTGTCCGGCGGGCAACATAACGTGGTGATGCCCGCGGCGGCAGCGGCCCGCGTCTCGGTCACGATGGTGGCCTTCTGTTCGAAACCCGGCTCGCCCAGGCGGGCGCAGAGATCGACCAGTCCCGGACAAACCACGAGCCCGCTGGCGTCGATGACCTGTTTGGCGGCGAAGTCCGCCGGCGCGTCGCCAACCGCGACGATGCGGCCATTGGCGATGTGCACATCGACGATGTGATCGACGCCGTTTGCCGGGTCGATGACACGGCCCGCGCGGATGGTCAGGGTCTTGGGTTGTTTCATCCTGTGCGATGCCGAACTGTCGTGGTGAGCGGCCTTGGCGTGAGCAACTTACCCATCGCGTCCCTTACTCCGCAAATGTTGAGCAAACTGTTGACGAAATTTCGTTGTCGTTGTCGTAATCGAGTATCCGAGCGACAACGACAACGACAACGAGCGAATTCCTCGACCACGTTTCTTGGTTTCGGTTCTGCCGCCGGGCTAAGACAGTACCTCCGCCGCGGGAGTGCTCGCCGACAGGTGTTGGGCGCCCATGCACATGGACATCACCGCCATGCGCACCGCCAAGCCGTTGCTGACCTGCTCCAGAATCACCGAGCGCTTGCCGTCGGCCACCTGCGAGTCCATTTCGACGCCGCGATTGATCGGGCCGGGGTGCATGACGATGGCATCCGGTTTGGCCCCTTGCAGTCGCTTTTCGGTGAGGCCGAACAGGTAAAAGTATTCGTGCTCGCTGGGTAAGAAGCCGCCGTCCATGCGCTCGCGCTGGAGCCGAAGCAGGATGATCACGTCGGCGTCGCGCACCCCCTCGCGCAGATCGTGGAACACGCGCACGCCAAGCGCCTCTTCGGCCCGGGTCGGCACCAGCGTGCTTGGCGCGATGATGCGGACCTCCCGCGCGCCGAGTGTATTCAAAGCCGAGATCTGGGAGCGCGCCACGCGCGAGTGCAGTACGTCGCCGACGATGGCGACGGTGAGTCCGTCGAAGCGGCCCTTGTGGCGGCGGATGGTAAACATGTCGAGCATGCCCTGGGTGGGATGCGCATGCCGACCATCGCCCGCATTGATGACGCTGACGTGGGGCGCCGCATGGGTTGCGATGAAGTGCGCGGCGCCGCTGTCGGCGTGGCGCACGACGAACATGTCCACGTGCATGGCCTCGAGGTTGCGCAACGTGTCGAGGAGCGTCTCGCCCTTGGCCGTGGCCGAGGTGCTGATGTTGAGATTGAGCACGTCCGCCGACAGCCGCTTGGCGGCCAGCTCGAAGGTGGTGCGGGTGCGGGTGCTGTTCTCGAAGAACAGGTTGGCGACGATCTTGCCGCGGCAGAGCGGCACCTTCTTGACCGCCTGTTGGGCGACGCTGAGAAAGCCCTCGGAACGGTCCAGGATCTCGGTCAGCAGGGCGCGATCGAGGCCGTCGATGGTCAGGAAATGCTTCAGGTTACCCTGCTGGTCGAGTTGGATGTTGCCGCTGTCCATGTCAGCTCTCGCTGCTGCCTTGGACACCGCGGCGGCGCTCCTTCGGGGTGAGTCCGCGCTCCAGCAGCAGCGGGTCTGGGCCGGCGAGCCGGATCTGTTCGTCGGGGCCAAGCCGTGCCTGCAGGCCGACCACATCCGGCTCGATGGGTAACTCGCGGCCGTCGCGCTCGACCAAGATCGCGAGTGCCACAGAAGCCGGCCGGCCATAGTCGAACAGGACGTTCAGCGCGGCGCGGATGGTGCGGCCGGATTGCAAGACGTCGTCCACCAGACAGATATGACGATCGTCCACCGGCAGGGGCAGGTGCGATGGTCGTACCTGCGGGTGCAGGCCTACGCGGGTGAAGTCGTCGCGGTAGAACGAGATGTCGAGATGCCCGAGCGGGTCCGGCAGGCCCAGCAGCGCGTGCAGCCGCTCCGCGACCCAGACGCCGCCGGTATGGATACCGATCATCAGCGGGCGTTCGATGCGGCGTTCGGCGAACAGGCTGCGCAACCGTTCGGCCATGCCGCTGATCGCTGTGTCGACGGCCGCCGTGTCCTTGAAGATGCCCGTGCTACTCATTTAGTACCGCTCATTCAGGGCTGCTCATTGAGCCAGGTTTCCAGAATCAGCTTGGCGGCATAGGCGTCCACGAGGTCGCCATTGCCGGATTTCCGGTAGGGGCTGACAGCGAAGCCTGCGCGCGCCGCGGCGGCCAGGTCGCGTTCTGCCTCGATGGTGGTCAGGCGCTCATCGACTAGGTGCACCGTCAGTCCGAAACGACCTTCGAGTTGGCGTGCGAAGCGGCGCACGCGCTCGGTCCAGTCCTCTTCGGTGTCGTCCATGCGATAGGGCAGACCGATGACGGCTGCGTCGGGCTGCCAGTCACGGATGATGGCCTCGATGCGCGTCCAATCCGGCTTTTGGCCGCGGTTGATCACCGTTGCGATCGGCGTGGCCGTAGCGGAGATGGTCTGGCCGACGGCGACGCCGATCTTGCCTGTGCCGAAGTCGAAACCAAGCAGGGTCGCCAAGGCGTCGTTTCCGGTGTGTCAGCGGAAGATGCCGTTGCGGCCGCAGGCGGCGCGCTCAGGCGTGCCCGGCTTCGCCGCTCAGCAGGTTCAGATCGACGCCGAGCAACTGTGCCGCGGCCAGCCAGCGCTGGGCCGGGGACATCGCGAACATGATGTTGCTGTCGGCCGGGCCGTTCAGCCACGCGTTGGCGCTGAGTTCCTCCTCCAACTGGCCGCCGCTCCAGCCGGCATAACCGAGCGCGATCAGCCGCTGCTCGGGGCCGCGGCCCTCGGCGATGGACTCGAGCACGTCGCGGGAGGTGGTTACGCGAATGTCCGGCGTCACGCTCAGCGTAGAGTCGAAGTCGGCGGGGCCGGTATGGATGACGAAGCCGCGATCCGTCTGCACCGGCCCCCCGAGGTAGACCTGGGCATCGGCCACGCCGGGTGCGATGGGTTCGATGTCGAGTTGGTCGAGTACCTCGCCGAGGCGGATGTCCATGGGTCGGTTGATGACGATGCCCATAGCGCCCTGGTCCGTGTGCTCACAGATATAGGTCACCGTTCGCGAGAAGTTCGGGTCTTTCAAACCCGGCATCGCGATCAGGAAGTGGTTGGTTAGGGAGGTGGCGAAGCTCATAGGCATAGTATCCAGACCGCCCCGCCGGGAGGCAAGCACCACGCTACCGAACGGTGCATCGGTCACCGGCATCGGTTCAGGCGGTGGCCGCCGGTCGTTGTTTATCAGCGCTGATTTGGCTTGGTTTTTTGCGAGTCGGCTCGGCAACAGCGTCAATTGTCCCAGCCCAGGCGGTTATTACGTTGGAACTGCCAAGTGCGGGTGATATCGAGCAAGTCCGTCTCGGCGGCGATGTCCGGTGGGAAGGGCGCGAATGGCGCAGCCAGCTCAACGATGCGCACGGCGGCCTGATCGAGCACATCCTGTCCCGACGAGCGCACCACGCGAATTCCCTCGAGGCTGCCGTCGGCGCGCACTGAAACGTGCAGGATCAGGTTGCCGTAAAGACCCTTGCGGCGCGCCTCTTCGGGGTAGTTCAGGTTGCCGATGCGCTCCACCTTGCGCCGCCATGCCTCCATGTAAGACGCGTAGCGGTATTCGCGCGTGCTGGTGCTGATGGCCTTGCGTCGAGCGCGGCTCTGGTAGGCGCGGGTCTTGGCGTTGATGCGTTCGGTCAGGCGCGCGATCTCATCGCTGCGGCTGGCGAGGATGTCGGCCGCGGTGACCACTGGAACCGATTCCATGGCCACCGGCGAGTCATCCGCGCTTAGCACGTCCGGCGGCTGGGGCTCGGGGTCTGCGACCGGTTCTGGCTCCGGCACGGGTTCTAGTTCGGGTTCCGGCTCGGGTGTGGGCTCGGATATTGGCTCGACGACGGGCTCTGGATCCGGTTCGGGCGCTGGTTCCAGTGTTGGAGCGGCTTCCAGTTCGGCTACCGGTTCATCAGTGGGCGGTGCTATTGGTTCAATTGGCGGCTCCATCGGCGCCTCCGCTGCCTGCGTTGTCGGTCCGTCAGCGTCGTCGATGACCGGCTCTGGCTGGGGGTCATCGAGCTCCGGGAGCGGCACCAGGGTCTCGCCGGCGCGGTCCGCCTGGGCATTGATCGAGTTGGGGTCTGGCGTGTCCGGTGTCGGTGCAGCCTGGGTGATCAGCATGACCTCGATGTTGCCGCGATCCACAAGGCCGGATTCGGGCAGTTCGAAGCCGACGCCGAACAGCAGCAAGGCATGCAACAACGCCGCCCCGGAAAGCGCCAACAGCATGGGGCGGTTGCCGGTGGCGGCCCCCGCACCGAAGAATGGCAGGGCGCTGGGTTTATAGGTTGCGCTCATCGCACGGCATCAACGCGCGGCGGATTCCTCGGCTGGCGCGTCGGTCGTTGCCGGATTCGCTTGTAGGTTCGACGCCGGGTCTGATGCTGGCTGAGTTGCCGTCGTCGCTCCCGCGTTGGAAGTTGGGGTCTGGATGGGGCTGACGGCGATATCGGAATCGCTGTCGAGGAGTTCGACGCGCGCGGCCATCTCCGGCGTCATGTGAATAGTACCGGCGTCGTCGATCAGCAGCACGTAGCGGATGGCCATGCGCCCGGCGATCTCCTGCCAGCGGTCGAGCCCCGCCACCATCAGCGCGTTGGCGGCGGCGTCGGCGAGTGTCGCGGAGCCGTCGTTGAACACCGTGACGGAGTGCACGCCTTCGGCCGGATAGCCCGTGCGCGGATCGATTACGTTGTGGTAGGTCTTGCCCTCATAGATGAAGTTGCGGCGGTAGTCGCTGCTGGTGACGACGCTGGCATCGCCGCTGACATTGATGATTCCGAGTACACGCGAACCCCCCGCTTCACGGATCGGCACGCGCCAAGGCCGCCCGGCGCGGTCGCCGATCGCGCGCACGTCACCGCCGGCGTTAATCATTGCGCTGCGCACGCCGCGGGCACGCAGGTTGTCGATGGCCAGGTCCATGGCGTAACCGGTGGCGATGGCGTCGAGGTCGAGCTTTGCTGCCGGATTGTCGCTCTGCAGCATGATGCCATCCAGGTACAAGTCCGCCATGGTGGGAGCGGCCTTGACCAACCGGGCGATGTCCCGCGGTGCTGGCGGCGGCCGGCATTCGGGTTGGTCCGTGTGGAAGCCCCAAAGGCGCATCAGGTGGCCGATGGCCGGGTTGAATAGGTTGTCACTTTGCTTTGCCAGCACCTGACTCTGGCGGATCAGCGGGAGTAACGACGGTGGCGCCGCGAAGGGCTCGCCGGTCGCCAATAATTCATTGACGCGTACCATCGGCCCTGGCTTCCAGGCGTGCACCGCGTGGCTGATGAATTGGATATCGTTCTCGACCTCCTCCGTCGCGGCCATCGCCTCCTGCTTGGGCATGCCGACGATACTGAGGTCGACAGCGGACTCGAAGGCGATGAACTGCGTCGTGTAGACAGGAGTCTCGGCGCTTCGGCAGCCGGCCAGCAGTGCTGCGAGCAGCAGTACTGGGAGCAACATCGGCAGCATCAGGGTCTGAGTCTGTCGCCGCCGCGCCGGGCGCGGACGACGATCAACGTGCATCGAGGCGTTCCGCGATGACCTGCATCAGATCACCGGCGATGTCGGTACCGCAGTCGCGGTCAATCTCGCGGATGCAGGTCGGGCTAGTGATGTTGATTTCGGTGAGCCAGTCGCCGATGACGTCGAGTCCAGCGAAGAGGACGCCACGTTCACGCAGGGTCGGTCCTACCTGCTCCGCGATCCAGCGATCGCGGGCCGACAGCGGTCGGGTCTCGGCGCGGGCGCCGGCGGCCAGGTTGCCGCGGGAGTCGCCGCCGGCGGGAATGCGGGCCAAGACATGCGGCACCGGCTCGCCGTTGACGAGCAGCACGCGCTTGTCGCCCTGTTCGATCTCCGGAATATAGCGCTGAGCCATGCAGAAGCGACGTCCGTAGTCGGTCAGGGTCTCGATGATCACACCCGTATTCGGGTCGCCTTGTCGCACGCGAAAAATGGAGCGTCCGCCCATGCCATCCAGCGGCTTGAGGATCACATCGGCGTGCGCCGCGAGAAATTGCCGCAGCCGCTCGGCGCGCCGGGTGACGGCGAGCGGGGGGCAGCATTGCGGGAAGTGCGCGGCGTAGACCTTCTCGTTGGCGTCGCGCAAGATCTGCGGGTCATTCACGACCAGGCAGCCCGCGTCTCGCGCCAGTTCCAACAGATAGGTGGTGTAGACATACTCCATGTCGAAGGGCGGGTCCTTGCGCATAAGCACCGCGTCCAGGGACTGTAGCGGAAGCGTCCGCGGCTGACCGAGGCTGTACCAATCCTCTGCATCGTCGCGCACTTCGACGCTGCGAACGCTGGCGCTGACCTCGCCATCCATGAGGAACAGGTCGCCCTGTTCCATGTAGGCGAGCGCCCATCCCCTGCGCTGCGCGGCCAGCATCATGGCAAATGTGCTGTCCTTCTTGATGTTGATGGACCCGATGGGGTCCATGACGAAACCGACTTCACGCTTCATCTTGGCAGTGTAACCCAGCCGTTGAAGGCTGTCAGCGAGGCAGCCATCGGAAGTGAATGTTCCGACGGGAGCGACCGGATGCCATGGGTCCGAGTGACCATGTTCAGGACCGAGGGACGAGCAAAAAGAAGCCCCGGCGTTGGGGGAAAACGCCGGGGCAACCATCTCCCGGTTCGGGGACCGGGTAGAGAGCCCAGCGGGAGGGGGAGCCCGCCGAACCCGCGCCTCACGGCGCCTGTAAGTTAAGAGTATAGAAAAGAATTTGAGTTCCGCAGAAAAAACCTTGGTTGGATATGCAACCCCTTGTCGGTCTCTGTGCCCTCACTGCCGGGGCGATACTGCCGGGTGGATGATTGAGCCTAGGCTCTCAAGGTAAGGTGACCTGCACGAACTCCGACGGGCGCAGGATCTCATCCGGGCGGCTGTCGAACACCACGTCGAGTTCGTAGACGGCGCCCTCCGGGTCGATGCGTACGGCCTCGACGCCAAGACTGTAGATGCGGGCGTCGCGGTCCCGACCGCGGACGGTCACCTTGGCGGGTTGGCCGGGGCGGTAGCGGCGCAGCACGTCGGAGGTGACGAGTACCCGCGCGAGCATGCGGTCGGTGGGGGCGACGGCGACCAGTGGAGCCTGTTGCAGGGTCTTGTAGATGACGGCGCCATCGTAGGCGTTGCGCGCGACGACGATGCCGTCGAAGGGTGCGCGTAGCTCGGTGTATTCCAGCATCAAGTCAGCGGCGGCCTGCGCCGCGTTGGCGGATTCCTGTTCCGCAACGGCGGCTGCGTGGTGGAGTTCCGCGTCCTTCAACTCCTCAACGGCGATCAGGCCACGTTCATAGAGTTCGTTGGCGCGATTCAGTTCGCGCTGGGCGTCTTCAACGGCGATCAGCTCCTGCGCGGTGCGTGCCTTGGCCTCTAGCGCGTCGGCCTTGGCCTGGCGCTGATCCATCTTCAATAGCAGTTCGCCCTGCTTGACGTGCTGCCCAGGCCTTACCAGCACCTGCTCGACGATGCCGTTCTCGATGGCGCGCATCTCCACCTTGTGCAGCCATTCCAGCCGCCCGCTCATTTGTGCGGCGGCCTGGGTGCCGATCGCGCACAGCAGCAGCGCGGCGAGCGCGAAAAGGCGAGGGGCAGGGTGGCGATCGCAGATTGAATTCATGCTGTTTGCTGGGTTGGGTGGTGATCTGATCTTAGCCGTCGATTTCGCTTGCTTGACCGATGGGGTCGACCGATGGCGGGGGGTGCCCTTGGAGCGCCTCCAACTCGGCGAGGGTCAGTGCCGTGCACAGGCCAACCTCTTCCTGGTCGCGTCGCGCCTTGGTTTGCTGGCTCATGGAAAACCCCAGATCGGCCTTCGCCTCAAGCTCATAGAGGGTTCGGCTCTCGTCCAGTTTTAGGTCGCGCCAGTCGGATTCGGCGCGGGCCTGTTCGGCGATCACCTTCAGCAGGTTCAGCCTGGCCAGTAGCTCCAATGCCTGTTGGCGCACCTCCATCTCGACCAGTGCGCGCTCGGCGTCGGTGCGCTCGGCCAACAACTGCTTGATCCGCGTGTTCCACAGCATCGCCTCGGCGACGACGGTGTCGAGTTCCGGGGGCGCTGATTTCGGCGCCTCCAACTCAGGCGTGACAAGATCCCGTGGCAGGTCTGCAGGGAGGGCCATGGCCTGGGCCAGTAACGAACGGGTGATCAGCTGGGCCGCCTCGCTGGCGGCGCGTTGGCGGCGAATCAATTGGTAGGCCGCTTCCAGCTCCGCGACAGCGAGCGGCGAGAACTGGCCCAGCTCGGCCCGCGCGGCGGCCCGGTCGAACTGCACGTAGGCAACGGCCATGGCCTCGCTGTCGCGGCTAAAGCTGAGGTCGGCCAGCAACACGTCGAAGAAGCGTTGCATGATCTCCAGCCGCTGCTGGTCCTCCGCCGCCAGCAAACCCGACCAAGCGATATCGCGGTTGGCATCGCGCCCACCGGTGTCGCTAAACGCGAACCTGTGGCAACCCAGAAAGAGCGGTTGGCGACGCGGGAACAGCAACGCCCCGTCGTTGGTCCTGGCGCGCGGATGCCCCTTCGCAAAGCCAAGTGCCTGCTGCAACGTCAACGGCGTTGACAGGTCGACCCCGGTGCCCGTTTCGGTGCCGGCGATAGCGCCGGGGCTGGCCACCGCGCCCCACAGCCAGAGTAGCGCGAGGAGGCGTGGAAGGCGCCAGCGGGGGCTGCGTTGCGGCCCTCGGCGGCTGGATCGACTCCTGTTGCGGACCTGGATGATAGCGCGCTGTTCGCGGCCTTGGTGCCTATCGATGTCTTTGCTCATGACGATGTGGGTAGGGTGAGTGGGCGTGACATTGGGGACGGCGAGCGCATCAAAGCACCCGGCCGCTGTCGATGCAAGCGTCTCGCGCATCGCCCGCGACGGCAGCGGCGGGTGTGCTTGGGAGTCGCGCGCAGACCTCGAGTCCGCCCGCGTCCGAGGCGCGGAAATCGAGCCTTCCGCCGTACGCATCAACCACGTCGCGGGCGATCGCGAGCCCGAGTCCGCTGCCTTCCTTGCGCTGATCCAGTCGCAGACCGCGTTCGCAGAGACGGTCGAGTTGATCGGGTGCCACACCGGGGCCGTCGTCGGTGATACGGATCAGAACGTCTGCGCCCGCCTCGACGCGGATGACCACCTGCCGTCGCGCCCACTTCGCCGCGTTCTCCAGCAGGTTGCCGAGTAGTTCCAACAGGTCGTCCGGCATCAGTGCGGCCTTGGCGACCGCGGGTGCATGCAGCTTCCACTGAACGCGTTCCCCGTCCGGCGTGCGTTGTAGCGTGTTGATGAGGCGCCTGAGTGCATCGATGACATCGGCGCTGGCCTGATGCGTGTCGGCGCCGGAGCGCACTCGGGCTCGGACTAGCTCTCGATCCACGCGCCGGCGCATGCTCTCGGCGAGTTGTTCCAGGTCCGCGGCCAGGGTCGGGTTCCCCTGGACGCGCAGCCGCTCGGCGTCCGCCGACAATGCGCTCAGCGGCGTCTTGAGTCCGTGCGCAAGGTCCGCGGTCCAGGCGCGGGCGCGCTCGACCGCCTGCTCGCGCGCCGCGAGCAGGGCGTTGACCTCGGTCACCAAGGGCATGACCTCGTCGGGAAAGCCGTCTGCAAGCCGTTGCTCTCGACCGGAGCGAATCGCGTTGATGCCCAGGCGCACGGACTCCAGTGGCGCCAGGCCGGCGCGGATCTGCACCCAGGTGGCGAGTCCGAGCACCAGTGCGATGATGCTGAGATAGGGCAGCATGTCGGCGGCGAAGGCATCGCGGGAGCGGGTCAACTCGCCGCGGTCCATGGCCGCCAGCAGGCGCAGCGTGCGCGGGCTGTTGTCACC
This sequence comes from uncultured Gammaproteobacteria bacterium, assembly GCA_963695445.1. Taxonomy (GTDB): domain Bacteria; phylum Pseudomonadota; class Gammaproteobacteria; order Chromatiales; family Chromatiaceae; genus Thiohalocapsa. The sequence goes on along the minus strand of CAVOGV010000060.1, from coordinate 20,797 downwards.
ATCGAACAGGACGCTGCGTTCGCGCACCAACAGCGTCTGACCGCCTGGGCCGGTCAGGGTGTGGGCGTGCACGGCGCCGGGGGCGAGCTGGTCGGTCGGCAATCGTAAGGTTGTGTCCCATAAGGAGCGGGAGCGCAAAAGTCCGGTCCCCGCTCCGCCGGCCGAGGCGTCGTCGACTTGCCAATAGAGCCCGCTCAGCGGTCGGTGGAAGCGCGGATCGGGCGGTTCTGGTTGCACCGTCAGTTGGCCGTCCGAGGCGATTTGCACCGTGGCCGCGAGCTGGTTGAGCTGACTCACCAGCTCGGTGCCGATGCGCCGCTCCACGTGGCGCTCGAACAGGGCCACCAGCGCGACCGCCGCCACCAACAGCGCCAGCGCGATGGACAGCGCCGCGGCGACGGCGAGCCTCGCACGCAGGGAGCGGCGGGTCACTTGGCGTGGGGCTCCGGTGGTGACCGGTCTGGGGCCTTCTCCGAAGACTTTTCCGGTGCGTCCGGCTCGATGAGGTAGCCGAAACCCCGCCGGGTCTGGATCAGGTTTGCGCCGAGCTTGCGGCGCACGCGTCCGACCAGCACCTCGACAGCGTTGGACTCGCGCTCGAAGTCCTGCGCATACAGCTGTTCGGTGAGTTCCAGCTGGGGCACGACGCGGCCGGCATGCTGCATCAAATAGGCCACCAGGCGGTACTCCTGCGGCGACAGGTGCAGCGGCAGGCCGTCGCGGCTGAGCTGCATGCGGCGAGTGTCCAACACGAGATCACCGACGCGCAGCACCGGCGATGCCTGCCCGGCTGCGCGGCGCACCAGCGCCCGCAGCCTTGCCAGCAGTTCCTCCATGCGGAAGGGCTTGGGCAGGTAGTCATCGGCGCCGGCGTCGATGCCCTCGACGCGCTCGTGCCAGTCGCCGCGGGCGGTCAGAATCAGCACCGGAAAGCGCTGTCCGGCCCCGCGCCAGCGCCGCAGCACCGATAGCCCATCCATACCCGGCAGGCCCAGGTCCAAGATGACCGCGGCCCAGCTCTCGGTGTCGCCGCGAAACCAGGCGTCCTCGCCGTCACCGACGTGCTCGACGACGAAACCGGCGGCATCGAGTGCGGACACGACGCCTGCGGCGACGCGCTCGTCGTCCTCAACCAACAGGATGCGCATCAGTCTTGCTCCGTTTTGATGACAGTTGCCGTTGCCGCGTCCACCAGGACCTCAAGTATCCGCCCGTCCGGGGCGATGATCTTAAGCTCGTAGGCCCAGCGGCCGTGCTCGCGCTCCAACTCCACTTCCACCACGTCGCCTGGCACTTGCGCCGCGACCGCTGCGAGCACCTCGGCGACCGGTCGCACTTCGCCCCGTTCCAACGCGGCGCGGGCGCGATCGTGGTCGTGCGGCCCAGCCAGAACCGCCTGGGCGCAACCCAGAACAGCGAAAAGGATCAATGCCTTGATGTGTCGATGCTGGCTCATCTTAGTTGCTGACCGTCGAGGGGGAAAAAGACCGTACTCAGCGAGCCGCGGCGCTTGGCCGAGCGATCGCCTACCCGAAAGAGCATGCGCCGATCAACCTGACAATACGCTGACAAGCGGGCACAGGGTTCGGTCAGCGGGCGCTTGCTAGTCTGAACCGCAAGTGAGGCGAGGGTCGGGTTGGCAGACCATTACTCGGATCTGCGGCAAGCCCACCCACTCGCGCACCGAAACCGCTTTACAGATGACCACAGGAATCGATGACCATGACCACGCAGACGATATCTTCCGATCCCCTCGTCGTGGAGACGCCTGTCTCCGATGGCGCAACCGACCGGGCCCAGGGCTGGGTCCGAGTCTGGGACCCGCTGGTGCGGGTCTTTCACTGGTCGCTGGTGGCCGCCTTCGCCACCGCCTACATCGTCGAGGACGACCTGCTCGGCGTGCATGTTTGGGCCGGCTATCTGGTGCTGGCGCTGATCGCGGTGCGAGTCGTCTGGGGCTTCATCGGTACACGCCATGCCCGTTTTACGGACTTTGTCCGCGGGCCGCGCGCAGGTGTTCGGCTACCTCGGCGACGCGCTGCGCTTCAACGCCAAACGCTATCTCGGGCACAACCCCGCCGGTGGCGCCATGGCGATTGCCCTGCTGCTGCTGGTCGGTGCCACCGGTCTCAGCGGGATGGCGCTGTATGGCGCGGAGGAACTGTCCGGACCGCTGGCGCCGCTGATGGGCGGGCTGTCGGGATTCTGGGGCGGAGCGCTGGAAGAAACGCATGAGGTGCTGGCCAATCTGACGCTGGTATTCATCGTTGCCCACGTCGCCGGAGTGATTTTCTCGAGCCTGTCGCATCACGAGAACCTGGTCCGCTCGATGTTCACTGGCCTCAAGCGCCGCGGTTAAACCGGAGTCCTTCCCATGTCGAACGCATTCATCATCACCTCCATTGTCGTCGGGCTGACGGCCACGGCCTCACTACCCGCGGCCGCGGCCAGTGGTGCCGCCGCCTGGAACCAGAAATATCCGCAGTCGGATGGCTCGCCGGCGCGCAGTTGCGCCAGCTGCCACACCGCGGACCTCACCAAGACGGGCCAGCACGCGACCACGGGTAAGCCGATCGAGCCGTTGGCGCCGTCGGTGAACCCGCAGCGTCTCACCGATCAGGAAAAGGTCGAGAAATGGCTGCGGCGCAACTGCCGTTGGACCCTGGGCCGCGAATGCAACAGCGCCGAGAAGGCAGACTTTATCAGCTACATCAAGAGCCAATAACACGCGATGACTACCGGAGCAACGAGCATGAAACCTTCACTACGTACCTTGGGTCTGGTCACCGCCGCGCTGCTCGCCTGTGGCGCCGCCGGGCTGGCCATTGGCGATTCAGACGACCACGACGATGACGATGACGAGCGCCGCGGCGGCTGGATCGAGTCCGGTCGCGATGTGGCACCGGTCACCAACGCCACCTACGCCGAGGAATGCGGCGCCTGTCATATGGCCTATCAGCCTGGCTTGCTACCAGCCGCGGCCTGGCAGCAGATCATGCGCGCCGATGCGCTCGCGGACCACTATGGCGATGACGCGTCCCTGTCCGACGACCTGAGCGCTGAGATAACGGCGTACCTGAGCGCGAACAGCGCCGATCAGGCCAGTCGTTCGCGCTCGCGGGCCTTCGCCGTCGGGGACACGGGTGGCGTCAACCTGCCGCGCATCACCGAGACCCGCTACTTCGTCAAAGAGCACGACGAGATCCCGGCGCGCATGGTTGCGGACAACGCGGACGTGGGCAGTTTCAGTAACTGCAATGCCTGCCATCAGGGCGCCGCCGAGGGCGTCTTCAACGAGCACCGCGTCAAGATCCCCGGCTTCGGTCGCTGGGAGGACTGAGCCGGCGGCGCCGCGTCGGTTTGCCAGTGGTCGGGGCCGTAAGGCTCCGATCCCTGGGTGCGGAAGCTCAGGAGCCGGGTGCGTCAGAGTTCTCCAGCGTGCTCGGGATCTTGGTCTGCCGCCAGGGTGGACCAAGCGCAGCGGTTCCACCATCCAGCCGCAAGATCTCTTGATTCATCCTTCTTTCAAAGACATGTTCAAGGAGAAACCAGCCATGGAAAGTATAAGCGTTTTAGGCATAATCCCCAGCAACAACGGCTCACCACTAAGACCGCCATGCGCAAGATTGGAAGAAACGACCCCTGTCCCTGCGGTAGCGGAAAGAAATACAAGAAATGCTGCCTCGCGCAGGACGAGCAACGACATCGCGAAAACACGCGGCCGGATGACCTGAGCGCGCTCTTCGAAGACATCCCGGTCCGCGGCGACGTCTACGATGAGTCCGATGCGCCAGAGGTTTTTGAACAGCCGCCGGATGCTGGAATCGACGAGGAGCCCTACGTCGGCAAGACCATCAGCGACGAAGAGCCCGACATCAGCGAGGCAGATCAAGCGCTGGTGGACGCTTGGTGGGAAGACTACAAGAAGCTGAAGGACCCTGATGACATCCTTCGGCACCTGAACGACTTCTTTCAGGCGCACCCGGAGCTGGTCGAAAATCTTGAGTTGCACCATGAGGTCTTATTCGAGCTTGGCGCGCAACTCGTTGAGGCCGGCCGAGCCGGTAACTACGTCGCCCTGCTCAAGCAGGTGCGCGAGCGGTTTCCGCGCGCCTATCTCAAGAGCTACAGCTACTACGATCGAGACATCATCTTCTACGAGGTCACCGGGCGCGGCTGCTCGGCGGGCATCGAGGACTATCTGCCCTGGTTCGAGGAATATCCCGTGGCGGGCGTCGACAACCTCTTCGCGTTGATCGAATTCCTCATGGTGACCGAATGCGACAAGGCAGTGATGCGTCTGCTTGAGGCGACCTACTATCCGCTTTGCCGCTCCCCGGAGGTCTTCGGCGGCGAACAGCTGCTCGATCCGCTCATCCTCGGCTATCTTGCGCCCTTGCTCGATGACGACTGTAAAGCAGCCGATCTGCAGACCTTGGTGGAGCGCTTGCGGGGTATTCGGATTCCGCTGAAACCCGAATGGTACGACCCGCTGCATCTGCAGGCAATCATGCAGGAGATCACCGGCGAACCGGGCGCGGAACGCTTCGACACGTTCGATGCCGCCAAGGATCTCGGGCAGTACTACGATGGGGTCACGCGCAACTTCATGGGCTGGTTGCGCCGGGAAAAGGGCTTCAGCTGGATGAAGGCGCACTTCTATCGCGACCAGGTGATGCGATACCTTTTAAGAAGCATCCCGGGTGGTAAGAGGCCGAAACAGCCCTTCACCTTCACCAAAAAGTTGCTCGACCGAACCCTGGCCGGCAACGCGCGCCAGTTCTTGAGCTTCAACGCTACGACGGCCCTGGGCTCGATCAACGCCGTCTACTGGTTTGCCGAGTATCTTGCGCGAGGCCATGCCATCACCGATGACCTGGGTGCCGACGTGCAGCGCTGGTGTGAAGAGTTCTGGAACGCCACGATCGAAACGTTCCGCAAATCCACGATCGAGGCTGGCGCCTTCAAGACCTTCCCTCAGTGATGCGGCCGGCCTTGGCGGCCAGTATGTTGAACGGCGACCTACTGCAAACCACGTACGCGCCTGCTGGGGACGATCGTCCGTCAGCGCAGGCACGGCAACGACATTCTTCATGGCCGGCGGCGCGGTCTAGCAAGAACACCCTGTACGGCCGGTGGCAACGCCCGATCAGCCGTCGGACTCTTCGGAGTTGGCCAGCTTGCTCAGTATCCTGGTCTGCAGGCTGCGTAGTTCGTCGGTCAATTCGCTGCTCTCCCGCTGCAGTGCATCGAGGTCTATCTGCGTCACGGGCAGTCCTGCCTTGCGCCGGCGTGCAACCTTGAGTGCCGCCGCATGCAGTCGATGATGGTTCGATACCAAGGCTGCAAACTCGGCGTAGCCTGCATAACGCGGCACGCCTTCCTCTCGTAACCAGAGACCGAAGCGGCAGTTCTGCTCATCGACGAAGTCGGCGTTGGTGTCTGCGCTCCGCAGATGTCGCATGCACGATGCGAAGCACTGGCGATGCCTGGGTTCCGCCAGCAGGAGAGAGATGTGCTCGGCGGAACAGCGCTGGGCGTCGGCTGAAGTCCAGGCAGGATCGGGCGAGAACTGTTCGATCCACTGCTCCAGCTGCGGCGCGAACATGGGGCGGGCGATGCCGTAGCCTTGACCCAGATCGCAGCCGAGCCGCCGCAGAAGAAGCGCATGGGCATTGGACTCGACGCCCTCGGCGACGACGCGCCGATCGAAGGTGCGTGCCAGCCCGATGACCCCGTCGACGATGCGCAGACTGTCTTCGTCGTCCAGCATGTCATGCACGAAGGTCTGGTCGATCTTCAGCGTCTGCGCCGGCAATGCCCGGAAATAACTCAGCGATGAGAAGCCGGTGCCAAAATCGTCCAGCGCCACGGTGCAGCCCAGCGCGACGCAGTCGCGGACGACTGCGCCGATGGCGTCGATACCGGCCGACGTCTTGGTCTCGACGATCTCGAGCTGGATGTCCGCCGGTTGCAGGCCGGGGCAGCGCCGGATCAGTTGCCGCAACCGGTCGATGAACCCCGCCGTCAGCAACGAGTGCACCGACAGGTTGACGTTTAGGCGCAGGCGGCGGCCCGACGCCAACCACTGTCGGGCTTGCTCACCGACCTGCTCCAGCACCCAGTGGTCGAGTTTCACCATTAACTCGCTGCCTTCGAGTGCCGGAAGAAAATCCCCTGGTGCGAGCAGGCCGCGCTCCGGATGGCGCCATCGCACCAACGCCTCGACCGCCTCGATACGGCCTTCCCTAAAATTCACGATCGGCTGGTAGTGTAGGCACAACTCGTCGTTGTCGATGGCCTGCTCGGCGCGCGCGCGCAGTTGGCGAAATGCTGTCGTTTCACGATCCATGTCCGGATCGAACACCTGAAACCGGTTGCGCCCCTGCTGCTTTGCCTGATACATGGCTTGATCGGCGTGTCGCAGCAGCACGTCGGGTTCTGCTTCATCGCCCGGGTGGAGCGTGGCACCGATGCTTGCGGTCACACTGTAGAAGCCATCGTTCAAGCGGATCGGGCGCGCAACCGCGGCAAGGATGCGTTCTAGCGCGACAACCAGGGCCTGTGGATCGTCCAGCAGGTAGACAACGACGAACTCGTCGCCGCCGAGGCGCGCAACCGTCTCGTCGGCACGTACCGTGGCGCGCAGGCGTGCGGCCATTTCCACCAGAAAACGGTCACCCGCTGCATGCCCAAGTCTGTCGTTGATGGGCTTAAATTCATCCAGGTCGAGAAAACAGACGGCAAGATGCTGGGAGCGGCGTTGCGCGAGCTTCAGGCTGGTGATGATCCGGTCGGAGAGCAGGCGTCGGTTGGGCAGCCCGGTGAGTTCGTCGTAGAACGCAAGCTGCTCCATCATCTGATTTCGCTTTAGCAACTGCCGTTGCAGGTTGGTGATCTGACGATTGGTGCGAAATAGCTCGGCGTTGATCTGGTCGAGCTCCAGGATGTCCATCTCCGCGACCACGATCAGGCGGTGATCCCGACGCCATGTGGTCAGACGCACACTGCGGGTTTGCCCCAGGCCGTCACCGATGGTTGCAAGACCGGAGAAACGTCCACCCGCATCGGTTGCCGCCCACAGCACGTCGAAGCCTGGTTGCCTGAATGCGGCGTATCCGGCGAGCCGCTGCTCGTCCTCCTGCCCCTTGCCGCTCTGGTTCCGGTCGGCGCCCAGCAGCAGCTGCATGCCGCGATTGAGGTGCAGCGTGTTGCCATCGCTATCGAACACCCCCATCGCCAACGCGAGGCTTTCCTGCTGGATATAGCCGAGCAGCGATTCGCTGTCCAAAGCCAGATCGGCGCGATACTCTGACCGTTCATCCGCCATCGTGGTTCAGCCTAGCCTTGATCCGGGGCAATGATCGGTGTGGCGCCGAGCTCGGAACCCGGACCCAAGCCAGTCCCGTCGAGCTGCCTGATATTGGCTCGAGGACGTCGAGTGATGCGATGCAGAGAACGTCGTCCAGATCGGACCAGGCGGCCGCATCCGTCCAGCGCAGCCCTTGCCTGCCCACCCGGATCGGCAATCGAGGATACGGCTCGCGCACTAGCGGCGCGTCAAAAATGTCGCGCGCGCCGTCTCTATCGCCCTGCACCAAGGCGTTGACGAAGGCCTCGGTCTGATCAGATTTCGGGTAGGGCACCGCGGTGGTCTTCGCGGAAGCTGGCGTTTGTCTGTCGGCGTCGTGAGTGTTCATTGGTCTTTTCCTTCGATGACACGCGGACGCCGGCCGGACGTCGCGCATCCCAACCGGGGGTGTGGTCAATACGAAGCTGCCCAAGCATGCTAACGCAGCACCTGGGGTCTGGTCCAAGATGGCGCGGTTTGAGCTTGAATTCGGCAGCGCGTCCGCGCGTCGTGACGCAACATGGGTCAGTCGCGTAGCGTCAGCACCCGGATGGCGTCGGTACCGCCCGCGGTTTCGGTATGCCCCCAGGTGCCGATCAGCAGGTCGCCGGTCCGCACTAGGCCGCGTTCTTTCGCCACCCCGATCGCCAGCGCGATCTTGTCGTCGTCGCAGAGACCGGCCTCGTAGAGCACCGGCACGACACCCCAGTTCAGCGATAGCCTGCGTGCGACCGTTGGCGACGCGGTCACGGCCAGGATCGGGCATTCTGGCCGATGCTTGGAGATCAGCCGCGACGTGAAGCCGGTCTCTGTCAGGCTCAGGATGACGCTCGCTCCCAACTGCTCGGCCATGCGTACGGCGGCATGGGCCACCGCCTCTGTCACGACATTGGACGGGTGCGGCAGGGTCTGCTGTAACCAGCCGTACTCCCGCAGTGATGCCTCTGCACGCACCGCCAGCTCCGCCATGATGCGCACGGACTCCACCGGATAGGCGCCGGCCGCCGTCTCGCCGGAGAGCATCACCGCCGAGCTGCCGTCCAGGATCGCGTTGGCCACGTCGCTGGCCTCGGCGCGGGTCGGCTTTGGGTTGCGCTCCATCGACGCCAGCATCTGCGTCGCGGTGATCACCGGTTTGCCATTGCTGACGGTGCTGCGGATGATCTTTTTCTGCGTGCTCGGCACGTCCGCCAGCGGCAGCTCCACGCCCAGATCGCCGCGGGCCACCATGACACCGTCCGCGGCCAGCACGATCTCGTCCAGGTTGGCGACGCCGGCGCGGTTTTCGATCTTGGCGATGATCGGGATCTCCACGCCGCGTTCGAGCAGGATTTCACGCATCCGATGCACCTCGTCCGCGCTCTGGATAAACGATGCCGCGATGTATTCCACGTCGTTCTCCGCGGCAAAGCTCAACTCCCGCACCACGTCGTCCCGATGCGCCGGGTCTACCGCCGTCACCGAGAGCTGGGTGCCGGGAAGGTTGACGCCCTTGCTTGCCCCGAGCCGGCCACCGACGACCACTCGGCAGCGGACCTCGCGCTCTGTGGTCGCCAGCACCTGCAACTCCATAGCGCCGTCGTCGAGCAACACGGTCTCGCCCGGATTTACCTCCCGCGGCAGCCGTTGATAGGACACGGAGACCCCATGAACCGTACCGACGCGGCCGTCGGTGAACAGCGAGAACGGCTCGCCGGAGGTCAGCTCCACGGACCCGTCCGCGACCTCGCCGGTGCGAATCTCGATGCCGCGGGTATCGATCATGATCGCCACCGGCACGCCGACGGTCTCCGCCGCGGCGCGGATGCGCAGCAGCCGCTCCTTGTGCTCGTCGAAGGAGCCATGGGACAGGTTCAGTCGCGCCACGCTCATGCCGGCGCGCAGCATCGCCTCCAGCGTCTCCGGGGCATCACTGGCCGGGCCGATGGTGGCGACGATCTTGGTGCGCCGGGTACGGGCTCGATTGGGCATGGGTGGCCTCCTGGGCCGTGAAGGGGATTGCGTCGCCGCTTCGCAATACGACGATCGACGGCTCAGGGCCGCTGCGTTGAGTCTAAGGTTCGTGGTGCGGCGCTATGCCGCCAACTGAAGCGCTTCCTTTTTGCTGGCGTGGGAGCGATTTGCAATCGCGACGGCCACGACAGCGAATCCCCGCGCCGCTCGATCGCGACTGCAAGTCGCTCCCACGGTAAAGTCGCGCGACTCGCGCTCAATGACTCAATGCGCCTCGTCCCAGTTGTCGCCGACGCCGACGTCGACGATCAGCGGTACCTTGAGTTCGGCGGCGCCTTGCATGATGTCGCGAATGCGCTCGCCGGCCGAGTCGACGGCATCGGTCTCGATCTCGAACACCAGCTCGTCGTGGACCTGCATGATCATGCGTACCGGCGGTTGCTCGGTCTGAATCCACTGATCGACCTGGATCATCGCGCGCTTGATGATGTCTGCCGCGGTGCCCTGCATCGGGGCGTTGATGGCGGTGCGCTCGGCGGCGCTGCGCAGCTGGTTGTTGCTGTGGTTGATGTTGGTCAGATACAGCCGGCGGCCGAACAGGGTCTCGACATAGCGGTCGGCGCGGGCCTGGCCGCGAATATTGTCCATAAAGCTGCGCACGCCGGGGTAGCGGGCGAAGTAAAGGTCCACGTAGTCCTGCGCCTCGCCGCGCTCGATGCCGAGCTGGCGCGCCAGGCCGAACGCCGACATGCCGTAGATCAGACCGAAGTTGATGGCCTTGGCGGAGCGCCGCTGCTCGCCGGTGACCTGCTCCGGCGGCAGGCCGAGGATCTCGGCGGCGGTGGCGCGGTGGATGTCCTCACCGGCGCTGAAGGCGGCCAGCAGGCGTTCGTCGCCGGACAGGTGCGCCATGATGCGCAGCTCGATCTGCGAGTAGTCGGCGGCCAGCATGCGATAACCCGGCTCGGGCACGAAGGCGCGGCGGATGCGCCGGCCCTCGTCGCTGCGGATCGGGATGTTCTGCAGGTTGGGATCGCTTGACGACAGCCGCCCGGTGGCGGCCACCGCCTGGTGATAGCTGGTGTGCACGCGGCCGGTGCCGGGGTTGACCATCTGCGGCAGCTTGTCGGTGTAGGTGGAGCGCAGCTTGGACAGGCCGCGATGCTCCAGGATGATGCCCGGTAGTTCGTGGCCGTCCTCGGCCAGCTTCTCCAGCACCGCCTCGGACGTGGACGGCTGGCCCTTCGGCGTCTTGGAGACCACCGGCAGCTTGAGTTCGTCGAAAAAGATGGCGCCGATCTGCTTTGGCGAGCCCATGTTGAATCGGTGCCCGGCGACGCTGTAGGCGCGCTCTTCCAGTTCGGCGCAGCGCTGCGCGAGCTGCTGGCTCTGCGCGTTCAGTTCGTCGCTGTCGATGCGCACGCCGGTGCGCTCGATGCGCGACAGCACCGGCACCAGCGGCATCTCGATGTCGCGATAGACTGCCTCCAGCGATGGCGTCGCCTCGATCTTGGGCCACAGGGCTCGGTGCAGCCGCAACGTGACGTCAGCATCCTCGGCGGCGTAGGGGCCGGCCTGCTCCAACGGGATCTGATTGAAGGTCAGCTGCTTGGCGCCCTTGCCCGCGATGTCTTCGAAGTGGATGGTGTCCTGGTCCAGATACTTCTTGGCCAGCGAATCCATGTCGTGGCGGGTGGCGGTGCTGTCGAGGACGTAGCTCTGCAGCATGGTGTCGTGGGCGACGCCGCGCATGTGGATGCCGTGGTTGGCGCAGACGCTGATGTCGTATTTGAGATTTTGGCCGAGCTTGGGCCGGTTCGGGTCTTCCAGCAGCGGTTTCAGCTGGGCCAGGACTTGGTCGCGGTCGAGCTGATCCGGCGCGCCGGGATAATCGTGCGTCAACGGTACGTAGGCCGCCTCGCCGGGCTCGATGGCGAAGGAGACGCCGACGATCTCCGCGCGCATGTAGTCGAGGCTGGTGGTCTCGGTATCGAAGGCGAACAGCGCGGCCTGGGCCAGGCGGTCGATCCAGGCGTCGAGCGATCGCTGGTCGACGATGACCTGATAGTCCGCCGATGACCCGTTGCTGCGCGCGCCCGCATCGTCAGTATCTGTGTCGTTGGCGGTTTCGCCGTTCAGGGTCGCCAACAACCGCCGCGACTCGATGCGCTCGTACCAGTCGCGCAGGGTATCGATATCCGGCGCCGCGGGCGTCAGGTCGCGCGGGCCGAAGTCGAGCGCCACGTCACGCTTGATGGTGGTCAGTTCCCGCGACAGCGGCAACTGGTCCAGGCTTTCGCGCAGGTACTCGCCGATCTTGCCCTTGATCTTGTCCGCGTTGGCGACGACGCCGTCGAGGCTGCCGTATTCGCTGATCCATTTTGCCGCGGTCTTCGGGCCGCATTTGGGTACGCCGGGGATGTTGTCGACGGCATCGCCCATCAGACTCAGGTAGTCGACGATGCGATCCGGCGGGACACCGAACTTCTCCTTGACCCCCGCTGGATCGAGCACCACTGTCCGACATGGTGTTGACAAGTGTGACGTGCGCGTCGACCAGTTGCGCCATGTCCTTGTCGCCGGTGGAGATCAGGGTCGCGATGCCCTGCTCGGCGGCGCGGCTGGCGAGCGTACCGATGACGTCGTCGGCCTCCACCTCCGGCACCACCAGCAACGGCAGACCCATGGCGCGGATGATCTCCTTGAGCGGTTCCAACTGCTCGCGCAGATCGTCGGGCATCGCTGGTCGATTGGCTTTGTAGTCCTTGTAGAGGGCGTCGCGGAAGGTGGGGCCGGCGGCATCGAAGACCACGCCGATATAATCGGGCCGCTGTTCGTCGACGAGCTTGCGCAGCATGTTCAGCACGCCCACCAGTGCGCCGGTGGCCTCACCACGGGAATTGGTCAGTTTGGGCAGGGCGTGGTAGGCGCGGAACAGATAGCCGGAGGCGTCCACCAGGACGAGGGGATACCGGTCTTGCATCGGTGCATGGGGCGGTCGATTAAAAGCTGCAACGTTAGCATGCGTCGGTGGCTGCCCGCAGCTTCGGTGCGTTTCCGCGCTTCAGGTCGAGCCGCAGCGGCGCCAGTTCGCGGTAAATTAGCGCTAGCGGGGCACGCCGGCTCAGGGTCAGTATCCGTGTGCCGCTGGGATAGATCAGGTGGTAGGTCTGGTACAGGTGCAGGTCGCGTGCGTCCGCGAGCAGGTCGGCGGCGAACTCGACCACGCGCTGATGCGCGGAGGCGAGCGGGAGCGTCAAGCTGCCCAGGTGTAGGGCATCGTCGTTGAGCACCAGTGGGGTCGGGACAGCGTCGGCCGCCTGCTCGCTGCCGGTCGCGGGCATGCCCTCGGCATCATCCGCCCACAGCGGCTGGAGTTCCTGCTCGATCGCGGGCGTCAGGATCAAGCCCAGTTGCTCTTCGCCGAGCAACCAGCGCAGCCCGCGCTTGTCGTCGCTGGCGGGCTCATGGGCACCGAACGCCTGCGCCCAGCCGCGAAAATAGGCGCCGTGGCGCCGGATCAGCCGCATTTCGCTCATCCGCATCACTCCAGCCGCGTTCAGTCGTTGGGGTTCATTCGTCGCATCGTGCAGTCATCGGGCAAGAGTCGGGAAACGATTGGGAACGATGGTACCATCCCAGGTTATCGCCATGCGCCGTTACAGGGGCGCGCTGGCAACTGAAGCGCAAACCCCCGGCAGCGGTGCGTCGGGCGTCAATTGGCCAAAAACGCCTGTTCCGATGGTGGAAGAATGAACGCGTCCAACTGTATCACCTTGCCTCGCCAACGACGATAGCACGCGATGTTGAGCCGTCTTTTGCCAGCGCTGCTCCTCGGCCTCGGTACCATCGCCGGTGCCCAGGATTACAGTTGGCTCGATAATCCCAAGTTGGTTATTTTTCGCGCCGCGATCGATCCGCAGTCGCGGCTGCTGTACGTGGAAGGCGAGAACTTCGGCGGCAGGCGTCTGCCGTCGGTGACGCTCGACGACGAGCCGCTGACAGTCCGCAGCGCCACCCAGACCGCCATCGAGGCAGGGCCGCTGCCACCGAGCATCGGCCCCGGCAGCCGTGTGCTGCGCGTCGTGGCCGGCGACGATCGTTCGCGTTTTGATTCCTTCAGCGTGGAGGTCGGCGGAGATGCGCCGGCGCGCGCGCCGCGACAGCTCAGCGTGCCGAAGGAAGGCGTCAATACGCTGATGGTGCTGGACGGCGACGGCGATGTCGGATGGTCGCCGTCGATTTCGATTGGTGCCGATGGCCTGCCGGTGGTGGCGTATCTGGACTACACCAACCTCGACCTGAAGGTGGCCCATTGCACCGATCCGGCCTGCGACAACGCGACGCATGCGCTGGTCGATGCCGAAGGCGAGATCGGCTGGTCCATCGACTTGGCCATTGGTGCCAACGGCATGCCCATCATCGCCTACTTCGACAGCTCGAAGGGTGTGCTGAAGGTGGCGCGCTGCGAGGACCCTGGTTGTTACTCGGTGAACACCTCCGTGGTCGACGACTCCGGCGGCGTTGGCAAGTTCGTCAGCATCGCCGTGCCGGCGGATGGGCTTCCCGTGATCAGCTATTACGAGCGTGAACATCGCGATCTGATGATCGCGCTTTGCCGCGATGCCAACTGCGACAGTGCCGTGCTGCGGTCACTCGACAGCGCCGGCGACGTCGGCTGGCACAACGCCATCGCCATCGGCAGCGACGGTAATCCGGTGATCAGCTATTTCGACTCCAGCCGCCGCGACCTGAAGGTGGCCCTGTGTCTGGATCGCGGCTGCGCGGAGGTGAGCAAGGCCGCGCTGGATCTGGGCGGTGTCGGCATGGGCACCGACATCGTCATCGGCGAGGACGGGCTGCCGTTCATCGCCTACTGGGACTTTCTTAACGACGACCTTAAGGCCGCGCATTGCGACGATGTCAGATGTAAGTCCGCGCGGATTTTTCGGGTCGATACCGCCGGCTCGGTGGGCTCCAACCCGGCGGTCGCGCTGGGTGCCGACGGCTTGCCCATCATCGCCTACCACGACCAGAGCAACAGCGACCTCAAGGTCGCGCATTGCCTGGACGCAAATTGCTCCGACGCGGAAGTCTCCACCGTCGACTCGGCGGGCTCAGTGGGTTGGCACATCGCCGTCGTCGCCGGCGCCGACGGTCTGCCGCTGATCGCCTACTACGACGAGACCAACGGCGATCTCAAGCTCGCCCGCTGTGGCGATCTCGCCTGCAGTCGGCGCGCGCCACCACCGAGTCGCTTCTGACGTTTCGGCCCGCGGACGGCGTGCTGGCACGGTTCAGTACCGGAAGTCGCCCCACAGGCTCTGAATCGCGGCGATGGCCGCCAGCGGTGCTGTCTCGGTGCGCATGACCCGTGGTCCGAGTCGCACGCCGATAAAGCCCTGTGCGCTAGCCATCGCGCGTTCTTGGTGTGCAAGCCCGCCCTCGGGGCCAACCAGCAGCGTCAAGCTGTCTCCCGCCGGCGGTGGTAGTGCCGTCAATGGGCGCTCGCTGCGGTGATCGAGCAGCAGACCGTCGCCGGATGTTTGCGCCAACCAGTCGGCGAGCTGCTGCGGTTCCGCCAGCGCGGGCAGCCGACGACGGCCGCTCTGTTCGCAGGCCGAGATGACCACGCCGTGCCAGTGCTGCATGCGCTTGCCCAGCCTGTCGTCGCGCAACCGCACCACACTGCGTTCGGTGAACAGGGGTTGCAGCGCCCAGACGCCCAGTTCGACGGCCTTTTGCAGCGAGATGTCCATGCGCTCGCCCTTAGAGATGCCGAGCGCCAGCGTGATGCGCAGCGGTGCCCTCGCTTCCGGCTCGCTCTTTTCGCCGATGCGGATTAGCGCACCGTCCCGGAGCGGCGTCTCAATGTGTCCGCGGAAATCGAAGCCGTTACCGTTGAAGAGCGTGAGTTCGTCTCCTTTACGTAGGCGCAACACCTGTGTCAGATGCCGTGAAGCCCGCGCCTCCAGCGTCAATAGTGCGCCGCTTGCCAGGTCTTGAGGGGTGTAGAAGCGTGGGATGCGCATGCGCGAACCGGATTTCGAGGGCTGGTTGGCGCCCATGTTAGTCGCCGGCGGCTGGCGGCAGTTCAGCGCGCCAGGCGGCCACGGCGAGCAGTCCCCAGCCGAGCGCGAGGAGTACACCGCCGACCGGGGTTACCGCACCCCAGGCGCCGTGTCCGGAGAGCACGAGCGCGTAGAGGCTGCCACTGAAGACCAGGCTGCCAAGGGTGAGGCACCAAGCGGCGCTCAACGCGAGACCGTGCGCGGTGAGTCTTGCGCCGACTAAACCGAGTGCCAACAGCGTGGTTGCATGCCAGCCCAAATAGTGGGAGGCGGTCTCCCAGATGGCGAGACGGTCGCCGTCAACCCGACCCTCGAGTCCATGCGCGCCAAAGGCACCGAGCAACACGGCGGACATGCCGAACAGGGCGCCGATCGCGCCGAAGCGGGGCATCATCGGGAGCTTCGCAAGTTCCTTGGGCATTTCCATGACTCCGAGTGTTAGGACGATCAAATCGAACGAATTATGTGTGAGTCGGCGATACTGTTTTGACAGTGTTTGTTGCCGGCGCCTATTCTCGCGCTCCCAAAAAGCCGGCCAAAGCCGATACTGAGCGAAGGTAGTTGTAGATGGTCGATAAAAATGGAAGCCCCAAGTGGAAGCTTCGGCAGGGGCGATCGGCCTTCCGTGATGTTGCGGACAACCGATCAGACGGTTTCGACGGGGCCGCGGGTCCTGCGGGTGCGTCAACCCTTCCGCATGATTGATGCCGCCCATCAGTGCGGCGACACGTTTAGGAGAACCAGCACCATGCCAACTTTTGTGCGTACCGATCAGTGCGACGGCTGCACGGGTCAAGATGAGGTCGCTTGCGTGTATGTCTGCCCCCACGACCTGATGAAACTGGACGAGGACGGTTCCGACACCGGCTGGGCCATGAAGGCCTTCAACCAGGAACCCGAGCAGTGCTGCGAGTGCTACGCCTGCATCAAGACCTGCCCGCAGCAGGCCATCGAGTGCCGTCACTACGCCGACGTCGTGCCGATGGGCGCCTCCGTGCAGCCCCTGCGCGGCACTGACTCCATCAGATGGACCATCACCTTCCGCAACGGCACGACGAAGCGCTTCAGGTTCCCGATTCGGACCACCCCCGAGGGTTCCATCGACCCCTACGGCAACAAGCCCGCGGCCGACATCGCCAAGATCGGCGAGCCCGGCTTCTTTACCCTAGACGGTGTTCAGAAGCCTGGTGACGCGGCCGAGTTGATCCGCAAGTAAGCGACGCTTCGAAGCTTTGGATCGACCGTCGAGTCTGAACCCGGCGCGATCACACCGAGCGACTGAAATTCAGAGGCATAAAAATGGCGGGAGAGTTCGGCAACCCCGAGATCGTCGAAGAAGATGTCGACATCCTCATCATCGGCGGCGGCATGGGCGCCTGCGGTGCGGCCTACGAGATCGTCCCCTGGTTGGACCAGGCCAAGGCTCAAGGCGTCGACCTGAAGGTGAAGCTGGTCGACAAGGCCGCCATGGACCGCTCCGGCGCGGTCGCTCAGGGCCTATCCGCCATCAACACCTACCTCGGCGAGCAGGACCCGGCCGACTATGCGCGCATGGTGTCGAACGACCTCATGGGTATCACCCGTGACGACTTGACCTACGACCTGGGCCGACACGTCGACGACTCGGTGCACCTGTTCGAGCAGTGGGGCCTGCCGATCTGGAAACAGCCCGGCGATGAGGGCAAGCCCCTGGTCGAGGGCGGCAAGCCGGTGCGCTCCGGTCAGTGGCGGATCATGATCAACGGCGAGTCCTACAAAAGCATCGTCGCCGAGGCCGCGAAGAAGGCCTTGGGCAGCGAACGCATCCAGGAGCACGTCTTCATCGTCAAGCTGGTCAACGATAAGAACGACAAGCACCGCATTGCCGGCGCCGTCGGCTTCTCGCTGCGCGAAGACAGGGTTTACGTCTACAGGTTCAAGGCCTGCCTGCTGGTCGCCGGCGGCTGCGCGAACATCTTCCGTCCGCGCTCCGTCAGCGAGGGCGCCGGCCGCGCCGGGTGCCCGGTCTGGAACACCGGCAGCACCTACGCCATGGCGGCCGCGGCCGGCGCGGAACTGACCATGATGGAGAGCCGCTTCGTGCCCACCCGCTTCAAGGACGGATATGGCCCGGTCGACACCTGGTTTCTGTTGTTCAAGGCCAAGGCCATCAATGCCTTCGGCGAGGTCTACATGGACAGCAATAAGGCGCTGTTGGCTGACTTTCCGCCTTATGGTCAGACCAAGGTCCCGCCGTCGTGTCTGCGCAACCACCTGATGCTGAAGGAGCTGAGCGAGGGCCGCGGTCCGATCTACATGGACACCGTCACCGCGCTGGGCAAGCTCGCCGAGACCATGACGCCGAAGGAGATCAAGCACCTGGAGGCCGAGGTCTGGGAAGATTTACTCGACATGTGCATCGGTCAGGCCGGTGTCTGGGCCGGTGAGAACATCGAGCCGCAGAAGAAAAACGCCGAGCTGATGCTCACCGAGCCCTACCTGCTCGGCTCTCACGCCGGTTGCTGCGGTATCTGGGCCTCCGGTCCCGATGACCTGGGCGCGCCGACCAGCGAGGAGCATCCGGATGCTGACCAGATCCCGGCGCACCTGCCCGAGGGCTGGAACTGGGGCTACCGCGGCATGACCACCGTGCAGGGCCTGTTCACCGCCGCCGACGGCGTCGGCGCTTCCGGCCACAAGTCCTCGTCCGGGTCCCATGCCGAGGGCCGCATCGCCGCCAAGGCGATGGTCAAATTCTGCATGGACAACAAGGACCATACGCCCGAACTGGACACCCCGGTCGATCAGCTTGTTGAGGAAATCTACAAGCCGGTGCGCAACTACCTGGAGCACAAGGACGACACCACCGCCATCGATGTGAACCCGAGCTACATCACGCCAGAGATGTTGCAGTTTCGTCTTCAGAAGATCATGGACGAGTACGTGGCCGGTGTCTCCACCCTGTACCAGACCAACGCCAAGATGATGGGCGTGGCCGAGCTGAAGCTCGAGATGCTCAAGGAAGACGCCGAAAAGATGCGCGCCAAGGATCTCCACGAACTGCTGCGGGCCTGGGAGAACTGCCACCGCATCCTCACCGCCGAAGCGCACATGAAGCACATCCAGTTTCGCGAGGAGAGCCGCTATCCCGGCTTCTACTACCGGATGGATTACAATTTCGTGGACGACGAGAACTGGAAGTGCTTCGTCAACTCAATCTACGACAAGGAGACCAAGACCTGGACCTGCTTCAAGCGTGCCCATGTCGATCTGGTCGATAAGTCAAAGTTGTTCAAGTAATCCGCTCACTGCGATCCAGGGTAGATGATCAAAGCTCACTCTCAACGTCTCTTACAGCCGTACTCAGCCCAAGTACAAATTGCCGAATCCGATCGTGCGCGAGCCCTATCGATGGACGGTGATTTATGGGAGTTTCAGTTCGTCTATGCGAACGGTCGCGGCGGCACAGCGAGCAACGGTCCGCAGCAAGGCCGTTTCATCAGAGCGGCGCACATCAGGCATTGCGATCTCGAAAGGGTTATCGAAAACCCTGCCACGGACGATGGCGAAGTGGACCAGCGCATACTCGACTTGGCTAGGTTTTTGCTCGGAGCCAGGCTGCCTTTTGAAGCTGCCGATCGGTATGAATACTGGCTCCTTGACCCTAAAGATAATTCGCCGCTCGCCTTGATCTTCTCTTGCGTCGACGCGTCTGAGATGGCGTCATTTCCAAAACTCACTGACTGGACTGCGCTCCCGGCCGCTGTGATGCCGATCGAAACGAGCGAGGCTGAGCGCAGCCGATCATACGGGCCTGTGAACTACCGGTTGGAACGATGTGTTGCCGAACGGGCGGGTACCAAACCGAGAGCACGATGGTTCACCCGGCGATACAACGAGAGTGAGGATTTTCCGCCGTTCCTGGTGCGCGAGGATTGGGAAAGCGACGAGCATCAGGATCTTTGTCGACGTTATCTGCATCGCCAGGCCCCCCGGTTGTTGATGCTGCATGGAGTGATTTTGGAGGAGCGTCGGAGAATGGAATTGGCGGCAAAGTCGAACGCGCTCGACGTGGCCCGCTTCTATCCGCTTTATCCGGAAATCGCCGATGACGACGTCATGAATAAGATTCGGATCGAAGCTCGGCTTCGGATGGCGGCAGGGGAGACGGCGTATGCGATGGGGCGGCGGGATGGTGTCCTTTACCAGTGATGCCGTCGCCTCTGATCTCTCGACGCGGCTCTGTGACATTGGCAAGGTGCTGAAAACAGACCGACATCGTCAAACCAACGCGGAGGTGCATCGCGACGCTGGGCCTGGCTGGTCGGGCGGCTCATGCACTTCCTTGTACTTACCGCGCCGTGTCCGGAGCCTTGGCTGGGGCTCGCCAAGGCCAGCTGAACTATCGAACTAACCACCATGACTGAACCTGATCACGGCGTCGATGCGTCAAAAATCGAGGAATCGATCGCGATGCTTGAGCAATACATCGGTTCTGAGGAGCTTGCTCCACTGGTCGGCGTTTTGCGCGAGCTGTCGGAAAAGCCGGATGATGAGGCATTACTGGCCCGGCTCTCCGAGGTCATTGACAACCTCGGTATCCTGCAGGGCGCCGTGCTGACTTACGCTCCGGCCATTGCGGGTCTTCTGTCCGACGATCCGTTCAGGGACTAAGCTTCGCGCAAGCTTTGGCGGGATGCATCAGGTGAGGACGCGCAGCAGACCAGTGGAACGTCGGTCACCCCAAGCCGCCTGGTGGCGGCGGGCCGACTAGAAGTCGGCGATCCCATGGAGCGCCGACCTCCGGTCGGCTAGGGCGCGCGAGCGCCCTTGAGGACGCGCCGCAGATCAGCGGAGCTGCGGTGACCTCAAACCGTCTAGCCGACAGCGGGCCGATTTCTTGCGGGTATCCTGATCAGACTTGTGCGACGCACGCTATCCGTTGCCCGTGACCTTGGCAAAAAAGAGGTCGTTACTTGGCCGCGCGAGATCGATCAGCCAGGCAGCTCGACCCGTTCCGCTCGGAGGGACGGTTCTCAGCGGGTGGCGCTGCGCGATCGACAGTCGAATTTATCGATTCGACGAGAAGCGGCGCGCGTGGGCTTGCTGACCAGTGATCACCCCGCGATACGGGAACACTTGGAACCTGACGAGCTCGCGCGTGTGTCTCGCAGGCGGGCCAACGGGGGACCGTTCTGATCCTTGCCTTCGTCTGTGGATCACGGTGACCGCGCCCGATCCTTACCTAAGGGGCTTCTTGACGACGTCAGAATGCTGCGACGGAGCGACGCGGACGGGGTTGGAGAAGAGCGCAGGGAGTGGCAACCCAGAGGGATTCGGCCTACGACAGCTCAAAAAGATCAACGCCATGCAAGGTTCTTCCGTAACCGCGAAAAGAGCTCCAGCACTGCAGCGGTCGGGTAGGTCGAGCGCAGAAATCCGA
>CAVOGV010000059.1:0-27471 GCA_963695445.1 uncultured Gammaproteobacteria bacterium | reverse complement strand
TTCACGGTGATCCCCATAGGGCGTTAACGCTTTATTTTAGTTTATTTTTTTGGGGGCATAAGCTGAGCTAGTCCCTGGCCGGACATCGATCCGGGGAACCGCCGGACAACGGCAAGCCCGCCAGCCGGGCAACGCCCGCCGGCAGCCTGAAAAGCATGCACACGCGGGCCGCGCGGGGGCTAACCAAGGGCGGTGAAATCACGCGGTTCCGATCGACGCGGCGCCTTTGGAGCACGCGCTGGCTAGACGGGGTCTAGCTCCTGTGGAGGCGCGGACGCCTTGCAGATGCGGCAAGCTTCATGGCAACAACGCGCTTGCTTTCCAAACAGCGTCACGAAAATTTCGTTGTCGTTGTCGAATTTGCGGACGGCCACGAGCACGACAGCGATAGCGAACACAGCGTTAGACCATGCTTATCCGTTTCGGCTCCGCCGGGTTAGGAAAACGCAATAACCGGCATCCCTGCAGAAAGACTACTTAAAAAACGACTCTACCGAGAAGCCGTCCTTTTCGAGAATGTCGCGCAGCCGGCGCAGCGCGTCCATCTGGATCTGGCGCACCCGCTCACGCGTGACGCCAAGTTCTTGCGCCACGCGCTCCAGCGTGGAGTGCTCATAACCGTGCAGACCGAATCGCCGCTCAACCACCTCGCGCTGCTTTTCGTTGAGCTTGTCGAGCCAATGGTCGAGGTTGGCGTGGATATCGTCGTCCTGGATGTCATCCGCGGGATCGTGCGCCGAGTCGTCCTGCAGCATATCGACCAGCGGCTTGTCCGCGTCCTTGCCCAAGGGTGTGTCGACGGAAGCAATCCGTTCGTTCAGGCCGAGCATACGCTTGACCTCGCCGATGGGCTTTTCCAGCAGATCTGCGATCTCCTCGGTCGTCGGCTCGTGGTCGACCTGTTGCGCCAGCATCCGCGTCGCCTTAAGGTAGACATTGATTTCCTTGACAACGTGGATGGGCAACCGCACGGTCCGTGTCTGGTTCATGATCGCACGCTCGATCGTCTGCCGAATCCACCAGGTCGCATAGGTGGAGAAGCGAAAGCCGCGCTCGGGGTCGAACTTTTCGACCGCCCGGATCAGGCCCAGATTGCCTTCTTCGATCAGATCGAGCAGTGGCAACCCGCGATTCAGATAGCGCCGCGCGATCTTGACCACCAGGCGCAAATTGCTGACGATCATGCGACTGCGTGCCTGCTCATCGCCCTGCTGCGCGAGCCGGGCGTAGCGAACCTCCTCGTCGGCCGTCAGCAGCTTCGAGCCGCCGATTTCGTTCAGGTACAGCCGGGTAGCGTCGAAGTCCGCGTCGCCGGCGCTAAAGCGTCGCGGTGCCTTTTCTTCGGCAACGTCATCCTCTTCGGTAACGTCTTCGGTAACATCCTCGCCATCGCCATCGCCATCGCCATTGCCATTGCCATCGCCATCGTCGCCCAGCAATGAATCATCGGCGTCAACCTCGGCATCGTCATCACCGACAAGACCACTGTCAAGATCGAGCAGGACGTCGTCGTCCTCCGGCACGGAATTGGTATCCGCTTCCTCGCCCTGCTTCTGCATTGGCATAGAGTCTCCCCAGTGACTGATCCGAACGCACTCCTCTTGCTGGCCTCGAGCGGCGACGGACTTCAGCGCGACGCCGGCAAAAACCGCAGGGGATCCACCGCAACGCCATCTCTGCGGATTTCGAAATGCAGCAGACTATCCCCGTTTGCGGCCTGCCCGACCTCGGCAAGGCGTTGCCCGCGCTTGACCTTGTCCCCTTCGCGAACAAGCAGTTGCCGGTTGTAGCCGTAGGCGCTCAAATACCGGCTATTGTGTTTAACAATGATAAGGTTGCCGTAACCTTTGAGTCCACTGCCGCTGTAGACCACTGTTCCATCGGCGGCAGACCCCACCGGCGCTCCGACGGCAGCGCCGATGCGTATACCAGAACGGGTCCGATCCCCCGCTCGAAATCCCTGCTTGACCGGCCCCTTCAGCGGCCATTGCCAATTGATTCCGGAACTCGCCGCATCAGCGCCAGCCACCGCCGAGGGCTTGCGCGCAGAGGTCTTGACCGGTTTGGCCGATCTGCCGGTACTCGCTACCGTGCGCGAACCGCTCTTGCGCGCGGGCCGGCTGCCGTCCGGCGGCTTCACCCGCAACAGACCGCCAGAGTAGATGGTATAGGGTGGTTGCAGGCCGTTCCAGCTAGCCAGCGAGCGGGTACCGACGCGCTGACGCTCCGCAATTTCGCTCAGGGTATCGCCCCGACGCACCCGATAGAAACCGGGCGGCGCTGGGCCGTAGCCGTCTCGGCTATCCACCGGTGCCAGACCGCCCGCACCGCAGCCGCCTAGCAGCATGACCAGCATGAGCGCCGACAGCGCCGCGATTGCCGGTAGCACGCTTGGGAGCGGCAAGATCGGGTTCAATCGAATCATCACTGAACAACCCGGGCTGCGTTACCGCAGGATCAGGACCAGCGCGATCAGCCCGATCATGACCCAACCCATGGTATCGACGTATTGCCGCAGCCGCCGTTCCATCGGCTCGCCACCCCAGGCCATCAGCGCCGCCACCAGAAAGAAGCGCGCACCGCGTCCCACCGCGGAGGCGACGACAAACGGCAGCAACGCCATCGACAGCACACCTGCGGTGATCGTGAAAATCTTGTACGGGATCGGCGAGAAACCCGCCAGGAACACGGCCCAGACACCCCAGCGGTCAAACCACTCCTTGCCGTGCTCGAAGGCCGCGTTGTAGCGTCCGCCCTCCCCCACCAGCGGCTGGATCAGATCAAAAGCAAACATGCCGATGACATAGCCCAGCATGCCGCCCGCCACCGACGCCAGCGTGGTCAACAGCGCGAAGCGCCAGGCCTTGGCAGGTTGCGCCATGCTCATCGGCGCCAGCATCACATCCGGCGGGATCGGAAAGAAAGAGGACTCGGCAAAGCTCAAGCCGCCCAGGTACCACTGCGCATGGCGGTGGCGCGACCAGGACATCACACGGTCATAGAGCTTAGAAAACAGGCGCATCAGGCGATCCCTCCCAACAGGGGTACAAAAGTGACCGGCTCGAGCACCTCGTGCCGGAAGCCGACGCTGTTTCGCGTCAGTCGAAGGAGAACCTGCTCTTTGCCGTAATTGATGGGCAAGACCATGCGCCCACCGGGGACCAGCTGCTCCGCCAGCAGCCGCGGCACGCCGTTCGCGGCTGCGGTGACCAGAATGCCCTCGAACGGGGCATACTCTGGCCATCCCAGGTTGCCATCGCCGTACCGCAGGCGCACGTTGCGCAGACGCAGCGCGCGCAAGCGCGTATCGGCACGTTGCCACAGCACCGACATGCGCTCGACGCTGTAGACGCGGCGCACCAGCGAGGCCAGCACCGCGGTTTGAAAGCCCGACCCAGTGCCGATCTCGAGAACCGTCGAACAATCGCCCGATTCGAGCAGGGCCTCGGTCATGCGCGCGACCGTATAAGGCTGAGAGATGGTCTGGCCATGCCCGATGGGCAGCGCCGAGTCGTCGTAGGCGTGGCTTGACAGCGCCTCGTCGACGAACAGATGGCGCGGTAGTTGCCGCATGGTCTCGAGCACGCGGGGGTCGGTGATACCCGCATCCGACAACCGCCGCACCAAGCGCTCACGCAACCGCGGCGAGGTCATGCAACTACCAGCGGCGACGCCCGCATGCACCTGTTCAGCAATCAACGCAGTCCATCCAGCCACCGGCCCAGCGGATCGATGGCGGCGTGTCGCGTCAGGTCTACCTGGATCGGCGTTACTGAGACAAAGCCGTTACGCAGCGCAAAGAAATCCGTGCCCTCGCCGGCATCCTGCTCGGAGCCGGCGGGACCGATCCAGTACATCGGCCGCCCGCGGGGATCCAGAAGTTGCGTCACCGGCTCGGCCTTGTGGCGATGACCAAGCCGGGTCGCGCTAAGCCCGCGGATCTGCTCCAACGGCAAGTCAGGCACATTGACGTTGAGAATGGTGCTCGGGTTCATCTCCGCATCGCGCAGCCCCGCGACCAGTCGCCCCGCGACCGCCGCGGCCGTCTCCAGATACCGGGGCTGATGCGAATCGATGGACACAGCAATAGCAGGCAGCCCCAGGAAGCGCCCCTCCGTCGCTGCCGCCACAGTGCCGGAATAGATCACGTCGTCGCCCAGGTTCGGGCCATGATTGATGCCCGCCACCACCAGGTCCGGCTCCCGGTCCAGCAGGCCCGTGATGGCCAAGTGCACACAGTCGGTCGGCGTACCGTTGACGCGGACGTAGCCGTTATCGAGCCGCTCGGCGCGGATCGGCACGTCCAGCGTCAGCGAGTTGCTGGCGCCGCTGCGATCACGATCCGGCGCCACCACCGTCACATCGCCGTACCGCGCAAGCTCTTCCGCAAGGATGCGCAAGCCCGGTGAGCGGTAGCCATCGTCATTACTGAGTAGGATATTCATCAGGCAGCGCTCGTCACCGTGGACGCGGAACGAAGGGATCGAATCGGCCTCTGATCATACTGGAATGCCCGAACCGAGACACGCGCGAGCGAAACACCAGCGGGGATTGTTATACTCGACATCGCGCCAAATCCTGGGATTATAGATAAAATGAAAAAGCCACTCCAGGATGCTGATTATGCATTATTTCGCGCCGAAATCGAAGGCGCGGAGCCGTTGCGTCACGATCAGGCCGAGCCCTACCGCAGGCGCCCCGCGCCGGTTCCCCGGCCACGTCCGCCTGAGGACGACGAAGAGGACCTCGCGCTGCTGTCCGAATCCGAGGTCGAGACCCACGACTACCTGCTCTTCTCCCGACCCGGCGTGCAAAAGCGCGTGCTGCAGGAACTTCAACGCGGCCATATCCCCGTCGGCCTCGAGCTTGATTTGCACGGCCTCACCGCGGAGCATGCGCGCCTCGCCTTGCGCGAATTCCTGGCGGAATGCCACCACCGCCGCATTCGCTGCGCGCGCATCATCCACGGCAAAGGCTTTGGCTCCCAGCAACGGCAGCCGGTGCTGAAGTGCAAGATCAACTACTGGTTGCGGCTGCGCGACGACGTGCTCGCATTTTGCTCCGCTACCCGCCGCGACGGCGGTACCGGCGCCGCCTATGTGCTGCTGCGCAACCCCAACAAGGCCAAGCGGCGGGCCCCCGACGGCTAGCGCGCTGAGGCGGATATCTCGATACCGCTTTTGACCGTTGTCGTTGTCGTAATCGGAAATTTCCAAGCAGACGATTACGACAACGACAACGACAACGAATGGCCTCAGGATATCTGCCCTGCTCAACCAGTGGGCATGCAGCAGGCCGAACGAACGGTTCCGGTTGCGCGATCCGACCGCAAGCCTGTCAAATAGCGTTTTGCCAGCGAACCGCCGCAGTCTTGAAACGCCACCTCCCCGCCATCGCCCGGCCGCACCGCCTCACGCACCACCCCCGACTTCGCCTCTGGGCCTTGTTCGTCCTGCTGCTGCCTGGTCTACCCACGCCAGCGGCCACGACTGAGCAAGCAGCTACAACGACCGTCGCCGTCAGCGGCGCCCAGTCGACGCCGACCGCGGCCTCTTCCCTGAGCGTCGATCTGCTCGAGAGCCGCATCAAGGAGACGGAGTCCAGCGGTTCATTGACCGAAGAGGCCAAGGCCAAGCTGATCGAGCAATACCGCAGTGCGCTGAGTGCGTTGGAGCAACGCAAGTCCTTTGACGCCAAGGCCGCCGCCTTCCGCGCCGCCATCGACAGCGCGCCGGAGGAAGCCGCGGCCATTCGCGCCGAGATCGAGGCAAGCCGTGAGAGCCAGGACGCGGCCGCGCGGGTGCTTCCCGAGCCCCCCGATATCGAGCAGATCGAACGGCTGTTGGCGCGCGAACACGCCGAGTCCGTCGCGGTGGATACGCAGATCGCGGAACTGGACAAGCTGCTCGACGAAACCGAGGACCAACCCGACCGGATGCGCGCCCGTCTAGCCGAGACCAAGCAGGCGCTCGAAGCCGTCGATGCAGATCGCGAAGCGCCGCCACCCGACAATGCCAGCGCCGCACAACTGCAAGCGCGCGAATGGCTTTTGGATGCCAGGCGCGATGCGCTGCGTTCCGAATTGCTGATGCTCGATCAGCAGATGCTCAGCGCCGATGCGCGCCGCGAGCTATGGAACGCCCGCCGTGACCAGAAGCTGTTGCAGCAAAAGCGCTTGCGAGAACGGCGCGCGCTCCTGGAGAACGAGGCGGACCGGCTGCGCCGCATCGACGCGCAACGTGTCTCCGAGGAAACAGCCGCCGCCACCCGTGAGACCGCCGACGCACATCCGCGGGTCAAGGCCTTGGCCGAACAGAACCGCGCACTCAGCGAGGACATCACCAAGGCCACCGAGGCGCTCGACCAGCTCGACGAGCGGCAGGCCAAATTGGAACAAGACAACCAGCGCGTCGAACAGGATTACCGCAGCGCTCGCCAGCGTCTCGACGCAGCCGGTCTGAACCGCGCCCTGGGCCAGGTCCTGATCGACCAGCGCTCACTGCTGCCGGATCTTCGTGGTCTGCGCAGGGAGATGCAGGCCCGCGACGACATCATCGCCGAGATCACCCTAGACCAGATCCGGCACCGCGACGAGCAACGCAACCTGGCAGATCTCGACGGCTACGTCGACCAAGCCTTGGCCGGGGTCGACGACGCCGAGAAGGCGCGCATTCGCGACGACTTGCGCCAGCAGGTCGAGCGCCGCCGCGATCTCCTCAAGCGCGCGCTCGACGTCGAGGAAAGTTATCGACGCGCGTTGACGGAACTGGACTTCACCGCCAGCCAATTAATCGATGCCGTCGAAACCTACGACAGCTTCCTGGCCGAGCGCCTGCTCTGGGTTCGCAGCATTCTGCCGGTCACCGAGCAGAGCTTCTACGCACTGCCCGCCGCCGTCTATTGGCTGGTCTCGCCGACGAACTGGCTCCAGGTCGTCGACGTCCTGATTTTCGAGGCGGTGCACTCGCCCCTGCTCTGGGTCGGCCTGTTGCTGGTCCTGGTGCTGTTGTGGCGAGGCTCCGCCATTCGCCGCGCCATCCGCGCCCGCGCCGACAATCTGCACCGCGTCAGCACCGACCGCTTCGTCTACACAGTGGAGGCGCTCGGCCTGACCTTGCTGGCGGCAGCGCCCTGGCCGCTGCTGCTGCTGCTGCTCGGCTGGCAACTGTCCGGTTCCCTCGAGTCTGCCGCCTTCCCGAAGGCTATCGGCGACGCCTTGATCGCGGTCGCGCCGGCGCTCTACTACCTGCGTGCGTTCCGACTACTGTGCCTGCCAGGCGGCGTCGCTGATCGTCATTTCCGCTGGAACTCGGACGTACTCATCCTGTTGCGCCGCACCTTCGCCTGGGCGGCTTCACTGCTGCTGCCCATCGGCTTTGTCGCTGCCGCGATCTACAGCCACGAGAACCCCGATTACAACGGCACCCTAGGGCGTCTGGCACTGGTGGCCTTCGACCTCGGGCTTGCCGTGTTCACCGCCACGCTGATGCATCCGCACCGCGGCGTCTTTCGCCACATGCTCGCCGACAATCCCACCGGCTGGGCTAATCGCCTGCGCGGAGTCTGGTTCAGTGCGCTGGTGGCCGTGCCGGTGGCGCTCGCCGCGATCGCGCTGACCGGCTATCTGTACACGTCTGGCACATTATTGAAGTCGCTGGTCAGCGAGCTTTGGCTGGTGCTCGGCCTGGTGGTCGCGCACCAACTGATCGTGCGCTGGCTCATGGTCACGCGTCGCAGCCTCGCGCTGCAATCGGCGCTGGATCGGCGCGCGCTGCGCGGGACGGAACCCGCCGGGGAGCAAAAACCCACCGAGACCCTGACCGCGCCGGAGCAAGAAGTTGACCTGGCCTCCCTGGACGCCCAGACACGGCGCTTCCTGAACACGCTGATCGTCATCGCCGCGGCGGTCGGTTTATGGCTGATCTGGTCCGATGTGCTGCCCGCGCTCAACCTGTTCGAGCGCGTCACGCTGTGGAGCTACAGCGGCGCCATCGACGGCGTCGAGCAACAGATTCCGGTCACCCTCGCCGACATCGGCATGATCCTGGTCATCGTCCTCGTCGCACTCGCCGCAGGCAAAAACCTGCCTGGCTTGCTGGAGATCCTGCTGCTCAAGAACACCTCCATCAGCGCAGGCAGCCGCTACACCATCATCACCCTCACCGGGTATACCATCACCGCCGTCGGCACCCTGTTCGTGTTCAGCACGCTCGGGCTGACATGGGGCGAGGTGCAGTGGCTCATCGCCGCACTCAGCGTCGGTATCGGCTTTGGTCTGCAGGAGATCGTCGCCAACTTCATCAGCGGCCTAATCATCCTGTTCGAGCGCCCGGTGCGGGTCGGCGACATCGTTACCATCGGCGACACTACCGGGGTCGTCACGCGTATCGAAATTCGCGCCACCACCATCCGTAACTGGGACAAGCAAGAACTGCTGGTGCCGAACAAAGAGTTCATCACCGGCCGGTTGCTGAACTGGACCCTGACCGACCAGGTCAATCGCGTCGTCATCACCGTCGGCGCCGAGTATGGCTGCGATACCCGCAAGGCCCTGCAACTGCTCGGCGAGGCGGCCGCCGAGAACCCGCGCGTGCTCACCGACCCGGCGCCACTGGTCAATTTCGAGGGTTTCGACGACAACGCGCTACGACTGGTGCTGCGCTGCTACTTGGAGAGCCTCGACTACCGGCTCGCCGTGACCAGCGAACTACACCAGGCCATCGACGACAAGTTCCGCGCCGCCGGCATCGGTATCGCCTTCCCGCAGCGCGACATTCATCTGCGCGCGTCAGAGCCATTGGACGTTCGCTTGCACCGTGCCGATCGGCCCGCAGCCGACGGCTGAGACCGCGAGCGAGCGTCCATTAGAGCGACTTGCAGCGGCGATTGGGCAATGTGAAAACTGCCTGGCGTTGCCGTCGCGATTGCAAATCGCTCCCACCAGGAGGCGGTGTTTGTGGGAGCGGCTTGCAGCCGCGATCTGCTCCCCTTCGCATGCGTGCGCGGATCGGAGTCGATCACGTTCATGCTCGACCGCTTCGCGGCACCGGTGCGTCCCACGCGTATAATGCCCCCTACGTCCGCTATCCCCGAGGCATACATGGAAACAGAAGTCCCTGTCGGTGCCTCCGAGCCGCCGGCCCCCGCCGCCCCGCCCACCGACACCTTCGCCGCGGTGGACCTGGGTTCGAACTCCTTTCACCTGCTGGTCGCCCGCATGGACGGCGGCACGCTGCAGGTGATCGATCGCCACAAAGAGATGGTTCGCCTCGGCGAAGGACTCACCATCGACAAACAACTGGAGCCGGAAGTGGCCGAGCGCGCCTTGGCCTGTCTGGAGCGCATGGGGCAGCGCCTGCGCGACATGGACGCCAACAACGTGCGCGCCGTCGGCACCAACACACTACGTCAGGTGCGTACCGAGTCGCACTTCATCGAACAAGCCGAATTGGCCCTGGGCCACCCCATCGAGGTCATCGCCGGGCGCGAGGAAGCGCGGCTTATCTATCTCGGTGTCGCCCACGGTCTTGCCATCGGCGACGAGAAGCGACTGGTCATCGATATCGGCGGTGGCAGCACCGAGGTCATCGTCGGCCAGGGCTTCGAACCTCGGCTGCGCGAGAGCCTGCACATGGGCTGCGTCAGTATGTCCCGGCGCTTCTTCGCCAACGACAAGATCACCGCCAAGGCCATGGAGAAGGCAGAGCTGTACGGTGCGCTCGAGGTGCGCCCGGTGCGTGAACTGTTCCGACAATCGGGCTGGAGCACCGCCACGGGTTCATCCGGCACCATCAAGTCCATCGCCGCCGTCGTGATGGCGCAGGGCTGGAGCGAGGATGGCATCTCCGCTGAATCCCTGCTGCGTCTGCGCGACACCCTGATCGAATTCGGCAGCGCGTCGGCTATCGACCTCGAAGGTCTGACCGAGGAGCGTCGCCCCGTCTTTACCGGCGGCGTCGCCGTCCTGCGCGCGGTATTCCAGAGCCTGGCCATCGACCACATGCGGGTCTCCGACCAGGCCCTGCGCGAGGGACTGCTCTACGAGATGGTCGGACGCATCCACCACGAAGATACCCGTGAGCGCACCGTCGCCACCCTCTGTCGGCGCTTCGATGTGGATACCGGACATGCTGGGCACGTGCGCACGACCGCGCTGAACCTGCTGGAGCAATTGCGCGACGCCTGGGAACTCAGCCATCCAAACTATTCCAACATGCTCAGCTGGGCTGCGGACCTACACGAGATCGGCCTTGCCGTCTCCCACAGCCAGTACCAGAAGCATGGCGCCTATCTGTTGTGTAATGCCGACCTGTCCGGCTTCACCCGCCAGGAACAGGACGTGCTGGCCGCGGTGGTACTCGGCCACCGACGCAAGTTTCCGCAGGAGGCATTTCTCGCGTTGCCCAGCAGCGTGCAGCAGTGCGCAAGGCACCTGGCCGTGATCCTGCGTCTAGCGGTACTCATGCATCGCGGCCGCTCCGCCCAACTGAAGCCGAACCCGATCCTCACCGCCGACGGCGATACGCTGGTCCTGCGCTTCCCGGACGGTTGGCTCGACGAACACCCGCTGTCGCGTCTGGAACTTGAGGAGGAAGCAGCCCGCCTGATCGCTGCCGGCATCAGCCTCGATTTCGCCTAGTCTGTAGGTCAGAACGCAGCGATCGCGCATAGCGGGCGACGCCGTTTCCGCTGACCGACACAATGCCTGCCCCGAGCCGACCCGAAGCCCACGGTTCCTGCTAGAATTCCCGGCGAACCAAGACAACATCACCGGGCTGCCTCGCGGCCCACCTTCCCGACGATGGAGGACATCGAAACCATGGCCAAACTCTTTTCCGCGGACTGGATGAACGAACTCAAGGACGGCTGGAACAACGATCCGGAGGTCAGCGGCAAACTGGCCGATATCGGCTTCAATTCCATTATCACCTGCGGCTTCAAGGACGAAGAAAACCCGCGCGGCGTTTTCGTGGTCGAGAACGGCATCTGCACCCGCGCCGGCGACTGGGCGGGCGAATCGCCGGATTGGGACATGCGCGCCGACATGAAGGACTGGCTGAAGTGGGTCGAGAAGGGCATCGGCATGATGGGCATGGGCACCGCCTACGCCACCGGCAAGCTCAAGTTCAAGCACGGCGACTACGCCGCCATGGTCAAGGACCCGCGCATGGCCGGCCCCTTCGTCAAGAGCTTCAACCTGATGAAGGCGATCGGCGCCGACGAGCTCGGCTGAGTCCGACGCTCTGCCGCCTCGAACGCGAGTAGGGGCGAATTCATTCGCCCCTTGTTCGCCTGCAAATGCCGCTACAGCCTTTTCCGGAAATCACCTTCCTCATGACCGAGTAGGCAACGCGTAGTCATCCGCATGGCGCGTCGACCACAAAAGCCACGCCTTGATGTCGACGCCGAACTGCGACGACTGGATGCTGACACCGCCCTGTCGACGCTGCGTTCGGCCCTTGAACACGATCACTACCGTATCCTTGCCCGCGCTGCAGAACTGGCCGGAGAACGGCTCTGCTATGAACTCGAAGCGGACCTCATCGCCGCCTTTAGACGGCTGATCACGACCGACCACAAGCGCGATCCCGGTTGTCTGGGCAAAGGCGCCATCGCCAGAGCGCTCGTGGCCCTGGACTGCCTTGATGCCACCTTCTATCGTGCAGCCATCACGCTGCGTCAGCCAGAGCCGGTCTGGGGCGGCGCCGTCGATACCGCCGCCGACGTCCGCGCCAGCTGTGCCATGGGCCTCGCCGCCAGCGGTGATCCGCGCGCCTTGATCGCGCTGGTGGACCTGCTGGCAGACCCGGAGCACGCGGCGCGCGGCGGCGCCGCGCGCGCCATCGCCTGCACCGAACCGCTGGCAGCCGAGGCGGTATTGCGCACCAAGGTGCTACTCGGCGACGACGAAGCCGATGTCATTGGCGAGTGCCTGCGCGGCCTGCTTGACCTGGAACCCGACGCCTCGCCCGCATTCGTCGCACGCCTGCTCAACGACGCCAACCCGGAATTGGCACAGTTGGCCGCCCTCGCCCTCGGCGAGTCGCGGCTGGACGCCGCCGTTGCGCAGCTGCGCGCGCAATGGGAACAGCAGCCACTGAAGCGTCCCCGCGACCTTGTCCTGCTGCGAGCAGCCACCCTCGCCCGCAGCGATTACGCCTTCGATTGGTTGTTGCAGCTAATCCGCGAGGCGGACACCACTTCAGCGAGGTTCCTGATCGAGGAACTGGCCGTCTACCGCGGCAATCAACGCCTCGCCGCACGGCTGGCGGAGCAAGTCGGCACCCGCGGCGAGCCCGCGTTGCTGCACGCCTTCGCAACGCACTGGCCCATACCGTAACCCGACGCCAAACCCCGCACCGTCGGCTTACGCTGCAGCCACCAGACAGACAGAGACTACGCCCACAACTTCAACAGCCCGTGCCGCAATCATCGTCCACACATTGCCAGCGCCAGCGGTATGCGATCCAACGCCACCCCATCGAGCGCCACCGGTCTCCGGGGCGCTCGATCGTCGCCGCTCTGGCGCTGCTGCCTCTGGCCTGGGTAGGTCAGTCGGCCAGTCCGGCGCAGGCCGCCGCGGCCAACGGCGACGCTGGCGCCAACATCAGCACGAACGTCGCACCGACACTGCACATCACCGAGCAACAGCAGCCGTATAAGCTCGGGACCGCGCTGTCGATTCTCGAAGACCCCTCTGGCGAGCTCGACCTCGCCGACGTGCGCTCGCCGGCGCTCGCCGAACGCTGGCAACCTTCCAGGGTACCGGCCCCCAATCTCGGCTTCACAGCATCCGCAATCTGGCTGCGCGTGACGCTGGAGAGCGGCCTGCCGCACCGCGCGACCTATTATCTGGAGGTCGCCTACCCGCTGCTGGACCGGGTCACACTTTTCGTCGATGACCAACAGGCCGTGACCCGCCACGACACTGGCGACCGCATGCCCTTCGGCAGCCGGCTGTTGGATACGCGCATGTTCGTGTTTCCGCTGATGCTGGAGCCAGACCGGTCCCTGACCCTGTACCTGCGCGTCCAGACCGAAAGCGCAATGAATCTGCCTCTGCTACTCCTGTCGCAGAGCCAACTCACCGAGCGCATCGCCACCCAGTACAGCGTGCTGGCGCTGTACTACGGGGTACTGGTGATGCTGATCGTCTACAACCTGTATCACTACATTCGCCTGCGAGACACCAACGCCCTACTGTACGTGCTCTTCATCGGCAACTACATCGCCTTCCAGCTCGCCCTGAACGGCATCTCATTCCAGTACTTCTGGCCCGACAGTATCTGGTGGGCCAATGCCAATCTGCCGTTCTTCATCTCCACCACCTGCCTGGCAGGCACCCTATTCACGCGCTCGATTCTCAATACCGCACGCTTCACGCCGCGCATCCATCGCCTGCTCGGCGGCTTGCTCTGGCTGACCGCCTTCGGCGCCGTGTTGGCGCTGATCGCGCCATATCACTGGGCAATCAAATTCGCCGTCGGACTGGTGTTTTCGCTGGTGATCTTCGTCTTCGCCGGTATCCGGATCAGCCTAATGGGGTTCCGCCCAGCGCGCTATTATACGCTGGCCTGGGCCGTGTCCCTGACCGGCATGGTCGTCTACTCGCTGAAGACCTTCGGCGTGCTGCCCACCAACTTCATCACCACCTGGTCGACCCAGATCGGCTCCGCCTGGGATGCCATCATCCTAGCCTTCGCCATCTCCGACCGTTTCTACCTCATCGAAGACGAAAAGCGCCAGGTCCAGGCCACCGCTCGGGCACAACTGGCGGAGTCGAACCGCAAGCTGAACCAACTCAACGCGGAGCTGGAATCGCGCGTGGCCGCGGGCCTGAAGGAGCTGCGTGTCACCATCGAACAGTTGCGCACCGAGGCCGAGGTCCGACGCATCGCCGAGCGCAAGGCGGATGCCGCCAATCGCGCCAAGTCCGAGTTCCTGGCCAACATGAGCCACGAGATCCGCACGCCGATGAATGCCATCATCGGCTTCGTGCATCTCCTCTCGCGCACCGACCTGGTCCACGCCCAGCGTGACTATCTGGGCAAGATCGACCAGGCCTCCCGCGCCCTGCTAGCCATCATCAAAGACATCCTGGACTTCTCCAAAATCGAGGCCGGCCGCATCGATCTCGAACTGGCACCGTTCCGGCTCACGCAGCTGCTCGACAAGGTGCACAGCCTGGTCGAGCTAAGTGCCGCCGACAAGGGCCTGGCACTGGAGCTGCACCGCACCGGCCCGGCGGACTGCTGCCTGATCGGCGACGAGGGCCGGCTGGCACAAGTTCTGGTGAACCTGCTGTCCAACGCAATCAAGTTCACCGCATCCGGTCACGTGCGCCTATGCCTGGACTGCGCGCCGACGGACGCGGATCGAGTTCGGCTCCGCTTCAGCGTTGAAGACACCGGCATCGGCATCGCGCCCGATCAGCTTGCCCAGCTGTTCCAGCCCTTCACCCAGGCGGACGCATCCATCACCCGGCGCTTCGGCGGCACCGGTCTCGGACTGACCATTTCGCAGCGCCTCGTGCAGCAGATGGGCGGTGAGATCCAGGTGCAAAGCAACCGCAGCGAAGGCAGCTGCTTTACCTTCACGCTGCACCTCCAGCGCGCAGCAACCGGCCAAGGCGCTGGCCCATGCATCGAGCACCGACGCACCGAGCACGACGAGGACCCGCCCGCCCTGAGGGGCACGCACATCCTGCTGGTCGAGGATCATCCGCAGAACCAGGAGGTCGCGGTGGGCATCCTCCGCGCCGCCGGTGCCGACGTAGAAGTGGCAGACGACGGCGCGGAGGCCCTGCGCCGGCTCCGCGACGAGGCCAGTCCCGCCTACGACGCGGTGCTGATGGACGTGCAGATGCCGATGCTGGACGGCTACGAGACCTCGCGCCAGATTCGCGCCGAACCCGGCTTAGGCACGCTGCCGATCATCGCGATGACCGCGCACGCATTGTCGGGTGAGCGCGACCTCTGCGAAGATGCTGGCATGAACGACTACATCGTCAAGCCTATCGACATCGCACAGCTGTTCCAGGTGCTGCGCCGCTGGTGCCGGCTAGAGCAGACAACGCATGCTGACAACTTGCCTTCCTCGGAGCCGACATCGACACCTGGAGCCTCATCCGCGCCGGCATCGACAGGGCCCGCTTCGCCGCCAACCGGTGATGCCGGCATCGACGCCGCGCCCACGTCCGATGCCGCACCGTTGGACCGCTCCGCGATGCTCAGTGCCGTGCGCGAACTCGCGGCATTGCTCGATGAACGCAACCTGGACGCCCTGCAACACTTCGCCGAACTGCTGCCGCAGGTCGACGATGCGAGCCTACGCGCGCCTCTGGAGACCGCGGGCAGGCATATCGCCGAGCTCGAGTTCGACACCGCGCGCGTGGCTATTGCTGCGCTCATTGCTCAATTGGAGGAACCGGCGCGGTGAGACCGTGAAAGTCGTCGTGGTGGGGTTCGCCGAGTGTGACCTGACACTCGCGGCATTGGCGATATTGAGCGGGATGGTGACGGGCCGACTAGAAGTCGGCGCTCCCAGGGGACGCATCGCGAACAGGACCACTGGTTACTACTCGCACAGTCGCGGAGCGATGCCATTGCAACCGACCGGCGCACGGCGTCATGCTTCGCGGCTAGCGCTAAACCTCAGCCACCCTGACCCCCGGACACAAAATGCGCGAAATCGTCCTGATCGACATCGCCGGCCGCGACCGACCGGGCATCACCATGGGCCTCACCGAGGTGCTGGCCCGTTACGACGTCACCATTTTGGATATCGGCCAGTCCGTAATCCACAACACCCTCGCCCTCGGCCTGCTGGTGGAACTACCCGATGACAGCAGCGGCTGCCCGGTCTTCCGCGAACTGCTGTTCAAGGCCCACGAACTGGGACTGGACCTGAGCTTCACCCCCATCGATCCCGATGCCTACGAGACATGGGTGCAGGAGCAAGGTCAGCCGCGGCACATCGTCACGCTGCTCGGACGCGAGATCAACGCCGCCCACATCGCCCGCGTATCGGCGGTGGTGACGCGCTTCGGCCTCAACATCGAGCAGATCACGCGCCTGTCCGGGCGCATCTCGCGGCGCGCGCCGGAATCCGCCGCTGCCGTGCAACCTGCCCAGGTCCGAGGCCAGCACGCCAGCATTCAGCTGTGGCTGCGCGGTCCGGTGCAGAACATCAGCTCCCTGCACGCGAGCTTTCTCACTCTGGGCCAGGACATGGCACTGGACATCGCCATCCAGGAAGACGACCTCTTCCGCCGCAACCGCCGGCTGGTCTGCTTCGACATGGACTCGACCCTGATCCAGACGGAGGTCATCGACGAACTGGCCGCCTGCGCCGGCGTCGGCGAGCAGGTCGCCGCCATCACCGAGGCCGCCATGCGCGGCGAGTTGGACTTTGCCGAGAGCTTCCGCCGCCGCATGGCATTACTGGAGGGGCTCGACGAATCGATGCTGGCCGGCATCGCCGAACGCCTGCCCATCACCGACGGCGCCGAGCGCCTGATTCGCACGCTGAAGCAACTCGGCTACAAGATCGCGATCCTGTCCGGCGGCTTCACCTACTTCGCCGAACACCTGCAACGTCGCCTTGGCATCGACTACGTCCACGCCAACCGGCTGGAGTTCGAGCAGGGCCGGCTCACCGGCAAGGTCGCCGGCCCCATCGTCGACGGCGCCCGCAAGGCCGAACTGCTGCGCCAGATCGCCGCCCGCGAGGGCATCCGCCTTGAGCAGGTCATCGCCGTCGGCGACGGAGCCAACGACCTGCCCATGCTGTCCATCGCCGGCCTCGGCATCGCCTACCACGCCAAGCCCCTGGTCAAGGAACAGGCGCGACACGCCATTACCACCGTCGGCCTCGACGGCATCCTCTACCTGCTCGGCATGCGCGACCGCGACCTGCACGCGCTCGCCGCTAACTGAATCCGCCGGGCAGCAGTCGTGTGCCGACCGGGAAACGGTAGCACCCCATAACTCGGACAAGGCGCACTCCACGCTGATCGTAATTTATGATCGTTTCGCAACCCGACGCTGCCCCCCTGGGACCGCCGACTTCTAGTCGGCCCGTCACCACCCCACCCAACATCGCCAATGCCGCCAAATGTCAGGCAACGCTAGGCCCACCCCAGCCACGACTCCTTCCACAGTCTCGCGAAGCAACTCTGCAAGACGACCTGATCATCAGATCAACTGCTCGCACAAAAAAGGGCCGCTTTCGCGGCCCTTTATCTTGGCGGAATCTGCTCAGAGCCCAGGAAGACGACGTCCTCCGCGGCGAGCAGTCCGGTCAATGCGCGCGACCGGGCAGCCAGTCGGCGATGCGGCTGCGCTCTTCCGCGGTGTCGATATCGAAGAAACGGTTCAGCACCACCAGTGCCTCGTCGATATCGGCACAACCGTAGTCATCGACCACGACGTGATTGTTCCAATCCTCAACCCGGTAGCTGTGTTGTCGATCCGCCGCGTCATAACGCAGCCGGTAGCCGGACCCAGTCCAGGCATCCCACTTATAGCGGATAACGTTGTCTTTTTCGTCGAACATTGCTGGCCTCTCAGAGCGTGATTTTGGTGTGTCCGTGTCGACCTTGCCGGAGCCGTGGCGGGCGCTTGTGTCGCAACTGAATGTCGCAGACGGTGGTCCCGACTGGGGTTTTCCCGGAGATCGAAACCGCGCATGTCGCAAAACGGGTACAAGCGGGTCTCTTGCTGCACAGTGTAGGCATCAAATCGGGGCTTGACAAGGGCAATTCGAACATTTGTTTGACACAAGAAACCCAATAAACAAAGGCCAAAAGCGGGCATCACCACAATACTGAGTAGTTTATACAACAGTTCCGGGGCGAAAGTAGCAGAAAATGAACAATCAGCAGCCCGCAGCGCAAAGCATGGCTAATCACGGGCAGACAGCCAGGCTGGCTGAGCCGTTTTTGTCGTTATTAGCCTGATTTACAAGGCGTTTCCGCTCATCAGGGCCATCGGGCGACGACTCGGATGCGGAGATGCGGTAGTGGCAGAAGAACAAAGGCTTGGATCAGCACCGCCCGAGCCCGAGCGGATCATCCGGATCGACGCCATCCATGAATGGCACGCGCCGATCATTGTGAGTGACCCGGTAGATCAGGCCCATCCAATTGCCAACCACACCCTCGGCGGTATCCCGCCAGGTATTGTCGAGCCGCGCCGCAACCCGCGCCTCCGGAAACGCCGGTGGCTGGCGGCCCCGGTCGATCTCGTGCTCCACAAGCGTGCGGTACTCGTCGAGCAGGGCGCGTAGCTTGACGCTGAAAATGTTCTCCGGAAACGGCGGGTAGTCCTGCCGGTCGCCGCCGATGAAACGGCGGACCTCGCGCTTATACTCCTTCAGCAGCGAGACGATATCGTACTCCGGATGCCCCTGAAACATCACCTGCCGAAGCCCATCCGGACTCACGGCCAGGTGCACGCCGGCGACATCGCTCTCCACCAACACCCGCGCGCCAACCTCGTCGAACTGGGCGCGGGAGACCTCGTTGAAGCGCGAGTGCGGCACATCGAACAAGGTATTGACGCTGCTCACCAATGGATGGTGCCGATCCACCACACGGTGCGAATAGACACCCCAGCGCTTCGCCGGCAGCGGCTGTCGCGTCTGCCCGTACCGAAACTGCATCACCGCATGGGTCGCGAGACAGGAGCACAGCGTCGAGGTCACGTTCTCGTAGGCCCAGTCAACGACCTCGATCAGCGGTTCCCAGAATGGCTCGTCGGCCAGGTTCCGGCCAGCGACGTTAGCACCGGTGATGATCAGGCCGTCCAGTCCCTGCTCGCGGATGCGCTCGAAGGGCTCGTACCAGCGCTCGATATGGGCGCGCGCGTCGGCGGAGCGCTCGAGCCCTGCAAGGCTGAACGGGTGCACATAGAACTGCGCAATCTGATTGCTCTGCCCCACCAGGCGAAAGAACTGCCGCTCGGTGGCGGCCAGCGCCGAGTCCGGCATCATGTTCAACAGCCCGATGTGCAACTCGCGAATGTCCTGATGCAGGGCACGGTCGGACTCGAGGATGTTCTGCCCTTCCGCCCGCAGGCGGTCAAAGGCAGGCAGGTCATTGTGGGCAACGATGGGCATACTGTGGTCGGATACTCTACTGATCTATCAAAACCCGATGGCGACTAACGCCCTTGCCCTCCGCAGGGCCGAGCCCCAAGGGCCAAGGGCCAAGGGCCTGGGGCGAAAATACGCAATCGTGCTGCACAGCGGCCCTCGGCCCTGGGCGCTCGGCCCAACCGACGCAACGCACAAATCGCGCAACGCAGCGCTGAGCCCTTGTCAGCCTGAGGCGCCGCCTACCTACCCAGCCGAGGTGTCCTCCGCCGGCACCTGGAACTGCTCTTCATTGCGCGCAATGGCCGACTCCACCAGGTTCAGAAAGTCCTGCTCGTCGCGCACCGCGGCCACCTCGGTGGACTCCACCGTATAGCCCAGCGGCCGCGCGATGGCCTCGTAGCGCGGCACACGCGAATGGAACAAGCGCGGAAACACCCAGCGCGTGAAATCGTTGGGCTCGATATCCGCGACATAGGCGAGCCCCTTCTCCGCAAGGTAGTCCTTGACCGCGGACATCAAGAACGCGGGGCGGAAATACAGCGGCTTCGGATCGGACTGGGCGCGGCGGATCAGCTTAATCTCATCCGCCTCCGGCACGCGGATATACAGAATCAGCGTGTGCTTTGCGAGCAGGTCCATCACCCTGGGCTCATCGAGCTCGCACAGACTGCCGCCGACATCATTGACGAAATGCCGGTAACCGTAGATGCGCCGCGCCTTGTCGATGAACTCCGGCACATCCAGCATGGCCTGGATCTCTGCCTCGCGGTACATGGCCTGGCGGCGATTGAACTCCGGCAGCGACAGGCCGTTGGCATCCGGATCACCCAACTGGCCGACAAAGCTCATCACCGGCCCCAGGTCATCGACGCGAATCTTGTTCTGCACCGAGATCCAGTCCCGACGCAGCAAATCACGCAAGAATGCCACCTCCATAGCCTTGGACTTAATCAGATCCAGAATCGGCTCATCCAGATAGCGCGTACCAATCCGGTAATCGCCGGAATAATGGAACCAGTCGTTCCGCCGCAACAGCGCCGACAGGTAGGTCTTACCCACCCCGGACATGCCCAGCAGCGTCACACTGCGATTCTCCCAACGGCGAAACTCGTCGACGGTAAACTTCAAAACGTACACCCTCCCATCGATCGGGGTCAGGTCTTTCCTTTTGTCCTGCCGCGCGCTAGCCTCCGGCACATGGCAAGACCACTTCGGCTGGAATTCCCAAGCACCGCTATCATGTCACCTCACGGCGCAACGGGCGAGATGATATCTCTTATTCAGACACCGACCGGCAGCCGAGTTTGCCGTTGAGACTATTCGCCGCTGTGTGCGCGAAATGGGTCAACTGCTGAATCCGAAGGCGCATTCTCACTCCGGGCGATTGATGTCAGATCGAGAGGTCACGAGGCTTCACAAACCGTCTGGCCAGATTGCTGAGCGATTTCCAGTTCTTCGTTGGTG
This sequence comes from uncultured Gammaproteobacteria bacterium, assembly GCA_963695445.1. Classification (GTDB taxonomy): domain Bacteria; phylum Pseudomonadota; class Gammaproteobacteria; order Chromatiales; family Chromatiaceae; genus Thiohalocapsa. Next base: position 6,909 of record CAVOGV010000059.1, on the reverse strand, counting down.
GGAATGACAAGCAGTTTCACCTCGCTTGCGGGGGTCGAAATGGCGCGCTCGAGGGTGCTCTCCAGGGCATTTACGTCGCGGTCGATCTGGATTCCGAGCCGCTCTAAGCCGGCGCAGGTGCGGGAACGGATCTCGGCATCGTTCTCGCCGATGCCGCCGGTGAAGACAATGGCGTCGACCCGGCCCAGCTCGGCGTAGTAGGCGCCGATGTACTTCTTGAGACGATGGCAAGTGACGCCGACGGCCAGCTCGGCGTTTTCGTCGCCCTGCTGCTCCATGCGATGCACCTCGCGCATGTCATTGACTCCGCATAGGCCTTGTAGGCCGCTTTGGCGGTTGAGCAGATCGTCAAGGGTTTCGTTGTCAAACCCGAGGTTCTTGCACAGGTAGAAGTGGATCGCCGGGTCGAGGTCACCGCAGCGGGTGCCCATCACGAGCCCCTCCAAAGGCGTCATACCCATCGATGTGTCGATGCTCGCGCCATCGCGAATGGCGGTCGCGCTGGCGCCGTTGCCGAGGTGCAGCGTGATCAGATTGCAGTGTTCCAAGGCTTTGCCGAGCATCGCAGCGGCGCGTTTTGCGACGTAGTGATGCGAGGTGCCATGGAAGCCGTAACGGCGCACACCGTGTTCGCGATAGAGGTACTCCGGCACAGCGTAGCGATACGCGGTGCGCGGCATGGTCTGGTGAAAGGCGGTGTCGAACACGGCCACCTGCGGCACATTCGGAAACAGCTCCCTGGCTACCAGGATACCGTCGAGATTGGCCGGATTGTGCAATGGAGCCAGCGGAATCATCGTGCGAATGGCCGCGATGACGTCGTCGTCCACCAGCACGGGGGCATGGAATGCCTCACCGCCATGGACGACGCGGTGCCCCACTGCACCCAGCTCAGACAGATCCGCCAGCGAGCCGGTTTCACGCAAACCGGCGACGATACGCTCCAGGCCCTGCCGGTGGTTCGCCACCGTGGCGCTGACGTCGCTGATCTCATCGCCGCCAGAGTCGTTGGTCCAGAGGCGGCGGAACCGGCCCTGCTCCTCGCCGATACGGGTGATGGTGCCGGACGAGATCACCGACCAATCGCCATCGCGAAACAGTTGGTATTTGATGGAAGAACTGCCCGAGTTCAGGACGAGGACTTTCATTGGGGACGATACTCCTAGAACTTTCCGCGTGCGGGACTGCGGGTGGACGCAGCACTGCGTAAGGTACAACAACACCGGATCAGGGCCGTGCAGTCAAGCAGCGATCGCCGCACGCGACGGCGAACTGGGCCCTCACCCTGTGGGAGCGGCTTGCAGCCGCGATGGGGGCTGCGCAGAGATCCATTGTCGGCGCCGTCGCGATTGCAAATCGCTCCCACGGAAGTGGTTTCTCCGGTTGAAGCACGCACCAAAGCCGATTAGTTTATGTTGAGAAGCAGATCGGTACCGGAGAGTTGGAAAAGACTGGAGACTTAGACTATGGCAGCCGTTGTCGAATGCGTCGATCGCCTGGAAAACCTGGTGCAGGATTTTGTGCCGAGCGTCGGCATCGAATTCAACAAGCTCTACAACTCGCAGATGCGCACGGAAGCGGAGATGCGGGCGTTCAAGGACGAAATGGCCGCGTTCAAGGACGAGATGTCCGTATTCAGTAAGGGAATCCGTGCCGAAAGCCGCGAGATGAATCGCAAATGGGGCGACATGGCCATCAAGCTGGGCACGATCGTCGAAGACCTCCTGGCACCCAGCCTGCCGCGGATCATCGACGAGACCTGCGGCGAGACGGTCATGGACCTGATGATCCGGCGCAAACGCCGTCTCAAGGATGGACGAGCGCAGGAATTCGACGCCATCGCCATCACCGACAGCTCGCTCTTCCTCAACAGCACCAAGTCGACCCTGCGCAGCGCCGACGTCGACCGGTTCGTCGATGAGATCAGCGTGTCGCACGTTTTTCCCGGAGTACGATGCCCTGCCCCTGGTCGGCATTCTCGCCAGTCTGTCGGTCGAGGCCAGCGTGCTGAGCTATGCCGAGAAACGGGGTTTCCTTGTCCTTGCGATCGGCGACCAACTCATGGACGTGCAAAACAGCGCCGATTTTCAGCCCAAGAGCTGGCTGGCCTAGGCGATACTGACTTCCATCCGCGGAAAGCGCGCTTGCAGCGCCTGTTGCAAGGCCCGCTTGGCGGCTGTTTCACCGTGCACCAGGACCACTTTCCGGGGCTTGGCCGGTATGCCGCCGATGAAGTCGATCAGGTCGCTTCGGTCGGCGTGGGCGGAATAGCCGCCCAGCGTATGGACGGCGGCGCGAATGTCGTAGCGCCGACCGTCGAGCTGCACGTAGCCGCCGCGAGGTCCATAGCGCTGGATCGCGCACCCAGGCGTGCCGGCCGCCTGATAGCCGACGAAGACGACGTCGTGGCGCGGATCACCGAGCATGGCCTTGAGATAGTTGACGATGCGCCCGCCAGCACACATGCCGCTGGCGGCGATGACGATGGCGGGGCGCGCGCTCTTGGCCAGATACCTGACAGTGCGCAGATGGGTCTCGTGATCGTCGACGGTCAGCAGCTGCTCGAAGTCTAACGGATGCCGGCCGGTGCTGAGCTTATGCTTCGCCTCGCGGTCCCAGTGGGCGCGCAGCCGCGCGTAGCCAGCGGTGAAGTCGGCGGCCAACGGCGAGTCGAGTACGATCTCAACATCCTCCCAGCCCAGGTCGTCGGCGAGGTGATTGTCGCGGCGACGATGGATGATCTCCTCGAACTCGTAGAGCAACTCCTGGGTACGCCCGATACTGAAGGCGGGAATCAGGATGGTGCCGCGGTTCTCGAACGCATGCTCGACGATCGCCTGCAGGCGCCGGCCGCGATGTTCACGGTCTTCGTGCTCGCGGTCGCCGTAGGTACTCTCAAGCACGACCAGGTCGGCGCGCTCCGGTGAGACCGGGTCCGGCAGCAACGGCGTATGAGGCGCGCCGAGATCACCGGAAAAAACAACGCGTGCCGCCTCACTGCCCTGCCCGACCTCGCATTCGACATAGGCCGAGCCGAGGATGTGGCCGGCCGGCTGCAACCGGACGCGCAGTCCGGCATCGCCGTCGAGGACGCGATGCCAGTGGCCATAGGGCAACGCGACAACGCGCCTGCGGATCAGGCCCAGCACGCGCTCGATCAGCTTTTGATCGCGCGTGAATCCCACCTTCAGCGCATCCTCAAGCACCAGCGGCAGCAGCTCGGCCGATGCCTCGCTACAGAAGATTGGCCCGCGAAAGCCGGCTGCCAGCAGATACGGTATGCGCCCGACGTGATCGATGTGCACATGGGTGACGATGAGCGCCTGAACCGGCTCCAGCGGAAAGCCGATCTGCAACTGCCCGGCGCCAGCACCGTCTTGCGCGGTCTCAGCGCCCTGAAACAGCCCGCAGTCCACCAACACCGAGCGGCCATCGGCTAGTGTCAGCTCATGACAGGAGCCGGTGACGCCGTCGACTGCGCCATGGTGCGTGATTCGATAGTTGTCCATCGGCCGTGGGTTCTATATCGTCTCAAGCACGGCTACAGCCTCGACTCCGCGGACGGTTCCCCAGCGGCTGTGCCACCCTTGATCCTCTCGCGCACCCCTTGCACCACGTAGTAGCTGACTGGGATCAGCAGGGTGCCAATCACCGTCGCCGCCAGCATGCCGCCGAACACGGCGGTGCCGAGCGCGACACGCGAGCCGCGCCGGCGCCGGTGGCGACCACCAGCGGGATGATGCCGAGCAGGAACGACAGCGCCGTCATCATCACCGCGCGAAAGCGCAGCCGCGCGGCCTTGACCGCGGCGTCGTAGATGCTCAGGCCCTCGGTCTCGCGCTGTTCTTTGGCGAACTCGACGATCAGGATGGCGTTCTTGGCCGCCAGACCGATCAGCATCACCAGGCCGATCTGGGTATAGAGATTCACGTCCAGCCCGGCGGCGCCGACCGTCGCCAACGCACCGAATACGGCGACTGGCACCGCCAGCAGCACCGCAAACGGAATCGACCAGCTCTCGTACTGGGCCACCAGAAACAGATAGACGAACAGCAGGGCTAGACCAAAGATGATCGGCGCCTGGCCGGCGGCCTTGATCTCCTGATAGGACATGCTGGTCCACTCGTAGCCGAACCCGGCCGGCAGCGTCTCCTCGGCGGTCTGCTCCATCGCGGCGATGGCCTGGCCGGAGCTGAAACCGGGTGCCGGCCCGCCGGAGATGTCGGCGGAGCGGAACAGGTTGTAGCGCGAGACCACCTGCGGACCGGTCTTGGACTCGACCTCCGCCAGCGTCGCCACCGGCACCATGTCGCCCTGCTTGTTGCGCACGAACAGCCGCAGGATATCGCTCGGGTTGTTACGGAAGTCGCCCTCGGCCTGGGCCATGACGCGCCAGGTGCGGCCGAACTTGTTGAAGTCGTTGATGTAGGTGGAGCCGAGCTGGGCCTGCAGCGTCGCGAATAGCTCGCTCATCGGCACCTGTAGCGTCTGCACCTTGTCGCGGTTCACGTCCAGGAACAGCATCGGCACATCGGCGCGGAAGGTACTGAAGGCGGAGCCGACCGCGGGCTGCTCATTGGCGGCGACGATCAGGCCGCGCATCACCGACGCGAACTCCTGGATGTCGCCGCCGCTGTAGTCCTGCAGCACGAATGAGAAGCCGCCGGAGCTGCCGAGGCCGGGGATGGCCGGCGGCACGAACGGGATCACGTTGGCATCGGCGGTGTCGGCCGCGATCTGCTGCGCCTGCGCGACGATGGCCGGCAAGCGCAGGCCCGGCTCGGAGCGCTCCTCCCAAGGCGCCAGGATCGGGATCACCAGGGCGCTGTTGGAGCCGAAGGCGCTGTTCAGCATCGAGAAACCGGCCACGGAGATGACGTTGGTCACACCTGGGATCTCACGCAACTGTTGCTCGACCCGGTCGAGACTCGGTCTCGGTGCGAGCCAGCGACGCCGCATCCGGCAACTGCACCTCGATGAAGAAATAGCCCTGGTCCTCTTCCGGCAGGAAGCCGGAGGGCAGGTTAACGAACATCCAGACCGTGGCCGCGATCAGCCCCGCGTAGATCAACACGATCAGCATGGCCCGGCGCACCGTGGTCCGCACCGCCGCGGTGTAGCCGTTGGTGAGCTTGCCGAACAGGACATTGAACCAGTTGAGCCATTTCACGCGGCTCCTGGCCGGGTTTGAGCAACACCGAGCACAGCGCCGGGCTCAGCGTCAGCGCATTGATGGAGCTGATCGCCACCGCCACCGAGATGGTCACGGCAAACTGCTGGTAGAGCTGACCGGTGATGCCGGGCATGAAGCCCACCGGCACGAACACCGCGAGCAACACCAGCGTGGTGGCGATGACGGCGCCGCCGACCTGATCCATGGCCTTGGCGGTGGCCGCCTTGGGGTCGAGCCCCTCCTCGTCCATCAGCCGCTGCACGTTCTCGACCACGATGATGGCGTCGTCGACGACGATACCGATGGCCAGGATCAGCGCGAACAGCACGATGGTATTGAGCGTGAAACCGGCGACTGCCAGAAACGCGAAGGTGCCGATCAGCGACACCGGGATGGCGATGCCGGGATCAGCGTCGAGCGCCAGTCGCCGAGGAAGATGAAGACCACCAGCACCACCAGGCCAATGGCGATAAACAGCGTCTCCTTGACCTCCGAGATCGATGCCTCGATGAAGTTGGTGGTGTCGTAGAGGATCGCGTAGTCCATGTCCTCCGGGAAGCGCTCGGACAGCTCCGCCAGCGCGGCCTTGACCTGATCCGCCACCGATAAGGCGTTGGCGTCCGGCGTCTGGTAGACGGCGAGCACCACCGACGGCTGGCCGTCGAGTCGGCCCGCCGCCGGAGTAGGCCTGGGCGCCGAGCTCCACGCGGGCGACGTCCTTGACGCGGATCGCGGAGCCGTCCGGCTCGATGCGGATGATGATGTTGGCGAACTCGTCCACCTCGGACAGTCTGCCCTTGGTGGTGACCGTGTACTGGAACTGCTGGTCGGTGGGCGCCGGCGGCGCGCCGATCTGTCCCGCCGGCACCTGCACGTTCTGCTCGGCGACGGCGTTCTGCAGGTCGGCGACGCTGACGCCGAGCGCGGTCATGCGGTCCGGCTTCAGCCAGAAGCGCATGCCGTAGTCCATCACCCCGAGGATCTCGGCCTTGCCGACCCCCTTGACCCGCCCGAGGGTGTCCTTGACGTTGATGGTGGCGTAGTTGTTCAGGTACAGCGAGTCCAAGGTCTCCTGTGGCGAGAAGATGTTGACGATCAGCAGCATGTTGGTGGACTGCTTCTCGGTCTTCACGCCCTGGCGCTGGACCTCCTGCGGCAGCGACGGCATCGCCGTGGAGACGCGGTTCTGCACCTTCACCTGCGCCATGTCGGCATCGGTGCCGATGTCGAAGGTGACGGTCAGGTTGTAGCGGCCGTCGTTGTCCGACTTGCTGGACATGTAGATCATGTCCTCGACGCCGTTGATCTGCTGCTCGATGGGCGCGGCGACGGTCTGCTCCACCACGTCGGCGCTGGCGCCGGCGTACTGGGTGGTGACGCTGACCGTGGGCGGCGTGATCTCCGGAAACTGCGCCACCGGCAGCCCCATCAGCGCCAGGGCGCCGGCCAGCGAGATGACGATGGAGATGACGAAGGCGAACTTGGGGCGGGTGATGAAGAACTTGGACAGCGGCATCGGGCGGCTCCTATGGTGGCCTAGCGGGGCGCTGAGGGTTTCTGTGAGTGCCGGCTATTCGGTCTCGCCCTCGTTCTCTTGCTCGCCGTCTGAGCTGCCCTCGGCGGATACTTCGATTGCCGTCGCGGATTGTTCGTCCCTGTCGGAGGCGTCACCTTGACCTCTCGTGGAATCAGCATCCGGATCAGCGCCGTCCTCCTGCCGATCAGCCTCTTCGGTC
>CAVOGV010000058.1:0-19895 GCA_963695445.1 uncultured Gammaproteobacteria bacterium | reverse complement strand
GCTCGCCTGGTTTCTGGTCAACGACTTGGTGAAGGTGATGGCCGGGCGCCTAATTCGGCAGAGCGGGATCCAGGTCCGACACGGGGGGCTGGAGGCGTACCCGGGGGCTGCGGTCACTCCTTGACAGAATTTCCTATGCCGTTAGTCTCCCAGGCAAGCACGCGCTGCACGTCCACCCTTGCGGCCTCACCGAAGTACGGCGCCAGCGGGCCGGGAATCGGACCCGCTCTGTGGAGCGTCTCCCCCGCGTAGCCTCCGGTATAGCTGACGAGGATGCCTATCTCTGACGCACTCTTCGGGTTGCCTTCCCAGGTCGCGATGAAGCCGGGCGCCTTGCGCTTGCCCGGGTCGGACTAAGAAACCGCACCCAGGTGGACCGGTTCCCCCGAAACGAAGCGAACCATGTCGTAGTAGCGCGATGCGAGCTCAAGCTGGATCTTGCCGTTGTCGGCGGGCTAAATGTTCTCGATTGCGGCCCGCGTCTGGTCGCTGAACGCCTCCCAGATGTTGACGTCGATGTCGACCTCTCGGATCAGGTGGTAGGGCATGGCGAACACGAGTTGATCGCACACCGCACGGCTCTTGTCTGAGAACCATAGGGTATAGGGGCCCGCGACGTCTCCGCGCACGGCGACCAACCGCTTTTCGAGCTCGATGGTTCCCTCTGCCAACTCCGCGGCCATGCCATGGATGACTTGATCGTTGCCGCCCACCACATGAAAGCGTTCGTCCGTGCCCGCCAGCGGCAAGCCGCCGGAGTTGCAGGTGCACCAGCCGAGGAGGTATATCAGGTTGAGAGCGGAATTGTTATCGATGAGCCCATATTCCGAGATGAGGTCACTCATCAGTAGTTTGTGCACCCATTGCCCCCGATCGACACCGTTTCCCTCCAACCAGTCGCCGGCTTCTGTCCAATCGTATTCAAGGTGCTTGTCATTGAAGTCGTAATAGAAAGCATCATCAAGTGCTGCCGCCGGCCCCGATCGATGCCAAGATGAGTCAAGTTTCATAGCGGCAACGCGCTTGCCCTCCGAAGGGCCTGATTGTGACTCCTATCGCCGAACTGGCCTAAGCGCCGCCCGGCGTCGGCGGTTGGAACTTGCCGAGGCGCGTTACCTGGATGTCGGACGTGAACACGACGCCCATGTGCTTGTTGAAGAACGGTGTCAGGCCCTCGATGATGGCCGCAGCCAAAGCTTCTGGCACGACGGTGATGACCATGACCAGCACGTCGTCCTCGTTGAACATCAGGTGCCCTTCGTGGCTGCCGTGGCTGCCCTTGCCGGATAGGTTATGGACCACGGTATAGCCGCTGACAGCGGCGCGGTCGAGCAGGTCGAGCACGAAGTCCTGATACTCGCCCTGGACGATGATCTCCAGCTTCTTCATCGCGCTTTGCTTCAGTTCTTGCATCTACATGACTCTCGGTTGTCGGCAATCTTGATAGCGGCTGCTACGGCCCGTGATGCCTGAGCATCGCGCCCTGAACGTTAGACCGGCAAGTCGATCGGCGTGGTCTGCCAGGCGCCGTCGCGGAACAGATTGGCGGTGCCGGTCTCGGGGTCCAGCACCAGCAGCAGCACCCAACCGTTATGTACCAGTTCGCGGGGTTTGAATAGACGCGCGAGCAGCCCTTGTACCGGCGCTAGTGGGGCCTGGATGACGGTCAGTAGACGCAGCGGCTCGTGGTAGGGTTCGCTGCCCTTGAGCATGGTCTGTGCCGGCAGCCCGGTGCGCAGGTCGCTGACGTTGCCGCTGATGACGCCGAAGCGCCCGGTGATGTTGTGATAGACCTTGCTGCCGCTGCCGAAGGCCTCGTTGTCGACCACCGAGAAGTAGTGCTCCATGTTGATCCATTGCGCCACCACCAGCGGTCCGGCCAGGATGCCCTCCAGCAGTCGGCCCTTGGGGTCGATGCGGTAGTCGTAGGAGTGCAGGAAGGCGCGACCTTCCAGATCCAGTGTGCGGGTCAGCGTGCGCCGACCGATGATGAACGAGGCATTCTTCGACAGTCCCCATTCCGGGCGCACCTGGGTCCAGTCCAGCGCGTTGCGCTTGACCCGGCGCGCGGCGGCCTCCGGTGTATCGATGCCGCGTTCGCCGAGCGCAGCGCAGCGCTCCAGCGCGCACAGGCGTCCGGCCGCGGTCAGATCCTCCTGGATGCGAGTGAGCCGGGTCAGTGCGCCGGGCGGCAGTTGATCCAGGTCGAACAGCTGGATCTCGTCGGTGGTAGTGTCGTGCAGGGCCGGGATGAACCAGGTCTCCGCGGGGATGGCGACGCCCTGTTCGGCGAGCAACTCGCGCACCTCGCGGCGGTTGGCCATGGCGGCGAAAATGCGAGCGTTGACCAAGCCCTGATCGCCGCCGCAGGCGCCGCAGTCCAGCGCGGACTCGTAAGGGTTGTTCTCGGATGTGCTGCCATGGCCGACCACCAGCACCGTGCGCGCGATGGCTCCGGTGATGCCTCCATCGAGACCGATGCTGCGCAGGGCGTTGCCCACCATCTGCGCTTGGCGCTTGTGCCGAAAGCCGATCTTGGCCAGCTGTTCGAGCTGGATGGTGGCTTGATCCGGGGTTACGCCATACTCCACCTGCAACGAGCGGATGAACACGGCCTCGGCGGCAGCGTCCACCTCAAATCGGCGCGCGAACTCGCTGCGGCCAGGGCTTTGGGTTCGGCTCTGGTTCTGGCTCTGATCGGGGCGATTGCCAAGGGCGATCTCGCGCAGCTCGCGGATCATGGGGCTGGTGATCGCCTCGCGCTTGACGCCGAAATGGCGTTCGATGGCGCGGATCACCATTTCGTCCTGCAAGTTGGCCACCAACTCCTCGGCCTCGTCGCGGGTAATCTTGTCGATCAGCAGACGCGCCGGCGGCTTGCGCGTCTCAAGCCGTTGCCGCCAGGTGTTGTAGGCGCGGGGCGCGAAGGTCTTGCCCACCATGTCGAAGCCGAACAGCAGTCCCACCGCTTCCACCGTCACATAGGGTGCGAGCACGGTGTTCTTGAGGTCGTGCACCACCTCGTGGGCGAGCATCGAACAGGCCATGGCGGTGCGTCTCGTGCTTGTGCGGCATCTCCACGGCGACGTTCTTGGGCGTGACGATGGCAGGGCAGAGTGCGGTCTCATGGCCCTTGCCGAACTCGATGAAGTTGACCGGGATGCCGAAGAAACCGGCGATGCCGAAGGTCTCGTAGTCGCCGACCGCCTCCAGGTGCCGGCGCAGTCGCTCTGAGCGCACATCGATGCAAAACAGCGCCTGCACACCGCTGGCCGATGCGACACCGAGGTCGGCACTAGTGCCGATACTGGTATCGAAACTGGGGTCGGCGGCGGTTGCCGGCTGCCGTGCGGCGGCGCCGATCTGCGCCAGCAAGCGCCGGCTATAGGTGCGTTCCAGGGCCTGGGTCCAGACAAATTCCTCGCGCGCCTTGAAGTCGTAGACCGCGTCGACGAACTGCGTCAACGTCGCGTCGGAATGCTCTAGCAGGGCCCGGCGCGGGATGCCGGCCTTCTCGCCCACCTCCAGCAGGCGGCGGGCGCGCGTGTTCGCCTCGCGGGTGATCTTTTCGCGCGCGTACTCCTTGTGCAAGGCGTCGATGCGGGCCGGGTCGCCGCCGTCCAGCGTGACCTCGATGCGGTGGGCGTAGTCTGGCAAGACGGTGCCGGCATTGAGCTGGCGGCGCAGCACACATTCGTGCGGATGCTCCTCTGCGTAGGCCTTCAGCGACGGATAGCCGAAGTCGCGCTTCAGGCGCCGCGCGGCGTCCTCCAGCAGCGCCAGCGCCAGCACCAGGCGAATGGCGATGAAGTCCACCAGGTCCGCCGGATTGCGTTGTTGCCAGTAGTAGTGCCGCGCCTGGGAGCGCCAGCGCACGAAACCGGCCCAGCCGTGCAACTGGGCGAGTTCGAGCGTGAAATAGTTCATCCACAGCGGCTCGGGTACGCCGAGGCGGGTCATGACGTAATCAATCATCGTCTCGGGATCGTCCGCCTTTGCCAGTAGGGCACCGACGTCGAGCCCGCGCAGACGCAAGCGCCGGTTGCGTCGGGCAATGCGGCTCCAACCACGGTACAGACCCTGTTGGCGGCCCGGCATGCGCCAGATGGATTGGCCCTCGTCGAAGAAGTCCATCAGGCCTTTGATCAGCAGCTCGTTCAGCGTCTCGCCGAGACGGGTGCCGAACAACTGATCGACCGCGTCGTACAGGGTCAGCTCGGTGGCAAGCCGTTGCGCAAAGGGTTTCATGCGTTGCGCCTCAGCCCGGCTGCCACTTCTTCCGCGCATGGCACGTCATCGCCGGGCGCGGGTTGGCTCATGCGGGTCAGCATCGCCAACAGGCAGCGCTGCAGTAGGTCTGCCAGCTCTTGGTCGTCGGTGCTGGCGTGCTCGGCGAGCCAGCCGGCGACAAACTCCGCAACCAGTTCCTCGATTACGTCGGGCTCGATGCTGCCCCGGTCCCGCAGTTGCTGGTATTCGATGCGTTTGAGATAGCCGCGTGCATGGAACAGATGCGACGCCTCCGCCACAGCCTGCTCGAAGGGCAGGTGTTCCAACCCGTGCAGTGGGTTGTGGTGGATGAAGTTGCGCATTGGCCAGAAAAACGGCAGTACCTCACCGGCCATGGTGACCATGGAACGGATCTTGAGCCGCCTGCCGAGGCTTGGGCCACCCGCGGGCGCGAGTTCGGATAGGGTTTCGGCACTGGTCGAAACGGTGTCCGATCCAGGGCCATCCGACCGGCCCGATTCCCTGTTGCTCATAGCACACCCTCCACGAGAACGATGCCGAACAGTGACAACGCCAGCATGCCGAGGCCGTACAACAGCGCATCACGGCGGCCGAGGTCGACATAGCCTAGGTCTTCCCGCGGCGTGCCGAAGACGATGCCGGTAAGCAAATTCATGCCGGCCCAGGTCCACAGCAGCCAAGACAGGCTGATCGGCGCCAGCGTCATGAGTTCATTGGTGCCGAGACCGCCGAAGGCGAGGTCGATGATGGCAAAGAAGGCGGGCGAAAATGGCACCGCGATGGCCACGAGCACCGCCGGAACGAATAGCGACGAGAACACCGGCATGCGCAGACCGAGCCCCGGATAAAGCCCAACCCGGGCGATGCCAAAGCGCCGGGTCAATTGCGCCAGCAGGAACGATAGCGGCAGCAGCGACAACGCCAACCCCAATGCCGGCAGCAGCGGTGGCACCCGATGCGCGATACCGACCCAAATCAACGCCAGGGCTGAGCTGTAGAGCTGCGCGACCCAGATCTTGCCGTCGCGCACTGACAGTAGCCGGAAGGCATACAGCAGCGAGGTCAGGCCGCCCCAGATCGCGAACAACGTGGTCAGCGCGATCGCGTCACCGTCCGCCAGCATCAGACCCCAACTGATCAACCCGACCCCGATCAACGGCATGAGGGTCATCGCCACGGCCTTGAGCGCTGGCCGGGACAATAGGTCGGCGCCGTCGACTCCGATCTGGCGCTTCAACAACAGATTGGCGCCAATGCTGAGCGGGTACAGCGGGAGGAACAGGCCGGCAAGCAGAAACAGCAGGAATGTCGTCATGGTGATGCACCCGCGGCGTCAGACCCAACCATCAGACCCAGCGCAACAGCGCATTGAGCCGGCGGGACAGGCTTAGCATCTGTTCGCCGGCGCGGCTGTACAGGTCGGCGATGTAGAACTCCCGCGACAGCAGCGCATACAGGCTCAGATACAGGGCGCGGTAGCGGCGCGTTAACGGCTCCTGGGCCGCCTCGGAGCGGAACACCAGCAGCCAGCCCGCCGAGATCAGCACGATCAGCAGCAGCAGCACGGTCGCGAACCAGGTGACATTGACCGACGCGGCGCGGTAGAGGGCCTCGCGGAATTCTGGGTCCGGGTAGAGCAGGGCGTCGAAGGCATGGCCGACCAACACATAGGTCAGGATCACCAGCCCGAAGGACAGGATGACATAGAAGAGCACCCGGAACGGCCGTTCGCCGCCGATCTTGTAAACGAAGAACAGCGTCTGGGCGCCGGTGATCCAGCCGAACAGCAGCAGGATCATCGCCCCCTGATGATGCAGGAAGCCCTCGTCGATCATCTGGTGAGCGCCGAAGACGATGATCAACGGTACGGTGATGGTGATGCCGGCGAATACCACCCAGGACAGCGGCGGGTGCGGCACCTTGCGTTCGACCATGAACTTGTAGATCTCGCCCTCCGGGATGTTCGGGTCCTTGCGCGCGTTGCCAATGATGGCGCCGGAGCCGAGGAACAGCGTCGCCTTGAACACGCCGTGGGCGATCAGGTGATAAATGGCCAGCGAGAAGGCGCCGAGGCCGCATTCCATGACCATATAGCCCATCTGGCCCATGGTGGAATAGCCCAGGGCCTTCTTGATGTCGCTCTGCATCAACATCATCAGCGAGCCCATGATGGTAGTGATGAGTCCGACCGCGAATGCCAGCAGCAAGACGTGCTCAGTGTGCACGAAGACGGGCGCGAAGCGATTGATCAGAAAGCCGCCGGCATTGACGATGCCCGCGTGCATCAGCGCCGACACGGGCGTTGGGCCGTCCATGGTGTAGGGCAGCCAGGTGTGGAACGGAAACTGCGCTGATTTTGCGAAGGCTGCCAGCAGAATCAGCAGACCCACGGTCTCGGCGAAGGGCAGCCCGAGCAGTGTGGTCGCATCCGGCGTTGCCGCGACGCGCTCGAAAAGCGTCGGCAGGCTCAGCGTGCCATAGCTGTGATAGGCCAGTGCAGTGGCGGCAAGCAGCGGCAGGTCGCCGACGCGATGGGTGAACAGCGTCCAGAACGCATAGCGGGTCGCGGACGGGCGCCGGGTTTGATGACTGAGCAGAAAGTACAGGCAAACGCCGAGCAGGTGCCAGGCCAGCAGCAGCGTCAGCAGGTCGCCGGCCAGCACCATTAGCAGGATCACGCCGATGATAGAATCGAGCAGCATGAAGAAGCGGGTATAGGCCGGGTCGTCCTGCATGTAGCGCACGGAGAAGACGTGCACTACCAGGCCGATGGCACTGACCAGCAACGCCATCAGCGTGCTAAGCCAGTCGACGTAGAGCGTAAATATCGTCAGACCGACGCTGACCAGTCGGCCCTGGTCGGCCCAGAACTGGTTCAGGAACAGCGCCAGCGCCAGCGCCAGGACCAGTGCGCTGCTAAAAACACTGATGCGCGCGACCCGCTCACCCAGGCGCGCACCGGTGAGGTAGACGGCGAGTGCCGAGCACAGCATGACCAGCGGCAGGGAATAAGCCAGGGGGGCCATCGGGATGGAACGACTCCTCATCGTGCCGGCTGACGCGGGGCGACTGCAGCCCCGCCGTTTCGGCTCGCGAGTCTATCAGGTCGTGCCGGTCGGCGCGCGACGGGTGTGCGTGGACGCGACGGGATCGATGACCAAGACCGAGTTCGACATGCAGATTGTCGGCTTCGCGCCGTCAGTACGGCTCAGCAAGCAAGGCATTCACTGCCCGCTCGATGCGCAGCGCCTGCGGTTCACCGACCTGGGTCTCGCCGATGAAGCGGTAACGAACGCGCCCCTGCTTATCAATCAGATAGAAGCTCGGCCAGACGCGATTGCCGAGGGCTTCCCAATAGCGGAAGTCGTTGTCGATCATGACCGGGTGTGTGATGCCGAACTCCTGGACCTTGGCCTGCAACGCCGCACGCTCACGCTCGCGGTCGAATTCCGGGCTGTGGATGCCGATGACCTGTAAACCATCGTCCTGGTAACGCGCCTGGAGCTGATGCAGCCAGGGAAACGAGCGATAGCAGTTCCAGCATTCGAAGGTCCAGACATCCAACAACAACACCTTGCCGCGTAGCGCATCCATCCGCAGTGGCGAGCTGTTGATCCAGGCATCGGAATTGGTTTGCGTGAACGCCGGCGCTGGCGCCGGCTCGATCTCGGCGTCGACGCCGCGGCGGGCGTCGACGACGCCGGCAGCCGCAACGGTCAGTATGAGCAGTGCAGCGAGCAGGTTGGTACGTGACATGGCGGCAGCGGGCTTGGTGCATCAGACAGTGAATATCGATTAAGACCCTGTTCGGACGCGGGAGCTTTCACGGCAGTTTCCGGCGACCCATAGGCGATGCCGATGGCCAGCACCAGCCGCGTTGTCTGATACGACAGCGACCAGTTGAACAGGCGACCAGTGATGAACTCCTTGCTCGGTGCCAACAGTTACTTGCCGTCCCAATTGCGAATGGCGGTGGCGCGGATCTTGATCTTGGTGGCGCTGCCGTCTGTGTCTCCTCGGTGACAGCATCGCCGGCGCGGATTGGCCGCTCGAACAAGATGATCAAGTCGCTGATGAAGCTTTTCGCGCGCCTGCTGGGCGCCCGCGATTACCGTCACCGCCAGCAAAAGGATGTATGCGAACGCGGCGAGGATAAGCTTTCTTAGTATTGATCATGGGGATTCGTCGGGGACTCTCATGAATATTGTGTGCCCGCCCGTCGATGGTTCCGCGGCGCGTTGCGGCGTCGCTCCTAACCGTACCCGATCTCGATGGCTTACGCGGCCGCTTCGCTCTGCAGATAGTCTTCGTAGTTGCCGCGGAAGTTGACCACGCCGCGAGGCGTCAGCTCGATGATGCGGGTCGCCAGCGACGAGACGAATTCCCGGTCGTGACTGACGAAGATCAGGGTGCCCGGATAGTCTTCCAGCGCGGTGTTGAGCGACTCGATCGACTCCATGTCCAGATGGTTGGTGGGCTCATCCATCAGCAGTATGTTGGGCTTTTGCAGCATCAGCTTGCCGAACAGCAGGCGGCCTTGCTCGCCGCCGGAGACCACGTTGACCGGCTTTTTGATCTCGTCCTGGGAGAACAACAGTCGCCCCAGCGTGCCGCGGATCACCTGCTCGTCATCGGATGGCTGCTTCCACTGGTCCATCCAGTCGTAGAGCGTGGTGGCCTCAGTGAAATCGGCCGCGTGGTCCTGCGCGAAATAGCCCAGCTTGCTGTTCTCGGACCACTTGACCGTGCCGCCGTCGGGTGTCATGTCGCTGGCCAGGCAGCGCAGCAGTGTGGTTTTGCCGATGCCGTTGGGGCCGATGATGGCGACCCGTTCGCCGACCTCGATGGTCAGGTCGAGACCGCTGAATAGGGGCGTGTCGTCGTAGCCCTTGGCCAGGGAGGTCACCTCCAGCGCCAGACGATAGAGTTTCTTATCCTGATTGAAGCGGATGTAGGGATTGACGCGGCTGGAGGGCTTGATGTCCTCCAACACGATCTTCTCCATTTGACGCTTGCGCGAGGTGGCCTGCTTGGACTTGGAGGCGTTGGCGGAGAAGCGGCTGACGAAGGTCTGCAGCTCGGCGAGTTGGGCCTGCTTCTTGGCGTTTTCGGCATACTGGCGCATGCGCGCCTGGCTGGAGGCGGTCATGTAGGCGTCGTAGCTTCCGGGGTAGACGCGCAGTTCACCGTAGTCCAGATCGGCCATGTGGGTGCAGACACTGTTCAGAAAGTGCCGATCGTGCGAAATGATGATCATGGTGCTGGTGCGCGCGATCAGGACCTCCTCCAACCATTGGATGGTGTGAATGTCCAGATTGTTGGTGGGTTCGTCGAGCAGCAGGATGTCCGGGTCGGCGAACAGCGCCTGGGCGAGCAGCACCCGCAGTTTCCAACCCGGCGCGATCGCGCTCATCGGGCCTTCGTGCTGCTCGAGCGGAATGTCCAGCCCGAGCAGCAGTTCGCTCGCGCGTGATTCGGCAGTGTAGCCATCCAGCTCGGCGAACTGCACCTCCAGGTGCGCCACCTCCATGCCGTCTTCCTCGCTCATCTCCGCCAGTGCGTAGATGCGGTCGCGCTCCTGCTTGATCCGCCACAATTCTTCGTGGCCCATGATGACGGTGTCCAGCACCGTCTGGTTTTCGTAGGCGAACTGGTCTTGGCGCAGCTTGCCGAGCCGTTTCCCGGGTTCGACGGACACGTTGCCCGCGCTGGGCTCCAGTTCTCCGCCCAGGATCTTCATCAGGGTCGATTTTCCAGAGCCATTGGCGCCGATAAGGCCGTAGCAATTGCCACCGCCAAATTTAACCGAGACGTTCTCGAACAACGGCTTGCCGCCGAACTGCATTGTGACGTTCGCTGTAGAGATCAAAACTGGGGTCCGTGAAAGAGGCCAGGGGAGGGTGGTCGCCATGCGTTGGCGGCCCAAAAACGCGAAAGCCCCGCGAGATGCGGGGCCCTTTGCCCAGGTGCCAAGCACCTGATGCCAAGCCTCTTACTGAGGGACGACGTTGGTCGCGCTCGGGCCCTTCGGGCCTTGTTCGACCTCGTAGGAGACGATTTGACCTTCAGTCAGCGACTTGAAGCCACTGCCTTGGACGGCGCTGTGATGCACGAAGACATCCTTGGAGCCGTCGGACGGAGCGATGAAGCCAAAGCCCTTGTCATCACTAAACCACTTAACTGTACCTGTCGCCATACGTCTAAACTCTAAAT
The DNA here is from genome assembly GCA_963695445.1 of uncultured Gammaproteobacteria bacterium. GTDB lineage: Bacteria > Pseudomonadota > Gammaproteobacteria > Chromatiales > Chromatiaceae > Thiohalocapsa. The sequence goes on along the minus strand of CAVOGV010000058.1, from coordinate 9,431 downwards.
TGGAAGGGAATCTGCCTGAACGAAGATGGCCTGGGAGATGCTGGAAGGAACTACCAGGCACGACCGAGAGGAGGGGCGATTCGTGCACGATCAGAGCACGACCTACGCACGCTCCCGGTCGCAGTGTCTCGAATACAGGATACTTAAACAAGCTTTTTCGTCGGCGAGAGCGTCGTCATGTCCCGCAGATGACGCAGCGCCGCCCCAACGTCGTGAAATCTTGCCTGCTTGATGCTCGCCCGAGCGAGGCCACCTTGCGTGCCAAGCCCTGCGTGCTCGTGTGCAACCGTCGTGGACAGTCCGGATTCTTGAGCCAGGCGGTGTTCGCCGATGTGCCCATCGCGCCCTGTTAGACCAGCGATCAGGCCAACGTCGCGTAGGTCCCTCAGCGGGTGCAGGCGCATGCCTATTGGCGCATCAAGGGAGTCACCCTGGGCCTAGCGATCTGGCAATGCGCCATTTTAGCCCCCGGCCCTTGGCGCTCGGCCATGGAAGCGCGATGTCACTGCGAAACTGGACGCATCTGCAAACAGTTGGCGCCCGCAAGCGGGCGAGGATCATGCCAGGCCGCCCTTCCCAGTACCTAGCCCTGTCTTTGTCTCATGCTTGGTCTTCTTCGCGCTACGCTTCTCTTTCAGAGTCAAGGCGGGCTTCTTCTTGGATTCTTTATTGCTTTGGCGTTCTTTCGACATCGGACGTTCTCCTGATTGCGTTGAAACCTTCGTTGATTAGTATAGGCGTCGGCGACCATCCTCGGTGTCTTAAATTGTTTTGGGTATTTTGCGCCAATCGGGGCAGCAGGTGCCCGCTGGCGGGATCGGCGACGGCGATGATAAGGACTGGCGCAGAGCATCGGCCATGCGAAGGCGCGCAACGGGGCGTGTGGTGACCTTAGTCGCTTACCTCCAAAGTCTCGAACAAAGAGACGCAGACTTCAACGAGCCGCCCTGACGAGGCTGGGCTGCACGAAGTATTCGCGGACAACCAGTGCGGTGACTGCGTCAGCAACTCGCCGAGCGCCTGCAGGAGTGCGGCCTCGAGATGCATCCGCAGAAGACGCGGGTCGTGTACTGCAAGGATAGCCGACGAACGCAATCCTACGAGCACATTCAGTTCGACTTCCTTGGCTACACCGTTCGGCCAAGGCGCGTGGCCACTCGCCAGGGCGCATCCTCACCGGGTTCACCCCGGCTGTCAGTCGCCAGGCGATGAAGGCCATGCGTCAGTCGCTACGGCAACGGCGGTTGTTCAAGCACAGCGAGCTGTCTTTAGCGCAACAGCCTCGCCGATGGTTGGTCAGTGCAAGAAGCGGGGCAACATCGGTACACTCCCGCGCTGAGACCAATCCAGATCGCGACACGAGCGGGGCCAGACCTATGGCGGGCAAGGAGAACCTGAACGGCACGGACGCAACCGATGAGGCAGGCGTCGCGGATGCCGCCGGCGTTGCGGACTACCGACACGGCGGTACGCGCAAGAACAACCCGCCGGCGAGCCTCGCCGCCGATGGCCGGGTGCCGAGGGTCGAACCGATCCGCTACGCGTACAGCCCGCGCCGGGACCCACGGCTGCGCGTCGACGAAACCGGCGCCGCCGACCGACTGCCCGAGCTGCTCGCCGCTGCCTATCGCACGGCTTGGCGCGCGAAGATGGACGACGTGAATGCCTGCATCGCCGCCAACGCGGAGCAGGAGGAACTGGTGGACCAGCCGCAGGTGCGCCGCGGCGTGGTGCGGGTGTCCGGCCCGTTCACCGTCGAGGCGGTGCAGCCGCCGGAGGTGTCGCTGGCGGCGCCCGACGATGATCTGGGCACCGAGGGGCTGTTCGGCGGCGAGCCAGATGCGATCGCGGAGAGCTTCGAGACCGCCGCGGGCCGGCGACGCGGAGTCCGCGACGGTGAACACCGCGGCCTATCTGGAGCGGATGCTGCGGTTGCTGCGGATGGACGGCGTGCGCTTCCCGGACAACAAGGAACAGCACTTCACCCGGCTGGAACCAGTGGCGGGCATCGACAGCGGTATCCACGCCGAGGGCCGTTGGGTGTCGAAGGGCGCAATCGACGAGGACCCGGACGGCATCGCCAACGTCGGCGTGGTCATCGGTCCGCAGTATGGCCCGATCACGGCGAAGATGGTGGAAGAGGTCATCCGCCCCGCCGGCCGGATGTACGACGACCTGGTGATCGCGGGCTTCAGCTTCGACGGCGCCGGCGCAGGCGGCCATCGACGAAGGTCACCCGCGGCTGCGCATCCACATGGCCCACATCCGCCCAGACGTGAACCCGGCGATGGACGGCCTGTTGAAGGAGCAGCCTGGGGCGCAGCTGTTCTCGGTGTTCGGCCAGCCGCGTACCCGGCTCGAAGGCCCGGACGGCGATGGCGACTACCGCGTGATCATGGAGGGCGTGGACATCTACGACCCGGTGAAGAACGAGATCACGCCCAGCCGCGGCGACAAGGTGGCGGCCTGGTTCGTCGATGCCGACTACGACGGGCGCACCTTCTGCATCACACAGGCGTTCTTCCCGGACCGCACCGCCTGGGACAAGCTGGCCCGCGCGCTCAAGACCGTCGTCGACCCGGAGCGCTTCGCGGCGCTGTCCGGCACCGAGTCCCTGCCATTCCCGCCGGGCGAGCACCGGCGCGTGGCGGTGAAGGTGATCGACCCGCGCGGCAACGAGGTGATGCGGGTGCATGGTTTAGGCGCGGTCCAGCCGAGTGGATTGAGATGACCGAAAAGCGTCTATGGACCAGCGCGCGGTTCGGCAAAGCAGTCCACCTGACCAACCACGCGGCGAAGCGGATGGCGCAGCGTGGGCTGGACGCTGGGCTTGTGGCGTCGCTCATCGAAACAGGCACCGTCAAACGCAAAGACGCCGAACATTGGTGGATTTCTCGCGCCTTCGAGGGCCGCGCGGACAATACAATCTGTGCGGCCGTGATCAGCCGCGAGGCGATCATCATCAAGACCCTGATGACTCACTGGGAGGACCAAGACGGATGAAGACAACCTATTACGACGACGACGACATCCTGGAAATCCATGTCAGCGATAAGCCTGTGACGCGCGAGGTTTCCCACGGCTGGAACGTCAACATCAGCTATGCCGAGGACGGCAGCGTGGTGGAGATCGTGTTGCTGGAAGCGAAGGCAAAGGGCCTCTTCCCGATCTCGATCGACCAGGCGGTGGCCTGAGCCTTTGCCGTCGATCGCCTAGGCGGCGGGAGTCCCAGACCATGAGCAGCGAAAATCAGCCCGAAATCCCGCTCCAGCGGGTCGAGAAGCCGATCATCTGCGCGCCCTACGACGAGCCCGCCGAGCATTGGCAATACAACAGGGAAACCGGCGCCGCCTTTCGTGCGGTGCGCCGGGCTCCGACGGTGATGCGATCATCTTTCGTGACCTAGCCCTGATACCGCGACTCGAAGCAGAAATCACGCGACGTGGGCTGCAACACGAGATCGAGATCAAGGAAGCGGCGGGCCTGCTCGCTTAGGCGATGGGGCTGGACTGAAGGCCCTGCGACGATTTTGGTGGAAAGGAGCGGGAGCCGGAAAAGGACCCGGCGGCCGTTGCTGGTGACTCGACCGGCGCGAAATGCGTTCCCGTGGTGACTCTATGGTGGCTCAAAAGGAAATGGCCTAGCGGAAAACCGTCTAAGCCATTGCTTTGATTGGAGCCGATGGGCGGATTTGAACCGCCGACCTACTGATTACGAATCAGTTGCTCTACCAACTGAGCTACATCGGCTTTGGAATGCCGGGAGGCGACCAGTGTCTGGAACGGGTGCACTGGTAAGCCGGTGAATCTTAGGGGAGTCGGATGTTTGAATCAAGCGCGATCTGTCGGTTGCGGATCGCTGTCATGCGTGTGGGAGCGGCTTGTAGCCGCGATGGGGCGGTGCAGGAATCAGTTGGTGTTGCCGTCGCGATTGCAAATCGCTCCCACTGGGGGCCTTCTTCGATTCCCTGGGGTTGCCGTCGTGCTTGGAGGGTCATCCGCGGTTGGCGTCGAGACCGTAGGGCGAGGGCGGTAGGATGGGTGAGCGCGCGAGCACGAGGTCGGCGACGAGCCGGGCGGAGGCGGGGCCGGTGACGAGGCCATTGCGGAAGTGGCCGGCGTTGACGAACAGGCCCTCGACATCGGGGTAGGGGCCGATGTAGGGGATGCCGCTCGGCGAGGCGGGGCGCAGTCCGGCCCAGTGGTCTTCGATGGGGGTGCGCTTGAGCAGCGGGAATAGGTCGATGGCGATGCGGTAAAGCTCTTCCTTGGCCTCGGCTGTGGTGTGCTTTTCGAAGCCGGCCTCTTCGAGGGTGCTGCCAATGAGGACGCGGCCATCTTTGCGCGGGATGACGTAGCGCTCGCGGAACAAGGTCAGGTGGTGGATCTGTCCCGGCTTGGCGTAGAACTGGATCATTTGGCCGCGGACCGGGTGGATGTCCGGTTTGCGCCCGAGTTTCTCGAGCAGTTGCGCGGTCCAGGCGCCGGTGCAGACGATCACGCATTCGGCGTCGATCTGGCCGCTGCTGGTGCGCGCGCCGGTGATGCGGCCATGCTCGGTGCGCAGTTCCAGCACTTCCTCACGCTCGCGGATGGTCACGCGCTTGTCAATGGCGGCGCGCAGTGCCTTGGTCAGGCGCGGGTTGCGGATCTGGCCGATCTCCGGAAACCACAGCGCCTGCTGCATTGCTGTCTCGAGTCCAGGTTCCTTGAGCTTGATCTCATCATGGTCAATGACCTGAACAGCCGCTTGTCCGGCCTCGGCCCAGGCGAGCGCCTGATCGTGCTCTTCCGGGTCTAGGATCATCAGTCCCGAGGCGTTGTATTCCGGGTCAATGCCGGTCTCTTCGAACAGGGCGGTGCACAACTCCGCGTAGACCTGCTGACTCCAGCCGGCCAGCGCCGTGACGGCTCCGGCGTAGCGCCAAGGATAGAGCGGCGACAGGATGCCGCCGCCGGCCCAGGACGATTCCTGTCCGGTGTCCCCCATTTCTACCAGGGTCACGTTGGCGCCGGCGCTTGCCAGCTCACGCGCGGTGAGCAGGCCGATGACGCCGCCGCCGATGATGAGGATGTCGCTCATGGCCGTCTCCGGTTACTGGACTGATGCTGCGAAAGCAGAGGCTGCATGCACCTCAGGCCCGCTGGGCGCCGGTCCGCTGAAGCTCTTTGGGCAGCGCGAACACGACGTTTTCGCGAATGCCCGACTGCTCCTGCACGCCGTCGGCGCCCCATTCTTTCAGCCGTGCGATCACTTGCTCCACCAGTAGTTCCGGTGCGGAGGCACCGGCGGTGACGCCAATCCGGGTGCCGTCGCTGACCCAGTCGCGGTGAATGTCGTCCGGGCCGTCGATGAGGTAGGCCGGGGACGCCCTGTTTCTCGGCCAGTTCGCGCAGCCGGTTGGAGTTGGAACTGGTGCTCGAGCCGACGACCAGCACCAGGTCGGTGCGGGCGGCGAGGTCGCGAACCGCATCCTGGCGATTCTGGGTGGCGTAGCAGATGTCGCTCTTCTTCGGCCCTTGCATGTTCGGGAAGCGTGCCTGCAATGCGGCGACGATGCGGCTCGTGTCATCCACCGACAGCGTGGTCTGGGTGACGTAGGCAACGCGATCGGGATCGCGAATCGCGAGCCCCGCGACGTCTGCTTCGGTCTCGACCAGGTGCATGTGGCCGCCATCGGCGTGACACTGGCCCATGGTGCCTTCCACCTCAGGATGACCGCGATGGCCGATCAGTACGACATCGAAGCCGGCCTTGCAATGCCGCGTGACCTCCAGATGCACCTTGGTGACCAGTGGACAGGTGGCGTCGAAGACGCGTAGGCCCCGCGCCGCCGCCTGCTCACGAACGTCCTGCGATACGCCGTGGGCGCTGAAGATACAGGTGGCGCCGCTGGGAATGGCGGCAATGTCGTCGACGAAGATGGCGCCGCGGGTCTTGAGGTTGTTGACGACGTAGCGGTTGTGGACCACCTCGTGGCGGACGTAGATGGGCGCGCCGAACAGCTCGAGTACGCGCTCGACGATGTCGATGGCGCGGTCGACGCCGGCGCAAAAGCCGCGGGGATTGGCGAGCAAGATGTCCTGGGGCATGTTGGTTCTGGCTATCGAGGTGCGAATGATTGCTGATTCTAACAGCCGCGGCGCTGATCACCGAGTGTCAGGGACACCAGAGCCCCGCCGAGCGCGGCTGAACCGATCTCGACGCTGCCACCATAGGCTTTGCTAATCTCGCGCACGACGGCGAGCCCGATGCCGTGCCCTGGGGCGGTCTCGTCGGCCCGTGCGCCGCGTTCGAGCAGGCCCTCTGCGGCGCCGGGGTCGATGCCCGGGCCGTCATCTTCGACCTGGATACGCAGTCCATCGGCTCCGCTGCTAGCGTTGATCACTTGGACCCGCACGCGCGCCCGGCACCACTTGAAGGCGTTGTCGAGGAGATTGCCGAGCAGTTCCATAAGGTCGGCCTCGGCGCCGCGGAACACCAGCGTCGGCTCGATATCGAGTTCGGTCGCGACGACCTTGTGCCGATATACCTTGGCCAGCGAGGCGGTGATTCGTTCCGCGGTGCGCCGGATCGGTACCGCTGGGGCGAGTTGGCCAGAACCCGCGGCGCCGGCGCGTGCCCGCTGCAGCTGGTACTCGACGATATCGCCCACCCGCGTGAGTTGTTCGCGCATCAGGCGCGTGTCGAGGGTGTCGGCAGCGGACTCTTGCACCGCGCCGTGCATTATCGCCAGCGGGGTCTTTAGGCTATGGGCAAGGTCGCCCAGTGCGTGGTCGAGACGGCGTTGGCGGGCTTGCTCGTGCGCCAATAGGGCGTTGAGGTTGTCCGTCAGTGCGCGGAGTTCAATCGGGTAGTCGCCACGAATGCGCGCCTGGCTGCCGGACTCCACCGCGGATACCTCGGCCGCTACCCGGCGCAAGGGCGCAAGCCCCCATCGCAGCGCGAGCAACAGTGCCGCGAGCATGAGGAGCGCCATGACGCCGAGCCAGCGCCAGAGGCTCACCCGAAAGCCGGCGACCTCGTTGCGCAGTGCGGTCAGATCCTCGGCCACGGCGAAGGTATAGCGCCGCGGTTGCTGGCCCGTCGCCCAGCGCACGCCGAAGGCCGCGACCAAATAGCCGGCGCCCTCGGTTGGCTCATCTCCCGGCGCCGTCTCATAGAAACGGCGCGCGCCGGGCGCAAGCTGGACGCTGGCGGGCTGGGTCGCGTTCAGGGCGGAACGCGACTGCCAGACGGCAACTCCGGCAGCATCGAAAATGCGGGCGGACAGGCCGGAGTTCGGCAGGCTCAGCCGCGACTCGGCCAGCTCCGATGGCATGATCAGCCTGCCGTCCTCGACCTCGGCGGCGGCCATCAGCAGATAGAGTTGCGCCAGCAGGCGTTCCTCGCGGGCGGAGCGCGCGGCATCATCGAAGGCCTCTTCCAGCGCCAGACTGGTCAGCAGCACGAACAACGCCAGCACCAGGGCCGCGGCGAGCAGCAGCCTGGCGCGCATCGATTTCATTGAGAAGATCTCATGACGCCTGGTTGTCCGGCGGTGCGCCCGTTGGCGTCCGGTCAGATGACCGGTCTTTCAGGGTCAGCCGGTAGCCTCGTCCGCGTAAGGTTTCGATTGGGACGAGCGTGCCGTCCGGATCCAGCTTGCGGCGCAGCCGTCCCACCAGCACCTCCAGCACGTTGCTATCGCGGTCCTCGTCATGGGCATAGAGCGCGGTCCCCCAGCGTCTGCTTGGACAGCACCGCGCCCGGCCGTCGCGAGCTGTTCCAGTAGCCGGTATTCGTAGGCCGTCAGCTCCACCGCTCGCTCCGCCATCCATGCGCGCTGGGCGGTCAGGTCCCAGCCGCAGTGGGCCGAGGGTCAGTTCGCGACTGGCGGTGCCGGCGGCACGGCGCGTCAGCGCGCGCAGGCGGGCAACCAGTTCCTCGGGCTGAAACGGTTTGACCAGATAGTCGTCGGCGCCCTCCAGTCCTTCCACCTTGTCCTGCCAGCGGTCGCGGGCGGTCAGGATCAGGATCGGCAGCAGGCTGCCTCCGGCGCGCAGCTGGCGAATGGCGAGACCAGACAGGTTCGGCAGGCCGAGATCAATCACTGCCGCGTCGTGCGGGTACCCCTGGGCGAGAGACAGCCCTTCGCGGCCATCGTCGCTGCCACGTGCGTCGATGCCGTCCGAGGCCAACCGGTGCATGAGTTGCCGACGCAGGTTGGGGTCGTCTTCGATGACCAGGATACGCATCATTCGGTCTCGTCGTCATCGACCTGGCACGAAGACTGACGCACCTCACCGCTTGGCGTCAGCACCTTGACCCGATAGCCGCCATCCTTGGCGTCACCGCCAACACGCGCCCGCCGGTCTGTCGGCGGGCGATCTCACCGGCCTGGCCGGCGCTCATCCCCTGGCCCTGACTGGTCTTGCCGCCTTTGCCGCCGTTACCCCGGTCGGCGGAGACCGTCGACAACGGGGCCAGGGCCAGCAGTGCGATGAGCAGGGCGGTGATGAGTGGCATGGTGCGGACGCCTCCGGCGGCTTGGACTCCAGCGCCCGATTCTATACCAGCGCCGGGTCCGGGCCTGCCTCAGCGCAAACGTCCGTTGAAGATGATGGTTAGGCTGTCCTCGGCAACGTACCGTGGCCTGGGGCGATCGCGATACACCACCCTGGGTGCCTCGTAGTGCTTCCAGTGACGTTTGTGCCGGTGATAGTCGTATCGGTCGTAGCCGCGATCGTGATGCCGATACGAGTAGCCGTAGGAATCATGTCCCCGGCCACTGTCCGCCGTCGGCGGAAGCAACGCCTGGCAGCAGCGGGCTCAATCCGAGCGCCAGGGCCAGCAGCAGGAAGGCGGGTTTGCGGTTCATGGAGCGTTCTCTTCGGATGCGCGCCGGGAACGAATGCCCCGGTGTCGCAGCCGATGTTAGGAGTCCGATGCCGACGGGCGGCGAACCAGTCAGCGGTCATTGGCCTGGTGGCGCGTCAATTTTCCTCAATGTTCGCCGTCCGTCGTCTAGTTTGCAACGCCGATGCCGGCTAGGCGTCAGCGGTTTGCCAACCATTCCTGTCGAGCTTGGACACAGCCGGGCTTGCGCGCAACAAGCGTCTGAGACACCGGGCTGGCCTGCCGAAATGAGATGAGCAAGGTTTGGATCCGGCCGTTAACGCTGTCGCGGCAGCCCGCGCCAGTCGGGCCGATCACGCTGTTCGACGGCGGGCGTAGAAGGCATCGAGATCGACGTGCAGGATCAGGCGGGGAATGGTGTGGATGGGGCAGGGATCGCAGCTGTTGCTCGACGCGTTACTCTACCGGGTCTCGGCATTGTTGCCAGGGTGTCTGGACCGCCGGCACATGCTCCGTTTTCCAAACGCAGGGAACGGTAGCAATCGGCGCGCGGTCAGCCGGCGACCGCATCGTTGCATAAACCACCGATGAGG
>CAVOGV010000057.1:0-45721 GCA_963695445.1 uncultured Gammaproteobacteria bacterium | reverse complement strand
ACAGCAATACGTACTCGTCGAGGTGCTGCAACAGCTACTGAACACGTCCACCCTGTCGACCAACACTACGTCAATCTCCAGCGCGAGATGCGTGGCCTGTTCGCCACCTTGGGACTCGCCGCATGAATCGATGACTTTCCAACAACATGTTGTCGCTTAGGACGCCCTAAGCGGCTAGCGGTGGTCCGACCACAGTCTTTCCACGCCGAAGCGATCGAAGATGGTCTCATTGCTGACCAGTATCAGCCCTTCCATGAGTGCCTGCGCGATCAACATTCGATCGAACGGATCGCGGTGCGTGCCCGCCGGATCGATGGCAGGCCGAGGAACCATGGACCGGCAGGGGATCAGCTGTCAGTGGCGGGAGGACGAGCGTCGCGTCCGCAGGTAGTCCACGAAACGTCGGGCAGCGAGCGGAAACAACCCGAGCAATGCGAAGGAGATCAACACCGGCGGCGACAGCAGGCCTGCACTGGAATCGACAGAGGCGAGTTGCGTCCCGGCGTTCACATAAACGGCAGTGCCCGGCAGCATGCCGAGCCAGCTGATCCAGACATAGGTGGCCAGCGGCAATCGCGTCAGCCCCATGCCAAGGTTGACGAGGAAGAACGGGAACAGCGGCACCAGGCGCAGCGCGAACAGGTACAAGCCGCCCTCTCGCTCAATACCGCGATCGATCGCGCCCAGTCGGGAACCAAATCGGTTGCGTACCGGCCCCCGTAGCAGGTGGCGGGCGAGCAGGAAAGCGAGCGCCGCGCCAAGGGTCGACGACACCGAGACGATGGCGGTCCCCCAGCCGAGACCAAAGATGGCTCCGGCGGCAAGTCCGAGCAGCGTGGCCCAGGGCAGACTGAGCGCAACGGACACGACATAGACCGCGGCGAAGACCGCGGCAATGAGCAGCGGTTGCCTTTCGAATGCCATCGCGAGCCACTGTTGCTCATCCTTGAGCGTCTGCAGACTGAGCCACTCAGGAGCAGCCAGGATGGCTACGCCTGCCAGCAAAAGCATTGAAGCCAGAAGCAACAGTCTCGGCGTCATGCAACGCAACCTCACCCGGTCCGCAGACTTCCTGCAAGCGACACAAGTCAGGGCGCCGCTCGCCCGCCGCAGGTCTTGACGCATTGATCCATGCTCTGGAACGGCACGTTGGCGCCGCAGCCGCCCCAGTTGAAGCGCTTGCAACTGTCGGATTGATAATCGTAATAGAAGGCAGGCTTGGCGGCACGGCAGACGCTGGTGTTCGGTGGCTCAAGACAGCTGACGTGCAGCGTGTCGGGACTACCGGCCTCATCCGGACTACTGCCGCAGGCGCTAAGCAGCAGGAGGGCGCCGGCGGTTATCGAGCTTCGGTGCTGATACATCAACTCATACATCCAATTGTTTCCTGATGCCGGGTTTACGAGTTGAGTTTTTGGCCTCGGGTTCACCGCTTCTGGTTGTTGACCGTTCATACCGCGGCCGCGCGCAACTCGCGCACCTCACGGCCGGTCGGTGCATGCTTCCACCAATCGCGATGGCGAAACTCGCCGGCATCGCGGGCCATGGCACGATAGTCGCCGTTGCGCAGGAAGCCCCACCCCTTGACCCGCGGCCCATGCATGAACAGCGTCCAGGCCGGACGTCCGTCGCGCAGCACCACGCGATGATAATCCTTCCCCCTTAGCCGGTTGAGCCGGCCCGGACGAATGCGCCGGCTCGTCATGCGTTGGCTCATGCTGCATTGGCTGGCCGGCGCCCGCGAGTCGGCAAAGCGAATCTCGTCATAGCCGCCAGCAAGCACCAGACTCACCGCCCGTCCCCAGGGGTGATCGTGCAGACCGCGGTCCGGGTCGGAATCGACGAACCGGTGCAGATAGGCGTGCCAGCCGACCAGACCGATGCGATCGAGGCCGAACAGATAGTAGCGTTCCAGATAGGGCTCGCCCTGCTCACCATCGATGATGCGACAGGGCAGACGGTCGGTGATGCGGTGCAATAGGTGGTCGATCAGGCTCAAGTCCGGCTCCAGCAAGCGTATCGGAAAAATCCGCAGATTAATCGATCGGAGGCTCAGTACCTGAGCCCCTGGCGGCAACGTCGGCGACGCTGTATTTTAACGCGCATTCCTGGATGGATCGGTGGATGACGGACAGCCTGTTTTTTTGGCGAGGACGTGTCGACTGGAAGTCGGCGCTCCAACTCCCAGCCCGCCCTTCCGGCGACGACCTGGTTGGGTGGAAATGATGTCTGCTGGCGGACTCAGCCGCCGGAATGAGCGGGCGGCGCATCGGCGGTGACGAGCCAGACGACTTGGTACGGCGCGAGCATGAGCTTGGGGGGGAGGTCGTCCGCGGTGCGGGACCAGCCGGCGATGAGTTCGGCCCATCGGTGCCTTTTCCAATTCCTGTCGATGCGGCCCATGGTGAGGGACAGCGGACGCGCCGGTAAGGTTCGCAACCATCCACAGTCGCTCGGTACCGTCAAGGGCGTCGCGGCGCACGCCGAACAGGCCGGCGGGCAGGTCGAGTACGCGCTGCGGGGCGTCCGGATGAAATGCCGGACGTCGCCGGCGCAGCTGCAGCCTGACGCAGATACTCCGGCAGCACGCGGCTGGCCTGGTGGACTGACTGGAGACTGACCTGAGAACCGGATTGCCGAGCATCGCGGCGAGCTCGGAGTCGGTCCATTTTTGCCGGTTGATGGTCCGCGCGCGGCCGGTCTGCTCGACACCGGCGAGATTGTTCGACGCACCGAGCAGGCTGTTGAAGTAGATGCCGGGTACACCCTGCAGGCTCATGGCGATGGTCTGGGCGCAGAGGAAGCGGGCGATGGAGGCGTCCAGGTCTCCCGGCACGCCGACGGCGTCGAAATAGGTGATATTGAGTTCATAGGGCGTGGTGGAGCCGTCCGGGTTGCTGCGCCGGCTGACCAGGCCACCGCGCTGCTCGACGGCCGCGATCAACGCATCGAACTCCGCTTGCGGCAGCAGTCCCTCCAACGGGCGCACGCCGATGCCGTCGTGGGACGCGGTGAAGTTGAAGTAGGTACAGCCGGCGGGCGGCGGCGCCAGATTGGGCGGCCCAGTCCGTCAGATAGGCGGCGTTGCCGGTGGACAGGGCATGCAGCAGCAGCGGCGGCAGGCTGAACTGGTAGACCATGTGCGCCTCGTCGCCGTCGCCGAAATAGCTGACGTTCTCGGCGTGGGGGACATTGGTCTCGGTCAGCAGCACCAGGCCCGGCTGCAGCATCTCCAGCACATCGCGCAGCAGCTTGACGACCTCGTGGGTCTGCGGCAGGTGGATGCAGCTCGTGCCGATCTCCTTCCACAGATAGGCGATGGCGTCGAGACGGACGATCTGCGCGCCGTTGTGGACATAGAACAGCAAGATGTCCAGAAACTCGAACAGCACGTCCGGATTCGAAAAATCGACGTCGATCTGGTCGTGGCTGAAGGTGCACCAGACCTGGCGCTCGCCATAGGGCGTCTGCACCGGGCGCAGCAATGGCGAGGTGCGCGGGCGCGTGACGGCGCTGAGGTCCGCGTCCGGTTCAACCTCGATGAAATAGTGCCGCTCCGGCGCCATGCCGTTGCAGTAGGCACGAAACCAATGGCTCTGGCTGGAGACATGGTTGATGACCAGGTCCACCATCAGCCGGTAGTCCTCGCCGAGCTTCTGGATGTCGTGCCAGCTACCCAGCTGCGGGTCCACCGCGCGGTAGTCGATGACCGAAAAGCCGTCGTCGGAGCTGTACGGGAAGAACGGCAGCACGTGCACCGCGGACAGCGCATCGCCGACGCGTTCGTTGAGAAATCGCCGCAGCGTCGCCAGCGGCGGCTCACCGCCGTCATCCATGCGATCGGCACGGACCATGTCGCCGTAGCAGATCAGCACGGCGTCGCGCTGGTCCCAACGGGCACAAGCCTCGCCGTCGGCACAGGTGACGCCGACGCCGTAGCGGCCGACGATCAGATCGAGCCGATTCATCAGCCGAGGTAGCACCTCGTCGCCGTAGAGCCGGTCGGAGTCGCTGGCGGATACGTTGCAAGAACGCGGCGGTCGACGGCGCGCATGGCCTACTCCGTCAGATTGCGGATGTTGTTGATCATGCCGCGCAGGCTGTCGCGCAGCACGCGGTAGCTGAAGAAACGCGAGGCGACGCGGTAGTTGTGTTCCACCAAGGCTTCACGATAGTCCGGATTCTCGATGATGCGGCGGGTCTCGTCGACCACGCGGCGATCGATCACGCCGTCGATGGCCGGCAGCCGAAAGCCCTTGGGTTCGATGTCGCGCTGATACACCGAGTAGCGGCCGATGACCAGCGGCAGACGATAATAGATCGACTCCAGCAAGGCGTTGCCGAAGCCCTCGTACAGGCTCGGAAAGGTCACCAAATTGGCCTGCGGGTAGAGGTCGCGCAAGACGTAGACCTTGTGCCCGTCCTGGTTCAGCTGACGGCGGTCGGCCATGCGGTCGCCGAACAGCTTCAGCGAGACGCCCTCCTCGTGCGCCAGGGTCTGGATCTGGCGCGCGTACTCCATGCCCTCGTCGCCGCCGTCGTGGGAAATGACCAGGTGACAACGCGGCAGCTTGAGCCGGCGGATCAGATGGATGGCGTTCTCGATGCCCTTGCGCGGGACGATGCGCGTCGGCTGCAGGATGAGCAGATCGTCGTCGAGCAGACCGAGCGCGCTGCGCACATCGGCGGCATAGTCGTCCGGCTCGCCGGGCGGATTCTCGAAGTCGAAGACGTTGGGCACCAGGATGCTCGGCAGGCCCTTGCGCCAGGCGATCTCTTCGCGGGCGGCCTGATTGATGACCACGTGCTGCAGGTGCGGCACCCGCGGCGGGAAGGCCATCTCCAGATAGTCGTCGACGGCGGAGATCTGAAAGCGCTGCCGCTCCCACTGGAAATCGTGATGATGGGCGATGGCCGGCATGCCGGTCTCGAGCAGGAACTCGGTGATGGCGACCCCGAGCGGGATGTGCATCGGGATGGTCAGCGCGTTCTGGATGATCAGGATGTCCAGATCGAAGCGGTCGCGAAACTCGTACAGCGTCGCCTTCAGGTACTCGGCCAGCTCGCGGATGCGGCGGCTGGCCTCGGCGCTGCGCCGGGTGCGTCCCCAAAGCTGGGCGTTGATCCAGGCATTTTCCGCATGGTCGAAGAAGGCCTCCGGGATGCACAGGCTGATGCCGGGGTCGCGGTCGAGCACGCCGGCGTACCAATGGCTGACGTGCCCCCCCTGCCACAGCACCTCGGCCCATTTGGCGGACTCCAGCGAGACGCCATCGTTGCCGGCGAACCGGGTGGAGACGAATCCGATGTTCTCGGGCTGCTTCATGTCGGCATTCTTTTCGGCAGGCTGTGCATCAGGGATCGCGGCTGTCGCCCGTGCGCAATCGGCAGGGCCGGATGCGATCGGCAATGGTGCGCTTTTGGTGGCAGACGTTGTACGCTAGCGCAAGCACTGTCGAATGTCCCGTTGCCAGGAGCCTGGGCGCCGGCTTCACCAGAGTTTGCACGTCATCCGCTCGTAACGATACGCATAAGCTATGCCACCGATCGGTGCTCCAACTCATCCCATCAACGGAGGCAACGCTGCCGCCCTAACGGCAAGCGACATGACGCCCTCTTAGCTGACGTCACTCGACATGCGTGTCGCCATCGTCCACTTCCACCTCCAGACCGGCGGCGTCACGCGGGTGATCCAACACGCCTGCGAAACGTTGACCAGTTCCGGACACCGGGTGCTCGTGCTCACCGGCGAAGCGCCGCTGCAACCGCTCGACGCGCAAGTCGCCGTGCTGCCCGGTCTCGGCTACGAGGAACGCCGCGCCCAACAGACACCGGACGAACTCGCGGCGGCCCTGCTCAGTACCGCGCGCGCGCACTTCGGTGCCGTGCCCGATGTCTGGCATGTCCATAACCATTGCCTGGGCAAGAATCTGATCCTGCCCGGCGCACTGTTGCGGCTGGCCCGAGGCGGGCACCGGCTGCTGCTGCAAGCGCACGATTTCGCCGAGGACGGCCGCCCTGCCCTGTACCGACGCCTGCGCGACCGTTTGGCCGACGGCGACGTGGGCCGACTGTCCGCGCTGCTCTATCCGCTCGCCCCGCAGATCCACTACTGCGGTACTGAATGCTCGCGACCAGTCGTTCCTGACCGCCGCTGGTGTGCCGGCGACCAACTTACACCTGCTCGCCAATGCGGTGTCGGCGCCAGCGCCGACACGAGAGCCCAATCTGGAGGCAGATGGGGCCCTCGACGCACCGCAACCGGGCAGAGACGGGAGCCGACTCTGGCTGTACCCGACCCGCGCCATCCGCCGCAAGAATCTCGGTGAGTTCCTGCTCTGGGCTGCCCTTGGCGACCAACAGGATCAGTTCGCGACCACCCAGGCCCCACAGAACCCTCAGGAGCAAACGCGCTACCGGCGCTGGGTCGCGCTGGCCGCGGAGCTTGGCCTGCCGGTTGAGTTTGAACTCGGCAACCGCGTCGACGACTTCCAGGGCCTGCTCGCCTCGGCGCATGCGCTGGTCACCACCAGCGTCGGCGAGGGTTTCGGGCTCGCCTTCCTCGAGCCCTGGCTCAGCGGCCGACCGCTGGCTGGGCGCGACCTGCCCGAGATCACGCGCGACTTCCGCGCCAACGGTATCCGGCTCGATGACCTCTACCAGCGCTTACTGGTGCCGCTCGACTGGATCGATGCCGAGCGCCTGCGGGCGGCATTCGCGCACGCGCTGGCCGCGAACGCCACCGCCTACGGGCGCCCGCTCGGCACGATGCGCTGGAGCAGGCGTGGCGCAGCGCCGTCGAGCGATGCGCACATCGACCTGGGTCGGCTCGACGAACCGGCCCAGGAGACCGTGATCCGACACCTGCGGACCGACCCAAACGCGCGAGAAGATCTGTCGCCATCGGTGCTGACGGCGACCAACGATACCCGACTCATCGACGCCAACGCCGACACGATCCGAGCCGAATACAGCCTGTCCGGCTACGGCAGTCGACTGGCATCGATCTATGCGGAGATCAGCGACGCGGTACCGTCCGCCCGCTTCGGCCGCGCGGACGGTGATACCCTGCTCGATGAGTTTCTGGCACCCGAGAGACTGACGCTGCTGCGCACCTAACAGCGCCGAGGGCCGAGGTGTTGGAACCATGGCCCTGGGTTGCCCGCAAGCATTTAGCGCCCTCAGGGCTGCCAGAACCGGCCATTGATCCTTGATCTCGGAGAAGTCATGCACGGCGACGAGTCGATCGAGCAGATCCGTCGGCTGACGGCGCCACTGGCGCCACTGCCCACGGGACCTGGCGCCTCGGATCGAGCACATGGCCGGTATCCGCGCGGTGCTGTTCGACGTCTATGGCACGCTGGTGATCTCCGGTTGCGGAGACATCGGGCTCACGGACACTCAGGCTGGGCGCGATCACTTCAGACAGGCCCTCGACGCCGCCGGCATCGACACCGATACGCTGCCACAGGGATTCGATGGCGCCGCGGCCCTGATCGAGGTCATCGGCAGCGAGCCACGCCAGCGCCCGCGGACAAGGGGTGGATTACCCGGAGGTCGACATCCTCGCCATCTGGTATGCGTTGTTGTCGAGCCTGGACATCAAGGCCGACGAGCGCAGCCTGCGCCGCATCGCCATCGAGTACGAATTCCGCAGCAACGCCGTCTGGCCCATGCCGGGACTAGGCGACGTCATCGACGCATTGGCGCAGCGAAGGCTGGTGCTCGGCATCGTTTCCAATGCCCAGTTCTATACGCCGTTGATGCTGGCCACATTCCTCGGTCACGACATCGATGCAGCCGGCTTCGATCCGCGCTGCTGTGCCTGGTCGTACGAGCATCGCGTGGGCAAACCATCGATACGGGTCTTTGAACCGGCGCTCGCGGCGTTGCATCGTGACCACGGCATCGAACCGGAGCAGGTGCTCTACATCGGCAACGACCTGCGCAACGACATCGGGCCGGCCAGCCAGCTTGGCTGCCGCACCGCGTTGTTCGCCGGCGATGCCCGCTCCTTACGACTACGGGAACACGACGTAAGCCTTCGCGATGTCTATCCGGATCGCGTCGTGACGACCCTCGATCAGATCACCACTCACCTGCTACCGAGATGAGAGGGCCAAGCGCCCGGGACCGAGGGCCGAAAGTGCGCAAACGCGCTTTACAGCGACTCCCAGCGCTGGGCGCCTGGTGTTTGGCCCACTTGCAACACCCCGCCGGCACCGAGCAATCCGGTGTCGTGATCTCCTCGGCCCAAGGGGAGTTCTTCGAATCCCTCGGGCATCCCCTGGCTAGCTGATCGCGCTGCCCGCCTTGGGTTGATTCCAGGTGTAGACCGAGGTGACGGCATAGTTCCAGACCGCACCGATCAGGATGCCGGCGGTGGCCGACAGCACCCACCAGATGCCACCGGCAGGCGCGGTGTTGAACAGGTAGGTCGCGATGCCGACGTTGGCCACCGCACCCAGGGAACAGGCCAGCGAGAACGAGATCCAGCCCCGCAGCAGCCCCCAGCCGCGCAGGCGCCGATCGCGGTACGTGAACCAGTTGTTGAGGAAGAAAGTTGAAGGTCATCGCCACCAGCGTCGCGGCGGTCTGACCGGCGACGAAGGTCTCGCCCAGGCCGCGGAACACCAGACCAAAGCACCGCCATGTGCACGAACACACCGAGCCCACCGATGAAGGCAAAGGCGATGAACCGCACTGGGACGTAGCGCCCGACGGACTTGTCCAGCAGCATCGCGATGTACTGCCAGGCGACCACATTATCGAGCTTGCTCTCACCAGCGCTGCGATTACGAAAAGTGTAAGGCAGTTCCTGAAAACGAAGCGGGCGCTTCGCTGTGACAAAAATGTCGAGAAGAATCTTAAAGCCTATCCCCGACAGCTCACGGACTACATTATCGATCGCATCCCGCCGAACCATGAAGAAACCGCTCATAGGATCCTTCAAGTCCGCCCTGAGCACCAATCCAGACAACCAGGTCGCGAAGTTGCTAGCAAGTTCCCGATCCGTCGACCAGTCCCCCATGCTGCCGCCGCTCACGTTTCTGCTTCCCACTACCATATCAAGATCGTCGTCGCGCAACTTCCGGAGCATCTCCGGGAGCAACCGCTCATCATGTTGCAGATCCGCATCCATTACCGCAACATAAGGCGCGGTCGACGCCTGCATACCCTCAATGCATGCCGTCGATAGACCGCGCCTACCAATGCGATGCAAGAGCCTAACGCGGTAATCCGTCGACGCTAACGATCGCACCGCCTCGAAGGTACCGTCTGGGGAATCATCGTCGACGAAAATCACCTCCCACGCAATTCCAACAAGACAATCCCGTAGCCTCTGAACGATTTCTCCGACGTTCTCGGCTTCATTGTAAGTGGGCACCACCACCGAAAGCTCCGCTGGAATACCTGTCTCCACACACCGCTCACTGCCTGCATTCATTGTCATTTGCGTGTCTTGCTCTGTGACTCACTGCGAGAAGGTCTCGCCGATACCAACCATATCCAACGTCAACGGCGCCGGCTCGTCCGCAATGTCGCCCAGATAGCGGTAAACATCGACCGTCGCATCACTATTGTTGTAATTTGCCACTGTCTCGACCGTCTCAACCCGCACGAACAAATCGGGATCTGATAACACCTCATTCAACAAAGCCATCGAATCAAGGTCTTGCCAAAAGTCCCGCTGGGCGACAACGTAGCGAATCCGATACTTGGGAAAATAGCGCGCGACCTCAGCCCGGCGAACATCTCGTTCCTCCACTCCTCGTTCTCGTTCAATCGCGACGCGCAACAGCAGCTTGTCCGCTCGGATCACTCCAAGGTCTGAACGATCGAGCGCGCGCACATTGAATACGAAGGAACCGTCACGGTAGCCGCTGAACAACACGTTACTGCGCGGCGGTGAATTAGCGCCAACTAAAGCCGCCAATTGGCGATACCCCTCGACGTATGGGACTTCAACCACGGCGACGGACCAAATCACGCTGAACCCGGCAACCAGCACCGCCACCCCACCCCCTATGACCTTCGACGCGCGGGTATCCCAGTGGCGCATCAACCCGTCGACCATCAGCATCGCAAAAACCGTGATAGGCCAGAGGGCCATTAGGTCATGCCTCGGCTCCCGCACCATAATCAGCGAGAAAAAAAAGTATCCCGTTACTAACCAAGCAAGAAGAAATTGAAAAGCCGGCCGCTCGATGCGCCATGCAGGAATCACTGACGCCGTGGCCAAGTAACCGCCGCCGAGCAACAACAACGGCCATCCGAGTTGCAACGGCATGACGGAAAGATAGTAGGTCCAGGCGGCGAGTGATAGTCGCGACATGTCATCCCGTTCACTGCCAAGAACAGAGGCGGTGTTAACGGAGCCATATTTGAGTTGGAGAATAACCAACGGCACCATTGCGAGAAGAAATAATGCTCCAAGAACGAGCGCTCGCCGACTCCACAGGAACGAAAACCCCTTGGTGCGCACTAATAGCAGCATCATTGGCAAAGCTGCAAATACGGCAGTTTGCTTTGTATAAAGCGCGCAGGCGAAAAAGGCCATGGCTAAAACCAAGGAAATGGTCTGATCCGAACGCACAAACCGAAACAAAAATACAACAGACCAAATCAGCCAGGCGAACGCGGGAGCGTCCAGCATCACCTGACGCGCCCAAAGCCCGAACTCCGGAGCGGCGACGAAAGCGATTGCAGCCGAGAAGGCAAGTACTGGCGACAACCAGTTTCTTGCCAGCACATACAATCCGACACCCGCGGCCACGTGGAAGAAGGCCACGGTCCATTGCGCAGTCTCGTGGGAAAACCCGAAAAGAGAGTAGCTGGAAGCGAGAACACCCGAAAAGAGCGGCGGATAGAATAAAATGGTAAGCGCCGGATATTTAAGATAGTAAGCTTCCGCCCAAGCCCGTGGATCCTCGAACGGCAGGGCGCGCAGCGCGTCGAGCAAAAAGATCCCATTCAGCCCATGGCGCGGTGCGTCAGACCACGCGAAGTCTCCAGCCATCGGACTCGTCGACGCAACAACAGTAACGACTATAGCAACAGCTAGAATAAGAACAATGTCTATCAGTGAAAGTCCAGCTTGTTTCATCGCTGCTCTCCATTCGTGTGAAGCATAAAAGCAGAATGCTGAGGCTGAGATTTATTAGGCATGGTGGACAGGCATTGCTGATGCCATGCGAGTTAGATCAGGGCTGGTCGCGCCCGGCACCGAGATCATCGTTGTTCAGCGGGATCACGTTGTTCAGCGGGATCATCGTTGTTCAGCGGTCGAATACCGTTTGACTCTACTGCGACCCAGCCGGTATCGAAACCAGCCACTGTTCCGTAGGGGCGAGCCAGCCTGGCGAAAGCGTAATCGGGAATATGTGCCTGCGCACCCGACAACTCGAGAAGCAGCCCTAGCCACTTTGAACTAGACACATGATAGTAAACGGGCCGCCAGTAACCTCCGATCAGCCCTATTATCAATATTGTATAGACATCTTCGCCTACATCTCTTGAGGGGGCGACGAAATAGACCGCGCCAGGGATTGGCGGACCAGCAAATGTTGTGTCAGCCTTTCCCGAGGTTTGCAACAGAAATTGCGCCATATCCCTCGTGTGTTTGTCGGTAATCACAGGGAGCGCTTGCTGCTGCGCGACGTCCACAAGCCTTCGCTCGTTATAGAGGCCTAAACCTCGCCTGGCTTCCATGAATATCGCATTGGAGACAAGCAACAGGGCCAGCAAGCCCAACACCATCCGGTGGCGGCCGTTGTTCCAAAGAGTCGCCAAAGCAAAGGCCACAATAAGCGCCGCCGCATAAGCGACAAAGATAAAGTAGCGCGGAAGCGGACGCAGAAAAAGCAGATAAAGGGCCGCCAGAACCACGCATGCCATCGTGATTAACAGCAGAGAAACCAGTACCTTCTGATTTCTGCCTACCTTTGCGTTGACGAAAGTAACCGGGGAAAGCAGCAGCAACAGCCAAAACAAGCCGCCGTAGTAGGGTTCCGTGAAGAACATGACGTAGGGATCAAGCCAATCGTTCACGTGAAACAGAGAAACCGTCCCCTGCCCCCGAATCTTATCCAGCCGGAAGTGCTTACTGAGTTTGCTCAGGAAACGGTCCAATGTCGAAGGTTCAGATGGGTCTCCGGCTGAGCCAGGCGGAGCGGTCAAGTCTTGTGAGGCTCCAAGGCGTTCCGCACCGATAGACGAAGCAGGCGAGCTATGCGGCCAGTCCCCTGGCACTTGCGCGGCATCAGGGGCCAACGCGCTTGCGGGCACCTTGGGTTCGCCCATGCGGACGTTGGATTCCCGCACGCCCCCTGCCAAACGACCGGGCGACTCCTCAAGGTCGGATTGAGGGGAAGCCATCTTCCGGCCCACGGCGCGATCCACAACCGCTCGCGCCGCTTCTCCATCACCGCCGGCTTTCGTAATCGTACCGTGGTTTAAGTCAACATACAGGCGGTAAAGAGGATTCCCTGTGTAGACTTGGTAGAAAAGCATCTCACTTCCGATGACAACGAGCGCGCCAACCGCACACCAGATGTATCGGCTGCGGCGAATCGGCAAGCCCACAATCGCGAGAACCATTAGCCCAATAACAAACCCGAGCGCTGATTCTCGGGACAACCATGCGAAGCCGAAAGCCAAGCCGCTGACGATCATCGCGCGCCGCGCACGCTCGGGAACGATAGCCGCGTAGGCGAGTCCCCAGAATGCCACAACAAGGTAGAAGCATTCCGCAATGGCCACACGCGGCGTAGTTCCCCACGCGGCGATCAATGGCACCGTAGCCACGACTAATATGCTGATGGTCGCATGGGGCTGACCAACGAGGGCGCGAACGAACCAGTAGGTTGCTGCGAGTAGAGCCAGGTAGTAGAAAACCGGCACGAGCAACAACGCAGGTTCGTTAAAGCCGAATAGCGCGACAGACGCAGCCAACGGCAGCACCATACCAAGCCGCAATTCCCAATGGGTCGCCCCGATATAGGGCGCATCTGTAGCCCATGCTTTTGCTGCTCGGAGATAGTGAAAGTCGTCCAAGCCCCATCCCTGATAGCCTATCCAAGCCAAAAACAGCGAAATGACGGGAACCGCTACGATTAGGAAACCCGTCAGCCACCGGGTAGATGCATTCGCTGTCACTTCGTAACTCCTCGTATGCATAAACATGCCTGGCTTATCGCAGCATTTGCCAAGCGCCAATATTGGTTAGGTTCTTGGCATCGGTAGTCGCATCGAAGCTGACGTCTTCCGGCGATGGCCGGCACCGCAGTCCTGCAGATCGTGAAATCGATTTTTTCTCGCACCTTCGCTCTTACCAACGGAATGAGGCGCGCACCTCTTACCTCCTTCCGCTTTGCCGATCCGATGCAGCTGGCGCCGGGGAAGAGCGGCACAAGGGAACTCCTAAAAGCTCATGCGCGACGACCTGCCTAGTCGCCCATGAAAGCCGGTAGCGTGAAGGATGCCGTACACTAAACAATTTTCATAACCGCGAGTAAAACGTCTTGAAGAACGCCCAATACGCATTGATAGTATCGGAGAGTGATCGCCGCCCCCTAGCGCCCGCAGGTTTGTATCCGGCATTTGGCAATTGCGCCGCGGCGCCTGCCCGCGTCGCTAAAGAAGCTCGCTCCGTCTCCCTTGCTCGGGTTGCGGCATCACCCGCATCTTTAAGTACCGCTTGCATTCCAACGATGATCGCAAGCAGAGCGTAGTAGTAATCGAAATAAGCAAGCCCTAGGAAGGCACCACTCACCGCATAGCCAATAAGGCTAACTTGCAGCATCCCCGCGAGTTGCCGCATCCACTGCAACTCGGGCAAGTCCCGCGTCTTGCGTATCGTCTGGCGACAGGCTCCTAGAGCCATCACGCCGAGCATCAGGAACAAGCCAAGGCCGACAAAGCCTTGCTCTCCCAGTATTTCAAAATAGATACTATGCGCGTCAGTCCTTCGTGGCCCCACTTCAGGCAAATACATGAGGTAGGTTTGCGGCTTAAACGCCTCAAATCCACCGCCGAATGGCTCGTGAAGCGCAAGATTGAACGCCATCTCCCATGCCTTGAGACGGCCCATCGCCGAGCCGTCGGTTTCGTAATTTCCTATACTCGCCATGCGCTCGTGCCATTCCTGCGGCATGAATGCCAGAGCAAAGGGGACCACCAGAATTACAAGCAGAACATACCGCGCCTTGTGCTGACTCTTCAGCGCCAAAAACAGACCCATGGCCGTAACACCGAGAAAAGCCCCGCGAGACTGGGTACCCAGGACGGCGAAGAAGCAAAAGACGATACCAACAAGCAATGCCTGCTTTACCAAATTGTCATCAACCAACGAACGGACGTAAAACAGAAGCGGAATCGTCATGATCAAAGCCAGACCAATCTCGTTGTTTCCACCAATAAAACTCCCTGGCGGGCCCCACACCTGATGATTTCCTCCGGTCAATATGGTAAAAAAACCACCTTTAAAGCCGTAGAAACCGATGGAAAGCGCCGCAACGGACGGTTAGCGCGAGGATGCGTTCCTTCGAGTTCACCACGATAATCGCGACGATACGTCGTGAGAAATATCTTCCAGACCTTATCCCACTGGCCCCAGGCGAGTTGCGGATAGAACGAGAAGATCGTCGTCACGAGCATCCAGAACCAGAAAACGGCCAACGTAATGGTGATCGGCGTTGCCGGAATCTGTTTTTTCTCCGTCCTGGAAATCAGCAGGCTTCCCAACATCGCGAGCGCGATGATCTGCGCGAACGGCTGTCTGGTCAGTGTCCAGCTGATGAGATGCGGATTCATCAGCGACAGCCAGTACCAGACCAAAACGCCGAGGAAGGGTTTGCGCAGAATGAAGGGAATGCTGCCATAGATGGTAATCAGCAGAACGATGTCCCGAAGTCCCATGCGCTCCAGCCCCCTCTAGCCCGCGCCGGCCTTGCGTGCGCGGCCGCTGGCATCGACCGCGCTGACGACATAGCGAAATTTTCCCGAACGCTCGCGCGGGATGTCTTCCACGCGCTCAATGTCGACCGTGACGCCCGCACCGAGACGGCGTTTGAATTGGGCCGCGATGGCATCGACGACGTCGTCGCCGATCGGCGGCTGGGACTTGACCAGCACCCGCGTCCGATCGAGCGACTCCTGCACGATCTTGAATTGGTCGACCGCGGGGATGTCGCGCAGCACGTAGATGAGGGCGAGCCCGTGCATGACGGTGCCATCCTGCGCGACGATGAAATCGGTGCTACGGCCCTCGAGGCGACTCAGTACCGGTAGCCCACGCCCGCAGGCGCAGACCTCGTCGCCGAGCGCGCCGATGTCGCCGGTGCGATAGCGGATGAACGGGAAGTCGCGGGTGGCGAGATGGGTGACGACGATCTCGCCGCTTTCGCCGGCCGGCAGGTTGTCGCCCGCTGCATCGACGATCTCGACAATGATGTCCTCACTGGTGACATGCAGGCTGCCCCGCGGACAGGCGTGGGCGATGAAGCCGGCATCCCGACCGCCGTAGCCGTTGGCGACGGGACAGCCGAACACCTGCTCGATGTCGGCGCGCTGGTCGTCGTACAGCCGTTCCGAGGTGACGAATGCGACGCGGATGCCGAGATCCGACAGGCGCTGACCCATCGCCCGCGCGTGACGCGCGATCAGCGCCAGCGACGATGGATAGCCGAACAGCATGCGCGGACGGAAGCGCCGGATCTGATCGACGAAACGGTCCAGATTCCGCCGGCGACAACTCAAAGGCCGGCAGCAATTTGGTACGCAACAGCGTGTCGCGCCAGCCTGCGCACCCGATCCTGCGCGCCGAGCTCGATCGGCGAGCCCCAGACGACGATCTCGCGATCGCCGATATCGACGTCCCACCAACGGGTCGCGCGCCACTTGGCGGCCACGTCGTGGCTGACCCGCTCCTTGCCGATGTAGAACACCAGCGGCTCGCCGGATGAACCGCCGGTGTTAAAGCGGGCGAGGTCGCGTGCATCGGTGGCCTTCAGCGCATCGGTGTTGGCGCGGATAGTCGCCTTGTCGAGCAAGCGGCAGGCGCGGCAGGTCGCTGGCCTGGATGATGTCGCCGGGGCCAAGGCCGAGACCATCCAGCAACTGCCGATAATAGGGAACATGCTGATAGACGTCGGCGATGAAACGTCGCAAGCGGTCGTTCTGATAGGCTTGCAGTGCCGGTGGCGACAGCCATTGCGTGCGCTCCAGCTCGCGATGCACGGCAACCGTCCGATGACCCTTGAGACGCTCATGCAGCGGGAACAGCAGGCCACGGGCAAAACGGGTGTAGAGCTCGGTCATCGAGTCACGGCCCGCGGGTTGGCCTGAAGCCCGGCGGCATCGATCAACCCGCCATAGACCGCTGCATAACGCGCGACACTGCGCGGCCAGTTGCGCTCCTGCTCGACGAAACGCCGGCCGGCATCACGCTGCGCCTGCCAGGAGGTTCGGTCATCGATCATTGCGAGCACCGCCCGCGCCAGGGATGCGACGTCTCCGGCTTCAAAGAGCCGGCCGTTTTGCCGATCGGTGATCAGTTCGCGATGACCGCCGACGTCAGAGGCCAGCACCAGCTTGCCCTGCGCCATGGCCTCCAGCGGCTTTAGCGGCGTGACCAGGTCGGTCAGGCGCATGGAGCGGCGCGGATAGATCAGCACATCGATCAAGACCATAGTAGCGCTGCACCTGCGCGTGCGGGCACGCGACCGGTGAAATGCACCAGCTCCGCGAGGCCGAGTTCGTCGACCAATGCCCGCAGCCGCGCATCCTCCGGTCCGCCGCCGACCAGCAGCAGGCGTACCTCCTGGTTGGTCTCGGCCAGCTCCGCCATCGCCCGGATGCGCAAGATCCAGGCCCTCGTAGGCGTAGAAAGAGCCGATGAAACCGAGCACTGTCGCATCCCCAAGACCCAAGGACGCGGCCAACGCCTCATCCCGCTCACCGTCGAGGCCGAACTGCTCGGTATCGACGGCGTTGGGAATGACGGTGACCTTCTCCGCGGCGATACCGCGCGCGACGATGTCGCGGCGCAATCCTTCGCAGATACAGGTCACCGCGTCCGCGTGCCGAAAGACGTAGCCCTCCAGCGCGCGGGTGAGCCGATAGCGCGGCCCCCATTCGCGACTGGTGCCGTGATCCGCGGCGGCGTCCTCCCAGAAGGCGCGGCACTCGTAGACCACCGGAATACCCCGCCGCTTGCCCACCCGCAGCGCGGCGACACCGTTCAGGGCCGGCGAGTGCGCGTGCAGCAGGTCCGGGCGTTCCTGCTCGACGACCGCATCAAGACGCCGCTCCAGATCGGAGATGATGCGCCACTGCTGAAGCATCGGCAGTCGCGCCGCGGTTCCCGACGGTGCCGGTGTGCGATAGAAGCGCAGGCCGTCGACCTCTTCGACAGGCGCCGTTGTCGGTCCTTGTTTGCCCGAGGTCAGCTGCACCGTGCACCAGCCCAGCGCCGCCTGTTGTGTCAGGATGGCACGGGTACGAAAGGTGTAGCCGCTGTGCAGCGGGATGGAATGGTCAAGGATGTGCAGGATCTTCACTCAGGCCGCCTTGGCGTGATCGGACGGCTCGGGCTCAGGAGTAGCGCCGAGCTGTCGTTTCAGGAATGCCTCGAACATCAGCAGGCTCCAGAGGGACGCGCTGTAGTCGCGCCGGCCGCGCTGATGCGTATCGAGCAGCTGTGTCAGATAGTCGCGCCGGAACAGGCCGCTGTCGGCAAGCGTCGGCCCCAGCAACGCATCGCGCACGCGTCCGCGCAACGGTCCGCGGAACCAACTCGCGAGCGGCACGGCGAAGCCCATCTTGGGCCGATACAGCAGATCGCGGGGCAGGTGCGGCTCCAACGCACGCTTGAGCAGATGTTTGCCCTCACCGCCGCGCAGCTTCAGCTCCGGCGGCAGCGACGAGATCCACTCGACCAGCTCGTGATCCAGCAACGGCACCCGCACCTCCAACGCATGTGCCATGCTGGCGCGATCGACCTTGGTCAGGATGTCGTCGACCAGATAGGTCTTCATATCCAGGTACTGTAACAGCGACAACGGATGATCGGTGGGGCTGTTGGCGGCATGGCGACGCATGACCTCGACCGCGCCATAGCCTTGCAGTTCGCGCTTGAAGGCGTCGCTGTAAAGACGCGTGCGCATGTCGTCGTCCATGACCGAGACGATGTCGAAATAGCCCTCGACGCTATCACGGCCCAAGCGACTGAAAGGTTGCCTTGGCGCGCATAAACCGCGGCGCCCCGGTAAGCGCCGGATAGGCGCGTCCCAGCGGCCCGAACAAGGCTCGCCGCGCCGCGAGCGGCAGCAGCCCGCGCAGCCGATCCTCGTCCGCTTGCCAGCGGTAGCGCTTGTAGCCGGCCAGATTCTCGTCGCCGCCGTCGCCGGACAGCGCCACCGTCACCTGCCGTCGCGCCAGCTCGCAGACCAGATAGGTCGGCAGCGCGGAGCTGTCGGCATAGGGTTCGTCGTAGAGCCCGGCGAGCCGGTCCAGCAGGCTGAACTGATCCACGTCGAGCTGCTCGGTGCGGTGCGCCGTGCCATAGCGCTGCGCCACTTGCTCGGCGTAGCGGGACTCGTTGAAGGCGGGATCACCAAAGGAGATGGAGCAGGTATTGACCGGCGCGGAGTCGCCCATGACACGGGCCATCATCGCCACCACCGCGCTGGAGTCGACACCGCCGGAGAGAAAGGCGCCGAGGGGCACCTCCGCGATGAGCCGGATGCGCACCGCCTCCTGCAAGCGTTCGATGAGTTCGGCGCCGGCCTGCTCGGCGTCCCTGACCGGGGCCTCGGCGAAGGGCACGTCCCAGTATTGCACCGGCTCCGGTCGCGGGGCATCGCGCCGAATCGTCAGGTGATGACCCGCCGGCAACTTGCGCACGCCCTTGAGGATGGTCCGTGGTTCGGGCACATAGCCAAACGCAAAGTAGTCTTCGACCGCCTCCGGCTCGATGTCCCGCCCCAGGGCCGGATGCAGCAGCAGGGCCTTCAATTCCGAGGCAAAGATCAGGCTGCCGTCGGCGAGCCAGGCATAGTGCAGCGGCTTGATGCCGAGTCGGTCACGCGCCAGAAACAGCGTCCGGCGATTGCGGTCCCAGATCGCGAACGCGAACATGCCGCGAAAGCGGTCGACGCAGGCGCTGCCCCACTCCTCCCAGGCATGGACGATGACCTCGGTGTCGGAGTGGGTGCGAAATCGGTGGCCCCGGGCCTTCAGTTCGTCGGCTAGGGTCTGGAAGTTGTAGATCTCGCCGTTGTAGACGACCACAACGCTGTGATCCTCGTTGAACAGCGGCTGGACCCCACCGGACAGGTCGATGATCGATAGCCGGCGATGGGCCAGGCCAACGCCGGGCTCGACGTGCACACCGTGCTGATCCGGGCCGCGATGGCTCTGGCTGTCGTTCATTCGCGCCAGCAGGCCAGCGTCGATGCCGGCGCCGATATCTGGACCAACGATCCCAGTGATTGCGCACATCGACTTCAGACCTGTGCTAACTCGTGCAGGGACGAACGCGGCGCGGTTTCCAGGCGCTCAGTTGCCCGCCCCCCGTTTAGCTCCGAACTCAGCCCCGATCCAGGGCGGGGCTCTCCGATGCCTGTCCCAGCGAGCGCTCGACCTCGGTCTCGATTGCGGGCAGCAGATCAGCGATGAATCGGGTCAGTACCCGCGCGGCGGCCTCCTTGTTCTCCTCATAGGGTGCCGCGACGGCGATCAGGGCCGCTTCTCCCTGACGTCCCAGCAGCCGCGACTTGGCCTCGAGCAGCTTGGCGATGTAAGGGTTCGCTGTGTGTTGATCGCCGACCAGATACCAGGTCCAGACCAGCAGACGCTCGCCGCGTCGCGACGAGAGCTGATGTTGCGACAGGTTCAGCGTGCGCTCGCCGATCGCTACCGTCCGCGGCGTGATCATGGTGTCGCTCCAGACCGGATGCGTCTGCTCGATCATCATGTTGCCGGAACTGACCAACTCAGCCCCCTGCCGTTGCACGCGATAGACGCCGACGTACAAACCAACCGGGGTCGCCGCGACAGTCGGAGGCATCGGATTCGTAGAAGGCATAGACACTGCCATCCGCCCCGAACGATCTGCGGACGCCAGTCCCAACGGGATGCCTGCGGCTCAGAAGCATCGGCCAGCAGTGTCCATGCGGGCGACTCGGGGGCGGAGACGACCACAGGCTCGACCTTGCCGCCGTGATCCGACAGCGCCCAACTGAGCGCGGGCCAGAACGCGGCCACCACGGTCAGCACGACAAGCACCCGAAGCGCTTCAGCGCGCTGGGCGGGCCGCTGGTCGGTGGCATCCGGCGCAGGATCGGGCGCGACCGGATCGCGCCAGATGCTGCCCACCGCGAACATGATCGTGATCACGATGCCGAAAAAGACCCAGCCGTAGAGCAGATGGTCGACCCCGACGGCAAGCTTCATGTCACTGAGATGGCCGATCATGACGATCATATAGGCGCGCAGACCGTTGGCGAGGATGGGCACGAAGATGGAGAAGACGACGAACAGCACCCGCTTCCACCAGTGCGTATAGGTCAGGTAGGCGAACAGAACCCCCAGCGTCACCGAGGCGATGAGATAACGCACGCCGCTGCAGGCCTCGACCACCGACCACTGACCGCTCGGGATGGTGAAGAAGGTACCTTCGCGGTAGACGGGAATGCCGGTGATGTCCAGCATCGCTACGGTGAAGTCGGCGGTGAAGTTCATCATCGGGTAGACCAGACCCTCGCCCATCGGCACACCGAAGAACAGAAACAGGATCGGAAACGCCAGGTAGCGGGCGATGCGGTGCCCGAGGACGGCCCAGATGGTCAACCCGAGCATCGCGACGAAGGCAAACTGCTGCACCACCAGCGTGTCCACCAGATCGGCGACCAGCCAACCGAACCCGATCGGCACGAACAACAGCAGCGGCAACAGGGTCGGCTTCGGGATCAAACCTTTGAGACCCCGCCGCTTCTCCCAGACCAGCCAGAGGCTGATAGGAACGATCAGATAGCCGTGGGCGAAGGTCTCGGATCGTTCCCAGATCGAGACGATTGATCCTGCGGTCTGGTGGAAGATCAGGATGACCAAGGCGAGCGCCGCAATCAGCAAACCGAGGCTCAAGCCCCAGCCGGCGGCGAAAGACGGCGCGCCCGTCGTCGCGGACGCCGAAGCGGCAAGGGAATCCTGTTTTGTCTCAGACATCGTCAAAGCTTCCTGTCGCTGAATCAGGGCCAGAACCATCGACCAAGGCAACGAACCGATCAGTCGCGCGCGACCACAGATAGCGCTGCAGCACGACTTGCCTTGCCTCGGCTCCCATGGCGGCGTGTCGTCCCTGCAAGACCTCGAAAACACGCTCGGCGAATTCCTCGCCATCGTCGGCCACCAAAACCGAGCTGCCCGTGCACGGCCTCAATGCCCTCGAGTCCCAGTGACGTCAGCACGACCGGCCGCGCCATGGCCATGCCCTCGAGCACCTTGTTCTGGATGCCGCGCGCGATGCGCATCGGCGCGACCACCGCGGCGGCATACTGCAAATAAGGCCGCACGTCCGGAACCCGACCAGTGACCACGACGTTGTCGCAGGCGAGGGCCGTGATCTCGGCCCCTGGGCGCGAACCGACCACATAGAGCACGGCATCGCGGTTCCTGTGAACGGAGCAGTGGCCAGACCTGTTCGACAAACCAACGCACAGCATCCACATTGGCCCAATAGTCCATCGCACCAGTGAACACAATCGCCGGCCGGTCTGCCCGGTAGGGCGATCGTCGTGACGCGTCCGGCGCGAAGAATGCATGATCGACGCCATTCGCGATGTGTTCCAGCGCTGGGACCCGGATCTGGTATCGCGTCTGATGCCGCATCGACAGACTAGATCAGCACCGACCTCCTGGTCCAGACCGGCAAGCGAGCGAAAGCAATCCACCTCCACTTGCGACACGAACAGGCTGACATCGAACGCACGCGCGACCTCGACGTCATAGGCCAGCAGGCGCCGGGCCTCGCGTCGATAAACCCAGGCCATGGGACCGCGAGTGCGCTCGGCATATTGCCGCCATTTGTCCGAATCCACATCGACGAAATCGATGACGCGGCGGATATCGTCATAATCTGATCCCACCGCGTATTGTGCCATGGCCGACGAGTACACGACGATGCGGTCTATCCGTCGACGTTGCATGAGATCGTCGATCCATGCGGCCATCCGGGCATCGCGGTAATAGGTCACGGTCAGCGGCGCGCCGGTCAGCAGCGCCGGCAAGCTGCGCAGCTTGGCGCGGCGGGCCTGCAGCGGCACCAGGCAGACCTCGTCGCAGATCTCGCGCAGCCGGGGCGCATGCTGCCAATCGTCGGCATCGTCGACGAAGGCCGCCAAGTGCACCCGATAGCGCGCCGCAAGGGCGGTCATCCAACGGAACGAGCGAATCTTGTCACCCTTGTCCGGCGGATAGGGAATCCGATGGCACAACAGCAGCAGATCGCGGTCAGTGCCGCCGGTGCCGATCATCTCGCCCGGCCGTCAACCCAGATGCCGCGCAAGCATCGGCCCGATCGCATTGGCCACCGGCAACGGCAGCCGCTTCCATGCCTCGATGAAATACCGGTACTTGGGATTGTTCGGATTGACGTTCGGCATCGTCTGGCTGCGGACCAGGTAGTACTGGTAGTGCAGCGGTTGCGGCTCAAAGCCCCAGTTCTTCTTGAAGCTGAACGAGCCGGTGCCCTGCTTGCTGCGGCCGTAATCGAACATCCGAACCCCGCGACGCGCCGCGCGGCACATCAGATCCCAGTACATGAAGTCGTTGCCGTACAGGGAGCGCGCCGCGGGTCGGCTGCCACCGTAGTACGGCAACACCTCGTCGCGATGATAGAAGCTCATGACAGCGGCGATCGCCTCGCCCTGATGCAGAACGATCGACAGCTCGCAGGCGTCGCCGAAGATGCGCTGGAGCACCTCGAAATAACGTCGCGGGAAGACCGGCGTGCCCAGATTACGGACGCTCTCCGCATAGATGGCGTAGAAACGCCCGACGTCCGTCGTGATCTCGGACTGAAGGCCGGCCTTGATGCCCTTGCGCACCATCGCGCGTTGCTTGCGCGGTATCGCCTTGAGGTTGGCTTCGTCGTCGCCGCTGATCTGCTTGCGAAAGGTCACATACAAATCCTTGGTCGGCCAGTCCTGCTCCACCGGCGTCGCGTGCCGCAGCTCGAGGGCATCGACACCGAGCTCTCGCGCCAGCTCGCAGGCGCGCCACGTCAGCGCCTGGCGTGCGTCCTCGCTGATCGTCAAGGCGCCACCATAGACGCAACCGGGCGTCGAGACCAACGCATGCCCGAACAGCCGGCTCTTGACCTCCGCCAGCGGCAAAACCCCTTCGATCTGCCCGCCGCGGCGCGCCAGCAGATAGCACGTGCGATGGCCTAAACCCTGCTCGATCGCATCGCGCCAGCCGCTGTGATGGAAAAACGTCGCGTCGGGATGTTCGGCAACGAAGCCGTCCCAATCCGCGCGGTCGGCGGGCGTGAAGGGGCTGACGCGCAGTTCAACCGCGGCTTGCATGACCCGGCTCCGTCTGGCTCCAACAACAAGCGATGCCCCAAACAAGTCGTCCCCAGAAAACTCTTCCAAAAACAACTGATCCATCCGCGCCCAGCGGAAATCCCCGGCCAGTCGGCGCAGGCGCTGCTCCATGCGCCGCAGATTGAGGTAATGCCGGAACCGGGTCTTCAGCCCGATCCCCTGCTGCCTGGGCTGCTCGGGGTCGATTTCCCAGGGATGGAAATAGAACACCGCCGACCGCCCATCGCGTCGGTTGACCCGCCGCAGCGCCCAGCGGGAATAGGCATAGGGATACAAACGGAAATAGCCACCGCCACCACAGGGTCGCTTCGAGCCCGCCAGCAGGATGGTGGTGACGGGCACCTCGATCAGCTCGCCTGCAGCCCTCGGGCGTGAACGCAAAGCGCGGTGCATCCGGCATACCGTAGAGGTCGTGATGGATCGGGTAAATGCTCGACGAGTAGCGGTGTCCGGTCTCCTCCAGCACGCGTAAGGCCCACAGATTGCCGGCACCGATGGAATAGCTCGGCGCACGATAGCCACGCACGGCGCAGCCACCGATATCCTCAAGCACGGACTTGGTGCGCACCACATCGGCCCGAAACGCATCGGCGTCGAGTTCGGTGACGCGCACATGCGACCAGCCATGGCTGGCGAGTTCATGTCCTTCCGCGACGATGCGACGGACCATGGCGGGATAGCGCTGGGCGATCCAGCCCAGCGTGAAGAACGTCGCCTTGATGTCGAATTCGTCGAATAGCGCCAGGATGCGCTCCACGTTGCCCTCGACCCGACAGGGCAGCCGGTCCCAATCGGCGCGATCGATGTACCGCTCGAACGCGGAGACTTGGAAATAGTCCTCGACGTCGACGGTCATCGCATTGGCAATCGGTGTTGCATCGGTGGTACGGGCAGCAAGCCCGGCGCCATTGCCCGGCGCATGTCTCGCGGTGGCCGCCCTGGAGAGGCACCTGAGGCGCGGGGGAGAAAGTGGCTTGAGCAGGGGCTTGAACCCGCTCGGGCGCGGCGGTGTCGCCGGGACGATGCATGGCAATCTCCGAAGGTCAGCGCTCGTAGCGATGACGGCCTAATGATGGACCGGTCCGGCCTCGGCAAGCCAGTCGGCGAGATCTGCGCTGATCCGTTCGGCGGCGCGACCGTCCCAGAGCTCGGGGATGCGCCCCGCCTTGCCGCCGTTGGTCAGCACATCTCGCGCGGTGCCGAGGATCAGTTCAGGATCGCTGCCGACGATCGTGTTGGTGCCCTCATCGACGGTGATCGGCCGCTCGGTGCTTTCGCGCATGGTCAGGCAGGGCACACCGAGCGCGGTCGTCTCCTCCTGGATGCCACCGGAGTCCGTCAAGACCAGCCGGGCGCGGGCCATCAGACCGAGCATGTCGAGATAATCGAGCGGCGGCAACAGCAGCATCGCGTTCGCCGCGCGCTCGAGCAGCCCGGACTGTTCCAACCGCGCCTGCGTGCGCGGATGCACCGGGAAGACCAACGGCAGATCCGAGGCCAACGTGGACAGGGTCGCGAGCAGACGCTCAAGCGTCACCGGGTCATCCACGTTCGACGGCCGATGCAACGTCACCAAACCAAACTGTTCCGTCGGCCGACAAGCGGGGTCGATCTTCGCCCGCTCGAAGACCGCCTCCGGCGTTGGCGCCCGCGCACGATTCGCCAACAGCGTGTCGATCATCACGTTGCCGACGAAACGCACGCGCTCAGGAGCGACGCCCTCGCGGGTCAGGTTGGCCAACGCGGCACGCTCGGTGGTGTAAAGCCGCGCGGAGAGCTGATCGGTCAGGATCCGGTTGATCTCTTCCGGCATGGTGCGATCAAAACTGCGCAGGCCGGCCTCGACATGCACCACCGGCACCGACTTCTTGGCCGCGACCAGCGCGCAAGCGATGGTCGAATTGACATCGCCGACAACGAGGATCGCATCCGGGCGTCGCTCATCGACGACGGGCTCGAACCGCTTCATGATCTCCGCCGTCTGTACCGCGTGCGAGGCAGAACCTACGCCAAGATCGACATCGGGTTCGGGAATCGCCAGCTGCTCGAAAAACGCGGTCTTCATGGCCGCGTCATAGTGTTGCCCGGTATGCACAAGGCACGCGGAAATGCCGTCTGAAGCGGCGAATGCGCGCATCAGCGGCGCAATCTTCATAAAGTTCGGCCGCGCGCCAACCACGCACAGAATCTCTCGCACGGTTAGGCTCGCCGATGCCGTCGGTTCATCGATCATTGCGGGCACTCTGATTCTCACAATCTGACTCTTCGTTACAGCCTGAAGACCAGGTCCATGCTGACGCGGTTCTCGGAGAACGACCCGTCCGGCGCATCGGAATCCCGGTTTTGACGACCGATGCGCGCTCCCAGCGTGGTGCGCGGACCGAGACGATAGTTGACCCGCAAGTCGAGGCCGTCCTGCCAATAATCAAAACCGGCGTCCTGTTGTTCGGAATGGTCCCACAAGCGCACGATCGCCGACGCGGACAAGCGACCCGACAGCTGGCGCGTATAGGTCAAGTGCAGTTGATTATCCAGCGTATCGAGGTCGCTGCTGCTGTAATCGCGGCGCGTCACCCACCAATTCATCAATGCACTGTTGCGGCCGCGATTATAGCCGACGGATAGCTGAAAGCGGTCGCGCAGGAAGGTGTCGTTGATCAATACCGGAGTCGTGATCGAGGCTGTCACGACCTCTTCGCCGGTAATCGGGTTGATGATCGGCTCGCCGAACACATCCTCGATCGGCACGATCTGCTGCTCCAAGATCTCCGTCGTGGCATCCTGCACCTCGACGTCATAGCGGGAGCGCAGCGCCCAGCGTTTATGCCGATGATTCGCGCGAAATCTGAAACAGATTCCCGTAATAGGCCTGCCCCGCGCCGAATCTCGAAGCGCGACGTCGGCTTGGGCGTCCAGCGAAACCAGACTTCCCAGCGCCCACCGCTGCTTTTTCCGTTTGTGGAGACGTAATCGCCATCATCGTAACCGAGTACCAGGTCCGTCCGATAGCGCGGGCTGAAGATGTATCCGACACGCGTGTCGAAGCGCCCGAAGCCCTGATCGGTATCGGCATCGAACAATTGCCGACGCCAGTTGATGGACCAAGGCACGGTCGAGAACATCGGGCCGCTTGTCACCGTCACCCGCGTATCCGTCACCGGTGTTCGGGCCGGATCGTTGCTGTCCGCCGTCGATGCGCTCCAAACCGCTCCGATGCCTGGAGAAATCCTAACGGTGGCAAATCGGCCGGCACCAATGGGCAAGACGATACGTGGCGTGACCGTGATCGACGCGGTTTGTGCAAATGCTTCGGAATTGGCAATCGAGTCGAAGCCGGTATTCACCTGGGGATTGATCAGGGCCTGATTGGCCTTCGCGACCACGTCGAGAAAGAAATAGCGCTCGATGAGTTCGGTGCGAACCGACGCATCGAGCACGTGACGGACATTGTTCAACTCCGTCTGGCTGGGATACCACAATGCGCTTGGGCCATAGTTGAAACGGACACGGACCCGATTTCCATTGCGCGTCGACGACACGAAGGGCCGCAGCTGAACGACGCCGCCGGATTGCGGATCGGTGCTGCTCAGAAATAGGTTGTCACTGAAAATGAGACTGGATCTGACGCCGAAGTTACCGCGCCAATCACCCGCCCAGAGCTGCCCCGAAAAGAACACCCCGCATAACAGGCTAAGCGACAACAGGTTGACGGGTTTCATCAAGTCAGTGTTACAGCGGAGGGCACACATGCAACGGAGGTCGATCAGTCTTTTTCTTTCTCGGCACCGTAGTCGCCGCTGTAGCCATAGCCATAGCCATAACCGTAGCCGTAGCCGTAGCCGTAGCCGTATTGGTAACCGTATTTGCCGGACAACAGGGTGCTCTTGCATTTGTTCAAGAGCATGTAGACGTTATCCTTGCGCCCGATTTGGGCCATCGTTTCCTTGACCAGCCCTTGAGGGGTTGCCTCGTGTTCCACGACAACCACGATCTGCCCCATCAATGACGCAAGCACCGGCGCTTCCGAGGTCGCCAGAACGGGCGGCGAATCGAATAGCACGATGCGATCGGGATATCGCGTCGCGACCTCGTGCAGAAGCCGACGCATGGTGCCACTTGCAAGCAATTCGGTGGACTGCTTGTGGCGCTGGCCGGCCGGCAGGACCGAGAGCTTGGGAATATCGGTCTTTTGGATCAGATCTGCCATATCCATGCCTTCATCGAGATGCTCGATCAGACCTGGCTCATCTCCGAGCCCAAGCCGCCGCGACAGGCCGGGCTTGGCGACATCGCCGTCGATCAACAACACCCAGCAGTCCAGTTCCAGGGTCATCGACGCCGCCAAGTTGAGCGAGACGAAGGTCTTGCCCTCGCTCTGCACTGAGCTTGACACCATGATCAGATTGAACGGAATGTCGCCCTCGTGGCGCCGATCAAAGGCATTCACCAACAGCGGGCGCTTGATCATCCGAAACTCTTCGGCGATGCGTTTCTGATCCGCCTTTTGCCGTTTCGACTGCTGCGGCCTCGGCAGCACCATGAACTTCATCAGAGTCTTGCAATGTCAGGGACTTCGGGCCAGCACGGACCCCCAAGCCAGCGTCGACATCAGGGGATTCACTGAACACGGCCGCACCGACCTGGACTTCGCCTGACTCGGCACCGACAGCACCTCCCGGCGCCCATCGCGACGGATCGGCGTGATCTGACTTCGGCGGCTCGGTGTGCGTTGATGTCATGGCTTTGGGCCTGAATGGGACTGAAACTTGGAGCTGGCGTTCGATGCTAGAACGGGAGCCGAGCCATTAGATCGACTTCAAAGAAAAAGACCGACACGATGGCTGCGTAAGCAACGATCAACCCCACCAGGAACACCGCGAAGGCGAGATTGGCAAAACGCTTCCGCATCCGCTGCCGCGGCACCCAGATCATATTGATGCTGCCAAGTACTGGCACGCCGGTCACCTCACTCAGCTGTCGACGATCGAAGAACACGGGCCGCAATTGCGCCATCAGGAACGCGATAGCCAGACCGGCCGCCAAGCCTCCTCCGAACACCGACGACGACATCGCGATGCGGTTTGGCCCGGAGGGCTTTTGCGGCACCTTCGGGGGATCGAGGGTGCGGAACTTGACGGTATCGACGCTGGTGTCGACCTCGCGCGTCAGGCGAGCCTGCTCAAACCGGGAGAGTAGCTGCTGGTGGTTGTCCTTCAGGATGCCGTAATCACGGTTCAACTGCTGTTGCTCGGATTCAACTTGCAGGACCTCGTCGACGGCGGCCTGGAAGGTCTCGATCTTGTCGCGCAGGGTCTCGGTCTTGGTCAGCTGGGTCGCATATTCGGTCTCGGCATCCGCCATGCGCAGCTGCATCTCTTGATAGATCGGGTTCTCGTTCAGGGACCGCGCGACCGCCACCTCGTTGGTGCTCTGCTCCGCGACGTACTCCGTCTTTTGCTGATCACGCTTGATCAGCATCCGCGCCAGCGCCTTACGCAGCGCAATGATCTCGGGATGATATTCCGTATAGCGGATAAGCAAATCATTGATCTGGTTCTCCATTTCCGCGATCTTCTGGTCGATCGGGCTGGTCACTTCGTTCGACGAGTCCTCCAGCCAGGTCTGAAACGATGGCAGGCTGGCCCCCTGACTCTCCAAGTACTCGAGTTGCTGCCGGGTCTCCGCACGACGACTGTCTGCAAGAGCAAGGTCGTCCTGTGCCTGTATCAGTTCATTCTTGGACGCCTTGAGCCTATCGTAGTAATTGCCCTTCTCGGACAACACGTCGAGGTTGCGCATCCGGAAATCCTTGAGCTTGCGTTCGGCCTCGATGAGGCGGCGCTCATAGTCCTTGATCTCACGCTGCAGGAAGCGCTCCGCGGAATCCTGATCTTGGCGCGAGGAGCCAAGGTTGGACTCGACAAAAATGGTCAACATCGACTGGACCACCCGCTTCGCGAGTTCCGGCGACTTGTCCTCAAAGCTGATGACGTATGTGTTGGACGCGGTTTGCTGGAGCTTGACCTTATTCTTGAGGTGTGCGACCAACGCATCGACCTCTTCGGGGGTGTTGGCAGTCAGGTCCATGTCGGTCATACGCGCCAGCTTCTCCATGTTCTCGCGCCCGAACAAGACGCTGGTCATCATCCGAACCCGCTGGCCCTCGTTGGTCTGG
Source organism: uncultured Gammaproteobacteria bacterium (assembly GCA_963695445.1). Classification (GTDB taxonomy): domain Bacteria; phylum Pseudomonadota; class Gammaproteobacteria; order Chromatiales; family Chromatiaceae; genus Thiohalocapsa. The sequence goes on along the minus strand of CAVOGV010000057.1, from coordinate 15,937 downwards.
ATGGCCAGACCGCGCAGCAACGGCGTCAACACCGAATCCGTGTCGACGTAGACACGCGCGCTGGATCGATACACATCAGGCAGCGACGCGACATAGGCCCAACCGATCGGGGAAACGATCGCGGCGATGATCAGTACATACCAACGATATCGCCAGATACCACTGAGGTAGAACAGGGCGAGGCGGATGATTTCTTGCATCGGAGTTACGGTGCGTCGATGAGATGATTCAGGTCCGGACTAACCAGCGGTGGGCCTAGAACCAGGACTCCGGTATGAGCAGGATATCGCCGGGCGCGAGATCGACGTTGGCGGATAAATCGGCATCTTCGATCAAGTCTCGCAGTCGAACGGTGTATTGGCGCTTTTCACCGTCTTCGAAGCGAACGAGCACGGAGCGATTGCCGTCGGCAAACTCCGTGATGCCGCCGACAGCGATCATCAGATCCAGCAGCGTCATGCCGTCGCGATACTGCAAAGACCGTGGCTCCGTCGCCTCACCGAGCACCCGGATCTGCTCCGGGAAGATGCCGACAAAGCCTTGCACGATCACCGTGACCAAGGGATCGCGCAAGAAAACAGACAGCGCCTCTTCGAGATCCCGCGCGAGTTCCGTCGGCGTCTTTCCCGCGGCAGGCACGTCCTCGAGCAGCGGAGCCGAGATGTAACCGTCCGGGCGCACCGGCACGGTGGTGCTGACCTCGGGATAGCGCCAGACGAAGATCTCGACACTGTCTCCGGGACCGACCTTGTACTTGTACGCATAGCGCATTTGGTAGGTCGCTTCCGGCAACGGCGGAAATCTCGGCGTGGCGCAACCGCCAACCGCGAACACGACTGCGAGGAGGGAAATTAAGGTCAGCTGGGCTTTAGACAAGGCTCAGGCTTCCATGATGGACCGAACGGGGCGAGCGTCCGACACTTAAAACCAAGGAAATCCGCCCGGAGGACGGCAACGGTGGAGTACGGATTATGACACAAGCCAGGGGCGATTCCGGAAGCCGAATTCGCCACAGCGCGCCAAACAGGAGACAAACGCGAGCGAAAAGCCGCAAATGCCGGACCGACGTCGCGCCAAGGTCAGGATAGGACTGCCCTAGCTGAAACATAAGAGCCAGGCCGCAAACCAACGTAACAGACTGGACCTCAGCCAAGGCCATGTCACCGCACGAACCGCTGATCGTGTCAAACCGCTTCGACGACCCGCCGAATGCGCGCCGCCGCTTCGCGCAATCGGCCGACGTCGGCGGCGTAGGCAAAGCGCATCATCCGCTCCGCACGGTAGGTACCGAAATCCAATCCCGGGGTCACAGCGACACCCGCCTCCTCCAGCAATCGTTCGGCCAATGTTGCGGCATCAGCGCAAGCGGCCGGGATTTCGGCATAGAGATAGAAGGCACCGGCTGGCGCCGACGGAATCCGGAAGCCGAGCGCACGCAGGGCATCGAATAGGACGTCCCGCCGCTCACGAAACAGGTCGCGCCTTCGGTTAAGCAGGGCCAACGTATCCGGTTCGAAGGCCGCGAGCGCCGCATACTGGGCCGGCGTCGGCGCCGCCAGGTAAAGATTCTGCGCCAGCCGTTGCAGTGTCGCCGTGAAACGCGGCGGCGCGACCAGCCAGCCCAATCGCCAACCCGTCATACCAAAGTATTTGGAGAAACTGTTGATGACAAAAACGTTGTCGTCGCCGCAGGCAAGCGCCGTGTGATCATCAACATCGTAGATCAAGCCCTGATAGATCTCATCAACGATCAAGGCCGCGCCACGCTCCCGCGTGAACCGATGCAGATCGGCCATGATCTCACGCGGCACAACCGAACCAGTCGGATTGGCCGGGCTCGCCAGCATCACGGCCCGGGCGGAATCACGCCAATGAGCCTCGGCCAGGGCGGGCGTCAGCTGATACCCCTCGTCCGCCGACACCGGCACCGACACGGGGCAACCCCCGATCAGCGCGATCATGTGTCGATTACATGGATAACCCGGGTCAGTGGTCAGCACCCTGTCACCGATATCCACCACCGCGGCCAATGCGAGCTGCAGCGCACCGGAGCCGCCCGGCGTCACGATGACGCGTTCGGGATCGAGATCAATGTCGTAGCGCCGCCGGTAGTAGGCGGCGATGGCCTGCCGCAACTGGGGCAAACCCGCGGCGGGCGTGTAGCCCATCGAGCGTGAAGTCAAAGCGGCGCGGGCTGCCGCCATCACCGGCTCCGGTGTCGCAAAATCCGGCTCACCGACCTCCATGTGGATCACATCGCGCCCTGTGGCCTCCAGCGCCTTCGCCCGCTCCAGAATGCGCATGACATGAAACGGCGCCACCCGCGCGGCGCGCTCGGATGGTTCCAACATGACCTCAGCCATCCGCGCGGGCTTCGAAGACCTGCCGATGCAACCCACGCAACAGCTCGAGATCGACGCAGCTACGACCACTCAGATCCCCGCCCAGGGCGATCGCGGGCTCATCCGGCTCGCCGAGTTGGTCCACCACCAGCGGCGCAGCGGAAAAGTCCTGCCCCTCGGTGTATGAACTGACGGTGACCAGCAGCGCCTCGAGTCCGGCGCCGAGCGCCGAGCGCACGCCATTGTCGGAGTCCTCGATCGCCACGCAGGACGACGGCGGAAGATCGAGTTCGCGCAAGGCCAGCTCGAAGATATCCGGTGCGGGCTTCTTGTTTGGCACCACGTCGCCGGCCGCGACCACCTCGAACCACTCGATCAAACCAGGCTCCGGCGCCGATGCCAGCAATGCGGCGACGTTCTCGGGGGTGGTGGTCGTCGCGATAGCCAGTCGCACGCCCGCCGCACGCGCCTCACGCAGTAACCGCAGGACACCGCTACGCAACGGGATGCCACCCGCGAGCATCATCTTCACGTAGTGCTCGGTCTTGCGTCGGTGCAGCTCCCGGACAAACTCATCGAGTGGTCCGGCGGGCACGAAATCCGGCCGATGCACGCGCAGGTACTCGTGAATCCTCTCCTTGCCCCCCGTGACTCGGAGCAGCTCGCCGTATAAGTCCACCGACCACACCCAATCGAGTCCGACATCGGCAAAGGCCGCGTTGAACGCGGGCCGATGCCCGTCGCGTTCAGTATCGGCAAGGGTACCGTCAACATCGAAGATAAGGGCTTCGAGCTCTGCCATCAGACGCCTGGCCTCGTTGAGAATTCGTCGTGGGAGCGCGAGCCTACCACAGCGTGAAGACCGGTTCGCGGCGGAAACGTTCGGCACCCGCCCCTCCCAGCGTGCCACGACACAGGGTGACGCTTGGCAGCCCGCACCAATGCCCTCGGGTTTAGCGGGTACACCTGTCGGGGCTGTTGCAGGCCCGCGGGACATCTGGTAAAAACGCGCGCTTACTGCCGTTCAAGCCTTGTGCTCTCGGGCCCCCCTCAGGGTGCCGCCGGGTATGCGCATCGCGAACGGCAACTGGTGATACAACGACCCAGCGTCTTCGGGAGCACAACGATGGCCGAGGCAGACAAGCGAGGCGCGAAAGCGCTCGGATTCGAGCCCTACGAGGCCGGCAAGGACGAGGACTACATGAGTCCGGAGCAGGAGGAGCACTTTCGCGGCCTGTTGCTTGAATGGAAGCGGCAACTCATGGAAGAAGTGGACCGGACCGTGCATCACATGCAGGACGAGGCCACGAACTTCCCGGACCCCAACGACCGGGCCACCCAGGAGTCCGAGTTCAGCCTCGAACTGCGCACCCGAGACCGCGAGCGCAAACTGATCAAGAAGATCGACGAGGCGTTGGCTCGCATCGACGATCACGACTACGGCTACTGCGAAGCCTGCGGCGTGGAGATCGGTGTACGGCGCCTGGAGGCCAGACCCACGGCCACACTCTGCATCGATTGCAAGACCCTAGACGAGATCCGCGAAAAGCAACGCGGCTAGATCGCCCCAAGGCCCGTCAGTCACTCCTCAAGCTTGCTCGAGCCGTCTCCCGCGGCATTGTCCGGAGCACGCCATCAACCGAAACCTCGGGGGCGATTCGCCCCCTCCCCCAGCGGACCGCTCCACTTCGGCTCGCTCATTGCCGCAGTCGGCAGTTTCGCCGATGTTCGCGCCGCGGGCGGCAGCTGGCTGGTTCGCATCGACGACCTCGACGAGGCACGCGAGGTGCCCGGTGCCGCCGACGACATCCTGCGGACGCTGGAGCGATTCGGCCTGCTTTGGGACGAGACGGTTGTGTACCAGAGCCGGCGCACCGACGCCTATGTGCAGGCGCTTGGGCATCTGGCCGAACGTGGCTTGACCTTTCCATGCGCCTGCTCGCGCAGCGAGATCGCCATCCTCGGTCGACCCGGCACGGAAGGACCGATCTACCCCGGCACCTGCCGCAACAGACTGCCCGCCCGACGCCGGCCACGCAGCCAGCGGCTGCGCGTCGACGAAGCGCAAATCGCGTTCGATGACCGTATCCATGGCCATCTGGTGCAAGACCTTGCCGCCGACGTTGGTGACTTTGTGCTGCGCCGGGCCGACGGCACACACGCGTATCAGCTCGCTGTCGTCGTCGACGACGCCGCCGCAGGCATCAGCAGTATCGTGCGCGGTGCCGACCTGTTGATGTCGACACCGCGACAAGTCTATCTTCAACGACTGCTCGGACTGCCGCAGACCAGCTATGCGCATCTGCCCGTGGCGGTCGACGACGACGGTCGCAAGCTCTCCAAGAGCCTCTCCAGCGCGCCGGTCGATCCAGACCACCCACTGCCGGCCCTGCTGCGGGCCTGGCGCTTTCTCGGCCAGGCGCCGCTGCCGGAGACCGTGGGCTCGGTACGGGCATTTTGGCAACAAGCCCTCACCGCTTGGCGCATAGAACACGTGCCGCGCGCTCGCGCGCTTCCACTACAGCCACGTTGATCCTCGCTACCAAGCATCGGACCGAATCTGCAATTTTTCCGGCGCTGTCACACCATGGTCACGCGAAACATCTACGCTTCATGCTGGACCAGCATGAAACCTGGGATCAGAGCCAAAGCCGCCCTAGCTTCCATCGCTTGAGAGCGGCAACTGTTTGCAGATGAGTCACGTTTTATGGCGACAAAGCGCTTGTCCTCCGAAGGGCCAAGCGCCAAGGGCCTGGGGCCGACATTGCACAACGGCGCTTGCCCGCGGCCCTCGGCGCTTGGCCCACTCGGAGCAACGCACGGGCGTCGCAACAGAGCGCCGTACGCTCGTCCGTCTGAGGCGTCGCCTCGCTAGTCTTCCCACGCAACTCGCAACTCGCAACGCCATGCCCCCTTCTCCCAAGGAATCCCGCCAAGAGCACACCCGCACCGGCATGTCGAAGGAGAGCCTGAAACAGGCCTATGTCGACAACCTGTTCTACATCCAGGGTCGTTTCCGCGAGGTCGCAGCGCCTAACGACCTCTATATGGCAGCCGCCTACACCGTGCGCGATCGGCTTCTGGAACGCTGGATACGGTCCGCCCAGACCTTCAAGGAGCGAAATTCCCGCACCGTCTGCTATCTGTCCGCGGAATTCCTGCTCGGGCCGCACCTGGCCAACAACATGATCAACCTTGGCATCACCGATGTCGCTCGCCAGGCCGGGAAGGAGCTAGACCTGGACTTCACGCAGATCCTCGAGACCGAGGAAGAACCCGGCCTCGGCAATGGCGGTCTTGGTCGGCTCGCGGCCTGCTTTATGGACTCGTTGGCCACCTTGCAGTTACCCGCCATCGGCTATGGCATCCGCTACGAGTTCGGCATCTTCGACCAGGTCATCGTGGATGGCTGGCAGGTGGAAAAGGGCGACACCTGGCTGCGGGCCGGTAACCCCTGGGAGATTCCGCGGCCCAAATTGTCGTTTCCGGTGGGCTTTGGCGGACACACCGAACAATACACCGACCGGCACGGCACCATGCGCATCCGCTGGATACCGGATCTGGTAGTCAATGGCGTCGCCTATGACACTCCCATCCTCGGCTACGGCGTCATCAACACGAATCTGCTACGGCTGTGGAAATCCGAGGCGCCGGAGTCGTTCAACTTTCAGGCCTTCAATGTCGGCGACTACGACGGCGCGGTGCACGCCATGATCGAGGCCGAGACGATCTCCAAGGTCCTGTACCCCAACGACGAGCCGGAGGCCGGCAAGGAACTGCGCCTGAAACAGCAGTTTTTTTTCGTTTCCTGTTCGTTGCAGGACATGCTGCGCCTGCAACTCGGCATCGCCGGCAGCCTGGACGCCTTTCACGAAAAGTTCGCGGTCCAGCTGAACGATACCCATCCGGCATTGGCCGTCGCGGAATTGATGCGCCTGCTGATGGACGTCCACGGTATGCCCTGGGACCAGGCATGGGACATCACCCGGAAGGCCTGCCACTTCACGAACCACACGTTGTTGCCGGAGGCCCTGGAGACCTGGCCCGTCGCGCTCTTCGAGCGCCTGTTGCCGCGCCACATGGAACTCATCTACGAGATCAACCGCCGCTTCCTGGACCAGGTGCGGGTGCGCTATCTCGGCGACGAGGCGCGCGTTGCCCGCATGTCACTGATCGGCGAAGAAGGCGGGCGCCGAGTGCGCATGGCCCATCTGGCCGCCGTCGGCAGCAATGCCGTCAACGGCGTCGCCGCGCTGCACACCGAACTACTGAAATCCACCGTCATGCGCGACTTCTACGAGTTTTGGCCGGAGAAGTTCCACAATGTGACCAACGGCGTCTCTCCGCGCCGGTTCATGGTCGTCAGCAATCCACGCCTGGCGGCACTGATCACCGAGACCTGTGGCAGCGACCGGTGGGTGCGCGACCTGGCCTGCTTGCGAGAACTCGACACCCATGCCGAGGACCATGGTCTGCAACAGCAGTGGCGCGCGGTCAAGACCGCGGCCAAACAGGATCTGGCCAACTGGCTGGGAGCACGCACAGGGTTCACGCCGGACCCGCAAACGCTGTTCGACGTGCAGGCCAAGCGCATCCATGAATACAAGCGCCAACACCTGAACCTGCTGCACATCGTCTGGCTGTACGAGCAGCTCAAGCAGAACCCGAACATCGAGCTGACCCCGCGCACGTTCATCTTCGGCGGCAAGGCCGCGCCCGGTTACTTCATGGCCAAGCTCATCATCAAACTGGTCAATGCCGTCGGCGACGTGATCAACAACGACCCGCAGGTGAATGGCCATCTGCGGGTGGTGTTCATGCCGGACTTCAATGTCAAGAACGGACAGCGGCTGTATCCGGCCGCGGACCTGTCAGAGCAGATCTCCCTGGCTGGCAAGGAGGCATCCGGCACCGGCAACATGAAGTTCTCGATGAACGGCGCATTGACCATCGGCACCCTGGACGGCGCCAACGTCGAGATCCGCGACGAGGTGGGCCACGACAATTTCTTTCTGTTCGGCCTCACCGCCGAGCAGGTGCAGCAACGTCAAAGGGAAGGCTATCGGCCCTGGGACATCTACAGCAGCAATGCGCAACTGCGCTCGGCGATCGATCTGATCGCATCCGGCCTCTTCAGCCATGGCGATACGGAACTGTTCCGACCACTGACGGAAAATCTGATCCACAGCGATCCGTTCATGGTGCTGGCGGATTTCGACGCCTATGCGGAGCGCCAAAGACAGGTGGACCATGCCTATCGAGCACCCCATCACTGGGACCGGATGTCGATCCTCAACACCGCGCGCATCGGTAAGTTCTCATCGGACCGCTCCGTCCAGGACTACGCCGACAACATCTGGCACATTCAGCCAGTGCCGATCGACCTCTAGCCCGATGCGATGCGCCCCCGAACAGCCACATCAACCACACCGGAGGCCGATATCTCAGCCATGAGAGCCGTCATTTCACTTGCCATTGCCACCGCATTCGCCATGACTGGATGTACCCAAGAAACGCAGAACAAGATCGGCCGGTCAATCCAGAATTGGACCGGCGCGAACGGCGTGCTCGAAGTGTACGCCGGAGAGAAGCTCGTTCGACGCTTCATCAAAATCGACAAGCTGTCCACCGCCGCGGCCACCGAGGGCGGCGGATCACGTCCCTATCGGTTCGGTTATGGCGTGCTCGATACCAACCAGGACGGCGTGCACAACGACGGCGAACACAAGGTCTATTTCGAGGTCAGCGACTATTCCACCAACTACGTCTTCTACGGCGATCCGGGCAGCTGAGGCCGCGGCCTCATTCTGTCCCATCACGCAACAGAAGCTCCGCCTTGAAGCCAAAACCGCGGCTGTTGTCGATCAGCCGAATGCGTTCAGGCATCAACCGGAACAGTGTCGCTTGGCGCAGGCGAGCGCCAATGACGGTCTCGTGGTTGTCGCGAGGCTGCTCGTACAGGCGGCGAACCTGCGGGAACTTTGCCAGATAGCGCTTCAGGGCCGCATCGCGTGCATCGTCGTCGAGGGCCGCGACTGCCCCTTCCAACTGCAATCCCCTGATCTCGCCCCAAGCGTTGCAATCCGGATGGACGGCGGCGGCCGCACGTTCGGTCGCCATCAGGTCGCGCCCGTGTCGCGTGCGCGGATCGGAGACGAAATACAAATTCAGACCGGCATCACTGGCGAAGAAGACCGCAGCTGCCCAGGGCCCGTCGGGGCCGCAGGTGGCAAGTGTGAGCGTGCTTTGAGACTCCAGCAGTTCGCGGATGGCCGCCCGCAACTGGTCCGACGCCTCATGCATCGCGAGAGTCCCGCGCCGACGCCGATCCCTCCCAGCGCTTGACTAGGTCGCTATCGACGCCGAACAGATCAAGCATGCGGCCGACGGTGTGATTGACGATGTCGTCGACGCTCCGCGGGCCTGTATAGAACGCCGGCATCGGCGGCAGTATCACGGCGCCCAGCTCCGCGGCCGCGGTCAACATCCGCAAGTGGCCTAAGTGCAGAGGTGCTTCCCGCGGCAGCAGCACCAAGCGACGACGCTCCTTCAGCACCACGTCCGCGGCACGCACCAGCAAGTCGTCGGAAAACGAATGCACCACACCCGACAAGGTCTTCATTGAGCAAGGCGCAATCACCATGCCGCCGGTCAGAAAGGAACCGCTGGCGATGGCCGCCGCCAGATTGCGGTTGTCATGGACGACATCCGCCATCGCCTCGACATCGCGAACCTGCCAATCCGTCTCCAGCGCGATGTTCAGCTTGCCCGCCTTGCTCAGCACAAGATGGGTCTCGATGTCGTCGAAAGCCTGCAGGGTCTCGAGCAGCCGAACGCCGTAGATGACGCCGCTAGCGCCGGAAATCGCAACGATCAAACGCATGATCAAGTCCTGAAGTTATCGATCAGAACACCAGTGGGGATTCGCCTCAAGGTGTCGACGCATCGGCGCCGGCCCAATGACAGCGGCCCGACAGACTCGCTACAATGCGCGCAGCAACAGTCATCTGATTCCCGACCATGGAACTGATAGAAGCCATTCGGCAATTAGTCCCGCTCCAGCTCTTCATCCCGAATCCGCGGAAGCCCCTGCAGTTGGTCGCCCACTGCGCTGCCGAGGTCTTTATCGTCGAAACCAACCGTGGTCCTGCCGTCGTTTGGGTTGACACATTCTGGTGCGAGCGCCCGAATGAGACAGCATGCCACATCGCCTACGCGGAGCCCCGCACACGCTCAGACCCGGATCGCTGGATCGACAACGAACCCCGCTATGGCCCCAGATGCCTTGCCTATCAGAAACCGGTGATCTTGGAGCGCGTGAAGCCGCAGTCGCCTGCCTGGAAAGACTTCACGTCCTGGCAGCATTGGCGCAGTGGCCGAGGCAAAGACTGCGACCGCCAGGCCGCGTGGCAACGGGTTGAGAAAGAACTTGCGGAGATTGTAACCTCTCGCACGGCGTGAATTGGGGCTGGTGCACGACCTGTACAACAGGCCGTGCAACGCCGCAAACCGCCTGCATCAACCGAGCCTGTGCTCCCGTTCGGATTCCTGCTTCAACAGATCGGCGAAACGCTTTACAAGCTTTGGCCGCTCCAAAATCATCCGCAGCGTGTGCTTACGGGAGTTCTTGGCGACGGTGGAAGGATCGAAATAGGCCTTGGCGTTGTCCACGGAGAGCACGAACGGCGGCTTGCCCGCCCGCGCCAACATCCAGCTCATGATCAGCGCGCCGGTGCGATGGTTGCCTTCGATGAACAACTGCGGCTGACTCAGCAGGTGGATGTAGGCGCTGCCGGCACGGCGCCAGATCGACTCACCCTGCATGGACCGCACCCAGTTCACAAGGGACTCGATACCGCCATCACCCGAGTGCGTAAAAACGCTGACTGGTCGCCTCCACGAGCTGCGTGCACTCCTCGCGCAGCGCCTGATCGGCACCGCACAGCACCAGTACATTGAGTTCCAGAACCCGCTTCGAACTGCCAGGGGCGAACGGGTCCACGCCAGCCGCGAGCAAAGCGTCCACCTGTCGATAACCGAGCATCAAGCGTTCCAGCACGCAGTCGCTGAGGGGATCTCTCGGTGTAGACAGAGTCTTGTTGATGACCACCGAAGTGCGCCTGCACGTCCCGCAACGACGCATCGATGGCATCCAGGTTCAAGCGTCGCGCATTGCCCATCTAACGGCTCCTCCGTCCTCGCCTTGGCGCTTACACAGCAACGGATGCGGCATCCGTACCCACTTTTGGCTGCAGCGGAGGTACGCACCGCACGCATGTCGCAACCGAAATGCATCGCGGAGAAACACGGTACCCCGCTTGCCGGCGATGGCAGGATCTTGCCCACCACGCGGCAACGCCTAGTTGATGGTCTGCACCTTGGCCTTCGCCAGCACAGTCATCTGTTCCGGCAGCGGGATGTAGCCCATCTGCTCGGCGATGGGCTGGCCCTCGGTCAGACCCCAGATCACCGCACCCTTGAGCGCCGCGCCCTTGTTGGCGTCTGGATACACGCCGTAGAGCAGCAACCAGCTGTAACTGACGATGGGATAGGCGTCGGCGCCTGGCGGGTCCGGCACGAACACGCGAAGGTCGTCGGGGATCGCTGGCGCCGATCGCAGCGCGGCCGTGCCGGCGGCAGGACTCGGGGCGACCATCCGACCAGCCTTGTTCTCAAGCGTCGCGACCGGTAGACCGAGGCGTTCAGCAAATTCGTACTCCATGTAGCCGATACTGCCCGCGCTGATCTTGACACGCTGCGCGACACCCTCGTTGTAGTTGACTTCCATGATCGCACCAGGCCAATCGATCCGCTTCGCGGTGCCTGGCCCTTGGCTACGCCACCAGTCGCTGGCCGCACTCAGGTGGTTGGTGAAAATGAACGTGGTACCGCTACTGTCACGGCGCACCACCGGAGCGATGGTCTTCTTCGGCAGCGTGATGCCAGGGTTCGACGCTTGTATCCGCGTGTCATCCCAGCTCTGAATCTCACCGCCGAAGATACCGATGACGGCATCGCGTGAGAGCCTGAGCGCATCGACGCCGGGCAGGTTGTAGGCCAACACCACCATACCGGCGGTCATCGGCACCATCACCGCGCCGCGATCGCCAACCTTGGCCAGGTCGGCGTCGCTCATGGCGGCATCGCTGGCACCAAAGTCGACGGTCTCCGCCAGGAAGCGCTTGATGCCCTGGCCGCTGCCGACGCCCTCGTAGCTGAACGCCACCTCGGGGTGCACATCTGCGTAAGCCTGCATCCAGCGCTCGTACAACGGCTTGGGAAACGTCGCTCCGGCACCGCTGACCCGCACTGTCGCGGCAGCCGACTCGACCCGACCCTCGGCCATCGCCTGCGGGTCTTCACCGGAGCAGGCGACAAGCCAGAGTCCGAGCAATGCCGCACTGGCTGCACGCGCCAGATGGAACCAGTTGATCATGACCTTACCTCGGCTCGACAATGCTTGAGAAAGACCGCGATCAGCTGAACTCGCCGGCCACGTATTCTTTGGTGAGGGACTCTCGAGGCGCTTCGAACACCTGCCTGGTGGGGCCCATCTCCACCAGGTAGCCAGTGCGACCACCGGCGGAGATGTCCACCGAGAAGAACGCCGTGGTATCGCCGACACGTGTCGCCTGCTGCATGTTATGGGTCACCAGCGCCACGGTGAAGCGATCCCTGAGCTCCAACATCAGCTCCTCGACCTGGCGCGTGGCGATGGGATCGAGCGCCGAGCAGGGCTCGTCCATTAGCAATACGTCGGGGTCGGTGGCGATGGCGCGTGCAATGCACAAACGCTGCTGCTGACCGCCGGACAGCGACAGACCGCTGTTCTTGAGCTTGTCCTTGACCTCCTTCCAGAGCGCGGCACGCTCCAGCGCCTTCTGCACCTTCTCGTCGTAGTCGCCCTTGAACCGGTTCAGGCGTAGGCCGAAGGCAACGTTGTCGTAGATGCTCATCGAGAACGGGTTCGGCTGCTGGAATACCATGCCGATGTAGCGACGCACCACCACCGGGTCGACCTTCTTGGCGTAGATGTCTTGCCCGTGATAGATCACCGAACCCTGAAACCGGAATATGTTGATCAGGTCGTTCATGCGGTTGAGGCTGCGCAGCACGGTGGACTTGCCGCAGCCGGAGGGGCCGATGAACGCGGTGATCTTGTTCTTCTCGATCGGCACGAAGCTGTCGCGCACGGCGAGGAAGTCGCCGTAGAAGATCTTCTCGACGTTGCAGTCGATGACGGTATCGCCTTCGGGCGTGAAGCGGTCGGCCACGAAGGTCGATTCTGTTACAGCGTTCATTGTCGAAAACCTCGAATGAATTAAGTTCCGAGACGCCCTCGTCGGCCGATGCGATGATCGTCCTCGGCCGGCCCGACGGAGCTGGCCACGCGTCAGACCTTTGGCTGGCCGAACAGCCGCGCCAGGATGTTGAACACCAGCACGATCAGCACCAACACCAGTGACGCGGTCCAGGCCAGTTCGATCTGATTCTCGAACGGCATGCCGGAGAAGTTGTAGATCAGGATCGACAGCGACGCGGTCGGCTCCATCAGCTCACTGATGTAGTAATTGCTGAACAGGGCCGTGAACAGCAGCGGCGCGGACTCGCCGGCGGCGCCGGCGATGGCCAGCATGACGCCGGTCAGGATGCCCGGCAGCCCGGTCGGCAGCACCACTTTGGTAATCACCTGAGTCCGCGTGCAACCCATGCCGTAGGCGGCATCCTTCATACGCTGCGGCACCTGCTTGATGGCCTCTTCCGCCGCCAACACCACGGTCGGCAACATCAGCACCGCCAGCGCAACGCCACCGGCCAGTGCCGAGTAGCCGAAGTTGATCACGAGCACCGCGTAGACGAAGACGCCCGCAAGAATAGAAGGGAAGCCGGTCAGTACCTTGGCCAGGAAACGCGACGTCGTGGCAACCTTGCTGTCCGGGTCGAGCATGGCCAGATGGATGGCGGCGAGAATGCCGAAGGGTACGCTGATCAGGGTGGCGATGCCGACCATGATCAGCGTGCCGACGATGGCCGGGCCGATGCCGCCACCCATTTCGAAACCGGCCGGCGGCAGTTCGGTGAGCACCTCGACGAAGTCGGCGCCGAACAGCCGCGTGCCGCCCCGCACCAGCAGCATGTAGATCACCGAGAGCAGCGGGATGGAGGCCAGGATCGCGGCGAGCCAGGTCAGCGCCGTGAGGATGTTGTTCTTGACCGCGCGCCCCTCGAGCAGACGACGATCAAGATTGGGCCGGATGAACTCCTGATCGGCGGTCATGGTTAAATCGATTTCGCTCATCACTTACCCTCGAACTTGCGCATGGTGTATTGCTGGATACCCAGGCCGAGCACGTTGACGATGAAGGTGATCAGCAGCAGCACCAGGCGGCGTACATCAGTGCCTGCACCTCGATCGGGCCCGCCTCGGGGAAGCTCGACGCCAGCAGCGAGGCCAGCGTATTGGCCGGGGCGAACAACGACAGGCTGATCTGGTTGCTGTTGCCGATCAGCATCGCCAGCGCCATGGTCTCGCCCAGCGCGCGGCCGAAGCCCAGCACCAGCGCCGCGAGGATGCCGCTGGAGGCGGTCGGCAACATGACCTTGAGGATGGCCTCCCACTTGGTGGTGCCCATGCCGTAGGCGGCCTCCTTGACCTTGTAGGGAATGCGCCGAAATGCGTCGACCGAGATCGCCGCCACGGTCGGCAGGATCATGATTGCCAGCACCAGCGCGGCCGGCGCCATACCGGGGCCGCTGAGGTCGGTACCGAACAACGGAAACCAGGAGAAGTGCTGATGCAGCCACTCCGCGCCGGGGCGGATCATCGGGATCAGCACATAAATACCCCAGAGACCATAGACCACCGACGGAATCGCCGCGAGCAACTCGACAATGGTGCGAAACACCAGCGCCATGCGGTGGTGGATGAAGTCCTGGGTCAGGAAGATGGCGATAGAGACGCCGAACAACCCGCCAAGGAACAGCGCCAGCAGGGAGCTGTAGAGCGTACCCCAGATCTCCGGCAAGACACCGAAAACGCCCTTGTTCACGTCCCAGGTCGTCCCGATCCAAAAACCGAACCCGTAATCCTGCATGGCGGGCACAGCCTTCTTGCCGACTTCCCACAGGATGAAGGCCACCAGCACGATGATGAGCAGCGCGCAGAAATAAGCGATGGCCCGGAACAGGGTGTCTGTCGTGAATTCGGCGGATGAGGGCGGGCGAGTAATCGAACCGGATGATCCTGCCTGTTCAAATGGATTTTTGGCCATGAATGGATTCCTGCTGATGCGCAACGGGGCCGAGAGTGAGATTGACCGGGGGAACTGGCCCCTGTCGAAACACCAGTGAACTCCGCGTAGCCCTCGGGCCGCCTTCCGCAGAAGCCGCGTGATCTAGCGCTGGCCGCCTTCGATCACAGAAAAACTACCCTTAGGCATCGGCCGGAACGGATCCCGACCTCTGCTTGCAGGGCTTGAGCGGAACGCGCCTTCTTCGACGAACCCCTTATTGGACAAATTCGGCAGCGGCACGGACCTTCTCGATCACTTCCGCCGGCAGCGGGATGTAGCCGAGAGCATCGGCCTGACCCTGGGCTTCTTCACTGGTGCAGTACTCGACCAGTTTGCGCAGTGCAGCGGCCTTGTCGTCGTCCTGGTCCTTGTACAGCAACAGCCAGGTCATGGTGGCGATTGGGTAGGCATCTTGACCGGCCGGATCCCAGACCCAGGCGATCAGATTCGGCACATCGCTGTTCGGCAGCGTGCCCCCGGGGAACTCCGCGCTGGCCAGCGCCGCGGCGCCGGACTCGGGACCCGGAGCGACGAACTTGCCGGCCTTGTTCTCCAGCATCGCGGTCGGCTGCTTGGTCAGCTTGGCGTAGCCATACTCGATATAGCCGATGGAGCCCGGTATCTGCTTGATCTGAGCAGTGACACCATCGTTCTTCGGCGCCTTGATGAGCTTGTCGCTGTCCGGCCAGTTGGGGGCCTTGGCCTGGCCGACCGCAGCCTTGAAGGCATCGTCGATGTAGCTCAGGTGGCCGGTGAACACATAGGTTGTGCCGGAGGAGTCCGAGCGCACCACGACGGTGATGTCCTTATCCGGCAGGTCGACACCGGGATTAGCGGCAGCGATCTTCGGATCATTCCACTTGGTGATGTTGCCGAGGAAGATCTCCGGGTAAACGTCGCGCGTCAGCTTCAGTTCGTCGACGCCATCCAGGTTGTAGGCGAGTACCACTTCACCAGCGGTCATCGGCAGCAGCACGACGCCCTGCTTCACCTGGGCCATCTCGTCGTCCTTCATGGCCGCGTCGGAGGCGGCGAAGTCGACCACGCCGTTGATCAGGTCCTGGATGCCGGCGCCGGAGCCCTTGGCCTGGTAATCGACGCGGATGTCTTTGTTCTCTTTCGAGAAGTCCTTGAACCACTTGGCGTAGATCGGAAACGGGAAACTAGCGCCAGAGCCGTTCAGCTTGACATCAGCTTGGGCTGCCGGTGAAAGCGCGACGGCGGACAGACAGCCAGCGACGGCGGCCGATTTGAAAAAGTGCGAGTACATCATTCTCTCGTAGCTCCGTTTGTCGTGGTGAG
>CAVOGV010000056.1:0-28085 GCA_963695445.1 uncultured Gammaproteobacteria bacterium | reverse complement strand
ACCATTTCTAGTAAGGCTTACCGCTTAATCCCGGTGAGCCTTTTTCTTTTGCGGAGCCGTCGGGGGGGCTTTTGCTTAGGGGCGACGATGCCTGGTTGCAGTTGCGGCCGGCGGGCTCGCTGCTAGCGCCCTACAATGATCCCCAGGAACTTCGTCGGCGGCGCAGGCGCAGGTTGGGCAGGATCAGGCCAAGCAGGATGCCGCCACCAACGACGCCGGCGCCGATCAGGAACCAGCGTTGGTCGCGGTGGTTGGCCAGTTCGAGGTTGCGGTGTTCGAGGTCGCTGACCGTTTCCATTAGCTCGGCGACCTGGTCCTGGAGTCGCTGGCGTTCTTCATTGATGCGTATGGCGTTGGCGGAGGCGTGGCGGACTTCCGCCAGTTGGCGCTCCAGCTGTTCTTTATTGCGTTCGAGGGTCTTGTAATTGGCGGTCAGCGTCTGCTGCGATTGCTGCAGCGCGCTGAGTTTGGCGGCCAGTTTATCGGGGGCTTGCTGCAGTTCTTGCAACTGCGACTGCATTGTCGCGAGCTGGCCGCGTGCGGCGGGTTCTTTCTGCAAATAGCGTGTGAGGATGTAGCCGGTTTTGCCGTCCTCGGTGCGCACGTGCGCGTAACCGCTTTTCGGGTTGACGCTGAGGATCTCCAGTGGCGTGCCGCTGGGCAGGGTGCTGGTGATCTTGAAGCGCGTGCTTTCGCCAGCGCGCAGGTTGAAGTCGTACTGGTCGGTCACGTACTGCGTTTCGGCCTGTACCACGACGGCGACAGGTAACATGGCGGCGAGCAGCAGTGCTGGCAGAAGGCGTGTCACTGCAGTTGTCCTCTTGCGCGGGTCGGCTTGATACGTGGCCCGCGATCGCGGGACATCCGCGGCTGTTCCGACCTGGTAACGTCGGCGTGGCGGCCGCTTGCACGGATTGTCGTGGTGCGCGCCGGCTAGCGTGGTCCGCCCACAATGAGCAGTTCCAGCAAGGCCTTTTGCGCGTGCAGTCGATTCTCTGCCTCGTCCCAAACGACCGACTGTGGGCCGTCGATGACCTCGGCGCTGACCTCTTCGCCGCGGTGCGCGGGCAGGCAGTGCATGAAGAGGGCGTCCGGGTTGGCCGCGGCCATGACGGCGCTGTCGACGCAGTAATTCTGAAAGACCGTTGCCCGGTCGTCTTGCTCGTTTTCCTGCCCCATGCTTGCCCAGACATCGGTGACCACGAGGTCGGCGTCCCGCGCGGCGACGAGTGGGTCGCGGGACAGGGTGCAGCGGTCGCGCGCCCCGCTCAGCACGTCTTCCTCGGGGTCGAAACCCGGCGGGCAGGCGATGCGCAGTTGGAAGTCGAACAGGCGCGCGGCGTTGATGTAAGAGTGGCACATGTTGTTACCGTCACCGATGAAGGTGACGGTCCGTCCGCGGATGCTGCCGCGGTGTTCCAAATAGGTCTGCATGTCCGCCAGCAGTTGGCAGGGGTGGAATCGGTCCGTGAGCCCGTTGATGACTGGCACGCGGGAATGGGCGGCGAAGCGCTCGACGATGGCGTGGTCGAAGGTGCGCAGCATCACGGCATCGACCATGCGTGATAGCACGCGGGCGCTGTCTTCGACCGGCTCACCACGACCCAGTTGGGTATCGCGCGGAGACAGAAACAAGGCATGGCCGCCGAATTGGGCCATGCCGGTCTCGAACGACACCCGGGTACGCGTGGACGACTTCTCGAACACCATCGCCAGCGTGCGCTGGGCCAGCGGTAGGTAGCTGACGCCCTCTGCTACCATGCGCTTCAGCTCGATGGCCCGTTGCAGCAGGTCCTGGGCCTCTTGCGGTTGCAAGTCGAGCAGGGTCAGAAAATGGCGCGGCGGCTGGTTCATCGCGTTCGGCTCCCAGGCCGGGCTCACTCGGTGCCGGTAAGAAACTCGCGGATCAGCCGCGAGACGGTATCGATGATGCAGTCAGCCTGCTCGTCGTCGATGATCAGTGGCGGCAACAGCCGCACGACGCACCCGGCCGTGACGTTGATGAGCATGCCCGCGGCGAGGGCGCTGGAAACGAGTTTGGCGCAGGGCCGGTCGAGTTCGATGCCGATCATCAACCCGCGGCCCCGGATCTGAACCACGCCTGCAACGCGATCGAGTGTCTCGCGGAAGCCATCGAGGATTCGCACGCCGACGGTGGCGGCGCGCTCGGTGAGCTGTTCGGATGCCAGCACGTCCAACACCGCGGTGCCGGCCCGGCAGGCAAGGGGATTGCCGCCGAAGGTGGAGCCGTGGGACCCAGGGCCGAGCACGTCGGCCGCGGCGCCGCGAGCCAGGCAGGCGCCGATCGGGACGCCGTTGCCGAGGCCCTTGGCGAGGGTCATGACGTCGGGCAGTATACCGGCGTGCTGGTAGGCGAACAGCCGCCCGGTGCGACCCATGCCGGTCTGAACCTCGTCGAGCATCAGGAGCCAACCGTGGCGGTCGCAAATGGCTCGCAGTCCGGCCAAGTAGTCATCGGCGGGGACGACGACGCCGCCCTCTCCCTGGATCGGCTCCACCAGAACGGCGATGATGCTGGGGCGATTGGCGGCGGCGGTCTCTACCGCGTCGAGGTCGTCGTAGGGCACGCGGACAAAGCCCTGCACCAGTGGCTCAAAACCCGCCTGGGCCTTGCGGTTGCCGGTGGCGGTCAGGGTTGCCAGCGTGCGGCCGTGGAAGCTGTTTTCCACCACCAGCACCTCGGGCTTGTCGATGCCCTTGCGGTGGGCGTGCAGCCGGGCCAGCTTGATGGCGGCCTCGTTGGCCTCCGCACCGGAGTTCGAGAAAAACACCCGATCCATGCCGGCGGCGGCGCAGAGCCGGTCGCCGAGTTCCTCTTGCGCCGGAATGCGGTACAGGTTGGAGGTGTGGATCAGAGTACTTGCCTGCTCACACAGCGCGTCGCGCACGGCTGCATGGGCATGGCCCAGCCCGCAGACCGCAATGCCGGATAGCGCGTCGAGGTAGCGCTTACCGTCGCTATCCCATAGCCACGCCCCATCGCCGCGCGTAAACGCCACGGGAAGCCGGCCATAAGTTGCCATGAGGTGATCAGCCATCGACGCGTACTGCCAAAATTCGTGCGGGCGAAAGTCGCTTTACAGAAACACAAAAGGCGGTCCGGTTATCCAGGAAGCCGCCTATAATCGCTCGAAAGTCGAGCACTATATCAGCTGCGTGCTTGAGTCGCCAAGTGGTGCGGCCAGATGCCGCTCGCCGGTCGCGGACGCGGCGCAAACGGTCCGAACGCGTCACGGTATTCGCATATGCGGCTCGACCTAGCTAATGGTGCAACTATTTCGACGTTGATGCGGTAACCGCCAGCACCTACGCGGCCTCGTAGTCCGAGGTCGTTGCGGTGGCTATCTAAGCTCGAGTCAGAGCGGCCGTATGGTCCCTGTTCGACTATCTTGAGCCTGCTGGCGAGGCCCACCGGTCAGCGGAGGCAAGCGGTTGGAGCGAGGAAGAGTTGGCGGCATGAACGATTTACAAACCGATGCCCTGCAGACGTGGCTGGCGGAATTGCCATTCTGGTGCGAGGTGGATGCTCGTCGCGTGTTTGTCGATGATCTGCTGTGGCAACTCGGTGTCGACAAGGCGGCCGGTTGCAGTGGCGAGCCCCAACAAGGCCCGAGAAACGTGGCTGATCCTCGCTATGCCGCCTGCCGTGATGCTGACCCCGCAACGGCCGCGGCGGCCGTTGCGGGACTTTGTTCCGCAGGCGTTGCTGTTGCGGGGGCCTCAGCGTTCGATGTGCTCCTGTGGTCCGTCCTCGACCGTGGAGTCGGTATCGGTGTGCGATCCGTAGTCTCGCCGCTGGCGGGGTTATCGGGCGAACCTACGCCGGCTGCTGGCGCCGCTCTGACGGAACCTTATCCTGGTCCGCGTGCGTTTCAGGTGGCCGATGCGCCGATCTTTTTTGGGCGCGGTCTCGAAACGCGGCAGTTGCTGCGGCTGTTGGCTCAGGAGCTGGAGGCGCGTCTTGTCATTGTCGCCGGGCGCAGCGGCAGCGGTAAGACCTCGCTGGTTCAGGCTGGTTTGCTGGGTTCGTTGTCGCGCGATAGTGTGCCCGGGCTCGAAGACAGCGCACGCTGGCCGGTGGTTGTCTTGCGGCCAGCCGAACAGGCTGGCGATCCCGTCGACCTGCTAGCCGGCGGCTTGGCCGCGAGCGGCGCGACGATTCCCGGTGACACCTCGGAGATCGCGGCTGGGTTGCGCCGCGGTGGTTCGGCCCTGACTGACTCGTTGACAGAGTATCTGGCTCGGGGGCTCGCCGATCGGCCGGCCGGGGCCCGATGGCTGTTCGTAATCGATGGTCTCGAGGAGTTGTTGCGGCCGCGCTTGTCGGCGCAGGGGCCGATGTGGTTCGACCTGCTGCGACAGATGCTTTCCATGCCGCGAGTCCGCGTGGTTGCGACCTTGCGCAGCGAGTTTCTTGATGCCTGCGTTGAGGTGCCGGTGTTACGGGACGCGTTGAATCGCGGCGGGTTGCTGGCGCTGCCGACGCCGTCGCGCCGGCAACTGGAATGGATGCTGCGAGCGCCGTTGTTGCGTGAGGGCGCCGCAGTGCCCGCGGGCATGGACGTGGCGACAATCGATGCGCTGGTGGCGGAGGCCGTGGTTGCGCCCGTGCCAATGTTGCACTTGGCCGCGCGAGCCCGAACGGCTTATCAGCAAGCCGCTGCCGGGGCGGCGCCGTCGAAGTCTGCTCCGCACTGCTTCGATGACTGGTGCGATGCGGCCCTGCTGGAGTGCGGCGATGCCGACGCTGAGGTGCTGTCGCGGGTGCTGTCCTGCTTGGTCCATGTCGAGGAGACGGGGGGCGCGTTCCGGCAATCCGCATTGCTCGAGGCCTGGCAAACGGACCCGGCTGCGAGGCGTCTGATCGATGCGCTGAGCCGGGACGAACGTCCGCTGTTGCGCATCGACGACGGGCCGCTGTCCACGGTCTGTCTGATGCACGACGGGCTGTTGCAGGCGTGGCGGCGGCTCGCGCACTGGGTCGACCGCCGCCGCGAGGGGCTGCGGCTGGCGGCGCGCCTCCGGGCCGAGGTGGCGAGCTGGGAGGCCGCCGGTTTCCCGGAGTACCAGCGCTGGCCCGATGAATTGCTGGTTCCGGCCCGCGAGCTGCTTGCCGACAGCGACCTGCTGGGGCTGCTGGAGCGCGAATTGCTGTTAGCCGATTTCCTGACGCCCGAGTCGGAACGGCTGCTGACGGAGGTGCTGTGTTCGCGTACCGACGACGCCAGCCGCGAAGACATTGGCCTGCGGCTGGCGCGCATCGGCGACCCGCGGCCCGGCGTGCTCGTGCGCGACGGCTGTCCGCTGCCGCATTGGTGTCTGGTGCCGGGGGGCGTGGTGATGATCGACGGGCGTAACGAGGTTCAGGTTGCGCCTTTTCGACTCGCGGCCTATCCGGTGACATTGGCCCAGTTCGATGCCTTTGTCCGTGCCGACGACGGCTTCGACGACGATGCCTGGTGGTCCGGGCTCAAGCGCCGTCCACTGGAGGGCTGGAACGCGGAGCGCCACGGCAATTATCCGGCCACGCGACTGTCCTGGCATGACGCGACTGCATTCTGTCGCTGGCTTGGTGCCCAACTCGACCTCCACGTGCGCCTGCCGGACGAGTGGGAATGGCAATGGGCGGCGCAGAGCGCGCGGGAGGACTTCGTCTATCCCTGGGGCGGCGACTGGTTGCCCATGCGCGCGAACACCGATGAGGCAGGCATCGGTCGGACGACGGCGGTGGGGATGTATCCGGCGGGGCAGAGCCTGCAGGGGGTCAGCGATCTTGCGGGTAACACCTGGGAGTGGTGTCGAAGCAGGTTCGAGCTGTCCGGCCAACGGCGCGGGCGCGGTGCTGCCGCCGAGCGCGGTGCTCGGGTCATTCGGGGGGGGTCCTGGCGCGTCAACCGCGGCTTCGCGCGGGCAGACTTCCGGCTAGACGCGATGCCGGAAGACCGGGTCGGCAGCACCGGGTTTCGCGTCGCCTGTTCTGTCGATGGCGCTGGGTGAGTCTGGAAGGCGGTTGCTGGCTGAGGGCGGGAACGACAGTGCCACGATGGCAGCAATGCTCGATTCCTGGCGAGCTCGAGATCATTGCCGATCCGTCAAGTTTCGCGGCGATAGGGCGCTTGCCGTCTGCATCCACCGTTCCGGCTGTTTCGCGGTAAGCTTTGGGTAGCGGCCTTCGTGCCGATCCCAACCTTGCAGGGCACAGATTATGGTATGTACCCCGAAGCGAGCATCTTCCGCGGTCCCGGCCCTGCCGATGGCCCCGGTCTGGCTGACCGTCGGTCTGTTGGGCATTGGCGCGCTCCTTTCCGCTGCCGCGTCGGCGGCGCAAGTGGACGTGGCGAGCGAGTTGGAGCGGCTCGCGTCGGCCTATGGCTTTGCGATCACCGGCGATGAGCATGTTCAGGACGCCGTCGGCCGCGCCGAGGGTGATGACCCGTATCGCCGCGTGCGTCTGCTGCTGGAGCGGTTCGATCACATCATCGTCCAGCGGCCCGGCGGCGGCATCGAGCGGGTGATCGTGCTCGGTCGGGCGATGCCCGGTAGCGCGCCGCCGAAGACCGTGATCGAGGTCGATGCGCCTGATGACGAGCAAGATCCAGATGCCCCAGCCCACATCGAATTGCCCACCGAGCGCAATGGAAACCAGCATTCGGTGCGCGTCTCGCTGGAGACCTCCGACGGCAAGCGGATCGAGCGCTCGCTGCTGATCGATACCGGCGCCGACACCCTGGTCTTGCCTGCGTCGCTGATTGCTACCCTCGGCATCGCCGCGGACGGGCTGAGCGAACGTGAGGTGCAGACCGCCAACGGCCGCGCTCAGGCGCGCATCGGAAAGTTGGCGGGTGTCTGGCTCGGCGAGCAGCGTGTCGCCGATATCGAGGTCGCTTTTCTCGACGACGACAAGCTGGGTGGCGGTGGGTTGCTGGGCATGAGTGTGCTCGGTCGTTATCAGATGACCATCGACGACGAGCACGACAAGCTGACCCTGATTCAGCGCTAGCGAGGCAATGCCTCAGACCGACGAGTCGTGAGCGCCGCTTTGGCAAGCTTGACTGGGATCATCGTTGTCGTTGTCGTTGTCGCAATCGTAGTCGGATAGTCGATTACGACAACGACAACGGCGAAGGAAAGCTTGACTCATCTGCAAGCATTCGGCGCCCTCGAGCAATCTAGCGGGGCGATGTTTCAGGTTGATCTGAACATTGCGCCCCGTTGCTCAAGTCGTGCGTTGTTCGAAGTGTGCCAGAGGCCGCAGCCGCGCGGCAGGGTCTTGCCGGTAAAAGGCGCTAAGCTGGCCGTAGACCCGCCGGTATTCGTCGCGCAGCAAATGCGGCAATTCGAAGAAGGTCTCGCTGCAGACGGCGAAGAATTCCGCCGGTGATTCGCTGCCATAGGGGTCGATCAGTGGTTCCTCCGCGGATGTACGTGCGGCGTCGGCGCGTCGGCACAGGTCCGCATAGGCCGCACCCAGGTCCTCGGCCCAACGGGTATTGCTCATGTTCGCGTGCAGCGGCGGATGCCCATTGGCGACGCCGTTGCGCATGTCGAGCTTATGTGCCAGTTCGTGGATGATGACGTTGTAGCCGTCGCGCTCGCGGCCAGCGGCGGCGTCTGCCAGCGACAGGATCACCGGCCCCTGCTCCCAGGCCTCGCCGCTCTTCGGCAGGTCGTCGAGCCAGACGACGCCATCCTCGTCGACCACCTCGCGCACCGGAACGAATTCGTCCGGATACAGGATCAGCGAATGCCAGCCGCGGTACCAGGTCAGGTCCAGTTCCAGCACTGGCAGGCAGGCCTGTAACGCCAGCTCGATCTGCATCGATGCATCGAGTTTGGCGCCTTGCGCCGGTTCTAGCGACTTGTCGTGCAGGAACAGCGCTGCCAGGTCATAGAGTCTGCGGAGTGCGGGTTCCTCCAGTCCCGCCAGCAGCGGCAGCGCCTCAGCGGCGTGCGCCCACAGCGAGGGATCGATGCCCGCGTGCGCCTGGCGCAGGCGGCGCGCCTGCCACCAACGGCTGATCGGATTGCGTGACGGCTGATTCAGGGCGATTCTCCGATTCGAAAAGCAATTGCGGTGCGCGCGATTGGCCCGGATCAAGGCCAAATTGTCGCAGCGCAGTATGATGGGGCATTGATCGATACCGCCGCGAGTGTTCGCCATGCCAGTCTCCACCGCCTCTCCCCGTACCGGTGCTGCCGTCCTGTTCGACGTGCTGAGCGATCTCGGCGTGGAGTTGATCTTTGGCCATACCGGCGGAGCCGTGATCCCGCTGCATGTGGAACTGAACAAGCGCATGCGCCGCGGAGAGCCGGTGCCGCGCTTCATCCTTTGTCGGCAGGAGGGCGGCGCGGGGCATGCCGCCGAGGGCTACGCAAGGGCCGGGGGGCGCGTTGGGGTTGCACTGGCGACGTCCGGTCCGGGCGCGACCAATCTGGTCACCCCCATCGCCGATGCCTACAAAGATTCGGTGCCGACGGTGTTCATCACCGGCCAGGTGCCGAGCTTCGCCATCGGCAGCGACGCCTTCCAGGAGGTCGACACCGTCGGTGTCACTCGCCCGATTTCCAAGCATAACTATCTGGTCAAGGACGTGGCGGACCTCGAGTGGAGCCTGCGCGAGGCGTTCAAGATCGCCGCCAGCGGCAGGCCGGGGCCGGTGGTCGTGGACATCTGCAAGGACGCGCAGCTGGCGTTGCTGGGCGAGGCGAACACCCCGCGGCCGCGCCATCGGGAGCCGATTGCCTTCGATGCCGAACGGGCAGACGCCATCGTTGCCGCGCTTGCGGCCGCTGAACGGCCGGTGATCAAGGCCGGCGGCGGCATCATCCATGCCGGTGCCGCGGCCGACCTGTGCCGGTTGGCCGAGCGTTTCGACGTGCCGGTCACAACCACCTTCAACGCCTTGGGCACGGTGCCGTTCGATTTTCCGTATTACCTCGGCATGCCGGGTATGCACGGCAGCATCCCAGCCAACTATGCTTTGCGCGAGGCCGATCTGATCCTGACCCTGGGCGGGCGCTTCGACGATCGGGTCGCGGTCAAGGGATTTGCGACCGGGAAGCGGATTGCGCATGTGGACATCGACCCGAGCGAGATCGACAAGGCGGTCAAGACCGATCTGGCGTTGGTGGCGACGCTGGATCAATTTCTGGCCCATGCGCTGGAGACTGGCCGCGAGGCCTGGCACGCGGACTGGATCAGTCGCGTCGAGGACTGGCGAACCCAGATGCCGCTGCCCTACGCGGCAGGGTGACTACATCAAGCCCCAGGCCGTCGTCGAGTTGCTGTCGGAGCTGACGGCTGGCAACGCAACCTTGGTCACCGGCGTCGGCCAGCACCAGATGTGGGCGGCGCAGTATTATCGCTTTCGGCGGCCGCGACAGTGGATCAGCTCGGGTGGCTTGGGCACCATGGGCTTCGGACTGCCAGCGGCGGTGGGTGCTTGGTATGCCAATCCGAACCATCCGCTACTGCTGGTGGATGGCGACGGCAGCTTTCAGATGAACATCCAGGAGCTGGCGACGGTGGTGGCCAACCGCATTCCGCTGAAGATGTTCGTGCTGAACAACAGTTTCCTTGGCATGGTCCGCCAGTGGGAAGACATGATGGACGGCGGCAATCATTACGAGACCTGTCTCGCGCGCCAGCAGGACTGCGATCCGGCTTGTACCGAGCTGGATCAGGGCTGCCGGCGGCAGTTGCCCAATCTGACTGGCCTGCGGATGGTCTACCCGCGCCTAAAGACGCTGCGCGTGCGTCAACCTGGCGACCTGCGGTCAGTGCTGGAGGAAGCGCTGGCCCATGATGGACCGGTGCTGACCGACGTCTGGGTGGACAAGGCGGAGAATGTGCTGCCGATGGTGCCGCCGGGGCAGCGGCTGGAGGCAATGATCGAATCGTGACAGACGCTGTCCGCGGTCGCGTTGGACCTGATCGCCGGTTGCATCAGGGGTTGTCTGGCGATGGAGTTGTATCCGGCCTCCGCAACGCCTGTGGAGGGTCTGCACTGGGCTGCCGGGCGGTAGTAGCGCTCGCTTGAGCCATAACCTTACTTGTGTTAATCCTATCCATTGACTCTGTGATCGGTGGGACAATGACCTTGCATGGCCTCGGACTCGCGGGCGACGCGCCCAGAGAGCGGGGGCAGGCATTTCCCGCCAACAATGACAAACGACTTCCTTCGGAGGATACCGCGACATGACCGCCTTCTCGAAACTGCATGCCCAGAATCACAAGATCACCGAGCTGTCGAATGTGTTCTTGTATCTGGTGCAAAATCGCGAGATCTGCGATACCGAGACCGCCTGTGACGTCTTCTTCGAGTACAGCACCAAGGTGAAGGAGCATATCGAGCTGGTGGACCGGGAATTGTGCGGCAAGCTGATCTCGTATCCGGATCAGGCCATCAAGAACACCGCGGACCGTTTCCTGTCTGGCTCCACCGAGATCAAACGCATCTTCAATCAGTATCTGAAGGACTGGTGCAACGAATCGCGTCGCCACCTGACCATCCGGGATCATGGCGAATTCCTCAAGGAGACCGAGCAGATGTTCGGGCTGGTGCTGGATCGCATCCAGCGGGAGACGGAGCATCTGTACCCGCTGATCCGCAAGATCGAGGACAAGGACGCGGCCGCGGCCTGAGGGCCTCTATCGTCGCCACCCGCTATGCGGAAGGCTGAAGCGGCTGCAGTCGAGATCAGATTTGCAGAGGCGGGTTGATGTGGCCATCGCGATTGCAAATCGCTCCCGCACGCCTATGGGAGCCGCTCGCTATCGCGATTGCGTGGTGTCCGCGGAGACGCCTAAGCTTCTGATCCGAAACGGTTGCGGAAGAACTCCGGCTGCGCCAGTCCGGCGACATGGATCTCGGCATTGTAGTAGCGGGTCTCGAAGTCGCGCGCTGCGACGTCGTTGCGGCGAAAGTCGTCGATGGCCGCGCCCTTGCGCGCCATGGTTGCGCTCCACCAGCCCGACGGATAGATGGTCTGGGGAAAGAACAGCGTGCGCAGATCCGCGAAGCCGGCGCCGCGCAGGTCAGTGTACATGCCAGCGATGATGTCCATGTGATACAGCGGCGACTCGCTCTGCTGCACCAGCAGTCCGCCGTCGCTCAGCGCGCGTAGGCAATTGTGGTAGAAGTCCTCGGTGAATAATCCCTCGGCCGGGCCGACGGGGTCGGTGCTGTCGATTATGATGACGTCCAGGCTGTCGGCATCGGCGTTCTGAATCCAGCGGATGCCGTCCTCGAACAGGAGCGTTGCACGTGGGTCGGCGTTCGATTCCGTGAGCTCGGGGAAGTACTGCTCGGCGACCCGCGTGACGCGCTCGTCGATGTCGATCTGGGTAACCTGCTCGATGCCCGGATGCTTGAGCACCTCCCGCAGCGTACCGCAGTCGCCGCCGCCGATTATGCAGACGCGTCGGGGCGCCGGGTGCGTAAACAGCACCGGATGCGCTAACATTTCGTGATAGAGAAAGTTCTCGCGGTCGCTCAGCATCGTGAAGCCATCGATGACCATCAGGTTGCCGAAGTGCGCGGTTTCATAGACGGCGATGGTCTGATACGGGGTCTTTTCCTCGTGCAATTTGCGTTTCACGCGCAGCGAAAATGCGCTGCCGGCGGTGTCGACGACCTCTGTGAACCATTCGTTGTCGTCCAGCATGGTGGGTTCCTGCGATTACAAAAAGGCGCGCAGTGTCGCGCCGAGCCCGCCTCGCGTCAAAGCCTGTCGCCGATAGGCAAGACGGCCATCAACGGGGATAGCGATCGTCGAGATTGGCCGGGCAGAGCACGTCGCGCATGATGCCGATCAGCTCCAACAGTTGATGGTTGCGGATGCGATAATAGATCCGATTTGCCTCCTTGCGGGCGACGACGATGTTCTTGTTGCGAAGCTGCTCCAGATGCTGGGAGATGTTGCTCTGCGATGTGCCGGTGCGCTCAACGATCTCGCCGACGGAGAGCTCGTTGTCGCCGAGGGAGCAGAGGATCTTCCAGCGCAGCGGGTGCGCCATGGCCTTGAGTGCCATCGCCGTCAATGCGGTGTCTTCCTCCTCATTGCCGGAGGGCTCGGGGATATCGGCCTCTTGGTTGTTTGCTGGAGTCTGTTCGCTCATGATCGCTCCGCTCTGTTCGTCTGGTTCAGGCTTGCTTCTGCCCGTCTCTGCGTTGATAAGTGGCTAGGTCGTCGACGCGAACGTATCCGCTCATATCCTTGGCGATGCAGATGATGTCGGTGATGGCACCCTCGGTATCCTTGACCGCGGTCCGGGAGAACAGGATCGGAACCCGCTTACCGTTTTGGGCGATGAATCGCGCCTCGATCTTGGCCAGTGCGCCGGTGCGGATCAGGGCCTCGAGCCAGGTACCCATAAAGGCGCCGGCCTCCTCGTCGGCTTCCTCCTCGAAGACATCCCCGATGGACAACCCGATCAGTTCCGCTTCCATATACCCGAGCATGCGGCAAGCGGCTGGGTTGGCGGTCTTGATCACGCCCTCCGGGTTCAGCACCAGTAGAGCCTCGCCCATGTGGCTGAGGATGTTCGCCAGATACTGGCGTGCCTGCTCTAATTCCGCGGTCCGCTCCGCGACCTTCTGCTCCAGCGATCGGTTCAGTGACCGTTCTTTTTCGATCAGTCGGAAGTAGGTACTGATCTTGTTAATCAGAAGGTTATCGTCGATCGGTTTGAGCAGGTAGTCCACGGCGCCGACCGCAAATCCGCGCTGCTGAAACTCCTCGGACTTGAAGGCGGCGGTCAAAAAGATGATCGGGACGTCGCGCGTGCGTTTGCGCAACTTTAGCAGCGAGGCCGTCTGGAATCCGTCCATCTCGGGCATCTGTACATCGAGGATGATCAGGTCGATGTCGGGTTGCTCGAGGGTCAGGTCGATCGCCTCGCGACCGGAAGCCGCCTCTAACACCGTTGCATCGAGATGCTTCTCGATCAGTGTGCGCAGCGTGTAGAGATTGTGCGCGTGATCGTCGACGATCAGTAGTTTGTAGCCGGATACGCCGGTCATGCGTCCTCTCGCCTCGTGCCCGATCGTAGTCATTGATTGCCAGGCGCATCGCCACCGGAGGCTGAAGTGCCGCCCCCCCTGGGGGCCGTTGGCAAATCCGGTGTTGACTCTGGCGGCGAGCCAGGCCGAGACTCTGGCGCTGGCTCGCGCCGCCGCGCCAACGCGTCGTCGAGGATTCCCGCCAATGTCTCCGTGACAATGGGCTTTGCCAGAAAGCCGCAGGCGCCTGCCTCGATGCAATGCTGGCGCTGCGCCTGGTCCACATCGCCGAGTATCACGATCGGTAGAGCACCTTGTCCCGCCTCCGTCCTCACGCGCCTGATCGTATCACAGCTGTCCAGCGGCGATGCTGGTGCTGCCAGCAACAGCAGCGAGCAGTCGCGTTCTTCCTGCAGCGTCTCCAGCGCTTCTTCGCCGTCAGCCGCGGTCTGCACGCTGACGCCGAGAGCCTCCAGTTGCGCGGCGACGGCGACCAGGCTGTGCACGTCGCGCTCTACCAAGAGCACCCAGTGTCCGCTCCGTGCTGCCGCGTCTTCGGTCGCGGGCGTTGCCGCGGCGATATCCGGCTCGATGATGCGCGCATTGCTATGGGAGTGGGTGTCCAGGCGTTCGATGATCTCGACCGCGTCCAGGTCGTCGGGGTCGAGCGAGAGCGGCAGGTGCAGCGAAAAGCATGAACCCTGTCCCAGGCTGCTCTCGACGTCGATGTATCCGCCCAGCAGACGCGCGAGTTCACGGCTGATGGACAGGCCAAGGCCGGTGCCGCCATAGCGTCGTCGGGTGGAACCGTCCGCCTGCTGAAAGGCGTCGAAGATGATTTGCTCCTTGCCCGGTGGGATGCCGATACCGGTGTCGGTCACGGAAATACGCAGCAGGCACGGTGCCGTGTCCGGCGCGAGCGCGATGGTCGACGCTACCGCTATCGGTGAACTTGGCGGCGTTGGAGAGAAAATTCTTCAGGATTTGTCGGAGCTTGTCGCGGTCGCTGTAGATGCGCGGCGCCGCCGCCGGGTCGGTCTCCACATGCAGCGCAAGACCCTTTTCGCTGAAGATCGGGCCGACCATGGTCACCAGTTCCTGCAGCATCGGTGCGAGTTCGACCCATTCCAGGCTGACGGTCACCGGTCCCGCCTCGAGGCGTGAGATATCGAGGATGTTGTCGATCATCGCGCGCAGATCACGCCCGGCCTCATTGATCACCTGGGCCTGGCGGCGCTGCTCCGCTTTGAACACCGGATTCTTCGGCGGCAAGCATCTTGGACAGCAGCAGAATCGAGTTCAGCGGCGTTCGCAATTCGTGGCTGACGTTGGCCAGGAACTCCGATTTGTAGCGGTTGGACTGTTCGAGTTGGCGCGTGTGCTGACGCTCGGTGGCGATGTGCTCGGCGTGGGTGCGCGCGAGCGCGTTGAGCTGTTTGCCGAGTTCGCGCACCTCGCGGGGTCCGCCCCAGGCGAAATGTCGCGGCTTGCCGTCGCCGAGGATGGTTTCGATGCCGCTGGTCAGCTCTTGGCCGAAGCGCTCCGCGCGTCGGGCTAGCGAACGTGCGATCAGCAGCACGACGACCACCAGCAGAAAGACGATGGACAAGACGCGGGCGATCAAGGCGTCGCGAAAGCTTTCCAGCGGCGACGGGTCGACCGGGCGCCCAACCCAGAGTGGTTCTGCCTCTTCGGTCAGGAACATCGGCACCCACAGCAAGGGCGGGCCGTTGCCACCTTTCCAGAGTGCCAGTTTGCCCTCGGCGAAGATCTGTTCCAGTCCGGGAAAATCGTGGAATGCGCCGGGTTCCTCGCTCAGGGGCTCACCGGGGCGCAGGTAGCTGCCGTTATTATTGACCCACAGCGTATCGCGGTAGAACTGGGCCAGCCCGCCGACGTCGATCGTCATCAGCAGCAAGCCCGGCGGATGTCTGTCCGCACCGACGCCGTCGCCGACCGGGCTTGCCAGTTGCAGCGTCATGAGCTGGCGCGGGTCGTTGCTACCCGCGTAGGGATTGATGCGGATGCGGCTGACGATGACCTCGCCGGGCTGGAGCTTGATGCCGGCGTTGACGAAGCCCCGGTTTGGTGGCTCCGGCGGCAGTTCGGTGGGTCGCCATTCCTTGGTGGTCGGGTCGCGACGCAGCCAGAAGCGTTCGTTGCCGTTGGCGTCGACAAACAGGATCTGGACGATGTCCGCCTGGTCGCCGAGCATTTGGTTGATCCAGCCGGTGTAGCGGGCTCGGGCTAGGTCGACCTCATCGTCGCTGCCGCCGTCGCCGAGGATGATGCCGGGCTCGGGCAGTTTCGCCAGCATGCGGAGCATCTCGTCGCGGCTGGCCAGGTGTTGGTCGAGGTCGCGAAAATCGGCACGCAGATTCTGCAGGTAGGCCTTTTGATAGAACAGCGCGGTGCGATCGAGCACCAGCGGTAGGTTGATGACCACTGCCAGGGTTAACGGTACCAAGCCGAACAGCAGCAGCAGGAACAGGATGTAGTAGCGCAGCTTCATGTCGGCAATCGCTGGGGCTCGCTTTCATGGTGCGTCGCCAGCGCAGAGGATTTGGCGCTGTTGCACGGTAACGCAAAAAGACCGGCCGGGAGTTGCCCGACCGGTCTCTTAGAGCCGGCCCGTCGCCGGCGTCACGCGAAGCGTCTCGATCAGCGATCGGTCTTGTTGATCACGACACGACGCTGCAACACGGAGAACGGATCGACGTCCGGAATCAGGTCGCGCTTACCCAGGCTCTCCGCGGGGGCGAGATCCTGCGCGGGGTAGCCCTGAGCGATAAAGTAATCACGGACCGCGTCGGCGCGACGCATGCCGAGGGCCATGTTGTACTCGTCCGAGCCCTTGGCATCGGTGTGGCCGACGATGGTCACGTACTCGTTAGCCG
This sequence comes from uncultured Gammaproteobacteria bacterium, assembly GCA_963695445.1. Classification (GTDB taxonomy): domain Bacteria; phylum Pseudomonadota; class Gammaproteobacteria; order Chromatiales; family Chromatiaceae; genus Thiohalocapsa. The sequence goes on along the minus strand of CAVOGV010000056.1, from coordinate 12,163 downwards.
GCGTGCTCTTGACCTTCTCGATGTAGTTGTCGATCTCGACCAACATCTCCGTGTTGACGACGGTGTCCGGCACGATGTACTTGTCGAATTCGAAGTTCAGCGCGACGGTGATGCTCTCAGGAACGACTTCTCTCTCGCAGGGCGGCAGGTTGTTGGGGCCGTCCGGATAGGCGCTCTGCCAGCACTCGCCGGCGCTGTTGACCCAGAGCTGGCCGTCCGGGACCGTGGGGTCGCCGGCGGCGTACCAGTAGGATTCCTCGAAGTCGTCGGCGATGGCCGTGCTCAGCCCGAAGGCCAGGGTGGTGGAGAGGGCCAGCGCGGCTGCGCGGGCGGATACGATTTTGCTCATGGATGGCTCCTTAATGTCTCCGGAGTGTGGAAAGTCGACGTCGGCTCAGATAGCGCTGTTGGAAAAGCGGTGGTCGAGACGGACGACCGTGCGCCGTTTTTCGACAACTGCCGTCTTCTCTATGATAGCGCGTTGTCGGAAAAATGAAACAAGAAAATGACGATCGGCGCCACACCCGTCTCTCTGGACACCCCTGGCGGGGTCTGCATGGGGGGTTTATGCGTCAGTTGTGCAAAAGCGACAATGGCGTTGATGGTCGCTACAGGGCACGCACCATCTCCAGTACCCGCGCGGCATGCCCCTTGGGTTTTACGTCGTAAATCGCATGGCGGATGATGCCGTCGCCGGTGATGATGAAGGTTGAGCGCACGATGCCCATGCGCTTTTCTCCATTCTTTTCCTTTTCCTGCCAGACGCCATACGCCTGACAGACCTCGCCGTCGGTGTCGGCGAGGAGGCGAACGCTGAGTCCGTATTTGTCGCGAAAGGCGCCATGGCTGGCGCAGGTGTCGCGGCTGATGCCGACGATGTCGGTGCCGTTGGCCTCGAATTCTGGATGCAGGTCGGTGAACTCCAGCGCTTCCATCGTGCATCCCGGCGTGTCGTCTTTTGGGTAAAAGCACAGGACGAGGTTTCTCTCGCCGATGAGTTGGTGGCTCTCGACCCGTTCCATGTCCGAATCGGGTAGTGAAAACGCGGGTGCTTCGTCGCCTGGTTGCAGCATGGGATCCCCTTGATGATGGTGGTGTTGTGTGGAGCCTTTGAGTACTGCGCCCGCTGCTCCCTGCCTCTGTCATACATCGTTGGTCGAGGCAGCTGCACCGGGCCTTTTTGGAGCCGCAATGTAGGAGTGTGACTGCCGGTCGTCAACCGGAATCGATCTCACTCTCAGCAGCTGCAAAGATCTTCCGTCCTCAAGCCGGCTCTTAGAGTGGCGGGGATTGTGCTGCTTGGTGCTGGTTGCGTTCCGACCTTTCCGGGTCGTCTGCTTCCGCCATTGGTGGCAGTCGAACGCTGGCGACGGTGCCGCCGCCCATGCGCGTGCTTAGATGGATCTCCATGTCGTTGGCGATGGCGAGTTGGCGGGCGACGGCAAGCCCGAGCCCAGAGCCACCGGTGTCACGGTTACGAGAACCTTCCAGTCGATAGAAGGGGCGAAACACGGCCTCTCGTTCGGCTTCCGGGATGCCCGGGCCGCGGTCGAGCACGAACACCACGGCTGCCTGGTGTTTGCAGTCGATGCGCACCTCGACCATGGTGCGGCTGTAGCGCAGCGCGTTTTCGATCAGGTTGCCGAGGATGCGGCGCAAGGCCATGGCGTTGACGGGCTGCACGCAATGGCCGATTGGCATCCAGAGGACACGCGGACGGTTTCCGACCACCTCGCCGATCAGCGCGTTGATGTCGGTAGCATGCGGCTCGCCGGCCCCGAGCGTGCGTCCCATCTCCATCGCTTGACTGATCTGCGCGTTCATTTCGTCGATGTCGCGCTCCATACGCGCCTTCAGTACGGTGTCCACATTCTCCGGCAGCATTTCCAGCGCCAGTCTGAGTCTGGTCAGGGGGGTGCGCAGATCATGGGAGATGCCGGCCAGCAGCACGGTGCGGTCCGCCAGCAGTTCCCGGACCTGCTGACTGGTCTCGTTGAATTGCCGTGCCAGACTGGCCAGTTCGCGCGGTCCGCTCTCGGGAAGGGGCTCAGGCGAGCGCCCCTTGGCCACCGCTTCCGCTGCCCGCGAGAGGGCGGTGAGCGGTGATGTGACCCGACGTGCGATCACCGCCGCCGTGACCACGAGCAGCATCATCGCCAGCGTGGAGATGACGAAGATGCCCTCCAGTGGCTTGGTATTGATTCGGTCGCGTGGAAAGCCTGCCCAGACGATGCCCTGGGGCGTATTGAGGTCGACCCAGAACCAGCGTTTACCGTCGATGAGGTTGCTTCGCATGCTGACTTCTTCCCCGACGCGCTCGCTCAGCGCCAGGCTGAGACGCTCGGCGTACGGGAAAAAGTAGTAGCGCAAGTGTTGTGGCGGCTCGCGTTCTGTGCGGAGCCAGAGCTGGTACTCGTGCAGCAGCTTTTCGCGATAGTCGTCGCGTATGTCTAGCGGTAACTGCACCAGTGCGCGCGCGGAGACCTCCATGAAGGCCGCCAGGTCCGCCGTGGAGCGCTGGACCACAGGGAACAAGGCGTAGTAGACGACGGCGCCGAAGGTGATGACCGCAAAACTGCCGAAGGTCAGGACCAGCGTCAGCAGCACGCGGCCGAACAGCGACGCCGGTAACAATGAGCGCAAACGGATTAGACCTCGGCCCTTGGCGTGAACACGTAGCCTCGGCCCCAGACGGTGCGGATGTAGCGCGGTTGCTTCTTGTTGGGCTCGATCTTCGCACGCAGTCGCGCCACCTGGACATCGATGCTGCGGTCGAAGGGATTGCGTTCGTAGCCCTTGAGAAGATCCAGCAGGCGATCACGGTCGAGCATGCGGTTCGGGTGTTCGACGAAGATGCGCAGCAGGTCGAACTCGCTGCCGGTCAGCATCAGCGATACGCCGTCGCGGGTCAGTTGCCGGGCAGACAGGTCGAGCCGGTAGGGGCCGAACTCGACGACATCGTCGTCCTGCTGCTCTGCCGGGGGCTGGCTTTGGCGACGCAGTACCGCACGGATGCGCGCGAGTAGTTCGCGCGGATTGAAGGGCTTGGCGAGGTAGTCGTCCGCGCCGACCTCCAGGCCAACAATGCGGTCGATGTCCTCGCCGCGCGCCGATAGCATGATGATCGGCATGTGGGTCTGCGTGCGCAGGCGGCGCGCGAGGGTCAAGCCGTCTTCGCCAGGCAACATCAGATCCAGGATCACGATGTCCGCCTGATGGTCTTCGAGCCACGCGAACATTTCGCTGCCATCGCCAACCCCATTTACCTCGAAACCCTCGCGGTGCAGATAACCAGTCAGCAGTTCGCGCAGGGACGCGTCGTCATCGACCACGAGCACGCGAGTGGGTGCGTCGACGGGGCTAGCTTGCATGATTTGGCTCAGCGTTGGTAGGCCGGTCGCCGCCGGCAGGGCATCCGTTCCATGGTGACGCGTGCGCGGTGTGGGCGCAACGCTGTAACAGAATGTCACATTATTAGTATATGACGAAATACCTGGGTAATCCCGTCCGCTGATAATGCTACCTGACCGCACCTGTCGGTCAAACACGTCGACAGGGATGCTGGATTGGGGGCTCCGGACAAGTCCGGGGGTGGATGAGGCCGGCGCAACCGTCGGAAACGGAGGCAGTACCATGAGTTTCGATGCTTTGACTATTAGTGGTTTGTTGGTGGCAATCGTGAGCGGCGGCTTCCTGATGGGCGTCGTCAGAAACAATGACAAACGGTCTGGCTCGGCAGATGCCGACGGTCCAGCACGATCATGCAAGTTCACTGCGCGAGCGTGGCTGAACGAGAGGCGACTGAATCGGCGCGACTGAATCGCTACGGCGCTAGGCGTTCGTCGCGCGCAAACACCCGTCTGCATCTCAGCAGCGAACGTTGCGGTCGTTGCCTGTCCGGCGTCCTGATGACGCCGCGACCGGAGTCAGAGCAGTGGCTCCGGGGGCGCTTGTGGCCGACACTTCCAGGCAAGGCTGTCGGGCACGATTTCGGACAGCGTCTCTAGGCCAGGTTGCTGGATGACAGCATGCCGAATCACAGGTTGCGGGAGCAGAGGTGCCCAATCAAAGATTTCTGGGCAGCAAGCCAGTTGGCCGTCCGGCAGACACACACCCTGCCGTGGCGGCCTTTTTTATGCCGCTGGCCGGTTCAGCTTCGCTCTCGCTTCAGGCCGTCGAGCAGCGTCATCGGCCGTGGGCGGCCAGTGCCTCGTTCAACAACCCCAACACCTCTTCCATCGTTCGCCGCACCTCGCGCGTAACCGTCAGTGCGCTGATGCTCGCCTCACCGCTCGCGCAGCGCGTGCTCAGTTCCTGGTCGGTAAGTCCTGGGTCGATCCCTTCCGGGTCGATCAGTCTCAGGGCGTCCCGCAACGTCTCCGGGGGTAGGCTCAGGTAGTCGAAGTTGGTACTGCTCTGGGTTTGCAGGGGGATACCGCGGATCATGGCTCATATGCCTCCGGTCTGGGGAGCGTGTTCTCGACGGCTACGATGCCAGCCGATAATCCGAATCCTAACCGAAGCCTGCGCCTTTGTCTGCCGATCGCGGCCCAGGCATTCACACCAAATCCCGGTGCTTGTAAGGCGTAGGCTGACGCCGCGTCGAAGACGACCCCAGACCGGGGCGGCAGCTCTCGTATAGGCAACGGCGGCGTCTCGTTCCTCTTCGGCGGCTTCATGGAGCCAGAACTTCATCGACCATGCTTGACGCGTGCTTACGCCGTCAATTGCCCGACCACCGTCTCCACCTGTGCGATGCGCTTGCCCGGGTCGGTCATGTCCATGTTGAAGCGCAGCGCTCCGCTGGCCTGGTCGAGCTTGTAGTCTTTGGGCCGGGCCTGGATGAGCTTGATCAGGCGCATGTGGTCGATGTTGGGCTGCTCGCCGAACAGGATGCGCCCGCCGCGGGGGCCGGCCTCGATCTTGCGGATGCCGTAGGGCTGCACCTTGAGCTTGAGGCCGGTGATGGCGAACAGGTTCTTGGTGGCGTCGGGCAGCAGGCCGAAGCGGTCGATCATCTCCACTTGGAGCTCTTTCAGCTCGGCGGCGTCCGCAGCGCTGGCGATCCGCTTGTAGGTCACCAGGCGGGTGTGCACGTCGGGTAGGTAGTCGTCGGGCAGCAGCGCTGGTAGTCCCAGGTCGATCTCGGCGCCATGGTCGAGCGGGCGGTCGAGTTCCGGCGTGCGACCGGCCTTGAGCGCCTCGACGGCGCGCTCCAGCAGGTCCATGTACAGCGTGAAGCCGATCTCGTGGATCTGGCCGGACTGCTCGTCGCCGAGCAGTTCGCCGGCGCCGCGGATTTCGAGATCGTGCGTGGCCAGCGTGAAGCCGGCGCCGAGATCCTCGAGCGATTCGATGGCCTCCAGGCGCTTCTTGGCGTCCTCGGTCATGGTCTTCGGCGGCGGCGTGATCAGATAGGCATAGGCGCGATGGTGCGAGCGGCCGACACGCCCGCGCAGCTGGTGCAGCTGGGCCAGGCCGAGCTTGTCCGCGCGGTTGATGACGATGGTGTTGGCGCTCGGCACGTCGATGCCGCTCTCGACGATGGTGGTGCAGACCAGCAGGTTGAAGCGGCGGTGGTAGAAGTCGCGCATGACCCGCTCCAGGTCGCGCTCGCGCATCTGGCCGTGGGCGTAGTCGACCCGAGCGCTCGGCACCAGCGCCTCGATCTTCTGCGCCATGTTCTCGATGGTCTCGACCTCGTTGTGCAGGAAGTAGATCTGCCCGCCGCGGTTGATCTCGCGCTGGCAGGCCTCTTGGATCAGCGTGTCGTTCCAGGCCGAGACGAAGGTCTTGATCGGGTGGCGCTCCACCGGCGGCGTGGCGATGATGGACAGATCGCGCAGGCCGGACATGGCCATGTTCAGCGTGCGCGGGATGGGCGTGGCGGTGAGCGTGAGCACGTCCACCTCGCTGCGCAGGGCCTTGACGCGCTCCTTGTGGCGCACGCCGAAGCGATGCTCCTCGTCGATGATGGCGAGCCCCAGGTTCTTGAACCGGATGGACGGCTGCAACAGCTTGTGGGTGCCGACGACGATATCGACGGTGCCGTCGGCAAGACCGTCGATGATGCCCTTGACCTCCTTGGTGCTCTTGAAGCGCGACAGGCTCTCGATCTTCATCGGCCAGTCGGCGAACCGGTCCGCGAAGTTCTGGTAATGCTGCTGGGCCAGCAGTGTGGTGGGGACCAGCACCGCCACCTGGCGGCCGCCGCTGACGGCGACGAAGGCGGCGCGCATCGCGACCTCGGTCTTGCCGAAGCCGACATCGCCACAGACCACGCGATCCATCGGCTTGGGGTCGGCCATGTCCGTGAGGATGGCCTCGATGGCGCGCTGCTGGTCCGGCGTCTCCTCGAATTCGAAGGCGTCCGCGAAGGCGGCATAGTCGGCGCCGGGGTCGGGGAAGGCGATGCCCTGGCGGGCGGCGCGGCGGGCGTAGATGTCGAGCAGTTCGGCGGCCACGTCGTGGGCCTTTTGCGCGGCCTTTTTCTTGATCCGGTCCCATTGCTCGCCGCCGAGGCGGTGCAGCGGTGCGTTGTCTTCGGCGGCACCAGTGTAGCGGGAGATCAGGTGCAGTGAACTGACTGGCACGTAGAGCTTGTCGCCGCGGGCGTACTCCAGGGCCAGGAACTCGGTGCGATTGCCGGCGATCTCCAAGGTTTGCAGTCCCAGGAAGCGGCCGACGCCGTGCTCCTCGTGCACCACCGGCGCACCCTCGTGCAGCTCGGTGAGGTTGCGCACCACCGCCTCGCCGTCGCGCTCGCGGGACTTGCGTCTGCGCTCCTGGCGGACCTTCTCGCCGTAGAGTTGGGTCTCGGTGATCAGCGCGATGCCCTCGCGCTCCAGCAGCAGCGGTTGCTCCAGCGGTGCGACGGTGACGGCCAGGGGCAGATCGCCGCCAGCAAAGTCACGCCAGTCGTTCACGGCGCGAGGGCTGGATGCGGAAGCCGCGCAGGTTGTCGGTCAGCAGCTCGCGCCGGCCGGTGCTTTCGGCAACGATCAGGCTGCGCCGGCCGGGCTGAGCGAGAAACGCCTTCAGCGTCGCCGCCGGCTCGGCCGCGCGCGCCTGGATCGCCAATGCCGGCAGCGTGCCGGTCGCAAAATTGCAGACCGCGTTGTACCCCTTGCGCCGCTGCGCGACCTCCGGCGATTGCCAGCATACCCCGGCTAGGGTGTTGAGCCGGCCGGCCAGTTCGTCCGGCGCCAAATACAGGGTCCGCGGCGACAGCAGCGGGCGTTCGGTATCGTATCGGCGCTGCTCGTAGCGGGCGGCGATGGCGTCGAAGGCGGTCTGTGCGGCGTCGCGTGCGTCGGCGGATTCGAAGGCGAGTGTTGCGTCCGGCAGATAATCGAACAGCGTTGCCGTGTGCTCGAAGAACAGCGGCAGGTAATATTCGATGCCGCCCGGCATGCGGCCTTCGGAGACCTCGCGGTAAATGATGCTTGCCTTCGGGTCGGCGTCGATGGTCGCCCGCCAACGCTGGCGGAAGCCGCTGATGGCCTCGTCGGTGAACGGGAACTCCCGTGCCGGCAGCATGCGGACCTGTTCCAGCTTGTCGATCGAGCGCTGGCTGTCTGGGTCGAAGGTACGGATGGTCTCGATCTCGTCATCGAACAGGTCGATGCGCAGCGGTTGCGTGCTGCCCATCGGGAAGATGTCCAGCAGCGCGCCACGCACCGCGAACTCGCCGTGGGCGATGACCTGAGACACGCACTGATAGCCCGAGCGCTCCAAGCGCTGGCGGGTGCGGTCGAGGTCGAGGCGGTCGCCTATCGACAGCACCAGCGAGTGGCCGTCGACATAATCGCGCGGCGGCAGCCGTTGCAACAGGGTGCCGACCGGGACCACGAGAACGCCGCGGGTCAGCATCGGCAAACGATGCAGCGTCAGCAGGCGTTCCGACACGAGTTCCGGCAGCGGCGAGAAGACGTCGTAGGGCAGGGTCTCCCAGTCCGGGAAGCTCAGCACGGGCAGGTCTTCGCCGTGCAGAAAGAATCCCAGCTCCGCACTGAGGCTGGTGGCCGCCTGCATGTCCGCCACCAAGGCGATGATGGGCTGCTTGGCCTGGCGTGCCGCCGACGCAATGGCGAGCGCGGCGGCGGCACCGTAGAGCCGGCCCCACAGCAGGCGCTCGCCCGGCCTTTGCGGCAGCGGCGGGCTGAGCGGCGAATGGCTCGGAGCTTGCTCGAACTGGATTTCGGTCTGGACTGGTGCGGGAGCGGACTGCATGGAGGCGGCGCGAGCGTGCGGGGCGGACTAATCGTAATAGGCGCGTGGATTCTCGCACATGCGCGCGCATGCGCGCAGCGGCGCTTGGTCGCCGCTGCGGCAGGTGCTTTGGGGGAAATGGGCTGGATCCGGGGGGGCGGTGCTTCGCGAAGCCCCCACCCTCCGGTCCGGCTGGTTAGGCGGCGCGCGTCTGTTGACAGACCTGTTCGAGCAACTGTTGCGGCAGCGCGACCGGTATCGTTGCGGCGGAAAAATCGCCGTCATTCAGGGCGCCGAATCCGTGGTCGATTGTTCACGACGACCCTGTCAAAAAATGACCAGATGGAGGACGGCATAGAGTGATGCTGTCTGGAAAGCTGGAATCAGGGACTGACTGACTTTCCGTGCAATAAGCAAGGTAAATATCTCACGGACAGCGTCGCTTCAGGTGTGACTTATTCACAGCCAAGAAGGGGGTCCCGTGCTTCGCCCCGCCTCGGCGGGCGGTGCCCAAGTCTTTCACCGCGAGCGCATGCTTGGCCCACGACCCTCGGCACTTGGTCAACTTGAAGCACCGCATGGGTTGCGCAGTGCTGCGTCCTGTTCTCATCGGTCCGAGGCATCGCCTCGCTCATCATGGGCGCAGGGGCGCAAGTGCGCTGTCCGTAATCAAAACTTCACCTTAATGCCCGTTTCGCTGGTCACAATGAGCGTCGCGTTCCAACCCGGAGACGCCCCTCTGCTCACCACGACACTTGGAGCTACGAGAGAATGATGTACTCGCACTTTTTCAAATCGGCCGCTGTCGCCGGCTGTCTGTCCGCCCTCGCGCTCGCCCCGGCCGCGCAGGCCGACGTCAAACTCAACGGTTCTGGCGCCAGCTTCCCGTTTCCGATCTACGCCAAGTGGTTCAAGGACTTCTCGAAAGAGAACGAGGACATCCGCGTCGACTACCAGGCCAAGGGCTCCGGCGCCGGCATCCAGGACCTGATCAACGGAGTGGTCGACTTCGCCGCCTCCGACGCGGCCATGAAGGACGATGAGATGGCCCAGGTGAAGCAGGGCGTGGTGCTGCTGCCGATGACCGCTGGTGAGGTGGTACTGGCCTACAACCTGGATGGCGTCGACGAGCTGAAGCTGCCGCGCGACGTCTACCCGGAGATCTTCCTCGGCAACATCACCAAGTGGAATGATCCGAAGATCGCCGCCGCCAATCCCGGTGTCGACCTGCCGGACAAGGACATCACCGTCGTCGTGCGCTCGGACTCCTCCGGCACCACCTATGTCTTCACCGGCCACCTGAGCTACATCGACGAGGCCTTCAAGGCCGCGGTCGGCCAGGCCAAGGCCCCCAACTGGCCGGACAGCGACAAGTTCATCAAGGCGCCGAAGAACGATGGCGTCACCGCCCAGATCAAGCAGATACCGGGCTCCATCGGCTACATCGAGTATGGCTACGCCAAGCTGACCAAGCAGCCGACCGCGATGCTGGAGAACAAGGCCGGCAAGTTCGTCGCTCCGGGTCCCGAGTCCGGCGCCGCGGCGCTGGCCAGCGCCGAGTTCCCCGGGGGCACGCTGCCGAACAGCGACGTGCCGAACCTGATCGCCTGGGTCTGGGATCCGGCCGGTGAAGACGCCTACCCGATCGCCACCATGACCTGGCTGCTGCTGTACAAGGACCAGGACGACGACAAGGCCGCCGCGCTGCGCAAACTGGTCGAGTACTGCACCAGTGAAGAGGCCCAGGGTCAGGCCGATGGTCTCGGCTACATCCCGCTGCCGGCGGAGGTGATCGAGAAGGTCCGTGCCGCTGCCGAATTTGTCCAATAAGGGGTTCGTCGAAGATCAGGTCAGGCTCCGCTCAAGCCCCGCAAGCAGACGGTCGGGATCCGTTCCGGCCGTTGCTTACGGCTAGTCCGTTCTGTGATCGCAGCTCGGTCAGCGCGAGATCACGCGGCTTCTGCGGGAGGCCGCCCGACGGGCTACGCGGAGTGCGACTGGTGTTTCGGCACGGAGCGCAGGTCCCCTGGTCAACTCGTCACTCTACTCGGCCTCGTTGCGCATCAGCAGGAATCGACTCATGGCCAAAAATCCATTTGAACAGGCAGGATCATCCGGTTCGATTACTCGCCCGCCCTCATCCGCCGAATTCACGACAGACACCCTGTTCCGGGCCATCGCGTATTTCTGCGCGCTGCTCATCATCGTGCTGGTGGCCTTCATCCTGTGGGAAGTCGGCAAGAAGGCCGTGCCCGCCATGCAGGATTACGGGTTCGGTTTCTGGATCGGGACGACCTGGGACGTGAACAAGGGCGTCTTCGGTGTCCTGCCGGAGATCTGGGGCACGCTCTACAGCTCGCTGCTGGCGCTGTTCCTCGGCGGCGTGTTCGGTGTCGCCATCGCCATCTTCCTGACCCAGGACTTCATCCACCACCGCATGGCGCTGGTGTTTCGCACCATTGTCGAGTTGCTCGCGGCCATTCCGTCGGTGGTCTATGGTCTCTGGGGCATCTATGTGCTGATCCCGATGATCCGCCCCGGCGCGGAGTGGCTGCATCAGCACTTCTCCTGGTTTCCGTTGTTCGGTACCGACCTCAGCGGCCCGGGTATGGCGCCGGCCGCGCTGGTGCTGGCGATCATGATCCTGCCGACCGTGGCGGCGATCTCGGTCGATGCCTTCCGGCGCATCCCCTACAAGGTCAAGGAGGCCGCCTACGGCATGGGCACCACCAAGTGGGAGGCCATCCTCAAGGTCATGCTGCCGACCGCCTCCTGCGGCATCCTCGCCGCGCTGGTGCTGGGCTTCGGCCGCGCGCTGGGCGAGACCATGGCGCTGGCCATGCTGATCGGCAACAGCAACCAGATCAGCCTGTCGCTGTTCGCCCCGGCCAACACCCTGGCCTCGCTGCTGGCCTCCAACTTCCCGGAGGCCGGCCCGATCGAGGTGCAGGCACTGATGTATGCCGCCCTGGTGCTGCTGCTCATCACCTTCGTCGTCAACGTGCTCGGTCTGGGTATTCAGCAATACACCATGCGCAAGTTCGAGGGTAAGTGATGAGCGAAATCGATTTACCATGACCGCCGATCAGGAGTTCATCCGGCCCAATCTTGATCGTCGTCTGCTCGAGGGTCGCGCGGTCAAGAACAACATCCTCACGGTGCTGACCTGGCTCGCCGCGATCCTGGCCTCCATCCCGCTGCTGTCGGTGATCTACATGCTACTGGTGCGGGGCGGCACGCGGCTGTTCGGCGCCGACTTCGTCGAGGTGCTGACCGAACTACCGCCGGCCGGTTTCGAAATGGGTGGCGGCATCGGCCCGGCCATCGTCGGCACGCTGATCATGGTCGGCATCGCCTCCCTGATCAGCGTACCCTTCGGCATTCTCGCCGCCATCCATCTGGCCATGCTCGACCCGGACAGCAAGGTTGCCACGACGTCGCGCTTCCTGGCCAAGGTGCTGACCGGCTTCCCTTCCATCCTTGCGGGCGTCTTCGTCTACGCGGTGCTCGTGATCAACTTCGGCTACTCGGCGCTGGCCGGTGGCGTTGCGCTGGCGGTGCTGATGTTGCCGACCGTGGTGTTGGCGGCGGAGGAGGCCATCAAGCAGGTGCCGCAGCGTATGAAGGATGCCGCCTACGGCATGGGTTGCACGCGCACTCAGGTGATTACCAAAGTGGTGCTGCCGACCGGGCTGCCGGGCATCCTGACCGGCGTCATGCTGGCCATCGCCGGTGCGGCCGGCGAGTCCGCGCCGCTGCTGTTCACGGCCCTGTTCAGCAATTACTACATCAGTGAGCTGATGGAGCCGACCGCGTCGCTGTCGATCCTGATCTACAACTTCTCCGGCATGCCGTTCGAGAATCAGATCGAATTGGCCTGGACCGCGTCGCTGGTGTTGGTGCTGATCGTGCTGGTGTTCAACATCCTGGCGCGGCTGATCGGCCAGCCCAA
>CAVOGV010000055.1:0-93129 GCA_963695445.1 uncultured Gammaproteobacteria bacterium | reverse complement strand
GGCCGACTGCGGACGCCAGGGCCGACCGCATCGAACCACCATATGCTCTCTCAGAGACACCCTAAATGGCGGCGGACGAATCCGGCATGGCCAGCCCGGATCAGCCTGAGAAATTCTCGCGGAATAGAGTGAGCGACAACAGCCATATGGCAGCTTCTCTCTCGATTCCGATTCCGATTCCGATAGCGACCCCGACCCCGATTGGGCTCCGGTATCAGCGGCGCTTGCCGCCATACCGGCCCATCAGATCGGCCGCCCGATTCATGACCGCGAGCAGCGGACCTAGGCGGTCCTCCAGCTCCAGGCTGTCGAGTAGATTCTTCGCATACAAGCCCAGCTCGGTATCGCCGCCCAGGCGCAGCCGACGATTAAAGAACAGCGTATCCGGATCCTCGCGACGGGTGGCTAGCAGCAGGAATTCATACAGGTTTCCTTCAATACTGAGGTCTGCGTCGCTTCCGGCCTCGGCAGCTTCCAGCCGGCCGTACCGCAGGGTCAGACGATAACTGAGACGTGCGTCGTCGACGCGAATCAGCATCACGCGATCGTCGAGAAAATCCAGTTCGCCCTCGGCGAGTTCCGGCTTGAAGACCCGGTTTAGGATCTGTGCGAGCAGCGCGCTGTTGAGCCGCGGCGGGACGAGCCCGAGAGGCAGCGTCAGCAGCGATGGTAACCTGGGAGAATCGAGGACTTCGCGGCTAGTGGCGGTCATGGGAACGGAGCACAACGGTGATGGAGCGGGCCGATGCCGCCGCGTCACGGAATCGTAAAGACCGCGCCAGCGGAGATGGTCGGAAGGGTTTGGCTAGTCTGGGTAGCCTGCTCAGGCGGCCGAGATCATGCCTCGAGAGCGCAACGCGGCAATCGTCTCACGGAACTCGCCGCGCAGTCGCCGCCACTCCATGACAAACCAAGGGGTCACGAGGTCCGGCTGTTCGACGATCATGCGGTCCACGTCTGCCGAAGGCATCCACTGCCAAGCCGCAATTTCGCTGGGGTTCACATCAATGCGTACCGGCGCCGGTATCTTGCCGACGTACACCGAGCACAGCTCATGCTCGGCGCCGAGTTCGCCGAATTCGGCCTGGTACTTGAAGCGGTAAAGGTAGACGAGATCCACATCCACGGCCAGCTCCTCGCGCAAACGGCGGTGCACGGCCTGCTCATAGGTCTCGCCCTTGCGCGGATGGCTACAGCAGCTGTTGGACCAATACAACGGCCAAAGCGGCTTGGTGCCGCTGCGCTGCTGCAGCAGGACGCGATCGTCATCGGTAAACAGGAAGATTGAGAACGCGCGGTGCAAAATCCCGTCGCCAAGATGCGCGTTGACCTTGGTCTCGTAACCGGTGACGTTGTCATCGGCATCCACCAGGATCAAAGGCTCGTTGTCGAAAGAAACGGTCTTGTGTTTGCTCAAGTCTTATCTCCTGGCCTGCAGCGGCGGCCGTCAGCCATTGGCCGTTGGGCGCAGATCACCGCCAGTGGTTCCGCTGGATGCCGTGCGAATGCTGGCACAAAGCCCATCGCGCGACAAGATAGATTGACAGATGAAGCGTCAACAGAAGTTGACGAAGCTCAACCGGAGTTGTCTTTAGGATCAGCAACCCGATGATCTCCGCGAGCCAGGAGCTTACCTGGACCTTGTTCTGACTCAGACTTGGCGTCGCTTTGCGACAACTCCAGGGTCTGCTGCACGGGTATCTCGCGGCAGCAGAGCACTATACTGGAGGCAGCATGTCCAACCATGGTTTCCGAACGACGCTCAAATGCCTGACCCTGGACTAACGCAGACGATTGCGATGCCGCTCTTCTCCCGGCAAAGCCGCCGCATCGAGCTGGAATGCATCGTGCTCGAGGTCACCCGGGGCCCGGAATCCGGCTTACGCACAAAGCTAACGCTGCCAAGCATCCGCCTAGGCTCGGCACCGGACAACGACGTGATTCTCAGCGACCCGACCGTGTCGCGCTGTCATGCGGAAATTAGCATCACGCCAAAGGGCCTGATGGTGCGCGACCTCGACTCGACCAACGGTACCTTTTGCAACGACGTGCGGGTGATCGAGGCCTATCTGCAACCGAACATGACCTGCGCGCTTGGGGCAACCCATCTCCGCGTCAGTCGCGCCGTGGAGGCGCGGGAGTACCAGGTTGGCAGCGAAGACAGCCTCGGCTCCCTCGTCGGCTGCAGCGCCCCGATGCGCGAACTCTACGGCCTGTTAAAGGCAGTAGCGCCAAGTCCGACAACCGCACTGATCCGCGGCGAGTCCGGTAGCGGCAAGGAGGTCGTCGCGCGAACGCTGCACGAACTCTCCGGGCGCAGCGGCCCCATGGTCGTCTTCGATGCGTCCGTCACCGACCCGGAAATGGTCCGCAATGACCTGTTCGGCCATGTTAAAGGGGCCTTCACCGGCGCTCAGGGCAGCCGCGACGGCGCCTTTCGCCGCGCACACGGCGGGACGCTGTTCATCGACGAGATTGGCGAACTGCCGCTGAACCTGCAACCGCGGCTGTTGCGCGCGCTCGAAAGCCGTGAGGTTGTGCCAGTGGGATCGGACGAGCCGGTGAAGGTCGACGTACGCGTCATCGCCGCGACCCATCGGGACCTCGACGCCATGGTACGAGACATGCAATTCAGGGCCGATCTGTTCTTCCGCCTGTCCGTGATCACCATTCCGGTACCGCCGCTGCGTAGCGTCAAGGACGACATCCCGCTGCTAGCGCAAAACTTCGCGCAACAACTCGGCCTACCCTGCCGGCTGTCGGCCGCCGCCATCGACGTCTTATCCCGCTACCACTGGCCAGGCAACGTCCGCGAGTTGCGCAATGTGCTCGAACGGGCGGCGGTGTTGTGCACAGAAGAGGAGATCGGACCGAATCATCTGGGCCTGCCGGTCGGTGAGTCGCCAACGCTAGCACGCGACGGTCGACTCGGCGACGGACGGCAGGCACCGCATCCGAGCTGAAGGCGCTGGAACGACAGATGATCGAGCAGGCGCTGGCCCGCAATGCCCAGAACAAGGCCGCCGCCGCCCGCGAGCTTGGTATTTCGTTGTCGACATTGAAACGCCGGATTGCCCAATACGGGATCTGACATGTCCGAAGGCGCTTCCGCGATCAAAAACGTCTTCGTCGGCGATTTCAGCAAAGGAAGCCCCGTTAGACGCGAATGCAGTGAACCTGTCGCGTATCGCTGAGCCGTGTCGCATCCGGATAGGCATTGGCGCACTCCGGCGTTGCTTCCGGGCAACGCGGGTGGAAGTGGCAGCCGGAAGGCGGATTGGCCGGTGACGGCATGTCGCCATCCAAGCGAATGATCTGCCGACGCTGCTCCGGGTCGACGACGGGCACAGCGGACAGCAGCGCCTTGGTATAGGGGTGACGCGGGTCGTCGAGCACCTCCGCGGCGGTGCCTCGTTCGACGATGCGGCCCAGATACATCACCGCCACCTCGTGGGCCAGGTAGGACACCACCGAGATGTTGTGGGTGATGAACAGGTAGCTGAGCCCAAGGTCCTGCTGCAGTTGCTTGAGCAGGTTCAGGATCTGCGCCTGCACCGAGACGTCCAGCGCGCTGGTCGGTTCGTCGCAGATGATGACCTTTGGATTAACCGCGAGCGCACGGGCGATGCAGATACGCTGACGTTGACCGCCGGAGAACTCATGGGGATAGCGCCCCATGGCCTGCTCGCCGATGCCGACCTGCTCCAGCAATTCGGCCACGCGCCGCTCGCGAGCGGTACGTCCGCGCTCGATGCCGAGCGCCTGCAAACCCTCGCCGACGATGTCCCCCACCAGCATGCGTGGGTTCATGGACGCGAACGGGTCCTGAAAGATGATCTGCAGGTCCTTGCGGTAACGGCGCATGCGCCCGGCGCCGATCTGGGCGAGGTCGGCGCCGTCGTAATGCACGCTGCCGCCGGTGGGCTGTTCCAGTTGCAGGATGCCCTTGCCCACGGTGGTCTTACCGCATCCGGACTCGCCGACCAGCGCCAGGGTCTGCCCGCTGTGCAACGTCAGGTCGACGCCGTCGACGGCCTTGACCTGCCCGATGGTTCGCTTGAACAGGCCGCGCTGGATCGGGAAATGCACTTTGAGGTCGCGGATCTCCATCAGGCTGTCGGCATCGGCAAGCGGGCGCGGTGTCGTCGCCGTGGTCGCGGCGGCCGGCGCATAGTCGGGTCTGCCGTCGGCCCACAGCAGGCAGCGCACCTGATGATCGACCCCGTTGCCGAGCCCCGTTCCTTTCCCGGCTCCTGCCCTTGATTGGGCGTCATACCAGACCGGGTCCACGCTCCGACAGCGGTCCATCACCCGAAAGCAGCGATCGGCGAAGCGGCAGCCGGTAAAGGGCCGATCCAGCGCCGGCACGCGCCCTGAGATCACGGCCAGTTCGGAGGCGCGCTTGTCGGCGCTCGGCACGGCCTCCATCAGCTTGCGACTGTAGGGGTGGGCCGGCGCGGCGAAGAAGGCATCGACGCTCGCCTGCTCGACGATCTGCCCGGCATACATCACGGCGAGCCGATCGGCGGTCTCGGCAACGACGCCCAGGTCATGGGTGATCAGCAACACTGCCATGCCGGTCTCGCGCTGCAGGCCCTTGAGCAATTGCAGCACCTGGGCCTGAATGGTGACGTCCAGCGCCGTGGTGGGCTCGTCGGCGATCAACAACTGGGGATCGCCCGCCAGCGCCATCGCGATCATGATGCGTTGCTTCATGCCACCGGAGAGCTGGTGCGGATACTCCGTTGCCCGCCGCGCCGGGTCCGGGATGCCGACCGCCCGCAGCAGCTCGACGACGCGATCCTGCACGCTGTTGCGCGGCCTGCCCTCGTGCACCCGCACCGCCTCGGCGATCTGCGCACCGACCGTCAGCACCGGGTTCAGCGAGGTCTGCGGCTCTTGGAAGATCATGCCCATGCGCCCGCCGCGCACCCGGCGCATGTCGCGCTCGGACAGGGTCAGCAGATCGGTGCCGTCGAGCTGGACCGACCCGGAGCGGATGCGCCCGGACAGCGGCAGCAGCCGCATCAGCGACAGCGCGGTCATGGACTTGCCGCAGCCGGACTCGCCGAGCAGGGCCAGGGTCTCGCCGGGACGGATCTCGAAGCCGACGCCGTCGCAGACACGCACCGGCCCGCTGCCGTCGGGCCGTCGCTCCGCGGCGCCGAGTTCGGTGGTCAGATTCTCGACCTTGAGCAGCACCTCAGTCATCGGACACTCCGCAGCCGCGGGTCGAAGGCATCGCGCACCACATCGGCGAACAGGTTCGCCGCCAGCACCAGCGTGAACATGAAGACGAAGGCCGCGGCCAATGACCACCAGACGATGGGGTCGCGGGCCAGTTCCAGGCGCGCGCTGTTGATCATGTTGCCCCAGCTGTTCATGGTCGGGTCGACGCCGATGTTGACATAGGACAGCACCGCCTCGGCGAGCACCAGACCGCTGAAGTCGAGCACGACGGTGATCATGACGATGTGCAGGACGTTGGGCAGGATGTGCCGGCCGATGATGGTGGAATGACGCACACCGAGGGCCTTGGCGGACTGCACGTAATCGACCTCGCGCAGCTTCAGCGACTCGCCTCGCAACAGTCGACACAAGCCGGTCCAGCTGGTAACGCCGAGGATGATGCACAGGAACAGGAGGCGCAGGTCCGCCCGCTGCACCAGGCTCTCGAACTGATCGGCATTGTTGGTCATGTACACCTGCAGCATCAGGATGGCCGCCGCGATCAGCAACACACCGGGGATGGAGTTCAGCGTGGTGTAGATGTACTGGATGATGTCGTCGGTCCAACCCCGAAAATAGCCGGCCATGATGCCCAGGATAACCGCGGCCGGCAGCATCACCAGCGTCGTCAGCGTGCCGATCACGAGGCCCGTGCGAATGCTTTTCAGGCTCTGATAGAACACGTCCTCGCCCACCTTGTCGGTGCCAAGGATGTGATACTTGGCGGCCAGCTCGGCGGCGACGAAGGACAGCACCAACATCAGCGCCAGCGTGATCAGCCCGGTCCGCCACGGCACCTGGTCGCTGCCTGGGTCGCTGCCTGGGTCGCTGCCGGGTCGCTGCCTGGGTCGCGATTGGGGGCGCGGCCATGCCAGAGCGCATCGGCGGTGACGTCGAAGGACTCTCCGCGACGCCGTGCGAGCAGCCAGATCAGCCCCACGACCAACAGGGTCCAGACGATCAGCCCCTTGACCAGGCCGAATAGGCCCCGCACCAGCAAGTCCTGATCCCGCTGGACGGGGTCATCCAGATGCGCGCCACCGTGGGCCAACCGCGGATAGCCGCGGACGACGCTGCCATCCGGTTGCTCGATGGCCTCTTTGACGAACAGGTGCGTGGCAAACGGGGCGGAGAAGGTCTTCTCCTGGCGCTCGCGCAGGCCAGTGAGCCAGAGGTCGAGCACCGACAGAACCTGGGTCGAGTACCTCGCCTCGGTCGTCGCTGACGTCTGTTCTTCGCGATCCGCCTGTGCCGAGCTTTCCGCTACGGCCTGCGTCTGGCTCTCTAACGAGGGTTCGATACGTGGATAGAAGTGCAGCGAGTCAAGCAGGCCGATGACCAGATAGAACCCGATGATCACCAGTGCGGCAACGCCAACCCTGGAGCGTCCGACGCTGCGCCAAGGGACGCGCAGGTGCTCATGGCGGGAGGCGTAAATGCCAAATCCGACGGCGACCGCGATCAGCAAAAAGATCAGCACGTCGGTGGTCAACAGCACCGGCATCATGACAGCCGCACCCTCGGGTCCACCACGGTATAGGAGATGTCCGTCATGATCAGCCCCAGGATGTAGAGCACGGAACCCAGGAAGACCATGGCGCGAACGATGGAGAAGTCCTGCCGGTTGATGGCATCGATGGTATAGCTACCGAGCCCGGGCACGCCGAAGAACGACTCCGTGATCAGCGCGCCCATGAACAACAGGGGCAACACCGCGACGACGCCGGTCAGGATCGGGATCATCGCGTTCCTCAGCACGTGACGAAACAGCACCACGCGCTCACGCAGGCCCTTGGCGCGCGCGGTGCGCACATAGTCGCGATTGACCTCCTCCAAGAAGAAGGTCCGATACAGGCGAGTGCCGGTGCCGATACCGCCCACCACGCCAACGAGCACCGGCAGCAGCAGAAACTTGGCCGCCTCCAGCCCGGTGTCGTAGCCGGAGATGGGCACCAGGTGAAACAGCTTACCGATCAGGAACTGCCCGCCGATGATGTAGAACAGCCCGGAGATGGACATCATCGCGACCAGCAGGATGACGCTGCCGAAGTCGATGTAGGTGGCGCGAAAAAAGATGATCATCAGCGCATAGCTGATGTTGATGGCGAGGCCGACGATCAGCACCGGCAGCGCGATGGCCAGGCTCGGCCACATACGCTGGGAGATGTCGTAGCCGATATCGCGACCGCTGTCCGACGAGCCGAAGTCGAACGCGAACAACTTGACCGACTTTTGAAAAAAGATCGTCTCGGTGACCTTGTCCAGACCCCCAGCCTCGGCGTTGAAGAGCAACGGCAGGTCGTAGCCATGGTCCGCCTTCCAGCCGTCGATCGCCTCTTGGGTGACGCGCTTATCGCCAAGCTGCATCCGCGCCATGTCGTCCGGCGAGTTGACGACGAAGAACAGCATGAAGGTGATCAGGTTGACGCCGATCAGGATCGGCAGCGCGTACAGCAGACGACGGATGATGTAGGCGCTCACAGGGCACGGCTCCGTTCGCGTCGACGCGCGATGACGATGGCCGGCAGCGCGCCGACCACAAGCAGCAGCGCCAGCGCACCGATGGGCCAGAGCACCGGCGGGTTCCATTGTTCGCGCAATTGCTCCCGGGTGGCCGGATCGAGGGAGCGGTACTTGAGCGTGTTGTTGGCCATCAGGTTCGGCTTCACGTTGCCGAGCCACTGGTGATGCAGGCTGAACGACTTGGGATAGAAACCGAAGGACCAGGGCGCATCGAAGCGCAGGATGTCGTTCATCCGGTCGATGATCTGCTGGCGTTCGGGGCCGTCGTCCATGTTCTTCATCTGCTCGAACAGCGCGTCGAACTCGGGATTCTGGTAATTGGCGGCGTTCTCGCCGCCATCGATCTTTTTGTTCGGGCCGTACAGCAGGAAGAAGAAGTTCTCCGGGTCCGGATAGTCCGCGTTCCAGCCCCACATGAAGACCTGTCCGGTGCCCTCGCGCATCTTCTCTTGGAAGCGGTTGTAGTCGGTGGCGCGAACAACCAGCTCAATACCGAGCTTGTCGAACTGCTTGCGCATCCAGTTCAGCCGCGCCTTGCCATCCGGCCCCGCGTCCATCGCCTCGTAGTAGATGGTCAGCGGCCGGCCGGTCTCAGGATCGCGGCCGTCCCGGTAGCCGGCCTTGGCCAACAATGCCTTGGCCTGGTCGATACCCTTACGGGTGGGGCGGCCGTTGTGCCAGTCGAAGACCTCGGCATTCATCCCCGCCCTGCCCTCCCGATGCCCGAAGATGCCGGGCGGGATCGCGCCCTGGGCCTCGAGACCGCGGCCGTTGGCGAAGATGGAGATGTACTCGCCAAAGTCCACGGCGATGCTAATGGCCTGCCGCAGCAGGCGGGCCCGCTCGGAATCGCCGCCGAGCAGCGGGTCGACCATGTTGAAACCCATGTACCAGATCGACGTATCCACCGCCGTGGCCAGCTCGATGCCCTGCTCGCGCATGTCGTCGGTGAGTCCGGCCTCGCCGCCCGCGTCGAACTGGACGGCCTGATCAAAGGCGTCGGAGCTGATGCCGGAGCTGTCGTAGAACCCCTGCAGGAATTTGTTCCAGTACGGGATGCTTTCCTTGTCCAAGCTATAGACCGCACGCTCGACGAAGGGCAGCGGCTTGCCGGCGTCGGCGAGCAAGCCCGCATCGACATCCTCGGGCATGCCTTCGCCCGGGTAGGCTTCGCCGTGGAAGTTAGGATTGCGCGCCATCACCATGCGCATGTTCGGGTTGTTTTCGGTCAGCATGTAGGCACCGGTGCCGACCGGATACCAGTCCAGCGTGATGTTGTTTTGTTTCATGCCGGGCTGGCTGTAGAGGGCCTCCACTTCCCAAGGCATCGGCGAGAAGAACGGCATTGCGAGCCAATAGAGGAACTGCGGATATCGGCCCTCGATTCGGATGCGATAACTGTAGCGGTCCACCACCTCGGCGCCGGCGAACGGAACCTGCCGCAGATCGAAGAATGGCCGTTCGCCGTCGACCGACGCGGGCGCCTGCTCGCCCAACCGCGTCGACAGGTCCTCGAAGCCGACGATGTGCTTGCCCATCAGCCCGGCGATGGGCGAGTGTAGCCATGGCGCGGCGAGGCGCTTGATCTGGTAGACGTAGTCTTCGGCGGTCAACTCCCGGCTGCCGGTCTCCGGCAAATCAGAGAGCTTATTCAAGCTTGCCGCTCGCTCGCGGCCGAGATCGTGGTACAGATACGCACCGTCTGCATCCGGTGGCAAAGGCCGGATGCGGCTGATACCGGATGCCGGGCTGGAGTCGGATAAAATACTCACTGACGGCGATCTGATCCGGGTCGGCATCTGCCGACAGCAGGTTGCCGTCGGCATCGAGATAACGCGGCACCGGCACCGACTCCGCGGTCAGCGGCACCAGCGTGTAGGGTCGCTTCAAAAAATGGTATTGAAGCGGCGGCTCGTAGATCTGCGCGATAAACGAGTATTCGTTGGCACTGTAGGACCGCACCGGGTCCAAGTGCTTGGGCCGCTCGCTGAAGGCGCCATAGAGCACATTTTCGCCGGCCTGGTCCTGGGGATAGGGATTGTTCCAGGGTGGCTCGCCGCAACCGGCCAGACCGAGCGCTGCCGCCAACGTCAAGCCGACGGCGGCGATCCTGGGCGAAAACGGTCGCAAACCGCGATGGACCCGCAGCGCTTTCCCCCGCGCGGTGGTTTCGGTAATGTGGCGGCCCTGCTTCACCGGCGCATGATCGCATCGCGGCGCCCTGCATGCCAGACGACAAAACAAACTCAGCACGGAGACAAATCCATGGGATTCCTGACCGACAAACGCTTCTTGATTACCGGCGTCGCCAGCAACCGGTCAATTGCCTGGGGCGTTGCCCAAGCCATGCACCAGCAGGGTGCGCAGCTCGCCTTCTCGTACCAGGGCGAAAAGCTCCAGGGGCGGGTGGAAGATTTGGCCGCAAAGTGCGATTCCAAGATCGTGCTGCCGCTGGATGTGTCCAGCGACGAGCAGATCGACGACTGCTTCGCGGCCCTCGGTGAACAATGGGACGGCCTGGATGGCATCATCCACGCCATCGCCTTCGCACCCAAGGACGAACTGGAGGGCAACTACGTCGACGCCCTGACCCGCAAGGGCTTCACCACCGCCCACGAGATCAGTTCATACAGCTTCGGCGCCCTGGCCAAGGCCGGACGCAAACTGATGGCCGGGCGCAACGGCGCACTGGTGACCATGACCTACCTCGGCGCCGTCCGCGCGGTGCCCAACTACAACGTCATGGGTGTGGCAAAGGCCAGTCTGGAGGCCAACGTACGCTACTTGGCGGCGGCGCTTGGACCGGAAGGCACGCGCGTCAACGGCGTCTCCGCTGGGCCGATTCGCACCCTGGCGGCGGCCGGCATCTCGGACTTTCGGTCGATGCTGAAACAGGTGGAGGAGCGCACGCCCCTGCGCCGCAACGTCACGATCGACGAAGTCGGCAACGCAACCGCGTTCCTGTGCTCGGACCTGGCGTCCGGTATCACCGGCGACATTCTGTATGTCGATACCGGGTACCACATCCTTGGATTGGGCTGATTGCTGACCGGGTTGGGCTGATCGGGGATGACTATCGGTTTTGGGCTGGCCCGGCTGAGACCGGGCCGGCAAGCCTGGCATCGGCGCGCTCGCACTTCCGCCAGCCGAGCCTCGGACCGGCATCGAGAAGATGCCATCGCCGGTCGACCGGTCGCGACGATCGACGACAGCTTCGGCGGCCGGCAACGGCAGGCCGGGCGTAGCAGTCCGCAAAGCCGTCGCTACTGTGTATCGGCCGGCATCTCGGAGCGTTCAATCTTGGCCCGTGCCTCCAGATCGTCGACCAACCGATCGTAGGCAGCACGGGCCAGACTGTCAGCCAGCAGACTGGCCTCCGCCTCGCGCGCAGCGCTCATCGAGCCCGGCACTATCACCATCGGCCACCTTCGCAACCGCCACCACCAACGCATCGCCAGCACCGTCATCACCGCTGGCGAAGGCCTGCGCTCCGTCCGCCGGCCTCGGCATGGTGAAGGCCAGTTCCAGCACCGCGGGCGGAACACCCGGCGCGGTGCGACCGACGAGACCT
The DNA here is from genome assembly GCA_963695445.1 of uncultured Gammaproteobacteria bacterium. Classification (GTDB taxonomy): domain Bacteria; phylum Pseudomonadota; class Gammaproteobacteria; order Chromatiales; family Chromatiaceae; genus Thiohalocapsa. Next base: position 81,806 of record CAVOGV010000055.1, on the reverse strand, counting down.
GGGGTTTGGACCTCCGAAGGAGCCGGCGACGACGGCCATCTCCTCGCCGGCTTGCAGCCGGTCGACCATCGCCTGCGCAGCCTCAAGCGCCGCGGACGTCGCCTTCTGTTGCTGCAAGGTCTCCACCACCTGATCACGCACCTCATCGAGGGGCTGCACCGATGCCGGCCGATGCTCATCGACCCGCAGCACGATCGCCCGCATCACGTCCGGGTCAGGCTCCATCAGTTCGCTGTTGTTGCCTAGGGTCAGCACATCCTCGCTAAAGGCGGCGGCGGTGACCTTGGGATTGGCGAAGATTCCTTCACCACCATTGCGATCGAACCAGTCGCTGGTCTGAATCGTCAGACTGAGGGTCTCGGCCGCGGGGATCAGGCTGTCCGGCGACTCATAGGCCAAATTGGCGAGTCGCTCGGCCAGGTCGAAAAAGAGCGCCTCCGATTGACCCGCGGCGGCCTCCTGCGCAAGTTGGTCCCGCACCTCCTCGAAGGGCTTGACATTTCCACCCTGGACCTCGGTCACCTGAATCAGGTGGTAGCCGAAGCGACTGCGGACCGGTTCGCTGACCGTATCGAGTTCTAGGTCAAAAGCTGCCTTCTCGAACCCAGGGTCCATGATGCCGCGTCCGACGAGACCGAGGTCCCCGCCCGCGGTTGCGCTGGCTGGATCTTCCGACTCCGCCTGCGCAACCGCGGCAAAGTCTTCGCCGCCGAGGATACGCTCGCGCAATGCGGTGATCCGTTGCTTAACCGCGTCCGCCGCCGCATCGTCCGCATCCATCGGAACGGTCAACAGGATGTGTTGAATACGGCGTTGCTCCGGCACGACGAATTCATCAACCCGCTCGTCGTAGCGCGCCTTCAACACATCGTCTCCGACCGTACTATTGCCGGCTTCAGCGCCAGCAGCCTTCAACTGCTCCGCGTCGAGCATCAGGTAGGCCACGCGGACCTGCTCCGGCGTCTCGAAGGCCGACTTGTTATCGTCGTAGTAGGTCTGAATTTCAGCATCCGACGGCGGTTCCGCCGGCACAAACTCCGCTCGTGGAAGCAGCAGGTAGGACAGTTCCCGCTGCTGACGCAGTAGCCGCGTGCTTTCGTCGACCGTCGCCGGGGTGACAAATTCCGTCCCGATGACTGCACGAGCCAGTTGCGTCGACAGGAGTTGTCGGCGCAATTGCTCCTCATAGCCCGCCGGCGTCAGCCCCTGAAGCCGGAGCACCCGATCGTACGTTGCAGTATCGAAGGTGCCGTCGCGCTGAAACGCAGGCTCACTCAGGATCGTAGCGCGCACCGCTTGATCGGACACACGTAGACCCATCGATAGCGAAGCGTCGAGCAGCACGGCGTCACGAATCATGCCGTCCAGCACTTGCTCGCGCAGGCGCTGACCGCCGAAGAGTTCGGGGTCGTAGGCCGCACCGAGGCGTTCGCGCAGTTGCATGCGCGTACGCTGAACGTTGCGGCTGAACTGCTGCTCGGTGATGTCGGTACCGTTGACCGTGGCAACGGCCGTCTCGCCGCCGACACCGAGGTAGGACTGGATGCCCCAAAGGGCGAAAGGGATACTGATTAGGATGATGATCGCCCAAGCGACCCATCCCTGCGCCCGTTCTCGAATCTCCTGCAACATGTCAACGTCTCGGGATGCGTGTTCTGTAGGGTAAGTGGATCAGGGAGAGACTAATGGCTGGCCCTTCTCTCGGAATTCGGTCGCGGAGCGGGGTGCCTGAGTTGAATCGATCAAGTCGCGCAGTCACCGACAATCGAAGCAAATCCGCTGTTCGCCCTGCGGAGGCCCGCGCCAACCCAAGCAGGGCCGACATGGACCTTTGTCACACAAAAGAACGCGGGGTATCTGAACCAGATACCCCGCGCTATTAAAATTGGCGGAGTGGACGGGACTCGAACCCGCGACCCCCGGCGTGACAGGCCGGTATTCTAACCAACTGAACTACCACTCCAAGACTTTATGAATAATCAAAAAACTGGTGGGTGCTGCAGGGATCGAACCTGCGACCCTCGCCTTGTAAGGGCGATGCTCTCCCAGCTGAGCTAAGCACCCTAGCGAACCCTTAGTAGGCACCCGAACGTTGGTAGCTTTACACAACAGTCCTGCAAAAAAGCGCAGGACCGACGACGATTAACACTACCGACTCGCAGGAATTGAACTCACCCGCATGGGCAAGTCAACCCGGAAAAGTTAAGCGGTTATTGTACTGCGTCTTTTAGCGCTTTGCCAGCCTTAAATGACGGCGTCTTCGATGCCGAGATCTCGATGACGGCTCCCGTCTGCGGGTTACGGCCAGTCCGCGCGGCGCGCTCCTTGACGGCGAACGTGCCGAAGCCAATGATGGAAACGGTCTGTCCGCCCTTGAGGGCAACGGCAACCGAATCGGTGAAGGCATCGAGTGCCCGCGCAGCGGATGTCTTTGGAATGTCCGCAGCTTCCGCCATGGCGTCGATCAGATCCGATTTGTTCATTCTTCCCCCTATCGCTTTACCTTGGAAATGTACCTACCCTCCGTCTATACGGGGGCGGTGATCCGACTGCTGCTTCTGCCGTAGCAGGAGCGGATTGTTCACGAGCAACTGCACGCCTGTCAAGCTAATCGGCGGCCGCCCGCGGAGCCGACGAATCGGTGTCGAGTTTGTACGCGATCGCCGGATTGTCGGCGATTCAGCAACCCTGAACGCCTATCGAAAGCGCGATCGGAATGCGCTGAGCCGCCGACCTCCAGTCAGCGAGGCTGCCGATCGCTATTAGTGGTGCGTGCGCGCCCCCGCTGGCTTCTTTTCACCCTTTTTTGCAGCCGGCGGCGCTTTCACTTTCTCCGCCACTACCTCGACAGCTGCCTCCTCGGGCGCAGCCTGCACTGCCGGATTCTCGCACAGGGCGTATTCGAGCACCTCATCGATCCAGCGCACCGGGCGGATCTCCAGGCTTTGCTTGATGTTCTTCGGAATATCGACCAGGTCGCGCTCGTTCTCGTAGGGAATCAGCACGGTCTGGATACCGCCCCGATGCGCCGCGAGCAACTTCTCCTTTAATCCGCCGATCGGCAGCACCTCGCCACGCAGGGTAATCTCCCCGGTCATGGCCACGTCGGAGCGCACTGCGACATTGGTGAGCGCGGACACCAGGGCCGTGCACATCGCGACACCGGCGCTCGGCCCATCCTTTGGCGTGGCGCCTTCGGGCACATGGATATGCAGGTCGTTCTTCTGATGGAAGTCCGGATCGATGCCGAGCGCCTCGGCGCGACTGCGCACGACGGTCAGCGCGGCCTGAATGGACTCCTGCATCACATCGCCGAGTTGGCCTGTATAGGTGAATTTGCCCTTACCGGGGACCAGCGCTGACTCGATGCGCAGCAATTCACCACCGACCTCGGTCCAGGCGAGACCAGTGACCTGACCGACCTGATCATGCTCGTCGGCGAGGCCGAAGCGGAACCTGCGCACGCCCAGGTACTTTTCGAGAACCTTCGGGGTAACCGTGACGGTGGTGTCCCGCTTCTTGAGCAGCACCTCCTTAACCACCTTACGGCAGACCTTGGAGATCTCGCGTTCCAGGTTCCGCACACCGGCCTCACGGGTATAGTAGCGCACGATGTCGCGGATCGTCGCCTCGCGGATCGCCAGCTCGCCTTCCTTGAGCCCGTTGTTCTTCATCTGCTTGGGGATCAGGTAACGTTCTGCGATGTTGACCTTCTCGTCTTCTGTGTAGCCGGACAGACGAATGACCTCCATGCGATCGAGTAACGCCGGTGGGATATTCAGGGTATTCGCGGTCCCGACGAACATGACCTCAGACAGATCGAAATCCACCTCGAGATAATGGTCGTTGAAGGTGTGGTTCTGCTCCGGATCGAGGACCTCGAGCAGCGCCGAGGCCGGATCGCCGCGGAAGTCCATCGCCATCTTGTCGATCTCGTCGAGCAGGAAGAAGGCGTTGCGCGAACCCACCTTGGACAGCAGCTGGATGATCTTGCCCGGCAAAGCGCCGATGTAGGTACGACGATGCCCGCGAATCTCGGCCTCATCGCGCACGCCGCCCAGCGACATGCGGGCGAACTTGCGATTGGTGGCGCGGGCGATCGACTGTCCGAGCGAGGTCTTGCCGACGCCCGGCGGGCCGACCAGACACAGTATCGGCCCCTTGAGCTTGCGCACCCGCTGCTGCACGGCCAGATATTCCAGGATACGCTCCTTGACCTTCTCCAGCCCGTAATGATCGGTATCCAGCACCTGTTCTGCGACACGGATATCGTTGCGGATGCGGGTACGTTTCTTCCAGGGCACCGACACCAGGGTATCGACGTAGTTACGCACCACGGTGGCCTCGGCGGACATCGGCGACATCAGTTTTAGCTTGTTCAGCTCGGCGGTCGCCTTGTCCTTGACCTCCTTAGGCATGCCGGCCTCTTCGATGCGTCGACCAATCTCCTCGAGCTCGTTCGGCACATCTTCGAGCTCGCCCAATTCCTTCTGAATCGCCTTCATCTGCTCGTTGAGATAGTACTCCCGCTGGTTCTTTTCCATTTGCCGCTTGACGCGACCGCGGATGCGCTTCTCCATCTGCAGGATATCGTTCTCCGCCTCCATCAGCCCCATCAGGTGCTCAAGGCGCTGCTGCACGTCGACCATCTCCAACACGTGCTGCTTCTCTTCGAGCTTCAGCGACATGTGCGCGGCCATGGTGTCGGCGAGGCGCCCGGCCTCGTCGATACTCGACAGCGAGGTCAGCACCTCCGGCGGGACTTTCTTGTTGAGCTTCACGTACTGATCAAACAGGGTCACCGCGGAGCGCATCAGCACTTCTTGCTCGCGTTCGTCCGCATCGAGTTTTTCGGCGAGCGGCGTGACGATCGCGGAGAAGGCTTGGTCAGCAGTCAAGAACGACTTGGCCTTGGCGCGACGGTGGCCTTCCACCAGCACCTTCACGGTGCCGTCGGGAAGTTTGAGCAGCTGCAGAATGTTGGCGAGGGTGCCAATGTTGTGCAGGTCGGAGACGGCAGGGTCGTCGACGTCGGCGTTCTTTTGCGCGATCAGCAGGATCTGTTTGTCGCTCGCCATCGCCGAGTCAAGCGCCTTGATGGACTTGTCCCTGCCAACGAACAGCGGGATGACCATATGCGGATAGACCACAACATCGCGCAGCGGCAGCACCGGAACTTCCTGATCGGCGGAAGCGGAATGCTTGGAATCGATATCGCTCTTGGCCATGAAAACCTTACTCTAGTGAATCGTCCGCGCGCCTGATGTCGCTCCGCGGGAGATTGCCTGGAGCGGTCGCGTGGCGAACGATGGGTGAAGAAAAGATCCTTGTGTCCCGTTTGAGGTTGGGCTCGAAACGGGCGGTTCAATCGGGCCGGAAGCGAAAGCATGTCATGAAGGGCTAGACGGCAAGGCCGCGATGGCGGGCAAGACCTCGGCGCAGGAGCTGGATCGAGCACGAGCGGGACCTAAGTTAGGCCCCCCAAACACACTTTGGCGCCCGCTCCGGCGCCGGCTTTAAGGCAGAGAAAGAACGGCTTTTCAATCCGACGCGGCGCGCTGCTGTGGCTGCTCACCGCCATCGTAGATAACGAAAGGCTTGTTCTCGCCGGCGATCACAGAGGAATCCACTACGACCTTGCTGACACTGTCCATGGACGGCAGGTCATACATGATATCGAGAAGCACTTGCTCCATGATCGTCCGCAGGCCACGCGCCCCGGTCTTGCGTTCCATGGCCTTAACCGCGATGCCGCGCAGAGCATCGTCGCGCAACTCCAGTTCGCAGCCTTCCATCGAGAACAATCGCGAATACTGTTTGTAGAGCGCGTGCTTGGGCTCGGTCAGGATACGCACCAGCGCCTCTTCATCCAGCTCTTCAAGCGTCGCCATCACCGGCAGGCGGCCGACGAATTCGGGAATCAGGCCGTAGCGGATCAGATCCTCGGGCTCGACAGCACTGAACAGTTCGCCGATGCGACGCTCATCATTCTTACTGTGTACGTCCGCAGAGAAGCCGATACCGCCCTTGCGGCAGCGCTGCTGGACGATTTTGTCGAGACCGGCGAATGCACCACCGACTATAAACAGGATGTTGGAGGTATCGACTTGCAGGAATTCCTGCTGAGGATGCTTGCGGCCGCCTTGGGGCGGCACCGACGCAACGGTGCCCTCAATGAGCTTGAGCAAAGCCTGCTGTACACCTTCACCGGACACGTCACGTGTTATGGAGGGGTTGTCGGATTTCCGCGAAATCTTGTCGATCTCGTCGATGTAGACGATGCCGGTTTGCGCCTTCTCGACGTCGTAGTCGCACTTCTGCAGCAACTTCTGAATGATATTCTCAACGTCTTCACCAACGTAGCCCGCCTCAGTGAGCGTCGTCGCATCGGCAATGGTGAAAGGGACATTGAGCAGGCGCGCAAGGGTCTCGGCAAGCAGGGTCTTGCCGGAACCGGTGGGACCGATCAGCAGGATGTTGCTCTTCGCGATCTCGATGTCTTCCTTGGCGTCGGCAGCCTCGAGGCGCTTGTAATGATTGTAGACGGCAACCGAGAGCACTTTCTTGGCCTGTTCTTGGCCGATCACGTACTGATCGAGGCTGTCGTTGATCTCACGCGGCTTCGGCAGCCGACTGGTCGCCTCGCCCATGCCTTCCTGCATCTCCTCGCGGATGATGTCGTTACAGAGCTCGACGCACTCGTCGCAGATGAACACGGACGGGCCGGCAATCAGCTTGCGCACCTCGTGCTGGCTCTTGCCGCAAAAGGAGCAGTACAACAGCTTGCCTTCGTCGTTCTTGCCGTGGGAATTTCCGCTCATGGGTGGGATGCTCTCCGAATACCGAATCGGCAGGGGGCGAAGGGACCTGCCCCAGCGAGGATTCGCCCAATCATAACCGTTTGCCGCAAGATGGCAAGACGCGCGCGACGCCGGCGGAACGGGCGTCGGGGGACATCGGTGCTGGCGCGCCGTGCCTGCAAAACGCCCGGAACTGCGTCAGGGAGGCGCAGCCAGGGCATCGATCGTGGGGGGGGACGTGAATTGGCGGCTACGCCTCCGCCGCCGTGCGCTGATCCAGCACCTTGTCGATCAGACCGTACTCCACTGCCACCTCACCACCCATGAAACGATCTCGCTCCGTGTCCTCCTCAATCTTTTCCAGCGGCTGACCGGTATGTTCGGCGAGGATATGATTGAGCTGATCGCGAATATGCAGGATCTCGCGGGCGTGGATGTCGATGTCGGTCGCCTGTCCCTGGAAGCCGCCCAGCGGCTGATGGATCATCATGCGGGAGTGCGGCAGGCAGAAGCGCTTGCCCTTGGCTCCGCCGGCCAGAAGCAGCGCTCCCATGCTCGCCGCCTGACCGATGCACATGGTGCTGACGTCCGGACGAATGAAGCGCATGGTGTCATAGATGGCCAGACCAGCGGTCACCGAACCGCCCGGCGAGTTGATGTAGAAATGGATATCCTTGTCCGGGTTCTCCGACTCAAGGAAAAGCAGCTGCGCCACGACCAGATTGGCGACGTGATCCTCCACCGGCCCAACCAAAAAGACCACCCGTTCCTTCAGCAAACGCGAGAAGATATCGTACGAGCGCTCGCCGCGGGCGGTCTGCTCGATGACCATCGGAATCAGGCCCAGCGCCTGGGGATTCCAGCCGGAGTTTGTGGACTCAGGATTCATTTGCGTACAACCTCGGTCAGGAGCCCTCGTCGGAAGGCATGATGAAAGAGGTACCAACCCAGCGAATTCCTGGGCAAGTACCCCAAAAATGGATGCACCGACCGAACGCTCGATCAGAAGCCGTGCAGATGGCATCCATCGCGCCTGCAATCAATCGGCCTCGGGCGTCTCGGTCACCGCGGCGAAGGTGGTCGGCTCATCCTGCACATCGGCCTGTTCGAGCATGCGCTCGACCACCAACTGCTCCATCACCACCGACTCCACCGTGGCCAGCCGCTGACGGTCAGCGTAGTAGTAGTCGATCACGGCCTGAGGCGTCTCGTAGGTCGCCGCCATCTCCTCGACCGCGGCCCGCACCCGATCCGCATCCGGCGTTAGACCGTGCTGCTTGACCACCTCGGCAACGATCAAACCAAGGGCCACGCGACGTTTCGCGGAATCCGCGAACAATTCGTCCGGCAGATCGAAGGTGCCACCGCCGACGGCCTGTCGTGCCTGCCCCTTCAGCGCCTTGATTTCCTCGGCCACCAGCACCGCCGGCAGGTCGATTGGGTTGACCTCGATCAACGCGTCCATGACCTGCTCCTTCAGCTTGGAATCGACACGTTGCTTGAGTTCGCGCCCCATGTTGTTGCGCACGTCCGAGCGGAATTTGTCCGCGTCGCCATCCTCGATACCGAAGCCGCGAATGAATTCGGCATCTACGTCAGGCAAGGCCGGTTCGGCCACGGCCTTCACCACCACCTTGAACTGGGCCTGCTTGCCGGCCAGCGCCTTGCCGTGGTAGTCCTCCGGGAAGGTCACATCGATTTCGCGTTCATCGCCGACCGCAACACCGATCAGTTGATCTTCGAAACCGGGCACCATGCGTCCGGAGCCGAGCTCCAACGGCACGTCCTCGGCGCTGCCACCAGGGAATGCCTCCCCGTCGATCGTACCCTCGAACGAGATAGTGAGCTGGTCTCCAGTCGCCGCCGGGCGCTCAACATCCACCCAGGTTTTCCGCTGCTCGCGCAGACGCGCAATCATGCCGTCGATGTCGCTGTCGCCAATCTCCGCCACCGGGCGCTTGATGGACTTCCCCTCGAGGCCCCGCAACTCGATCTGCGGCAGCACCTCGAACTTCGCCGTGTAAGCGTAGCGACGCGTCGACTTGTCGATGTCTGCCTTGATCTCCGGCATACCCGCCGGGCGCAACTCGACCTGCGCGATGGCCTCCGGGAAAGAGGCTTGCACCTTTTCGCCGAAGACCTCGCCGCGGACGCTCTCGCCGAAGCGCTGACGCAGCACCCGCATCGGTACCTTTCCGGGCCGGAAGCCAGGCAGACGGGCGTTGCGGGCCACTTCCTGTAGCCGTTTGTCGATCTCCCGCTCGATCTCTTCCGGCGGCAACTCCACGGTCATCTGGCGGGCGAGCCCCTCGCCGGTCTCGACGGTCACTTGCATCTGGGGTTATCTCCTGTAACGGATGCCGCTAAATGTGCAAAAGCTCACCAGTATAGCCCCTATCGTCAGCGTGATCCAAGCAATGCGGCGATTTCCGGCAACTGCCAGCTCACAGCTTGATCCGAGCGTCGGTGGAACAACGGGTTAAACAACCGGCTCAGGGCGGGCAACGCCGCGTCCCCCGACTCGGCGCCGACTGCGATACACTGCAGCGAACAGTCCTCCGCCCACGGCGCCCGACCATCGCCGATTTGGAGCAACCGATGTCCCGCCCGGCCGCAGCCCGTATCGATCTCGCAGCCATTCGTCACAACTACCGCGTGGCCAAGGCACTGGCTCCTAGCGCCCGCGCCGTCGCGGTCGTCAAGGCAAACGGCTATGGGCACGGCGCGGTCGCGGTGGCACGTGCCCTGGCGCCGGAGGCCGACGCGTTCGCCGTCGCCTGCATCGAGGAGGCATTGGAACTGCGCGACTCCGGCGTTACACGGCCCATCTTGCTGCTCGAGGGCATCTTCGAACCCGACGAACTGACCCTGGTCGAGCGGAACGAACTGACGCCGGTAATCCATTCGCAGGGGCAACTGGACTGGCTACTGCAGGCTCGACCCTCGCGCCCCCTCGAAGTCTGGCTAAAGATGGACACCGGCATGCACCGCGTCGGCCTAGCGCCAGAGCATTTCTCAAATGCCCATGCGGCGCTGTCAGCATGCCCGCACGTCGGTGGCATCATATCGATGACCCATCTGGCCCGTGCCGACGAACTCGACAGCGACGCGACCACCCGCCAGCTCGCGTGCTTCCGTGACCACGCCGGCCAGTTCGCGACGCCGCGCAGCCTGGCCAACTCCGCCGCCGTACTCGCCTGGCCCGCGGCCCACGGCGACTGGATACGCCCCGGCATCATGCTCTATGGCGCGACGCCCTTAAACGGCCCGCACCCGAACTCGGAAAGGCTGCGCCCCACCATGTCTCTGGAATCGGCGCTGATCAGCGTGCGCGAACTTGCCGCCGGAGAGCCGATCGGCTACGGCGGGCGCTTCGTTTGCGACCGCCCCACCCGCGTCGGCGTCGTCGCGATGGGCTACGCTGACGGCTATCCGCGGCACGCGCCGGACGACACGCCAGTCACAGTGAACGGCCGCCTTAGCCGTATCATCGGCCGGGTCTCGATGGACATGCTCACGGTCGACTTGAGCAACATGCCGCAAGCCCGCGTCGGCGACCCGGTGCAACTCTGGGGCGACCAGGTCGCGGCCAACGACGTCGCCGCGGCAAGCGGCACCATCGCCTACCAACTCTTCACCGGGGTCTCGCGACGCATACCGCTACGCTACACCTAAAAAAGGGGTCAGAACCCTTTTTTAAGCGATTGAAACTCAACCGCTACAATTCGGTTATCGAAAAAAGGGTTCTGACCCCTTTTTTGGGGGACTGTGCGAATGGGATTGCCTGTGGTTGCGGTCATTTCCGGCGCCGGCAGTAATCTGCAGGCGCTGATCGATGGACAGCTTGCCGGCGTTCTGCCGGTGGAGATCCGCGCCGTGGTCAGCAACCGAGGTGATGCCTTCGGTTTGGCACGGGCGGAGCGGGCAGGCATCGCGACGCGTGTGCTGGACCATCGCGGCTTCCCGAGTCGGGATGTCTACGATGCAGAGTTGGGGACACTGATCGACGGGTTTGCCCCGAGCCTTGTGGTGCTGGCAGGCTTCATGCGCATTTTGTCGCCTGAGTTCGTCGCGAGGTTCCGAGGCCGGTTGTTCAATATCCACCCTTCCCTGCTGCCGAAATTTCCGGGCCTGCACACGCACCAGCGCGCGATCGAAGCAGGTGAGTCCGTTCATGGCGCAACAGTGCATTTCGTCACCGAGGAGCTGGACGGTGGTCCCTGCGTGATTCAGGCCCGCGTCCCCGTGCTGCCCGGTGACGATGCCGTCACGCTGGCCGCACGCGTATTGAGCAAGGAGCACCTGATCTACCCGCTGGCAGTCGCTTGGTTCGCCGAGGGGCGCTTGCGCCTCGGCGAGGACGGTCATCCGCTGTTCGACGGCGACGTGCTACACCAACCGCTGCAGTTGGACGAACTGTCACGCACAGGCAGTCGAACCTTGATGGGCGACAAGGTTTAGAATCGGCGCTTGCGTTGGGACCACGTCTACGAACCGTCCGGCACCGGTGAGCGACGCGCTGGACCGAGCACAATCTGGGCACAACGAGGAACTGGCGGATTAAGGACGTCGGCGTCTATCGCAGCAACGCGCTTTTTTCGAACCCGAGGGGAGGCCCGCTCTCGTAGGGGACCCTTTTCCAGATGAGATGTAATCGATGGCTGAGCAAGGCTTGAACTATCGCGACGCGGGCGTCGACATCGACGCTGGCGAACGCCTGATTGAACGCATCAAGCCGGCCGTAGCAGCGACGGCTCGACCCGGCGTTCTCTCTGGGCTCGGCGGCTTCGGCGGTCTGTTCGAACTACCCGCCGGTTATCGCCAGCCGGTCCTGGTGTCGGGCACGGATGGCGTCGGCACCAAGCTGAAGCTCGCCATCGAGCTTGACCGACATGACAGCGTCGGTATCGATCTAGTGGCGATGTGTGCCAACGACATCGTCGTCTGCGGGGCCGAACCGCTGTTTTTTCTCGATTACTACGCCACCGGCAAGCTCGACGTCGATGTCGCCGCCAGCGTCGTCGCGGGCATTGCCGAAGGCTGCCGGCAAGCCGGCTGTGCGCTGATCGGCGGCGAGACCGCAGAGATGCCCGGCATGTACCAGGCCGGCGATTATGACTTGGCCGGCTTTTGCGTCGGTATCGTCGAAAAGGACGCCATTATTACTGCCGAGCGCGTCGAAGTCGGCGATGCGCTGGTGGCGCTGGCCGCCTCCGGCCCGCATTCCAACGGCTATTCGCTCATCAGGAAGGTGCTGGAGGTCAGCAATACCGACCCGGCCCTTACCTTCGACGGCACAACGCTGGCAACGCGCCTGCTGGCGCCGACGCGAATCTACACCAAATCGGCACTGGGGCTGATTGGCGAATTCGACGTGCACGGCCTGGCGCACATCACCGGTGGCGGCATCACCGAGAACCTGCCGCGCGTGTTGCCGCAGGGCGTCATGGCGCGCGTCGATCTGAGCAGTTGGACCTTGCCGCCGGTGTTTCAGTGGCTGCGGGAGACCGGTCATATCGCCGAGAGCGAGATGCTGCGCACCTTCAACTGCGGCGTTGGCATGATCGTATGTATGTCGGCACATGACGCCGAAGCCGCCTGCGCACGACTGGCCGATGCGGGCGAACAGGCCTGGTTGGTGGGCCGGATCGAGACGGGTTGCGGCCCGGCGCGCGTCGAGTACGCAGGCCGGCTTGATGCCTGATCGCAGCAGATCGGCAACTTGGCTCAGCATCCGGTCGCGACCGGCACCCGGCGCCATCCCAGCAACCCGAGCCAATCGCTTGGAATACGAGTGGCGGACGCAATTCGGGCAGCACCCACCCCAAGGCTCGCGGCGAGACCAGAAGGGTTTGTCTCGCCCGTGACGCTGCCGTAACCTTGCCGCCTTATGGCGCACATCAACCTCAAACACCTGCGATACTTCTGGGCCGTGGCCTCCCATGGCTCGATCGCCCGTGCGTCGCAAGTCCTGCACCTGACCCCACAGACCATCAGCGGCCAACTGCGCGAACTGGAAGACCAGATCGGCATCAAGCTGTTCGCCAAAACCGGCCGCAACCTGATCCTGACCGACACCGGCCGGCTGGTTTTTTCCTACGCCGACGACATGTTCCGCATCAATGACGAGCTGCAGGACGTACTGGCAGGACGCACCCCAGGCGGTGGCCTGACGCTGAACGTCGGCATCGCCATGGTCGTGCCTAAACTGCTGGCCCACCGCGTCCTGGCCCCGGCGTTGGCGATGCCGGAGCCGATGCGCCTCGTCTGCGTCGAAAAACCGCTGGTGGACCTATTGGCTGACCTGTCCGTGCACAAGCTCGACCTGGTGCTGGCGGACAGCCCGCTGAACCCAGCGTTGAACATCCGCGCCTACAATCACGCGCTCGGCGAGTCCCCGGTGAGCTTCTTTGCCGCCAAGGACCAGGCCGGGCGCTGGCGCGACGGCTTTCCACAATCGCTGGAGGCCGCGCCGATGCTGCTCCCGAGCAGCGGCAGTGCCCTGCGCCGTGCTCTAGACTTCTGGTTCGACCGCATCGGCGTGCGCCCGCGCACCGTCGCCGAGATCGAGGACCGGGCGCTGATGAAAACGTTCGGCGAGGCCGGCGCGGGTATCTTCACCTCGCCGCGCGCGGTTGAGAACGATGTGCTCACCAAGTACGCGGTCGAGGTCGTCGGCCGCACCGAGGATGTCACCGAACGCTTCTATGCCATCTCCGCCGAGCGCCGCATCAAGCATCCCGCGGTCTCGGTGATCACCGAAGCAGCGCGCACCGGGCTGTTCTCCTGACCCGCTCCGTCCAAAAACCAGAGTCCCCTTGGTTAAGCACGAGCACAAGACCTGCCCCCGCTGCGGCGCCGGCTTCGAATGCAAGGTCAACAACCCGATCCACTGCCAGTGCGCCGGCATCGAGTTGTCGGAGCGGCTTTTCGACCGCCTGTCCGCGGACTGGCGAGACTGCCTCTGCGCGGACTGCCTACGCGAACTGGCGGACATCGACAAGCAGAGTCCCTGAGGGCGCCAGCGATGACCGCACTCCGATCAGACAGCGAGCGCAACAGGCCAGATCGACACAACGCGACGGCATCCCTTGACTGAAGCACCGGCCCCAACCACCGCTGGCAATACAGACCGCCCGACAGAGCGTCCGGCAGACCGCGTGCGCGAACCGGCACTGGAGCTGCGGCCGGCGCCGCCACCCAGGGCCGATGCAGCACGGCTGCACCTGACCGGCGCCTGGCGTGTGGAACGCCAGCTGCCGCGCCTGGAGTCGGTCGGCGCACTGCTCGCTGAGCAGCCGCAGGTGCGTCGGCTCGGCTTCGACACCAGCGCGCTCGACGACTGGGACTCGGGCCTGGTGGCCTTTATCGCGGGGCTGGAGCGGCTGTGCCGGGAGCGCAACATCACCTGCGACAGCAATGCCCTGCCCGACGGTCTGCAAGCGCTGCTGGAGCTCGCCCGGGCGGTACCGCAGCGAGCCGCCCAGGGACATCTGCCGGAGCATCGGGCATCGTTTCTCGAACGTTTCGGCAGCGACTTTATGGATCTGCTCCAATCCACCGGCGAGATCATGGCCTTCTTCGGTGAGGGCGTGTTGGCAGTGCGTCGATTGCTGTTGGGCCGGGCGCGCTTTCGGCACTCGGAGCTGTGGCTGATCATCCAAGAGTCCGGCGCCGACGCGCTGCCCATCGTCGGCCTGGTCAGCTTTCTGGTGGGCATGATCCTTGGCTACATCGGGGATCAGCAGTTAGCCCAGTTCGGCGCGCGCATCTACGTCGCCGACCTGGTCGGCCTGGCAACCGTGGTACAGATGGGCGCACTGATCACCGCCATCGTCATGGCCGGGCGCACCGGCGCCGCATTCGCCGCGCAACTGGGCAGCATGCAGGCCAACGAGGAGATCGACGCCCTGCGCACGCTTGGCATCGAGCCAATGGAGTTCCTGGTGTTGCCGCGCATGCTGGCGCTGATCCTGATGACACCGCTGCTGGCGATTTACGCGGACGTGCTCGGCATCCTTGGCGGCGCCTTCGTCGGCACCGTAGTCGGCGGCGTGACGCTGACCGCATACATGATCGAGACCCAGGCCGCCATCGGCTGGAACCATATCGCCCAGGGTCTGATCTGCGCCGTCGTCTACGGCGCGATCGTCGCCGCTTCCGGCTGTCTGCGCGGCATGCAGTGCGGCCGCAGCGCCGCGGCGGTCGGTCAGGCGACCACGTCGGCGGTGGTCACGGCCATCGTCTTTATCGTCATCGCTGCCGCCGTGCTGACCATCATCTTCGACGCCATCGGCCTGTCGTGAACGCCACCACGCTCAAGTCCGATCAACGCCAGGTGCAGATCCGATTGCAGGACATCGAACTGCGCTATGGCGATACACTGGTGCAACAGGGCTTGAGCTTCGACATACATCGCGGTGACGTGTTCATCGTCATGGGCGGCAGCGGCTGCGGCAAGAGCACCGTGATGCGCTGCCTCACCGGACTGCTCGAACCGCGCGCCGGCCGCGTGCTGATCGGCGGCGTCAGCCTATGGCAGACGACGCGCTCGGAGCGGACACGCCTGATGCGGCGCAACGGCGTCATGTACCAGAGCGGCGCCCTGTGGAGTTCGATGACGCTGGAGGAGAACGTGGCCCTGCCGCTGGAGCAATACACCACGCTGGCACCGGAGCAGATTCGCGACATCGCCGAGTACAAGCTCGCGTTGGTGGGCCTGGCCGGCTTCGGCGACTACTATCCGTCCGAGATCAGCGGCGGCATGCGCAAGCGCGTCGGCGTCGCCCGCGCCATGGCGCTGGACCCCGACACGCTGTTCTTCGACGAGCCCTCCGCCGGTCTTGATCCCCTTTCCGCACGCCGACTCGATGAGCTGATCCTGGAATTGCGCGACAGCCTCGGCACCACCATGGTGGTCATCACCCACGACCTCGACAGCCTGCTAAGCATCGGCGACGACGCCGTCTTCCTCGACGCCGAGGCCAAGACCATGCTCACGACCGGCAACCCCCGCCAACTGCGCCAGCACAGCGAAATCGCTCGCGTGCGCGAATTCCTGAACCGCGGTAACGAGCCTGAAACGGGTTCCGAAAAGGGGTCAGAACCCTTTTCTCGATCGCTCGATGAGCATGATCCGGGTTTAGCCTGCGAAAAGGGTTCTGACCCCTTTTCGGGCCGTTAGATGAGTAAGCAGGCCAACCCCACCGTCATCGGCGGCTTTGTGCTTGGCGCGCTCGCGTTGGTGGTGATCACGATCCTGGCCTTGAGCAGTGGCGCACTGCTGCGCGAGCGCATCGAAATGGTGACCTTCTTTCCGGGCTCGGTACAAGGACTCAACGTCGGTGCACAGGTGCAGTTTCAGGGCGTACCGATCGGACAGGTCACCAACATCGGTGTCGACTACCTGCCCGACCGAAACAGCTTCCGCATCCCGGTGGACTATGAAATCTGGCCACAAAATGTACACGTCATTGGCGGTACCGGCGAGTCGGACGTGCGCGACGTTCTGCAACGTCTGATCGACGAAAAGGGGCTGCGCGCCAGGCTGGAATCGGTGAGCGTCGTGACCGGCCAATATCTGGTCGCACTGAGCATGAATCCGCACTTGCCCAAGCGCAGTTATGCGACCACGCCGGGCGGCCCGATCCGCGTACCCGCCATCGCCGCCACCCGCGATCGCGTCGAGGAGATGCTTGAAAACTTGGATCTGGACGCGCTTGTGAAGAATGGCTCCGATACCTTGGTGGCGATCAAAGAGCTGGTGGAGTCCGGTACGCTGCGCGATGCCATCGAGAATCTCAATGGCACGCTGGTGGAGGCGCGGACGCTGTTGGCGAACCTGGATGCGGAGTTCGTACCGTTGGGAAAAAGCGCGCAGCAGATGCTCAGCGACGTCGGCAACCTGGCGACGACCCTGCAAGACCGCGTCGGGTCACTCGCGGACCACCTCGACCAGGCCACCCGCGACCTGTCCGACCTGACACGCAACATCGACAGGCGCATCGAACCACTGACCGACGCGGCCACGGCCGCGCTGACCGACACCAGCCGTGCCATGCGCGCCGTCGCCAGCCTGACGAGCGACGGCTCATCCACGCGACATGAACTCGACCGCCTACTCTCGGAGGCCAGCCGCGCCGCTCGCTCCCTGCGCACGCTAACAGACTACCTCGAACGCCACCCTGAGGCCCTGATCCAGGGCAAACGCTAAAATGGCGGCGTTTTCGGCGAGGCTGCTCTTGACCCATTCCGACGCGCCACAATCTTCCCAAAGCCCATGACACTCAAGCTCTACATTCAGACCTACGGCTGCCAGATGAACGAGTACGATTCCGCGCGGATGGCGGATGTACTGCGCGTGTCCCATGGCGTGGAAGTCACCGAACGGCCGGAGGACGCCGACATCCTGCTGCTGAATACCTGTTCGATCCGCGAGAAGGCGCAGGAGAAGGTATTTTCGCAACTCGGGCGCTGGCGGCCCTGGAAAGCGGCGCGGCCTGGGCTGGTGATCGGCGTCGGTGGCTGCGTCGCGAGCCAAGAGGGGGAGGCGATTCGCAAGCGCGCGCCCTACGTCGACCTGGTGTTTGGCCCACAGACCCTGCACCGGCTGCCTCAGATGCTCGACGAACTGCACCGCCGCCAGCGCCCGCAGATCGACGTCTCCTTCCCGGAAATCGAGAAATTCGACTGTCTGCCCAATCCGCGTGCCGAGGGGCCTAAGGCGTTTGTGTCGATCATGGAGGGCTGCTCGAAGTACTGCACCTACTGTGTCGTGCCCTATACCCGCGGTGAGGAGATCAGCCGGCCCTTCGACGACGTCATCGCTGAAGTGGCGAGCCTCGCCGAGCAGGGCGTGCGCGAGGTGAATCTGCTGGGTCAGAACGTCAACGCCTATCGCGGCACCATGCACGACGGCGAGGTCGCGGACCTGTCTCTGGTCATCCGTTACGTCGCCGGCATCGACGGCATCGAGCGCATTCGCTTCACGACCTCGCATCCGGTGGAGTTCACCGATGCGTTGATCGAGGTCTACGCAGACGTGCCGGAGTTGGTGAGTTTCCTGCACTTACCGGTGCAAAGCGGCTCCGACCGCATCCTGTCGCTGATGAAGCGCGGTCACACCGCGCTGGAGTACAAGGACAAGATCCGCCGGCTGCGGCGGGCGCGACCAAGCATCGCCATCTCGTCGGACTTCATCGTCGGTTTCCCCGGGGAGACCGAGACCGATTTCGAGGCGACTATGCGGCTGGTGGAAGAAGTCGGCTTCGACCAATCGTTCAGTTTCATCTATAGTGCGCGGCCCGGCACGCCAGCCGCCGACTATGCGGATGACGTGAGCCACGCAGACAAGCAACAGCGCCTTGCCCGACTGCAACAGCGCATCAATCACCAGGCCCAAGTGATCAGCCGGCAGATGGTCGGCGAGGTGCATCGGGTGCTCGTGGAGGGTCGGTCGCGCAAGGACCCGACCGAACTCGCCGGGCGCACCGAGAACAATCGCGTGGTCAACTTTACCGGCCCTGCCTCCCTAATCGGTGGCTTTGCGGATCTGCGCATCACCGAGGCGATGCCCAACTCCCTGCGCGGCTCGTTGCACGAGCCGACAGCGACCACCGCCCTGAGCTGAGCCGTGGGTCAACATAGCCATCCCAATACCTCATTGCCCAATCAACCCCAAAGCATCGATCTCGAACTTGCGCCAGCCGACAACGCGCGCTTGAACAACCTATGCGGGCCGTTCGATCAGCACCTGCGCCTGATCGAACGGCGGCTCGGCATCGAAATCAGCAACCGTGGCGTCAGCTTCCGCATCATCGGCGAGCACGACGCAGTGACGGCCGGCGAGCAGGTGCTCAGGGATCTGTACAGCGCCAGCGCCGACGAGGTGCTATCCGCTGAGCGCATCCATCTGCAACTACAGCAGGCAGGGATCGACGCCTTGGTGGGCAGCAACGACGCCGACCTGCCCGAGATCCTGATCAAGACCAAGCGCGGCCTGGTCAAGGCCCGCGGCCCGATGCAGCAATCCTATCTGCATGCGATGCTGAAGCACGACATCAACTTCGGCGTCGGTCCGGCGGGCACCGGAAAAACCTACCTCGCCGTGGCCTGCGCGGTGGAGGCGTTGGAGTCCGAGCGCATCCGCCGGGTACTGCTGGTTCGCCCAGCGGTGGAAGCCGGCGAACGGCTCGGCTTTCTACCTGGCGATCTCGCGCAAAAGATCGACCCTTACCTGCGACCGCTGTACGACGCCCTCTTCGAGATGCTGGGCTTCGAGAAGGTCAACAAGCTCATCGAGCGCAACGTCATCGAGGTCGCACCGTTGGCCTACATGCGCGGGCGCACACTGAATGAAGCCTTCATCATCTTGGACGAGGCGCAAAACACCACGCCGGAGCAGATGAAGATGTTCCTGACGCGCATCGGCTTCGGCTCAACCGCTGTGATCACCGGCGACGTCACCCAGGTGGACCTGCCGCGGGGACAACCGTCGGGGTTGCGCCAGGCAGTCGAGATCCTGCGCGACGTTAACGGCATCAGTTTCACTTTCTTCAGCGCCCGCGACGTGGTGCGGCATGCGTTGGTCCAGCGCATCGTCAATGCCTACGATGCCCACGATCGCCGACACGGGGTCGCACATGACTGATGACGCCACGGCAGGCATAGATGCGCTTAGCACCAACGGTCGAGAGCCGCGTTCCCGGCGCTGGCCGGCGAAGTGCCGGATTGGGTACCTAAGGGCCGTATGGAGCTGATCGTCGATCGCCAAGTCGCCAGCGACGCGGAGAGTATTCCCGCGACGATGCCGATAGAGGCCTGGGTGCGGGCCGCGTTGACCGCGGGAGCACCAGTGTGCCCGGAGAGTGCCGAGCTGACCATCCGCATCGTCGACGAGGCGGAAAGTGCGGGACTGAACGAACACTACCGCGGTCGCGCCGGTCCCACCAACGTCTTATCGTTTCCCTTCGAGCTGCCCCCCGGCATCGACGCCGATGCGCTCCCAGAGATGCCGGCGCTGCTCGGTGATCTGGTCATTTGCGCGCCGGTGGTCCTTCGCGAGGCCGCCGAGCAGGGCAAGCCGCCGGCTGCCCACTGGGCACACCTGGTCGTGCATGGCGTGCTCCACCTGCTCGGCCACGACCATCTCGAGCCTGCCGAGGCAACGCGCATGGAAACGCTGGAAACCGTAATCTTGCGCGGTTTAGGATTCCCACCACCTTACGAAGTACCCCAAGGAACTCATGACGAGCGACCGATCTAGCAACGGCTCGCAGCCAGAACCCCCCATCCGGAGTCAGACCTGGCGCAAGCGCCTATGCCGGTCCCTAGGCTGCGAGCCCGAGAACAAGGAGCAATTGGTCGAACTGTTGCAGGATGCGGAACGCCGCTCGCTGCTCGATCGCGAAGCGCTCGGCATGATCGAGGGTGTGCTGCAGGTCTCGGACTTGCGCGTCGGCGACATCATGATCCCGCGCGCCGAGATGGTGGCTATCCGCCGCGATGACCCGTTGAACCGCATTGTCGAAATCGCGGTGGAATCTGCCCATTCCCGCTTCCCTGTGACCGGCGAAGACAAGGCCGAGGTGCTCGGCATCTTGTTGGCAAAGGACCTACTCGCTTACTGCACAGAGTCCGCCCGGCGCGGCGCGTTCAATATCCGCGACCACGTACGTGGTGCCGTCTTCGTGCCCGAGAGCAAGCGCCTGAACGTCCTGCTGAAGGAGTTTCGCGCCAGCCGCAACCACATGGCCATCGTCGTCGACGAATACGGCGCCGCCTCGGGGCTAGTGACGATCGAGGACGTGCTGGAACAAATCGTCGGCGACATCGAAGACGAACACGACCACGACGAGGGCGCCTTCATCTTCCAGCGCGGCAAGGGCGAATACACCGTGAAGGCGCGCACCGACGTCGAGGACTTCAACGAGTACTTCCACTGCAACCTAGAAGCCGGCGAATACGACACCATCGGCGGGCTCGTGGTCAACGCGCTGGGTCATGTCCCCGCACGGGGAGAGCGCGTCGACTTGGGCGGATTCCGCTTCACCGTCATGCGTGCGGATAGTCGCCGTGTGCATCTGTTGACTGCCAAGCCCCTGTCTTGACCAAGGTCTTGAAACAGATCACGGTACTCTCAGTAAAGCGCCCCGCCACCTATCCTGTGCTGGTTGGAGTATCACTGCTGCTCTTTTGCGCGGGAGTCGGCCATGCCACGGTGCCGCTGGAGGCCGTCTTGCTCGCCGAGCAGGCCTGCCCGGCCTTGGCCTCCATCAAACGCGATACCAATCCCGGCAACCTGGGCCTGACGCCTGGGGAACGCTATCGAGTGATCGGCAAGAATCGAGAGGACGCCAGCCATTATCTGATTCAACTCGACCGCACGCCACCAGCGCAGCGGTGGGTTGCGGCAAACTGCGGCCGGCTCTCGCCGGAGAGTCCCACGCCCGTGACTTTACCGGACAGAACCGGCAAGCCCTCGAGGGAGTCTGAATCGCCAACCGATCGACCGCGCCCACCCCAGCAGTTGGTTCTGGCGGCAAGCTGGCAAAACGCGTTTTGCACCTTCAGCACCCGAAGCCCCGAGTGCCTGAAACTCGATCCGGGCGATGCCGCGGCGCAACGCTTCTCGCTGCATGGTCTTTGGCCACAGCCCATGGGTAACAGTTACTGCGGTGTATCAGACCGAGATCGACGTGATTCTAAAGCGGGGGAGTGGCACGACCTGCCGCGGGTCGAACTGAGAGCGGACATTCGGGCTCGGCTGGACGGCCTCATGCCAGGGACCCGCTCCGATCTCCAGCGCCACCAGTGGACCAAGCACGGCACCTGCTACGGCACCGACGCCAACACCTACTTTGTTGACGCGCTCGAACTGATGGAGCAACTCAATGCCAGCCCGGTGCGCACGCTATTCGCGAACAATCTGGGCAAACACCTCAGCGCGACCGAGGTCCGCGATGCCTTCAACCGCGCCTTCGGCCGCAGCGCGGGTAGACGCGCGCGGCTTGAGTGCAAGGACGGGCTCATCACTGAACTGCGCATCAGTCTGCGCGGTGCTCCAGGCACCGCCGCAGACCTCCGCGAGTGGCTCAGCACGGCCCCGGCCAAATCCGGCGGCTGCCGCGGCGGCCGGATACAACGGTGATCAGGAGGGAGTCGAATCCGCGTTTTCGAGACGCTAGACGTCGATACGCTAGACGTTGCGTGCGGCCATCATGCGCTCGATGATCGGCTGCAGAATGACCTCCATCGCAAAGCCCATCTTTCCACCCGGGACAACCATGGTGTTGCGCCGCGACATAAACGAGTGGCTGATCATGCTGAGCAGATACTGGAAATCGACCTCAAGCGCTTCCGGATCCTTGAAGCGGATGATGACGAAGCTCTCGTCCGGCGTCGGGATGTCACGAGCGATGAATGGGTTGGAGGTATCGACCGTCGACACGCGCTGGAAGTTGATGTCGGTGAGCGAGAACTGCGGCGTGATGTGGCGGATGTAGTCGGGCATCCGGCGCATGATGGTGTCGACGATGGCCTCGGCGGAATAGCCACGCTCGAGGTTGTCGCGGTGGATCTTCTGTATCCACTCGAGGTTGACGATGGGCACGACGCCGACGCCAAGGTCGACATGCTTGGCGACGTCAACCTCTTCGGTCACGACTAGACCGTGGAGTCCCTCATAGAACAGCAGGTCGGTATCCGCCGGCACGTCTTCCCAGGGTGTGAACTGACCCGGTTTCAGGTCGCTGCCGAGACGGGCGTTGTGATGCGCTGCCTCCTCCTCGCTGTGAATGTAGTAACGCTTCTTTCCGCCGCCGGTATCGCCGTAGCTGGCAAAGAGTTCCCCGAGTAGGTCAAAGCGGTTTGCTTCCGGTCCAAAGTGGCTCAGATTGCGGTGCACTTCTGCCGCCTTTGCCATCTCGGACTTCATCTCAACACGGTCGTAACGATGGAAGCTGTCGCCCTCGATGACCGCCGCCTTGATGCCGTCGCGATAGAAAATGTGCTCGAATGCGCGCTTGACCGTTGTGGTGCCCGCGCCGGACGAGCCGGTAACGGCAACAACTGGATGCTTCTTGGACATAGGTACTCCCCGTCTTATTTGGGTCTTAGATCTTGGATGCTCACACCGGCCCCGCCGGCGGTCAGTCGCGCCGCTACCCGAAACCTACTCGCAAACAGAGCACGAGCAGTGACACCACCGTACATGCGGATCGGCTAATATAGCACGATCAAAACTGTAGCGAACGTGCACCGACGAGACGACAGTTCCCTTTTTGGACGACAGAAGCGCGTCGCTAAGCAGATTCCATGGAACTGTTGTCGAGAGACGGGATGTATCCCTCGCTTAGGCGGCAGGCTGGGCGGTGCTGCTGGCCGGGGCTTGCTGGGCACGTCGGCTCCATGCCTGTTGCAGCCGCGAGACGCGCTTGTCGATGACGTTCTTTAGCGCGATCAGCAATCCAAGTGCGATGAAGGCACCGGGGGGCAGAATGGCGAGCAGCGCGCCCTGGAAGCTGTCGCCGAGGTCCAGACCGAAGCCGCGGGCACCCTCGCCGAGCAGCAGATGCGCCTGGTAGAACAGCGTGCCCTGGCCAAGGAACTCGCGGATGCCGCCGAGCACCATCAGCACCAGCGTGAAGCCGAGGCCCATTGCAAGGCCGTCGACGATGGCGCGGTCGGGACTGGTCTTAGACGCGAACGCCTCGGCACGGCCGATAATGGCGCAGTTGGTGACGATGAGCGGAATAAATAGGCCGAGCACCAGGTAGAGCTCATAGAGCATGGCCTGCATGGTGAGTTCAACCGCGGTCACGAAGGAGGCGATGACCAGCACGAACACCGGCAACCGCACCTCGGGCCGAACCAGGTTGCGAATCAGCGAGATGGTGGCGTTGGACAGCACCAGCACCGTGGTGGTGGCAAGCCCCATGCCGAGGCCGTTCGTGGCGGTGGTGGTCGTGGCCAGCAGCGGGCACAGACCCAGCATCGCCACCAGGGCCTGGTTGTTGGTCCACAGCCCATCTCCGACGATGGCGCCATATCCCTTGTCGGCCATTAGGACACCTCCTTGCTCAGCGCCGCAATGGCGGTCTGCTCCGACGCTGGTACAACGTCGTCGGTATGGGCCTGGGCCTTGACTGGGATGGGGACTGGGCTTGGACCCGGGCCTGGAGCAGCGGCAGGCACGCTATCTGGGACCGGGGCCACGGGCGTGCTGCCGACGGCAGGTTCTGTATAGAGCTTGTCGCCCTGCTGCTCGACGAACAATAAGGTGTTCTTGACCGCCTTGACCACGGAGCGCGGCGTGATGGTGGCACCGGTGAACTGATCGAAATCACCGCCGTCGCGCTTCACCTGCCACTTCTCGGGCAGTGGATTGCCCAGGGACTTGCCATCGAATTGCGCGATGATCCAGTCGTCTTTTTTCTCGTCGATCTTGTCGCCGAGGCCCGGCGTCTCGTGATGCTCGATAACCCGCACGCCGCCGAGTCGGCCATCGGCGAGCACCGACACCAGCAGTTTGATCGGTCCGGCATAACCGTCCGGCACGATCGGACGCAGCACCAACGCCACCGGCGCGTCTCCGTCGCGCACACGGTAGACGTCGGTGACCGGCGCGCCAAGTAGATCTTGATCGCTGACCTGGATGCGGTCTGTGAGCGGATCGTTCTTGACCCGCTCCGCCGGCACGATGGCCCTGAGTTTCTTCAGCATGGCCTCACGCTGATTCTCGGCGATCCGGGTATCGGTCATGGCGTGGGTGACGGCCACGATGCCAACGCCGCCGACCGCGAAGCTGCTAAGAATGAATGCCGCGGTCAGTATGGGTGATTTCTTCATGGTGTTCTCGAATTCCGCGATAAGCCAGGGCCTGGGCGTGGCGCCATAACGTGCGACGCCGTCAGCCAGCGGGCCGCCGTTGGCCAAAGACCCTTGGTTGCGTGTAATAGTCGATCATTGGGGCGGCGATATTCAGCAGCAACACGGCAAAGGCGACTGCATCCGGATAACCGCCCCAGGTGCGGATGAGGAACACCAACGCGCCGATGGCGGCACCATAGATGAGCTGCCCAAGTCGAGTGGTGCAGGCGCTGACCGGATCGGTCGCGATGAAGAATGCACCGAGGATGGCAGCACCTGAGAACAGGTGAAAGGCCGGGTTCGGATGCGTCTGCGGGTCCAGAAACCAGAACAGCGCGGCCATGATCAGCAGGCCGGCGAAGAACGACGCTGGGATGTGCCAGGTGATCACGCGCCGCCAGATCAGAAACAACCCGCCGAGCAGGAACCAGTTGCCGACCCATTCCCAGCCACGGCCGCCGAAGTCGCCCCACAAGGGACTCTGACGGATCTCGTCGATAACGGCACCCTGGTCGATCAGCGTGCGCATCTCGTCGAGGGGAGTCGCGGCGGTGATCGCATCCCAGGTCAGGCTCGGTGGTAACGCTCCGGTGAAGATCAGTCGCGCCGAATCCATAAACGACAGCGTCGCAAGGTCGCGCGCCTGCAGCAATTCCGGCACATCGGGCGGCAGCCAGCTGGTCATCGCGACCGGATAGGAGATCAGCAAGAAGACGTAGCCAGCCATGGCCGGGTTGAACGGGTTGTAACCGATACCGCCATAGAGCTGCTTGACGATGACGATGGCGAACAGCATGCCGAGCAGCGTCAACCACCAGGGCAACGTCGGCGGCACCGTCAGCGCGAACAGTAGCGCCGTGACCACGGCACTGTAGTCGCTGATGGCGGGCAGCACCGGGCGGCCGCGCAGCGTCAGCACCAAGGCCTCGGCAGACACCGCAAACACCGTCGCTAGCGCCATGTTGATCAGCACGCCCCAGCCGAAGTACCAAACCAGCGCCAGGGTGCCCGGCACCAACGCCAGACAGACCTGCAGCATGACCCAGTCGACCCGATTGACACGGGCGCTGTGCGGAGAGGAGACGAACAATCCAGTCGACATCAATCCTGATCCTCGCTGACCGGTTCTCGTACGGGCTCGCGTTTGGCGGGCGCATCGGTCCTTGACGACTGCGTCGGCGATGTCGACTCGACAAGTTTCACCATGGGTCTGACCCCGACCTGATCGGCAACCTGCTCAGCGGCGCTCGCAGAGGCCACAGAAGACATCGGGGCGACATCGGAGGCGGCGGCCTTTTCAGCGGCGGCCTTCTTAGCCGCGGCGCGCTTGCGGGCAGCCTCGATCGCGGCCTTCTTGGGGTCCACATCGCCGGCGGTGCCGTCGCCCTTTGGCGCGATGGCCTCTTTCTTCTTGCGCAGGTTCGCCTTGCGCTCGCGCTCCATGCGCTCCAGCCGGGCCTCGCGCGCGGCATGCCGCTCCCGGGCATGCTCCGAGGCGCGCTTTTCGCGCTCGCGCGCCCAGCTCTCGGTCTTGGCGTAGCGGTAGTACTGCACCAACGGGATGTGAGACGGACAGACGTGGGCGCAGCAACCGCACTCGATGCAGTCGAATAGGTTGTAGTCCTGCACCTTGTCCATGTCCTTGGCCCGCGCATGCCAATACAACTGCTGCGGCAGCAGGTTGGCCGGGCAAACCTCCGCGCAGCGTCCGCAGCGAATACAAGCAAGCGGCTCGCCCGGGTCCGGGCTCTCTTCCGGCGTCAGCGCGAGAATGCAGTTGACGGCCTTGGTGATCGGTACCGCATCGGAATCGACGCGGAAGCCCATCATGGGTCCGCCGATCACGAGCTTGGCCAGCTCGCCACGATAGCCGCTGCTGCGCTCCACCAGGCCGGTCGCAGGCGCGCCGACACGCACGCGATAGTTGCGCGGCTGGGCGACGGCCCGACCGGTCACGGTCACCAAGCGCTCGATCAGCGGCCGACCGCGCAGCACCGCATCGGCGATGGCATTGGCGGTACCGACGTTCTGACAGACAATGCCGATCTGGGCCGGGATGCCATGGCTCGGCACCTCCTTGCCGGTGAGGATCTTGATCAGCTGCTTCTCGCCGCCACTGGGGTACAGCGTCGGAATCCTGACGACCTCGATGGGCGCGCTCGGCGCCTTCTCGCGGGCCCGCAACACGACGGCCTGCTGCATCGCGAGCAGGGCCTCGGGCTTGTTGTCCTCGATACCCACCAAGCAGCGTTTGGCCCCCAGCACGTGCAGCATGATGCAGATACCGTCGACGATGTCGGCGGCAGACTCGCGCATCAGCAGATCATCGCAGGTGATGTAGGGCTCGCACTCGGCACCGTTGATAATGAGCGTATCGATGGGTTGATCGGCGCCGGGGTTCAGCTTGACGCTAGATGGGAAGGACGCACCTCCCATGCCGACAATGCCGCTAGCGCGGATGCGCTCGCGCAGGATCGCGGCGTCGGCCTTTTCGAACGCGCCGATGGGCTCCGGCAGCGCAGCCCATGCATCGTCGCCGTCAGTGTCGATCACGACGCACAGCCCACGCAGCCCGGACGGATGCGGCAACGGACGCGGTTCAATGGCACTGACCACGCCAGAACTCGACGCATGCACGGGGGCGCTGATATAGCCCTGGGGCTCACCGATGACCTGTCCCTTCAACACGCGCTCACCGACCACGACACAGGCACGCGCCGGCGCGCCGATGTGTTGCTGCAGAGGAATCACCAACTGACTCGGCAGCGGCGCATCCAGCAACGGCTCGCGGTTGGAGAGGTGCTTTTCCTCGGGCAGGTGAATGCCACCGTGGAACCGCCACAGCTTGTGCTTACGGCCGGCGCCGGTGGATGAATGCAGCTTCATGGGCAGTGAAAACATCGGCTTCTGGACCCCAGCCTAGGCAGCCTCGCGGTGTTCGATTTCGGGGGAAGCATTGGCGCCAGGCGG
This sequence comes from uncultured Gammaproteobacteria bacterium, assembly GCA_963695445.1. GTDB lineage: Bacteria > Pseudomonadota > Gammaproteobacteria > Chromatiales > Chromatiaceae > Thiohalocapsa. Next base: position 54,168 of record CAVOGV010000055.1, on the reverse strand, counting down.
CTGCTCTACTGGCTGATCGGTGAGCCCATGCATTGGCTGATTGGCGGGATAAGGCCACTTCCAGTTGCCGATGGACTCTGGAATCGGCTCCATGCGGACGCAATCCACCGGGCAGGGGTCCTGGCACAACCCACAACCGGTACATTCACTGGCGATGATGCCATGCAACTGCTTGGCCGCACCAACGATGGCATCCACGGGACATGCCTGCAGGCACTTGGTACAGCCGATGCAGGTCTGCTCGTCGATCACCGCGACACACTTGATCTTCTCCGCGAGCTCACCCAGCGTCACCGGCTCACGGCCGAGCAGATCGGCCATGGACAGCATCGCGCCCTCGCCTCCCGGTGAGCAGAGGTTGATCTCGGCCTCACCGGCAGCCACCGCCTCGGCGTACGGGCGGCAACCGGGATAGCCGCACTGACCACACTGGCTCTGCGGCAGCAACGCATCCACCTGATCGGCAATCGGATCACCTTCAATATGGAAGCGGATGGCGGAGTAGCCGAGCAACAGGCCGAACACGGCGGCCAACACGGCAATAGCGGCAATGGCGATCAACATGTCTGTCTCTCCTCGATTACGCCCGACCTCAGGGGCGCGGGCTCGTCGGCGCCGGCGCGTCGTCTAGTTTGCGACCAGACCGGCGAAACCCATGAAGGCCAGGGACATCAGGCCGGCGGTCACCAGCGCGATGGCGCTGCCCTGGAATGGCTCGGGCACATCCGCCACGGCGACACGCTCACGCATGCCCGCGAACAGCACCAGCACCAGTGAGAAGCCCACCGCAGCGCCGAAGCCGTACAGGGCGGACTCCAGAAAACTGCGTTGTTCCTGTAGATTCAACAGGGCCACGCCAAGCACCGCGCAGTTGGTGGTGATCAGCGGCAAGAAAATGCCCAAGACCTGATACAGCACTGGGCTCGTCTTGTGCATCACGGTCTCGGTGAACTGCACCACCACCGCAATCACCAAGATGAACGCGATGGTACGCAAATACTCGATGCCGAGCGGCAACAACAGGTACTCGTTGACTAGCCACGAGGTAATCGCCGACAAGGTCAGCACGAAGGTGGTGGCCAGCCCCATGCCGATGGCCGTCTCGAGCTTCTTCGAGACGCCCATGAACGGACACAGGCCCAAGAACTTGACCAGTACGAAGTTATTGACCAGGACCGTGCTGACCAGGATTAGCGCATACTCTGTCATCGGTTCCTAAAGCCTTCGATACCGACTGCATTGACGGACGACGTCGGGCAGATAGCGACCCGACTTCGGCATGGCCGGAAACAATTTTCCAGCCCAGGGTAATTACCCATGGATGACATGGGTAATGACCAAAGTGCGACATCATAGTGCTAATTGGTGCAGTGCAGCAACCACTCGGATGGCGCCCAACTCGCCATCCGGCGCAACCGCGTCCAGCGGCAGCGATGCGAATCGCCAGGCTTCTGAACTCGGCCGACCGGATGATCGGTGCTGACTGTAGCAGTCGGGTGCAGTCACGGCGTTGATCACTGTCACTCCGACGGCGATTTCCGACCGTCGCGGTCGGATAACAGGCCACGGCAACCCTGCGCCAGAGCCCGCTGACGCCAGAGCCGACCATTGATCCGCGACATGGGGTCGGGGATCATGGTCGCCGCACTCACGCATTTGAACTGGTCGCCCCTATGACCTCCCCCGTGCCCCCATGACTCCCCGATGAAACCGAGCTTCGACCTCTCTGTTTACCTCATCACCGATCCGCTGCTGTGCGCCGGACGCGGCGTCATCGAGACCGCACGGGCCGCGGTCCGCGGCGGCGTCAAGATCGTGCAACTGCGGGACAAGACGGCGTCCGACGTGGCATCTGATCAGCCAGGGCCGGGCACTGAAGGAGGCCCTTGCCGGCTCCGGCGCGCTACTGATCGTCAACGACCGCGTCGAGGTCGCACGCGCGATCAGTGCCGACGGCGTCCACGTCGGCCAGTCCGATGCCGCCGCCGCTGACGCGCGGAAAGCGCTGGGGCCGGATGCCATCATCGGTCTGTCGATCCAGACGACCGAGCACGCCGCCGCGCTAGACCTGGCCATGGTCGATTACATCGGCGTCGGCCCCGTCTTCGCGACCGCGACCAAGCCCGATCACGCCCCGCCCCTCGGCTTCGACGGGCTGGCGCGCGTGTGCGCCGCCAGCGCGCTGCCGGCGGTCGCCATCGGCGGCTTGTCGGCGGCGCACGCGAGGGCCGTCTTCGCTGCAGGGGCGCGTGGGCTCGCCGTCGTATCGGGCATCTGCGCGGCCGAGCAACCGGAGGCAGCGGCGCGCGCGTTTGCGGAGGCAGCACGGGAGGCACAGCGAGCGCCGTCGTGACACTCATGAATGAAAATCGGCCTTGATCCTCGATGAACGCCGATCAACCGACATCCGAGCCAAGCCATGATCCCGAACGTACTCAGCATCGCCGGCTCCGACCCGTCCGGGGGCGCCGGCATCCAGGCCGACCTGAAGGCCATCTCCGCCAATGGCGCCTACGCCATGGCCGTCATCACGGCGCTGACCGCCCAGAACACCCGCGGCGTCAGCGGCGTCGAACTCGTGCCCGCTGACTTCGTTGCGGCCCAGATCGATGCGGTGTTCGCCGATGTCCGCGTGGACGCGGTGAAGATCGGCATGATCGGCACCAGCGAGATTGCCGGTGCCGTCGCCGACGCGCTGCAACGTAACCACGCCCGCAACATCGTGCTCGACCCAGTCATGGTCGCCAAGGGCGGCGACCGGCTGCTGTCGCCAGAAGCGGTCGCGATCCTGATCGAGCGCCTGCTGCCGCTGAGCGACGTGCTGACGCCGAACTTGCCGGAGGCCGCCGCCCTGCTCGCGACCGCCGAACCCACCGAGCGCGAGGCAATGGCCGCTTTGGCCGATCGGCTGCGCGCCCTCGGACCCCGCAACGTGCTTGCTCAAGGGTGGACACCTCGGCGGCGAGGACAGCCCGGATTACCTGCTCACAGCGTCCGCCGGACATTGGCTGGAGGGCACCCGCACCGCCACGCGCAACACCCACGGCACCGGCTGCACGCTGTCCTCGGCGCTCGCCGCGCAGTTGGCACTCACCGGCGACCCGCTGGTGGCGGCCCAGCGGGCAAAGACGTACGTCGCCGGAGCCATCGCCCACGCCGATGAACTCGATGTCGGCACCGGGCACGGTCCGACGCACCATTTTCATACCCTGTGGCGCCTGAGCCTTGGGAGGCTGAGAGTGCCCACCGGAAGCACCGACTTGCCAGTCGCCGTCGGCACGAAACGTCGGCCATCCAGTTCGGTGTTTCGATGAGGGGATAAGGCCAAGACCAATTGATCCCCGTCATCAGCTTGACCGACCCGAGACCTCCGCCACGGCCGCCTGCTCCGAGCGGCTCGCCGACGGTGTGCCGATGACGGCGGGGCCGCCAGCGTCGCAGGGCATCGGCAACGCCCACTCGGAGCCGCGCAGATCGGCCCCGGCGCGGCCAGCGAACAGCCGCAGGTCGTCACTGATCAGCGACCAGCAATGGGGATCGATGTGCCCGCTACAGCCCTCGATTTCGGTCTCGACCCGCATGCCTTGCCCGGCATGGGAGATGCGGATCCGCAGCCGAAGCGGATCAGCCAGCAGCGACGGGCCCGGAAGCGGCTGGGACGAAGCCTCACCCAGCAGCTGGTTTGTCTCCGTCGCCGGCAAGGCGTCCGCATAGAGCTCGGCCTGTAGCTCGACCAGATTGGTGGCGATGCGGGGTGTGCCGGTCTCGATCCGCTGCAACATGCAGTCGGGATCCCGACAGCGCTCGCGCAGTGCAAAGGTGCACTCGCGCTCGAAGAAGACACAGACGGCCTGCTGCACCTCCTCCAGCTGACGTTGCACGCGGCGCAGGCGCTTCGGATAGGGGATCTCGTCGCGAATCTCGTCGCGGATGACCTTGCGCAGCCGATCGAAGCCCTTCGGCAGCGTGCCGCTGTGGAACCCGCGCGACATCAGACCCCGCATGGTCTCGCCGTGGGAACCGACCACGGCGGGCTCGACCGGCGACGGGCCCGCCGGCTCGACCTCGTCGCTGTCGGTCGGCTGCAGTCCGCCACGATGGTTGGCCTGATAGAGCTTCCAGTTTTCCTTTAGCTCCCAGACCAAAAACCCAAATAGCCCGGGCAGCAGTAAAACGGTCAACGTCACCAGTGGAAAGGCGATGACCTTGGGCAAAACGGCCTGACTGACATCGAGGAAGGCGGCGGTGATTGCCGGCAGAAACGGCAGCATTAATTTGTGGCCGATGGTGACGATCGGAAAGTGTTTGACCGGATTCACCTGGGGCTCGACCAGGACCGTGACATAGAACTGGATCAGACTCTCGGCCAGGCGCCACAACGGCGCCAGCACGGCCTTCGCAACCGCGCTCGCAGGGTGCTCGCCGAGATGATGGGTCAGCGCCTCTTCGACTCGGTGCAAGATCTGCGAGAAGCGTCGAGTCAGCTCCTTGAAAAAGTACATCAGCTGCTGGACCGCACCGATGAACAGGGTCTGATTGACCCGCCGGACATAGCTGCCGATCCCAGTGGACAGGTCATCCACGAAGCGACGCCCGGCGGGCGTATGGCGCGCCAGCGTGCCCAGCGCAAAGGCCAACCCCACCAGCCAAAGGCCGGGTTCGATGGGAACGTGGTCGACGAACACCGCGAGCCAGATAATCGGTATCAGAGGCAACGTACCGATCAGCAAAGGCTGAAACAGGTTTCGCCCTAGCCCCCGCACCAGGCCGGTCTTCAGCAGCGTGGCCACGGGGCCCCAGCGCAGCAGCCGACGTAGACCGTCGTAGAGCAGGAAACGCAGCGCAAACAGGCTCCCATGCCACAGCGAACGCACCAGGTGCCGACCGATGCCGCTAAAGGCGAGGCCGTTGACGAGCGCACCGATCAGCGCCACCGAAACCAGACTCGTGACGTGAAAGCTTCGGTCGTAGTTCGGCAACAGCTCGATCAGCAGATCGAGGCTCTTCAATACCAGGTAGGCGCTGCCGAAGGGCAATAGCACGTGGCGCAGGATACTCCGCCCCGGGTTGGTGCCGAACAGCGGCGCGCTGAGCTGTTGCAGACCCTTGATGTAGAGCTCACCGGGGCGGTAGACGCCGGGTAGCGCCTGGCTAGCGGTACGGTCGAAACGGCGCAGCCGGTCGCCCCGGAAAAACTCGTCGATGGTCGGGTCCGGCAGACGCAGGATGTTGCGCGCGACAATATCTCGCACGTCAGTAAACTTCAGATGGCGGCGGTGCTTGATGACGTCGAGCAGTTCCAGCTTCATCTTCTGCGCGGCGACGGTTTCGCGATGGTCGCGCGGCACGAAGTCGGCCTCGCGCATCGCACGTTCCACCCGCGGCGTGATCTGGGCATCGAGCCGGGCATTGACGCGATCGGTGAGCGTCGACAACGCCCGACTAAAGCGCTCCAGATCGGCGATCGGCCAGAGCAGCTCCTCCAGCCGCATGCGACCGGTCTCCAGTGAGCGCAACGCCTTCAGCAGCGACTGAAACGGCAGCACTTCGCGCAGCCGGATGCGGCCCAAGCTCAGCAGCCACGGAACCACGCGCAAGCGGTAATAGTCGCTGCGGCCCTCGCGCAGCACCTGCTCCAGATCACCAAGCAAGGCGCGCGCCGGCGCCGAGCCATAGCGGCGGCGATCCTCGGCGGCCAGACGCTCGGTCAGGGTTCGGATCTCGGCCGCGGTGGCGGGGTCCAGCTTCCATTTCGCGGCAAGCAGGTGCGCAAGTTGCTCCTCGGCGGCAAACTCACGCGTGCAGATGGCCTGTTCAACCGCCACCGGGAGGACGCGCGCGGGTCGGTTCAAGCGCTGTGCAAGCCGACGCGCCTCGGCCAGGTGGCGCAGAGACAACGCGCAACGCCCGTCGAACTCCGCCCGCTGGGCGGCGGAGACGGCCTGCTCGAATAGCCCTAGTCCAAGATCGCGCCCGCGTCTGCCTTGAGCACCTTGATCGCCGAGGCCGATATCCTCGATGCCCGGCAAGAACAGCAGCCGGGCCAACAGTCTGCGACCGATCCCGTCCACGCCGTCGCGCAGCCGGTGCATCCAGCCCCGATGGCGGCGCACCGCCGAGCCTCGCCGCAGCGCGTCCAGGCAACGCTGCTCGAACGCCTGTGCGACGTCACCACGCACGGCGTCGCTTCCGGGCACTGCCGAGGAAGCGGACTGGAAACTCGACTCCGAAACCGGCTCCAGGACCACAGGAGCAACAATCGACGGGGTTGGATTGACCGACAGCCTAGGGTTACCGAGCGGCTTCTGGGCTGCCTCGATGGCGCGCGGCAGGTCCGGATCGGAGCAGCCGAAGGGTAGCCCGGTGGGCAGCAGCGGAAACTCCGTCGGCAGGTCGGCGCCGGCGCCGGGGCGGCTGCGGACGAGCAGCATCGGCAACCGGCTGGTATGGAGCGGCTCGGGCAGATCCAGACCGCTGGCGGTGAGCCAGCGATCCACCTCCGGCCAGACGTTGATGGCCGGGAAGTAGAAGCCGCGGGCGCCAGGCGCGAAATAGCGCAGACGGGCTACCATGGCCACGAAGCTGCGACAGATCAGCGCGTCCTCCCAGATCGGCAGCGTGACGCCATCGCGATCGAGAACGTCCTTCACCTCGGCATAGGCGTGGCCGCCGATCAACGCCGCCAGCGCGTCGGCCCCGTAGCGACGGGCGTCCTGATTGTCGTCGCGGGCCATCTGCCAGGCCCGCGCCACCTCCGCCTCAAAACCGCGCGCCCAGTAATCGTGCCGCAGCTGTCTGAACTGCCGCTCATCAAGGCCCTGCGTCGCCGGGCTCGGCAACAGAATGACGTGGTCTGGCAGTCGCAAGCCTTCGATCACCGACAAGGCCTCGGCATTCTCGCTCTCGAGGCCGAACAGGAACTCCTCTTTCGGCATCAGGTAATAGGGCAAGTCCGGGATCGACACGCCCTGCAGGCGCTCGCCGAGCTGCTCCTCGATCAGCCGCTCGATGGCGCGGGCATGAAACAGGAAGATGCCCTCAGCGGGTTTGAGGATCTGCTGCCGGAAGACCTTGGCAGTAACGGTAGACATGGGCAATGTGGCAATGGGCCGAAGCAGCCTGGACAGTCGTTGGCGGCGATCTACCTAGGTTGGACCAGGACGGCGACCGCATGACGCCATGGTACCCCGATGCGGTGCAGACGCGTATTGTTCAAGCGCCAGCAGCGCCGGTGCGCGCGCGACGGCACGGTGGGCTGCGCCACCGGTAAACGCGTGCTAGGGTCCGGGCCAGGCTTACACTCAACTGCGATCCCAAACAGGACCAGCCCCTTGGTCGAGACCAACGCGGCAATCACCGCAACTTTCTTCGTCTATCTGGCCCTGATGCTCGGCATCGGCTTCTGGGCCTACCAGAGCACCAAGAGTTCATCGGGGTATTTTCTCGGCGGACGCAGCCTGGGACCCTGGCCGGCCGCGCTGTCCGCCGGCGCCTCGGACATGAGCGGCTGGCTGCTGCTAGGGCTGCCGGGCTTTGCCTTTGCATCAGGCATCGAGGCGCTGTGGCTCGCCGGCGGGCTGTTAGCTGGCACCTGGCTCAACTGGTTACTGGTCGCCAAACGGTTGCGCACCTATACCTTTTCAGCCAGCGACTCGCTCACCATTCCGGAGTTCTTCGCCAATCGGTTTGGCGACCGCCGCCACCTGCTGCAGGCGGTATCGGCCTTTTTCATCCTGCTGTTCTTCCTGTTCTATACCAGCTCCGGTCTGGTGGCCGGCGGCAAGCTGTTCGAGACCGTGTTCGGGCTGGACTATCGCATCGCGGTGGTCGTCGGAACGCTGTTCGTCGTGTCCTATACCCTATTCGGCGGCTTCCTGGCGGTATCCTGGACCGACGTGGTGCAAGGCCTGCTGATGGCCGCGGCGCTACTGGTCGTACCGGTGTGGGCGATCACGGCAGACGGCGGCATCGGCGCGATGCTGGCGACGCTGGAACAGAACAATCCGCAGCTGCTGACACTGTGGCAGGACAACCAGGGCCAGCCCCTGAGCCTCATCGCCATCGTCTCGCTGGTGGCCTGGGGGCTCGGCTACTTCGGCCAACCGCACATCCTGGCTCGTTTCGCCGGCATCCGCAGCAAGGCCGACGTACCGACGGCCCGGCGCATCGCCGTCACCTGGTCCGGCCTCTCCATGTTCGGTGCCGTGCTGGTCGGCCTCGCCGGGCTGGCCTACGTCGACAATAACCTGGGCGGACAGCTGGTCGATCCCAGCGACCGCACCACGCTGGTCCATTGGTGCCGGCTCAAGCTGCGCCCTGTGCGCCCGCTGGTGCCACGCCTGGCTGATGGCGCTCGCGGCATTGCGCTGCTGCTCGCCTTCAATCCGGACAGCACGGTGCTTGGATTGGTGGGTTATGCCTGGGCCGGCTTCGGTGCCGCCTTCGGGCCGGTGCTACTGCTGTCGCTATACTGGCACCGCATGAATTGGGCCGGCGCCGTCGCTGGCGTCATTGTCGGCGGTGTCCCCGTAGTGGTCTGGAAACAGCTGTCGGGGGGACTGTTCGATCTCTACGAAATCGTCCCCGGTGTTCTGTTTGCCAGCATCGCCATCGTCGTCGCGAGCCTGGCGACAGCGCCGCCAGCGGCGGACATCCGCGCCGGCTTCGACCGCTTCAAAGAGGCGCTCGGCTCGGCGGACTGATGGCCACGCACGTCAGAGCGAACGCGACAGCATGGACAACGGCCCGAAACAAGTCGACAGCAGCGACATCCAAACCGAGGGCATCCGCCGCGACGCGGACCACGCGGACGTGATCGTCATTGGCGCAGGTCCCGCCGGCGGCGCCACCGCCTGGCACCTGGCGCGGGCCGGCATCTCAACCCTGCTGCTGGACAAGTCTGACTTTCCCCGCGACAAGGTCTGCGGCGATGGTCTTGCCCCCGCGCCTAGCGCTATCTGGCTCGCATGGGCCTGCTCGATATCGTCGCCGCCGACGCCCACCAGGCCCCGCGCCCTCGACCGCCATTTTCGGCAGCTATTCCTGCTGATGGAACTGTCCCACCGGTACGGCTTCAATCCCTGGGTGTTCGACCGTCTGTTCGGGCGCGGCGCGCGCGGCCAGCCGTTGCTGGACCGCCTGATCCGGGTCTGCTTCGGCGCCGCGCCACCGCGGACCATGCTCGATCCGCTGGAACTGGGCGCGCTGCTCTTCTCACGCCCCATGAATCAGCCGCAACAGATCGGGTAAGCTGTTTCCAACTCTCGCAAGCGCGGACAACCTATGCATCATCTGACCGAAATCCTCGCCCTGCTCGTCGTGCTCGGCATCGGCGCTCAGTGGCTCGGCTGGCGATTTCAGATCCCCGCCATCGTCCTGCTCAGCCTATGCGGACTGATCATCGGCCCGATTGCTGGGTATCCTGCGCCCGAGCGAGGCCCTCGGCGATGCCTATCAGCCCCTGATCAAGCTCGCCGTAGCGGCGATCCTGTTCGAGGGCGGACTGTCGCTGCGGCTCTCGGAGCTCAAGCAGGCGGCGGCGGGCGTGAATCGGCTGATCACGGTCGCCGTGGTGTTGGTGTTGGCGCTGTCCGCCACGGCAGCGCACTTCATCGCCGGTCTTTCCTGGCCGGTGGCGCTGATCTTCGGTGCCATTACCATCGTCACCGGTCCGACCGTGATCCTGCCGCTGCTGCGCCAGGCACGGCTGAAGCGGCGCCCGGCGAGCTATCTGAAGTGGGAAGGGATCGTCAACGACCCCGTCGGCGCGGTACTGGTGGTCGTGATCTTCGACTACTTCGTCGGCGCCGATGCCGGGGTACTCGACGATACGCTGGTCCACATGGCGGAAGGCGTCGGCACCGCGCTGTTGCTCGGCGGCGTCGGTGGCTGGCTGCTCGGGCGTGCCTTTCTCGGCGGTCTGGTGCCGGAGTACCTGAAGGGGCCGGTGGCGTTGGCGGCGGCGCTCGGCGTCTACGCGGCCTCCAATCTGGTGCTGGAGGAGGCAGGGCTGATCGCGGCGACGCTGATGGGCGTCGTGCTCGGCAACATGAACCTGCCGAGCATCGGCGAACTGCGCCGTTTCAAGGAATACATCGCGGTGCTGCTGGTCTCCGGCGTGTTCCTACTGCTCACCGCGGACCTGGACCCGCACATCATGCTGGCGCTGGACTGGCGCAGCGTCCTCTTGATCGCAGCCGTCATCCTGCTGGTGCGCCCGGTCGCGGTTTGGCTGTCCACCATCGGCGCCGGCATGAGCTGGCAGGAGCGCACCCTGGTGGGCTGGATCGCGCCCCGCGGCGTCGTGGCCGCGGCGGTGGCCGGCGTGTTCGGCCCGGCCCTGGCCGAGCGCGGCTTCGCCGGCGCCGAACTGCTGCTGCCGCTGGTGTTCGCGTTGATCCTGAGCACCGTGTTGCTGCACGGCTTCAGCCTCGGCTGGCTGGCACGTCGGCTCGACCTGAGCGCGCAACGCCGGGGCGGACTGATCATCTCCGGCGCCACCGCCTGGAGCAGCGGGCTGGCGACCGCGCTGCACAAGCTGGAGGTGCCGGTCATGGTCGCCGACACCGCCTGGCACCGACTGCGCAAGGCACGGCTCAACGGCGTGCCGGTGTTCTTCGGCGAGCTGCTGTCGGAGCACGCCGAAAACGCCTTGGAGCTCGGCGCCTACGGCAGCCTGCTCGCGGCGACCAACAACGAGGCCTACAACGCCTTGGTCTGCGCCCACTATGCGCCGGAACTGGGCAGACAACAGGTGTTTCAGCTTGCCGCCGACGAAGTGGCCGAGCAGCGACGCCCATCGCCGGCGGCGCGGGGCCGCACCGCCTTTGCCCTCGATGTGCAGTACGAGGACCTGCAACGGTTCTGGTACCAGGGCTGGGGCTTCCACTCCACCGGCATCACCGAGGCATTCGGCATGGACCAATTCCAGGCGTCGTTGCCGGCCGAGGCAATGCCCGTGCTGGTGGTCGGGGCGAACAAGCAGGTCCGTCTGAGGGAAGCGGACAAGCCATTCAAGGCCACGCCCGGCGAGCGGGTCTTGTGGTTCGGCTGCAAAGCGGCCTGCTCACGCGACGCGCCAGAAGAAGCACCGGCGACGCGGGTAGCGGAAAAACCCCGACCCTTGGTCTGACCAGGCCCTCGGCGGATTCGTCCGCCGCTGTTAATGAGCCGCAGTCAAGGGGCGAAGACGAGCATCAAGTAGATCAGGAACAAGATCAGATGCACGGCACCCTGGAGCAGATTGGTTCGGGCGCTGGAGAACGTCAGGATGGACACGGCAAGGGTCACGAACAGCAGCACAGCGTGGGCGTAGCTCAGCCCCAGCTGGACCTCTTTGCCTGTGTACAAGCTGACAGCAAGCACCGCGGGCACCGTCAGCCCAATGGTGGCGAGCACTGATCCTAGCGCGATATTCACCGCGCGCTGCAGGCGATTGCGCATCGAGGCACGTATGGCCCCCATGCCCTCGGGTGCCAGCACCAAGGCGGCGATGCTGATTCCGCCAAGCGCCACAGGCAGGTCCAAGACGGCGATGGCCTGTTCTAGAGGGATCGCCAGGTCTTCCGCCAGAACCACCACCGGTACCAGGTAGGCCAGCAAGAGCAACGCGTGGAAGGCGATGGAAGCCGCGGGCGCGTCCGCTCGATCCCCGTTCTGGTTAGCCTCTGTCACGGCGGCCTCGCTGACGTCGTTGAAATAGCCCGCATGGCGGGACGTCTGAATGAACAGAAAAGTCACGTAGAGCGAGATAGAAATCAGGATGACGAACTCTGACTGAAAGCTATCGAAGGTAGGCCCAGGGGTCGAGACCGTAACGTCGGGTAACACCAGGCTAAACACCGTCAGCGGGATGATGACGCTCAGATAGGCGCTGGCTCCCTGCAGGTTATAGCTCTGCTCCCGATAGCGAAGTGCGCCCAGCAGCAGTGACAGACCGACAATGCCGTTGAGCACGATCATGACCACCGCGAACATGGCGTCCCGACCCAGGGTGGGGTTGTTGCCCGCGTTGAGCATCAGGGCCGAGATCATCGCCACCTCGATGAAGGTCACGGAGAGTGTCAAAATCAGGGTGCCGTAGGGTTCGCCGAGCCGGACGGCAAGACATTCCGCGTGATGCACCACCCGCAAGGACGCGACCAGCACGGCGCCGAATAGCCACAGAAGCATGAAGGCCAGCCAGGCGGGGTTGCCCAGATTGGCGAGCCAGTCTTTGCCGAAGGCAATGAAGAGTAAAAGCGTCGTGATCACGAGGAGTAGGCCCGATTCAGCCCGCAACCCGGATTTGAGAGCGACTGCTAGATCAAGGGGACTGTTCCCTTTGGGTTGCTCCCGTCGCATGCGAGGTCTCCTGTGTTGTGACAGCAAGCGGACCGGACACCGATTCCGGCGGTGTCTATCCGGATTTGGCGCAGCCTTCGTCCATCGACTCACTTGGCTGGATTCACTCAGACAGACGCGGGAGCGACACCGAACAAATCAGTTCTCATGATCGCCCGAAGGGCCGAAGGCCTAGCCAAGGTGGAATCAAAGCGATGAGCAAAGCGGAAGGCCCGGCCGCGATGATAACCAAAAACTGCTCTACCGCCTTCGTCATGACTCTGCTTGCTGCTGCCCGGACTCCGAAAGCAACGGGAAATGTGGCAAAGTGGCACGAGACCGTATGGTGGTATCGGCTAGCCGGAATCTCGATCCTTGCTCGAGAGCGAAAATTTTTTGACCACAGCCGGAACGGTTTGGTCCTGGGCTCAGTCTCGATGACACCCGGGATCGATGGCGAACACATGCCGGTGCGTCCGCGGACGGAGGCCCGGCTTTCGCAGAGCGAGAATCGAGATGCCACAACCACTAGCGCCATGGGTGCGACGGAGCCGATTAGTTACGCCGCGACCATACCGATCAGCGCCGGCGCCGAAAGTGGGTTCTGCGTGAGAAGTAAGAGACGATTCCGACCGCTAGTGTTAGCGGTACTTCCATTGGCCGCCTGCACGGTCGGCCCCGACTTCGTCAAGCCAGACGCCGCGGTCAACCCGAGCTGGCGCGAGCAAGGAGGTGGCATCCGGGCCGAAGAGAGCGCTGCAAACCGAGACTGGTGGCGGTCTTTGGGCAGCCCAACGCTGATCACCCTCGTGGAGTTGGCGTACCGCATCAACCCGAATCTGCAGGTGGCTGGGGTCCGGGTGCTTCAGGCACAGGCACAGCTGAACATCGCGATTGGCGCTCAATTCCCCCAGCAGCAGGCACTGAGCGGGTCTATCGCGTACCAGTCCAAGGTTCCTGGACTGCTCGCCTCCGAATCCGATATCGTGACGCGCCAGATCGGGGTCGGCGCGACTTGGGAGCTGGATTTCTGGGGCAAGTATCGAAGCCAGGCGGCTCTCAATTATAACCCGAACGTTTCAGGTTATGGCTGCTAGCCTCCTAAAGTCCAAGGCCCCAGATGCCAACTGAAGTCGGCTCGCCCTGGGGAGGCGGAGTTCAGTCCGCCGAGAGCAGCAAACAGCACCGCTTGCACAATCTGCAAGCAAGACCGACACCTCGGCTCAGCTCGCAACCAACGGCCGCGCGAGCCAGCCGAGCATCAGCAGACCGGCGGCGGCGATCCAGCTTCCGACGGCACGCACGGCGATGCGCGTCCAGCCCGCCTGCAAGGTCGTCACTTGCGCCGAGAGCATGGCGAACAGGCAGAACACCGCGCTCACCGCGCCGGCCAGGCCGAGCAGGCTGGCACCGGTCGGCGACAGCGTGGCGCCGTTGACGATACCGTGCACCAGCCCGACGGCCAGCCCGAAGCCGGCAACCACGGCGGCAGGCACTCTGGCGTCGAACACGACGAAGATCCCGGCCACCCCGAAGCTGAGCGTGGTCAGCACCGGCAGCGTGGTCTCGTCCGGCATCCGTGTGCCGATGAGGCCGCCCACGAGCCAGGCGACCGGCAGCGCGAACAGCGTCCACCGCGCGGCCAGCGTGCCCCGCTGGCCGGCGAGCAGCGCCACGGCAATGACGAGGAGCAGATCGGCCGGGGTCAGCGCGACATGGGCGAGCCCGTCGTAGAAGTCACCGAAGCCCGTCTGCACCAGATGGGCTTGCGCCGGAGAGGCCAGCACACAAGCGCTGACCAATAGCAGCCGGCGTGCATGGCGGATGTTCATGTCACGGCCCGCCACAGGAAAAAGACACCGGCCAGCGCGACGCCGCCGCCGGCTGTCCGCACGAGTCGGCGCCCGGCCTCCCAGCGATGCGCGACCCCGAGCAGGATGCCGAGCGCATGCAACAGACCGGTCGCGATCACGAATCCGAGGCTGTACAGCAGCGCGCTCGTGCCCTCGGGCAGCTCGCGACCGTGCGCATGGCCGTGGAAGATCGCGAACAGCGAGACCACCACCGCGGCGAGCCACAGCGGCGGTCGCAGCTCCGCCAGCACCATGACCCCCAGGACCAGCGCCGACAGCGCGATGCCGATCTCGACGCCCGGCAGCGGGAAACCCAGCAGCCCCATCAGGCCACCGAGGGCCATCACCAGCGGAAAGGCCACCGGCAGCACCCAGATCGCGGGCGGACCGAGCACCGCGCCCCAGAGTCCGACCGCGACCATCGCGAGTACATGGTCCATCCCCGAGACCGGGTGCGACAGCCCCGACAAGAAGCCGGCTGCCTGGCCCGTCTCATCGTGCGCCCAGGCCGCGGCGCAGCAGAGCCACAAGACGACACCCAACACGGAGTCGCAGACCGCTGCCGGTCATCGGGTGCTTGCCCGCGTTGATCACGGAGTTCATCGCGAGTTCCGCAATTTCATGGCAGATCTCACAAAAGGCCCCGCAACAGGATAGCGACGCGCTGGATGGTCCAGTAGGCGCCAAGGGTACCGACCAGATAGCCCGGCAGGCGCGCGACCGGTCGCGGCCAGTGGATTTCGAGCAAGCGGAACGATCGCAGCAACAACAGCACCAGCAGCACGAACCCGAGCTGCCCGATCTCGACCCCGACGTTGAACAACAGCAGCGCGAGCGGGATCTCGCCCTGGGGCAGGCCCAGCGCCGCGAGCCCGCTGGCAAAGCCGAAGCCGTGCAGCAGACCGAAGGCGAAGGCCACCACCCAGGGATGACGAATGGTGAAGCTGGTCTGGCCACGCCAGGTCCGCACGATCTCCGGCCCGAGGAACAGGATCGACAGCGCGATGGCGGCATTCAGCGGCTCGGGCGCGACGCGCGCGATACCGAAGGTCGCGACCGCCAGCGTCAGACTGTGGGCGAGCGTGAAGGCGGTGATGGTCTTCACCAGCATCCAGCGATTGGCGACGATCAGCAGCAGCCCGAGCACGAACAGCAGATGATCGACACCGAGCAGGATGTGCTCGATGCCGAGGTAGAGATAGGCGCCGGCACCGCGGCCCGCGTCGCCGGGCTCGCGCAGCGTCACCGCCGGGTCCAGGGGTTTGAGCACATGCGTCTCGACCGTCTCGTCCGCATGCTGCACGCGCAACAGCACGTCGGTGGCGTAGGCATCGAGCCCTTCCATCAGGATGGTCTGGCCGGCGAGCCCCTGGTCGCAACTGATCCGGGCCGTGGTGAGCCAGGCCGTCCCCGCCCGCTCGGTGCGGGCCTCGCCGACCTGCCGGCAGTGGGGCGGAAACACTGGTGTGATCTGCATGCGCTCGCCGCCGGCGACGGAGGGCTGCTTCCAGAGCGTCTCGTAGCGGCCGGGGGCGACCTCGCGCAACTCCAAAAAGCCTGGTTGCAGCTCGTGGGCGGGTAGCCTTGAGGGCACCAGTGCGGCGAGCAGAATCAGGCCGGCGCAGGCGATGCCTGCGATCCTGCTCATGGCGTGGCCGTCCTCGGCGACTGGATCGGGCTGGCGTTGCCGGTTGCAGCCGGCGTCTCCGGCTCCGTTCCGGCGCTGGCCTCGCTCAGGCCCTCGTTCAGGCCTTGGGGCAAATTGACCGTCACCTGATATTTCGCGAGGAGCTCCGCATACATGGCCTCGCCGACCGCCTTGCGTTTCGCATTGGCCCATTCCCGCTCCAACAAAGGCCGGACATCCTCCATTGCGGCTACCCCGCCCGGCGTCATGGATTCGAGCTGGACCAGATGACTGCCGTAACCGGAGTCGATGGGTCCTACCCAAGGTCCGACCGGCTGCTCGAACAACGCCCGCGCAAAGCCCGCACCGAAGAGCCGAGCGACCTCGCTTTGCGCCAGGTCGTCATAGCGGGGATCGAGCATCCGCAGCCCGTCGCCGGTTGCCAATGCCGCCTGATCGGACTGCGCAGGGCGGTTTAGCTGGTCAATGAGTTGCCGCGCGTCGGCATCCAGGCGTTCGCCGTGCCGGCGCGGGTCCAGGTAGATCTGGGCGAAGGTCGCCTGCGGCTCCGTGCGGAATGCATCCGGGTGTGCCGCGAGCCAGTCGGCCAGGTCCTGATCGCCAGGTGTCGTCAACGCCGCCGCATTGTCGGAGACAAACTCCATCTTTTGCCGCAATCGCCGCCGGATGATGGTGTCGTCCTGATCCAGACCCAGCGCGATGGCCTCGCGATAGAGCACCTCCTCGCGGATGTAGTCCTGAATCAGCCCTTCCAGTTCCGTGCGCGTCGGCGGACGCTGCCAGGTGCGCCGAAAGCCCTGGGCCAGATTACGGATGCGCCCCTCGCTGACGACGATCTCACCGCCCGCGTCGGCAACCGGCACCGGGCGCAGCCAGGCGTCCAGCGCGAACAGCAGGGCGCCGAGCAGCAGGAAATGGACCAATGGTTCTCGAAGGAGGAATCGCAACAAGTCTCTCCTGCCGTTGGGGCCAACGCCTGAAGACCAGCCGACGCCCGCTCAACCGCGAAGACGGTACGTCCGCACTTTCCGCATCGTCGAAGCCGCCTGCTGTAACGGTCCGCCGTCGATAAGCACCTATGGCCGATGCAGCGCAACGCTATATTCGCTCCAGCGAGTGTCGGACGAGACTGCCGTCAGACCTTCGATGCGCGCTTGGGCAATCATCAACCGGTCGAACGGGTCTTCATGGATGCCGGGAAGCCCGGCCGTCTCGATGGCATGCGCATCATTGATCGCCAACAGCGCGGCGCCTACGGAAAGACTGTGGTCGCGGAACCTAACCGGATCGATCGGCAGCTTGCCGATGCGGTGCTTGATGGCGACCTCCCAGATGCTGGCGACGGAGATCATGCAGGCGGTTGTTGCCATCAACTCGCGTGTCTCCCGCCGCAGGCGCTGGTCGCCCAGCAGCCACCACAGCATCACCTGCGTGTCGAGCAGCAATCTCATTGGACACCAAACAGCTTGCCCACTTCTGCATCTGCTCCTTCACTGAATGCCTGGTCGGTGTCCGCCAATTGTCCGGCCAACCTGCCCCAATGCCGCAACCCCGGAGAGTCTGCGCAGGGCACCAGCCGGACTTGGGCCTGGCCGTTGCTGGCGATGATGACTTCCTCGCCGGAGACGGCCGCCTTGACCAGTTTCGAGAGTTGATTCTTGGCTTCGAGCATATTGACTTGCATGGGAGGCTCCAGTAATCACTGCTCGCGCGATCATAACTCGCTTGGCCAGCTTGGCCAAGCGCCAGCGCCAAGCGTCGGCGGGGCTGGAGCAAGCAGATGGTCGATCAGGCCATCAAACGCACCTATCAGCGTAGCGGCGGACTGTGCGAAGACCGCTTCAAGGACGAGCTGGGCGACGAACCGCTCCAGCGCACGCACGACCGCACCAATGCCGGCTTCGTGCTCGGCCGCCCCAAGTTCAAGCGGCAGATCGCCGCCATGCTCGGTCGGCGAACCCGGAAGCGGATACTGGGACGCCCCCAAAAGGAGACGGATACCAGCGAGCAAGGAGAGCTTGCTTTGTAAAAAACGTGGGCTGTCGCTGAGGTGCGCCCGCTGCGCCCGATCTCTGAACAAGGTCCGCCCTAAGTTATCGCACCCCATTGATGATCAGAATGTTTGCCTCGGCTCTTGGAGCGGCGTAATGGTCAGGGCGGAATGGCCAACGGTGCCTCCGGATCGATTGCCTCTTGCTCCAGGCGGCCCAGATCGGCGTCGAGCCAGCGGCGGGCGTGGACGGCGACGGTGCTGTCCGTGTCGGCGATGCGCCGCAGCCGGCGGATCTCGTCGCTGGTGAAGGGCGGGCAGTCCGGCGCGGGCCGGTGCATCAGGTGCGGTTGCAGCGGATGCCGCGGACAGGCGGCGGCGACCGCGCGCAGGATCTCAAGGCCGCCGGGGTCGCGATCACCCCAGTGGAAGAATGGGCAGCTCAGGGGCAACACGGCGTCGAGCCTGCCGATGAAGCGCACCAGCGCTGGTGCCGGGAAGCCAGCCGTGTAGAGCACGAGGCCGCCATCGACCACCTCGCGGACCTGGCGCTGGAAGCTCGCGAGATTCTCGATGGTGAGCAGGTAGGGTGGGGTGGCGCCGATATTGACGGCGTGGACGGCGTCCGGGGCGATGGCGACGTAGGGCTGGAGCAGCGCCAGGTCCCAGTCGCGGGCGTGCGCGGCCTTAAGGCCATAGCGCAGCCGCAGGGCGCCCCGGATGAACACCGCCGGCGGGAATTTCTCCAGGCCCAGGGCCTGATACAGCTGATTGTCGTCATCGATCTCGGCCCATTCGGGGTTGCGGCGCAATAGGCCGGCAAGCCGTCCAAGCAGCCGCTCCACTGCCTTGGTGTCGCCGAGGACGCGGACGCTGAAGCGGCGCAGGTCCAGGTCGCGGTGCTCGCCGGCCGCGATTGCGCAGGCCACGCGAAACAGGCGCCGGGCCGCGTCGATGTCCGCCGGCGGCAGCCCGAAGGCGTTGGCGCCGCGCCGCCAGCGGGCAAGGGCGTCTTCGAGGGCGGTGCGGAGCCAGTCCGGGGCGTCGCGCAACAGGGGGCCTATGTCATGCTCGATCCGGGCGGCCAGTTGCGCCGCGCGGGGAGCGCCGAGGTGCTCCGCCAGGCGGTCGGCGTCGGCGAGCCGGATACGGATCAGGTCGCGGGAGGCCGCGCCGCGGCCCCAGTCGAGGGTGACGGCGCCGTCCGCCTCGGCGTTGGCGAGCGCCGCGTGGATGAGCTCACGGTCGCTGGGGGCCGCGAGTTGGAAGTACTCGCGGGCCGAGCGTTCGCTGATGGCAACGGTGGGGCGTCCGCCGCGGTCGGCCTGTTCGAGCAGCTTGCGGAGCAGTTGGCTGGCAACGGGATGCATGCTACGGCCTGCTTGCTCGGCAAATAGGGGATCAGTCCTCGGCCCGACCATTGTCGTCCGGCCGGTCGTCGTTCGAAGACGCGGCGTCGGCGCGCAGCGGGTTGTCGGCGGCCAGGGCGCGGCGCGCCTCGGGCTTGATGCGCTCGGTGTCGATGTGCACGTCGCCGCCGTCGCGGTAGACGTTGACGATGCTGTCCACGTGCTCGGCGATCTGGCCGTACTTCTCGTCTGGGGCGGCCAGCAGCACCTGGAGACCCAGGCCGTCGAGGAAGCCGAGGGCACTGGCGCTGTTTTGCACGTCGAGCTTGGAGAAGGCCTCGTCGAAGATGGCAAGCGCCATGCCGCCGCGCAGCCCGCCGGTCTCGTCGCGCTCGATGCGGTAGGCGGCGGCCAGCGCGGCGCCGATGGCGACATAGAAGGGCGATTGGTGCTCGCCGCCGGAGCCCTTGCCGAGCCGCCGCGACAACAGCTCCGGGTTGCCGCCGCCGTCGCGGCGGTCGCTCATGCGCACGTCGAAGTGGAAGTAACGGCGGTAGTCCGACAGGTGCTCGTGCCCGTCTCGGCTCGCGTTGCCGGGGCGCTCGGTGCTCGTGCCGGCCGGGGCTGCGCCGACCGGAGCTCGGCCGAACTGCCCCCTCGCGGCGGCGGACTCACCGCCGCCGGCCTCCATCAGCAGGCCGCGCACCTGGGCGATGGCCTCGCGGTGTGGGTGGCTCGGGTCGCTGGCGGAATCGAACAGGCCGCCGACGTCGCCGCCTTGCTCCGGGGTCCAGTCCTGCACCCAGGCGAGCACCTGCTTTAGGTCCGGCTCCGGCTGCTTGGTGAAATGATAATACTGGCCGTGGAAGGGGCGATTTCTCAGATTGCGGTTCAGCTCCTTGAGCTGCTCGTCGAGCACGACAAAGCCTTCTTGGAGCTTGCCGACGAAGTCCGCGCGGAAGGCGAATTCCGCCTCGCGCAGGGCGTTCTCGGCCTCGGTCTCGTAGCGCGCCAATTGGGTGTCGCGCACGCGCGTGAGTTCGGCCATGACCCAGGCGGACCGGGCCGGATGGTCGTCGCCGCCGAGCACGGCCGGGCGCTCCTCGGCGGACCAGCGATGCAGGTACTCGTTCAGGGCATCGCGGGCGCGCTCGCGGGCCTTGTTGGCGGTGCTTTGCTGAATGCCGGCGCGGCGCTGGGCCTCATCGCCCAGTGCGCGCCAGGCGCCGGCGTCTTCGTCCTGGAACAGCGCCTGCGCCTGGAGCCGTTCCAGTCGCTCGGCGGCAAGTTGGGCGTCGAAGACGTCGGTCTGCTGGAGTGCGCTGCGTTGTTGTGCCGCGGCGTCTGTCTGCGCGGCGAGCCGGTCGGCTTCAATCTGCATCTTCTGCTGGTGCTTCTCGCCCTCGCTGCGCTGGGTCTTGGCCTGCTCCTGCGCGGCCCGCAGGCGCTCGCGGTCGGCGCGTTTGTCGGCGACCGCTTGTTTTAGGCGCTGGTACTCGGTGTCGTCCAGCAGGGCCTGCTCCTCCGCGGCGAGTTGCTCAAGGGTGACTTGTCGTTCGCCCCGATGTGCCGCGAGCGCGACCAGGTCCGGGAAGGCGTCCAGGTGCTGTGCCAGGGGCTGTACCTGCTGCTCGCGCAGCTGCTGCACGGCCTGTTTGCGTTGCTGCTTGTCGTAGTGCGCCTTGCTGTCGGTCGCGAAGCGCTGTTTCAACTGTTCCAAGCGGCGGGCGCGGGCGTCGCGCCCGAGCATCGGCTCCTCCGGGCGCAGCCGCTGCACGGAACCGCCACTGGCGAGCATGCCGTCGGCGGTAATGGCACGGTCGTGACGCAGCAGTTCGTCCTCGGTCTCGACCCGCAGCAGGTTCCCGGCCCGGCGATTCAGATAGGCCAGCGCGTGCCGGTCGTCGCTGCGGGCGACCTCGGCCAGGCTGCCGGGCTCGCGGCGGTGGAGCCAGTCGTCGGTCTTCAGCGTGTTGATGACGCGGCTGCCATGGATGCCGAGCCGCCGGCCCTCGACGCGATAGAGCCGGATGGCCTCGCGCACTTGCTCGGGCGCGACCAACAGCGCCTCGCGCAGGCCGCCGAGGAAGGCCTCCAGGGCGTCGCGCCAGTGCTCGTCGTCCACCTCAAGCCGATCGCAGAGGGGTACGGCGTGGATGCCGTGCTCGGCCAGCAGGCCGATGAGGCGCTCGGTTGCGGGCCTGAGGTCGCTCGCACCCTGCTCCAGGCGATCGATGCCGGCCTTCAGCGTCTCCAGCGCTCGGCGCAGTTCGGCCTCTTCCACCACCAGAGATTCAAGGCGTTCGCGCAGCCGCTCCATCGCCTGGTCCAGCAGCGGCTGCAAAGGACGCACGGCCGTCATGACGTCCGCCGGCGCCATCGGCCAGGTGGCGGCCAGCAGCTCGTCGGCCCCTGGCAATTGCCGAGCCAGGGACTCAAGTGCGGCAACCAAGGGCGGGTCGTCCAGTTCCTGCGCCCGGTCGAGCAATGCATGGGCCTTGCCGAACCCGCGGCGGGCGCCGTCGATGGCCTGTTCGATGCGGGCCAGATCCTGCACGGCGGTCTGGCGCTGAGCCTTGATACGCGCGCGCTGCTGTTCGACGTCGGTGGCGGCGAGGCGTCGGTTTGCCTCTTCCAGGGCGGTGTCGGCGGCCTGCCATTGCTGCGCCAGCACGCCGATGCGTTCGGTGAGTTCGGCGATGGACTTGGCAAGCGCCGCCAAGGCGTCGCGCAGCGGAGCGGCCTCGGCCTCCAGCGCATTGAAGCTCGCCTCGGCGGCGACCCAGCGGAAGGCCAGCGCGAGCCGCTCGGCCTGCTCCGCACGGCGGTGGTCCTTGTCCATCGCCGCCAGAGCCTCTTCGCGCTGGCGCGCCTCGCGGGTGCGGCCCTGGATATCGCGATAGTTCTGCAACGCCTGCTGCAGCGCGCGGACCTCAATGGGGCGGCGCTCCAACACGTACTCGCGCACAAAGTCCGAGACGTTGCGAATCGGGGCGAAGGTGATGGCGTTGCGCAGCGCCCGGAGCCAGCGGCGCTCGTCCAGGTAGCGGCGACCATCCGAGAGCACGGCGCAGAGGTTGCGCTGGTACTCGCCGGACTGCGCGTAGACCCGCATGCACTCACCGATGCGCCCGCGCAGCTCCTCGCGCAGCCGCTTCCAGGGCTTCGGCTGGCTGCCCGACTCGGTGCGGTCCACCAGGTCCGGCAGTATCAGGTCCAGCCCGTCGGCGATGAAGCGCCCGTCGATGGATTCCTGCGACTCGTCGAGTCTCGCATGCAGCGCCAGGCCGATGCTGACCGGCCCGCCCCCGTCGGTGTCGTGGAAGACCAGCGCCAGGTAGGTCAGCGCCTGCTCGCGTGGCCGAAACGCCGCCGACAGGTCGGCGCTGTCGGGGTCGCGGACGACCCCGAGGCAGTAGTCGCGCAGGCTGCGGGTGCTCTTCTCGCCGGCGCTGGCGTTGGGCTGCCACCAGCGCTTATCGGCGCCCACCAGCACGGCCTGGACGGCGTCCAGCAGCGACGACTTGCCCGAGGCGTTGGGGCCGATCACCGCGGTGTGGCCGTCGATGGCGATGCTGGCCTGCTCGACGCGGTACCAATTGATCAGCAGCAGGCGGACGAGGCGTTTCACGGTGTGTCGTCGCCCTCGCCGCCGTCCTCGCCGTCGTCCTCGCCGTCGCCCTCGCCGCTGCCCTCGTCGTTGTCCTCGTCGTTGTCATCGTCGCCGTCTTCGGCGTCGTCTCCGGGTGCTGCCGCTTCGATGAAGGCGCGGATACGTTCTTGCACGCGCCCCCCGGTGACTAGGCGAATGGTGGGCAGAATGCGCAGCATCGGCAGCCCGGTCTCGTCGTCGTCGCCGATCTCGATCAGGGCGTGGCGGCGCAGGCGGGCCAGGATGTCCATCAGCTCCGGTCGTCTCGGGCGAGGTCGCTTGAGCAGGGTCTCATAGCGCCCGAGCAAGGTCTCGGTGGCGGTGTAGACGGCGCCGTCACGGACCTCGAAGCGCTCGACGCCTTCCTCGTAGAGCAGGCGCAGGCACAGCAGCACCAGGGTGTCGGTGAGGCGCAGCCGGGCATAGGCCTCGGTCTCCAGCGGCAGCACGCCGATGATGCCGAGTTGGTCGTCGCGGTGCAGCGTCCAACCGAGCGCGTCGAGCAGGTCGGTGAAGTAGTCGAACTGGTTGGCCACCAGCCGGTAGACGGCGCGGTCGCGGGGCCGCTCCAGCAGGAGGAACTGGTGGGTCAGCAAGGCGCGGGCGGCGGCGCGGAAATCGTCGGGTTCGCCGGACTCGTCGCGCTCGCAAACCTGCCGCAGATCACGGAGCATCAGATGGGCCTCCCGGGCCGCCGGGCGGATCGGCCTGTACCGTGCCGCCGGTGCGCCGATGCACGGTGAAGGCTGGACAGCGCACCCAGGCATTGTCGATCTCGCCGGGCGGGTGCTCGATCTGGAATACACGCCGCAGCGCATCGCCGCCGGGGAGGTACGCCAGGTGCCGGCAATGGGTGAAGGCGATGAAGTCCTCGACGCCGTCGATGCGCAGTTCCGTGCCGTGCAGACTGGGGCGCTCGCCGAGCTGGGCCTCCAGGTAGCGGCCAATACGCTTTGGGTCGATGCGGCGGCGGTCCAGATAGGCGCGCAACGCCTGCTGCCGTGCACGGGCGGCCGGGTCTAGGGGCCGACTGCGCAGGGGGCGCGGCGGCGGCGGGGTGCGCTGGCGGGCCGGCTCCCGGAGGCCGTGGGCTGCCAGCGGCCGCAGCGTGAGCATGGGCAGCGGCAGCGACGCGTCGGCGCCGTCGTCGAGCCCGGCCAGCACCGGCCCCAACTGCTGCAGCAGCTCGGCCATCCTTGCCGCCTGGCCGGGGCGACCGTGGTCCAGGTAGCGCACGGTGTCGGCGACGCGTCGCTCCAAGCGCTCACGATAGCGGTCCACGCGCGCCAGATGGCCGTCGAGCTGCTCGAAGACCTGCCGCAGCCGGCGGATGTCATCGTCGATGGCCGTCTGCGCCTGCTCGCGGTCACTGGCACCGGTCTGCGCGAGAAAGCCCTCCAGCAAGGCCGCGCGCCGGGCCGGGTCGTATTCCAGCTCCCGCGTGCGCTGGAGGATCTGCTGGCGGAAGCGGAACGGGTTATTGCGCGTCTTCAAGCGCTTGTAGTCCTGCACCAGGATGCGCTCGACAAAGGCGTCGAAGAAGCTACTCAGTACGTCACGATGGTCGCGGCTCGTGGCGATCTCGCCGAGCAGGCCCTTGAGCCCGTAGATCATGGTGTTCAGGTGGGTCAGAAAACGCTGTGCCTCCCGCGCCGCCTGACGCAGGGCCAACACCTGCTCCGCCGGCTCCTCCCAGGCGCGTTGGAGATTATTGTGGATGGACAGGACCATGCCGCCATAGAACACGCGGTCGGGCCGGGCGATCTCCACCAGCGCCGCCCACAGCAGGCCCACCGCCGGCGGCACGGTCACCCGGGTGCGGTAGCCGTCAACCTCCTCCTCCAGCCAGCCGGCGTCCAGCAGGCGGCGATAGGCAGCAGCCGCTGGCGTGACATCCGGCGGCGGCTCCGTTTGCTCGGGCACGCCGTCGCTGTCCGCCTCTCGCTGCCAGACCGCGGCCTGCACCGCGAGCCGCTCCTCGATCTCGTGCCGCACCGTCTCCCGCGATGGAAAGACATCCGTGTGCACCTGGTCGAAAAACAGCGGGTAGAGGTCCAGCAACAAGGCCCCGTAGATGCGCCGATTGGGGCCGGCCAGGGGCGAGAAGAGGCGCTCCGGGAGGCGGTCGAACGGGGTGTGCATACAGCCCTCAAGGGAAATTGCCGAACGGCAGTGAAGCCGAGGTTGATCTCGCCGCAACCCATGAGATACGTGATGGGCATCGGTTCGTGTCGCGTGCACTCCAATGACAGCTTACCCCCGATTCACGGCGTGAGCACCAGGCCGGAGGCAATTGGGGATCTGTTGCCGCACCTTTCGGCGGCAAAGGCTCAGCACTGTTGCTGGCGGAGTCCAGTAATGATCGGTTTCCGCTGCGAAGACATCAGACTCGACCGAGGCGTGAGCGCGCGGCATCCCCGATATTCATACTTGTTAGAAACGAGCGCCGAGTCACGGGGCATCGCAAACACGAGGCTGCGCCTGGGTGAGCATTGGAAGCCTTCATCAAGCGCGAGGTTGAGAGCGGTCGCTACCGCTCTGCGAGCGAAGTCATCCGTGATGCCCTCCGGCAGATGGATAAGCCCAACAGCAAGCTTTCGGCCCTGCGAGCGCACCTCGCCGAACGCGGAGTGCAGGCCCTGCGCGGGGACTTCGTCAAAGACTATTCCATCGATGCCCTGCTGGCCGAATCGGACGGGGAGGCATGAGCCCAAAATTGAGGGTCAAGCCGCCTCCGTGTCGCCCGGATCATCGACGTAGAAGCGGGCCAGGATGTTGGTATCAAGGGCAATCATCGTCCTGCTTCCGCATGGCCTCCGCGACGTCGAAATCCGCTAGCCGGCGTCTTCCCGGGAGATCGCAGCGCAACAGCCCGTAGCCGTCTTCCGCCCGTGACGGGGGAAT
The DNA here is from genome assembly GCA_963695445.1 of uncultured Gammaproteobacteria bacterium. Taxonomy (GTDB): domain Bacteria; phylum Pseudomonadota; class Gammaproteobacteria; order Chromatiales; family Chromatiaceae; genus Thiohalocapsa. The sequence continues at coordinate 28,451 of CAVOGV010000055.1, read as the reverse complement.
GGACTTGCACACCCGGATGCGGATGCTGTCGCCGTCCAACTCGAAGTCGAGCTTGCTGCCGGGGCTGATCCCCAGCCGGCGGCGGATGGCAACAGGAATCACTACCTGGCCCTTGTCGGAAACGGTGACGCTGGACATCGGCATGGTCTAACTCTCTTACTAAGTAAGAGAAAGTTTACGCTGATCACCCCTCATCGCAACCTGGATGGCCGAAACGCGCCGTTGATCACGTCAGCCTTCCGGCGCATACCAGATCGGCGACGACCAGGCCCGCTCCTATACCGTCGCCGGCCTGCATGCGTACTTCTCGAAGTTGCGATCGCTGTAGCCCCCGTCAGAATTGATAGACGACCTTCAGCCAGATGTAGTCGCCACTGAGCCGGTTCCTGGTCTCCAGCTCCGGAAGCCATCGAAGCTCCGCGACGAAGTTCTGCTTAGCCATAGGCAGGACGTAACCGAGCACTGGCCCGATCCCGGCGGTGCGCCCCATGAAATCGCCGAGAATAGGGCGCTGCCCGCTGTCGGCGGTGACCTGCTCCAGCCAGAAGGCCTCGGCACCGATGCTCATGAAGCCGCGTCCCACCGGGAGGAGTTGTTGGACGCTGCCTTCCAGGTGCGTCATGGCCCCGCTGCGGTAGTCGGTGTCGGGGTTCTCGGTGTTGAAGACGATGCCTCCGTGCAGGGCGGCATTGAAGCCATTCTTGGCATTGTTGTAGGAGACCCCGGCCCAGGGGTCGAAGCTCCAATAGTTGAGTCCTTGATTGGCCAGCCGGCCGACCTGGTAATCTCCGGTCGGTGCGTAGACCGTCAGAGCCAGATCGTACTGCCAGGGGCCGTTCTTCCACCCCAACATCGCGGGGATAAGGGTGAGATCGCCGATTCCCGAAACCGATTCCCGTTTGCGCCGCTCGCCGAGAACGGTCTCAACCTTGCCCTCTACCGTCAGCCAGACGTACGGCAGCAAGGCGCCGACACTGTAGGAGGCGCCGAGAACGGGCTGTTTGAAGGTGTAGAACCCGCCGGCCAGCAGGACATCGGTGGTGGCCTTCAGCCCCACGGCATCGAGCCCGGCGATCGGTATCTCCTTGGAACTCCCGACGTCGCCCTGGTAGTGCAGGTAGATCGGTTCGATCACCCAACCGGGTTGGGTCGGGGCGAGGTCGATCAGGGTGGCGACCGCGCCGGGTAGGTAATGTCCGCTGCCTCCCTCGGAGGCGGTGGCCCCCGCGGGCATGAGGAGGCAGGCGATGATGCCGAGACCGGCCACTAGGCGGCCGATGCGATGACTCTGAGTCTTCATGGGGTCAGCCTTGTTTGGTCGTTGATTCGTCGATCAGCCAGCACCAGGCACCGCAAGCAAGGCGACCTCATCCGGCCGGCGTATACCAGATCGGCGAGGTATAGGCCCGCTCCTGGATCGAAGCTGGCACGTCCTCCGGGCGCTTGACGCCGAAGAACTTGGCGTCGTAGGTGGTCCAGCGCGGGGTCGGAATCTCCAGCACCCGCACGTAATAGAAGGCCCGCTGGGCGGGGTCGAAATCCGGGTCTTGCCAGTAGGCGCCGAGCACCGCGTCGCCGATGGCGTTGCTGTAGGTGGCCTCCTCGACGTTCACGGTGTTGCCGACGGGCTCCTTGCAACGCCCGTCCGGGCCGATGCTGCGACCGTCGGAGACGGCGATGTCGTAGATGCGCTCCTGGGGCTTGCCGTCGGCGTCGAGCCAGCCCTTGATGACCTGGATGCGGTCGAGATTGGCGCCGTCGGGATCGCGCAGGGCCTGGACCAGGAAGGCCGGTGCCTTGCCCTCGGGTGCGGCTGTCAGGTCGCCGCCCATGGGCACGCCGTTGCCATAGCCGTTAGCGGCGAAGTCGGAGCGCTGCAGGTCCTCGGGCGCAAAGTCGAAGCCGCCGAACACGCGCACCCGGATGCGCGTGCCGGTGGTGGCGTAGACCTCCTTGCGGGCCATGGCGTCCCACAGGGCCTCGCGGGTGTTCTCCCGCGCCCAGACGGCGGCGAGGCCAGAGGCGCTGGTCTCGCGGGCGAACATCTGCGAGCCCTTCGGCGCCGGACGACCGGCGATGACCTCCTCGAAGCGGATCGGATCGGCCGACGGTTCGAGCAGCGACGACCTTGCCGAAGAAGTTGTCCTCCTGGGCGGTGGAGAGCGAGGTGTGGGAATCGGTCGAGCCGATCATGCCGAACTTGAACGGGTTGGCACCGAGTTTGGCCTCGTAGGCGAGGCCGCGCTTGTAGGCCTCGCGGGCGTACTCCCGCGGCAGCATGTCCGTGGTCTTGGGCTCGGCCCCGAAGCTCGCCTTGTCCCAGGTCTCGAAGTCGGCGAACTCGTCCTCGGCGGACAGGAAGGGATGCGCCTCGCCGTCGCCCTTCATCTGGGTGACCTCGTAGAGCGGCTCCCAGCGCGTGCGCCGCTCGGCGTAGTCGCGGTCCAGCGGCTTCTTGTCGGTCAGGGTCACGTCGTCGAACATCAGCCCGTTCGAGAGGTTGCCGTTGTGCGGGATCGCGAGCAGCCGCCCGCCGGTCTTCTCCTCGTAGTCCGCCATCCACGCCCAGAGCTCCTCCGGATCCTCGGTGTCGTAGTGGGAGATCGGCACGATCTGGTCGGCCTTGTCCTTGCCGTCGCGGAAGACGACGTTGCGATGCAGGTTGTTGCCGTTCCCTGCATGGTCCACTCGAAGCCGATGAACGCGGTGAATCGGCCGGGGTCGTTGTACTGCTCCGCCGCCTCGGTGATGCGCTGCCACATGGTCTGTGCGAGGGCCGTCTGCTCCTTGAGCGGATCATCTAGATCAGCCAGGACCACCTGCCATGCATCGAATGCCTTGGTAATCGAGTCGATGTCGCCTTCCTTGACCAGATCGTGAACCATCCGTCCCCAGTCGTTGGCGAGCAGCTCCGGGTTCGACTCGGCGATCGCCGGCGCCAGTCCGAGATTCTCCGCATGATCGGCGACAACCAGGAAATCGAGAGGTCGCGAAAGCCTGGCTGGTATACCGGTGCTCGACGTGACCGTCTCACCGCGGGCAAACCGATAAGCGTCCTCAGGCCCCAGGGTATTGCCGATCATGCCGGCATCGGCGGAGTAGGACGTGTGCAGATGGGTGTCGCCGAAGAAGACCCGGTCAGGGAAATCCTGTTGCGGGTAGGGCGAATACTTGGTCTTGTCGATCTCGGCTGGTGGCGGGGCATCGGAGGAATCGGAGGCGTGCGCCCAGGGCAGCGCGAGAAAGAGCCCGGAGGCGAGTGCGAATATTGGCTTCATGTCAGGACCTCAATGATCGTGGCTCGATCGTTATGTTGTCTTATGGCGCATTGACGCCCGTCACCGGGATTGCGTCCCGTTCTACTTCAGGACCTCGGCTATGGTCCCCGCGTTCTTGGGGATGCTGCCGAAGTCTGCTTCGGGGCTTGTCGATCTTCCGCAGCCGCAACGCCAGGTAGACCAACGATGCGCCGATCAACAGGGCCGCAATGCCGATGGCCCAAGCAATCGTCACGGCACCGGTTCCAGGCCAGATCGCCAGTACCAGGCCAACGATCGCGGCGACGGCACCGATGATGATCGCTGGCATCCGATCGGGGTCGTCCGCCTCCGTCTCGATCCCCGCCAGGACGAGCATCGCGCCCTGGAACAAGGCCCACAGACCGACGATGATCAGCAGCACCCGACCCGTCAGGTCCGGCCAGACCAGCAGAATCGAACCGACGGCGATGCTGATCAGGCCCGGCGCCAGGTTGGATCGGAGATCCGATGCACGAAACGCGCTGACGAGTCCGACGACGCCATCCACCAACGCGTAAATGGCAACGAGACGGATCATCAACACCAGGGTGGCCGTGGGCCAGAACAGGGCGGCAAGCCCAAGTGCCAAGGCCAGCAGTCCGCGGGCCATGATGAACCACCAGACATCACCCAGCTTGTCGCTAAGGTGAAGGCGCACCTGGGTGACGGCGACCCGCGCTTGTTCATAGTCAGACGTCATGAGGAAGTTCTCCTGGTTGGTTCAAGTGGGCTAAGCGCCGAGGGCCGAGGGGCGCCCGTTCAGCACGCTTGGCCCTTGGCGCTCGGCCCTTCACCCTGCAAGCGCGTTGTCGCCATAAAACTTGACCCTTCCGCAAACATTTAGCGCCTTCAAGCAATCTAGTCGTAGGACCGAGGTCCAGATAAAGCGGCAACAGCCGCCTCGAGCTTGCCCTGGGCTCCCGCCGAGAGCGGCAGACTCAGGGTCACTTGGGTGCCGGGTCCGTCGCCGCCGCCGAGGCTCAGCGCGCCGCCGAGTTGCTGGATCTGCGCGCGCAGGCTGAAGAGTCCGTAACCGCATCCAGCTCCAGGGCATGGCCCGGCGGTCGGATTGGCACCGATCCCGATGCCGTCGTCGCGCACAGTCAAGGTCACATTGGCCTCGTCGAACGCCAGCCACAGGTCACAGGAGGTCGCACGGGCATGTCGGCCTACGTTGGTCATTAGCTCCCGCGCGCCCTGCACGAGCGTTTCTGTCAGCGCTTGCGGCAGTCCAGCCGGGACCTTACCCGCCACATGGCAACGGTAGGGCAAGCGCCAACGCGCGCCGAGCTGCTTCGCGAGACACTCGATCGCAGCGACCAGACCAGCCTGATGGAGCACCGCCGGGGTCAGCTCCCAGACCAGCGAGCGCAGCTGGCCCAGGGATTCGTCGAGCAGGTCTTTGACCTGCTCGACACGATCGTCGGATTCTCCCTCGGAGATGAGATCCATCAACATGCGGGCCAGGCAAAGCTGTTGGATCGTGCTGTCGTGGAGCGCGGCCGCGAGACGACGTCGCTCGCGCTGCTCGGCGAAGGCCGCCACGGCCTCTTGCGTGCGGCTTGCGCGTTCAGAGTTGTTGGTCATCGCTCGCGGTCCTTGGCAGACGATGCTATTTGCCTTCAGCGCCCGCGGTGAGTGAGCGCATGACGTCATCCAGGTTGAACGAAGAGGGCTTCTGGCGCGGCGGAAAATCCTTGAAGCTCATGACCATCTTTCCCGCGATGGCGTTGCCGGGCGCGCCGGCCCATTGGATCATGCCCTCCATCCACTCGTAGTAGCTGTTGGCGTTGTGCTGGGCACGTTCGAAGGGGTCCATGCGCAGGTCGAAGACCAACGGGACACGCAGCGTCACGAAGGGCTCCATCCAGACGCCGAACTGTTTGGCGCGCTGCTCCATGAAGACCAGCTTCCAGCGGTCGTGACGCATGGCCACCAGTTGGCCGTCGTCGTTCCAGTAGAAGAACTCGCGGCGTGGCCAGGTTGCATCGGGGGCAGCTTGGTCGGTCAGAAACGGCAACAGGTTGTAGCCGTCCAGGTGCACCTTGTAGGTCATGTCCCCAATGGTGTCGCCCGCCAGCAACCGTTCCTTGATGTCGGGCTCGCCGACGGCGGCCATCAGCGTCGGCACCCAATCGGTGTGCGAGGCGATCTCGTTGGAGACCGAGTCAGCGGCGATGCGTCCTGGCCAGCGGATGACGAACGGCACGCGATAGCCGCCTTCCCAGTTGGTGTTCTTCTCGCTGCGGAAGGGGGTGATGCCGCCGTCCGGCCACATGTTGAAGTGCGGACCGTTGTCGGTGCTGTAGATGACGATGGTGTTGTCGGCGATGCCGAGATCGTCCAGCTTCTTCAGCAGTTGGCCGACCTGGTCGTCGTGCTGCAACATGCCGTCGGCGTAGAAGTTGAGCCCGGACTTGCCGTCGTATTCCGGCGGCACATGCGTGACGTAGTGCATGCGGGTGGAGTTGAACCAGACAAAGAACGGCTTGTTCGCCTGGTGCTGGCGTTCGATGAAGCTCAGCGTCGCGTCCAGGAACTCCTCGTCCACCGTCTCCATGCGCTTTTTGGTGAGCGGGCCGGTGTCCTCGACCCGCTGGGTTCCGTCGGCATTCGCCCAGGAATGGATGACCCCGCGAGGCCCGAATTTCTTGCGGAATTCGGCGCTTTGCGGATAGTTCGGATGCTCCGGCGCCTCCTCGGCATTGAGGTGATAGAGGTTGCCGAAGAACTCGTCGAAGCCGTGCTCGGTGGGCAGGAACTCATCGCGGTCACCGAGGTGATTCTTGCCGAACTGGCCGGTGGCGTAGCCCAATGGCTTGAGCAGCGTGGCGAGCGTGGGGTCTTCTTTCTGGATGCCGAGGTCGGCCCCGGGGATGCCGACCTTGGTCAGGCCCGTGCGCACCGGCATCTGGCCGGTGATGAAGGCGGCGCGGCCGGCGGTGCAGGACTGCTCGGCGTAGTAGTCGGTAAAGCGCATCCCCTCGTTGGCGAGGCGGTCGATGTTGGGCGTGCGGTAGCCCATCATGCCGTCGTTGTTGTAGCTGAGGTTCCAGTAGCCGATGTCGTCGCCGAAGATGACGAGGATGTTCGGTTCGTCGGCCGCAAGGCTGAGCGGCGCTTGGAGCAGCAGCGCCGCTCCAACGATCAGGAAGCGCAGTGATGGTGTATGCATCGGGATCTTTAACTCCAAGTGAAAAAAAGAAATGCGCCGTCAGCGCGAAACGACGATTGGCGTGCAACCCCGCCGACGTCCAGCTCTGTTTGCTCAGGTGGTTGGCCCGCTGCGGATTCGGCTCCTAGGCGTTGAACTTGCCGAAGAAGTTGTCGTTCTCCTTGGCATATCGATTATTCTTCGTAATTCGCAGTCGAACGTTAAAGTATCTTTGGGATCGACCGCTATTCGTTTTCCGCAAAGAGGGCAACTATGTGCGCGTTTCAGAGATCGACGGTGGCGGAGGTGAACGGAACACCCACTCGGGATGCGCTTAAGAGATCGACCGCGGCGGAGGTGAACGGAACACCCACTGGGACTGGCACCGCCCCATTGGCGCTGGTCGGTATCCAGGAAACCGACGACCCTTGCCATTGGGAGCGCGTGTCTCAGCCCTGGGAGGTGCTGGCGATGCCGCTGACCGCGGAGCCGTTCTTCAATCGCAAGACCTTTCTCGCCACCCCCAACTGCATCCTGTATCTCGAGTCGTTCGCCAGCCGGGTTCGGATGCGGGTGCTCTCGCCCGCCGGCATGCTCGCTTTGTCGGTGCCGGTCCGGCTCGGCCGCCGAACCAGCTACTTCAATCGATCTCTGCAACCGGGAGGGTTGCCGGCGATGCTCCCAGGCTGCGCGGAGGCGCTCTACGACGCCGATCAGCAGCATTTCATGCTTTTGATTCGCCTGACGCTGCTGCGCCATCTGCTGCCGGAGGAGCAGGCGGCGACGCTGGAGGCCGCGGCAGCGGGGCGTTGGCTCCCGGCCTCACCGACAGTCATCGAAGGGCTCGGCCGATGGCTGAAGGAGGTTCTCGCCCGCACCCACGGGGCACCGGAGATGCTCCGCCACCCTGCCGCGGTCGAGACACTGGAACGGGAATTGGTTCACGGGCTCGTCGACGCGCTGAGACTGACCACCGGATCGGCGCCGCCGGACCGCGGCTCATTGCGGCAACGTGGATTCGACCGCGCCACCGAGTGCATCCGATATGCCGACCTGACGACGCTGAATCTGGCGGCCCTGTGCGCGGCCGCCGGCGTCAGCCAGCGCACCCTCGAGTACGTATTTCGCGAGCACTTGGATCTCTCGCCCGCTGCCTTCATTCGACAATTGCGTCTGCACGCGCTCCGTCGCGAACTGCTCGCGAGCCGCCTAGGCGAGTCCAGCGTCACCGACGTCGCCTACCATCTGGGGTTTACCCAACTGGGACGGCTGTCCGGTGATTATCGACGGTCCTTTGGCGAGCTGCCGTCTCGCACCTTGGCACGGACCTTGACCGGCGATGTCCCGCCGCTCTGGATCGACGGCATCGGATCGCGGTCGCGGACGAATGCGCCGACGTGGGCATAGGGCAGACGCGGTTGCTGATGACGGCTCCGTGGAATCGGATGGGCCTGGACTGAAGTCCAGATCCCCAGGGGCCGACTGAAGTCGGCGGACCCGCGAGGCGATCGACCGCGGCGTGACGATCCTGGGTACGCAGGTTTCAACCGACTGCTTGAGCGGCGGAGTTCAGTCCGCGGACTGGGTCCTGCCCGCGCGTCATTTACTTGGCGTGCCGCGAGCAGACCTTGCCCAAGGGTCTACACGGCGGCCTGGCAACACTGCATGAAGTCAACCCGCATCCTCACTTCCCCGCCCAGATCCGCGACGTGGCTGCCCAAGGTCGAGAATCCTGATGACAACCAGACCGGCGCCACCAAGACACGACCCCCGCGAAATTGACGCCGCACCATTTCGGACACTTCCGCGACACCACGTAATGCTACGTATAGCGGATGCTTGCATGCCGTCTTAGAGTTTCTCCTGTTCTTCAACCAAACAGGAGGCGTCCTCAATGACAAAATTGATGGTGAATCTGCGCTATTTCATTACGCCCGTAATGATTTTTCTCGCCATGCTCGGCATCGTCGCCGGCGGTAATTGGGTCTGGCTCGGTGTCGTCATGTTCGTGGCGGCAATCATTGCCGACTGGATCACCAGTCTTGACGCCGGTCCACGCGGCCCCCGCCGGCACCGATCGGAATGGTGAACTCAACGGCATCCCCTGGCTGCTCAACGCCATGATGTACGCCCAGCTGCCCGTCTTCGTCATGCTGCAGCTCGCGCTCGCCTGGCGCGTCTACGAGTACGTTTCAGGCGTACCGATCGGCAGCTACGAGCTGCTCGGCTCCTTGAGTGTGCAGACAGGCATCACCGGCCTGCAATTGATCGGCGCCACCGCCAGCGCCGGCATCTACATGGGCCTCGGCATCATGTTCGGCCACGAACTCGCCCACACCAAGGGCGCCACCTTCGTGCTCTCGCGCTGGATGATGGGACTGAGCGGTATTGCGCACTTCTGCTACGCCCATGTCTACAACCATCACCTGGAGCTGGCGCACGAGGATGATCCGGCCACCTGCCCCCGTGGTCGCAACATCTATCTGCATTACCTGCTGTCGCACTTCGGCCAGTCCCGCTTCCTGTTCCTGATGGAAAAGCAGCGCCTCGCCCGCCGCCGCAAGCCGTTCCTGACCTATGAGAACCGCTGGATTCGCGGCTACATGATGGCCCTGCCGACCGTGTTCCTGTTCTGGTGGGCGGGTGGCTGGACCGGTCTCGCCGTCATGGTCGCCATGTGGGTCATCTCCGGCTTTGAGCTGGAAGTGCTGAACTTCCTCGAGCACTACGGCCTGATCCGCGAAAAGGGCCAGCCCATCGAGTACCGCCACTCCTGGGATATCGGCAACTCGCCGGTGACGCAGTTCGGCTTCATCGAGATCGGCCGCCAGGGCGACCATCACGACCGCGGCGAGACCCATTTTTGGGAGCTGGAGGAAGTCGGCTCGCCGGATACCGGCCTCGGCTACTACGCGATGTTCTCGCTGCTGCTCGTGCCGCCGATGTTCGAGAATTTCATCAAGCCGCACCTGGCGAAGTGGGACGCCGAGATGGCCTCCGACGGCGAGCGGCGCATCGCCGAGCGCATGAACGAGAAGGCCGGCTGGACGAACATGGATCAATTGGCCACCGCCAACTGATCCACAGCTCGAGCCGAAGCGGGGACGGTCCGCACAGCGGACCCTACCAGGAGCACCGTCGCTGTAGGGTCCGCTGTGCTGACCATCCCGCGATGGCCGCAACGATGATCAAGGCCCTCCCAACACCCAACAAGTCTCAAGAGGATACCGACAATGGTCTCATTGAAAGCCTTTTCCGCCGTGTTCGCCTTTACCGCGGTGTGCGCCTACGGGCTGGTGCTGCTGGGCGTCGGCGAACATCATCAGAATCCGGTCTGGGCACTGGGCACATCCATTGCTTTCCTGACCATTCTGATCGTCGATGTCTGGATGTTTTTCGCCATCGCGAAGGACGAGCCATTCCGTTGGTGATTGTCCGGCCGCGCTGGCACCGACAGGTGTCATGCGCGGCAGAAGGCAGTCACATCTCATCCAGGCTTCAAGGACGCGGCCGCACACGGGAGCATGCATCATGGGTCTTTTCGGCAAGCGCAAGAGCAAACAGCCACCCGCACTGCAAATGCGGGGCTACCCCGGTGATCCGGGTACGAACAAATGTCTGTTGATGGCCGCCGAGCGCGGCGTACAATTGGAGACGCTGCTGGTAGACCTTGGGGAACGCGCCTGCGACAGCCCCGAGTACCGAGCCCTGTCGCCGTTCGGCAAGGTGCCCTGCCTGCGTGACGGCGACTTCGTCACCAGCGGTGCCCCCGCGGTGCTGGCCTACCTGGACATCAAGGGCAACGGCAACTCGCTGAACCCGAAAAAGGCATCGATCCTGGCCGAACAGAATTTCTGGGTCGATCTGGCACAACGCTTTGCCGACCCCGTCGTCACCAGACTGGTATCGAGTCTGGCGCCAGGTGCGCCCGCCAGCTCGCCGGCGCAGCTCGAATCCGGCCGGGCAGCGCTGGCACAGGCATTGTCGCAACTGAACGCGGCAATGGCCGACAACCGGCAATTCATCGTTGGCCAATACTCCTTTGCCGACATCCATTGGACCGCCTGCATGCACCTGTGTGTGCTGGCCGGCGAGCAGGCCGTGATGGAGCCCTTCTCCGCCGTCGCCGCCTGGTTCGAACGTGTCCAGTCGCGCAACGGGGCAAACGGGCAGCCGACCTATCCGTCCTTGTCGAGTCTCGACGAGGTCCAAAACAAACGCCTCAAGTCCGTCGCCTGACCTGCACCACGACGCGGAGAATACTGCAATGGCCGACCTATTTGCCTTTGGTAGCGCCGTCAAGGCGCTGGATGCGGAGGACCGCTACGGCGCCACCGGCGATCTCAAGAAGACCCAGTACGTGATGCAACTGCTTGGATTTCCAGCGGATGCCGATAGCCTGAAATGCCTGCTCATCGCCGGCGAGAAGGGCATGGAGGTCGAGAGCCGCGTACTCGACATCAGTGCCGGCGAGCAATACTCCGACGACTACCTGGCCATCTCCGCGAGCGCCATGGTGCCGGCATTGAAGGAGGCCTATTTCCAGGTCTGCGGCGATCTCGCCATCATCAGCTTCATCGAGGGGCGCGGTCTGGGTAATCGAATGCCGCCGCGCAATGCCGCGGTGCTGGCACAACAGGAATACTGGGTCGATATCGCCCGCAGCGATGCCGGCCCCCTGGTGCAAGCCATCGTCGATGCGGTCGTGATCGCGCCCATGCGAAAAGAGCGGTGCAACGCCGGAAGCGGCGCCCGACGCCGAAGAGGTGGCATCCGCGCGCGCCGGCCTCGTGCCCATTTTGGATGCGCTGGACGCACAACTCGCTGGCAAGTCCTACATAGTCGGTGATTACAGCTACGCCGACGTGCACTGGACCGCGTACATCCATCTGCTATCGGTCGCTGGCGAGGATGCCCTGGTGCGTGAGCGGCCCAACCTCAACGCCTGGTTTCAACGCATCCGCTCGCGCAAGAGCTTCTCCGGGCAAGACCTCATCGCCTACGACCTGATGCCGTCGCTGGAGGATATCCACGCCAAGCGGCTCAGTAACGTCGTCATCACTGACTACTGACCAACGCTGCCCGCAAGAAGATCGTCGAGAACGGAAAACATGCACGACACAAACCGAAAGCTGCGAGACCTCATGCGGGCGAACGACCTGAGCGCCTCCGAGGTCGCCAAAGAGCTCGACGTCAGCCAAGCGACGGTGGCGGCATGGGCCACCGAGGCCGAGACCGATTGCGTACCCATGCCGGAAACGGAACTACGTCTGCTCCAGTACGCGCTGATGACAGAGAACACGCGCGCTCATCTGTTCTAAGGCGGAGTGAATGGCTCCTGGTCCAGCATCATCGCCCTGCCCGTTGCTGCCCGCTCATGCGCCGGAAGGACATCCAGGCTGGACCACAGGCCCGTCTCCAACGCGCGCGCATAGTCCTCCGCAAGACCGGCCTTGCGCATCGCCGCGGCGGCTGCCGAGTAATCGTAGCCCAACCGCCGATGCTCAAAACGAAGCGATCCACCTTGCGGCCGACGAGCGAGTACCAAACGGTGGTATCGCCATCGTTCGCCGGCATTCCGATGACGCCGGCGTTGTGCCAGATACGGCCATCATGGAGCCGCTGCGTGAACGGCAGACCGCAGTGACCAGCCAAGACAACCTCAGCCTCGGCCAGGTCAGCTTGGCGGCATTTCTCCACCTCGGGCGTCGAGGCGAAGATGAACCGGTTGATCTGATCGACCGCACCGTGCAGCACGGCGACCGCGGAACCCTCGACCTCGAAGCGGATCAACCGCGGCAGAGTCGCCATCCAGTCCCGCTGATCAGGGCGGAGACAGGCCGAGGCATGCTCGAACCATTGCCTCGACAGCAGGTCGCAGGTACTCCCGGACAGGAAACCACAGCCACAGTCTTCGGCACCTTCAGCTAGGCTCTCCTCGCAGTTCCCCATGACGACGGGGCAACCCCAGTCGCGGATCAGATCGGTGGTCCCAACCGGGTCGGCGCAGTAAGCGACGACGTCGCCGGTGCAGATACACCGCTCAGGCGGAATGCCAAGGCGCTCTGCCTCAGCCCGCAGCGCCTCGGTGGCCTGTCGATTGGAGTAAGGGCCGCCAAAAACCAACAGGGGGCCGGTCAACCGGCCCAGATCGAGGTTCAGGTTCATCACCGAGTCTCCCGAGGCTACAACCCCCAACACGAAGACGCCATAGCCGATCATGTTACCGCCAGCGTCAATCTGTAGCCAAACAGCGCGTAGATGGTGGATGTCAGGCCCCGAGACCTGTTGTCGCCGCGATCAATGTGACCTGACAGCGGTCTCGATATCCTGGAGAATTGATGCGCCAGTTCTCTACCTGCCACTCGCATGACCCAATCGCTATCGCCCGCCGGGACCTCTGAGGCCGACCCGATTCACGCCCCTTCCGCGCCTGAGTCGGGCCAGGCGTTGGTTGTCATGGTCATGCTGTTCGGCTCCACGCTCTGGGGGCTCTACTGGTTGCCGCTGCGCTGGCTGGACGGGGCGGGGCTCGGCGGGTTGTGGGCAATCGCGCTGATCTATGTGGGCGCGACGGCAGGGTTTGCGTGGCATGCCTGGGCTCAGCTGGGCTTGATCCGGTCGCTGGGGCGGCGGTTGGTCGGCATCGGACTGGCGGCGGCGATGACCAGCATCGCGTTTGGGCTCGGCATGATCGAGGGGGAGGTGGCGCGGGTGATGATCCTGTTCTACCTGTCGCCGATCTGGGCCTTGGTGCTCGGGCTGGTGTTCTTGCGTGAGCGTCTGTCACCTGTGACCTTGCCGGCGCTCGGGCTGGCGCTGGCCGGTGCGCTGTTTTTGCTGTGGCCGAACGCTGGCGGATTGCTCGGCAGCTTTGCCGCGGCGGACCTGCTCGGGCTGGTGGCAGGGCTCGCGTTTGCGGCGACCAACGTGCAGCTGCGCGGCGGGCGGGAGATACCATCGGCGCTGAAGAACCTTGGCGCCTGCTTTCTTACGGCACCAATCGCGCTGGGTCTGGCGCTGGCCGGCGGCGCGACGTTGGCGGCACCGGCTTGGGCGCTGCTGGCAAGCCTCGCGCTGGGCCTGGTGTGGATGACGGCGATGACGGCGGCGACCCAGTACGGCGTCAGTCGTCTGCCGCTGCAACGCTCATCTGTCCTGCTGTTGTTTGAGCTGGTGGTGGGCGTGGTATCCGCTGCGCTGTTGGCGGGCGAGGGCCTGAGTGGGCGGGAGCTCATGGGCGGGGGCTGTATCGTGCTCGCGGGGCTGGCGGTGGTGTGGCAAACAAAGCCGCGGTCCGCGTAGCGTTCTGAGGGCTTGCCCTCGCCAATTCCGCGACGCGATTCGGACTCGTTACAACAATTCTCCCCCGATTGGTCGGCTGCGCTCCGGTCGTCGGCCAGGTCACGCCACAAAGTGACGGCAGCCGAACGCAGGGGCGAGTTGGGCGCGAGCACGCCATGGTAGCGATGGCGGTGCCGCCTGGGCGGCCGGACGCGTATTCCCGATCTGAACGCGTGAACGCCGCCGTCGGCCCCTCGCCGTGCCCTGGGCGGTCGGCTCAGCAACCATTCCCCCGTGCTTGGATACCAGAGCGCCAGAGCTTGCCGTCAGCCGGCCAAGACCAGAATACCGGAGGCCACCAGCAGCAACCCGCTGACGGCCCGAACGATCGTCGGGCGCCAGGGTAAGACCTTTTCGGCCAGCACGAACAGGGTGATGATGGCCACCCAGAGCATATTCATCACGCCGACGGCAAACAGCACCAGCATCAGCGCCCAACAACAGCCGACGCAAAAGAATCCATGCTTCGCGCCCATCAAGAAGGCACCAGCGGCGCCCTCGCGCCACTCGGTCATCAGGAAGCCGAGGGGTGTTCGACACTGGTTGAGACAGGCGTCTTTCCACGGCGTCCATTGATAGACGCCAGCGACGAGCAGCACGAGCCCCGCCATGATGGCGCTGGCGTTGTCCATCATCGGTGTCAGCAGGGCCCAGTGGTGCAGCGGCCATTGAGCCAGGGTCACGACCGCGCTGAACAGAATCCAGACTGCCACATACCCGGACGCGAAGACGAACGTGGGCACATAAGGACGTTGTTGAGACCGGCGCTTACGGTTCACCGTGGCGAACATCAGCACCATGGGCGCGGCGGATGGCAACATCATGGCGACCATCATCACCGCCCACATCACGAACGTGAGCCAGAAGTCTTGCAGTGACCAAGGGGCGCCGCCGGTCGGTGGCATCCACATCTGCGACATCGGAAGGGTCTGCATGCGCACATAGTCGTACAGCATGTAGCCCCAGGCCGCGACGCTGACGGTCACGAGCCCCATCAGCACGATGATCCGATCCCGCGACCAGCGAGTCCCGGACATGGCATTGGGCGTGGCGCCCCGCTCATTAGCGCCCATCGCCGGAATGCTCGGAGATGGGCTCACCACAGAGAAGCCTTGGTGCTCTTGCATCGTGTGTCGGTGGACTCGATTGCCCTAATCAATTGTTCTTCTTGTACCGAACATGTTGAAAAATCGTCATGATTATTTCGTTGTCGTTGTCGTGTTCGTAGTCGTCCGGATATTCGACAACGACAACGACAACGACAACGACAATACGCTACCACAGGCAATCGCCAATCGACTTATGCAAAGGATTAGGGAACCCTGCCTCGAGGTCATCTTAGGCGAAATACGAGAATGGCGACGACAGCCCCGACGTGCCGGCTCTGGACGCCTCCAGGCCATGATCTTTGAAGGTCCAGCTATTGGACCTGGCCACCGTAACGGCGAAGGGCGGCGCCACGGCTAACGGCATGCCGGAAAGCACCACGTCCTGCCCTTCCATGCCCTCGATGTCCTGAATGTCGACGCCACCGACACCTTCGACGGTCATGGTCCGATGGCCATTGTCGTCCTCGTTCCAGTCGATCTTGGCGGAATGCACGCCGAGCACGTCCGACACCAACGAGGCGATCACCTCCAGATAGCCGCCGTGCTTGCCGCCCCAGAGCTCCTGGATGGCCTGGTGCTGTTCCGGCGTGGCACGTTCGTCGATGTACATAGCAATGCGCCAATTGCCCTCGGTGAGGGCGCCCGGCGTGCGCAGCCAGATGGCGACGTTGAGGCCGTCGAGCACGGTATCGCCGAGGCGGCCTTGCTCGATATGCCAGGACGGGAAGGCCTCGCAGTAGCCTTCGGTGGGGGAATCAAGCAACAAGCATGGACAGACTCCAAGACAGTTGCAGCTCTCGAAATAGTGCCCGTTGACGTAGTAGGTCTCGTGCTCAGGAACGGAAAGGCTGGTCTGGTCACTCATCGCAAGACTCCGGTATGTTGTTGAAACCTGGTCGGTACGACATGCGCGTCAATGGCGCCCGCCAGGGATGCTACTGGCATCGAGGAACTTGTCGAAGTGGATCGAGTCGGCGCCGATTCCCTGGGCCTGCAGAACTTCGATGGCCGCGTCGATCATGCCCGGAGGGCCGCAAAGATAGCCCTGCGCGCGGGACCAGTCGAGGTCTTGCAAAGCGATCTGCTCAGTCACCAAACCGCGTGGCCCGGACCAGTCGCTGTCCCCCGGTTCGTCCGACAGGATCGGCAGGAAGCGCATGCTGTGCTCCGGGTGCCAGCGTGCCGCCACCGCCTCCATGGCATCCAGGCAATACAGGTCGCGTTGCGAGCGGGCGCCGAACAAATAGACGACGTCGCGCGCGCAACCGACGTTGGCGGCATGTTCAAGCAGTGCCTTGATCGAGCTCATGCCGCTGCCGCCCGCGACGCAGATGACGGGACCATCACCATCGCGTAGCCAGAATGATCCAAATGGTCCAGTAACCGTCAGCTCGCAGCCGGTGCGATCGCCATCGAACAACCAGGTCGTCAGTTCGCCCTGGGGCACCTTGCGGATGAAAAAGGTGAGCCCGCGCCGGTCATCATCCTCCGGCGGCGTGGCAAAGGAATAGGAACGCGGCGTGCTGATACCAGGAAAGCTTAGGTCCGCATATTGACCGGCGAGGTAGTGGCTGTGGTCCTCGCGCAACGGTCGCTCCAGACGGACCGAGAGTTCCATGATGTCGTGGGTCAAAAGACGGACGCCACTCACCTCCCCCGCCACCGTCGCGACCGGCCTGGCCGACGCATCCGCGGTGTTCAGTGCGATCTCCACCACCAGATCGCTTTGCAACGCGGTCTGGCACGCCAGGATCATGCCGTTGTCGAGATCGTCTCCGCTCAGCACGTAGGCGAAATCAGACAGCTCCTTGATCTTGCCTTCGACCAGACGCGCCTTACAGGTGCCGCAACTGCCGACTCGGCAGTCGTGGGGCCAGCCAAGCCCTGCAGCAAGGCCCGCCTTGAGCAGGTTATCGCCGGGCTGAACGTCGAGTTCGACGCCTGATGGTTGCAACCGAACCCGGTGCGTTTTCTTGGCTTTGCCAAAACCGAACATGATGCGTCTGCCCTCTTTCTGTCGCTGTCGATCCGGTCGCGGCGATCGCCCTGGGGCCATGGCCGAAATCGATGCCGCGCCGTCGCTACGGCGCCGGACATCGACGAGCATGGTTCAGGCGTTGATCGAGACCGAGCGGATGTGTCGACCGCGGATCTCATCCATTGTCGGCAGCACGCTGGAGGCAATGAAATTCTCCTTGCTCGTGCTCTTATGACTCTTCACCGCCTCCCACCAGGCTGCAGCCGTGGGACGGACGGAGATCAGCTCCCCCTTCCCGGCCAGTTCGCAGCAGTGTACATAGGGCGCCCAATGGATATCGGCGAGGGAGAATTCACCGACGATAAACGGCCCCTTGTAGCGTTTGTTGGCAAGGTGCAACTCGAACGCGTCAAAGATGGTCGCCAATGTGGCAACGGCCCGGTCAACGTCCTTTCCGGCCAGCAGTTGCGCCACCGGCGGTGCCAGGTGCGCACCCGCGAATTCGGACCACTGATAATGAATGGCACGGGCGACGCCGTTACGGGGAATCAGCGATGGACCGAAGCCCTTGTCGTTCAGATACGACATGATGGTCAGGGTTCCGCACAGCGTGAAGTCCACGTCGCGCAAGCAGGGAATGGAGCCGAATGGCGACATGGACCGAAATTCTTGGGAGTCGGCGCTCAGGGCATCGGTTCCGACCACGCGACTCTCGATGTCCACGCCTTTTTCGCCAGCCGTCATAAGGCACTTGAGCGTATCCGGGTCACCGGGTAGCCCGAAGAGTTGCATCTTGGTGTGCAGGTGTTCGCCGATCATTGTGTGGTTGCCCCTCGATTGGTGGTTTGGTGGAGAGCGATTCGAGTTATTAGTCGTAGGGGCGAATTAATTCGCCCCTACAGCCCTGCGGGGAACATCGGTCAGTCCTTGAGCTGCAATGCACCGGAAGGGCAGCTTGCGACCGTCGCCCTGATCTCGTCATCACTGGCAGCGGCCGGATGGATTTCGAGCCCGGTTTCACCGACCTTGAAGACCGCCGGTAGGCCCTTGACGCAGTTGCCGGCGTGGATGCAGACCTTCTCGTTCCAGGTAACCTCGGACATGCGATGAACCTCACCTTGATTGACGATTTGTTGCGGGATGGTGGTGCCGAAAGGCCCAATGCGGTTGGGCTTCTGGTCAGACGTGGACGATGTCACTCTTCATCGAATAGAGGATGCAGAGGACTTCGTCCTTCTCCCGTTGTCCGACGTTGTTCTTGGTCATCGCGTCGAGCACATCGTCGATGACGGAGACGAACTCTTCCGGGCTGATGTTCATGCCACGGTGTGCGGCCAACATGTCCTTACCCGTGTAGCTCTGCGGGCCGCCGGTCCCTGCACAAAACATCTCGCGCACAAGACGTTTGACGTTCTCGGCATCACTGTCAGCATATCGCTGCTTGATCGCATCGTTACTGACATGATTCGCCCAGATGTCTTCCGTGATGCCGGCGATACCGTCATAACCGCCCAAACGCTCGTACAGGTTCGAATCGCCGTCGCTCATCGTGGTGTCTCTCAGTGCTTCGTTAATTGTGGAAATCCGCTTCAGCGTGCATCCAGCCTAAACAAAGGCCCTCCGTTCGCCTATACGTGGTTCCACGTGCGACGACCGCAGACAGCAGATGACTTTGGTTGGAGTCTGAATCAGACGACTGGCCGCAACGACGATCCAGACCGGCGGGGCCAAGCGCATGGGACGGGGCAAACTACGAACGCTGTCAAACTAAGGAATCAGGGCTGGCGAACGTCCTCTTCGCTCAGCATGGCGATCCGCACGACATCCGACGGAGATCGGGCGTCGAGTTTCTCCATCACCTTGGCGCGGTGCAGTTCGACGGTGCGGAAGCTGATGGCGAGTTCCCGCGCGATCTCCTTGTTGCGCAGCCCGGCGACGATGCCCTGCATCACCTCCCGCTCGCGGGGGGTAAGTAGGGCTACCCGTTGGCGCGCGAGTTGACGCCCCTGGGCGGTCTGGCGGCGCGCGGTTTCGCCACTGAGACAACTGCGGATGCGCACCAGCAGGTCGTCGACATCGAGCGGCTTCTCGACGAAATCCAACGCGCCGCCCTTCATCGCCTGCACCGCGGTCGGCACGTCGCCGTGACCGGTGATTACGATGACCGGCAGCTGAATCCCGCGCCGCAGGATCTCGCGCTGTACTTCGAGCCCGCTGGTATCGGGCATGCAGATATCGAGCAGCAGACAACCGCTCAGCGTCTCCGGGTTGACGCCTTCGATGGCGGCGAGGAAGGCGGCGCCGCCGTCGAAGGCCTCGGCTTCGAGCCCCTCGGAACGGGCCAGCAAGCTCAAGGCGCGGCGCACGGGTTCATCATCGTCGACGATATAGAGTTTCATAAGGCATCGACGCGGCGCGCCGTTGGCAATGTGAACCTGAACAGAGCGCCGCCGCCCGGACTTTGATCGGCTTCGATCGTGCCGCCGTGCGCCTCGACAATGGAGCGGGTAATGGCAAGCCCCATGCCCATGCCATCGGTCTTGGTCGTGAAGAAGGGCTTGAACAGGTCAGGCAGGCATTCTTCGGTAAAACCCGGACCGTTGTCGGCCACCGTGATCCGTATCACAGCATCGCCGAGTAACGCCGACGACAGACGCAGGCGCCGCTCCGCGGCCGGAAGCGATTCCATCGCGTCGACGGCGTTGCGCACCAGGTTGAGCAGTACCTGTTCGACGAGAATCCGATCCGCGCTCACCTGCGGCAGGTCCTCGGCCAGATTGAGCTCGACCGTCATACCCCGGTGCCGCGACTCTACGTTCGCCAGTCTGAGGACGATGCGGATGGTATCGTTCAGGTCGACCGCGTCGAACTGAAGCTCTGACTTGCGGACGAAGTCGCGCAGGCGAATGACGATGTCGCGGGCACGTTTGGCCTGGCCGGAGATCTCGCGCAGCGTGTCGCACGTCTCATCGATGCTGGCGGCATCGGCCTCGAACAGCTTAACCAGCGCACTACTCAATGCATTGATGGCAGTGAGGGGTTGTGACAACTCGTGGGCAATCTGGCTGCTCATCTGACCGATGGTCGTCACACGCGAGACGTGCGCGAGTTCCAGCAGGCGTTGGCGCTCCGACTGCTCGACGCGCTTACTCTCAGTGATGTCGGTGAATACCCCAAGGCACCCGGTGAAGTCGCCGGACTCGTCGAAGAAGTGCCGCGGCGACGCCAGCGTGTGCAGGATCTGACCGTCGCCGCCGACCCAGGCCGCCTCGAATCGGCTGGACCCGCAGCTGCCGCGGACGGCCATGCGCTCTTGCAGCAGCCGCGTGTCTTTCGGATGCACCAGTTCGTTTAGCGCTCGACCCACCAAGGCCTCCGGATCCAAGCCGAACATGTCGCAGAAGGCCTGGTTGACGAACGTGATGCGATACTCGGCATCGGTCATCGCCAGCCCCTCGTTCATCGTCTGCACCAACTCGCGGTAGCGGCGCTCGCTCTCCCGCAGTGCGGCTTCCGCCGTCTGACGCCGTTGCTCGGCCAGGACGCGGTCGGTGACGTCTTGCAGAATCAACGTGGAGCCGAGCTGCCCGGTGCGGTCCACCAGCGACGAGGCGATCACCTCGACATGCCGCTGCCGATCGGCGCCGGCATCGATCTCGAGGACCTCCGGTGTCTGCTTGCGCATAGGCGCGACACAGCGGCCGATGATGTTACGCAGATGGCCGTGTTCCGCTACCGGCAGGAAACGCGTAAAGGGGACGCCAAGCGCCTCCCTTTCGCTCACCGCGAGCACCTGACAGGCGTAGCGATTGACGCTCAGAATCATGCCGCGGACGTCGATATTGAGAACGCCGATCGGCGCGCGGTCTAGCAGTCGCTCGACGAAATGGGTCACCTGCGGCGGGTTTGTCGGCGTTCGGCCCAGATGCCGTTGGGCCTCGGCCACGGACCCCCGGAATTGCCGACGCTTCGATGCGCGCTCAACCGCTCGGTTCAAGGCCGCGGGCAGTTCTCCCAAGTCGTCACTCGACCAGGGTTTGACATCGCTGCCGATGAACGGCGCGAAACGCAACGTCTGTTCGAGTTGCTCCCGGCTAGCGCGCTCAGACAAGATCAGCACGGGCATGTCGGCACCGAGGCTGCGGGCGTGCTGGACGACGCGCACGGGTTGCGCGATGCCGACCCCGATCACAAGGGCACAGGGCGCCGGGCATCCTTGCTCCAGCGCTGAATAAAGTTGGTCCGCGTCATCCAGCCTGCGCACTTCAATCCCGGACGGTAGTGCCTCCGTGATCAGGCCATCCACCGCATCGCCGACCTGTAACAACGCCACATCGCCGGTAGCGACCACGGCGGGTTGGTTGACGACGGACAACATGGAACTCAGTTGCCGAGGATCGGCTTGCCGAGGAGCGCGCGTCCAGTCCATAGTCGCAACACATCCGTGGTAGGCGCCATCACATGGGCCGCACGCGCGTCGCGCAGCAAGCGGTGCAGTTTGGAGCCACCACGATAGCCAATCCCTCCGCACAAGGTCATGACCTCGTTGACGATGCTGACCGCGCAGTCGGCGACTTCGGCCTTGGCGGTGAACACCGCCGGCAATGCGTCCGGATCGCCGCCGTCGAAACTAGAGGCCGCGTGGTAGCACAGACGGCGGGTGCGCTCGAGCATGCCCCAGAGACAGCCGAGACGATGCTGAGCGATGGGCATCTCGCTCAGACTGGCACCGGTGTCGGCGTAGTCCCGCCTGAGGAGATGATTTCTGGCCTCTTCCAGGGCCGCGCCGGCAATACCCAGGTAGGTGCCTGTCATCGCCATCAGAAAGATCGGGCAAACGACGTTGAAGACGTACCAGATCTGGTCGCCTTCTTCGCCGAGCAAGTCGGTCTTGGGTACCACCAGGTCCTTGATTTCCAAGCTCAGCGACGAGTTGCCGCGCATGCCGAGTCCGGTCCAGGCCGGCCCCCAGCGCAGCCCCTCCGCGTTGCCCGGAATGACGACGCAGGAGAACTGACCCAATGGGCCGTCCGGATCGGCCGCCACCGTTGACACCACGTAGGAATCGGCGTGTCCGCCATTGGTGACAAAGGTCTTTGCTCCATTGACCCGGTAAAGATCTGGCGAGATGGCGTCCAGGCGCGTGCGCGGTATGTAGAACTGCGACCCGGTACCCGACTCGCTGAGGGACAGCGTGGTCAGGTGCCGGCCTTCGATGATCGGCTGCAGATAGCGGGCCTGCTGATCCGGCGTCGCCTTGGCAGACAGTACCGCCGAGCCGACAAGATGCATGCCGAAGCACATCGCCGTCGACGCGCACTCCTGGCCCAGGATCTCGCAGGTCTGCGCCACGGCGAAAGAGCCATGCCCTAGCCCGCCGAATTCGCGCGGGACCGTCATGCCCGCCAGGCCGGCCTGTTGCAGGGCTCGGATGCCCTGTTCCGGCCAGAGCACCAGCTGATCGACGTCGGCGGCCCGATCGGCGACCAGGGTCTTGGCAATTTCTTGGACCGTCTCGAGAACGGCCTCCAAGTCAAAGGGGTAGGCGCCGCTATCGGGTACTGTCATGATCTGCAAGGTCAATCGTATTTCAGATATTTGAAGCGTTGATCATCCGGCGTCCCCTCCAGCGCACTGTCCGCGCCAGGGCGCCACTGAACCACCTCCTCGATCTTGCGCGCCAACTCGAAATCCTTGTCCGTCACGCCCTTGGCCGAATGCGTCGTCAGCTTGACGATGACGAAAGCATAGGACAGGGTGAGGTCTGGGTGGTGCCAGGCCGCCTCCGCCAGGTGCCCAACGGTATTCACCACCATCAAGGTGCTCTTCCAACCGCTGGTCTTGTACTTGCGCCGAATCCAGCCGTTCTCCAGGTACCAATGGGGCAATTCAGTCGCGAGACGCTCGGTAATCTCCGCCTCCGAATAGACCTTTTCTTGTGTCGCCATTTTGGGTAACTCCTCGTTACACTGACCGAGAGGCATGGGAAGCCTCTCTTAGTCCAAGCTCGATCCCGGAAAGCGGGACAGGGCGGAGAACTGAGGGCCGAAAATGCGCAATCGTGTCATAAAGCGGCCCTCGGCCTGTGGCGCTCGGCGTCAATTCCTCGCCAGTCGTCCCTAGGCCCTAGCCACTCTAAAATCAATACTCCAAACGATTCTCATGCGCCCAGTTGGGATCGGCACCGGTGATATCACCCACCGGCGCGGCGAACGCATCACTGACCAGGGTGTCGACGTTGCTGCCGGTCAAGGATCGTAGAAAGGCGACCAGGTCGTCGACCTCCCGATCGCTGAGACCCAGCGGACGCAGACGCGGATCGAGCAGTGGATTCGGCACGCCGCCGCGGTCGTAAAAGCGCACCACGTCCTCCAAGGTCCCAAGCGAGCCGTCGTGCATGTAGGGCGCGCTCAGCGCCACGTTGCGCAGACTCGGGGTGCGATACTTCCAGCGGTCGTTCGGGTCTTGGGTGATCTCGTATAGACCGAGGTCCGCCGGCGGCGGCTCGCCGACGTCTTCGATGATGTCCCAGTCCACGTCGACGAAGACGCCGGGGGCGAGGGTAACCCGCTTCTTTGGCGCGCGAATACCCATGGAGTTGTGATAGCCCAGGCCGGTGTTGTGCAATTGCTGATCGGTGAACAGGGCCTGCTCCTGGCCGACGCTGTGGCAACTCACACAGCCAGCCTTACCGGCGAACAGCGCATAGCCGCGCTTGGCGGATGCATCCAGCGCGGTCTCGTCGCCGCCGAAGTGCCAACGATCGAAGGGCGAATTGCCCGACACGAGCGTGCGTTGATAGGCTGCCAAGGCCTGGCCGAGCGTTTCCATCCCCGGGCCGCGGCCATCGAAGACTGCCTCGAAGCGTCCGGCGTAGTCGGGCATCTGGCGCAACTTTCTCAGCACCGCGCCCACCGACGGGTTGGCCATCTCGTTGCGCGCCAGCAGCGGGCCCCAGACCTGCTGCTCCAGCGCGTCCTCGCGGCCATCGTGGAACAGTCGGCGCAGATAGGCCACGTTGTAAAGGCTAGGAGTGTTGCGACGCACGCTGCGGCCTTCGAAACCCACCGCGGTCGCCATTTCATTGCTGGTAAAGCCCTGCTCCGGTATGTGGCACATGGCGCAGGAAAAGGTGTCGTTCAGCGACAGGCGTCGGTCGAAGAAGAGCTTACGCCCGAGTTCGACACGCTCAGGCGTGAGCGCGTTCTCCGCCGGCACCGGCAGCGGCGGCAATCCGAGTTGCGGCGTCGTGGCGAGGGCGACCAGGTCCGCGGGCTCGCCGCTGCGCGCCGTGACCGATCGGCTACGGGTACGGTAGGCGCCGCTGTCGTAGCCACCCTTGTAGTCACCGGCGCTCGATAAGGCCGGCTGCTCAGTGACTTGAGCCACGGCTGTATCGGCGGCAGGAAATTCCGCCAACGCGGTCTTGGCGTCGTTGACGATCAACTCCGGATACAGGAACGACACGCTGTAGATGTTGCGGATCTGCTTGGCGGGGTCGATTAGGAACACCCGCAGGATGTGCGACAGGCTCGGCCGCGGCTCGCCCTGTTCGTCCAGGTCGCGGATGATGGTCTGCCCGTAGGCGTCGAGAATCGGCGCGAGTTCCTGCTCCGACGCCGTCGTCAGGAATTTCCAGTTGTCGCTGCCGAGGCCCTTGCCATAGAGCGACATGACCTCCGGGGTGTCGTAAACCGGATCGAAGCTCAGGCTGATCATCTGAAACCGCTCGCGCAGCGCCGGGTCGTCGGCGATCTGTCGCTGTACTTGATACATCACCGCGGTGGCCAGCGGACAGCCGTTGACATCGCTGCAACTGCTGTAGATGAAGCTCAATAGCACCGCCTTGCCGTCGAACAGATCGTGCAGGCGCTGGGCGCTGCCGTCGGCCGTGAGCACGGCGCCGTCGGCCGCCTCGCCGAGGGGCGGGAGCCGATAACTGCCGACCGCCGGGGGCTCGTACTCTGAGCCGGTGTAGAAGGGCGCCAGAATTTCGGTCTCGCCCGTGGCGCCCTCGACCGACGCGTTGAGCGCAAGCGTCATTGCGATGCCTCGCATGGCCAGCCGTTTGTCAAAACCTTGCATTGCGATCAAACCGTGAAACAAACAGGACTCCGGGCCGACGGCTAAATTTTTAGAAAGTGAGCTGACCGTCAAGCGCGTGGGAGCGATTTGCAATCGCGATGGCTACGACAGCGGATGTCTGCGCGGCCCAATCGCGGCTGCAAGCCGCTCCCACAGGTCCGTGGTAGCGATCTGCAATCGCGATGGCTACGACAGCAGACTCTGCACAGCCCGATCGCGGCTGCAAGCCGCTCTCACACGTCCGTGGGAGCGATTTGCAATCGCGATGGCTACGACAGCGGATCTCTGCGCAGTCCGATCGCGGCTGCACGCCGCTCCCACAAGAAAAGTCCGGCATCCGTGCCGGCTTGTTGTTGCGCCTAGCGGAACGGCGCGATCAGTCGACCGTGGTCGCGTAGCGCGTCTCCGGGCGCTTCATGCCATAGAGGGCATAGGCGCCAAAGCGCATCTGGTGCGCACGACCGAGCTTCTGCTCGTAGAAGTCGATGGCAAACTGCTCGGTCAGCTTCTCGCCGTCGAAGTTGTACGCCTTGAAATACTGCTCGTCGTCCTCGCCCTTCTTGTCCCAGTTACCGAGCAGCGACGAGGTGTAGTAGACGCGTTCGCCGCTCCAGGCCGACGAGGCCATGTTGACCTGTGCGCCGATCTGCTTCTCGTAGACCTGCTTCGGGTTGAAGGGGTCAGAGATGTCGAACAGACGGGTCTTGCCGTCCATAAAGGTGTTCACCCACAGATGCTTGTCGTTGGAGCTGATGGAGATGTCCACCGGCAGCGGTATCTGCGACGGATCACCGATGTCCGCCACGGCCTTAGCCTGCCACTCGCCCTGCTCGTCTTCATAGATGAGCCAGATCTTGGAGGTCAGCGCGGTGGTGGTAAAGGCGTAGTTGTGATCGGAACCCCAGGCAAAACGGACTTCCAAAGGTGCACCGGGCACGTCGAGTACCTTGATGGGCTTGCGCGTGTGCAGGTCCCAGACGACGACCGTGTTGCCGAAGCGCTTCATGGCCTCTTCGTCCTGCAACATCTTGCCGAAGTCCATCATGTAGTTGGACCAGCCGGTAAACGACGAGGTCAGCATAACATTGCGCCGCGGCAGCGCCCGTATGTCGTAGCCGTAGCCGTCAGCGAACTGCCCGGACTTCTCGGCGCCGCGCAGATCATCGTCGGTGGGCATCCAATAGGTCTCGATATACTCGCCGTCGTTGGTGTATTCCACCAACGCCGTCCGCCCGCCGTTGTCCTTATTATTCGACAACCCGGTGATCATCATGCGTCCCGGCAGCGCGTAGGTCGTATGCGGCCCGACCACGCCGCCGCTCTTGGCGGTGAAATCGGTAATGACCTTGTGAAGCGTCGGCTTCGCCGGGTCGCTGTGTACGTCGAAGATGAACACCTTGTTCGTGTCCAGGCCGCCGGCCCACAGGTAGTTACGGTCGTCGGTCAGACCCGAGTGATGGGCCTCGTTGCGGCCGCCGACGGAAAGGCTGTGAATGACCTGGCCGTAGGTCTCGGAGCTTGGATTGACATCGATGGTCACGAGCTTGTCCTGTCCGTCACCAACACCCTCAACACCCAGGGTCCAGACGTAGACAAAGTCTTCTTGGCCGACGATCTTCGCCATGTAGGGCGACATGCAGGTCTCGTCGGCGAGCGTGTTCGCGGGCAGCATCGCGCCGGCCGCCAGGGTAGCGCCTGCCAGCGCGAGAGCGGGCGCACAACCGCGCCAGAGTTGGTCGAGTTTGAACAGGTTCGTCATGGAATCTCCCCTAGGTCAGTGGTGGTGGTGAAATCGCTCGCGCCGGGCTAACGGTGAACGCGTGATTCCCTACGAGGCTAAAGAAACGCTCTGCATTCGCCAATACGTGGTTCCACCTGCGGCGGATTCGGGAGGGCGTCTCGCTGGCAACCCCAGCAGCCGACAACGTCCCGACTCCGCGATTGCTTGGCCGCTCTGCGGTGCCGAACGCAGGGTGCTTCCAGCAGAACCCAGACGACAAAATACCCAAGAGGTCGGGTATCGGACTGCTCCGATTGCCCACGCAAGTAATGCAAGTGGTTCAAGCAACGGCGATGCCAATTCACCGCGGGGCACAGAAGCGAATCTGCTCAAGGCAACAGTGAGCGTTTGCTTTCAGCTGCAGTGCCGCAACCGCCAGCGCCTGGTTAACAGACTGTCACGGCACAGCGACAACGGCGCCGGCAGCAATGGCTGAATTCACCGACACGCGTTCAGGCCCATCACGCGATCATCGCGCTCCCAGACAACTTTGCGGCGATGACGCGCTCGGCCTCTAGCGCGGACGAAGACCTGGAACGCCCCATGCTTCTCCTGCTGATTAAATTTGCGGGCAGGATCATCAAGGCATGCAAGACGTTTTTCGAACCGGACAGCGACATGGGGTCAAACTGGGCCCGAGGCTGGCAGCCAGACTGGGCGCCAGACTGGCAGTGGGCCTGAGAATGGATCTGGTGCTGGGCCTCGCGCTTGCCTGGCTCTCGACAATGAGCCTGGCGGCACCGGCGGGCGGGGATTTCGAGCTGACCGACCAGAACGGCGAGCCCTGGTCGACGCAATCGGTGAGGGGGCAGATCGTGCTGCTGTCGTTCGGCTATACCTTCTGTCCGGATATCTGTCCGACGACGCTGGCCACCATCAACGCCGCCATGAAGCAACTCGGCGCTGACGCGGCCCGGGTGCAACCGGTGTTCATCTCACTCGACCCGGAGCGCGACACGCCCGAGCGTCTGAGCGAGTACGTGACCTGGTTCAATCCGCGGCTGATCGGGCTCACTGGTAGCCCCGAAACCCTGCGACAGATCGCCGATCACTACCGGGTACGCTACGCCCGCGTCCAGACCGCCGACGCCGACTACTACACCCTCGACCATAGCGCGAGCCTTTATCTGCTCGACCGTAACGGAGAACTCGCGCGCATGTTGCCCCATGGTCTGCCCACCGACGCGCTGGTCGATGCCATCGAGGATCTGCTGCAGGAAGGGAGCCTTCCGTCCTCTGATTAGCGCGGACCAGATGCTTGCAGGATCGTTTGGGATCGACGGCCTCGGATCCTAGTCGCGAACGCATGCGCTCGCTTGTGCATAGGTAAAGCTAGGATCGGCCACCTTCGCGTCGGTTTTCGGCCTTTAACAACGCGCTAGGCGTCGTCTTGCGAAAAATGCATAGCGAGACGCTCCGCTGTTGGGGTAACTTCGGCGCCATTCGAGCTGCGGTAGTCGATCTCGCTGCCAACTCTTGCGGAACAGGCAATGGGCGTCTAAACAAAGTTAGTGCGCCACTCAATAGAACCCTGACCAGCTCCGGGAAGCGCGGGTCAACGCCGTCCCCGATTCGAGCGTTGCCGGTGACGGTGGTCTGCCGGTGGACCAAGCATCATACCGATACCATTCTTTGCCGCCGCGGAGGAAAACCATGCATGCACTCAAACGATTGCTGACGGGGTCGCTTGTCGCGATCCTGA
>CAVOGV010000054.1:0-87518 GCA_963695445.1 uncultured Gammaproteobacteria bacterium | reverse complement strand
CCAAGCTCAAGGTCCAGGCGCAAGTCCAGGGCGATCAGTTGCGCGTCACGGGGAAGAATCGCGATGACCTGCAGCAGGCGATCGCGCACCTGAAGGCGAGCGACTGGGAGCGGCCACTCCAGTTCCAAAATTTTCGAGATTGATTCCTAGAGTAAGTACCCATGACGGAAGTATCCATGACCAAGCAGATCGGATTCCTGTCGGCGGCCGTTGTTGCGCTGACGCTCGCCACCTCGTCCGCATTCGCGGACGAGGCCGCCAACATTCGCGCGGCCCTGTCCAAGGTGCTGCCGGAATACAAGCCCACCAGCGTGCAGCCGACTCAGGTCGAAGGTCTGTATCAGGTCGAGATCGGCCCGCAGGTGATGTTCGTCACCGGCGATGGTCGGTTCCTGATCGACGGTGCCATCGTCGACCTCAAGACCCGCGAGGACATCACTGAGAGCGCCCGCGGAAAGGCCCGGTTGCGCGCCATCGACACCCTCGGCGAGGACAACATGATCGTGTTCGACGCCCCCAACAGCAGGCACACCATCAACGTCTTCACGGATATCGACTGCGGCTATTGCCGAAAGCTGCATCAGCAGATCGGTGCCTATGCCGACGAGGGCATTAGCGTGCGATACATGTTCTATCCGCGTACCGGCCTCAACACGCCGTCCTACGACAAGGCCGTCGCGGTCTGGTGTTCCGACGACCAGCAAAAGGCTCTGACCGACGCCAAGAACGGTGAAAAGGTTGACAGCGAAAAGTGCGCCAACCCGGTCGAGAAGCAAATGGCGCTTGGCGAACTGATGGGGATTCGTGGTACGCCCGCCATCGTGCTCGACAACGGCGAGATGATCCCTGGCTATGTAGAGCCGAAGAAACTCGCCGCGCTGTTGGAGAAGAACGGAAAATAGCCTCGCAGCGGCAGTTGAGGCGGTAGCCGGTCACTCGGGGCGCGTCATGACAAGTGCGCAGGTTGATTTTGCGTGGCGCACCGATCGCGGAAGGGTGCGAGCGCGCAACGAGGATTCCGTTGCCGTGGACGAGGAGACCGGCGTCGCCGTCATCGCCGACGGCATCGGCGGCGCCAGTTCCGGCAATCTCGCCAGCCGCATCGCGGCCGACGCCATCTGTCAGCGCTTCGTGCGGCAGGCGCCGTCGCGTAGCGAACCCGGGCCGGCATCCCAGCTCGCACAGGCGGCGGTGGATGAAGCCAACGCCGCCATCCTGGAGCATGTTCGTCAATGGCCGGACTGCGCGGGCATGGGTACGACGGTGGTGATCGGGTACTTCGGCAACACCTGGCTGACCCATGCCCATGTGGGCGATTCACGCCTCTATCGGCTGCGTGATCGGCAACTGGTGCAGTTGACCCGAGACCACTCCTTTATCCAGGAAGTCGTGGATCAGGGCTTTTTCCCGAATCTTTCCGAGGCTCGCCGCTACGGCATCAATCAGCATGTGCTGACACGGGCGGTCGGCTCTGTTGCGCCGCACGTGGTGGCGGAGACAGCGGTCACTGCGCTCGCCGTCGGCGATCTCTATTTATTCTGCACCGATGGCCTCTCCGGTATGGTGTCAGACGATGAACTGCAATCGATGTTGTCGTCCGTCCAGGGCGACCTCGGCGTCGCCGCTGAGGCATTGGTGCATCGAGCCTGCGCGAACGGCGGCGCGGACAACATCACGCTGGTGCTGGCCCGCGTACGCGCGTTGGGCGACAGCGACGAAACTGACATTGTGCGCTGAATCGTGCAGATGCATCGAATGACACGGCGATAGCGTGCCCGCCGTTGGAAGGGCCGAGCGCCGAGTGCCGAGTGCCGCAAATTTCGCAAACTTGTTGTGGAGCGGCCCAAGGCCCTCGGCGCTTGGCCCGCCTGAGGCATCGACTCGATCGCCAACACCCTCGCCATCGCCAGCTAATCAGCTGCCGCCGCATGCCGCATGAATCGAGGCGTCAGGAAACTCTGCGCTCCGCGCGACGTCGTCGCTCCCATGCCTTCAATCCGCGATCGTAGCCGGACTGGATCACGTAGGCGATCAAGAGCGTCAGCGGCAGCACAAGGAACAACAGGTAGAGCAGCTGATTCCAGCCTTCCGCGGGGAAATACAACCCGATTGCCGCCTTGAAGACCACGCGATGGAATAGGTACAGGCCGAATCCGGTGTAGGCGAGAAAGGTCACGCTGCCGGCATGCAGCGGTCGTGCGATGACCGGGGCGTAAATGAAGAGCACCAGCGTGCCGATCAGCGCGATCGGAAAGGCGCGGGCCACGCCGATCATCGACCATTCGTTGAACCCGCGGCAGACAATCAGCGCCGGTATCAGTAACAACAGCAGGAGCATGCGGCGCTGCTCCAACCAGCCGCGCAGCTGGGGTTGCCGTTGGTACAGGATGGCGATGACGAAGATCGGCCAGTACAACAGCAGGCGCAGGTCGATCGGGTGCAGCCACTGGTGCGCGGCGACCATCGCGCCAAACACGCCGATCGCGGGTACCAGGCTCCAAGCCCCTTGGTCAGCGGTTCGGATCAGCAGCGGTGCCGCCACATAGAACAGCATAATCATGGTGATGAACCAGAGCGTCGGTAATGGCGGCGGCTGGAACATCGAGATCAGCAAGGCGCCGTCCAGCAGCTGTGCGGCCGGCGCGATGGCGGCGACCAGAAACAGCACCAGGGCCAGCAGATAAAGTGGATAGATGCGCAGCAGTCGGCGGCTGTAGAAGGACCGCAGGTCCGCAAGGCCCAGACTGACTGGCTGTCTTGCCAGCAGGAATCCCGAGCAGAAGACGAAGGTCGCCAGGGTGATGTATTTCAGCGCTTCGGTATACAGATTGGCGTAACCGGGCAGCGCCTCGGTGTAAGGGATCAGATGCCAATAGCCGACGATGTAAAGGATGCTGGCTGCGCGCAGAAAGTCGATGCCGATTTCGCGTGTTGAAGTCCCCATGAAGTCCTCATTTGGTCATCGTCCTGAATGCTGAATCAGAGCATCGTCTTGAGTCGATACAGCGTTTCCAGCGCCTGGCGCGGGCTCAGTTGGTCGGGGTCGAGATCGCGCAGGGATTGCAGTGCCGGGCTCGGCGGTTCCGGTGCGAACAGGCTCATTTGTGCCATCTCCCGCGGCGCGTCGGTGCGGCTGGATTGGTTGTGGGCGGCCTCTTCCAATTCTCGCAGCCGCTCTCTGGCCCGCTCGATCACCGCCGCCGGCACCCCCGCCAGTGCCGCCACCTGCAGCCCGTAGCTCTGATTTGCCGGGCCTTCGCGCACCGCATGCAAGAACACGATGCGCTCGCCGTGCTCGACCGCGTCCAGGTGCAGGTTGGCCATGCCGGCGTACTCGTCCGGCAGGGTCGTCAGCTCGAAGTAGTGGGTCGCGAACAGCGTGAAGGCGCGGGTGCGGGTGGCCAGTTCGACGGCGCAGGCCCAGGCCAACGACAGCCCGTCGAAGGTGCTGGTGCCGCGGCCGATCTCGTCCATCAACACCAGGCTGCGCTCGCTGGCGTTGTGCAGGATGTTGGCGGTCTCCTCCATCTCCACCATGAAGGTCGAGCGGCCGCCGGCCAGGTCGTCGGCGGCGCCGATGCGCGAGAAGATGCGGTCGACCGGGCCGATGCGGGCGTGACGCGCGGGGACGAAGCTGCCGGCGTAGGCCATCAGCACGATCAGCGCGATCTGGCGCATGTAGGTGGACTTGCCGCCCATGTTCGGGCCGGTGATGATCAGTACCCGGCGCTGGTCGTCGAAGCGCACGCCGTTGGCGACGAAGGGCTCGCGCCCGGCGCTGGCGCCGACTTGCTCCACCACCGGGTGGCGGCCGTCGTCGATCTCGATCAGCGGCTCGGTCGCACAGTTGCGGGCGGGTCCAGTCGAGCCGGTCGGCGCGCTCCGCCAGATTGCATAGCACGTCCAGCGTGGCGATGGCCGCGGCACTGGTCTGCAACGGTGCGAGATCGGCCCGTAGCTGCTCGAGCAACGCCTCATAGAGTGCCTTTTCCCTGGCCAGCGCGCGTTCACGGGCGCTCAACACCTGATCCTCGAAGCGTTTCAGCTCCGGCGTGATGTAGCGCTCGGCGCCCTTTAGCGTCTGCCGGCGTTGGTAGTCGTCCGGCACGCGGTCAGCGTGGCTGCGGCCGATCTCGATGTAGTAGCCGTGCACGCGGTTATAGCTGACCTTGAGCGTACTGATGCCGGTGCGCTCGCGCTCGCGCTGTTCCAGATCGAGCAGAAAGCGGTCGCCGTGCTCGGCCAGGTCGCGGAGTTCGTCGAGCTCGGCATCGTAACCGCGGGCGATGACACCGCCGTCACGGATCAGCATCGGTGGGGTTTCGATCAGCGCGCTGGCGAGTAGGGCGCGCGGATCGGGATGCTCGCCGAGGTCCGCGTCCAGGCTGCGCAGTAGCGCGCTCTCCAGCCCCGACAGCCCGGCGTGTAGGGCCGGCAGCTGCTCGAGGCCGTCGCGCAGCGCGGCGAGATCCCGCGGTCGCGCAGAGCCGAGGGCGATGCGTGAGATGATCCGCTCCAGATCGGCAATGGCGGCGAGTTCCTCGCGCAGACCGGCAAAGGCACGGCCCAGCGTTAGTGCCTCGATGGCGTCGTGCCGGTCTTGGATCGCGACTGGATCGCGCAGGGGGCGGCTGATCCAACGTCGCAGCAAACGCGCCCCCATGGCGGTGGCGGTGCGGTCCATGATGCCGGCCAGGGTGTGTTGATCCGAGCCGTCGCTGCCGAGGGTTGCGACCAATTCCAGGTTGCGCCGCGTGGCGGCGTCCAGGATCACCGCGTCGTCGCGGCGCTCGGTGCTGAGGCCGCGCAGGTGGGGCAGGGCGGCGCGTTGCGTGTCTTTGACGTACTGCAGCAGGCAGCCCGCGGCTCCGATGGCGAGGCGCAGGTCCGCGCAACCGAAGCCGCCCAGGTCGCGGGTGCCGAACTGATCGCACAGCAGCCGCTCGGCGCTGTCGGCGTCGAATAACCAGACCTGGCGACGCGCGATGCCGATGCCGGACCGTGGCCCAGCGGCGGTCATGCGCTCCGGTAGACGGCTGTCTTCGCCCAGCAGCAGCTCGGCGGGCCGCAGGCGTTCGAGTTCCGCGGCTAGCGACTCGGTCGTCTCGAGTTCCAGCACCGAAAAGCGCCCGCTGGCGAGTTCCAGCACGGCGATGCCGAATCGCTCGGCGCCGGCTGTGTCCTCGGCAACCGCGCACAGCAGGTTTTCGCGACGCTCATCGAGCAGCGCCTCGTCGGTCAGCGTGCCGGGGGTCACCACCCGCACCACCTCGCGCTCGACGGGTCCCTTGGACTTGGCGGGGTCGCCGATCTGCTCGCAGATGGCCACGGAGACACCGTGCCGGACGAGCTTGGCCAGATAGCCCTCGGCGGCGTGATAGGGCACACCGGCCATCGGGATCGGCCGCCCGGCGGATTGGCCGCGCTTGGTCAGCGTGATGTCGAGCAAGGCGGCGGCGCGCTCGGCGTCGTCGTAGAACAGTTCGTAGAAGTCGCCCATCCGATAGAACAGCAGCAGGCCCGGATGCTCCGCCTTGATGCGCAAATATTGCTGCATCATCGGCGTGTGCTCCGCTGCGGTGGGAACGTCGCTCGGGGTTGCGTTGGCAGGTTCGCTCGAATCGGGATTGGTGGCGGTCTTGCTCATCGGTGAAGGGTATCATTCGTCCATTACCGGCGCCGAGGGTCTACAATGCGCGACCCGATAGACGTCAAACTCACCTTGGGTACGCCGGCTTCAGCCGGCTCGCCGACGCAATCCGCGCCTTTATGAACCTCAAAATCCCCCGCACCTACAAACTCATCCTGTCCTTGGCGCTGATCGCTGGTCCGTTCACCTGGCTGATGTTTACCGATGACGGCAAACGCCGCAGCGATCTGTTTATCCTGCATGTGCTCGGCGCGGCGAGCTTCAACATCGGCTACGACCGCCTCAATTCGGCGGTGACGGAGGCCGACATCACCGAACAGTTTCCAAAGGTCGCGTTCCAGTGCGGCGACCAGAGCACGCCCTTCGGCGTCCGCGTTTGCGCGGCCGAGATTGCCTCGTTCAACGGGCTGCCCGCGCGCAGGGCCACGCTCTTCTACGACGACGGCACCCTCAATGCGATGCAGCTCGACTACCGCGCGCGCTATCACGACACGCTAGCAACGAGCCTGCGCACCGGCCTCGGGGCACCGTTGATGCCGGTCGGCGAGGGCGTGCTCGTCTGGCGGTTGGACGATGGGGTGGTGATGCTCTCAGCCGAAGAACCCAAGAACGAGGCGGATGCCGCATTGATGTGGCTGACGCCGGCGCTCGCGGCGATGCGGCAGTGACGGGCTCGGTGCGTGTCGCGCGCGGCGCGCAGTCCCATAACGGCATCGACGAGTCCGAGAGCGCCAACTTCCCAGTTGGCGCGGAATCAGTTCAGCCCGATCAGTTCAGCTTTACCCCGCCAGAGGGAGCTCAGACAGTGGAGAGCTTCTCCATGGACGCTCTCGGCGAACTTGTCATTTGAGGAGAAATTGCGATGAAGAGTCAGCATCCGTTGCGTTCCGTTTCCCTAGGCGTTGGTCTCATCGCGGCTGCGTTGGTCGTCGACGGCTGGCTTCCGATCGGGCTCATCGGTGAGGCCGAGGCGCGGGTCGGGCGCCCGATGACCCCGGTCAGCGTCGCTGGCGTCGCCCGCCGCACCACCAGGCGCACCATTCGCCGCACCGCCGTCTATGTCGCCGCCCTCCCGAGGGGCTGCTCGACGGTCATCATCGACGGCACCTCGCTGCACCGCTGTGGCGGGACCTATTACCAGCCCTACGACGGGCGCTACGTCGTCGTCAACGTGGATTGAGGATGCGATGCCTTGCATCCGCGGCTCGGTTCGCAGCAACGAGGGTAAGAAGCTCATGCAACAACGTCTCCTGATGCCTGGGATCGCGATCCTAGCCATCGTTCTGATCGGCGGCTGTGCCACCAGCGCGCGCCAACTGATGCCGACCCCGGTCCTGTACCAGCTTCCGGGTGGCCAGGCGGTGTTCGAGCCTGACGTGGAGGTTAGCCAGAGTCCGGATCTGGATCTTCTGTTCATCACCGACCGCGCCCCGCCGACAGCCGCGGAACTTGACGCCCACGCCAAAGACGAGGCGCCGCTTGCGTACGGCCAGGAGCGTGCTCGGCACATCGCCTTCGGCTCCGTCCGGGTGCGGATGGTGCCGGCATTGGACTGGGACACGCTGCGCGAGCAAAGCCAGCTCGCCGAGCGCACCCGGGAGGTCAATCTGGAACTGGGCCCGGTGCGGGAATTGGGCGTCTATCCGGAGGAACCCTACCCGGTGTCCAAGGGTGTCGACGGCAAGGTCCTGCGCGACCGTGCCGAGCTCGCGCGCCACTTCGAGGCCAAGGCCGCGCTTCAGGGCGAGGTGGAGCGCAGGCTTGCGCAGGCGCCGAAGAAAGAGCTGATGCTCTACGTGCATGGGTTCAACGAGACCTTCGCCACCGCCGCCTTCACCGCCGCGGAGTTGTGCCACTTCCTCGGCCGCGAGCAGGTCTGCGCCTTCTTCACCTGGCCGGCCTCGACCACCGGCAATTTCCTGATCTCCTATACCACCACCACCGAATCCGCCGACTACGCCGTCGCGCACCTGAAAAAGACCATCCGCACCCTTGCGACTACCCCGGGGCTCGAGCGGTTGCAGCTCCTCGCCCACAGCCGCGGCACGGCCCTGACCTTGCGCGCCGTGAGCGAGCTGGTGACGGAGGCCATCGCCGCCGGCAAAGAGCCGATTGACCTGTACAAGATCGACAATCTGGTGCTGCTGTCGCCGGACATCGACGTCGATATTGCCGGTCAGCAGATCACCGGTTTCCTCTCCGATCCGGAGCTGATGACGGTCTGGCCGGAGGGGCGGCTGCCACGCGTGCTGCAGGGCCGCTTGACCATCTATGCCTCGCCGGAGGACCGTGCCCTGCTGGTCTCCCGCATCCTGTTCCGTAGTCGTAACCGGGTCGGTCAACTGCGCCCCGAAGACATTCCGGACAGGGCCCAGCGCTACTTCGAGACCGTTGGGCGAATCGACCTGATCTCCTACCAGGGCAAGCGCACGGATCTGTTCGGTCACTCCTACTTCACCACCAATCCGCAGGTGAGCTCCGATCTGATCGAGCTCATCCGTTACGACAAGCAGTTGGGGGAGCCGGGGCGGGAACTGATCAAGACCGGGCGGGTGACCTGGGAGTTTCCGGTGGACGGGTCATGATGACCCTTCTTCGAATTCCGATTGTCTGCCGCGGGGGACAGGCAAGGTTCTGATGCTCAGGCGAGGCCCGGCGATGATGCGGGTCGCGTGGAGGTGCTCTGTTCGGTAGCACGGGAAGGCATCGAGACCACCCCAGTCGGCCCGGGTCCGACGCTGCCCTGGTATTTGGGGGAGCTACAGGCGGGGCATCTGGTCGTCGCCGCGGCGATCCCCGACGATTTTCCACCGGAGGCGGAGGTAGAGATCGAGTATTGTCGGCGCATCGGGCTGCGCTCCAATCTGGGCATCCCGCTGCGCGTCGGGGGGCGCGTGATGGGCCTCATTGCCTTTACCGCGTTCCGCCGCACGCGGACCTGGCCGGACGATCTCGTCATCCGGCTCAAGATCGTCGATGAGGTGTTTGCGCAGGCCCTGGTGCGCAGCCGACGCGAGACCGAGCTCGCCGCCGCACTGACCGAAATCACGCGCCTTAAGGAGCGCTTGGAAGACGAAAACGTCTATCTGCGCCAGTCCGCGATGAATTGACTCTGTTTCTTCATCTTTGCGCCTCTGCGCGAGCAAATTTCTTCTTTCCGGCCTTAAAGAATGCTGACAAGAAAAGGCCTGCGGCCGGGGGGCGGTGGTGAGCGCCAGCGCGCCGGAATCTGAACGCGACACTCCGCACGAGCGCGGAATTGCGGCTGGAAGCCGCTCCCACATGCTCGGCGACGGTGGGAGCGGCTTCCAGCCGCGACAAGGCGGCGGCCCGTCGTCACACCCAGATCGCATCCCACAACGGATAGTCGCCGATGCGCGTCACCAATCCGGCGCGTAGCGGATTGGCAACGACGTACCGCGCCACCGCCTGTAGGTCGTCCTCCGCCCGCAAGGCGCGGTCGAAATAGCCATCCTGCCAAACCGCCCCGGTGCGCCCGATCCGGCGGTCGATCCGTTGTGCGCTCAAACCGCCCCGGTGCGCCCGATCCGGCGGTCGATCCGTTGTGCGCTGAAGCTCTTGACGCTGTGCATTACTGTACGGAGCTCCCCGCCGTCGCCGAGCACGAAGAGCCAGTGCAGATGGTCGGGCATGACGACAAAGGCCAGGCTCTCGACGGCGCCTCGCTCGTGCTGAAAGCGCAGGGCATGAACCAGCTCGCGGCAGTCGGAGAGGTTGGCGAAGAACGGTTGGCGCTCGGCGGTAGCGGTGCGGACATGGTAGGCGCGTCCCGCTTCCGAGGCACGTCCCTTGCGAAGATCGCGGCTGTGTGGCGGCGTTTTCTGATCTCTGTTTGGCATGACTACTTGAGCCTAGCATTCGTGGCTGGACGCTGCTCCCCCATGCTAGGCGAGCGTGGGAGCGGCTTCCAGCCGCGACGGTCCGCGCAGGTGCCGAATCGCGGCTAGAAGCCGCTCCCACACGCCAGGCCAGGGTGGGAGCGGCTTCTGGCTGCCCCCTGTCCATACTCCACCCGCGGCGAGATTAGAGCAGCTCGCGCTCGCCGCCGATGGGGGCCGTGCGCTTGTTGCGCCACGGTGTCTGCGACGGCAGCTCGCCAAACTGCCGGCAGTACGCCTCGGCGAAGGCGCCCAGGCGGTGGAAGCCCCATCGGTGGGCGATGTCCGCAACCCGGGTATCGGCTCTGTCCCTCTGCTTGAGGGCGGTGCGCACGGCGTGAAGGCGCAGGAGGCGCTGGTAGGCAAGCGGCCCCATGCCGAAAGTGTCGTGAAAGGCGCGCCTCAGGGTTCGGTCGCTCACGCCAAGCGCCGCACAGAGGTGCACGGCGGACAGGTTGGTCGACAAGTCCTGGTGCATGAGATCCAGCGTCCGCTTGACGAGGACGGCGCGCGCGGATGGCGCCAGGCGTGGCGAGTCTTTCGACGGGCGATCGACCATTGCGTCCACCAAATGACGCAGGCATTCCATCTCCTGGTCCTGCCCGGACGACGTCATGAGCCAGGACGGGTGACGCAACGCCCTGGTCTGCAGGGTCTCCATGGCCAGCTCGAATCGGGCCATAGACTCGGGCGGCGGGGCTCAGCGCGGCCCAGGAAGGCATGACCTCTTCCGGGTCTTTGCCCGTGAGCACCGCGATCGACCGTTCGAGGGCCTCCTTGGGTACCAGAAGGGCACGAATTGTCCAGCCGCGGCGATTGTTATTGGCATAGCCCACCTCTGGCCGCTTGGCGATCAGCTGCCCTCGGCGCAATGATCTGTTGCCCTGCCAGATGGTGGATTCGTTGCGTGCGGTGATGGGAATGAAGGTGGCGAAAGCATCGCTGTCGGTGCCACGGGCGAGTATGGCCTGGTTGGACGCCGCCTGGATCAGCCTCACCACGCGCCCCTGGAGCACCTGGATGCTGCCGCGGAACTCGCCCCGGGACAGCTGCTGGAACTCGCCATTCCATTGGCCGAAGAGCTGCCGAAAGTCCTCGAAGTCGTGCAGGCGTTTGGACAGCACCCGGCGCCTGGGGTCATTCGGTTCGCTCTCGCGGGTTTGCTGACGCGACAAAGGTATTTCCTCCGGAAATGGCCGAAAGCGGATATTGCAGATCCTATTCCTCGCCAAGACCGCACGACTCCTTTAGCCTTTCACGGGCGATGCACCCTGAGATGGCGGCGCCGGAACCAAAGAACGCGGTTAAAGGTTTCGCTCGTTGTCGTTGTCGTTGTCGTTGTCGTAATCGGGTATCCGCGCGAAGACGACAACGACAACGACAACGAAGATTCTTCGGCGGTTTGTGCAAGATTTGCGGCGTAAGGGACGAAGCGGGTGCCTGGGTAAAATGGTCAGTGGGAGATATTCGTGCGATCCAAAGTCCTTTTTTTGCTGATTATCCAGGTATTCCTGGGACTTGTCTGCGGCCCGGCGCTGGCCGCTGAGCAACCGGGACAACCAAACGTCCTGCTGATCGTCGGCGACGACATCGCGTTCGGCGATCTCGGCTTCATGGGGTCGGCCAACCACACGCCGACCCTGGATCAACTTGCCGAGAGAGGCGTGACCTTCACCCGCTTCCATGCCTCGCCGGTCTGTTCGGTGACGCGGGCCATGCTGCTGACCGGGAACGATCCGGTCGAGGTGGGCCTGGCGGCCTTCGACTACGCGCTGTATCCCCCGGCCAAGGGCAAACCGGGCTACGAGGCCTATCTGACCCGCACCACCGCGGCCGTCCCGGAGCTGCTGCGCGATGCGGGCTATCGCACCTATATGGTGGGCAAATGGCACCTGGGCGGCACGCGTCACGGCGGCGAAGGCCCCCATGCCTGGGGCTTCGACGAGAGCTACGCCATCTACACCGGCGGTTCCAACCACTGGAATCAGGACGTCTTCCATATCGACCTGGGCGACCCGGTGGTGGCCGCCCAGGTCGCGGCGGGCAAGATCCCCAAGGAGCCCTTCTACGAGAACGGCCGAGAGGTGGTGCGGCCGCTGGGCATCTACTCGGACGCCCTCTATACGGCCAAGATACTCGAATATCTGGAGCAGGGTCGTCACACCGGCAAACCCTTCTTTGCCTACGTCGCCTACACCACCGCCCATGCCCCCTTGCAGGCGCCCATGAGCCTGATCGACGCCTACATGGAGCACTACCTGGAGCTGGGCTTCGAGGGCCTGAAACGCGCCCGCTTCGAGTCCCAGAAACGCCACGGGCTCATCCCGCCGGAAGCGGTCTTCCCCGCCGAAGGCAGCAATCCGCTGGTGCGGGCCTGGTCCGTCGCTCAGCGACGAAGAGCGCCTGCGTCAGGCGCGCATGATGGCCACCTACGCCGCCATGATGGAGTCGCAGGACTTCCACATCGGCCTGCTGCTGAACTACCTGCGCGAGACCGGACAGCTGGATGACACCCTGATCATCTACCTGGCCGACAATGGCCCCGAGGGGCTCGACCTGGAGGGCGCCCTGAGCAACGCCAAGGCCACCGAGTGGATCACCACGCACTTCAGCGAGAAGATCGAGGACATCGGCGCTGGCAACGCCTTCGGCTTCATCGGCACCTCCTGGGCCAACGCGGCCACCGGCGGCCTGCAATGGTGGAAGTGGTTCATCGGCGAGGGCGGCGTGCGCGTGCCGTTGATCGTCCGCCCGCCGTCCAACCTGCCCATGGCGCACGCGGGCGACAAGAGCAACGCCTTCACCAACGTCAAGGACATCCCCGCGACCATCCTCGACTACGCCGGCATCATCCCATCCGGGCAGCGACTACAAGGGCCGGAAGGTCTATGCGCCGTCAGGGGTCTCCATGCGTCCGTTCCTGGAGGGCAAGGCCGACACGCCCCGCACCACGGACCAATGGTACGCCTTCGAGCTGTTCGGCAACGGCTACATCGTGGTCGGCGACTACAAGGCCATTCGCGTGCGCCCCGCCATGTTCGGCGATGGCGAATGGCACCTCTACGACATCGCCACCGACCCGGGCGAGACCCATCCCCTGGACGAAGCGCAGCCAGAGCGGCTTGCCGCCATGGTCGCGACCTACGAGCAGTTTGCAAAGGCACAAGGGCCTCATTCCGGTCGCCGACAACTGGAGTCCCTGGCACGGCTTCCTCGACGAGAACGGGCGGCCCGTCGAGGGTCAGGCTTCCTCCCACTGAAACACAGGCAGGCACCCAGCATGACGACCAAGAAAGATCCCATCGGCCTCTACGGCAAGCTCAACTGTGGTGTGCTGCTGGCCATCACCCCGGAGTACAAGACCATCAAGGCGGCCCGCCGACCCGGCGCCGGCCAGATCCAGGACCGGCCGGCAGCATTCGCCATGAAGCCCCAGTACCGCACCCTGAACGGCGTCAAGGTGCGCTGGGCCGAGGGCGGCAAGGCGGACGGTCCGCTGCTGCTGCTGCTCTGCCCC
This sequence comes from uncultured Gammaproteobacteria bacterium, assembly GCA_963695445.1. Taxonomy (GTDB): domain Bacteria; phylum Pseudomonadota; class Gammaproteobacteria; order Chromatiales; family Chromatiaceae; genus Thiohalocapsa. The sequence continues at coordinate 74,452 of CAVOGV010000054.1, read as the reverse complement.
CTGCCGCAGAGCATCCTCGCCTTCGACCCGATCTGGCAGCTGCTGTCCGACCGGTTCCGGCTGGTGGCCCTGGACCTGCCCGGGTTCGGACGCAGCGAAGGCGGGCTGGAATTCATGACCTTCGAGGCCCAGGGCAATTTTCTGCGTGCCTTCATCGACGATCTCGGGCTCGACCAAGTCCATATCGTCGGGCCGGACGTCGGCATGGCCGCGGCCCTGCATTACGTGATCCACGGCGAACACAAGGCCGCGAGCCTGATCATCGGCGACGGCCCCGGCGTTGCGCCATCCAACAACGGCAGCGTCATCGACAAGATGGTCGAGTCCGCATTCTGGCGCTTGGTGTTCCGGATCGCCGGCGCCGGCGCATTCGTCGAGGCCGGCAACAAGCTCTGCTACGTCAACTACGCGCCCCACGCGGAGGAGGTGGCGGACTATGTGGCCAGCTACGCCGGGCGCATCGGGCCCGTCACCCAGTGGTTCGCCGACTACCCCAAGAGCCTGGCCACGGTGGACCCGCACCTGGGCGAGATCGACCTACCCGTGAAGGTCTTCTGGGGCGAGCTGGACCAGCTCCTGTTCAAGGACAACGGCGAGCGGCTGCACCAGAAGCTCAAGCGCAGCGATCTCACGATGATTCCAAACTGCGGCCACTTCTCCTACCAGGACCAGGCAGAGAAGTTCGCGCAGATGGTCGCGGATTGGGTTGGGGGTGGGTACCGGTCGCTGTAACCTCTGTCGTCGTTGTCGTTGTCGTTGTCGTAATCGAAGCAACCGCAGACGACAGGATTGTCCCTCAACTCGTGATTTCGCCGTGGGAGCAAGGTCTTTATCGCATCGCTTCGACTCGATATCCGAAGACGACAACGACAACGAACACGACAGCGATACGGACCGGCACAGCGACCATGCTCAATCTGTGCTGCCACTCCAGCCACGGCATCGACCTGCCGCCGAGCGATGGATCGGGGCTTCGCGCCGAGGTCGACGCCAAGCTTACCGGCTCGGTGTGGACCCTGGGCGGTGGCTGTGCACTTTGGCATAACGATTGACGTCAGTTCATTAGCGGATACCCTGTGGGCTGACTTCGGCTCGTCACTGGGCCGCGGACCTCAACAAGATCGATTCGGAGATTTGCAGATGACGGAGCCGCTACACCCGGCCGCGACGCACCACTTGCCGCCATTCGTGACCGCACCGGGCGAGACCGACGTGCTCTTCATCGTCATGGCGGTGTTCGTGCTGCATCGCCGTGATCGGCATCGGTATCTTCTACTTCAAGATCCACGCGTTGCCGGAGCAGATGGCGCATCGCGGCCAGAAGGTGCAGTTCGAGCTCGTCGCGGTGCTGGCGCTGTTGGCGCTGTTCACGCACAACCACGCCTTCTGGGTCGCCGGGCTGCTGCTTGCCCTCGTGCCGTTGCCCGATTTCACGACGCCGCTGCGGTCCATCGCCGGCTCGCTCGATCGAATCGCCGGAAGCGCTGAGGCCTCCGCGTCGGCGCCGCCTGCACCGAAAGCACAACAGTTGGCCGTCGATCGGCCAACCGACGATCCCCCGGCCGACGATCACCCAATTGGACAGCCGACTGCAGAGCGGGGGGCCTAAGCGATGTTGGAGCTACTGCTTTGCTCGATGCTCACCGTCCTGCCGGACTACCTGTATCGCCGTTACCGACAGGGCAAACGTTTCGGTCACGAGATCACGCTGTTCACGGTCTGGTTCGAACTGCGCTGGGGTATCACCCTGTGTCTGATTCTGACCGTGGCCCTGATCACGACCATCTTTTACTTTCACCCCTCGACCAAGTCCGCCACGTCGGTATTCCGCACCGTCACCGTGCTGCCGCAGATCAACGGCCGGGTGGCCGAGACCTTCGTCGAGCTGAACCAACGGGTCGAAGAGGGGCAGCCCCTGTTCCGGCTCGACAGCACCGCGCAGGAAGCGGACATCGAGACGGCCCGCAGGCGCATCGCGGAGGTCGAGGCCGCGATGGTCGTGGCCAAATCCCGGCTCGCGGAAGCGGAAGGTCGCATCGTCCAGGCGCGCGGCGCGCTGCAGCAGGCGACGGACGAGTTCGAGGCCCGCGCCGAAGCGAACCGCAAGAGTGCCGGTTCGATCGCGGAGCGTGAGGTCGAGCGGATGCGCGATTCAGGTGGATACCCAGCAGGGCGCGCTGGAGGCGGCCCTGGCGAGCCGCGAGGCCATCGTCTCGGAGATCGAATTCAAGCTCCCGGCGGAGAAGGCAAGCGCCGAGGCGGCGCTGCATGAGGCCCAGGTCGAGCTCGAGAAGACCCTGGTCGTGGCCGGGACTGACGGCGTCGTGCAGCAATTCGCGCTGCAACCGGGCGACATCGTCAACCCGATGCTCAGACCTGCCGGCATCTTGGTGCCGGAACGCCATGCGACGGGCCTGATGGCTGGCTTCGGACAGATCGAGGCGCAGGTGCTGAAGGTGGGCATGATCGGCGAGGTCACCTGCGTCGCCATGCCTTGGCGGATCGTGCCGATGGTCGTGACCGAGGTCCAGAACGTCATCGCCTCCGGCCAGGTGCGCCCGACCGACACGCTGATGGATGTGCAGCACTTCGCCAAGCCGGGCTCGATCACGGTCGTCATGCAGCCGCTCTACCCCGGCCAGCTCGACGACCTGCCCCAGGGCGGCAGCTGCATCGCCAACGCCTACACCAACAACCACGACGCGCTGCAGGACCCGAACATCGGCAGCCTGCACAGATTCGGTCTACACGCCATCGACACCGTCGGTATCGTGCACGCGATGATCCTGCGCATCCAGGCGCTGCTGCTGCCGATAAAGACCTTGGTGTTCAGCGGGCATTGACGTCGATGTGCAGACTGTTTCGCCCGATGCGGACCTTACCTGCCGCCGCGCGCGTCCGCGACTGCAACCGAGTGCGCACCCTGATGTCGTTGATCCGGCACGATACCCCATGAGTGAGAAAACGTTTACCTTCCCAATCGATGAGGCCCTAACGATTGCTAGGAGGGGTTTCCTCGCGTCGCTTGCCATCACTGCCTTGGTCGGCGGCATCGGCGTTCCGATCAGCATCGGTTTTGCCGCGCCTGCAACTGCCAACCCAGGCTCCGCGCAGGTTCAGGCCCGAGTTCAAGCGCGTCTGCGCGAACTCGAAGTCGCCGCACAAGGTCGTCTTGGCGTGTATATTCTCGATGCTGCCAGCGGGCAGGGCTACGGCTACCGCGCCGACGAACGCTTCATGATGCTGAGTTCGTTCAAGCTGCTGGCGTGCGCATTGGTGTTGCATCGGGTGGATGCGGGGCTGGAATCGCTGCAGCGACGCATTCCCTTTACGCAACAGGATCTGATCACCTGGTCCCCGGTGACCGAACAGCACGCCAATGGCGAAGGCATGACCTTGGCCGAGCTGTGCGAGGCCACCATCACCACCAGCGACAACACCGCCGCCAACCTGATCCTGTCCAGCTACGGCGGACCCGCCGCGCTGACCGCCTATGTCCGGGGACTCGGCGATCAGGTCACACGCCTCGACCGGATCGAGCCCGAGCTGAACGGCAAGGTTGGCGATGAGCCGATGGACACTACGTCGCCGCGGTCCATGGTCGCATCCATGAACAAGGTCCTGCTCGGCGATGCACTCTCCGCACCATCCCGCGATCGGCTCAATGACTGGTTGCTGGGCAACACCACCGGGGGAAACCGCTTGAAGGCTGGACTACCGGCGGACTGGAGCATCGGCGACAAGACCGGCACCAACCGCACCGATGCCAACGATATCGCCTTGATCCGGCCGCCCGGCCGGGCACCGCTGCTGGTGGCCGCCTACCTGGCCGACAGCGCGGCGAGCGGTCCGCAGAAGGACGCCACCATCGCCGCGGTCGGTCGGCTGGTACGGGACATCGCCGACTTGCCTGATCGTGCTCATCGTCTTTGACGACCGCGCGCACGCCGCCTTCTGTGTCTCCCCGGCGCCCCGCCCACATTGGTAGGGTCCGCTGCGCGGACCGAGGCCGGCCGGGTCACGCGTCGTCGATCTTGCCCGAGTGCCAATCCCGCAGCACCTCGACGATGGCGGCGAGCGCTGACGCCTGCGAACGGAAGCGCTTCGATTTGTTCGTCGCCTCTTCTGCCAGGATCTGGAGCAGTTCCACGTAGTCGAGGATCGACGCCACTTGCCGCTGACTTGCGCCGCGCCGCAGTCCGCGGCGGAGCCTGTCGATTAGCCCCTTGGTGTTGTCCGTCAGGTCGCCCTGCTGCAAATGCTCGAGCAGTTCCACCTCGACCGCGATGGCGCCGGCCGGCGCACTTGGGTGCGAGCGCTCGTACTCGGGCGCGCGTTGCTTCAGCTCGGCGCACCACTCGGCAAAGTTCGGGCAAATGTTAAGGAGTCGCTCCGAGCTGTAGGCGGTCAGCATCAGCTTGCCCGCTAGCCAGAGCAGCCTGGAGAAGGGATCGAGCGGATCGCTGGCGCCGTGCCTAAGATCCTTCTCTGCCTGCTCGAACACGGCAACCAGTTTCTCGAGTTCCTTCTCACGCTGACCCGCGGGCAGCACCTGGACCCGCCGCCAATGGATACCGGCGTGGGACTGATAGCGGGTCACGGTGAGCTTGCTGTCGGGATGGCGATCCAGCTTCCCGAACGATGCGAGCGCCGTCTCGAACAGGTCAAACCCTTCCTTTGTCGACCGATCATCTCCGGTCTGGCACAGTGCCTTCGCGTGGCGCGCCTGGTAGCGGACACGCTGCTCGATGGCGTTCCAGCTGAAACCGGCGTCATCGGCAGCAATGGCGCGGTCGAGCATCGCCACTGCGTCCGCGAACCGCCCGAGCTCGCCTTGGGCCAATCCCAGGGCCTCAGCGACGTCGCCGCGGCCGCACCAGTGCAGGCCTTCCTTGTCGGCGATATCGTCCAGCGCTCGCTCGATGTTACGCAGGTCCTCCAGGAGCCGGGCCATACGCTGCGGCGGTGCGGATTCGGCCTCCGCGCGCAGATTGCCCAAGTCGACCAGGGCCTCGGCCGGTGAGACATAGCGGGCGTTCTCGCCGCCGCCGTCTCCCTGGCCCTCGGTCTTCAGGCGGAAGTCGGGATCGCCGTAACACTGATAGGCGCCCCAGGTGTTGCTGTAGCGATGCTCGCGCCAGGTCTGCTCGCGCGCGAGGCGCACCGCTTCGCCGAAGCGTCGCCCTCTGGTCATATGGCGGTAGAAGGTCTCGGCGAAGGTTTGTGCGGCCTGGTCCTTGACCGCCCATCCGGCTGCGACCACGGCGCGTACGCCCATCCTGATGAACTCGACCGCGAGATTGGCGGCCAACCGATGGGCCTGCGTCCGGTCCGATTGCCGCTTGTTGGGATCGCCATCCAGGCGGCCGAGATGGCAGCAATTGATGAACACCAGCTCCGGCACACGCCGCATCTGCTTCACGTCGCCGGGTGTCAGCACCATGCCGGCGCCGACGATCATGCCGCTGACCAGGTCCTCGTCTCTTTCCGGCAGCGTTTGGCCGCAGAGATTGCACAGCGGCATGTCACGGCCATCGGGCCGATGCAGATGCACGCCGTGGCCGGCCAGGTGGACGACTCGATACGCGTCCGCATGCAGCGCCACCATGACCTGCTCGACCTCCGGCTCGATCAGCGGCTTGACGCGATAGCCTGACTGCTCCAGCTCGGACGCGACCCGCTTCGCCTCATCGCGCGCGCCCGGCAACGGCACGAAGTCGGACTTCGGGTCGCCGATGACGAGCGCGGCCTCGCCCGGCGACATCACCGGCGCGGCGCGATCGTCCCGGGTCTTCAACTGCCGCAGCAGACCGAACTCGACCGAGCGCGGCTTGCGGTCGCGGCTGCGCTCGGCGCGGCCTGTGGCGGGCTGGCCCGGCAGCGGTTGCGACCAGCGGTCCTCCAGCATCTCCCAGGGATAACGGGCCGCTTGTTCATCCAACACCAGGACCAGATTGGTGCGCAGATCAGAGCCGTCCTTGAGGCGCACTGGCAGCAACATCTCGAACAGGGTGCGGTTGACGTCCGGGTCGTACGCGGTGCTGGCGTTGGCCCGCTCGACAAATCGATCCACCAGCTCGGCTTGGGTTGCGACGAGTGTCTCCTCGGCGCGCGCCCGCTGGGTCAACAGCGTGAAGCGCAGGCTGCCGGACTCCTGACCAATCACCTGCAACCGATGCCACCAGGCGGGGTTGTCGCTGGCGCCGACGACGCTGCGCTGTCCTCCGGCCCCATGTTGCAGTAGCTTGGCCACCGTGAAGCCGCCGCTCAGCTCGGGATCATCGTCGATTTGGTGCAGTGCCCGGATGGCCTCGATCGCGTGGCCCTCCCAGAGCTCGATGAACTCGATGGCAGCAATGCGCGCGCGCTTGGCCTGGTCAGTCTGCTCCAAGGTACGGTTGGCCTGGGTCACGCCGCGCAGCAGCGCCAGCACCGAGTCACGAATGCCGATGCCGCCGGCACCGGTGCCGATGAGCAGGCTCGACACCGCGATCCGGTGCGGCTCAGTCGATGCGGCCCCCCCGCTACAAGTCGGCGCTTCGATGGTATGACGCGCCAGCTCCAGCAGCGCGCGGGCGAAGGTGGCACTCAGCGTGCTTGCGGTCAGCTCGCCGACGTCGCCGAGGCCCACGACCAAGGCCCCAGGCGGCTTGCCGTCGGGGGCGGGATGATCGAACACCGCGTGCGTGCCCAAGGCGCCGGGATAGAGTCCCAGCGCATGGCGGGCGCTGAGGCGTCCGTCGAGCACATGATCCAGGTAGGCCTCGGCGGAGATGATGGTATCGCCCTGGTAATGCCCAACCGCGACCCGGTGCGCGGCAAACGCAAGATTGCCGTGGGTCACGCAGACCTGCACGTCAAAGCCCATCGCCGCCGCCGGCCGTGTTGGGCTGATCGCCAGCGCCGTGCGCACCAGCGTCTGTTCGTCGGGATAGTAGGCGGGCTCTCGATCCACCATCAACCTCGGCTGGTCGGCATCGCGGGAGACCGGCGGGTCACGCTGCAGGGCCCTGTCCGTGGTCTGGCCCTGGACGAGTAGATCCTCGATGGCGTTGAACATTGCGCGATCCTTCGCCAGATCGCCGTGGCTCATGCCCGGTGCGTACCAGGTCGGCACGCCGGGCAGTACGCCGTCGTCCCACAACACGCTGCTGTCCCCACGTGCCGAGACGAAGAACCGGAGCGCCTTTTTGTCCCGCTGGAACAGGCGGCTGCGGACCGTCTCGACCACATCGCTCGCGGTCTCCGGCGCCGAGCCGGCCACATAGACCATGCCTTGCGGATCGATCGCCCGGTCGCGCAGCCAGTTGCGCGCAGTGCGCGCCTGCTCGAGCCAGGTCGGCTCGCCGCCGCTTGGCCGGCCTTGCCCCGGGCAGATGCCATTGCTCCGCTTCGTCGTGCGCGTTCAGGCTGCGCCAGATGGTCTCCGAGAAGAAATTCCGCCGGTCCTCCGGCAACAGTTCCAGCACGCCGGGAAAGTCGCAGATGACCTCAAGCAGCTGTTGCCGATCATGGGGGACATCGAGCAGCGCGATTTGCTTCAGCGTTGCCGCCTGGGCGACCAGGAGCCGCACAATCTCCCAAGAGCCACGGTTCGGCGTACCGAGCATCACCAGCCGTCCGCCGCGCGCGCGGAGGCGCTGCCAAATGTCCGGACGCTCGGCGATCATGGCTCGGGCAACCAGCCCGCCCATCGAATGAGCCAGCATGCGGACCGGGTGTCCGCCGGACTCGGTCAGATCCAGCGCCCGCCCGACCTCCTCGGCGAGGTGTTGCGCGGCCTTGCGCACCGATTGCCGCCAGTCATAGGGAAAGGGCAGCACGTCGTGCGAACGGTCCATGAACTCGACCAGGTCGCCATAGGCCAGGCCGAGCAGACCCGTGGGCAGGATCGGCAGCGGCTGGTCCATGCGCAGTCGCGTCAGCTCACCGAGGGCGAGCCGCCTGACGGACAGCCAGACCTCTTGCGATGCGTCGCGGACCGCCAGCGAGCTGCCCATGATCCCCGGCAGCACGAACAGCACCGGCCGCCGTCCGGAGACGCCGGCGGCGCTGCGGGCGGGCATGATGACCGGCGCCTCGGCCAGGGGCCTGTAGAACCGCCCCGGCAGCTCGTCGAGCAGGCCGAGCAGCAGCGCATCGACGGTGATCGGCTGAGACGGGGGAACGTCCTGCTCGTCCAGCGACGCGCCGAAGTAGTTGAAGTGGTTGACGTTGAAGCCCTGGTCGAAGCAGAACCAGCCCTGCGCGCGCCGCAGACCGCCATACATCGAGCCGGTGTTGACGACCAGGTCGTGATCGCCAGCGAAGAACAGGTCCGGGATCAGCAGCTTGAGCCGGCCCCAGATACCCTGCTCTTGGATGTCGCCGGAGATGACGGCAAGCTGCGCGGGCTCCGGAATCCGCAGATCCGGGTGGTTCAGCAGCCCGACCAGCGCCGATTGCGGCATCATGGCCTCGAGGCCGGGCAGCGTCTCGGCGTCCTGAGGCTCCTTGACCACCGCCAGGACGAACTCCATGACCGCGTCGGCGGCGGCGCCGCTGAGCATCGGCACCTTGGAGATCAGGTTGAACACCACCGACAGCCAGCGGTCGAGCCTGCCGGAGGCCAGCGTGGTGCCCCGCGACGGGCTCGCCACGCGGACGAAGCGCTCCACCTGGATGCGTCGGGAGCGCAGCTCCTCGATCAGCAGCGGCAGATCGCGTCGGTCAGCGTCCGACAGCCTCTTTAGATACTCCGGCGACAGAACGGCCTGAAACTCGCTCACCGATGCCAGGCAGAGCAGATCGCCGACCAGTCCGCCCCGTGAATGGCTGATCAGGTGCAGCCGGGTGCCGGCCGGAAGCTTCTTCGCCAGCGCCAGCGCGTTGGCGATCGGGCTCTCGGTCAGCGTGGGATGCTCGAAGCCGTAGATCCGGCCCGGATAGCTCGCCTGCAGCGTCTGCGTCGGCCCCGGCAGTTTGAACAATTCGCCGAAGCTGCCGAGGGTCGATGAAAAGGTGCCGTGCAGGAACAGCAGCAGCGGCTCGCCGGCTTGATCGGCCGGCAGGGCGTCGAGCTCTTTCCATGCCTGCTCGGTCCAGGGCTGCGGCGCCGCCGGATCGAGCCGGAGCAGCAGGTTGTGATTGTTGCGTTCAACCCGCTGAGCGGTCTTCTCGACCAGCTTCTCGACGGGATCGATGCCGAAGATCTTCAGGCCCTTCAGCAGCCAGCCACCCAGACCGCGCTCCGTGGCGTCGGCGCCGAGCGCGGCCTTCAGCGTCAGTTCGCCGTCAACGTCGCGGGACTCCTCGCCGAGCTCGCGCCGCAGTTCGTCACCGCGAATCCATAGGATGAAATCGTCCTCCAGCTTGACCGCGACGACTTCGTCGTCGTCGATCTTGACTGGGATCTTTGCGCTGTCGTCCCTTGCAACCGAGAACTCGACCTCGGTAACCCGATGAAGACCGACCTCAGCGAGTCCGCCCAGTTCTCGTTCCGCAACCTGTCCGTACAACGTATAGATCGACACGGCCATCCCCCCATTCTGTTGGTCTTATCCGACGACGCCCGAAACGATCGGCGCGGCAGCTTCGCACCGCGCCCTGCAGCCCGTGACGGGGGCTCCGCCGCTTGAATTCAGGATTCAGTAATCATAGCCGTCCGTCGGCGTTTGTGTGTTCGTGCAGGTGATCTCCGAAAATTCAGATACCAATAGAATCCTGGCCATGCCCTTACGGGAGCGCCGGCATCTTGCACGCTTCGGGGCGGCTCCGTTCGATGGGGTCAAAAGGCGTCCGACGGCGAGTGCCAAGGGTTGACCACTCGCAAGCCGGGCACCTCGAAGTCCGCCAGGTTGCGTGTCACCAGGGTCAATCCATGCACGAGCGCGGTTGCCGCGAGCAGGCTGTCGATCGCGGGCAGCGGTCGACCGGCCTCGACACATAGCCGGCCCCAGCGGTCCGCGATGGCGGCGTCGAGATCTAGAATGCGACCGGAGAAATAGCGGGGGATTTCGCCATCCAGCCACGCGGAGAAGCGCGCTTTGCGCTCGCCTTCCGCCATCGCGTAGATGCCCTGTCTCAGCTCCCCGAGGGTCAGCACGGACAGGTGGAGCCCAATGGATGGCTGGGTCTCGAACCAACGGGCCACGCCCGGATGCGGTTTGCGCTTCTTGAGTTCGGACAGCGCGTTGGTGTCGATCAGCCAGGTCACAGGTCGATCTCGCGGGTCAGGCTATTGTCCCGCGGAAACTCGACGTCGTCGGCGCCATACAGGGGAGATCGGCGCATGAAGTCCACAAAGGACTCCTTCGGCTTCGTCAGTTGGTCGTAGTCCGCCCGCGACACCACCACCACGGCAGGCTCGCCGCGCAGGGTGATCTCCTGGGGCTCGTGTTCGGAGGCGAGCCGCACCAGTTCGCTGAGGCGCGCCTTGGCGTCTTGCAGTGCCCATTGCTTCATGTCGGCATCCAGAATGACCAGTCTGTCTAGTTTGTTGATCGATGAGCGCGGCACAGCTCTTGATCTTCTCGAGTAGACCAAGATCAGGCAGGTCTCGACAGGATAGTGCAAAATTTTCAAGATCTAAAATGCCAAGATGCTCAGGCTTCTGTCGTTGGCGCCGGCCGAACGGCTCTTTGATTCGATGAGGTAGGGCGTCGTCTTTCATGCTCCGCCAGAGCCGAGTCGAGCAGGAAGGAGGGTGCTGTCCGCCTCAGAGCCCCAACGCCCCAAGTGCGGACGCCAATTGCTTCTGCTGTCCGATATCCGGTCATCGGGTAGGTCGCCAACCAGGCGCGGGTAGAAAAGTTCGGCGCGATGGCCCGGATCTCTTGCGCTTCCCACTCCGCCCCATCCTTGTCGTCTAGGAGCAGCAACGCCGCGGCTTGATCGATGTGCGCCTCCAGGCTCGTCGGATTAAGTGCGATCGCCTCCCTGAGATTGATCAGGGCCTGTTCGGAATCGTGTAAAACGAAGTAGGCGCGTCCAAGCAGGAGGAAGTAGAGATCATCGTCGTTTCTTCGCCTAATCTTAGCCTTGTGTTCAGGCCGATCCTCCCGATTCCGTCTTTACTCTGCCCATCTTTACTCTGCCCATGACCAACCGGCGCCATACTGCCGTTTCCCACCAAACTTCCGGGAGAGACATCGATGATCACGAGACAAGCGCTCCGGCTGGGGCTCGCTGCCTCACTGATGACAACGGTCGCCTGCTGGTCTCCCACGGTGCCGGCCGATCCGCCGGCCGGCTGGGACTTTCACACCCTCGACGAGGCACTGCAGCTTGCCGGGCAGGAGCAGCGGCGGGTCTTTTTGTACTTCGGGCGGCATGGTTGTCCGTCCTGCGACAAGACCAATCGCGAGAGTTTCAGCGATGCACGGGTTGCCGACCGCTACAAGGCCAACTACGTGCTCGCGTACGCGGATTCCGAAAGCGGGAATCGTCTTCGATTGCCCAACGGCGAACGCATTACCGAAATGGAGCTGGGCGTGCGGCTGAACGTGTTCGGTACGCCCTTTTTCTACTTCATGGAACCAGATGGCTCACCGGTGCTTCGAGCGCCCGGTTATCAGAATGCGGAGGAGTTCTTGTTGTTTGACAGCTATGTCAACGGAGGCCACTACCAGCAACAGACCTTCGCCGAGTTCAAGAGGACGCAATCGTGAAGCGCTGGCTGCTGCAAGTGACCTTGTCCCTCCCCGGTATTGCCTTGGCCGCGCCCTGGTCCTTCGGCGAACCGGTGACGGTCGCCGGTGCAAGCGGCAGCCCGCACTATCATCACCTGGATGGTGCCGGCCGGCAGCATATCGCGGCGTCGGCAGCAGAGGTTGCCCTGGTCTGGGAAGACGATCGCAACGGCGCACCGCAAGTCTACTTCGCGGTCAAGCCGCGCGTGGCCGAGTCCTTCCCCCGCACCGAGCAGCTGAGCACCGGTGGCGAGGCATACGAACCGGCCATCGTGTCCCTCGGGCCGGGGCGATGGCTGGCGGCTTGGGAGCAGGACGGTGTCATCGCGGCACGCGTCATCGATGCGGACGGATCAGGTTCAGTCGCCACCCTGTCCGCCAAGGGCGGTAGGCAGGTGACCTTGACGGCCGATGGGTCAGGGCGCGTCGCCGCGGTTTGGGCGCGTGCGCTGGGTGATGGTCAAGTCATCGAGGCGGCGGAACTGCGGTCCGCTGGACGCGAGGTGGAGTTCGCACAAGCTGCCACGCGCGTCTCCCCGGTCGACGATCATCCCTATCAAGGTTTCCCGGCAGCGACCTGGGGTGCTGACGGCCGCCTACTGGTGGCCTGGGAAGACCGGCGCGCGGGACATACCCGGCTGTTCCATACCTGGCGCGAGCAGGGGCAGGCATTTGCCCCGGAGCGACAATTGAACCAGCACTTTGCGCCGACGCGGGATGGACCCGAAACCGCCGGCCAGAACATCGGTCTGGACAGGGGGCTGGGCAGCGGGGTGATGCGGGTGATGCTGGGCGCCGACGACAAAGGCGCCGTTCAGACGATTTGGCTGGACAAGCGCCATGCGGCGTCCGGCTACGCGGTCTGGGGAGCTGAGAGCAAGGACGGAGGCCGAACCTTCGGACCGAACCAGATCGTTCAGGACGACCTCGGCGCCGCGGTTCAGCAATGGCATGCGGCCCTGGCTGGCGGCAAGCCGGGCTTCGTCGCCGCCTGGGACGATACCCGCGAAGCCTGGGGGGACGCCGATGAGCCAGGCGATGTCCTTCTGTCCTGGAGGAAGCATTCCGACACCGGCTGGAGCCCGGATCTGGTGGTTCCGGGGGCCTCCGGAGAAGGCTACCAAGGCAGTCCGGCCGTTGCGCTGGACCCCCAGGGCGACCTCCATCTGATCTGGATCGAACGCGACAACCTTTCGTCGCCGTCGCGGTTGCGCTACCTGCGGGGTTCCGGAAACCAGCCATGAAATACGAACGTTCAGACTCGGATAACAGCGGATCGGGACTGATGGAATTGCCCATCGGGCGCCGACGCTTCGGACAATGGCTCGCCGCGAGCCTGGTACTGGCCGGTTCTCGTTCGGCAGACTTGGCCGCGATGCCGGAGGATGCGGCTATCAATGTGCTGCCGCCACGCAAGCTCAGGGTGGCCGCGATTCAGATGACACCCAAGCTCGGCGACGTGGCGGCAAACCTCGCGCAGGCTGAGATCCTGGTCAGGGATGCCATCCGCCGGGGTGCCGAGTGGATCGTGCTGCCGGAGCTGTTCACCTCCGCTGCAGCCTTCCACGAGGATATGATCAGGGCGATCCGTCCGCTCGGCGGTGCACCGGCTCGGTTTCTGACGGACACGGCGAGGGAGGCTGGTGTCGTGGTCGGCGGCTCGTTCCTCGCCGCGGATGGCAATCGGGTACGCAACAGCTTTGTGTTGGCGTTTCCGGACGGAACCACCTATCGCCATGACAAGGACTTTCCCACCTACTGGGAGAACTGTTACTACGAAGGCGGTCAGGACGACGGCGTTCTCCAAACGGCCCTCGGCCCGGTCGGCGTTGCCCTGTGCTGGGAAATGGTGCGCTCAGGAACCGTCAAGCGCTTGTCAGGCAAGGTCAGGCTGCTGCTCACGGGTTCGACCTGGTGGACCCTGCCGGATGACGCGCCAGTCGACCATCCCTTGCGCGCGGTCAACCTTGGCATGCTCCAGGAGTCTCCGCCCCGACTTGCGCGCATGCTCGGTGTGCCGGTGGTGCACGCCTCCCACGCCGGCCCGTTTGCGGGCTTCGACAGCCCGGAACTGCCCGACGTGCCCTACAACTCCGTCTACCTCGGCGAGACGGTCATCACGGACGCCGCCGGCAACCTGCTGGCGCGCCTGAGTCTGGACGACGGCGCAGGTGTGATCACGGCGGACATCGAGCTGGCCGCCGCTCCCGCCCCGTCCGAACTGATTCCGGGGCGCTTCTGGCTGCCGGAGCAGATGCCGCAGGAATGGAAGGACTCATGGCGTCGCTGGTTTCCCAGGGGAGAGGACTACTACAGGACGGTCACCTTACCGTACGTCGAGACGGGCGAACTGGAAGACTACATTCCGCCTTATCTTCGATAGTTAGCGAGGCGATGTCTCAGACCGACAAGTCATGGTCGGCGCTGGTTAGGGGCACACTGATCGTTGTCGTTGTCGCGCTTCGAGGGGCAATGCAATGTGCGCTTGAGAGCGTTGATGTGAAGCCGAGAAGCGCCCTGAAGTCCGGTCGGCTGCGGGAGTTACGACAACGACAACGAGAAACTTGACGCATCTGCAAACATTTGACGGCCTCAAGCAGTCTAGTGGGCTCCCGCATTAGGCAGCTTCGATTCGCCACAAACCCGCTGCGTCACCACAGATCCTCAAGGGCGCTATCGCGCCCTAGCCGACCGGAGGTCGGCGCTCCATGGGACCGCCGACTTCTAGTCGGCCCGCTGCCGGATTGACGGTTTTGGGGTGACGCGGCTGCGCTGATCCGCTGCACGTCCTCAAGGGCGCTATCGCGCCCTGGCCGACCGGAGGTCGGCGCTCCATGGGACCGCCGACTTCTAGTCGGCCCGCTGCCGGATTGACGGTTTTGGGGTGACGCGGCTGCGCTGATCCGCTGCACGTCCTCAAGGGCGCTATCGCGCCCTGGCCGACCGGAGGTCGGCGCTCCATGGGACCGCCGACTTCTAGTCGGCCCGCTGCCGGATTGACGGTGTTGGGGTGACGCGGCTGCGCTGATCCGCTGCACGTCCTCAAGGGCGCTAGCGCGCCCTGGCCGACCGGAGGTCGGCGCTCCATGGGACCGCCGACTTCTAGTCGGCCCGCTGCGGGATTGACGGTTTTGGGGTGACGCGGCTGCGCTGATCCGCTGGACGTCCCCAATGGCGCTCACAATCCGCGGCATACCCGTGTCGGGCGCTCATGTCGGGCGCTTAATGGCTATCGCCGAGCAGCAGTTTTGCGATCAGCCGCTCGACCGGGGCGTAGTCGTCGGTCAGCACCGGCAGTTGGTCCGGGCTGGTGCCGTAGGCCAGCAGGTCTTCGGTCATGCGGCTCCAACTGCGCTCGAAGCCAACTCGTGCGGTGACGGTCTTCGGCAGTCGTGGGGCGTTGCTGGCGCTGACGATGAAGGTGACGCGCTCCGCGTCAGGCACGTGGTCCATCCAGATGTCTACGTGCTCGAACTCGGTTTGCAGCGTCTTGACGATGGCCTTGATCAGGCGTGGGTCCGGGAAGGCGTCCACCACGTTCATCAGGTACAGGCCGTCCGGGGTCAGGCGCTGCCGCACCAGCGCCGCGAATTCCCGCGTCACCAGGTGGTAGGGGATGGCGACGTCGTGAAAGACATCGCCGACGATGACGTCGAACGGGCCGGTTTCGGCCTGCAGTGCCAGCCGTGCGTCCCGGTGCAGGATGCGCATCTGCCGCGGGTCGAGATACAGCCGTTCCATGGCGGTGCGGGTGACCGCGGGGTCCAGTTCCGCGACAGTGATTTCGGAGGCCGGGCTCAGGGTCTGCAAGGCCCGCGGCTGGCTGTAGGCGCCGCCGCCGGCGAAGAACCAGCGCAAGGCCTTGTCGTACTCGGCACCGAACTGGGCATAGGCGAGTTCGTCGATGCCGTGCACATAGGGCGCGATCAGCATCTCCGGGGCTTGTTTGTGATTGATGCCGTGCAGCAGGTGGTCGAGCACCAGGCCGTGGGCCTCGCCGAACGGCGCGAGCGCGGTCTGATCGACGACGCGAATGCAAAAGTACGCGCTCTCCCGGTCGCAGCTCGTGGTCAGTCCATGGCGCAACCCCATGAGCGCGCTCGCGCCCAGCGCCACCGCCAGCACGGCCACCTGCGCGCCGCGTTTCAGTTCGCGCAGGAACGGCAGCGCCAGCGCCAACAGCAGCAGGCCGGTGATCAGCACGACGCTGCGCGTGCCGAGGGTCTGCACCAGCCAGTAGCCGGCGGCGAAGGTGCCGGCGATACTGCCGATGGCCGCCAGCGCGTGCATGCGCCCGACGACGTGTCCGGCGCGCGGGTCGAGCCGCAGCGACAGGGTGGTCAGCAACGGGGTGACGACGCCGATCAGGGCCGCGGGCACGAAGAACAGCACCGACGCGAACAGAAAGCTCGCGGTCAGCAGCGTCGCGCCGCGTTGCTGAATCGCTTCGCCCAGCACATCGAGCATCGCCAGGCTCAGGATGCAATAGATGCCGCCGGCGGCCAGCACCAGCCCGACGCTGCTGCCGTTGCCGCCGCGGTCGGCCCAGACGCCGCCGATCCAGTTGCCGAGCGAAAGGCCGGCCAGGATCACGCCGATGATCGATGTCCATGTGTACAATGAGACCCCCACATAGGGCGCGATCAGGCGCCCGGCGACGATCTCCAGCACCAGCAAGAGCGCTGAGCTGACAAACACGGTGGCGGCATAGCCGGCCAGGACGCGGCGCTGCGTTGGGGACGGCTGTTCGGAGGAAGCGAGCGGGCTTGTGCGGTTGGGCATCGGTGTACGTCTGTGGATGCGATGAAGCCGCAGCATGCCAGCGTCGCCGCTTTGGAGCAAATTCGGCGCAGGAAAACAAAATTGCCTGACTGGCGTGTGGAGGCACGCCCGCCTGCGCGGCTGGTCGCCGCCTCGCGACCCGACGAGGAACCGACAAGGAACCGACCCATTCAAGATCGATGCAGCCTGCACTGACAAGAACCATCGCGGTGCTCTGCCTGCTGCCGATCCTCTGGTTGGTCGGGGCGGGCGGGGCGTTCGCGGCCGACCAGGGTACCGATGCCCTTGAACTAACGCCGGATGAACAGGCCTTCCTCGCCGCGCATCGCGATATCGTGTTCGGTATTGGTGAAGGCTGGATGCCGAACTACATTTCCAACCCGGACGGGAGCAGCGTCGGCATCGACGTAGACACCTTGGCCATCTTGAGCAAGCGGCTAGGAGTCGACTTTCGGCTTGAGCCGGGAGATTGGGGCACGCAGGTTGCGCGCGCCATGCGCCACGAGATCGACGGCCTCGCTTCGTCGGTCGTGCATCCGGAGCGTTCCGCGCGGATGGCCTTTACCGACCCCTACACCCAGATCGGAAAGGGCATCTACGTGCGCGCCGGCAATCCGCTGGCGATTCACGCTGCCGAAGACTTGGCCGGTAAGCGCGTCGGCTACGAGCGGGGTAATCTGTACGACGAGAAACTGCTGCGCGCAATCGACGGTGTGACTCCGGTCGTGCGGGAGAGCCAGATCGACCTGATCAACGGTTTGCTGTCCGATCAGATCGATGCGATGTTGAATGCCGACACCATCGGCTACACGCTGGTGGGCCGCAACATCACCGTGGTGGAGTCGGCCTTCATGCTGGATGAGGGCACCGAGTTGGTGTTCTCGGTGCGCAACGACTGGCCATTGCTGGTGAGCGCCATGAACAAGGCGCTGGCATCGGTCTCCACCCAAGAGCGGCTGGCGATCAAGGCGCGCTATCTGGCGCCATTGATGCTGGGTATAGTAATGCAGGGTAAGGACCGTATCGGCCTGAGTCCCGCTGAGCGGGCCTACCTACGCGATAAGGGCCATCGACTGCGCTACTGCTTCAGTCCGTTTTGGAACCCTTACGATTACCTTGACGCCGGCCGGCATCAGGGCATCTTCAAAGACTATTTGAGTCTGTTCGCGGACAAGCTGGGGGTGACGTTCGAACCCGTGCCTAGCGCTACCTGGGGCGAGGCGCTGGCGTTCGCGCAGGCGCGCGACTGCGATCTGCTGTCCGGTGCCGTGCGCACGCCCGAACGCGAGCAGTTTCTGGCCTTTACGGAGCCCTACTATTGGGTCAGTCACGTTCTGGTTGCGCTGCGCGACGCACCGTACGTGAGCGGCATCGAGGCGATTGCCGACCGCGCCATTGCGGTGCCGGAGTCATCTGCCATCGCGGCAGAACTCAGGCGAAGCTTCCCGACGATGGCGCTTGTAGAGCTGTCGCTCCCTGCCGAGGCGATACCGGCACTGCAATCCGGGCGTGCGTATGCCGCGGTGGCAACCCTGGAGCACGCGGCGGAGTTGGTGCATGCAAGCCACGATACGTTGCGTATCATCGGCGAAATGGACAGCCGTTACCCAATCTCTGTCGCGGTGCGCAATGACGACCCGGCGCTGCTCTCCATCATGGACAAGGCGGTGGCGTCCCTCACCCAGGCCGAGAAGGACGCGATTGCCGTGCGCCAGACCCGCTTTACCATCGAGCAGCAGATGAACCTGACGCGGCTGTGGCAGGGGCTTGGCGTGATCGGGTTGATTGGTCTTGCGCTGCTGTATCGTCAGTACGAATTGCAGCGGCTGAATCGGGCCTTGATGCTGGCCCGCGACCAGGCCGAGCAGGCGTCTAATGCCAAGGGACAATTTCTGGCCAACATGAGCCATGAGATCCGCACGCCCATGAACGCCATTATCGGCTTGTCGCGGCTGGCGCTGGACACCGAGCTTGACGGGCGGCAGCGGGGCTATCTGGAGCGCCTGCACGGCTCCGCGCAGTCATTGCTCGGCATCATTAACGACGTGCTCGATCTGGCCAAGATCGAGGCCGGCAAGGTCGAACTGGTCATGGAGTCTTTCGACTTCGATGAGCTCCTGGAGACGCTGCAGGGCATCACCGCGCTGGAGGCCAGCGAGCGTCGGCTCGTGCTCGGATTCGCGATCGACCCTGCTGTACCGCTCAGGTTGATCGGCGACCGCGGTCGCCTGGAGCAGGTGCTGCTAAACCTGATGAGCAATGCTCTCAAATTTACCCCCAAGGGCCGTGTCGAACTTGGCGTGGATTGCCTGTCGATCGATCACGACACCGCGCAACTGCGCTTCTGCGTCACGGACACCGGCATCGGCATTGCCCCTGAGCTTGCGCAGCGGCTGTTTCAGCCCTTTACCCAGGGCGACGATTCCATGCGCCGACGTTACCAGGGCACCGGGCTGGGCCTGAGCATCAGCCGGGATCTGGTGCAGCTGATGGGCGGCGAACTCGGCCTCGACAGTACGCCGGGCCAAGGCAGCCGCTTCAGCTTCACGCTGCGCCTGAAGCTGGACCCCACCGCTGCCGCTTCGCCTTGGTCGTTACCGAATTCGTGGCGGAACAGCGCCTTGTTGGTGCTGGAGCAGGACGACCGGCGAGCGGCCGAGTTGCAACGCCTGTTGCGGGGCTTCGGTTTCGCTGTCAGTCGAATTGGGGCGGGTACGGATCTGGTCCAAGCCGCCCGCGATGCGGCGCGGACGAACCCCGTCGAGCTGCTGCTCGCCAATGCGCACGCGGTGACGGCGCGATTGCCGGAGTTGCGTGCGTTGGATGCCGATGGGCTGCTGCGGTCGGAGCGCCAACTGCTGTACGGCGACGAGGACGTCGGCGCCGTGTTGACTTTCAGCGAAGCCATGCCGGTGGTGTTGGCCGCATTGCCGGCGTCGCGGGTGCGATTGTTTGACACGCTGTTGGCGATGCTCGAAGGCAGGCCAAGTTCGGCCGGTCATCGCCTGGGGCCGTTGGCGCCGTCGTTCGGTTCGGCCCTGCGCGGAAAGCAGGTGTTGCTGGTGGAGGACAACGCCACCAACCGGGAATATGCCCGAGGACTGCTGGAACACGCGGAGGTTGAGGTCACCGTCGCAGTCAATGGTCGGGCGGCGCTGCAACAGGTCGCGCTCCGACGTTTCGATGCGATCTTGATGGACGTGCAGATGCCGGAACTGGACGGTCTGGAGGTGACCCGGCTGATCCGCGCGCGCCCCGGCTGCGCCAGTCTGCCGATCATTGCCATGACCGCGCATGCAACAGGCGAGGCTCGCGGCAACTGTCTCGATGCCGGCATGAACGACTATCTGAGCAAACCAATCGAGCCCGAACGGCTCTACGCGATGCTCAAACGCTGGCTGCAGCAGGAGCAAGCCGAGTCGGCGCGCGCCAGCACGTCCGTGGCTTGCGTTGCCGATCCGCGTGGTTCAGCCGATCAAAAAACCGCTATGAATCAGAGCGGCTGTATCGATTTCGCCGCGGGACTAGCCATGTCGGCAAACGATGCGGTCCTATACCATCGCGTGCTTCGGGCATTCTTTACGACACATCGACAGGACGTTGCGCTGTTGCGGCGGGCGATTGCCGCCGATGATTCGGGTGCGGCGCGGCAGATCGCCCATTCGCTGAAGGGGGTGGTCGGTATGCTCGGCGCCGGTGCATTGCAGCGGGCTGCGGAATGCGCGATGCAGGCCTGTGGCGACGGCGGCCATCCGGCCGATGGCTGGCAGGCGTCGGTCGAGGCGCTGGCCGGAGCGATTGCGCCGGTGTTGAAGGCCGTGGGCGAGGTCATCAAAGATGGCGACGGGGCTGAACGGCGGCAGCCGACCGCCGGCACTCCCAATTCAGGTGGCCCTAATTCAGGTGACCCTAATTCAGGTGACTCGGAGGACGCCTGTGAATGAACCACTTGACACTGCCTGCATTCTCGTCGTCGACGACGATGCTGCAACGCGCGAGTTTGTGTCCGGCTTGCTGCGGCAGAAGGGCTATCGCGTGTTCGCGACGGCCAGCGGCGCGGAAATGCTTAGTGCCGTTTCCGTTCGACACCCGGACCTGATTCTGCTCGATGTGATGCTGCCGGATGCCGACGGCTTAAGCCTCTGCCGCCGCCTGAAGCAAGACGCCGGCAGCCGTGATATTCCGGTGGTCTTCCTGACCGCGATGAGCGACGGGCGCCAAATGCTCGATGGCTTCGAGGCCGGCGGTGTCGATTACATTGTCAAACCCTTCGATGTATCCGTACTGCTCGCTAGGGTGCAGACCCACAGCACCCTATCGCGGCTCTCGCGAGGACTGCAGCGAAGCCTGGACGAGCGCACCGCGGGGCTGGCGCAGGCCAACCGTCGGCTGCGCGAGCTGAACGTCGAGATGGCCCTGTTGGAGGAGCGGCAGCGTCGGCGCCTGGCGCAGCAACTGCACGACACCACCATCCAGCAATTGGTGCTCGCGCGGATCATCATCGAAGGGGAGGATGGCGGACTCGGGCGTAAGGATCGGCTGGTGACACTGCTCGACGATTCGTTGCGCCAACTGCGCTCCCTGGTGTTCGAGCTGAGCCCGCCGATCCTGAGTCAGGCCGGGCTGCATGGGGCGGCGGAATGGCTTGCGGAGTGGCTCGCTGAACAATGGGGGCTGTCCGTCGACTGCGAGTTACAGGGCGAGCCGATGGCGTTGCCGGACGCGATCGCGCTGACCCTATTTCAGGGCTTGCGCGAACTGCTGATCAATGTCGCTAAGCATGCAGAGGTCGGACATGCGCACGTCTGCCTGCGGTTTGCGCCGGAGTGGGTCGAGGTCCTGGTCGATGACGATGGTCGCGGGTTTCCGGACACCGGCCCGATCGCCGGCGGCTTTGGGCTGAACAGCCTGCGCTCCCGGATCGAGCTGCTTGGCGGTTGTGTCGAGATTGGCGCCCGTGAACCGAAAGGGACGCGGGTACGTTTGCGTGTGCCGCTCAATGCGTCGGGCGGTTGCACCGAAGCGGCTCAGAGACCGATAGACGAACTGTAATCCGCGATTTCGCAGTTGGGCCTTGTTCCGGCCACCCGACCCAAGGCGGCGGTGGGATGCTCACACGAAGGCACAAAAACGCGAACAAGAATTCGCCTTCGCTGCCTTCGCGCCTTCGCGTGAGACATTCCTAACCGGATGAGGAGCGCATAAACGCAAGAGTCTCACGCGAAGGCGCAAAGGCGCGAAGGGACCTGGCGCGGAACGAGAGCGCATCGCCACACTGTTCCTCCAGAGGACTGGCCGAAACGATCTATCAAGGCCCGCAGTTGATTTTCGCGCGTTATTCATGCCGACTGGGACGCCAGCCAGATGCCGTTCTCGCGGTGAAACTGTCGTCGGCTATGGGGACTGAAGTCCTGTCCCTGCCAGCGCCAGTGTTCCACGCTCAGGGCATCGCGGTGGCCCTCGATCAGGTTGAAGCCATTGGCCTGGCCGACCAGTCGGCTGGAAACTCCGGTGGCGGCGTGCACCACTAAGATGCCGTGTGTGATGCCGGCATAGCCCAGATGCACATGGCCGCCCAGGGCCAGATCCAGCCCCGCCTGGGCGAGACGCTGCAATGCAGGCCGCGCGCCGGCGACCAGTCCGCGCCCGGCCGCGGCGGGTGTGAGCAGGAACGGATGATGAGCCACCAGTATTCGCAACAGGTGCGATGGCGCGCGCTCGATGCGTTCCGCCAGGCGGCGAATCTGCGTCGGCCTCAGCCGGCCGCGGGACCAGTCGAGATAAGGCCCCCAGGCACGTACGCTGTTCGCGCCGACCGCAATCAAGTCGTCATGCTCGACGGCTGGTTCCAGACCGCCGGGAAAATGGCCGTGCCAGCCCCGCCACGGATCGAGAAAACGCCGCGGCGTGATACCGGGAATATCATGATTGCCGGGCACTACCAGCACGGGCTTTGGCAGCCGGTCGATAAAGCCGGCGGCGGCAACCAACTCGTGCCGCCGCGCGCGCTGTGTCAGGTCGCCGCTGATCACCACAAGGTTAGGCCGCAATGCGTGCAAACGACTGTTCCAGCGCCGCCACCAACGGCGGCTGTTCGCTGCCAAAATGCAGATCGGACAGGTGCGCGATGCGGCTCATGGGGCGGTCGGCTTGGGCCGCGGGATGTGGTCGCGGGCTGTGGGCCTGGGGTGCGCCGGCGGTCATGTCTCGTGCCCTCGGACCCGAACCGGGTCCGTTACCGGCATCAGCACTGGCAGCGCGTGGGTCAAGATGTCGAAGTGCAGCGGCGTGCGCAGCCGAACCGGCTCCCCGTCATTGAGCGCCTTGATTCGGCGCGACTTGCGCGTGTCGATGGTCACGCGGTGGGCAGTGCGGCTGAAGACGCGCGGCTCTCTGGGCCAGGTCCCGGCGATCAAGCTCAGTGCCAAGCGCGGCAACGCGGACAATGGACCCTCATGGACTCCATAGATTCCGAGCACGCCCCTATCCAGACGGGCGCGGCTCGGATACAGGCCTGGCTCGGCACGGATCGGATTGTTTGTAATGATCATCGCGCGGGTGCTGACCGACAACTGATCGTCGTCGAAGCACAGCGTCACGCTGCGAAACGGATAGCGCTTTAGCAGCCAATAGCCCTTCCGCACCAGGCGCGGCAGCAACCGCCATGTGCCCAGTCCCCGCGCTGCTTCGCGGGCCTTTGCCAGTTCCGTGGTCATCCCCAGCATCGAGGCGCAAAGGAACGGGTGCCCGTTGACGCGGCCAACGTCGATACGGCGAACATTCCCCCCGACCTGGGCCACCTCGACACCATCGATAAGTCCCTCCGCTAGTCCCATGGCCACTCCCTCCACCAGGCCATCGAGTGCCGCCTCAGGCTCTAACGGTAGGCCCAGATCCCGCGCGAGCAGGTTGGCGGTGCCAAGCGGTATAATTCCGAGCGGAACGTCGTGTCCGAGTAAGCCCGTCGCGACCGTCAATACCGTGCCATCGCCGCCGAGTACGAAGGCATAATCGAGCCCGCCGGCCATGAGGCGGCCCAAGTCGCGTCGCCATCCTTCCGGATCAGCGCTGCCCGGCGCCAGGTTCAGGAGGTGGGCCTTGATGCCAACGCCCTTCAATCCCTCCGCCAAGTGCACGGACAGGGTATCGGCCTTGTACGCGGCCCCGCCGGCCTTTGGGTTGACCAGGATGGCGGCCGATTTGGTCAAGCTCTCCGGCATCTTGGGTAGCCGAGGTGCCGGGGTCATTGAGGTCGGTATCCGACCCGCGGTTGCACCCGCAGATGCGCCGCCAACCCTAGTCGGTCCCTTTTGGTCGGTGCCTTTTGGTTGGTGCCTTTTAGTTGGTTTTGGCGGGTCGAGCAAGGTAGGAAAAATCGGAATACGGCGGCGGGATCATACGGGCGGTGCTGACGACCTCAGCGCTAGCCGAGCCACAACCAAAACATCGGGAGTAGTCCGTTGAGCATTGAAGTTACCGGCATCTTGGGCCTGATTCACCTGATTCTTACCGTTTATGCTTTCGTCAAAATCATCCAGAGTGATGCGGGCACCGGGTCAAAGGTGATCTGGACCGTGGTGATCCTCCTGCTGCCCGTGCTCGGCCTCATCCTGTGGCTGCTGTTCGGGCCAAAGGGCTGAGTGCCTGTTGTCCGCTCCGGCTGTCCTCTGAACAGGGCACCGATGGCTGGTGCGCCATCGCTTGCTGTCCAAAGGGCCAGACGCCGGGCAAAAAGGGCCAAAATTGCACCATCGTGCTGTACGACGGCCCTCGGCCCTCGGCGCCTGGCCCGCTTGAATCAACGCAGAGGTTGAGCCCGCGGCGGGGCACTCTCGTCGGGCCGAGGCATCGCCGCCCTAGTACATGTGGTGCCCGCCATTGATCGACAGCGTGGTGCCGGTGACAAAGTCGGCGTCATCGGCGGCGAGGAACAACACGCTGCGGGCGATGTCGGCGGGTTTGCCGAGTCGGCCCACTGGAATTTGGCGGATGATTTTCTGCAACACCTCGGGCGGCACGGCACGCACCATCTCGGTGTCGACGTAGCCGGGCGCGATGGCGTTGACGGTAATGCCCTTCGCCGCACCCTCTAGGGCTAGGGCCTTGGTGAAGCCATGGATACCGGATTTGGCGGCGGCGTAGTTGACCTGGCCGTACTGTCCGGCCTGGCCGTTGAGGGAGCCGATGTTGATGATGCGTCCAAAGCCGCGCTCACGCATCCCCTCTATGACCGCATGCGCGCAGTTGAAGCAGGAGGATAGATTGGTGTCGATGACCTTGTGCCATTGCTCGGGGGTCATGCGGTGCAGGGTGCTGTCGCGGGTAATGCCGGCGTTGTTGACCAACACATCGATCGGTCCCAGGTCCTGCTCGATCTTGGCGATGCCGGCGGCAACCGCGTCGAAGTCGCTAACGTCGAATTTGTAGGCGGGGATGCCGTGGCGTTCGGTGAATTCCTTGGCGGCGGCATCGTTGCCGCCGTAGTTGGCGGCGACGTTGTAGCCGGCGTCCTTCAACGCCTGACAGATTTCCTCGCCGATGCCGCGGGTGCCGCCGGTGACCAGTGCTGTTCTTGCCATGATTTGTCTCACTTTAGGTGGATGGATGATGCCGGCGCGGTCTTGATGCCGCGCATTCTTGCCGGCGTGATAGTAACGCAGCCTGTGGTCGCTTGCCTCCGATGCAAGGTTTCCGGTGCGAGCATCCGTGGCATGTTTGGGTAGAATGGGACCACCGGCCACGCACCGGCGCACGATTATAACCGCGTGCCGCGCGATTTGCGGCGAAAGGCCCGGCCGGGACGAGGCGTATGGCGCCCATGCCGGCGATGGAGGAACCAAAGAGATGTTATCGAGAGATCGCTTTACCGCGGTGGTGACGACGTTCTTCGTCTGGAGTCTGGCTGGAGCCCTGTTTGGCGGGTTGTTCATCGGGCTCTATCAGGTACTGCTCGTGCTGGGTCTGAGTGGCTGGCAGCCGCTGGTTGTCGGTTCCGTTGCGGCGGCAATGACGACCGCGGCCTTCTATAGTGCAATGCCGGTGGCGCTGGTGGGTGCAACGGCCGGCGTGCTCGCCTCGATCGGATATCTGATCGTTTCGGGGCATCGGGTAGAGCTGCCGGTGATCACGGCGACGGCAGCCGGAGCGGGCCTGATCGCCGGCTCATTCTTCAGCTGGATGGTGCGCCGCAATGCCCGCCCATTGGCAGAGACCCTGACCGGGCTGCTGGCTGGCCTCGGTGCCGGTGTGATCCTATCGGTGGTCCTGTTCTTCTACGATCAACCAGTGGGTCCGTTGGTGATGGCGGCGGGGGTGGTGGCGCTGGTGGGGGCGCTGTTCCAGCTGAACGAGCACTGGATGGTGCAGACCTGTCACGGTTGGCTGCCGGATGGCCTGGCAGCACCGCTGGTGGCGGCATTGATCGGCGGTGTCGTGGGGGCCAGCATTTGGATCATGGGCGGCACCACGGCAGGCACCTTAGACATTGAGACGCAGAATGCGATCGATCGCGTGCTCAGCAATGTGCCCGCGGGCTTTATGGGTGGGCTGCTCGGTGGCGCCGTCACCGGCATGGTGCTCGAGCTGCTTGGGTTCCGGATCGAGGATCACGAAACGGTCTAGCGAGCCAAGGGCCAAGGGCCAAGAGCCGTTCTACAGCCCCGTGGCTGCAAATCCGAACTCGGCCCTAGGCCCTCGGCCCTTGGAGCTTCTTTACTTATACGCACCCACGCCGCAGAAGAACCCGCCGTCGTTGGTCATGATGTAGCTGGTCTTGGCCTTGACTTCATCGGTACCAGGGTAGGGCCAGTTGTAGTCCACCCAGCCCTCGCCGGAGTCCTGGGCCACCTTGACCATGTCTTTAAACAGCTCGTCGCCGTACTTGTTGAAGTCCAGCAGGTTCTTGCCGACCAGTTCCGGCTTGACGGCGTGCGACAGCATGACGCCGTCCATGTCCATGCAGAACACGTACAGGTCCTTGTCCTTGAAGCCGCCATCGTCCGCGGCAAAGGCCGCAAAGGCCGCGTCCGCGCCCATTTCGTTGACCGCTGCCTGTGCCTTTTGCGACATCGCCTTGGCCTCATCCGGTGTGGCCATGTCGTCGGCCATGACGATGCCGGCAAAGGTGAGCGCTGCTGCTGCCGTGATGATTTTTTTCATATCCAAGTCCTCTGACTGATTGTGGTTGGGAGCGCGACGTTAGCGCAAAGGGCCGCGCGGGTCCACAGGCGCGCACGCAGCGGCGCTGGCGCGATATCGCGAAGCGATGCTCCCACGTGTGCGAAGACCGCACCAATCGGGTGCGTTGCGCCATGAATCGGTGCGTTGGTCCGCGACTTTCGATGCACTCCTAGTGCGATCAAATTGCCTCTGTCTGCAGCGCTAGTGGCGAATTTGCTGGCTATTTCAATGATCAATTTCAAGACGCAAGCGGTCGTCATGGGCTGGTGATGTCGCTGGCATGGTTCCTGCTGATCTCGCACCGAATTTGAACAACCGGAGACAATAATGGAGCAACTGCAGTCGGGTGCTGACGTACTCTTCATCCTGATCGGCGCCATCATGGTCCTCGCCATGCACGCCGGCTTCGCGTTTCTTGAAGTGGGCACAGTACGGGCGAAAAATCAGGTTAACGCGCTGTCGAAGATCCTGAGCGATTTCGCGGTTTCAACCATCGCCTATTTCTTCGTCGGTTTCAGCATCGCCTACGGTATCGACTTCTTCTCCGGTGCCACCGTGCTGCAGGAGAAGAACGGCTACGAGCTGGTGCGGTTCTTCTTCCTGCTGACCTTCGCCGCGGCCATCCCGGCCATCATCTCCGGTGGTATCGCGGAACGGGCCAAGTTCTATCCGCAATTGCTGGCGTCGCTGCTGCTGGTGGCGCTGGTGTACCCGTTCTTCGAGGGCATGATCTGGAACGGCAACTTCGGTGTGCAGTCGCTGATCGCGTCGATGACCGGTGCGGAGTTCCACGACTTTGCCGGCTCTATCGTCGTGCATGCGATGGGTGGCTGGATCGCACTGGCCGCGGTGCTGCTGCTGGGACCACGCTCGGGTCGGTACCGCCACGACGGCGGCATGACCGGCCATCCGCCGTCGTCGATCCCGTTCCTATCGTTGGGCGCTTGGACCCTGACCGTGGGCTGGTTTGGCTTCAACGTCATGTCGGCGCAGACCATCGATGCCGTCAGCGGCCTGGTCGCGGTGAATTCGCTGATGGCGATGGTCGGCGGTATCCTCGCGGCGCTGGTCGCCGGCAAGAACGACCCGGGCTTTTTGCACAACGGTCCGCTGGCCGGTCTGGTCGCTGTCTGTGCAGGCTCCGACCTCATGCATCCCCTCGGCGCGCTGTTCGTCGGCGCGGTGGCAGGCGCGCTGTTCGTCTATGCATTTACCCTAACGCAGAACAAGTGGCGCATCGACGACGTGCTCGGCGTTTGGCCCTTGCACGGGCTGTGCGGGCTGTGGGGCGGCGTCGCGGCCGGTATCTTTGGTCTGGAGATGTTTGGCGGTGCCGGTGGCGTCAGCTTCCTGGGCCAGCTGGCGGGCAGCCTGCTCGGTGTTGCGATCGCGCTGGTGGGCGGTTTCGTCGTCTACGGCGGCATCAAGGCGGTGATGGGGCTGCGCCTGACCGAGGAAGAGGAATACCAGGGCGCCGATCTGAGCATCCATCGCATCACGGCGGAACCGGACTACAACCGCGGCGAGGTCTGATCAAGGGCATTGGCCGCCGCGGGCACGGCGGTAGCCTCGCCCTCTGATCGTTAGCTTGGCCGGATAGAGCTGTTCGGGCTCCGGTCCTGATGGACCTCGACTGTCAGATGGTCGAGTCCCGAAAGATGCTGGAGCAGTCCCTTGTAGTAGTCCGCCGGCCGAGGTTCATGAGTGACCAGGGAAAGGATACAGGCCTGGCTGGCGGCGCCGACTCGCCAAAGGTGAAGATCCGCGATTTGTACGTCATCAACGGCCTCGATCGCGTCGCGGATCTTGTCTTCCATCTCGCCTTGGTCTTCCGCATCGACTAGGGTGAGCGCGCTCTCGCGGGCCAATCCCCAGGCCCAGCTGCTGATCAGAGCGGCTCCGACGATGCCCATGAGCGGGTCGAGAAATGCCCAGCCGAAGAACATGCCGGCGCTCAACGCGGTAATCGCCAGAACCGATGTCACGGCGTCCGCCAGCACGTGCAAGTAGGCGGAGCGAAGATTGAGGTCCTTGTGGTCCGGGGCGTGCGCGTCGGCGACCGGGTCGTGATGATGCCCATGTTCATGCCCGTGTCCGTGTCCGCGATCATGGTGCGTGTGGCCCTGGGAAAGCAGCCAAGCGCTCGCGATATTCACCATCAGCCCCAACGCCGCGACTGCCATCGCCTCCGCGTAGTGGATGTTGACGGGCTGCACCAGCCGCGTGACGGATTCCACCAGCATCCAGAGTGCGCCTGCGGCCAACAGCAGGGCGCTTGAATAGGCCGCGAGGCTGGTGATCTTACCGGTGCCGAAGGTGAAGCGGCTGTCATGGCGCCATCGGCGCGACAGCCGGTAGGCGAACACACTCAACCCCAGGGCCGCGGCATGGCTGCCCATGTGCCAGCCATCGGCCAGCAACGCCATGGAGCCGCTCAACCAGCCGGTGGTCAATTCCACCAGCATCGTGGTCAGCGTGAGGTAGACCACCCAGCGGGTACGGCGCTCGGCCTCGACTTCGGCGACGGTGCTGAAATCGTGGTCGTGTTGCCAGCTGTCGATGCGATGTTGTTGCATAGTGAAAGTGGCGAGTTTCTAGTTTCGAGTGGCGAGGTTTGCCAGCGAAAACGGAAAACTTAAACTCTTTGGGTAGACAGCGCGCTCGGAAGCGAACAGTAGCGGACAGCAGATGACGGCGCGACCAGGCGCCTGCGACCGGTGTCCCTACTGGTGTCCGCCGACGCGGACGTAAATCAGGCAGCCGGTCTCTGAAAACGGTGTGTGTTGACTCATGTGCGGGCTGCGCAGCCAGGTCCCTGACGGGTAGCGCCCATGTTCGTCGCAGAACTCGCCCTCCAGTACCAGAATCTCTTCGCCGCCCCAGTGGGTGTGGCGCTGAAAGTAGGTGCCTGGCGCCCAGCGCACCAGCGCGACGCTCTCGGGATAACCCCCCTGACTGTACAGGGGGCGCACGCTGAGCCCGTCCACCAGCCCCGGTCGCCAGCTGTTCGGCGCCGTGGTGTCTTCTACCAGCCGTGGGCGATCGGCCCCCGGATACTGGCGCAGACGCACGAACAGGGTGCAGCCGCTCCGCGAGCGTGGGGAATGTCGGCTGTCGTGGGGATTCATCAGGAATGTGCCGGCGGGGTAGTCACCATGCTCGTCGGAAAAAACGCCGTCCAGGACCAGGATCTCCTCGCCCTGCGGATGTGCGTGCTCCGGGAAGGCACCGTTTGGGGCGTAGCGCACGAGGCTCGTGACTGGCCCGGACTCACCGTCCTGACGGTAAAGCGGCTTACGCCAGACGGTGCCGCTCGGGCTCGGTTGCCACGGCATCTGCTCCGTGTCGAGCACGACCCGCTGGGTCAGGTCGGCATTGACGTCCGCTAAGTGCTCCGGCGTCGGGCTGGCTGTTGTCGACGTTTGTGTCTCGATGTGGATCATGGTGGCTCGGCAAGCGTGAGGAAGGAAAAGCTAGCGCAACAGCGCGTTCTGCGCGGTAAGTTGGTCCGTCTGGCGCGGAAATCGACCATGACGGAGGTTGCAATTGCGCTCAATGCGGTGTGGAAGCGGACTCGGTCGCGGCACCAGCATCGGTGCGTGGCTTGCTACTATCACTAGCGAAGCGATGCCTCCGGCCGACGAGTCATGGTCGGCGCTGGTTTGGGCAGTACACTGATCCTTGTCGTTGTCGTTGTCGTTGTCGTTGTCGTAATCGAAGTTTCCCCCAGCCGACGGGACCTCAGCGCGCCTCAACGCTTCACATCATCGGTCCCATGCGCATATTGCACCGCCACTCAAAGCACGACAACGAGCACGACAACGACAAACTTGACTCATCCGCTCTGCAGGCAAGGTCAACCGCGTGAGATTTCCCCGATGCTGCTGATGACTGGCCGATGCTCACCTCGCTTCTGGCTCCAGTTGGCAGGCGCCGGGCTGCTGGGATGCGTGCTCGCGAGCACGGCAGCTGCTGTGACCACGGCCGCGGGAGCGTATGGCCCGGTTCGATCGGGCGACAGCCTGTGGCAGATCGCGGGACAAGTCTATGCCGGCACGGACCTGAGCCGGGACCAGATCATGCTGGCCCTGTTGCAGGCCAACCCGGACGCCTTCACGCCGCCCTGCAATGTCAATGCTGTCATGCACGTCGGCGCAGTGTTGAGGCTGCCGACAGCGGAGCAGGTGGCCGCCCTGGATGCCGAGACGGCCCGCGACACCCTCCAGCGCCAGGCGCGGGAGTGGCGGGAGCATCGGCGAACCGGGCTGCCGCTGAACTGCCCAGGAAGTGAGCGGGCCGGCCGGGAAGCAACTCGGTTGTCCGAGCCAGAGCCCGAACCCGAGCCCGAGCCGACGACGGAGGTCAAGCCCGCCGCCGTTATGCCTGCTGAGCCAGCGCCGACCAAGGAAGCGCAGCAACCCGTGGCCGCGGTTCCGACTACTGCCGGCGAACCGGCGGATGAAGGTCTCTGCCCGTGCCCGTCCCCAGGCCAGGGGGAAGCCGATCGATGGGCTCAGCCGGACCAGACGCCAACCGGTTCGCTCCCGCCGCCGCTGCTGGCACCCGAAGCTGAAGCGGCCCCGCTGGCCCCTGGTCCGCGTGCGCCGGGCTGGCTGCTGACGGCGCTGGTGTTGGCGCTGATCGCCGCAGCAATGGTGCAGTGGCAAAAGCGACGGGCGACGAGCAACCCCAGGCGCCAGGCCGCCGCGGTGCTGGCGGCGGCCGCGACGCTGCCGAAGCGCGCCGTGCTGATGCTTGCGCCGAGGCGCGACGAGTTAACGCTGCTGCTGCTGTTATCGGCGCTGGTCGGCTTTCTTGGTGCGTTGGTCACGGTGCTGTTTCGTGAGGGCATCCACGCACTGGAATGGGTGCTTGGCGGCGAGGCCGGCAGTCTGGTGGTGATGGCGGAGTCCCTGCCTGCCTGGAAGCGCTTGTTGCTTCCTGCCGCCGGCGGGCTGGTCGCCGGACTCATTCTGCAGCAGATCGGTGCCCGATTGCGCGGTCGTTCGAGCACCGACTACATGGAGGCGGTCGCTGTCGGCGACGGCTGGATCAGCGTCCGTCACAGCCTGGTTAAGTCCGCCTCATCGCTGTTTACGGTGGCCTCCGGCGGCTCCATCGGCCGTGAGGGCGCGATGGTGCAATTGGCGGCGATGGTGGCCTCGGCACTGGGCAGACTCAGCCGCTTTCCGAGGGATCGACTGCGGCTGCTGGTTGCCGCCGGCGCCGCTGCCGGTCTCGCCTCGGCCTACAACGCCCCGATCGCGGCGACGCTGTTCGTCGCCGAGATCGTGCTCGGCTCCATCGCCCTGGAGCACATCGGCCCGCTGATCATCGCCGCCGTGATCGCCAACGCCACCGTTCACGACATCCTCGGCTATGCACCGGTGTATCAGCTACCCGCCTTCAGCCTGGTCAGCGACTGGGAACTCGGCCTGTACCTGTTGCTCGGGCTCACCGCCGGGCATGTCGCGCCGCTTTTCCTGCGTCTGTTGGAGCGCGCGCATCAGCTGTTCGGCCGGATGCCATTGCCGCTGGCCGGACGCATGGCCCTGGGTGGCTTATTGGTGGGGGCGATCTCGGTCTACGAGCCGCAGGTCTGGGGCAACGGCTACAGCGTGGTCAATTCGGTCTTGCACACCCCATGGGCCTGGCAGGCGCTGCTCACCGTGCTGGTGCTGAAGATGCTGGCGACCGCGGCCACCCACGGTTCCGGTGCCGTTGGCGGTGCCTTCACGCCGACGCTGTTCGTCGGTGCAATGCTCGGTGCCCTGTTCGGCACGCTGGTTCACACCGCGTTGCCGGCCGGCACCGCGCCGCCGAATGCCTATGCGGTGGTCGGTATGGGTGCGATGCTGGCAGGCGCGACGCACGCCCCATTGATGTCGATCCTGATGGTGCTGGAAATGACCATGGAATATCAGGTGGTTCTGCCGCTGATGCTGGCGGTGATCGCCGCGCACTACAGCGCGCGGCGGTATACCGGCGTGCGGCCTATGTACGCTGAATCGTTGCTGCCCCGAGAGGCCGATCCGCCGCCGGCCAGCGACAGGGCAGGCCATCCGAGCGAGGCCCCTGAACCGGCAAAGCGTACATGAGCCCAGATATGCGCAGATGACAAAACTGTCATGCGCGCGCCAGCCTCCGTTAAGCTCCGTTGTCCGATACTCCTGCCTAACGGAGGCCAAGATCGCCTCCGGGTCACACCGAAACATTGGCTATATGACGGGAGAACGACCATGAAATCTGCTGTTTTTTTGACCGCTGCCTCATTAATCGCGCTTTCGGTGGCGGGCATGGGCCAACTTCATGCGGCGACCGACAGCAACAAGGCGCCGACTAATGTCTCGGAGACGGTAAGCGGCGGCGCGACGAGCGCTCAGGACGTCGACATGTCCGAGCATGGACTGGCCGCGATGAACGACATCCATCTGGCGCGTACGGCGATCAACGACGGCTATGTGGACAGTGCGAAAAAGCTGCTCGGCGAGGCGCATACGCTGCTGGGGCGTGTTGCCAGCGAGGATATGCCGGTGACCGTCACCACCGAGGTGAAGGTGGGCGACAAGACGACCCAGAAAGAGTCGGTGACCGCCAAGCCCGATCTGATCCCGATTCTGTCGGAATTGCAGGTGGTCGAGGCCTTTGCCGCCCAGCCACAGGATGCCGCGGTGGCGTCCAAAACCGCCGGTCAGGCTGCTGAACAGACCGCCCAACAGGCCGCTGCCCAGAGTGGAGGCAATACGCCGCAGACCAGCCCCGGCAAGCAGGCCGACAACGCAGCGCGGCCGTCCAAGAGCGACAGGGTCGCCGCTGTTGGCCAGGCCCGCGAGCAATTGAACAAGGGCGACCGTCAGGGCGCGATCGAAACGCTAAGCCTGGTGGACCTAGGGCTGGTGTCCCGCACCCTGAGTATGCCGCTCGCGGAGACCAACGCCCATGTCGAGAAGGCCATCGCGCTGCTCGACGAAGGCAAGTTGCATGAGGCCAATCTGGAGCTGAAGCAGGCGAAAGAAGGATTGGTGGCGGACACCATGGTCATGATCGAGCCCACCGAGGCCGCGGCACCGGATCAGGTCGCCGCCGACAAGGCGCAGCCGAGTTCGCAGGCGAGCACCGCTGCCGATCATCGCAAGACCGCAACCGCCCAGGCCAAATAGGCGCTAAGCCTGTCCCGCGCACGGCGCGGGCCGGCGCGCTGCCGCAACCGCATCCGTTTCTTCAACGCCGAGTCATCGGCACCACCACCGGCCCGCAAGGGCCGGTTTTCGTTTTTGCCAACCCCGTTGGTTGTCGGGGCCGTTATAACCCCAGTTGCTGCTTGAGTCGAAGCTGAAGCTTCTTGGCCTGGCGGAAGGCCTCTTTCAACATCAGCCGATGCAGTTCGTTGAGATCGCTAGGGTCGACCCGGTTGACGGCGGCGTGGTCACTGGTCTGGAGTTGCTGGTTGATGCGAAAGCGCTGAATGAGATGGAAGGCTTCGATCTCGGCGGCAATGTCTTCGGCCGGCCGTTGCTGCGCCGCTCCGGCGGCGCGTAGCCGGTCGGCGGTGCTGGTGGACCAGGCCCCGAATTGCAAGGCCCAGAGTCTGGCCGGGTCAGTGAACAGGCGCGCTCCCTGGTGCTTGAGGTCGATGCTGTGAGGAAAGTCGCGGTTGCGGTCGTAGCTGAATTGGCCGGCCCACCCCAGCGGCGGCGAGACGGAAAGCGCCTGTTCCGCCAAGGCGCGGAAGAAACGCGGATGCCCCGGCGCCTCGGTCGCTAGCCAGGTGTGCAACTGATCCACGGGTTCGAAGCTGCCGTACAGCGGCCGGAAGTCGAAGAAGATGGTGCCGTGCAGCAGGGCCTCGGGGTCCGGCACCCGAAGCCAGTCGCTGAAGCGGCCGCGCCATTCGTCGGCACTCAGGCACCAGTCGGGGTTGCCGGCCATGATCTTGCCACTGCAACGCTCGAATCCGCAGTAGTGCAGGGCCTCATTGACGGCCTGGGCGAAGGGCAGGAACGCCTGGCGCAGGTCGTCGGTGACATCGGGGGAGGGTGGCACGAACAACAGACCGTTGTCCTGGTCGGTGGCGAAGGTCTGTTCCAGCCTGCCTTCGGAGCCGAAGATGAGCCAGCACCAGGGTACCGCGGGGAGATCGAACTCGTCTTCCACCAGCTCGCAGATGCGAATGCCGATGAGGTCGTTGAGACCGGACATCCATTGGCACAGGGCCTCGACCCCCATGCCGGCGTGGAACAGCTCGGCACCGCGCCGGCGCACCTGATCCGCCGCCTGCAGCATGGCGGCGATGTCGCGGGCGGCGGCGATGGCCTCCACCAGGGCCTCGGACCCTTCGCCGCGCAGTCCAAGCAGGTCGGCTTGGTCGATCAGGCCGCATAGGCGTCCATCCGGCTCGCTCAGCAGCAGATGGCGGGCACCGCGCTTGGCCATCAGAACCTTTGCGCGGTGGATCGATGCGTCCGCCGCCAGTGTTAGTGGGGCGCCTGTCATGTGCGCGGCAACCGGGGCTTCTAGTCCGACGCGCTCGAAACTGATTGCGTGCAGCAGGTCGCGGAGCGTGACCAGGCCCAGCGCTAGGCCGCTGTCGGCATCGGCGACGACAGCGGCGTCTTCCTGACTCTGGCTGATCTGGTAGAGCACCTCGCGCAGACTGGTCTCTGGTGCCAGCACCAGCGGCTTGCGGTGCGCGAGTCCACGCAGTGGCGCCCGCGCCCGGCGATCACCGCCTGCCGGCTCGGCCGCGTTCTTGGCTTCGTTCGACGGTTCGCTCATCGCAGCAGGTCCTGCACCGTGGTGACCAGCTCATGGGTCGAGAAGGGCTTGGCGAGGTAGGCATTCGCGCCTAGGGTCAGGCCTTTCTTCTGGTCCGCGTCGCGGCCGCGGGCGGTCAACATCAGCACCGGCGTCGACTGCACCGTCGGGTCCGCGCGCACCGCGTCGAGCACCGCGAAGCCATCGAGCTTCGGCATCATCACGTCCAGGATCACCAGATCAGGATGTTCGGCGCGGATCTGCGCCAGCCCGGCCTCACCGTCGCGGGCGGTGAGCACTTCCAGGCCTGCGCGTTTGAGCAGGAACTCGAGCGAGATGACAATATTCGGTTCGTCGTCGACGACCAGGACGCGTTTGCTCATGGTTCTGCCTTTGGGGTTCTTGGTTGTTCTAGATCGAAAAATCAGTGGAGGTGCCGCCGCCGCTTTCTAGCAACGGCAGTTCAAAACAGAGGTTAGCACCTTTGTCCACCCCGGCCTCCGCCCAGATGCGACCGTCGAGTTGCTCGATGATGCGTCGACTGATCGGCAACCCGAGCCCAGTGCCGATCGGCTTCTCGCCGCCGCTGGCAGACTGGCGAAACTTCTCGAAGATCAGTTCCAGGTCGTCCGGTGGGATACCGGGTCCATTATCAAGTAACGCAGACGCGCACGCGGCCGGCTGCAGCGGAGAGAGCGACCCGGATCAGTCCGTCCTCGTCAGGTGCGAACTTGGCGGCGTTCGAGAGCAGGTTCACCAGCACCTGAACCAGTCGGTCGCGGTCGGCGCGCACCGTCAGCGGCATCGGCGGGAGCTCCCGCTGCAACCGGATGCCGCGCTTGTCGAGCAGCTGGCCAATGGCGGCGATGGCCTGCTCGACGACCTCCGCGAGTGCGACGTCTTCGATGCGCCAATCCATATGCCCGGATTCGATCTTGGCCAGATCCAACACTTGGCTCACCAGGCGCGACAGCCGTTCCGTCTCGCTCACCAGGATGCCGAGAAAGCGTTTGCGCTCCTCGAGTTCGATCTCGGGATCATCGTAGAGAATCTCCGAGAAGGCGCGGATCGCTGACAGTGGCGTGCGCAGCTCGTGCGTGACCGACGACATGAAGTCGTCCTTGAGCCGGTCCAGTTCCGTCAGTTGCAGGTTGGCCGCGCGCAGTTCTGCGGTGGCCGCTTCGAGTTCTCGGGACTTCTGTTCCAAGTCGTGGCTGTAGGCGCGGATCTGGGACGCCTCGTCGAGGATGTTGAGCACCTCATCCAGGCCCAGGGACTCTTCCTGGGTCACGGACGCGACCATCACCCGCGCCGAGGCGCCGCCGATGGCGCCGGACAGCAGGTTCTCGGCAAACTCGACCGTCTCACCATCCGCCGGCAGCCCGTCGATGGAGGCCCTGCCGCGGGAACGCGCGTAATCGGCAAAGACCTGTTGGGTGCGTCGGGTACCGAGGAAGCGCTCAGACAGGTGTATCAGCTCCGTGATCTCGGCCCGACCGCGCCACAAGGACTGTCCGCTGAGGCCGCGCCGACGCAGCGCGTCGACGAAGGCGCTGGCCTGGGCCGCTTCTGCCGCGTTCGGCGCCCTTAGCGAAGAGACCAACACGAAGGCGCCGACGTTGGCGCACAGACTCCAGAGCAGGCTGTGGGTGATCTCGTTCCAGCCGTCGAAGCCGAACAGGGCCTGTGCCCGCAGCGCATCGATACCGAGGATGCCGGAATCGTGGAACCCTGGCGGCAGCCAGCCGGACTTGGCAAAGGACGGCAGCAACAGGGTGTAGATCCAAATCACAAAGCCGGCCAGCAGCCCGGCGGCGGCGCCCTCGCGGGTCCCGCCACGCCAATACAGCCCGCCGATCACCGCTGGCGCGAATTGGGCAATGGCGGTGAAGCTGATCAGGCCGATGCTCACCAGGGCATAGGCGTCCGCGGCGACCTGGTAGTAGGCATAGCCCAGCAGCAGGATGACGATGATGGCGCCACGGCGGATCAGCAGCAGCATGCGCCCGACGTCGGCATGCAAGGGTCGTCCACGCCAGCGTCGTAACATCAGCGGCAGGATCAAGTCGTTGCTGACCATGGTCGACAGCGCGATGGTCTCGACGATGACCATGCTGGTGGCAGCGGACAGACCGCCGATGAACACCGCCAGCGCGAGCCAGGGTCGGTCGAACGCGATCGGCAGCGTCAGTACGAAGGTGTCCGCCTCCACCGTGCCGTCCGGAAAGGTCAGCAGTCCCGCCAGCGCGATCGGAATCACGAACAGATTGATCAGCAGCAGGTACAGCGGGAACAGCCAGATGGCACGCCGAATCTGCTGCTCGTCGCTGCTCTCCACAACGCTCACTTGGAATTGCCGCGGCAGCAGCATCACGGCGAAGGCCGCGAGCAGGGAGATCGCGACCCAGTCCTGGAACGGGGGCAGCGCCGGATCGAGCAGCACCTTCGCCGCCGCGTTGCCGGCAGCGGACGGCAGGTCCGGGCCGCCGAGTCCCATCAGCCCGAGCGTGACGAAGATGCCCACCGCCATGAAGGTGCCGAGCTTAATGATGGACTCGAAGGCGACCGCCGCCACCATCCCCTCGTGTCGCTCGCTGGCATCCAGGTGGCGGGTACCGAATAGGATGGTGAACGCGGCCAACACCAGCGCAACGATGAAGGCGGTGTCCTGCCAGAACGGTCGGCTCACGGAGGTCGGCATGTGCACCTCGGGATAGCGCAGCAGGATGATGAAGCCGCGGGCGATGGCCTCCAATTGCAGCGAGATGTAGGGGATGACGCCGACCACGGCGATGACGGTCACCAACCCGCCCAGACCCTGACTCTTACCGTAGCGTGAGGCGATGAAGTCGGCGATGGACGTGATGCGCTGGGCCTTGCCGACGCGCACCATCTTGATCAGCAGCGAGCCCCAAAGCAGAACGATCAGCGTCGGTCCCAGGTAGATGGGCAGAAAGCCGACGCCGTCCGCCGCGGCACGCCCGACGCTGCCATAGAAGGTCCAGGCGGTGCAGTAAACCGCCAGCGACAGCGCATAGACCGTCGGATGCGAGGTTACCGAACGGCCCTGCGCCGCGCGCCGGTCCGCCCACCAGGCGATGGCGAATAGCAGCCCCAGATAACCGAGGGAGATACCGACGACGAGCGCCGTCGAGATCGGCCCCGCACCTGCCGCCGGATCAGTCATGTCCGCGCGACAGGATCAGGGCCGCAGCCACCACGAGCATCACCCACACGCCGAACAGGTACAGATACAGGAGCGGGATACCGAAGACGGCGCCGGCTTGCTCGAAGCGAAACACCAGCGGCGAAAACCAGAGCAGCAGTCCGAGTAGGAACAGCGCGGCAAGCCGTTGTCGCAGCAAGGCCGGATTCGACATGGGCTATTGACTCCTCTCCTACCGAGTTGGCGCCAGTGCGGCAACTGTCGTGGCACTGAGATTTCCAGTGTGCCGAGTATAGGGAAGAGTTTCGAGTTTCGTCAGAATCGGCAGATGGTCTCCCCACCGTGCTCGATCCAACCGTGGATCATCTTTGGGGTGGTCAGGCCGCTGGCGCAGTTGCCCTGGTGGTCGATGCAGATGACGCCGCCGCGGCCGTTCACTTTGCGGCGCAGGTAGTCGATGCCGAAATCGACCCCGCCGCGGGCGTCGAGTTGACGGAAATCGATGGCGTCGGCGATGGTCTTTGCAAACACGGCGCGCATGAATTCTTCGCCATAGCCAGTCGCGGAAACGGCGCAGGTGGCGTTGTCGGCGTAGACCCCTGCGCCGATGATGGGGGAGTCGCCGACACGGCCCATGCGTTTGTTGACGATGCCGCCGGTGGAGGTGGCCGCCGCCAGATTGCCGTTGCGGTCGCGGGCCACCGCGCCGATGGTGCCGTACTTCTGTTCATCGCCCTCGTTGTCGTGGTCGAGCATGATGCGCCCGCGCAGGCGCGCCTCTTCCAGTTGCTTGATGCGGTCCCGCGTAAAGAAGTAGTGATCAGGGGTCAGCTTCAGGCCGCAATGCTGGGCGAAGTGCAGGGCGCCCTCGCCAATCAAGAGCACGTGTTCGCTGCCGTCCATGATCAGGCGCGCGAGTTGTATTGGGTTGGCGATGTTGCCGATGGCGGCGACCGCGCCCGCAGCCAGATCGCGCCCGTCCATGATTCCGGCGTCCATCTCCACCTTGCCGTTCTCGTTCAGCACCGAGCCGCAGCCGGCGTTGAACAGGGGATCGTCCTCAAGCAGCGATGCACAGGCTTCCACCGCTTCGACCGCCGTGGCGCCGCGCGCGAGCATCTCGCGCCCGTGTTCCAGCACCACACGAATGCTCTCCAGGTAGCGCACTGCGGTGCGCTCGTCGTTGACGTTGTCAAGTGCGCCCGCGCCGCCGTGCACCATCAATGAGAAGCCGTCTTGCGTCATAGTCTTCGATCTGCGGATTGTCGCGCCTGCTTGTCTGCGGAACAGACGTTTGGCGGCGGAGGTGTGGGGGAGGGCAGTGAAAGGCTAGCCTGAGAGACGCGCTTCGAGGGTGCTGGCCAACTGTTGCTGCGCGGCAGGTTCGCCCGCCAGCAGAACGAGGAGTTTGCCGACCAAGATCGGTCCCCAGTTTACCAGCACCACGCCCTCGCCCGTCGCCGGATCATATTCGATGTTGGTGAGGTCGATCGCGGCCAAGTCCCGGTGCTTGGTTTGGAACGTGCGTGCCAGCCAATGCCCGATGTCGAGCTTATGCGCCACCGCGGTGGGATAAGACGCGCCATTGAAACGGGGATTGCACTCGATCGCCAAGTGTTGCACCTGGCTGCCGTCTTCGACCACTGCGACATCAAATGCAAATACGCCGCGCATGCCCTCTTGATAGAGCCACTGAGCCATGGGCTCGACCACCTCCCAGGGCTCGCAGCGCGCCGGATGCCGATTGCCCTGGTGGACGAACCCGTCCAGTAGTTGCTCGGTCGTGGCGAGCCGGTGCAGACCGTCGGCATCTGCCTGGTACTGCATGTTGAGGAAGGTCTCGGCGACGACCTCCTGCTGGATCTGCACCGGTGTGCTCGGCTCGAAGCGCGTGATTGCATCCCGCAGCTCAGCGGCGTCTTGACAACGGTAGATGCCGACGCCCGAGACCGATACGGCGGCCTTGATGTAGCAGGGGAAGGGCGCCTCCGTGAGATCGGCGTCAGTGATGTCCGAGACGGCGGCAAACGGCTGTGTTACCGGCACCGGAACGCCGAGTCGGTGTGCCGCAGCCATGAATGCGTTTTTCGAGTTGATGGTCTCGACGATGCGGAACCACGCCGGGTCCGGACGTGCCGCGTGTTCGTCGACGCCAAAGAAAAAGACCGAGACGGCGTGCTCGGGGTGATCGGTCAGTACGTCATGCCCGGTATCCCAGACAACAGCGTCGGTGTGGCGCAGACCGATCCGTTGATAGTGCTGGCGGATTGTAGGCCACTGGCTTTGTAGGCCGGGGTGCAGCTGGATGACGTCGCCGGGCTCGGTGGCGGCCAGTGCACGGCCGGAGTAGAGATGGTTGCCGAGCACACCATCCGCGGTGCAACCCATGATGTCGTGATTAAAGATCTGCCGAACGCGGGTCTCGGCGATCGGGTCCGCCAACGCAGCGCCCATGGTTATGTCCTCATGATTTTTTTTCCTCGGGTGGTGCAGCAACATACATGCCGAGATCCCGACGCATCATGGATCCCGAGACCGGTTGGAATAGCCGCTGTTGTCGATTAGGCCGCCGATGAGTGCTGCCTCTGGATTGCCGCTAGCCAAAAAGCGGGGCTCCGAGGGCTCTCGGCGAGATAAGTCGGCCGGATTCGCCGCTGGCGCGCGTGCAGTGGCGGGTGGCGCGACCATCCTGGTGCGGTAAGGGCGCCGAGTGCACCGGCGTGGTGCGCCAGCGGGGGGCGAAAAAGTCTTCCATGGAGCGCAAAGAAGGAAGTTAAACCACGAAGCGCGCTAAGACCTGCAGAGCCTCGGAGTGCGGGAGTGGATCGCGGAAAGGCCGCGTCGAGTCAGAGCCTGGTAGAAGTTAGCGACTCGTTTGCGTGTTCGCGGACGTGGGGGATGTTGGATTCGGCTCGCCCTGGTGGTCGAGATAGGCGCGACGAAATCGGTCGCACTGATCGATCAGGTCGCGCGCGCTCTTCGGCATTGGTACGCGCGCCCGCACGATGTGGGTGACCAGGGCGGTGCCTGCCTTGAGGATGCGATTGGCATCCTGGGCCTGGTGGATCTCCGCCAGCGACGGTGCCGGCGGCAGCTTCGGACGGATGTTGCGCAGTCGGTCGCGGGCGACGACGAATGCGGGCCAGACAGCGAAGATGGCTGGGTCCGTGCGCAGGATCTCGCATTTGTGCTTGGCGGCGGCGGCAAACTCCGCCAGCAGCACTCCCACGCCGGGAACCTGAGAACTGCCTTGGAATGTGGTGGACAGGGTGGCGGTAATGCGGTCGATGTCGCGCATGGTCAGCGCGATCTTGATGTACCGGCTTTGGTAGAAAGCGGCGATGGGCTGGCTGAATGCCTTGAACGGTTCGCCCCAGAGTTCATCGATGCCTTCGTCGCCGCCGCGGTGGCGAACCATGTGGCCAAGCTCGAGCGCCTCGAGGAGATAGTCGCCGCATTCCTTCATCAGGGCGTCGTCGGGTTCGACCTCGACGCCGTCTGCTTTGAGTTCCACGAGCTTGGTGAAGATGGTGGCGGCGCGGTTGAACATCGCGCCGGCGAGCATGGCGCCATTGACGCGCTTGCGGTCGGGGTCTGTCTCCGCTTCGTAGGCGGCCCGCGCTTCGGCGAGGCGAATGCCGGGGATGTTGATGCCGTGTTCGACATGATTGAACAGCCGCCGCGTCAAGGCCTCGATCAATGCCTTTTTTGCTTCAAGGCTCTCCGGCGGCGGCTCGTAGTACTTGATCCAATAACCGTCGAAATGGATGCAAGTGCGTCCATTGATCTCGGCGATGGTCCCGTTGAGGGTGGGGTTGCCGCCTCTGCTGCCGGTTATACTACCGCTCGTGCCGCCGACTACACTGAAGGTTCCGCTCTGGATGTCCTGGGTCATGTTACGAGGACGTTGCTCTCGGGATCGGGCGGCATTGCTTGCAGGGTACCGCGGGGTTGGGCGTGGCGATGTGGCATTTTCGGGT
Source organism: uncultured Gammaproteobacteria bacterium (assembly GCA_963695445.1). Classification (GTDB taxonomy): domain Bacteria; phylum Pseudomonadota; class Gammaproteobacteria; order Chromatiales; family Chromatiaceae; genus Thiohalocapsa. Next base: position 31,922 of record CAVOGV010000054.1, on the reverse strand, counting down.
CGCGCCGTTCCACAATGCAAGCGCGCTGCGTCCCCCGGCGGCCGCTCGCACCGAACCGATTAGCACGCCGGCTGGCCGAGGTCGATCTCAGTCCGTGCCTTTCGCGGGGCCCTCGGGTCGGGGCCTGTGGTTCGGACCACGGGGGCGTTATCATGCCGGTATGCATTCGGGATCATCGATGAGTCAAACGTTAAGCACCAATCATGCCCGCTTCTTTTCATGCCTGCTGATACTCGGCATCGGCGGGCTGCCGGCGCTTGCCCAAGCAACGCAGGGCGTAGGTACGGGCGACGCCGCGACGGCCCTCGATTCCGCGCAGACCGCGGCAGAGGCTTCGACCAGCGTGCTCCCGCGGCCGCCGAACCAGCCAAAGCCGAGTCGTTCGGCGATCAATAAGTTGATTACCCGCTATGCCAAACGCTACGGTCTCGAGAACGATCTCGTGCATGCCGTGGTGCGTGCGGAATCCGGCTATAACGCCCATGCGGTCTCCTCCGCCGGCGCGGTCGGGCTGATGCAGATCATGCCCGCGACGGGTGCCGACTATGGCGTCGGTTCGGCGGATGCGCTGTTCGATGCGCCAACCAATATCCGTGTCGGAACCCGGCATCTGCAGCGGCTGATCGGCCGCTATGGCATCGGCAAGGCGATTATGGCCTACAACGCCGGCGAAGGTGCGCTGGAGCGCCACAACGGCTTCGTCACCTATCCCGAGACCCAGCGCTACACCCACCGGGTGCTGACCAGCTATTTGCAGAAGAAGGGTGTCGGACCCTATTCCAGCAAGGCGCGCCAGATCACTGGGATCTCGCTGACACCGGCCATGGCAGTTGCCGGCGGAGGCACGGCGGGCGGCAAGCGCCCGCTGCGGCGGGTCGATTTGTCGACGCTCTCGTTGCGCGTGCGTCCATCCCTGAGCGATCGTGCACTTGACCCCTCTGCCCACAGCGTCGGTCCGGAGAGCAAGCCGATGTTCGTGCTCGATCCACCCGCGGGCAAAGACTAGAGAGGCTTCGCCTTAAGACCGACGAGTCGTGATCGCCGCTTTGGCAAGCTGGGCAGCGACCATCGTTGTCGTCGTCGTTGTCGTAATCGTAGTCGGATAGTCGATTACGGCAACGACAACGGATAAGGCAAACTTGACTGATCTGAAAACATTTGGCGCCCTCAAGCAGTCTAGAGACGCCATGCGTCAACCCGACGAGCGCATGCTGCCCTATTGCTCGGCCTCTGGGTGTATTCCCTCGGGCCAAACGCAAGCGGCCGCTGGACCACGCGATTGTGGCCCTCGGCCCTTGGCCCTTTCGATAGCAGACGCATCTGCAAACATTGTCGTCCTAAAGCAATCGAATTTTCTGTCGGGCTGAGCGCGATTCCTGCCCTTCCGTTGACTCGCCGCACTTGGAACCTGGCCGAAACTCGGTTGAAATAGCGTCGATAGCCGAACACAACCGAGGACTCCGACGATGACCGATTCGACAAAGTGGGTGTTTGCCTTCGACGAAGGCGACGGCAAGAACAAGAAGCTGCTGGGCGGCAAGGGCGCCAACCTGTGCGAGATGACGCAGATCGGCCTCAATGTGCCGCCCGGGTTCGTGATCACCACCGAGGCCTGCCTGGCCTACCTCGACACGACCAGCCGGGACCTGCCCGAGGGGGTGATGGAGCAGGTCCGCGACCAGATGGCCGCGCTGGAGCAGAAGACCGGCAAGGGCTTTCGGCGACCCGGAGAAGCCGTTGCTGGTGTCGGTGCGCTCGGGGTCGGCGATGTCCATGCCGGGCATGATGGACACCATCCTCAACCTCGGGCTCAACAGCGAGACCCTGCAGGGCTTGATCGCGCCACCGGTAACGAGCGCTTCGGCTACGACGCCTATCGCCGTTTCATCCAGCTGTTCGGCAAGGTCGCGCTGGGCGTGTCCGACGAGGTCTTCGATAAAGAATTCGATGAGGTGAAGAAGGCCGCCCAGCCAAACAGGACGTTGACCTTTCCGCCGCCGATCTGAATGAGATCAGCGACCGTTTCCTGGAGGTGGTCGAGGAATACACCGGCAAGCCCTTCCCGGAAGACCCGATGAAACAGCTGGAGATTGCCATCAAGGCCGTCTTCAACACCTGGATGGGCAAGCGCGCAGTCGACTACCGGCGTGAGTTCAACATCACCCCCGAGATGGCCAACGGCACCGCCGTCAACGTGTGCACCATGGTGTTCGGCAACCTGGGCGACGACTCCGCCACCGGCGTCGGCTTCACCCGCAATCCTGGTACCGGCGAGAACAAGCTGTTCGGCGAGTACCTGGTCAACGCCCAGGGTGAGGACGTGGTCGCCGGCATTCGCACGCCGAAGCCGATGGACCGACTGCGGGTGGAGATGCCGCAGATGGCCGAGGAACTGGCCGAACTTGCGCAGCAAGCTGGAGACCCATTACCGGGAGGTGCAGGACTTCGAATTCACCATCGAGAGCGGCGTTCTCTACTGCCTGCAGACCCGCAACGGCAAGATGAACGCCACGGCCATGGTGCGCACCTCGGTGGAGATGGAGAAGGAAAACCTGATCAGCAAGGAGGAGGCGCTGACGCGTATCGATCCGGTGAGCCTGGAGCAGATGCTGTTTCCGCGGCTGGACCCGAACGCCAAGGCCGAGGCCGTCGCCCAGGGTCTGCCGGCATCGCCCGGTGCCGCGTCGGGTATCGCGGTGTTCGATGCCGACCGCGCCGAACAACTGGGCCGTGACCTGGGGCAGAAGGTGATCCTGGTGCGCGAGGAGACCAAGCCCGAGGATATTCACGGCTTTTTCGCGTCCCAGGGCATCCTCACCTCGCGCGGCGGCAAGACGTCTCACGCCGCGGTGGTCGCGCGCGGCATGGGCAAGCCCTGCGTCGCGGGTGCCGAGGGCATTAGCGTCGATGTCGGCAGGCGCGAGGCCATTGTCGGCGATACCCACTTCAAGGAAGGCGACACCATCACCCTGGACGGCTCGTCCGGGCGCGTCTACATCGGCGCGATCCCCACCGTGGAACCGGATTTCACGCCGGAGCTGTCGACCCTGCTGGCCTGGGCCGACGAGGTGGCCCGTCTCAAGGTCATGGCCAACGCCGATACCCCCGAGGATGCCCGCAACGCGCGCAAGTACGGCGCCGTCGGCATTGGTCTGGCGCGCACCGAGCGCATGTTCAACGCCAGCGAACGTCTGCCGGTGGTGATCGAGATGATCGTCGCCGAGACGCCGGAGCAGCGTCAGGCCGCGCTCGACGCGCTGCTGCCGCTGCAGCGGCAAGACTTCCGCGAGCTGTTCGAGGTGATGTCGCCGCACCCGGTCACCATCCGCCTGCTCGACCCGCCCATCCACGAGTTCCTGCCCGACGAGCACCAGTTGGAGAACGACCTACAGGATCTGCGCGCCCTGGCCATGTCCACCCGCGGCATGACCGCGCTGGCCGGAGCCATGGGCCTACTGCACACGCCGGACAAGACCCGCCACGACTTCGACGACCTGCGCCGTCTGGTGGACCCGATGCTGGTGGAGGAGGCCATCGCCAAGAAGGAGACCATGCTGAAGAAGGTGCGTGCCCTGCACGAGACCAACCCGATGCTCGGTCACCGCGGCGTGCGCCTGGGCATCTCCTTCCCGGAGATCTACAAGATGCAGATCCGGGCCATCCTCGAGGCCGCCGCCGAGTGCGCCAAGGCCGGCGTCGAGGTGCAGCCGCAGATCAAGGTGCCGCAGGTCTGCACCGTGGAGGAGTTGAAGGCCGTGAAGGCCTACGTCGACGAACTGCGGCAGCAGGTCGAGGCGGCCTATGGATTGCCGGTGAACTTCAAGTTCGGCACCATGATCGAGGTGGTGCGCGCCTGCATGCGGGCCGGCTCGTTGGCCGAGGAGGCGGAGTTCTTCTCCTTCGGCACCAACGACCTGACCCAGGCGACCTTCTCGTTCTCGCGCGAGGACGCCGAGAACAAGTTCCTGCCGCTGTACAACCAGTCCCATATCCTGCTCGACAATCCCTTCGAGGTGTTGGACGTGAAGGGTGTCGGCAAGCTGATGCAGATCGCCGTGGAATGGGGCAAGGCGGCCCGTCCGGACCTGCACGTGGGTATCTGCGGCGAGCACGGCGGCCATCCGGCGTCGATCTCGTTCTGCGACGAGGCCGGGCTCGACTACGTCAGCTGTTCGGGCCCGCGGGTGCCGGTCGCGCGTCTGGCCGCGGCCCAGGCGGCCCTGAAGCATCGGTCGCAGTAGCCGACGCGTCGCCCAACCCCAGGAAGCAACGCCGGGCAGGGAGCGCCCGATCACGGCCAGCCGGTGCTGAGTAGGCTAGGTCGGTTCGTCTAGAATACCGGTCGTCACCTCCCGGAGACCGGCAGGCGCCTAGGCCATGTTCATTTGCCGCGATTGAAGTCCATTAGCTGTGCGGATGTCATCGGACGGCCGAACAGATATCCCTGGGCCTCGGTGCAGTGCTCTTGCCGCAGAAACTCCGCCGGGCCTTGGTCTCGACGCCTTCGGCGAGGACGTCCAGACCAAGCCCCCGTCCGAGCGCTATGATGGCGCGGGCGATGGCGTCGTCATTAGGTCTTGGGTGTGATTGTCGATGAAGCTCTTGTCGATCTTCAGCGATTGATGGCAGCGTCTGAGTCCCCGACAAGCTAGCGGAGATCGCAGGCCTGGGGCGCGGGTGTGCTCCAGGCCCTTCGTCAGCTGGATGGCTTGCATGGCCCGCGGTTCGGTGCCTCGCTCGAGCCGATCGCTGGTCCTCATCGGAGCGCGCGAGGTCGATCGACCGAGCCCAGCAGATCCGCGCGCTCGAGCTGCTGCACCGACAGATTCACCGCCAAACGCGGCACCAGGAAGCCTCTCCGGTCCCATTCCGCGAGCTGTAAACAGGCCTGTTCCAGTACCCACGTGCCCAATTCCCCGATCAGCCCGAGTTCCTCCGCGACCGGAATGAAGCGCCCGGGCGGCACCTGTCCCAGTTCCGGATGATGCCAGCGCAACAGCACCTCGGCGCCGTACATGCAGCGGTTGGAGAGCTTGACCTGGGGCTGGAAGACCAGCGTCATTTCGTTCCGCGCCAGGGCGCCGCGCAGTGCGTTCTCGAGCCGCAGTCGCTCCATGGCGCCCTCGGTCATGGCCGATTCGAAGAAGCGATAGGTATTGCGCCCGTGTTCCTTGGCTTGATACATGGCGACGTCGGCGTTGCTGAGCAGCGCGTCCATGTCCCGTCCGTCCGTCGCGAACATGCTGATGCCGATGCTGGCGGTGATGTAGAGCTCGCGCCGTCGCGTCGAAGGGGTTCGAGAAGACCTCGAGCGCGGCGCGCCAACTGCGCCGCCATGTTCGGATCATCGACGTCCGCCAAGCTCGCCGAACTCGTCGCCGCCAGTCGCGCGATGCTGTCGGCGGCGCGAACTCTTGGTCTGCATGGCGGCGCGACGCTTTGCAGCAGCGCGTCGCCGACGGGATGCCCCAAGGTGTCGTTGACGTTCTTCAACAGATCGAGGTCCAGGAACAGGAGGCAGCATCGTCCCGTCGCTGCTGGCCCGGCTCACGGAGTTCCAGTCGGGCTCGCACAGCGCCCTTGGGTCGCCGGTGAGTGCGTCGCGATGCGTAGCCGATACCGAGCTCCTCTTCCGAGCGTTTGACTGGGTGATTCACCGAAACGGCGATGTCGTTGGTCAGGCGGCCGGCCTCGTCGCACGCGGCGCTGATGGTGGAGAGCTGCGGGTCGATGTCGCCGTTGCTGCACCGTTCCAGAATTCGCCGCGCCATCGACCAGTCGCCTCCAGGTCGCCCACATCGCCGATAGAAGGTCTCGTCGTGTCGGTCTGACTGCGCAGCCTCGCTCGACCTGGCGTCTGCTATTCGCTGTAGCCGTTAATCTCCGTGAAGGCGCGATCGACGGCGAGGATGCGCCGCTCGGGTCGTGAAGACGATGCCTTCGGAGGTGCCCTCAAAGACGGGGCGCGCCTGTAACTCGCGTTCTTGCGCGGCGCGTTGCTCGGTGAGGTCGCGCCAGGTAACGAACAGCGCCGGTTCGTCATGGAGTTCAACCGGCATCAGAGTCACCTCTACCGGTAACGCGCTGCCGTCGGCGCGCAGGTGTTCCCATTCGAAGCGCTGAGTGCCGTCGTGCAGCGCCTGCGTCAGTATCCGCTGTTCCTTGATCGCGCTCTCCTCGCCGTCCGGTTGCACCGGTGGCGAGAGGTCGCTGGGACGTTTGTTCAGTACCCGTGTCGCCTTGTCGTAGCCGAGCATGCGCAACGCGGCCTCATTGACGGAGATAAAGCGACCGTCCTGAATGACGCACATCCCCTCGCTGGCGGACTCGAACAGCGTGCGGTACTTCTGCTCGCTCGCGCGCAACGCGCGATCGGCTTCGACCCGGGTGGTGATGTCTTGCAGGCTGCCGCGCAGGCCAGGCTCGCCTGCGTCGCTGGTCCACCGCTTGCCGTTGGTCTTGACCCAAATCTCGCGTCCCTTGGCCGTGCGGAGTTGCAATTCCAGTTCATAGGGGGTACCGTCCGTCAGCGCGCAGTCGATCGCAGCACGCAATACTTCGCGGTCGTTCGGGTGATAGAAGTCCAGCGCGTCGTCGACGTTCGGCTCAAGTCGTCATCAACCTCGTGCAGTTCGCGGGTGACGACGCTCCATCGCAGGGCGTTGGTGCCGACATCGAGTTCCCACCCGCCGACACGCGCCAAACGCCCGGTGGCGTTCAGCAATGCCTCATTGCGGCGCAGCGCGTCTTGCGTCTCTTGGCGCGCGGTGACGTCGCGATTGACGCCTCGACGGCCCAGGTTGCGACCGTCCTCGGACACGACCGGCCCGCAGACGTGCTCGATCCAGCGTTCCTGTCCGTCGCGGGTTCGAATGCGAAACTCGAGCGGCGCGTGGTCCGGTCGCCGTCCTTGAGTTCCAGCAGGTGCCCCTGCCACCGGGGCAGATCGTCGCCGTGGATGATCTGTTCGAGCAGGTCGGGATTGTCGATGAACTCCATGGCGCTATAGCCGGTGGTGTCCTGGCAGGCCGGCGAGACATGGATGAAGCGTCCGTCGGCGCCGAGCCAGTAGTCCCATTCCGGGCTGAAATCGGCCAGCACGCGATAGCGTTCCTCGCTGGTCTCGAGCCGGTCGTAGGCCTTGCGCAGGGCCTCGCGTTGGCGCACCGCGTCGGTGCGGTCGACGATGGCGCAGACGAAGCGCGGTTGTTGCGTTTCGTCGGATGGCAGGCGGGCGATGTGCAGGTCCGCGATCAGGGTTGCCCCGTTGGCCGGCTGGAAGCGGGCCTCGAGCAGATCGGTGGCCTGATTCTCCTCGAGTTGTTGCCAGGCGCGGATGACGTCGCCGCGCGCCTCCTCATGCAGCAGCCGCGCGAGAAAGTACTGGTGCGAGCGGGTGTCTCGCAGCCCGAGCAGGCTGCGCGCCTCCGGATTGGCCTCCACCACCAGGCCGTTTTGGTCGACCACCAGCTCGGCGATCGGGAGGTTGGTGAAAAAGGCCATGAAACGCGCCAGGGCGGTCTCGGCCTGGCGCTCGCTGCGTTTGAGCTCCTCGTTCTGGATCTCTAGCTCGGCCTGGTAGATGCGCAGGTTCTCGACCAGTTTCGACTGGTCCGGGTCGTCGCTCTCGAGGATGCGTTCCGCGAGGTCGAATTCGGCGTTTTGCAACGCGGCCGGGCGCGCGCCCTCAGTGCTCTCCGCATCGGTCTGCCGGCGCTTTCGGCGGTGACCGTGTGGGCGTCGTCCGGCGTCCGGGACCGCTGTCTCGGCCTAGGTCATCGTGCTTGTGCATAGTGTTCGTGCGCTGCCGTCCGCGGAACGGCAATGGTCGGACTAAGTCGAGTCCGCGGCGTCACTCAGGTCGGCGTGGTCGCTCGAATGCTGGTCCCACTCGGTGATCTCGATATGGCTCACGATGATGCCGCCGCTCGGGTGCTCGATCGGCGCCGCATGCATCAGGAACCATTGATCCCGGTCCGGCGAATGGCATGGATATTTCAGCGAGAATGATGGCAGGCTGCCGTTCAAGACACCGATCAGCCCGTCGTGGGCGCGGGCCGCGACGCTGCCGTCATCGCTCTTGTTGATGTCGCAGACGGACAGATAATCGGAGCCGATGCCGGTGTTGCTGAGGTCCGGATCGCCGTTGCTAGCGGCGAACTCCCGCCAGGCCCGGTTGACGACCGTAATGATGCCGTTGCCGTCGAGCACCGCGACGTGTTCCGGCAAAGAGTCGAGCACCGCCTGCAGACGTTCAGCATCGCGCAACAGGGTGATGTCGACAAAGGTCGCCACCGCACCCCGCGGATCTTTGTCTCTCACTGCGTAAGGTAGTACGCGGGACAGGTAGATGCGTCCGTTCCCGGCCCTGAGTTCGCGCTGCATCATTTCGCCGCCGGCGATGGTGCGGCGCAGTTCCGACACGAAGTCGGGAAAATCGAGCAGGTTGGTGAAGTCGTCGATAGGTCGCCCGAGGTCGCCTTCGCGGATCTTGAACAGCGTGGTCGCCTCGGGCGTGAAGCGTGTCAACTGCAGCTTGGCATCGACGAACACCGTGGCAATACCCGCTGCTCGGGCCATGCTGTCGAGATCGGCGTTGAGCCGGTTCAGGATCTCGATCTTCTCCTGATTCTCGGCATTGACCGTGTACAGCTCCTCATTGACCGATTGCAGTTCCTCGTTGGAACTCTGCAGTTCCTCGTTGGAGGCCATCAGCTCCTCGTTGGTGGCCTGCAATTCTTCGTTGGCGGTCTCGAGTTCTTCGATGGTGGCCTGCAGACTCTCGCGCGTGGCGGCGAGTTCGCGTTCCAGCGTTTCGACCCGTTCCGTGGTCTCATGGGCCATGTCCATGGTCTCGATGCCGGCGCGTGCGAGGTAACCCTCGTTGACGGCTGGCTCGGGCTCGGGCTCGAACGACAACAACAGGTGCGCATCACCCTGCTCGAGTTCGACGCTGCGCGCGACCAGCCGCAGGCGCAGTCGCTCGCCATTCGGCCGCTCCATGGTCAGCACGTCGGAACGCAGGGGCTCCTGGCCGCGGGCGGTCTTGTGCAGCAGCGCCTGGGCCACCGGTGCCAAGCGTCGTCGGCAACAGCTTGGACAGTTCCAACGTGACCGCGCCCTCGCCGAAGCGCAGATAATGGCCGGCGTCGCCGAACACGTGCAGCAGTTCCTGCTTGGTGTTCAGCAGCAGGGTGGTGGGCGAATAGCTCCGGAGCAACAGGGCCTGGCCGGCGTCGATGGCGGCGGCATCGGTCATGGCCCGGTTTGTATGCGAGCCGCGTCGCGTGCGCGCACTATGGCCTGTCAGGCGGGTCAGCGCCGATGAGCCCGCGTCCAGCGGCAACGATAGATGGCGCAGGATGCGGTAGACCTTGTGCTTGGAGTTGACCGCGGTGAAGTCGCCCTGCAACGCGGCCAGGGTCTCGCTGGAGCCGAGGAACATGAAGCCGCCGGGGGCCAGCGCGTACTGCAAGCGGCGCAACGCGCGCTCCTGTGCCTCGCTGCGGAAGTAGATCAGCAGGTTGCGGCAGGAGACCAGGTCCATGCGCGTGAAGGGTGGGTCCTCCAGCAGATTGTGCCGCGCGAAGACGATGTTCTGGCGGATCTCGGTCTTGATGACGAAGTGGTTGCCGCGCTTGTAGAACCAGTGCTCCAGGCGCTCCGGTGAGACCTCCGCCGTAATCGCCTCGGAGAAGACGCCCGCGCTGCCAAAGTCGACGTTGTGCTGTTCCACGTCGGTGGCGAAGATCTTCAGCGGCGGCCAGCGCCGTGCGCGCTCGAAGGCCTCGGCGAACAGGATCGCGATCGAGTAGGCCTCTTCGCCGGTCGATGTGCCCGGCACCCAGACACGGATGGGCTGGTTCTCTCCGCGCTCCTTGAGAATGGTGTCGATGGCGGTTTCCGCCAGGATCTCGAACGCCGGCGGATCACGAAAGAAGTTGGTGACCGGGATCAGCAATTCGCGGCGCAGCGCATTCAACTCGATGCGATCGCCGTCCAGCAGCCGGGCATAGTTTTCCAGGTCGGGCACGTGGCGGACCTGCATGCGTCGCTCGATGCGGCGCATCACCGTGGCGGGCTTGTATTCACGAAAATTGATGCCGCCCTGGTGCTGGAGCAGGTGCATGGTCTCCTCCAGCGCGCTCTCCCGATCGACCGGAGATGGTCTCGCCGGAAGCACGGATGCGCGGACGCGGGGCGTGGCTCATGTGATCCATCACCCGCGGTCCGAGCTGCTCCGGCGGCAGGATCGCATCCACCAGACCGGTGGCGATGACGCTGCGCGGCATGCCGTCGAACTTGGCCGATTCCGGCTCTTGTGCCAGCAGCAGGCCACCGGCGTCGTTGATGGCGACGGCGCCGCGGGTGCCGTCGGAGCCGGTGCCGGACAACACCACGCCGATGGCATATTTGCCGAACTCCCGCGCCAATGCGGTAAAGAACAGGTCGATTGGCAGTGTCAGACCCCGCGGACTCTTGGGGCTCAATCGCAGTTGCCTGCGAGACACGCTCATGACGCTGGCGGGGGGGATCAGATGCACCCGATTCGGTGCGATGGACATGCCGTCCTCGACGGTCACCACATCCATGCTGGTGTGCCGACCGAGCAGATTCGCCATCATGCTCTTGTGGTCCGGCGACAGGTGCTGGATCACCACATAGGCGGCACCGGAACTCTCCGGCAATGCCACGAAAAAAGCGCTCTAGTGCGTCCAGCCCGCCGGCGGAAGCGCCGACGGCGACGACATAGAAGTGGGAATCGGCGGCTTCGGCCGTCTTGGATTGATTCGGGGTCTTGCTGGTCTCTTGCATGGGCGTGCGTCGTTATTGAGTCGGGCGTCCTGCGATACCGTTGCGAATTGTACGCCACTGGGCGCTATTGGGCGCCATTCGCTGGCGAAATGCGTTGCTTGGAGTGGGCCAAGCGCCTGAGGCCGAGGGCCGCTGTATCGTGCGGTTGCGCAATTTTGGCTCGACCCTAGCGAGGCTTCGCCTCGGACCCACGAGTCGTGATCGCTGTTTTGGCAAGCTGGGCGGTGATCCTCGTTGTCGCTTGTCGTCGCCGTGGTCGTAATCGCAGTCGGATAGTCGATCACGACACGACAACGATCAGGACCAAGGTAAACTTGACTCATCTGGAAAGATTGTCTGGACGCTTCGCTTTCAAGCAATCGACTGGCCATTGGCAGCCCCTGGCGTTGCAGCCGACCGTAATCGTTGATCCTGGTCAAGCAATGCCGTTGACCGCGTTCGTTCACAGCCTCTAACATCGTGGGGCTTTGTGACAGGTGCCCCGCGCTTTGGCAGATCGGCGGGGTTAAACGGGAAGTCGGTCCAGCGCGATCACCGCCTTGACGGCGATCGCGCGATTCCGACGCTGCCCCCGCAACGGTAGGCGAGTCAAGCCGCGACAGCATGCCACTGTGGCGCCTTGGTGCATTCTGTTCCCCGTTCTTCACGGGCGTTCACGATGAACCGGGCGCGATGGGAAGGCGTCGCGGCCTTCAGGCCAGCATGTTTCCGAGCCGGTTCTAGCTTCGGTTCCCGGTCCGCTGCTGTTCAACCTCTGCTCGCAAGCCCGGATATCGGCCTGGCGCAGTCCCACGGTGTCGCGGAGGGCGGTACCGGCTTGCGTCTGCCGTCATCGGTTCGGCCCTGACCTTATCGTTGGGGTTTGCGTCAGTCCTCGTCATTGCGTCCTCTTGGCATCTCCGTCGGCACTGTCCGGCACATCGGTTACCGCGGGTGAGCGGGGCCATGTAGAGGTTTGCAATGAAGTATCCATCCCTGTCGGCGGCGTTGCTGCTGACCCCCGCGCTCGTTTCGCAACCGGCCGCTGCCGCGGTCGAGGACGTCACCGACATCGACCCCGTGGTGGTCACCGCCACCCGCACCGCGGAGACCGCGGATCAGACCCTGGCCCCGGTGACCGTGGTGAGCCGGGACGAGATCGAGCGCCGCCAGTCCCTAACCACGATCGACATCCTGCGCGGCCTGCCCGGCGTTGCGATGAGCAATTCCGGCGGACCGGGTCTGCAGACCGATCTGTACCTGCGCGGCACCAATTCAAATCAGGTGTTGTTCCTGGTGGACGGCATCAAGATCGGCTCCGCGACCACCGGCCAGACCGCGTTTCAGAACATCCCGGTAGACCAGATCGAGCGGATGGAAGTGGTTCGGGGGCCGCGTTCCAGCCTGTACGGCTCCGAGGCGGCCGGTGGCGTCATCCAGATCTTCACCCGCCGCGGCGGCGGTCCGCTGCGGCCCTTCTTTAACAGCACCGTCGGCCGTTACGGCACCGCTGGCGTCGCTGGCGGGCTGTCCGGCGGTGGTGAGCGGGGGCGCTTCAGCATCAGCGGCAACTTTGACCAGGCCGAGGGATTCAATAGCTGCAACGGTATCGGTTTTCCGATCTTTGCCGGCTGCGGAACAGACGAACCGGACAAAGACGGCTACACCAATCAGGGCGCCAGCGCGAGCGCGGGTTACGACTTTGGCGATCGTGTTAGCGTTGACCTGAACTTTCTGCGCACTGAAAGTGATGTGCAGTTCGACGGCGCCTTTACCAACGAATCGAGCAACCGGCAGCAGGTGCTGGGCGCCAAACTCAGCGTACGACCGCTCGAGAATTGGGACATGCAGTTCTCTGGCGGGCGCAGCTGGGACTACCAGGACAACTTCAAGGACGGCGACTTCTACAGCAAATTCGACACGCGCCGCGACGTGCTGAGCTGGCAGAACGATATCGCCCTCGGCGAGCAGCACTTGGCGACGCTGGGCGTCGACTATCAGCAGGACGTCGTCACCAGCACCACCGATTACACCGTCGATTCACGCGACGATACCGGTGTGTTCGGTCAGTATCAGGGCTGGTTCGGTCCCGGCAGCGTCAAGGCCAGCTTGCGCTACGACGACAACGAGCAGTTCGGCAGCTATACCACTGGCGACTTCGCGTTGGGTTGGGATGTTGCGCCGGCGCTGCGGGTGGTGGCGTCTTACGGTACCGCGTTCACGGCGCCCACCTTCAACGACCTGTATTTTCCCGCCGATCCGTTCTTTGCCGGCGGTAACCCGGATCTGCAGCCCGAGCAGACCCGCAGCGCCGAGCTCGGCTTCTCCGGCCTATTCAATCTTCCCGGAGAGTCGCAGGACGTTCCCTGGCAGTGGTCCGTCAATCTCTACCAGACCGATGTCGACGACCTGATTGCGCTGCAACCACCGCTGTATTACGCCGAGAACATCGACCGTGCCCGCATCCGCGGCCTGGAGGGGGTGCTGGTGGGCAGCTTCATGGACTTCGATCTCAGCGCCAACCTGACCCTGCTCGATCCGCGCAACGAATCCAACGACGCCTTCAACGGCAACCTGCTGGCACGCCGGCCGGAGCAGACCTTCCGTCTGGACGTCGATCGCGCCATCGGCAAGTTTGCCGCTGGCGGCACGCTGTTTGCGTCCGGCAGGCGCTTCGACGACGCGGCCAACAGGGTGCGTCTGGATGGTTACACGCTGCTCGATCTGCGCGCGTCCTACGCCTTCAACGATGCCCTGCGCATCCAGGCACGGCTCGAAAACGCCTTCGACGAGGACTACGAGACGGTCGCCTGGTACAACCAGCCTGGTCGAGCGTTCTATGTGACCTTACGTTATACGCCGTAGGAAGGGCCTAGGGCCTAGGGCCTGAGGGTCAAGTCGTGCGCGACCACTGCCGAACAGCGGTCCAAGGCCCCAGGCCCTCGGCGCCTGGCCCACTGAAAGCAAGGCACCGGCTGAGCAACTCAGCTTTGTGCTTCTGTGAGTCCGAGGCATCCCAGCCATCCGGACTCCCCGGGCTATCCCCGTCACCACAACAGGCAGCACCACAGCATGACCACATCCGACCCCGACCGCGAAGCCCGTCACCGTAACCGCATGCAACGCCACAAGGCGCTGGTGGATCAGAAGGTCGCCCTGGCCACCGACGACCGCGGCGTGCTGCTGGTGCTCACCGGCAACGGCAAGGGCAAGAGTTCTTCCGCCTTCGGCATGGTGGCCCGGGCGCTTGGCCACGGCATGCGCGTTGCCGTTGTGCAGTTCATCAAGGGCAGCTTCTCGACCGGGGAGGAGACCTTTTTCCGCCGCTTCCCGGAGGTCGACTACCAGGTCATGGGCGACGGCTTCACCTGGGACACGCAGGATCAGGAACAGGACAAGCGCACCGCGCGGCGCGCCTGGGAGCAGGTCAAGCTGTATCTGGCCGATCCATCCATCGACCTGCTGGTGCTCGATGAACTCAACATCGTGCTCAAGCTGGGGCTGTTGCCGCTGGACGAGGTGCTCGACGCGCTGATCGAGCGCCCGCCGCGTCAGCATCTGGTGGTCACCGGCCGTGCCGCGCCCAAGGAACTGATCGAGATTGCCGACACCGTCACCGAGATGCGCCCCATCAAGCACGCGTTCGACGCCGGCGTGCAGGCACAAAAGGGCATCGAGCTCTGATGCCGATCAGCCCGGACGCTCGGACCACGCTGATCCTTGGAGGCGTTCGTTCCGGCAAGAGCCGACTTGCGGAACGCCTAGCACGGGAATCCGGGCTGCCGGTCACCTATCTGGCCACGGCACTGGCCGGGGACGACGAGATGCGAGCCCGCATCGCGGCCCACCGTGCCCGCCGTCCAGCGGACTGGCATCTGGTGGAAGAGCCATTGCAGCTCGCCGCGACCCTGGCCGATGTCTGCGCGGAGGGGCGCTGCGTGTTGGTCGAGTGCCTCACGCTGTGGCTGACCAATCTGCTGTGCAACGACGACGAGCTGCGCCTGCAGCAGGAACTTCGATGCCTTGCATACCCGGCTACCGACGCTGCCGGGACAGCTCATCTTCGTCGCCAATGAGGTCAACATGGGCGTGATTCCGATGGACCCGCTGAGCCGCCGTTACTGTGACCTCGCCGGTGCGCTGCATCAAGCGCTGGCGGCCGAATGCGACCGCGTGATCCTGACCGTCGCGGGCCTCGCCGATGCCGATCAAGGGCGTCGCGCCCTGATCGACCCCCCGGCCAGCCATCGACGAGACCACAATGACCGACTGGTACCGCACTCCCGCCGCTGAACTGGATCAGGCCGCCCGCGACGCCGCGGCCGAACGCCAGGCACAACTCACCAAGCCCGCGGGTGCGCTCGGCCGGCTGGAGGATGTCGCGCTGCGGCTGGCCGCGATGCAGGGCAGGGCGCGGCCAGCGTTGGAGCAGGTGCGGATCTGCGTGTTCGCCGCCGATCATGGCGTCGCCGCCGACGGCGTATCGGCCTTTCCGCAGGCGGTCACCGCGCAGATGGTAGCCAACATGGCCGCTGGTGGCGCCGCCATCAGCGTGCTTGCCCGGCAGCTTGGTGCCGGCATCGAACTGGTCGATCTCGGCACCGTTGCGCCGGTGCCCGCGCACCCGGACATCCGCAGCGCCGTGATTGCGCCGGGCAGCGCCAATCTTGCCCGAGGACCAGCGATGACCGAGCCGCAGCTGCGGCGCGCGTTGGATGAGGGTGGTGCGGCGATTGGGCGAGCGCTGGACGCCGGCGCCGACCTATTCATCGGCGGCGAGATGGGCATCGGCAACACCACCGCCGCCGCGGCGCTGGCCTGCGCATTGCTGGAGCTGCCCGCCGCGGCGCTGGTCGGCCCCGGTACCGGGCTCGATGCCGCTGGCGTCGCCCGCAAGCAGCTCGTTATCGAGCAGGCGCTGGCGCTGCACCGACCCTACCTCGCTGACCCCTTTGCGGCGCTGATGCGCCTCGGCGGCTTCGAGATCGCCGCGCTCACCGGTGCCTACTGCGCCTGCGCGCAACGGCGCCTGCCCATACTCGTCGATGGCTTCATCAGCTCCGTCGCCGCGCTGGCCGCGACCCGCCTCTGCGCCGGCGCCGGCGACTGGATGTTGCTGGCGCATGTCTCCGCGGAGCCGGGCCATCGTCGCCGTGGTCGACGCCTTGGATCAACGCCCCCTGCTGGACCTCGGCATGCGTCTCGGCGAAGGCAGCGGCGCCGCCGTCGCCGTGCCGCTGCTGCGCCTGGCCTGCGCCCTGCATGCCGACATGGCGACCTTCGCCGAGGCCGGCGTCGCCGATGGCTGACCGACTCATTGATCTGCTGCGCCATGGCGAAGTCCAAGGCGGCGGACGCTTTCGCGGCAGCCACGACGACCCGCTGGCGGAGCAGGGCTGGGGGCAGATGCGCGCCGCCATCGCCGCCGATGCGGCCGCGGGCCAGGCCAGCTGGGATCGCATCCTGCACTCCCCGGCGCTGCGCTGCGCCGCCTTCGCCCAAGAACTGGCGGCGCTGCGTCAGCTGCCATCGGCGCCGATGCCGGACTTTCGCGAACGCGGCTTCGGCGCCTGGGAAGGCCTGCGCGCGGATCAGATCCCCATCGAAGACCTGTCCCGCTTCTGGGCCGATCCTCTCGGCTACGACCCGCCCGACGCCGAACCCTTCGCCGACTTTTGCGAACGCGTCCGCCATGGCTGGCAGCAGCTGTTGGCCGGCGACGACGCCAATCCGCTCATCGTCACCCATGGCGGGGTGATTCGCGTCATCATCGGTGAGGTGCTTGGCCTTGCCGCCGACGCGCTGCTGCTGCTGGAAGTCCCGCCCGCCTGCCGCACGCGCCTGCGCGTACCCACCGGCGGTGGTCGGCCCGAGCCTCATCCGACACGGCTCCTTGTGAGGCGAGCGCATCTGCAAAGCACTTAGCGCCGGCCCCTGCGGTGTGCCGCTACGCTATTTCTGCGTGCCGCGAGATCACCGTGCACCGGTTCGAGCTGTGGGTCCAATTGCTGGATTCATTTGAGCGCCTGGCGCAACGAAAGCACGCCGTCTTGTTGCTGGTCGAGTGGGTTATGGCGGAGAGGGCAGAGGGCCTAGCGCCGCTATTTTCGACGGTTTCGTAAACGATCAGCGCAAAATTCGGATTCTCTTCCTACGAGGCGTTGTAGAATTTTCCTGGGCCCTTGGCCCTTGGCCCTTGGCCCTTGGCCCTTGGCCCCGCCGCCCATCCTCAAACCCCTGCCAATCAGAAAAGGAATCCCATGGCCACCAGCCTGCTCGTCCTGCTCGACGATATTGCCTCGGTACTCGACGACGTCGCTATTCTGACCAAGGTTGCCGCACGCAAGACCGCGGCCGTGCTGGGCGACGACCTGGCGGTGAATGCCGAGCAGGTCGCCGGCGTGCGCGCGGCGCGGGAGCTGCCCGTGGTGTGGGCGGTGTTCAAGGGGTCGCTGCTGAACAAGCTGATCTTGGTGCCGGCCGCGCTGCTGATCAGTTTCATCGCGCCCTGGGCCATCACGCCCCTGCTGATGCTGGGCGGCCTGTTCCTGTGCTTCGAAGGCATCGAAAAACTGTTGCAAAAGTGGCTGCACCCGGAGGACGACGCGCATCGGGCGGAATTGGCAAAGGCGCTGGCGGAGCCGGAAACCGACCTCAAAGCGCTTGAGCAGAAGAAGATCAAGGGCGCGATTCGGACCGATTTCATCCTGTCCGCGGAGATCGTCGTCATCACACTCGGGATCGTCGCCGATGCGGCGTTTGGCACGCAGGTCGCCGTGTTATCCGGCATCGCGCTGGTGATGACCATCGGCGTCTATGGCCTGGTCGGTGGCATCGTCAAGCTGGACGACGCCGGGCTCTATCTGAGCCAACGACAGGGGCAGGGTGCTTGGCCGCGGCTGCTGCGTGCGGTCGGCCGCGGTTTACTGTGGACCGCCCCGCACCTGATGAAGAGCCTGTCGGTGCTGGGAATGATCGCGATGTTCCTGGTCGGCGGCGGGATTTTGGTGCACGGCATTCCAGCACTGCACCATGGTATCCAACACCTGGCCGAGTTAGCACACGCGCTGCCGGCGGCCGGCACGCTGCTGCCGCTGCTGGCCAATGGCCTGGTCGGGGTCGTCGCCGGTGCCCTGGTGCTCGCCGCGGTGACCGGGGTCAACCGGCTACGCGGCACGGCCCCTGCCTGATGGGCCAGTCGAGGCAACTCTTTTGATCAATGCCGGTGCCGTCTGGCGCGCCCTGCTGTTCGCCGGGCGCTTCCTGACCCGTTGGCCGCTGCCGGACCCGGGCATGCCCAGTGCGGCGCGAACTCGGGCCGGAGATGGGTCGCGCGGCACTGTTCTACCCGCTGATCGGGCTGCTGCTCGGCGCGGCCTTGGCCGGTCTCGCGCTGTTGCTGCAGGACGCGCCGACCCTGGCCGCCGCCGCGGTGCTGCTGATCTTCTGGGTCTGGTCCACCGGTGCGCTGCACCTCGACGGCCTCGCCGACTGCGCCGATGCCTGGGTGGGTGGCCTCGGCAGCCGCGCGCGCACCCTCGAGATCCTGAAGGACCCACGTACCGGCGCCATGGGTGTGGTCGCGCTGGTGCTGGCGCTGCTCGGCAAGTTCGCCGGCAGCGCGGCGCTAATGGAGGGCGCCGGCATCGGAGCCGCCCTGGTGCTGGCGTGGCTGCCCGCGTTGGCCCGGGCGCAATTGCTGCTGTTGGCGCTGACCACGCCCTACGCGCGAGCGGACGGCATGGGCGCCGCGATGCGTTCACATCTGCACCGACCCACCGCCTGGCTGGTGGTCCTGCTCAGCTGGGGTGTCGCGGCGCTGCTGGCCGTGCTCGCGTTTGGTCCGCTCGGCCTGGCGTTGCCGCTATTGGCGTTGGCGGTCTACTGGACCTGGCGGCGCAGCCTGCTGCAGCGTCTCGGCGGCTATACCGGCGACGGCGCCGGCGCGCTGCTGGAACTGACCGAAACCCTACTGCTGCTCGGTGCCGCGCTGCTGCCTGCCGTTGCGCCTTAGCCACTCTTGAGGTAATCCGAATTCGACGGAACAACCACGAAGCCCTATTTGTTGCCGCTTGGTTTGCCTCGCCAAGGTTTCCGTACGGATGGGCGCCACTTTGTCCGCATTTCTCTATTCCGGCGACTGCCGGGAGCGCGCCGTGAAGAACGTCGATCGTGCCACAGTTGGATCCGCAACCGGCCATTATGTAGCGCTCAACATAATGGCCGATTGCTGACGCTGGGAACGCTGTTCTGGGGCGACAGGTCCGGATCGAGAACCGCCAGTCGGGAGACGTTCGTTCAGGTGCCGCCCTCGGTCGATTTCAGACTTGCGTACCTGCGGGGCCGTTGAACGCAATGCCATACCGGTCTCAAGCAGGCCGTGTGCAGCGGATGTGCTGGTGTCGTTTATGAGGGGTTCCTGGATTTCGATAACACCGTATCACGGGGAGGTGGGTTGTGGCGCGACGCGGCGCCCGGTGCCGCCGTGGCAGTGACAACGGCGGTGAAGGAGTACGATTGAGCTTTTCTCAGAGCGGGCCGAGGTCAGCGTGCATGAAGATCAATTTCACCAAGAAGGAGTATCAGACGCTGGTCGAGATGCTGCTCGTCGGGGACTGGATCATCCGTTCGCACGAGGAGGGGCCACAAGCGGAGACGGAGCCGTACAACGCGCTGCGGAAGAAGGTGCTCTCACACTACAAGGAGATGGGCATGGAGGGGGACATTCGCTATGACGCCCAGAACGACGAGTACTACGAGAGCGCGGAGTACGAGGCGCGTGCGGCGTATGCGCGGTTTCTCGGCGAGTACGACGAGCGGATGTTCTGGTCGCAGTTGGCGGACAGGCTTGCTGCGCGCGACCTTGCCGCCGATGCGGCAGCAACGGGGACGGTCTTGAGTGAGCAGCAACGGTTCGTGCGGCACTTTGAGATCGTCGATGGCTACGAGCAGGAGTTTGCGGAGAACGATCTCGAAAACCTACGGCTCGTGTCCGAGCCGACATCGCGGAGGCACTGAGCCGGTGACGGCGCGGTATTGAAGAGCGACACGACCGCGATCTTCACGGCCGAGGCGCGGGCGACGGATGCGACGATGTGCTCGGAATTTGGCGGTGTTCAGAAATGCCGCAAGCACAACGGCCGCTCGCGCGAAGCGTCAGCAAGAAGTCATGCACCGTCTCCGCCGACACCTGGCACCGCCCGATCCCGCGCACGCATACGCCTCCGGAAGTGCATACAATGAACGACCATTCACCGAACGCTGGCCGCAACCCTCTCTACCCACTTGCGCGTCTGTCGCCGGCCAAAGACAAACTGCTGGCCCTGGAGAT
The DNA here is from genome assembly GCA_963695445.1 of uncultured Gammaproteobacteria bacterium. Lineage (GTDB taxonomy): Bacteria > Pseudomonadota > Gammaproteobacteria > Chromatiales > Chromatiaceae > Thiohalocapsa. Next base: position 11,797 of record CAVOGV010000054.1, on the reverse strand, counting down.
CACCCTTGAGTCGGCCGACCGCTGCGACATCCGGCCAATGGTCGAGAAGCTCGAACTGCTCTCGGACAGTCCGGAAATGGCGCTGCACTGGGAGGGCAAGGTCGCCTTCTGCTTCGCGGGCTGGGACCGTGATCGACAAGAGACCGCGGAGATCCTCGAGATTCGCACCTATTTCGCCGCGCTGACCGATGCCAGGCTTTACTGGTTGCACTACGTCGAGAAGGTCGGAGATACGTTCCCGCGCGTTCTGCGGCTACTTTGCGCAGGCCACGCCGAGCGTGTGGTCGCGGGGCAGGCCGGTTGGCGATTCGAGGACTTGCGCGAGGTCACGAAGACGGGACTCGTGGATTGCGTGCCGGAGTCAATCCGCTACCAGCTGTTGCATCGAACGGTATCCGCGATCATTGAGGCGCAACGATTCAACGCCACGCACGCCGTCATGCTGATCCATTCATTCATTCAGTCGAGCGAGTGGTATCAGGACTACGCGGCGTTTGACAGGCTTATGGGCGGCGATCCTCTAAAAAACGCCTTGATCTCGGTTGGCGCGCGCGCTGGCATACAGCTCCATCTCGCTTGGGTGCAGGGCAACGCTCGCTATCTCAGCAGCTAGCACGAGATCGGTGCCCACAACTGTCCCTCAGGTGACTAGCCGGTTGGTCGATAACGCTGATCCTTGCCATACGATGACCTTAGGTTCGGCTATCGGCTGGGGTTGTCCTTGGTTCTGGCGACGAGTTGGCTCCTATCAAAGAACGAGGTGACAGCGAAGACCGCGGCATACAGGCCAACCAGGCCTGTTACGAACTCCTCGATATCGATACCGAAATCGATGGTGATGAACAGTGCGATGACGATCAGCAGGGTGAGGTACTGAATCACGGGGGGCTTGCCGCCCATCCTCTTGCCGTTGTACTTGACGAATGGCCATCCGAGGCGAACGGCGATCCAGGCGAGATAGCCGACGACGGACAGGCCATTGGTGCTGATGATGATGTCACGAAACAGTCGGTCCGTGATGTCTCGCTCGACCTCCACGACGGTGCCGTCGTCCTTGATCAGGTGGCCGAACTTAAAGGCGTAATCGTGCACCAATGACGCCGTGAGCATCAAGCCGAGGGGCCGCAAAATTCCGAGGGTCAGCAAGCTTACCAGCCAGGGCAGGGGGATAGAGGCGCCGTCGAAAATGATTGTTTCGCCAGTTTCGTCCTTTTCGGGAATGACGATCGAGCCGTTGAGGCGTGGATCATAGGCGACGTTGTCCAACTTGATGCACCAATCCCCGCCTAGCGAAAAGACCCTGGGCTTGGTGGCAAGCAACAAGCGCTCAAGCCAACTCGGATCCTTCTTCGCCGTGACGGTCTGCAAGCGGACCGGGGGGATGTCGTCGAACTCAACGTAGACTTCGCCTGGATAGTTTGGCCGCGGGTACTTCTCGGAGTCTCGGGCATACTCGCACTTCGGCATGGTTTCCTCCTCCGTTTGGCGAAACAGTACGCGAGTCTATGTGGCGCCGCCTTGCTGTGCTCCGGTCGATCTTCCGAGGTACGTCATCCGCACGCAAGGGAGCGCGCTGGGGCCGCGGCGGCTGACCGACATCGCTGAGCATCCGCTCGATGGGGGCGACATTTGCCTTTTAGGCAGGACTCGCCTGCAAGCAAAGAGCATCCTTACGGATAGTACGAAGAGGGAGACACGTCAAGGTCGAGCTATCCAGCTGGACCTGCTCTCTCGCGCCAAGTAGACCCTGTGCTAGGGCTCACTAGCGTGATTATTCGGGCAGGAATACGGTCTGGAGCAGCCGGTTTAAGATCATCCAGTCCATCCAGTCCATCACCGCCAGGCTTTGCGCCATGATGAGGAACGTCCGTGACCGCGGACGAATCTGTCTGCGTTGTCAAACTCCCGCCGCACTCCAGTTGTTGAACGCCAGCAGCTAGGATGTGATTCTGGGATTCGCGGCACCCGAACGTGGAGGTTCTCGCCGATCTCGATTATCAGCTCGCGGAACTCGCGCACCCCAGCGATGACGTCTAAACAGAGTCTTCTAACGCGGCCAGCAGCGACTGCCAGACAACAGGAGACTTTGACTCACCGCGCTGGGAAACATCGAACCGCAGCCGCCATTACGGGCCTTATACCGGGACGTAAGCTGCCCTCGCCGACAGTTTGGCGGCGGCCAGCTTCGGCATACCAAAGCACTGCAGAAGACTGGCATGGTGCTCTTTCTCACAACCGTTTCGGAGCGTAAGCAAGGAAATCTAGATCCGTCATTGCGCAAAATCCACCCGCTCGCGCAACTCCTTGCCGGGGCGAAAGTACAGGATGCGCTTGGCGAGCACGGCAACCGGCTCGCCCGTCCTGGGGTTGCGTCCGACCCTCGACTCGCGGGTACGCAGAGAGAAGGCACCAAAGCCGCGGATCTCGATGCGCTCGCCACGGTTAAGGGCGTCAGACAGCCGATCGAAGATCATCTTCACCGCCAATTCGACATCCTAAGCAGTGAGATGGCGCTGCTGCGCTGCGAGGCGGCCGATCAATTCTGCTCGGGGCATGCGAATATCCTTGTAGAACAGCGGGGTCTCAGACACGTCAACGATACAGCATCAGAGGAGGGCAGCGCAGCGAGATCCCTCCCACCTTAGGACGACAGCTCGACGACCGCAATGGCTACGCACCGACCGAGAGCGACCCCGGCAACCTGCATATCGACCCAAAGCGCGTCAGCGACAGCGCAAGTGAGCACGACCAACTTCCCTGATGGGTTTTACACGGTAGCGGCGCCGTCGGCGGATGAATCTGTAACTGACTGCACGGATCAGTCTGAGAGAGTCTTGTGGCTTGAAGCGACCGACGACAGTTCCGGCGAACATTCCTCCGGTCGGTCGCCTTTCATCTGGACATCAGCCTTGTGAACCACGCGCAGCCAACAGAGCGCCTAGCCCGACTTCCGCTATTCGCACTCTCCTGGGGCCATTTTGCAAGGGTTTCCCCCGTCAAAACGCCGGCAAGTGGCTGATTGTTCGTCGTTGCACCCTGGAGAAGGCTCGGTAGTGCCGACCTAGGTGGTTGAGCTGGTTGGTCTTTTTGTCGATACTTTGGGCATGTTCCTGCGCTCGAAGATACGCAAGAAAGACGGCAAAGAGCACCGCTATTGGAGCGTGGTGGAGAACCGTCGCGTCGCCGACGGGCGGGTGGTGCAACGCCATGTGCTGTATTTGGGCGAGATCAACGACGCCCAGCGCGCGGCTTGGTGCCGCTCGATTGAGGTATTTGATGAGGACCGCAGCGCGTCGGCGCGCATGGCCCTGTTCCCGCAGGACCGCGCTGCCCCGGAGTTGGCCTGCGCGGTGGTGCAGGTCAACTTGGGCGGACTGCAACTGCGCCGTCCACGTCAATGGGGCGCGTGTTGGCTCGCTTGTGAGCTGTGGGATCTGTTGGAACTCGATGGCTTCTGGGCAGTGCGCTTGCGCCCGAGCCGAAAGGGAACACGCTGGCTGAACGTGCTCAAGACGTTGGTGGCCTATCGCCTCATCGACCCGGGCAGCGAATGGCGGCTGCATCGCTGCTGGTATGAGCGCAGCGCCATGGGTGATCTGTTGGGGGAAGACTTCGCGATCGCCCAGCGCGACACCCTCTACCGCTGTCTCGACAAGCTCGTGGTGCATCGGGAGGCGCTGTTTTCCCACCTGCAGACACGCTGGCATGCGCTCTTCGATGCCCGCTTCGACGTGCTTCTGTATGATCTGACCAGTACCTATTTCGAGTGCGAGCCACCGCAATCGGGCAAACGCGGAAGTTCGGCTACAGCCGCGATAAACGCTCCGATTGCGTGCAAGTCGTCATCGCCCTGATCGTCACCCCGGACGGTTTCCCACTGGCCTACGAAGTGCTGCCCGGGAACACGCTCGACAAGCAGACGCTCGCGGACGTCTTGACCAAGATTGAGCGCCAGTACGGCAAGGCCGAACGGGTGTGGGTCATGGATCGCGGGATCCCCACCGAAGAGACGCTGGCGCTGATGCGCGACGCCGACCCCCCGGTGCATTATCTGGTCGGCACACCGAAAGGGCGTCTGACCAAACTGGAGAAAGCCTTCCTCGCGCAGCCATGGCAGGTGGTGCGCGAGCAGGTGACGGTCAAGCTCTTGCAACAAGACCACGAGGCCTATGTCTTGGCGTTGAGCGCCGGGCGTCGCGACAAGGAACAAGCGATGCGAAGGCGTCGCCCCAAGCGTCTGTGCAAACGCCTGCATGAGCTCCAACAGCAGGCCCTCAGTCGCGACCAGCTCCTGTTGAAGCTGGGCGCAGCGAAGAAAGAGGCCGGGCGTGCCTATGGGTTGGTGAAGATCCAAATTCCGGACAAAGACCAACCGGTCACAGCCGAAACCTTCAGCTTCCGCCTCAACCGCAAGAAGCTGCGCCTGACGCGTCGTCGCGAGGGTCGCTACCTGCTGCGTACCAACCTGACCACGCTCGATCCAGTGCAGCTCTGGGCCTATTACATCCAACTCACGGAAGTGGAACAGGCGTTCAAAGAGCTCAAAGGCGACCTGAGTGTCCGCCCGATCTTCCACCAATTGGAGCGGCGGATTGAAGCGCATATTTTCGTCGCCTTTCTCGCCTACTGCCTGCAGGTCACCCTCAAGGCCCGCCTGCGACCCCTTGCTTCAGGTCTGACCCCAAGATCTGCCTTGGAGAAGTTCGCCGCCGTGCAGATGGTCGATGTCCTCCTGCCAACCACCGACGGACGCACCCTGGTCCCGAGTCGCTACACCGAACCGGAGCCCGAGCTGCAACTCCTGCTTGATCGGTTGCGTCTGCGGCTGCCCGAACAACCACCGCCGAGGATTTCCTCCAACCTGCAAGCCCAGATCGCCTAACCACCTTGTAGTGCCGACCTTGGCTACTGCCGCCTAAGCGTGTCAATGAGTTACATCGCCAGGCGGCTCGAATAGCGGAAGTCGGGCTAGTTGCCGGTGGGAGCGGTCCCCGGCACGTAGATGTAGGCGTGTGGCAGCTCAGCACCCTCCACCTTGATCGCGCTGCTCTCGAAGAAACTGCCGAGATTGACGGTTTTTCCTGCAGGGTACTCGCCGATCGTGAAACCAGTTCCGGTCACGGTATAGGTTCCCGTACCAGCCGGTATCTCGAAGAAGACGCGACAGGGGTTTGAACGGCAGGTCCCCGTATCACCGGGCGCCAAGGTAATTTCTCCCCAGTCGGAAACGAACGTTGCCGAACTGCTGCAACCGAACAATAGAACCGCGGCAGCGATCAACGCTGCCGAAATGCCGAGAAAACGCGTCTGCTTCATGTGTTGCTGGTTGTCCCAGTTATGCTGTGATCGCGAAGTTGTGGCTGTTGGTGAGGCTGCAACCCGGAGTGTCGTGCAGAAATTGCGAGCAGTATGAGGATCGTTTTCTTCAACGTGCCCAAGATGTCAGATAGCGTCCCAATGTTCTGCGTCAGCCATTCCGCCGTTCGACGAGGTCGTGATCCTGTTATCAAAGTCGCCGCTTGGTTCCTGATGAGGAGAGTAGGCGACTGGTATCGCTCTTCTTGACATTTGAAAGTTTGATGTGAATCATTATCAACTCAAGTTCAGTCAACCTTGTCTTGCTGATCTTCAGCCGGAATACCAACGCACAACCGGAGAAATATCACTGTGGAATACGAAAATCTCAGCCTTGAAGAACTTCACGCAAAGCTGGAAGAGACAGCGGAAGCGCAGGCAGCCATTGAGAAATTGGTGGCTCAGCGTAAGGAACAAGCCAAGGGAGAGTTGGCACAGGAGATTCGTGATCTGATCATTGACCGCGGCTACGCGGTTGAGGACATTGCCGAGTTGTTGCAGAAGGGCCGTCGCCGTAAAAAGGCTGATGTCCAAGGTAAGGGGGCAGGGCGCTACGCGTGCTATGTCGACCCGGAGAATCCGGAGAACATCTATACGCGGGGTCCGTTACCGAAGTGGTTCAGAGCCAAGATGGAGGAAAAGGGTTTCGATCCGGACTCCACGCAAGATCGGACGACGTTTAAGCAAAACCATCTGGAACTGCAGGAAGCGGCCTGACTGCTCGTTTGGTGTCGAACGGTGAAGTCGGGTAGAGAAGGGTAGGCCCAGCCGTGAACGGCGAACTGGCTGATTTTTTAACCCGGCCGACGCCCTGTTTGTAAACTGTTTTCTGTCTGCCATAAGGCTGACCGTGATCATCGGCAGTCGTCGAAGAGACCAAAGTGCTATGACTCGGCGGGATACAATCAACGGTTCGCCAGACGCATGCCGACCTGAGGCAATCGACGACGATGCAAAGTCCAACCAACATACACTGGAGACGACTGATGAACCACAGGGTGACTTGGACAGTCCCGACCGCCTCCCTTTGAGACGCGGTCGACGCTGTCCTCAGGTCGGGGGCGCGAATGCCTGACGGGCTGACGGCACTCGGAGGCTGACACGCGCCCGGCTTCCGACACGGTTGGCTGTTGTGCGAAAAATGGCGATTCTCGCCGGAATCGAGATACGGGCTTCTCGAGTGCAGTCAAGGCCTGATCGTGGTCCATGAGAACTTTCACCTCCGTCTCGGCAGCTGTTGGAAGAAGCTCAGTCCTGAGCGTGAATTCCGGCATTGCCGTGCGCCGCCATCCGCCGTTCGATGGCGGCGCTGGTTGGTCCGGGGAAGCCTCAAAACCCGGCGCCCGACCAGCCGCACGACGCCGGCGCGCTGATCTCAGCGCTCGATATGCTCAGCCATCTCCAGGGCGTCATCGACGTCGATGCCGAGATAGCGCACTGTACGATCGATCTTGCGGTGTCCCAAGAGGATCTGCACGGCGCGGAGATTCTTCGTCTTCCGGTAGATCAGCGTCGCCTTGGTGCGAAGCAAAGAGTGCGTGCCATACTCAGTCTGATCAGCTTGCATCAGCGCGATCCGCTGCTTCACCACCCGCGTATACTGCCGCGTCGACAGGTGTGGCGAAGCGGACTCCGCCGATGACGATCCGACCGGCGGCTGTTGGCCAAGACCTGTCGCTGACAGGCGAAGTAAGAGCGGCAGCAGCACAACTCACAGCGGACGCCGAGTATGCTGATCGCGTCTGGACCTAGCGAGCAGTCCGCCGAATCGTACGTCCGGGCGCTGCATCTTGCCGGGGGACGTCTGGTAGGTTACGTGAGTTGGACCATTTTACAGCGCAGGCGAAAGGAAAGACCCATCCACCTCCCAGTTCCGTGACATGGCGGAAATCCAAATGCGAGTCATACTGATGCCGCGAGTCTCGGGGTAGTGCGTGATGTGGGATTGCCGAACTCCGACGCATGGTTTGGTCGCAGACTTCCGGGGTTTTTTCTCATGCCAACCTCCCTGTTGCAAGACGGTGGCGATATTCATCCATGGAGTGCAATCAATGCTGAAGCTTCTGAAATCCGTGTTCGCGGCTCTCCTGCTGGCGCTGCCTGCTTCGTCCGTCCAGGCGGATGAATATAGCGAGACCATCAGCATCTTCAAGAATGCAGGAGCCTGTGGCGCTTTCTTCAAGAGCGCCTACGGTTACGCGGTGTTCCCGACGATCGGAAAAGGTGGTTTCGTGTTGGGGGGCGCATATGGCAGAGGTCGCGTGTACCAAAAGGAACGATATGTTGGTGATACCTCCGTGGTTCAGTTAAGTGCAGGTTGGCAGCTGGGCGGCCAAGCCTACAGCCAGATCATCTTTTTCAGGAACCAGTCGGCGTTCGATGAGTTCACAAGCGGCAATTTTGAATTCAGCGCAGACGCCAGTGCGGTTGCCATAACTGCTGGGGCTAGCGCCATGGCTAGTACCGCTGGATCGTCGGCAGGTGCGAGCGGTACAAGCGAACATGCTACGGCGGCGGGCCAGTATTACAAGGGAATGGCAACATTCACGGTCGCCAAGGGTGGGCTGATGTATGCAGCGACGCTCGGTGGGCAGAAGTACAGCTACGAACCACGGAAATAGCCGTCAACGAGCGCCAGCGGAGCGGGCCCGCGATCGCCAAAGCCCGGCAAGGGGACCCGACGGTCAAGAGCCCCACAGCCCCGAACCGTGCGCTCGACTTCGCCCTGGGACGGGTCTACTGCTTCATGATGATTCATCGCGGGGCGCTGGGGCGCGAACCGCGAGCGGGGACCTTAGCGCAGCAGCCGCGCCACTTCGGCACGCCGCCTCTGGGCGATTCCGGCTGCCGCCGGCTACTCGATGATGACGAGACGATGCTTCCCAGCGTCGCCCGCTCCCATCCGGGGGCGCTGGGCGTGCCGCGGATCACTCCAGGCCTCCAGTGCCCGTAGGATCTCTGTCAACCGATCTTTCTTCTCCGCGCAGTCAAAGCCATGTGCCATGTGTGCTCAATTTCGCGAGCGATGTCGATTCCGATAACCAGGATCACCAATCAAACGCTGCAGGCAATCGGTGATAGCGCGCATGAACGCGGACGTTGCAGCATGGCGTGCACCGCTTGTTCTCGAAATGGGCCTAGACGCGAGCACCTTGGAGCAGGTCTTCTCCGGTCGTGCCGATGAAGACCCCCCGTTTCCCGGGGGCAGCCGAGCGTCCCCATGACGATCACGCTAGCGCGGATGGTCCTGGACCGAGGGCTGGCGTTCTCCCCTGCTCTCGGCTCTCGGCTCTCGGCTCTCGTGCCAGCGTGCGAAGGCGCGACGGTGGTGTCGGCTTCGGTGGCACCGGAGCCGGCCGCGTGAACAACCCCGATGCCGGAGGACGAACTTGGACTCGGCCCGACTAGGCCTGCCGCTCGCGCTGCGGCGTTGGCTCGGGGTCGGCCGCTCGCTACGTCAATACTACGGCGGCGGACGCGAGCGGCGCCAGCGCTTGGACCGGCTGCACGCGCGGTTCGTCGGCGCCGGTGATCTGGCGTTCGACATCGGCAGTCATGTCGGTGACCGCATCGCCAGCCTGCGCCGGCTCGGCGTCGGCGTGGTGGCCGTCGAGCCGCAACCGCACCTGGCCATGACCTTGCGGCTGCTGTTCGGACGCGACCCCGACGTGGAGATCATTGAGGCGGCGATCGGTGCCGACGAGGGCACGGTCAACCTGCACCTGAACCTCGATAACCCGACCGTCGCGACCACCTCGGACGCCTTCATTGCCGCCGCGCGCGGCGCTGAGGGTTGGCGGGAACAGCGTTGGGAAGCACAGATCCAGGTGCCTTGTACAACGCTCGATGAGCTGATCGCGCGCTTCGGCCTTCCGCGATTCGTGAAGATCGACGTTGAGGGTCTGGAGGCCGAGGTGCTGCTGGGCCTGCATCATCCGGTCCCCACCCTGTCGTTCGAATTCACAACCATACAGCGTCACGTCGCCTTACAGGCGCTGGCTGAATGCGAGCGGCTCGGCGGCTATCGCTACAATGCGGCGCTGGGCGAAAGCGGAAAGTTGGTGCATGGGCGTTGGCTCGACGCGGCCGCCATCGGCACCTGGCTCGAGCGCCTGCCCCATGCGGCCAACTCGGGTGATGTCTACGCCATTCGCGCCGACGCATAACGAGGCCGACGGTGCGCGAGAGTCCATCGACGCGGTTGGATTGCGAACCAGACTAATCCCTTTTCATTAACAACAGCGTGGAATCGAAAGACTCACCGCCAAGGCTGACCGCTTGCTTGTTTGCGCTCGGCCGGACTGGGTAGTTCCGGGCAGGATTGCGAGAGGCGGAAAGTGCATCTTCTCGCGCAGGAGGTGGTGCTCAACGGGTCATGCCCTGCTCAAATTCAAAGACCGGACACTCACCCGTTCGCCGCGAGCGACCGCTAAACGCCCTTAAGCGTACCCCGAACTTGTTACTAAGCGTTCCTAAGTTTCCTGAATCGCATTTTCCCACATGCGCTTCGGTACATTACTTCCCGCGCAATCTCGCAGCCTTGTGATTCTTTCGCCATTGGCCAGGCGTGCTACCGCTCCAGCGCCGGAATGCGCGCGTGAAGGCACTCGCGTCGGCGTAGTCGAGTGTCTCGGCGATCTGCTGAACCTCCATCCGGCTGTCTTCGAGCAACTGCCTGGCAATCTCGAAGCGCCCCTCGTCGAGCAGTTCCTGAAAGCTCGTGCCGCAGGCATTCAAGCGACGGCTGAGCGTGCGGCTGTGTATCGAGAAGAGCTTCGCGACCTGGTCCGACCTGGCCTGATCCATCAGCAATGCCGTCCGCAACACGCGCCGCACTTGCCCGGGCAAGTCGTCGCCGTATTCGGCCTCGAGCGCATCGATCTGCGCCTGCAGCAAGCGGCGTAGCTCGGGATCGGCCCCTGGCAAAGGGTGATTCAACCAGTCGGCTGGGAACACCACCGCGTTCAGCGCGGTGTCGAAGAGCAACGGAGATCCGAAAAAACTGCGAAAAGCACGGACGTCCTCCGGCTCGCGGTGAGCGAACCGGACCTCGATCGGCTTCCAGTCCCGGCCGCACAGCGTGCGCAGGATGTTGAACATGGCAGCAACGGCACCGTCGCCGATCTGATCGGTCGCCACCGTGCCGGATTGATAGATCTCGTACCTCAGAATCGCCAGATCACCGTCCATCTCCAGGTGCGCCACCGCGCCGCGGACGTGGAGATGCAGAAAGCGCACGAGACTCCTGAGGGCCGTGCCCACGTCCGGCGAGTATTTCACCAGCAGGCCCATCAAACCTAGGGAATGCAGACCGGCCTGCTGGCCGACCAGCAGCCCCAGATGCTGGCAGCCGGTGCTGTCGACGCAGTGCGCCAACAGACGGCTGCGCGCCGCGTAGGAAATCCGATTGTCGGGATCATCGAACAGGCCCAGGTCGAACCCCGCCCCGGCCAGTACCTCAGCCGGATTCGCACCCAGGCTCCGGAGAACCGCCGGCAGTGCCATGGTGGCGCCGATACGCAGCTCGGTTTCCGGGTGCGTGGGTTCTGCTCTGCGTCGGGCCATGGCTACGGCGTGTCCACTGCTTTGTCTCCTTCGACATTCTAGGCGTTTCTGTCCGGAAATGCCCATCGTGTGTCTTGATATGTCCAGTACGGCGGCAAGCGCCGTGTTAGAGTCCTACGCTACCGTCGATCTATGCGCGTTGGTGGAGGTCTCCGTCCAGCCGACCGACTTCGACATGACACCCACAGTGACGTTGAGGCGCCGAGTGACGCCGCCGCAACGCACTGAATCCCGAATTTGGCCCGGAACTGCGCCCCGATCAATGAGAGGAGTCGACGATGAATCCAAGGTGGCTTTCGAGTGTCGTTGCAGCGACCTTCCTACTCGCTTCTACAACGATCCTCTCTGCGCCCGAAGAACAGCAGGTTCCCGAACGCAAACAGACGACCCTCGGTCTCTACATGAATGCCGCGCAGGCCTACGAACAGTGGAAGGCCGCACCTGAGAAAGTGACGATCATCGACGTGCGGACCCCGGAAGAATACGCCTTTGTCGGTCACCCGGAGATGGCATGGAACATCCCCTTCGCCTTTGTCACCTATCAGAGGAAGAACGGCAAGACCGAAAACGGCCCGAAGATGAACGCCGATTTTGTCGAGCAGGTGAAAGAGTTAGCGGGAAAAACCGACACCGTGCTGCTCATTTGCCGCTCGGCGACCGCAGCGCGCCAAGGCGGTCGAACTGTTGGCGGCTGCCGGCTTCGAGAACGTCTACACCGTCACTGACGGATTTGAAGGCGACAAGGTCAAGGACCCCGGCAGCGTCTTTGACGGTAAGCGGATGAGGAACGGTTGGAAGAACTCGGCCCCCTGGGTCTATGACATCGAATCCGGAAAAACTCATCCTTGAAGAGTATGCATCCGAGCATAAGCAATAG
>CAVOGV010000053.1:0-80786 GCA_963695445.1 uncultured Gammaproteobacteria bacterium | reverse complement strand
TTTGCTCCCCAGCTCTGAATTCCCGCCTTTTTTAACTTCAGCAATATGTATCTCTCCGCCATTTGGGTTGTCAAACTCTTCTGATGTTTTCATTAGATTTCTCCTTCCAATTTTTGCAAACCTCAACGTTAACCGCAGCCCGCGCCAAACTGCGGCGACGCGCGAAGCGTCCGCCGCAGTTTGGCGTCGGGCTGGCGGGCTAGTTGGGCGATTTCATTCATTTGCCGCCCGCCATAATTGGGCCTGGGTCTTCCCACTCAACCGTAGTTCTTTCCCTCTTTTCCCTGTCAGGACAGTTACGGTGAACCCGAGCAACCATCGTGGGATTTGGCCAATGGCGCTGCGCCTGCAGATCATCGAGTACTCTTCCGAGCCCACCGCGGTGGCGGTGACTGCGAGCGCTTCACTTCATCGAACGCCGCTTTGAGCACTTCATTTAGACGGCTCTTGCGACCAGCTTCCGTTCGCATCTGCAGATGTAGGTATCCGATGTTAGGCTTGCTGCGATCATCGTACAGAGCTTCTTTTGAATCAGCGCGTAAAAAGCGTACGCTAGATTGTTGGCCGGATGTTGCTGAATGATTCTCCATACCTCGGCCATTGCAGTTCCAGGGACCGCCAGTCCAAGATGCTTTTCAGTTAATATCCAGCAAATTGTGTGTTCGTTTACTTTAAAGCGGTTAGGTGCGGACAGGATAAACTGGCGCTCGGCCTCCGAGGAAACGAAGATGACTAGGAAGTGACTCATTTTTTGAAGAAGCTCCTGACTGGGGTCGACTTCTTCCGGTTCTAACAAATGGGTAAAGTTCACGTTTTCCACCACTAATTGCCGTGTGAGTACGAAGAAATACAGGAAATCATGGTCGAGTTTTTCCAACTCTAGCAAAAGAGTTCGGCGGAACTGCTCGGCATCTTCGTCATCCGGAGGCTGTTGCGCATGCGCACAATAGAATAAGATATCTGCTATCAAATTACGCGTTATTGAATCGGCACGCGAGAGTGTGTACCTGCATATGAACGACGCAGTATCCATGCAACGCTGATGATATTGTTGCTTGGCCATTTCGGTCGCACCTTCTTTTTTGGCAGGAAATTCTAGTGATAGTAGCTCCCGTAGTGTAGCGAACTCGGTTCTAAGTTTGACCAATGCCCACGCGCAAATGCTGGCGGGTTCCAATGCGCTAGTGCCGCGTTCTGTATTCATCGTCCTGCGGAACTTCGCGACCAATGACCGTATGCCGCGATACTGCACGGTAGAACTGGAGAATGCCCCGCTGATGATTCCACGAGTCGGTGCTCGTCAATTACTCATCCAAAACGGGCTTTCCATCGTCGCCGAACTTGTAGAATTGCAGCCCGTACTCCCGCGTAAGCAGGTAGCCAACAAGATGGCTGAACAGGCTCTCAAAAAGCCGCTTTCTTGCGCCGACTTCGTTCCGAAGTGACGTGGCCCGACAGTCCGCAGCGCGAACCAACAACTTCTGGCAGGCATTTAGTCGTACTTTTTCGATTTCCACATTTCTCAAAGTTTTTGACCGATGTTCGAGCGTGGCGACTATATGCTCGTGCGGTGAGTAGGCCGCAAAAAAATAGCATGTGCGTGTCAGGTAATAGCGTTCAACCGCAGTCAAGTCAGCTTTTCGAGCGAACGCCTGGCGGGCGAAGTAACGCTGTCCAACAAGTGAGCACCCCACCGAAGACTGTCGGAAAACGAGCCAGTGAAAATATTCGTGTCTTAGCGTTTCATTCGTCCAAACCTGAGCATTACCCTGCTCAAGTTGATCGAATGTATCCGGAGGCAATGCCCGCGCATCATCGTCCGCGCGGTATGCGAACCTACCGTTGAATCGGCCGACAACGGTGGCGCTACGGTGAGTAAAGTTGAACACGATGCTGGACGACTTGTCGCTGGTATTTTCGTTGTATAGCGCGGAGGGCGAAACAGTCGGTTCGGAATCAGTCGGCACTAAAGGCTTCGCCAGCGTTCTCTGGACACAGTTCACCCAGCCTGTGATCAAAGCTAAGCACAAGGTTCATCACCGCAGCGACACGGCGCGAAAAAGACAAAGAGCCAGTGATGGTCGGTCTCCGAAAGCAGTACGCCTTGGCCAGCTGCACGGGGTCTGAGGTTTGACTTCAGACTTAAGTGAACTCAAAACCATCAAGTCGAGTAGCGGCGGGCCACTGTCTGGGGCCTTCCGCGTACTTCTTTCGTCTGGGCCCTATTTCTTCGCTATTCCCGGTGTACACGCAGTAAACGTGGTCCGTCTCGTGAGGTATCCCCTTGATACGGCCATCGTAAACGTCGTCGAGCACAATCGTGCCCACGGAAGCGGACAGCGAAGAAGAGAAATGCTAGTGATAGGTCAGCTCTGCGTGACATATTCCTCCTAAGCCCAACAGTGTATTCGTATGCACGCAATTTGAACAGTTCGCTTGGCCTGCACGACGAGCGCGTCATCTTGCATGCAAGACGAACCATTCAACATGCACGCACGCAAAATGGTTCAATTTGCGCACCCTACAAAAAGTAGTAGAATTCCGCAAAACGCTACCAAAGAGCGCGCAATCATGTCAAGAACCAATACCTTGTCTGGCTCGCCCCGGCGCGAGAATGGCACACCGTCACGCTGGGACCAGTACCGGGAGCTGCTGATCGCCAAGCGGATACCCGAAAAGGCACAGCGCTTGTACGTGACACACGTGGAGCAGTTCTTGGGTGCGGTGCAGCCAAACTCACTGAAAGGCCTTTCCGCGGACGAAATTACCGGATATCTCCGCCAGACGTCGAGCCAGGGCAAGTGGCAAGGCTGGCAGTTCCAACAGCTAGTGGATGCGCTGCAGCTGCTGCTCGTGGACCTCGCCGACGTGAAAGCGGCCCGCGTGGTCGATTGGGACTACTGGCGGGAAGCCGGGACGGTGCTGCCGGCGGATCACCCGACCATCGCCCGGGAGCAGGCACCGGAGGCGCGGTTGAAGGCGCCGAAGTTTGCCTCGTCCGCCGAGGTATTCCCGGTTTTGACGACCCTGGCGCGTACGCTCCGGACCAAGCAGTACTCGATTCGGACCGAGAACGAGTCGTCATTAGGGGCGCAAGATCCACGAAGCGGCGGCGAAGTCGGGGATTACCAAGCGCATTAGCAGCCATGTCTTGCGTCATTCGTTTGCAACTCACTTGCTTGAGGCCGGCTACGACATCCGCACCGTGCAGGAGCTTCTGGGTCACGCGGACGTGTCGACGACCATGATCTATACCCATGTGCTGAACCGTCCGGGGATGGTTCCAGTGAAGAGCCCGGCGGATTTCTGAGCCTGGCAATGTCAAATTGGTGTCTTTATCTGTCGCGTCGTTCTGATTTCCTGCAATGTTCCGTTGAGACGATCTCGCAACAGGATCATTTCGTCCCATGACATCGTCGGACTCCACTGCTCCTTCAGTATGTCGATCATCTCCGGAAACCATCTTTTGCTTGCGTCACCCGATGTCATGCAGGGCTCCAAATTGTTTGGGGAAGAGCTTTCAGTTCAATCGCCGCTAACTGGTTGTGTACGTCGTCGGCGAGGTCGAGGTGCGACGGAAAGGATATCGTTGCCGGTGGTGATGAAGACGCCGGTGGCCATGGCGGGATCGATGCCCATTCGATCCAGCAGAATCGGGATAGTCGCACGCCGACGGCGACGACACTGAGCAATGATGATCCGGCGGTCAGCGCCAGCACCAGCAGTGCGGCGAAGTCGGCGAACTGCGCTACGACCATCACCAATAGCGTTAGCACCGTGGCGGCGATGGCTTCGTTGGCCAGCGCACCGAGCAGCTCCTTGCTCAGGCGCCAGCCCCGGTTGGCGAAGGTGACGGTGCCGAGCCGCTACTCGATGCGTCCCCGTCGGGCTTTCGCCTGGACTACGAATCGGGGTTCGTTGGCCTCTTGGAGGCACCCAAGACTGACAGGTGCTGCACGAGCGGCTCAGGTCGGCCCCGCCGCCTTCAGCGCGGCGCGGATGATCTCCTCGGAGGTCTTGGCGCCGTCGTCGGCAGCTCGGGCCATGCGGTTGGCGTCGGCGGGTCGATAGCCGAGCGCGATGAGTGCGCTGACGGCGTCGGTGAGGGGATCATCGGCAGCAACGGCCGACGGTGCGGCCGCACCAATGACGGCGACCGCGCCGCCACCGAGGTCAGCCGACGCGGTCCTTCATCTCCATGACCAGACGCTGCGCGGTCTTCTTGCCGATGCCGGGCAGACGGCTCAGGGCGGTGAGGTCTTCCTGTTCGATGCATTGGGCAAAGCGTTGCGCGTCCATACCGGACAGGATGCCCAGCGCCATCTTGGCGCCGACGCCGGTGACCTTGAGCAGGCTGCGAAATAGGACGCGGTCGTGCTCGCGCAGGAAGCCGTACAGCACGTGCGCGTCCTCGCGCACGACCAGGTGCGTGATCAGGGTCACCGGCTCGCCCACCTGGGGCAGGTCGTAGAAGGTCGACATGGGCGCCTCGACCTCGTAGCCGACGCCGCCGACATCGATCAGCACCTGGGGCGGGTGCTTGGCGATGATCTCGCCCCGCAGTCTACCGATCATGGTTGGAAATCCCGCCACGAGGCGGCCGCCCGCTTGCGCTGCGGGATACCCATGGAGTGGGCATGGCAAAGGGCGATGGCGAGGGCATCGGCCTCGTCCTCGCCCGGTTGTGCTTCCAGCGCAAGCAGAATGCGCACCATATGCTGTACCTGACTCTTTTCGGCGCCGCCGCTGCCGACGACGGCGAGCTTGACGGATTTTGGGCTGTACTCGTGCACCGTCACGCCACCCTTGAGCCCGGCGCATAAGACCGCGCCGCGCGCCTGGCCGATCTTCAGCGCCGCGGTGGGATCGCGCGCGAAGATCAGCTGTTCGACGGCCATCTCGTGGGGCGCGTGCTCCGCTACGAGCGCCGCGATCTGATCGAAGATCAGACCCAATCGCTGCGGCCAGGGGTGCTGACCGACACGGATGCAGCCGCTCGCGACGCGCTCGCTGCGCTGGCCATCGGTATCGATGACGCCGTAGCCGGTGTTGCGCGAGCCGGGGTCGATACCGAGGATGCGATGGCGAAGTGGGCGCTTGGCTTGCAAGGTTCGGGGCTCGAGGTGAATGCAGGTGGCAAGTCCGCACGCGCGGGCGCGACAACCCGCTAGGACAGCCGATTTCTGCGATTGTTATTCGAGCTGCTCCAGGATCTCGTCGGAGATGTCCGCGTTGTTGTAGACCTCTTGCACGTCGTCGAGGTCTTCGAGTGCATCGACCATCCTCTGCAGCTTCTGCGCCGTGTCGAGATCCAGTTCGGCCTGCGTGGCGGCATTGTAGGAGACGTCCGAAACGCTGGTGTCGAAGCCGGCCTCGCCGAGGGCGTCGCGCACGGCGGAGAACTCCTCCGGCGTCGTGACCACGTCCAGCGAGCCGTCGTCGTTGACGACGACATCCTCGGCACCGGCCTCCAGCGCCGCCTCCATGACCGCATCTTCATCCGTACCGGGCTGGAAGCTGATGATGCCCTGCTTGGTGAACAGGTACGAGACCGAGCCATCGGTGCCGAGATTGCCGCCGTGCTTGGTGAAGGCGTGGCGCACCTCGGAGGCGGTGCGGTTGCGGTTGTCGGTCATGCAGTCGACCATCACCGCGACACCGCCGGGGCCGTAACCTTCGTAGCGGATCTCCTCGTAGTTATCGCCATCCTCGGAGCCGGCGCCCCGCTTGATGGCACGATCGACCGTGTCCTTCGGCATGTTCGCGCCGAAGGCCTTGTCCATCGCCAGCCGCAGCCGCGGGTTGGTGCCCGGATCACCGCCACCCTCGCGCGCGGCGATGGTGACTTCGCGGATCAATTTGGTCCACATCTTGCCGCGCTTCTTGTCTTGGGCCGCCTTGCGGTGCTTGATGTTCGCCCATTTACTGTGTCCGGCCATGAAACCCTCGTGTCGGATGCTTGACTCTTGCCCCCGTCCGCAAGCCGGACCGTCGGTCGGTCCGAGCCAGACAGGGGGTACCGCATGGGCGCGTCGGCGCCCACATCGAATGTGGAGAGTTTACCATCGCGGACGCATCAGCCGGCGACGCGGCTTGCGCGCCTGCCCGCGGCGCGCTCGTGAGCCGCACAAGAGCAGAACGGACGACGGATCCGGGCATGGTCCCTTTACCGCGTCACGGGAATACCGGAGAATCATCGGCAGATGGCGGGCATGTCAGACGCAGACATGCACCGCAACAACCGCTAACAACTCAGCAGCCTCTAACAACGCCGGATCATCGGACCGGCCATCATGCCTATCTCACCGCAACGCCCGGCCCCGGTGGCCCAACCCCGCGCCAAGCGCGCGCAATCGGGCCAATCGCAACGCCCGGAGGAAGTCTTCCCGTGTCGAGTCTGATGATCTTCGAGCACCCTCTGAACGAGCGCATCCGCACCTTCCTGCGTCTTGAGCACTTGTTCGAGAAGGTCGAGTATTTCGCGCCACAGCCGGAGCCATGGACCACCCGGGCGGCCGTCGAGGGCCTGCTGGACATTCTCTCCATCACCGCACGCGCGGACATCAAGACCGAGCTGCTCAAGGAGATCGACCGAAACCTGTCGACACTCGCGCGCATCGGCAACCAGCCCGGCGTCGATCCATCGGCGCTCAGGGGCGTGATGTCCGAGCTCGAGCAGGCGGCAGGCGGCATTCATGACCTCAACGGCCCCATCGGCGCCGATGCCCGCGAGAACGAATTCCTGAAGGCCATCGCCCAGCGCAACAGCATCCCCGGCGGTGCGTGCAGCTTCGATTTGCCCTATTACCATTACCTGCTGACGCAGCCCGCGGAGGTGCGCGCCGCGCGCCTGCGCCATTGGCTAGCACCGATGCTGCCGGTCAGTGACGCCATCCGGCTGGTGCTGTCGCTCGCACGCACCAGCGCCAATGCTCGGCCACTGGTGGCGGAGAGCGGCTTCTTTCAGGAGGCACTGGATGTGCAAGCACCGGCCCAGCTGCTGCGAGTCGGCATCGACCCAGAGCAGCCCTTGTTCCCGGAGATCAGCGGCCACAAGAACCGTTTCAGCATCCGTTTCATGCAGGCGAACGGTGGCGACCGCCCAGCGCAAGTCCGCGACGACGTCGACTTCAGACTGACCTGCTGCGTGTTCTAGCGAGGCGATGAGCAAGACAGTTGTCAACTGCCCCACCTGCGGTCGGCCCGTGCGCTGGGAGCCGGCCTCCACCTGGAGGCCGTTCTGCAGCGAGCGCTGCCGTCTGATCGACCTCGGCGACTGGCTCGACGAGAGCCATCGCATCTCCGAGCCGCTGGACGATCAGCACGACAGCTGGGGCGACCCGGCCGACGAGTCGAGCACGGGCGATTGGCCAAGGCATTGACCCTTCAGGAGCACCTTCCATGACCCAAACCAAGATCGCAGTCGTCACCGGCGCCTATCGCGGCCTCGGCCTCGAAACGGCCCGCCAGCTTGCACAGCAGGGCTACCGCGTGGTGCTGACCGCGCGGCGCGAGGCCGAGGGCAGCGCCGCCGCTGAGCGCCTGACGGCGAACGGACACGACGTCCGCTTCCAGCGCCTAGACGTCACCGCGCCCGCCTCGGCCCACGCCCTGCGGGATTACCTGCAAACCGAGTTCGGACGCATCGACGTGTTGGTCAACAACGCCGGCATCTTTCCGGACCCAAGCCCCGCCAGCGCCGCGTCGAGCATCTTCGAGGCGGATCTCGAAACCATCCGCGTCGCCATGGAGACCAACACGCTGGCCGCGATTCAGCTCTGCCAACTGCTGATCCCGTTGATGCAGGGCAACGGACGCGTGGTCAACGTCTCCTCGGGCATGGGTCAGCTCAGCGACATGAACGGCGGCTGCCCAGGCTACCGGCTCTCGAAGGTGGCACTGAACGCCGTCACCCGCATCTTCGCCGACGAACTCAAAGGCACCGGGGTCAAGGTCAATTCGGTCTGCCCCGGCTGGGTGCAGACCGACATGGGCGGCGCAAACGCACCGCTCAGCGTCGAGGAGGGTGCCAAGGGCATCGTCTGGGCCGCGACGCTGCCGGACGACGGCCCGAGCGGTGGCTTCTTCCGGGATGGAGAGCCAATCCCCTGGTAGGCCCGCCGTCGCCCGGGAACCTGGGCGGGGTATCGAGTCCATCGCACAACGCAGGGGGCCAACGATGCGCCGTCACGCACCACTGCGCGACCTGCTGAGCCTGGCCCTCGCGGCCACGCTGCTGTTCGTCGCGACACTGGCCTGCACGCGACTGCCCTGCTGGGCGCTGCCGCTGGCCGCGGTCCCGGTGGCCTGGCCCATTTGGGCCTATCACGCCGGCAATGCCCTGTTCGCGCGCCGGCTCTGGCTCGGCGGCGTTACGCACTCACACAGTCGCGTCCGGCGCTGGTTCTCCCGCGGCTTGTTGATCCAGTCCGTCGCCGCGGTCTTCGCGCTGGCGCTGACGGCGCTGCTGCTGCCCATGGCGGCCCTGCTGCGGCCGGAACACTGGGCCGTGCTGGCGCTGGATGTGCTGCTGCTGTCCTTGGCCGTCGGGCCGGTTCAGCGACGCCTGGCCGCCGAGGTGCAAACCGACAAGGTCGGCCTCATCGCCCGCCGCTGGCCGCTGCTGCTGTTGAATCTGCTGTTGCTGGCAGCGGCCTTTCTCGCCATCGACTTTGCCGTTGGCGGTGCCGCTGACAGCCGCGGCATGCCCTGGCACCGCGTCGCCGAAGACGCCTTCACACAGACCGCGGCACAGGCCCGCTGCGACACCGCGGGCTGGCTCATCGGCGCCCTGGCCGCGGTGCAGGCCCTGTCCTGGCACGCCTCGCAGCTGATCATCCCGAGCCTGCCGGACCCGGCCCTAAAGCTCGCCGCCTGGACGCTGTTCCTGGCCCGAGCCGGCCTGTTCGCCTGGCTGTTCACGAGCCTGCTGCTCGGCACGCTGACGCTGGTGGAGCAGCGCCTGACCACCACCGCCGCAGCTGCCGATGCCCGCCCCCGCGCCGATACCGACGCCGGCTCGACCGGCATCGTCTCCACCGCCTTCATCTACACCATTCTGCTGCTTGCAGTGCCCTACCTCTATGCCGTCCACAAGCTACAGGGCTTCGACCCATCGACGCTCGAACAGCAGGCGCGGGCGGTCGTCACATGGAGCAACCCCTGCCGCGCCGACCCCGAGCTGGCGGCGCTGTCGAGCACGCTGAACGAGCGCCTGCAACAGGTGCGGCGCGACGCCATCGCCGCCGCGGATCGGCGCATCGACGACGACCTGGACGCGCTGTTCGGACGTGTTGAACAGGGCATCGATGCCTATCTGGACTGGTACTTCACCGTTATCGGCGAATACCAACGCCTCGCGGCGCTGGCGGTCGGCGACTTCGGCACGCTAATGACAGAGCAACTGGAGACCCGGCTATTCACCGACACGGGCTTCGACGAGTCGCTGCAACGCCTCGGTGCCGAATTGGAGTCAGACACCGACGACCGAATCGCGCTGCTGGCCGACAGCCTGGGCAGCCGCATCGAACAGGCCGCCACCGAGAACCCGTGCACGGTCGAGATCGCCAGTTTAGGCGGCATCGGCGAACTCGCTGACCTACACCGCGACGCGGCCCGTGCCGGCACCGCGATCGGCGTTGGGGCGGGCGCCGCCGCTGGAGCGCTGACCGCCAAGCTGCTGGCCAAGAAGACCGCCGCTGCCGTCACCACCAAGCTGGCGGCGAAAAAGAGCTTCCAGACCGCCGCCGCGCTGGCCGGCAAGGTCGCCGCCAAAAAGGGCGGCTCAACCCTCGCCTCCGCCCTCGGCGGCGCCGCCCTCTGCGCCCCTAGCGGGCCTTGGGCCGTGCTCTGCGGCATCGGTGCCGGCGCTGCCGCCTGGTTCGCGGTCGACAAGGCCATGATCGAGCTCGACGAGGTCCGCTTTCGCGCCGAGATGCGCGCGGACCTGCTGGCCGCCGTCGGCGAGCAGCGCGCACTGCTCGCCAGTGCGCTCAAGGCGCGCCAGACTGCCGCCATCGACGCCCGTCTGGCCGGACTGGCGCAGCAACTCGAGCGACGGTTCGTGCCGCTGCGCGATGGGATGTGACGATTTCGACGAGAAATCGTTGGCGTTCCGCTATGCTTCGGACACAGCAAGCGAGACTCAAAAATTTGCCTCTCGGAGACCAACATGGCCAACCCCGCACGCTACGACGAAGACGTGGTCGCCTGGGCGGAGGAGCAGGCGCGCCACCTGCGAGAGGGATGCTTTGAGCTCCTAGACATCCAGCACCTGGCCGAGGAGATCGAGGACGTGGGCAAGAGCGAGCAGCGCGAGTTGGCCAACCGCATGGCCGTCCTTCTGGCTCATCTCCTGAAGTGGCAAAAGCAGCCAGGGCGCCGAGGGGCCAGCTGGGAGATCACCATCCGTAACCAGCGAAGGGGGATCGCGCGACGCCTGAACGAGACTCCGAGCCTGCGACCGAAGTTGGAAGAATCCGAGTGGTGGGCCGGCGTGTGGGACGACGCCACCGCGCAAGCCGCGGGCGAGACCGGGCTCTCCGATTTCTCTGAGACCTGCCCCTGGACGCCCGAGCAGGTCTTGGATACCGCCTGGCTGCCGAACTAGGGTTGCCGAAGTAGAGATCATGACATGAGCCGCTTCACGAACAGTTAAGTCGCGAGCCATCCTCAACGCGACCCGGTTGCGCGAGCCGCCGGCGATAAAGGCGCGGATGTTCTCGGCCACACCATCGACCAGTCGCTGCCTCGACTCACGGCTGGCCCAGGCGGCGTGGGGCGTGACGATCAGGTTCGGGATATCCGCCGCCAGCAACGGATGATCCGGCGGCGGCGGTTCGCTGGTCAGGGTATCCACGGCGGCGGCGCCGAGGCTGCCCGCACGCAGGGCATCGGCCAACGCCTGCTCGTCGACGATGCCACCGCGGGCGGTATTGATCAGCAGCGCATCCGGGCGCATCAGCGCGAGCTCGGCGGCGCCGATCAGGTTGCGGGTGGCATCCGTCAGCGGGCAGTGCAGCGACAGCACGTCCACCCGCGGCAGCAAGGCGTGCAAGGGCAGCCGCCCCGGTCGTGGCGATGCACCTGGACGCTCGGCCAGCAAGACCTCCATGCCGAAGGCCTCCGCCGCACGGGCGACCGCCTGCCCCAGCTCGCCATGGCCGACGATGCCGAGCCGAAGCCCTGCCAGTTCGCGCATCGGCTGATCGAAGTCCTCGCCCAGCAGACAGAAGTGCGTGCCGCGCGACCAGTCGCCGGCCCGCACCGCCTGATGCTGTTCCCACAACCGCGTCGCCCAGCCGAGCAGGATCGCGAACACGTGCTGCACCACCGACGGCGTGCCGTAACCGGTGACGTTGGTCACCGCGATACCGCGCTCGCGCGCCGCATCCAGATCAACATTGTTGGTGCCGGTGGCGGCGATACAGATCAGCCGCAGCCGCGGGGCGGCGTCCATCTGCTCCGCGCCGATGACGACCTTGTTGGTGACGATCAAGTCGGCATCGGCGATGCGCGCCGCGGTCTCGGCTGGCTTGGTCGCCGCGTGCCGGGTCCAACGGCTGCAAACCCCGTCCAACGCGCTCAGGTCGAGATCGCCGATGTCGAGGCTGCCGAGATCGAGCATGACCCCCTGTAGGTCGGTGTTGGGAGGCGAGGTTGGGTTCGGCGTCGGCGACATCGGTCGGCTCCCAGTGCTGGTTAGGTGTTGCAGTCGGTTCTTTGTGAGCAGTCGCGAGTAAACTGCGGCATCAAACGCCTTTATTCGGAGCCCGCCATGCAGATCGGCCCACGCGAGATCGTCACCCCGTTTCGCCCCATCCCGCTCGACGTCCCCGAGGGCATGAAGCCCAACGAGTTCTTCAACAGTACCGAAAATCTATCCGATCTGGTCAACAACAACGGCCTGTTGATCAACCCGGAGGACCTGCTGCTTTACCGCAAGGCCCTGGGCCACTCCACCACCTTCGACTGCTCCATCATCTACAACACATCCAAGCGCATCCTGAACCCCCTCGGGCGGCCGGTGCGCCGCACGCAGGTCCCAGAACAGGTCAAGCGCGTGTGGAACCGCATGAACGCGGTCATCATCAGCTACATGCTGGAGCAATGGCCGGACCCGGAACAGGCCCTGGTGCTGGCCGGCGAGGCGAGCCTGGACGCCACCTGGCCGCTGACCTCCCCCGGCGTGCCTAGCATCCGCATGCTGCACAACCATTTCATGGTGTTCCCGATGCCGGCGTTGCGCGACGCCGCACTCGCCGACCGCGCCAACCCCAACCTCACCGACGGCGGCCAGAACAGCCTGTTTCAGGCGTACATGCGCGACGTCTACCGCGAGTTCTTCGACCAGGCGCTGGACCTGCGCCTGCTGCGCACGGTCCCCGGTGACGAGTCCAGGCTGCTGCTGACCGGCTACCCGGAAGGGCTACCCTGCTGGGAGGTGGTGGGCGGCGCCGATGCGCTCTCCGACACCCGCTTCTGGGACGAGTACGACGCCATCCTGCAGGGCTTCCTGGACTTCTACCGCAGCTTCTTCAGCCAGGTCTCGACCCGTAACGCCGACCCGCTGCCGGACCTGCACTTCCCCAGCGCGGTGCAACGCGTGCTGTTGTCGAACAACGCCTTCATGGGCGCGGCCAAGACCGTGCGCGAACACTGCATCCAGCAACCGGCCTACGCCAACGCCATCCGCTGGGAGCCTGCCTTCAAACAGCTCATCTACCGCAACGAACAGAATCGGCTGCTGGTCACCATCAGTCAGAACTCCATCGGCAATGCGATTACCGAACTGCTCGGCGTGGTGGTCAAGCGGGTGCCCGATGCCGATGCCTATGGCGCGTTCGAGCCGGAACTGATCGAAAACCTGCTTCGGGTGCGCAAACGGCTCATCGCCGCCGACCTCGGCGAGTCGGTTGCCACGGCGCCTTGGGGCGATAAGACGCCAATGCCGAAATAGCCGCGCTGACGCCAACGGTCGGTCAGCGTTCGACGATTGACCCAGGAGAAGCCATCGATGCCCCCGTCGCCCTGGATGAGCCTCCATTTTTTACGCGGACGCCGCCTCGCCGTCGAACATAACCTTGGATATCGTCGCAGCAGGTGACAATTTCGACACCTTCTCGAGGGCGATTCCTGGCTTGAGCGGGAGGACAACTTGGCCTGCCTCGTCTCCGCTCACCGCGCGGTTCAGCGCGAACGGATCGAGCCGGTTTCCTGCGCTTGGTCGGAATTCCGGCTCGCCGGAAGGCTGAATAGAGCCACGATGTCATCGAGCACCAAAAACACGACCTGGCGGACGGCGCGATTGCAACGATAGATTCCAATCGGCTTCGGATTCGGATTGGACGGAAAACGTGGTCTGCGCCCGCGCGTGATCCCTGGACCGCCGACTTCTAGTCGGCCACGGCGCGCAGCGCCGCTGAAAATCTTGCGGCAAAGCAAAGAGCCATGTCGGAATTCGCGGCATCTCCAAGCCGCCTATCGGCGGCTGGCCGACTAGAAGTCGGCGCTCCCGGGCACCGGCCTTTCCCCCTGGGGGCTGCGCCCGAGCGAATCAGCGGGGTCAGTCAGCGGGGTTCTCGCGTTGATGCACGACGCGCCACGCGCCCAAGCACGTTGTCACATGGCGAAGGATGCGAGGACTGACCCTGGGCGTTCCCTGAACCCAGGCGCTATTCCTTATTTACCTCAGCGCGCGCAGGCCCGCGTTTGAGCATGAACCGGACGGGCCGCGACGTACAGCAGCCGCCACCGAGTTGGCGGATCCGCGCGCAGCCACCGATGCAGCGCCTCGTCGCCGCTGCCCTCCACCACAGCGCCCGCGCAGGTGCAGTAGGCGCGCCTGTCGCGCGTCGTAAGCCCATCGTCCAGCGCCCGCAGGCACAAGTCGCTCATACGCAGCGCCGACGCGTCGATGCCCGCCGACGGCTTGGCGACGTAGGACTGAATATTCGAGAACATCTCCCGCAACTCCGGCCCAGTGCATGGCAGGGCGTGCAGCAGCGTCTGGGCGTCGCCGTCCGCCTCCGCATGGATACTATCCGTCCGCATCGCCTCCGCCATCGCCTGGCCCGGATCGATCAGCATCTCCAGCCCCTTGCCGATGGCCTCCAGGCCTGCGGCCGCCATCGCCTCGCGCCCCCCAGTTAGGGCCGAGAGGTCGGTGAACTCGCCTGCGATCAGCGTCGACAGGTTCGCGGGCAGGGCCGCGGGGCAGACCTCTCGAAACACCAGCGCCATGCGCTGCAGATAGATCAGCGTTTCGTCGCGCGGGGCCCGGTACGGGACGCTAGGATCGCCCGACAGAAACGCGGTGATCAGCGCGTTGCGCTTCAGCCCGCCCAGCGCCCCGCCCGAGACTGGCGCGTCTTCAACGGTGGGGCTTGGTAGCGAGGCGGCGGCCTGGGTCACCAGCGCGGCTGCTCGCGCGTCAAGCGCGGCAAGGGCGCGATCGGCCAACTCGGCCCCGCCCGCGGCACCGGCCAGCGCTTCGGCCTCGTCCAGTAGCGGGCGCAGTGCCGCAACTTGCGGCGCATTGCGGATGCGCTGAACGAGCTGGGCCGCCTGTTCGCGCAGCGCCGCAAGCTGGGCCGCCTGCAACGCGTCGAGCCGTCGTGCAACGCCCTCATAGGCGCGCAACGGTGCGAAGCTCGCCTCGGCCTCGGCCGGGTCGAGCCCAGTGACCAGCACCTCGGCCGCTAAGCGCTCGACATGGGGGGCGAGTTCGGTGCGGACCTGGACCACCTCGGCCGCGGGCCGGTCGGCGAGGATTTCCTCGGCCCGGCCCAGGTTCTCCAGCGTCGCGGGCGCCACTCCAGCGATCAGGTCGGCCAGCAGAGCGTCTTCGTCCGCACGCATCAGCGCGTCGCGGCGGGAGGAGATGGCGTCCTCCACCCGCGCCCGATCCGCGGCGCGCAGACCCGCGACGTGCGTTGGAAGCTCCGCCTCGATGCGCGACAGGGCGACGCCGTCGGCCGTCGACAGCTCGGCAAGCAACGAGGGCAGGTCAGCCGCGGCCTCGGTCGATTCGCGCACGGCGGCGCGGAACCGGTGGCCGTCGCGGCCGAAGCTGCCGCGGGCCGGGTCGAATGCGGCAGCCAGCACGTCGCGCAAGGCATCCGCCAGCGGCAGCGTCCCGCCACAGCCGTCCCGCGCGACCTGGGTCAGCACCTGGCCAACCGGCGTCGTGCCCGACATCGGACCCCACGCGACGCCGAAGGCGTCACTGAAGACCGGCTCGGCGAACTGCGCTGGCCAGCCACCCCAGTCGATCACCTGGCGACCCGCGCGGGACACCTGCCGTTCTGTCTCGGTCATCGCCCCCAGCCAGCCGGCAAGCGCGGAACAGGCGAGGTCGGCACGATAGTGCAGCCGGCGCCCCTGGGAGTCCGTCGCTAGGACGCTATCCTGCCCGCCGGGCAGCGCCTCCGCGATGAAAGTCAGAGGTGGCGCAGGCTCGACCCGCGTCAGGCGGACGGGGGCACAGGTGGGGTCTTCCAGCCGCAGCTCGGCGGCGTCGCCAGCCGGGGCGATTGCGGCGGGCGTGAGCAGCGGTCCGTTGCGCTTGAAGCTCAGCTTCTCGGCGATCGCGGCTTCCAGCAACGGGCCGGGGCGCGGTGTCAGCCGCAGCCGCAGCCTGGTCTCGACGTCGATGCCGACGGCCGCGACATGGAGCAGCTCCCCCTCGGGCGCACCGCTGGCCGCGCCCGACAGATCTAGCCGCACCAGCTGTTCTGTCGTCCCGCAATGCGCCATCCCCTCCCAGGCGCCGTCGAGGGCGGCGAGCGTTGCGCGCGCCTCGGCGTCGAACGGCCGGACGGCGAGGGCTCGCGCGGGCGGCTCGCCGACGCGCTCGGCTCGCAGCCGCCCGCAGTCGCGGATCTCGGCGCTGAGCGTGCGCCCATCCGGGGCGATCAGGGCGCTGACAGGAGCGGCCATGTGGCGGTAGGGCCGGTCGTCGCCCCAGCGCAGTGGCAGCAAGTACGCGGCACCACCGGGGGCGGTCGTAACGAGGTAGTCGATCTCGGCCTTCCAGGGCTTGGCCATGTTCTGGACTGGCACATAGCGCCAGCGCGCGCGCATCAGGCCGGTGACCGGGTCTGGTACGAACTCCAGCGACAAGCTGCGCGTCACGCCATCCTCACAGGCGTATTCACCGGTCCACTCGCCCGAGAAGCCGAGGGCGATCAGAGCAGTAGACTCCTCGGCTGCCCGTTCAGGCGGAGCAATGGGGACGCGAGCCAGCTCGAAGCTGGTGCAGCCATGGCGCATCAGCCGACCGCCCTCCAAGCGTAGACCGTCCTCGGAGAGAATCGCCTCGCGAACCACGGCCATTCCGTAGCGCGGGCGCGGCTCCTTCGTCGGAACATCGGGCGTGATGGAAACACTGTGGTTGCGCCGGTCATACAGGGCAGCGACGGGCCATTCGCCCTCGCCGCCTGCGTCCGGGCCGGTGGTCAGCCGCGCGCGTCAACGTGCCGAGATAATCCCGATCCTCATACCCCGGCCACAGGCGCAGCTTGATCTCGGCGTCACCATCCGGGCACCGAAAGACGCCTTCCCAGTCGCCGACGAGACCGAAGCTGGCGGCGAAATCGCGTGTCGCTTCGACCGCGGCTGCAGTCGGATTCGGGCGCGGCCGACTCGGCGTCGGTCGTTAGATCGAGGCGCAGACGCGCGACCAGCGGGTCGGCGTCGCCGCGCGCGTGCAGCCGGATCTCGTAGACGCCCGCGGGTAGGCCCGCGAAGCCGAGCTCGGCGGTCTCAGCCCCTGCCACGTGCAAGAATTCGTCGTATGCACCGGGCGCGGCGTCAATGGGCACGATGGTGGCCCAGTAGCTCCGGTCGGGGGCAAGCTCGGAGACGGAGACGCGGATCTCGGCGTTCTCCGTCGCGGGCGCGTGCTGCAGGACCGGGGCCGCGGGCGTTGCCGAGGCGAAGGCCAGCGTGCCAAGGATAACGAGTATCGCTATCGATCTGGTCATGGATAGCTCCTGAAATCGTGCGGCCGACCGAGCGCCTGTCGAAAGCTCCGCGGCCTAGAAACGGCGCCGAAAGCTGAGGTATTTCCAGCTCAACTTTCCAAAAAATATGTTGCGAAGGTTTTCTAAAGCAAACGTTAACAATCAAGGGAGGTCATCGCCCCTGATGGCCGAACAAACTGCTCAGGAGACCCCGTGCATGCGACTGCCGCCCTCAATTGATGCCTCGATCACCTGCTCACAGGGGTCAGGGGTCCATCAACCGGGTCGGGGCCGTCAGCGGGGCCAGTTCCCGAGTTGTTGCACGACGCGCCACGCACCCAAGCACGTTGTCACATGGCGAACGATGCGAAA
This sequence comes from uncultured Gammaproteobacteria bacterium, assembly GCA_963695445.1. Lineage (GTDB taxonomy): Bacteria > Pseudomonadota > Gammaproteobacteria > Chromatiales > Chromatiaceae > Thiohalocapsa. The sequence goes on along the minus strand of CAVOGV010000053.1, from coordinate 63,450 downwards.
ACTGACCCCAGGGGTAGCGAGAACCGCAGGCGCACCTGGGGCAGGTCCGCAGTCCGGACCGTCTGCTTAGACCTGGAGCAGGCACGCAAGGCCGAGACCCGGCGCGCGGTCACCGGGCCGTCGCCGTTCGACGTCGCCGGGGAGGCAATCGATCGTCATGTCGCCGAGATCTCGGCGGCGTCGGCGCGTGATTCGCCGCAGGGCCCTGGGCGGCTGCTCCGGCTGTATCGGCGCACGGATAAGAGTTCAGCAACATCGAGCGCCGTCTAGTGTACGTCCTCCGAAGGCGCGCACGGGAATTCAGGTGCTGGTCAGGGGGTGGAGCCGGCGCCAATTTTTCGATGGCCTGAAAACACAGCTAAACGCCTCGGATGCAGGTGGATCGCCAATTGTCCGTTGCGCAAGCCACGTCACTGTCGCGTTGGCGGAAAAAGTGACTGCGGAGCAATCCGCAGTCACTTCTAGCGCTACTTCACGGTCTGCGCTTTTTCGGAGTCCTGCTTCGCTTCTGTTTCGCCCGGCTTCTCGAAATCTCCGATGACGCTTTTCAATGGGCAGAACGAAACGGCCGGACACTTTTTGCAGCCGGCAGCGATGGCAACTGGGCATAGAGTCATTTCAGCTTCCCCTTATCTTCAGTTCTTAGCGCCAAACCGCGCTCACGCAATCGACCTGGGCTCGAAGGATCCCATTTCAAGGCAGTCGTGCTCTTCTGTCGCCAGGCTCCGGCATCGACGGCACGGACGAAAAGCGAGCAGGGGAGAACCGGGGACAAAAACCGGAGGGGGAACCGCACTTACGGTTCGGAGGGACGGGAGGCGCAAGCCTTCCCTACCCTATCTTGGGACCGCCGACTTCTAGTCGGCGCGCCGCCGGGTTGGCAGTTTGGGGTTACCTTGCGAACGCGCTTGCGCAGGCCCTCGAAGTAGGCAGCATCCGCGACACCGGCGGGCTCGGAGTTGGCTCCGTCCAGCAGGAGTCCGCGCAAATGCCGCCGATCCTGATCCCGGCGAATCAGGTCGCGCATGTACTCGCTGCTGGTACCGAAACCGCGGCCAGCGACCTGCTCATCAACATAGGCCTTAAGCGAGTCCGGTAGGGAAATATTCATGGTGCTCATGCTGGCAAGTTAGCGTCAATGGCAAAATTTGGCAAGCCTAGGCGACTTAGACCAGCAATTCCCGCTGCGAACGTACATGCGTGATTAGGACCTGCAGAGACGGGTGTCGGCGGCAAAACGCAGACAAGCATCGATGTCGGCGCCCTCGAGGGATGGATACCGTTCCAGGATCTCCTCGCGGGAGTCACCAGCGCCCAAGAATCCGAGCACCGTCTCGACTGATTATCGCTTGGGTTCGGGCTCACGTAAGCGTCACTCTGTGGCGCGCTCTGCGCCTCCCAGGGGATCAGCGCCGCGAGCTTCTCTATGGCGCTACGGGAAGGGCAACCGCCGAATCTGTCTTGAGGCGCCCCGTCCGCCAGTCCGGATCACCGCGCCCGCCAGCGAATCTCCACCAGCGGCACCTCCCAGTGCTCGCAGCGGCTGCGCGCGGCGAAGGCTTCGGTGTCCTGGGCGCGATCGCGGCGCAGCAGTGCTTCGACGCGGATCGCCTCGATCATCTCGATGCGCGGACACCAGAGCGATGCGGCGCGCTTTGACAGGCGCGCGACTGCGAACCCCGGCGGCATCCAACAGCATCAGATGGTCGCCGTCGCGCCGCGGGGTCAGCGCGTCGCCGCTGTTCAGCGCGGCGAGTTGGCGATGGATCGGCGCGTCCGGCGCCTGACGACCGGCGTAGCCGAGATCGAGATCGGCTGGGGTCAGGCGCGTGTAGCGGCGGGCGAGGACCTCGGGCGGCGGGGGCTCGACCGCCGGCTCCGCGCGCAGCAGCCAGTCGCCGTCGAGCAGCGGCAGGTGGGGATGGTTGCCGGCGGCCAGTTCCAACAGCGTCAGCGTCTCTCGGGCGCGGGTCATGCCGACATAGAAGAGACGGCGTTCGTCTTCGTCTGGCGGCGTTGCGCCCCCAGCCGCCGTCGGCGATCAGCACATGCGGAAACTCCAGGCCCTTGGCGCCGTGCAGCGTCGAGAGCAGCACGCCGCTGCCGATACTGCGCTCGCGGCGCTGCTCGGCCAGGGTCTCCCAGCAGAATTCGGCGATCTCGGCGGCGGGAACAGCGGCGGTGCCGGCCTCGGCGCGCCAGTCGTCGATCAGGCTCGCCAGCAGGTCGCGCCAGGGGCTTGCGTGCTGCGGCAGCAGCGCGGTCAACGCCTCGGCGGTCAGCGGCTCGCGCTCGCGCTGTTTGAGCGCGGCGAGGAAGGCGTCGATCTCGCGGATGCGGTGCAGTGCCGGCAGCTCGCCGGGCCAGGCTGACCGGGATCTGTCGGTGCTCGCAGAGCGCGCGGATCGGCGCCAGCAGTTCGCGCTGACGCGCGAGCACGGCGAAGTCGGACCAACTGCCGTCGCCCAGGCGCTGCAGTTCCTGGATGCGGGCGACCAGCGCGGCGGCCTGGCATGCGCGGGGTCGGCGACGCGCAGCAGCAGCACGCGCCCCTTGGCATGTCCGTCGAGTCCGGCCCAACGCCCGCCGGCGGGCTGGGCCTTGCGGCGGCGGTCGATGCGGATCGGGTGGTCCTGCTTCATGCGCTCGCCGTTGTGGGCGATCAGCGCGTTGGCGGCGGCGATGATGTGCGCGCTGGAGCGGTAGTTCTCGACCAGATAGTGCAACTCGGCGTCGTAGTCCTGCCTGGAAGCGGCGGATATAGTCGACGCTGGCGCCGCGAAAGGCGTAGATGTTCTGGTCGTCGTCGCCGACCGCGAGCAGGGTCAGGCTGTCGTCGTCGGCGGTGCGCCCGGCGATGGCCGCGACCAGCCGGTACTGGTCGGCGTCGATGTCCTGATACTCGTCCACCAGGATGTGCCGATAGCCCGCCAGCAGCCGGTCGCGGGCGGCGTCGGGCTCGATGCCGGGCAGCTCGATGCGGCCCTCGAGCAGGTCCACGGCCTCGGCGATCAGGCCGTCGAAGTCGGGACCGGTCTCGGCGCCGTTCGCGAGCCGCTCGGCATAGGAATGGCCGGTCAGGCGCATCGCGAAGCCGTGATAGGTCTGCACCGTGACGCCGCGGGCATCGTCGCCGACCAGGTCCGCGAGCCGGCGGCGCAGTTCCAGCGCCGCGGAGCGGTTGAAGCAGAGCACCAGGATGCGATGCGCCGGTACCCGCAACACCCGCAGCAGGTAGGCGCAGCGATGCACGATGACGCGGGTCTTGCCGGAGCCGGGGCCGGCCAGCACCAGCCGGTTGCCGTCCTCCGGGGCGGCGACGATCTCGGTCTGAGCCGGGTTGCCGAGGGCGTCGACGATGGCGTGGAAGGACTCGGCGGTGGTGGCGCGGGTCAGCATCTCGCGGCGGTCGGCGAAGAAGCGCTTGACGAACGCCGCCTTGCCCAGCGTGAAGTAGGCGGTGACCAGCCCGAGGGCCTGGCGGATCTTCTCCGCGCCCAGCCGGGCGTACTGATCCATGACGTGGATCTGAAACACCCGCTCGCCATAGTGCTGGGCCAGGGGCTGGTACTGCGCCTTGCTGTAGCGTCGGCCCTTGGCCTCCGGCAACAGTTGCACCGTCATCGCCGAGCGGAACACCGCAAAGCCGCCGTGCAGGATGATGGCGCCGTGCTCGTGCAGGAACATCAGCCCGCGCTCCATGGCCGCCAGCGGGTCGCGCACCTCGGCCGATAGGGTCAGGTCATCGCGCAGGGCGCGGGTCAGCTCGTCGGTGCCGAAACTGACCAGCAGATCCGATGACGCGCCGGCGTCCGCGGGCAGCTTGGCCAGCAGGGTGCGCAGGATCAGCCCGGCGACGGCGCGGCGGCGCTCGGCGGTGGCGATCAGCGTCGGCCAGTCGCGATGCAGCTTGACCCGGTAGTGGTCGCGGTCGCTCTGGCGCAGGTCCAGACTGCCGCGGGCGCCGGCCAGACCGCGGCCGTCCAGGGATAGCCCCTTCAGCAGCGTGCGCAGGGTCTCCGGATTGCTCTGCTGGCCTTGGTCGAGCAGGTGCTGATTCAGCCGCCGCAGCGACAGGGGCAGCCAGGCTCCCGATTCGGGGTCCGGCTCCTGTTCGCGCAGCGCATCGAGCATGGCCCGCTCCAGCCGTGCGACGCGCTCCAGGATCAGCGCCGAGTGGTCCTTGACCTTGTGCCGGACGAAGGCGGTCAACTGCGGGCCGCTGTTCAGCAGCCCGGCGCCGGCCATGTCGTGCAAGGTGCGCAGCACCCGCTGGCCAGGGGTCTCGCCGCGGTCCCAGGCCGGCGCCGTGCGTCGCCAGGCTTCGAGTCGCGAAGGCCGGCAGCCGCGCCAGGTCGTCCGCGCTGATGCCCTCGTCCGGGTCAGCATTGAGCATCACGTCCATGATCGCCAGCCAGCGCGCCTGCTGCGCCGCGGACAAGCCCAGCCCGCGGATCTTTTGCTCGGCCGCCTCCAGGCTCGGCACCGCCGGTCGCCCCTGGAAGACGCGGGTGCGGTTGTCGTCGCGCTGCACCAGGCCGGCGCGCTCCAGCCAGGCGATGGCGATGCGCACACGGGTATCGGCGTCGCGGGCCTCGGTGTCGAAGCCGAGCCGCAGTTGCTCGTCGCGCAACAACTCCGCGCTGGTCGCGACCACCCGGCCCTCCTGGTCGCGCTTGGCCCGGCGCAGACCGCGCAGGATCTCGGCGATGTCGCGGCGGCTGAGCTCGGACATGGCCTCCAGGCTGAACTGGGCCTCGATGTCCTGTTCGTCGTACAGCAGCACACACAGGGCCGGTTTGCGGTCGCGCCCGGCTCGGCCGGCCTCCTGGATATAGTTCTCCAAGGAGCCGGGGATGTCCGCGTGGATGACGACACGCACGTCTTCCTTGTCCACGCCCATCCCAAACGCATTGGTCGCGCAGATGACCTGCAGCTCGCCGGCGACGAAGGCGTCCTGGATGCGCTTCTTTTCCGGCGCTTCGATGCCGGCGTGAAAGGCGGCCACGGCCCAGCCGTGGCGCATCAGGCTGTCCGCCAGTTCCTCGGTGCGCTTGCGGCGCGCGGCGTAGACCACGGCGGCGCCCGCCGACTGGTCCGGATCAGCGGGCGCATCGGGGGTGGTCTGCGTCAGGTGCTCGGCGAGGATGGCGTGGATACGTTCATCCTTTTCGTGCTTGCTGACCGTCTGCACCTCGAAGGCGAGGTTGTCGCGCTCGACACCGCCCTCGTAGGAGTGCAGTTGCAGACCCAGCTCGTCGCGGAAATAGGCCAGGATCTCGGCGATGACATCGGGCTTGGCGGTGGCGGTGAAACAGGCCACCGGCGGGATCTCGGTCTGCTGGCGCTCCGCCAGGGTGCGGATGAAGCGCCCCGCGTAGAGATAATCCGGACGGAAGTCATGACCCCATTTGGACAGACAGTGGGCCTCGTCGAACACCCAGCAGCCGATCTCGCGGCTGGCCAATACGTTGCCGACCGAGCGGTTGCGCAACTGCTCCGGGGAGATGTACAGGATGGCGACATCGCCCAGGCGCACGCGCTCCATCACATCGCCGCGCTCGGGCGGTGTCAGCATGCCGTAGATGGCCGCCGCGCTGGTGGTGCCGGTCTTCTTGACCAGGTTGTCCACCTGGTCCTTCATCAACGCCTGCAACGGCGAGATGACAACGGTGAGGGTGCCGCGCCGAAAATGCCGCACCAGCCCCGGCAACTGAAAGCACAGTGATTTGCCGCCGCCGGTGGGCAGGATCGCGAGCAATGACCGATCCGCGATGCCGTCCGCGACCACTGTCTGTTGCAGGCTGCCGCCGTCCGCGGCGGCCGGCTCCGGGCGGAAGGCGTCGAAGCCGAACCAGCGCTTGAGCTGTCGCACCGGGTCGTGCGTCTCGCGGCACCAGCTACAGCCCGGATCAGCACAGGGCGTCTCACGCAGGGCCTTCAACAGCCCGCGCGTCGCCGGAAACCGATGTCGCACCCAGGGCGGCAGCACCGAGTCGCCTCCGGCCACCTGCAGCCAGGCCGCGGCGTAGGCGATGACCGGGCGCAGGTTCGTGTTCCGGAGGTGGTCCAGGATCAGCCGCGGCGCGGCGGTGGTGCAGGCGCGGCCTTGCCAGCGCGTCAGCAAGGTGTCGCGGACGCCCATGACGTTCGGCAGGTCACCCGACAGCAGCCGGAAGACCGCGGCCATGCCGTCACCGCCGGTCGGGTTGTCGTCGAGCAGCGTGGCCCCGCGAAAGCAGAACTGGAACACGCCAATCAGGTCGGCCTCGCCAGCGATCACGCGCCTGGCCAGCTCGTCGAACTGCTCGCGCAGGATCTGCGCCGCCAGACGGCAGTCGGCCACCGGGTCGGCCACGCTGTCGCGTACCAGTTTGTAGTCCTTGACCAGCCGGTGATAGGGATTCTGCGGAAAGGCCAACGGGGATAGATAGAGCGTATCGACGATGCGCCGGCCAAGCAGACCTAAGGCGGGTGCCAGCGCCCGCAGCGTCGGCAGATCGTGGCCGAGCAGGTTGTGACCGACGATGAACTCGGCGTCACCGGCGAAGCCTTGCAGGTCGGCCAGCGCCCGATTCAGGTCGAAGGCGCCCTGCCGGCGGAACTCCCGTCCGGCGCGGATGGCGCCGATCTTGTGCACGCCACCATCGGCGCCGGTTTCCAGATCGAGCAACAGGCACCGCTTTAGGAGATGATCGATCGATGTGCGCACCGATGCGTCCTTCACCATTGGCAGAGCGCTGTACATGGCCGAATTCTACAGCGAGGCGGACCGGAGCTCCCACAACGCCCTGCGCGACTCCACGGGGGCGTAGGGCAATCGCGGCTGCAAGCTGCTCCCACAATCGGGCTCAGCGCCGTCGCGGTTGCGCGTTGCTCAAGCGTCAGCAGGCTGCCTGTCGGCAGCGGGCCGGCAAGATGCCGGCGCTCCAAGGCGCGGGTCCGCGGCAGCCTGCGGCACTCGGCATCCACTCGCCGATTAGCGAGCATGGTAGGCCGTATTCCGGCCGTTTGACCGGCTGGTTTCGAGCATTTGGAAAAACATCGTAAAACCGTCGGACTTTCGTCAGAAGTTTTTGTGGGGCGGCTGCTAGTGTTCAAATCAGCCCACAGGGATGCAGGAGTCGGCCGCAACGGAAGCAACTCGAGCCGATCCCTTGCGAGACGCCTTGCCCCGATATCCCAAGCCGATACCGCAGGTCGTTTCGCAACAACAGATGACGAGGAACAGACCAATGAAACGATTTGCAGCAATCATTGCACTCGCGTCGTTCGCCACCGCAGCCGGTGCCGCCGATATCTATCAGCAGTTCTCGCAAGGCAATTCGGACCTGCGCGTCCAGCCCAATCACTACGTAGGCGCTACACAGCGCGGCGTTGGAGCAAGTGTCGACCGCTACCAAGGCTGGGCGGACGGAAATGGGGACCTGTTTTCAAGCTCCGACGCGTGGATCACCAATCCCCCGATGAGTGATCATCAGTTGCCCGATGTCTACCGGGGCTTCGCTGATGACCCGGATCTCGCACCCTAGAAAAGGCAGTCGGCCGCTATGCCGGCTACGCAAGCCGCTGCGGTTGGTGCCAGATTTCGCATCCTTAACCGCTCGCCTCAATCGGTAGAGAGCGCTCCGGCCCCGAGGGAAACGCTGAGAAATTCAGCGCCTTCCCTGCGGGGCGGTTTCCTTGTCTAGGCCCTAGTAACCCCCATACAATCGTAATACCGGTCCGGTTCTCGAATCGGTACCGTTCCGTCCCTCGGCTAGCCTGCAGCCGCGACGGCTGCGCCACTTGCCGGCATGTGCGGGGGATTTCTGATGTTCGACAGAGCAACCAACAGGCGCCGACAAGCTCTTCTGCTGATCTCCCTGTGGGCGCCCACCATGGCGAGCACCGGCACGTTCGAAGGTGACTCGACCCAGGATGCCTCGCCCAGAGCCGTTGTCTCCGATGAAATCAAGGCGCTTCGAGACGACCTCGCCCCGCTGATTGTCGACGCCCAACGGAAATTCCAGATCCCGGGGATCAGCCTGGTGTTGGTGCGCCGGGACCGCACGCTATGGGCAGAGGGGTTTGGCCAGGCCGATCAGGAACGGGGCATTCCGGCAACGCCGCTCACCATCTATCGGGCCGGCTCGCTCGCCAAGCCCTTCACCGCCATTGCCGTGATGCAACTGGCAGAGAGCGGCGCGGTCGATATCGACCAACCACTCAATGCCTACCTGCCTCAATTTTCCATCCGTAGTCGATTCGATACAGTGGCCGCGCCCATTACCGTCCGCGACGTGCTGAGCCACCATGCCGGGCTGCCGACAGATCTGAACAAAGGCATGTGGACCGATGCGCCCTTCTCGACCGTCGCCGAGCGGCTGGGGGAGGAGTACACCGCTTTTCCGCCCAACCTCGTCTTTTCGTATTCAAACATCGGCTACACGCTCCTCGGACATATGATCCAGGATGTCTCCGGCCTGCCCTACGCGGAGTATATGCAGCAAAAGCTGTTTCGGCCCCTTGGCATGACACACAGCGGCGTGGGGAAGCCGCCACCGGACATGCAGTCTTTTGCCGCGCGTGGTTACCGCAACGGTGAGCCGTTTACACTCCTTCCTATCCGAGACGTCCCCGCTTACGGCCTGTATACATCCGCTGCCGATCTCGGGCGTTTCATGAGTCGTCTCTTGGGCGAGGCATCTCCAGACGGACCAAATTTGATCCAGAAGGCAACGCTGGAAGAGATGGTCGAGCCGCAGAATCTTACGGTTCCGTTGGACCTGGATACGGTCAACGGGCTCGGCTGGTTCCTGGAAGACAAGACCATCGCGGGAGGCGGCAAGGTCGTACGGCATGCGGGCAGCACCCTGGTGTTCGGCAGTGAGCTCGTTCTACTGCCGGAACACGGGCTCGGCATCGCAGTGCTGGCCAATGCCGACGGTTCGCGGTCCATTGCCTCCAGGCTTGCCGAAGAGATCCTGGCGCGAACCCTCAAGGCGATCCCTGAGCCGCCTTCGACAGACCTGTTCCTGGCGGGATTGGACAAGGAGAGCCCGCAGCCCGAAGTGACTGACATCGCGGGAAATTATGCCACGGACTTCGGCCTCATCTCGATTCGGCCCAAGGACGCCAAGTTGTGCGCCTGTATTGTTGAAGAAACCTTCGATCTGATCCCCTATCCCAAGGGCTGGTTCGGCCTTGGCGCCGAGGCCGTTGGGTCGCTGCCCGGCGCGCTTCGACCGCTGGCGGCGATGCGGTTCCAGACCCAGGCCATCGACGGTCGCGAGGTGGTCGTCGCCAAGCGCGGAGAGCAGCAAGTGGTGATGGGCGAGAAGGTTCCTGACGCGCCCATACCGGAGGCTTGGCTCAAACGGGTAGGCCGCTATGAACTCCTGAACCCAGACGACGGTTTCCCGCTGACGGAACCCAGCCTAAAGCTCAAGGACGGGCATCTGTGCATGAGCTACAGGCTGCCTAGCTTGTCAGCGGAGACAACCCAGGTCCCATTGCGTCCGATCTCGGATACCGAGGCGATCATCCTCGGACTCGGCCGAACACGTGGTGAGACACTGCGCGCGTTCATGGTCGATGGCGAGGAACGGCTGCGTTACTCAGGGTTCGTCGGTCGCAGGATTGATCACTGAGATCTTCGCCCGCCTGTCGGAACCGAGGCCAAGTCGCGGGGCGCAAATTGGCACTCCTCGATCAATCCGGCAGGCCCGCATTCCTCAGCGCCGTCTGCACCCTGTCAAGCTCGCTGGGATCGCTGAACGGAAACGCGAACGCCAAGCGCGTCAGCGTCAGTTCGGGATTCAACACTAATAGTTCGTCCACTTCCCACTCGGCGCTGTCGATTCGCCCAGCCGCGGCAAGCGCTGCCGCATTCCACATCCGCGCCCGGGAATAGCCGGGGTTGATCCCCAGCACGCGCTCAAAGGTCGACGCGGACTCCCGATACTTTCCTTGTGTGAATTGGATCTCACCGAGGATTTCGGCATAGGAGGCCGGCGGACGCGGGCTCAGGCGGCCAGCCTGATCCAGTGCCGACAGTGCGTCATCGGGCCGGCCCGCATAGTTCAGTGTCCAGGCCTTCAGGGCGTACGCATCGGCATAATTCGGCTTCACCTCAATGGCCCGTTCGGCCGCAGCAATGGCTCGCGCATGCCTGCCCCGGAAGAGATCGACCTGCCCCGTGGCGAAATAGACCTGCGGCGAGGCAGGGGCCATTGCCGCGGCCTGATCAGCGAGTTCCCCCGCCAATTCCAGCGCGCGCAGGGGTTGCGCTGTCCAGCCGTCGATCGCCTCCCGCGAATAGGTCATGGACAGGCCCGCATAGGCGCTGGCGAACGTCGGGTCCAACTCGATCGCCCGCCTGAAATGATCTCTCGCGCTCAGGTTCTGCAGGGCCGTACGGCTGCCATGATCCTGTACGCCACGCAGGTATTGATCATAGGCAACGACATTGGCGGTCGGTCGATCGGCCAACAGCGCCTGTTCAGAAGGAGACAACTTTACCTTGAGCGCTGCAATGACGGCCGATGCGATGCGGTCCTGGACATCGAAGAAATCGGTCATCACAGCCACGTAACGCTCGCCCCATAAGGCGCGTTCGCTGCTTGCCTCGAACAGTTGGACATTGATGCGCAGACGATCCCCCAAACGCTGCACACTGCCCACAACGACATAATCAAGCTTCATGTCCTGGGATATCTGCCGCGCGCCCCCCATGCCCCCTTCGTAGGCAAAGACCGAGCCCGGCGCGATCACCAACAAAGCCTTAAGTCTTGAAAGATCCGTAATCAGGTCAGCGGTGATGCCATTGGCGAAATAGTCCTGCTCCGGATCGGCCCCCAGGTTTTCGAAAGGAAGCACCGCCACGGCCGGCAGATGGGCGAGCGCTCGAATCGGCGATGGCGCGACTTCATCCTGGCTCAGCAGCTTCCATCCAAGGAAGCTGATCACCAACGCTAATAGAACGGCGATCAGCCAGGCGGCGGCGGGTCTGCGGCGCAACGGTCTCACTGCTGCCGCGAAACCGGGAAAGGCACTTCCGTCCTCGTCGCCCCCCAGGATTGGACCGACGTCGGCGATCAGACGGTATCCGCTCTTGGGTACGGTCTCGATGACCCTGGGTTTGTGGGCATCGTCGCCGAATACCCGCCGAAGCTTGGCGATCGCACTGGTGACCGAATCCGCGGTAACAAATCGGCCAGGCCAGAGTTGCTCCTCGAGTTCAGCGCGACTCACCACCCGTCCAGCATGCTCCGAAAGATAAATGAGCACCTGCATGGCCTTCGCCTCAAGCCGCGCGTCCTTGCCGTCGTGGCACACGCGCAGGGTCGACGGCTCGACGCGATAGCCGGCAACGTTGAACGGGCCTGCCGTCGTCAGGGTGACCTCAGTCAACCACGCAGCCTCCAAAACACAAAAGCCATTGATAAACAAATCATTTTCAGCGCGTCAGTTTTTCTTCAGGTGAAAATCAGTGCGCCGTCGGTAGCCAACTTTGAGGATAGCGCTATTTTGCGAACATGCGATGCCCGGATAATGCGCACCGAGCAGGCTCCACCACATGAGCCCGCCGCCGGGCTTATCCCTTACCTTCGCTGTTGGATCATCCTAGCAAAAGCAGTTGGTTACCCCGCCTTTGTAGAAATACGCGCGTGTCGAAGCTGCGGCGACGTGCCTAGCGCCAACTAGACCCCGCTCTGGCGAAGGGATCAGGCGGCGGTCGACGTCCTCGCCGCTGCTCCGGCGCTGGCTGCCTCGGTGCCGACGGACGCGCGGATGACGGTCGCACACGAGCTTCGCTGGTCGCCGATACTGCTCGCGACGCGACCATGGCCCGTGCATCACCCCAACCGCCGCCGCCAGCCAAGCGCGAGCACTGCCGTTGCGACCAGCAGCGGCGTTGCCGGCGCGCTGGCGACGAAGGTCGTGATCGGCGTCTGGGTGAGGTTGACGGTGCCCGCGGAGACAAAATCGAGCCCGGTCACGAAGGCCTCGGGGTCCGCCGGGTCGAGCAGGGCATCGACCTCGATCCCCAAGATGCGGAAACGGTCCACGCCGCCGCCATCGAACTCGTACTCGGTGTTTGCGGCGAGGCTGCCGGTCTCAAGGACCCAGTCGACGCCGTTCCAGAGGAAGAGCTCGAACAGATTGTCGCCGACCTCGGGCAGTGTCACGCCGGCGATATTGGGGCCGGACTCGACCATGTAGTCGTAGCCGATGGCGACCAATGGGTCGAAGAACGTCCACTGCCCCGGGTCCACAGTGACGTCGGCGAACTCCCAGGCGCCGGTCTCCGGGTCCGGCTCGGGGTTGGGCAGCAGCGGATTGTCCGGGGTGCTGCCGGGCTCGGCCGGCGTCAGCAGAAAGGCGCTCAGCCCGGCGCCACCCGAGTCGCGCCGGCCTAACCCGACGATCGCGCCGTCTGAATTGATGTCGATAGCGCCGCTGAGACCGAGCCAGCCGGTGGGGTCGAGAACGAGGGAAAACAGGTCCTGCCAGCCGTCGGCCGCGTCATAGACCACGGCCGTGTCGGCCGCGTCGATGAAACCTTCGCCAAAGAATTCGGGCTCTGCATAACCGACGACCACGCCCGAATCATTGATCGCACTGACCTCAATGCTGGTATCTGAGCTGCTACGGCCGATATCGACCATGCCGTTTTTTGCGTCCCAGATGAAGGCCTGGCTTTCGGACTTGCCGACGACCTCGCCGTCGGCGTTGATGCCGGTCGCGCCGCTGTAGCGTGGGAAACCTTCCGCTTCCCCCAGCACGCCGAGGCTGACCATCCCCTGATCGGCATCCCAGATGAACGCGCGGTCTCCGTCGATCGTATCGATTTCCGATCGCCCGACCACTTGGCCGTTGTCATTAAGGTCCAACGCCTCGCTGAAGCTGTAGCCCGGGGTGCCCAAGGTGCCTAGGTCGGTGAACTCGTCCCCGCTGTAGAGGAAGGCGGTGCGCGCGCCGTCCGTGTAGCTGCCGACGAAGTCGCCCGCGTCGTTGATTGCCTCACCGTTGCCGCTGATGCCCGTATCCGACCAGCCGCTGCCCGGCTTGTAGAGCACTACGCCCTCACCACCGGAGGTGTAGTAGGCGGTGGCGAGGACGGCGCCCGACGTATTGATGTCCGCCGAGGCGAAACCGTCTGATCCGCTGATGGAATCGTGAGGCAGCAGATCAACGAATCCGTCCGACGCCGACCAGGTCTTGATGGTGTTGGGGGCAGCAGCGAAGACGTCGCCGACGATGACCCCGGCGTCGCTGATCGCCGCCGGGGAGAAATCTGTCCCCAGATCGGTGATGGTGTAGAACGGCGCGGCCGGGGCCTGTTGCCCCCCGAGCGAGAGGAAGAGGCCCAGTCCTGCGGCAATGCCGGGGGTCCTGAAACCGACGAGCGTGTACTGCATCGTTACTGCTCCTGACGAATAACGGATGTGGATAACAAATCCAAGCGCCTCAGTAGCAACTAGCGACGCTCAGTATGCCGAGGCTAGCGAGGGATCGACCCTCGGTCAAGGCGCCATCTCGGCGCTCGGCGAGCCAAAGGCGTGCTGTATCTGACGAACAACACCGGTGAGACTGTATTCGAGCGCGTCCTGATCGAGAACCTTGAGGTGCCCGTGACATAGCTCGTCAAGGGCGCGCCTGTGCTCAACGACGCGACCCGGAGCGACGCAGGGGCGGCGAGCGGAGCAGCATCATGACGGCCCCGTTACAAACTGACGATCCTGTTCGACAACTATCCCGGTCTGCCTGGGTTCAAGCCGCTCTGGGGATTTGCCGCCCTGATCCAGACCCCGGACCGCACCCTGCTGTTCGACACCGGCAGCAACGGCCGGGTGCTGCTTGCGCACATGGCGCAGGCTCGGCATCGCGCCCGCGTCGATCGATCTGCTGTTCCTGTCGCATCCGCATTGGGACCATATCGGCGGCTTTGATTCGATCCTGGAACTGAACCCGCGGCTCGACCTGGTCGTCCATGAAGGCTTCTCCAAGCACCTGATCCGCGATCTCGAGACCCAGTGCCGGACCCTGCACGTCGATCGGAACCGAGCTGCAACAGCTTGCACCTGGCCTGTACTCCACCGGCATGCTGGCCAGCGAGCCACCAGAGCACGCGTTGCTGATCGAATCCCCAACCACGGTCGCGGTGATCAGCGGCTGTGCGCACCCCGGCATGGACCAGATCGTCGCGCACGTAAAGCACCGGATCGGAAAAGCCGTCGATTGGGCCATCGGCGGCTTTCACCTGATGTACGCCGACTCCGACGGCATTCAGCGAACGATCCACGCGTTGCAAGCACTCGGCGTGCACACCGTCGTGCCGACACACTGCACCGGCGACGAGGCCATCGCCGCCTTCGGCCGTGCTTACGGCGCGCGTTGCATTGCCGGCGGCGTCGGCACTGAGATTGTCATCGGCGACGGGTAGACCAGCGCTTCCTTTGGCGACGTGGCGGCGCTCCATGGGACCGCCGACTTCCAGTCAGCCCGCTGCCGGATTGACGGTTTTTGGGTTCGTGCGACCCCGCTGATCCGTTGCACGTCCGCAAGGGCGCTTGCGCGCCCTGGCCGACCGGAGGTCGGCGCTCCATGGGACCGCCGACTTCCAGTCGGCCCGTTGCCAAATCGACAATTTTTTGGGGTGACACGGCTGCGCTGACCCGCTGCACGTCCGCAAGGGCGCTTGCGCGCCCTGGCCGACCGGAGGTCGGCGTTCCATGGGACCGCCGACTTCCAGTCGGCCCGTTGCCAGATCGACAATTCTTTGGGGTGACACGGCTGCGCTGACCCGATGCACGTCCTCAAGGGCGCTAGCGCGCCCTGGCCGACCGGAGGTCGGCGTTCCAACAGCACGGACCCCGGCTCGTCGGTCTTAGGCGAAGCCTCGCTAGTATTGGACCAGCTCGACACGCCGATTGAGGGCGCGTCCGTCCTCGGTTGCGTTGGATGCGACCGGCGCGGCGAAGCCGACACCGACGGGGAATAGGCGCGCCTTATCGACACCGTAGTCACGCACCAGGGCGGCCACCACTGCCTTGGCGCGTCGTTCGGAGAGCGCGCGGTTATAGTCGAAGCTGCCGGCGGTGTCGGTGTGGCCGACGACGAGGAGCCTCAGGTCGGGCTGGCTTGCGAGCAGCGCCGCGATCTCCTTCAGCGCCGTGGCTGATTCGGGCCTGAGGGTCGCCTGATCGAAGTCGAACAGGATGCCGTACAGGGCGACGCTGCCCTTGGCCTCGATGCTGCGCGCCATCTCGGGGGCATCGACGGTCACCATCTTCTGTTCCCTGGGGCGCGCCTGAACCAGATCAACGACGGCGATGGTTCGCCCGGCCAGGGCCTTGCAGTAGGTTCCACCCTGGAGGCTGTAAGCCAGCACCGAGAGGTGCGCAGACTGCTCCGGTAACTCGGCGGCCAGATAGCGTTGGTCCTTGATGCGCTCGGTCTGCGCGCAGTGGCCGGTCGAGAAATGTGCGTCGGGGATCTGCTCCTCCGCCCGCAACACCATCGCCAGGCTCATATCGCCCCCGCCGCCGCTGCTGGAGCGACCCGGATCACCGCCGCAGTCCGCGCCCTTGCACTCGAACAGCACCTGCCCGCCCAACGCCTGCACCTCGTCGCGATAGTTGCGCACCAACTCCAGCGGCGTGCGGTTCTCCGGCAGCACGTAAACAGCGCGGGTGACGTGGCCCTCTAGATCGAGCGCCTCGACCGGCGCGAACCAGATGTTGTTGTGGGCATCGCGCCGCTTGGGGTCCGCATCCCGTTGCAGCGGCCCGAGCGGGAGCAAGAACTCGTCGAACGCCTTATCGTCGAAGGAAACGATGAACGCACCCTCGTAGCGATTCAGGAATGCCGGATCGCGGGCACCGTCCAGGTCCGCGGTCGGGACGGTCGCATCGGCCAAGAGACCATCGGCATAAAGGCCAGCGCAGAGGCCGGCAACCAAAACGAGGACGAGCGGGCGAAACATGTGCGACGGACCTCTGGTTGGTGGCGGACTTGATCAATTCCCTTTCAGTGTAGTGGACATTAGCAGAGGAAGGGTCCGTTAGGGCGAGGATCAAGAACCAGACCTTCTCACCCTTCGCAATTGCCATCGGATCAGTCGACTTTGCCGCGGAGTTGAGGCTCGGCAATGCAACCGCTGGCGCATCGTGCTTGCATACACCCATTCGCCAATTCGCCAGTTCGGTTTTTTTGGATGGCGCTGCGTATGTCCACCTCCAAACTTGGTCTGCTCTCTCTGCTCGTTTCGACCAGCCTGTCACTGCCGGTCGTCGCCGATGACGATCTGATCGCCCTTGGGCCGGCTGATCTTTTTCGATACCAACCTGTCCGAGCCGCCGGGGCAGTCCTGCGCCACCTGCCATGATCCAGCCGCCGGCTGGACCGGACCGGATGCGGAGATCAACGCCGTGGGTGCGGCCTATGAGGGCGCGCTGCATGGGCGCTTCGGCAACCGCAAGCCGCCGACCGCGGCCTATGCGACGCAGTCGCCGCCGCTGCATCTGGACCCGGTGGAGGATCACTTCGTCGGCGGCAACTTCTGGGATGGCCGCGCCACCGGCTGGTTGCTCGGCAGCCCAGCCGCCGAGCAGGGTCAGGGGCCGTTCCTGAATCCGGTGGAGCAGAACCTGTCCGGGGCCGCTGAGGTCGTCGAGCGGGTCTGCGCCGGTGCCTACGGCGAGCAGTTCCGCGCCTGGTTCGGCAACGCCGCCTGCACGCAGCCGCAGCAGGGCTTCAACGCCATCGCCCAGGCCATCGCCGCCTACGAGGCATCGCCGGAGGTCAACGCCTTCAGCTCGAAGTACGACTATTACCTGAAGGACCCGCAACGCTATCCGCTGAGCGAGCAGGAACAGCTCGGGCTGGCGCTGTTCGATGCCGAGGACAAGGGCAACTGCGCCGCCTGCCATCCGAGCGCTCCGGGGCCGAACGGCGAGCCGCCGCTGTTTACGGACTTCACCTACGACAACCTCGGCACGCCGCGCAACCCGGATAACCCCTGGTACGGCATGACGGCGTTCAACGCGGACGGCGCGGGCTGGGTGGACGAGGGTCTCGGCGGCTTCCTGAAGACGGTGCCGCGCTTTGCCGACCGAGCCGAGGAGAACCTGGGCAAGCACAAGGTACCGACGCTGCGCAACGTCGACCGGCGCCCATCGCCGGACTTTGCCAAGTCCTTTATGCACAACGGCTCGCTGAAGACGCTGAAGGAGAGCGTGCACTTCTACAACACGCGCGACATCAAGCCGACCTGCGCGGAGCTGGAGACGCCGAAGCCCGGCGACAACTGCTGGCCGGCGCCGGAGGTGGGCGTCAACGTCAATACCGAGGAACTTGGCGATCTGGGGCTCACGGAGGCCGAGGAGCAGGCCATCGTTGCCTTCATGCGCACCTTGAGCGACGGCTGGACGCCGCCGCGCGAGACTGCTCGAATAATCCGGGCAAGCGCGCGGCCGGTCTCAAGTGACGCGCAGCGATCGTATCCGCCGACACCCGCCAAATGCCTGCAGCGGAAGGGCCGCAGCCTAGTCCTTCTGCGCCAGCGCCGGCGGCAGGACACCCTTGGCGACGCGCTTGGTCAGGGTATAGATGCGCCGCATCTGATCGACGAAGGACATCTGCAACCTGACCAGTTCGATGTAATTGGGGGCCTCCGCCGACAGGCGCTCCGCCTTGCGGCCCAGCAGACGATCGGCCTGGTCGCGTAGGGTGTTCTTCATCATCACCACCGATTCCGCCGCCTGCTGATCGTTGTCGCGCACCGCCTTGACCGTGAGCTCCAGCGCCGTCAGCGTCGACTCGTAGAGTTCGAGCAGCATCTGTCGCGTCTCGTCCCCGGTCTGCCCGGAGAAGCGAGCCGCCTTGCGGCCGAGTGCGACAATGTCGGTCTCGATGACATCGGCCAGACTCTCGAAGTCGGTCGTTGCGGTCATCAGCGTCTGGAACTCCTGGCTGTCGTGCTCCGACAGCAGCCCGCGACGGAGCTTGCCCAGATAGGCGAGGATTGCCGCCTCCAGGATATCGACCTCGTCGTCCCGGCGCGCGATGGCCTCCAGTCGCTTCACGTCGCCACTCTGCAAGCGCCGGCCCCAGGTCCCTCAACATCTCCAGCGTGATGCCGCCCATCCTGCCCAGCTCCAGGCGCACCTGCTGCAGTGCGACCGAGGGTGCCGCCAGCGCGGCGTCGTTGAGGAACTCCGGCTCGATGATCACCCCTTCCGGGCGTTTGCGTTCCGGCACCAGACGTTCGGCGAGGCGCGCGAACAACCCGGTGAAGCCAATGAACAGCAAGGTGTTGATCACATTGAACAGGGTATTGGCGTTGGCGATCTGGCGCGGAACGTCGGCCGCCGCCGCGGCCTGCCCCACGAGCCCAGGCGTGGTCGGTGATATCCAGACCGACAGATCAACCAACAGCCAGATCATCGGTAACCAGATCAGTGTGCCCAGGACGTTGAAGATGACGTGCACGGCCGATGCGCGCAGCGCATCGGTCGAGGTGGCACTGAGGAAGCCCATGGCGGCGGTGGTCACGGCGGTACCGATGTTCGCCCCCAGCGCGAGCGCGATGCCAGCAGGCAGCGACAGCAACCCCTCGCTGGCCATGGCGATGGCAATGCCGACGGTGGCCGCGGACGACTGCACGATCGCGGTAAACACGGCGCCCGCCAGAATGCCCGCCAGCGGGCTCTCCAGGCTGACGAGAATCTCAAGAAAGGGCTCAAAGCTGCGCAGCGGCGTCATGGCGCTGCTCATGATGCCCCATGCCGTAGAACACGAGCCCGATGCCCATGATCATCATGCCGTAGTACTTGGTCATCTCCGACTTGGCGCCGTAGACCATGAAGAAGCCGATGGCGACCGGGCCCAGGGAATAGGCAGACAGGTTGAAGGCCAGCAGTTGGGCGGTGACGGTGCTGCCGATATTGGCGCCCATGATCACGCCGACCGACTGCGCGAGGGTCATCATGCCACCGCTGATGAAACCCACCACCAGCAGCGTCGTCACCGTCGATGAGTTGAGCACGCCGGTGATGAAGGCGCCGGTGAGCGCGCCGCTGAATCGGTTGGTGGTCAGCGTGGACAGCACCGTCTTCAGCGTATCGCCGGCGGCCTTGGTCATGCCCTCGGAGAGCAATTGCAGGCCACCCAGGAACAGCGCGACGCCACCGAACAGGCCGAGGAACAGCTGCAGCCAGTCCGGCTCGTTGACGGCATCATCGACCTCCGCCGCAAACGCCAGGAAGGCGATCATCAGCATGCCCAGCGCCAAGGCCGGACCGGATCAGCAGGTCGCGGCCCGGTGGGCCGTGGATCGTTCACAGTCGGTCGAGTTCATCACATCGCCCTGCCGTTGTTGTCGTGCGAGCGGGATCACTGCGACGCGGCGGTCTCGCCGAAGAAAGCGACCGCGGCGGGATGCATCGGGATGGTGAGACCGACCGCGGCCGTCTGACGCGTAATCAGCGAGCCAGCGGCGCTGCCGGCGCCGACGAAGTCGATGCGATCGAACAAGGCCGTGAGGATGCGTTCCACGTCGGCGCCGGGCAATCCGGCGCCGGCGGTCAGCAGGGCCGTGACAGCGACGGTCGGCACGGGCTCCACCTGACCCGGATAGGTCGACCGGGGCAGCACGATGGGCACATAGGCGTTGCTCTCGCGAGTCATCGCATCGCGCTGCTCGGTACTCATGGGCAATAAGCGGATGCGGCCGCGGGCGGCGGCCTGCTGCAACGCAAGGGCCGGCGCGCCGATGGTGGCGATGACGGCATCGACTTCGCCCTTTTCCAGCAGTGCCAGACCGTTGCCGAGGCCGGTCTCGTGCAGGGCGCCGAGATCAGACAATTCGATGCCGGCGGCGGCGAGCAGCGTGATGGCGGTCGAGCGGCCCCCTGAGCCGCGTATGCCGATGTCCACGCGCTTGCCGACTAGGTCCTGCAAGCCGGTCATGTCAGAGCCGGCGGCGACGATGACGTGCACCGGCTCTGGGAACAGGCTGGCCAGCGCCTGCAGGT
This sequence comes from uncultured Gammaproteobacteria bacterium, assembly GCA_963695445.1. Lineage (GTDB taxonomy): Bacteria > Pseudomonadota > Gammaproteobacteria > Chromatiales > Chromatiaceae > Thiohalocapsa. The sequence continues at coordinate 43,426 of CAVOGV010000053.1, read as the reverse complement.
CATAATAGGGGCCGAGTTCGGCGAAGGGCTCGGCGCCGAGCAGGGCCTCGGCCGCGACGTTGTTCTGCGCGAGCGCGACGTCGACCTTGCCGGCTCGCAGCAGGCGCAGGTTCTCGTTGCTGCCGCCGCTCGCGACGGCCCTCGCCTGCGTACCCATGGCGACGAGTTCCGCCGCCAGCAACGGCGCGACCCGGGCGTATTCGCCGTCGGCGGAGCCGCCGGCGATGATCAAGGCTCGCTGCAGCCGATCGAGCCGCAGGGTGATGTCCTGGTAGGCGCCGCTCAGGACCTCGGTGATGATCTGCTCGCGCTTTTGCGGATGCTCCCCCTGGCGGGCTAGCAGGGCGTTGATCTGCTCGATGATGCGTCGGGATTCCGCCGCACCGCTTGGACCCGACGACGCTGTGCCGACCTCAGCAAGCAGGGAATCGACCGGCACCCAGCCGTCGTCGCCTTGCGCGAAGCTGACGCTGCCATGGACGTAAACCTGGTCGCCAGCGCTGTTGCCATCCTGCTCCAGCCCGGTGATGCCCTGCTGGGTAGCGCCGAGCAGGTTTGAAAACGCCGCGACGTTGAGCGTGTCCCAGGATGAAAAGTCCAGGTCGCGGGCAAAGGTGAGAACAGCGTTGTAGTAGACGATGCGCCGCGGCTTGCCGTCTGCCCCGGCATCCAGCGGACCACTGCCGAGCCGTCGTAGGTTACTCAGTTCGATGGTGTCGGCGCCGAGCGCCTGGGTCAGACGCTGTTCCACGATCTGCTCGACGCGCGTCGCATCCGGGGCCTCGGCGCAGCCGGCCGTCAGCAACCCAAGCACGAAGACGACGAGGACAAGGGCGATTCGGTGAAGATTGCTCATGCTCAGAACCCAAACCAGGGCAACGTCAGGAATCCCTGGATGACCAGCGCGTTGCAGATATCGATTAGGAAGGCGCCGATGATCGGCACCAGCAGGAAGGCCATCGGCGAGACGCCGTGGCGGCTGGTCACCGCCTGCATGTTGGCGATGGCGGTCGGCGTCGCGCCGAGCTGGAAACCGCATTGGCCGGCGGCAATGACGGCCGCGTCGTAGTTGCGCCCCATGACCTGGAAGGTCAGGAACACCACCAAGAGCACGGCCAGCAGGGCCTGCGCCGCGAGGATAACCAGAATCGGCAGGGCCAGGTTGACCAGTTCCCAGAGGCGCAGCGACATCAAGGCCATGGCCAGGAACAGCGATAGGCTGACGGTGCCCATCAACTCGATGGTCGGGCCATCAATGCGGTAGAGCCCGCTCAGACCTAGGGCGTTGCGCACGACGATGCCGACCAGCAGGCACCAGACGAAGGTGGGCAGGGTGATGCCGGGGATGCTCAGATGCTCCGCCAGCAGCCCACCAACGCCGAGGCAGAACATCAAAATCAGGATGGTTTCGATAAAGGATTCTGGGCTTAGCGCCCGACGCTCATCCTTTGGCACTGTACCGGGCCCGAGCAATGCCGGCGTCTGCGCCACCGGCTGCAAGCGATGGCGGCGGATCAGCCATTGCGCCACCGGCCCGCCGAGCACGCCGCCCAGGATCAGGCCGAAGGTGGCGCAGGCCATGGCCACCTCGACGGCACCCTGAAGCCCGTTGACCTCGCCGAAGAGTTGGCCATAAGCAGCGCCCGTGCCATGTCCGCCGGCCAAGGTCGCCGAGCCGCCCAGGAGTCCCATCAGCGGGTTCAGATCGAGCCCGATCGCAATCGCCACGCCAACCACGTTCTGCAATATCAGCGCAACCACCACGGCCGCCAGCAAGACCAACAGCTTGCGGCCGCCCTGGCCCAGGGTGCGCAGGTCGGCGCCGAGACCGACCGTGGAAAAGAATATCAGCAGCAGCGGTGACTGCAGCCCCATATCGAACGACAGCTCGGCACCGGTGCCGATGCGCGCCAGCGTCAAGCCAACGGCAACGATCAGACCGCCGACCACCGGCTCGGGGATACTGTAATAGGCTAGAAAGCCGATTCGTCCGATCAGCCATCGGCCGACAAGCAGGACCAGGATGGCGCTGACCACGGTCAGTGGAAGCGGTACTTCGATTTCCATGGCGTCAGATTCCTCGGGGTGGTTCAGCGAGGCAGTGCGATTATCTTCCGGTAGGAACCTATCGCAAAAGCCGGCTTCAAGCCAACATCCGAGTGCATCAGGACCGCTCCGTCGCGATTGCAAATCGCTCCCACGTGCCTTTGGGAGCGGCTTGCAGCCGCGATTGGGCCGGGCGGAAATCCGCTTCGGAAGCGCCCTGATCGCCCCGAGCGGGCCTCGCGCTCATTAAGAAGCGCAATGCGCTCCCCCACCTTGTCGTCGGTCGGCTGCGCCATTAGTATCCGGCGGGCCTGCCTGCGCCGAGTGGCTTGGGGACAGCGCGGCATTGCATCAGGGGTTGATTCTTGACCGTTTCCGAGCATGCTTGCGGTGCCACCCTATATTGTGAAGGCGCCAAATGTTTGCAGATGAGTCAATTCCATGGCAACGACCCGCTTGTTGTGCCGTTCCCAATGGCCCACTTGCAGATATCCGCAGGTCGAGCAAGATGGCGCCGTCCAATCGTCGATCTGAGGCAGCGCCTCGCTAGATGCTGGGCGCGCATCGATGGCGGCGGTGGCTGCGGGGCGCGTTGGTTTGTATCGGCCTGGCGCTCGGGAACGCCGCGTTTGCTGCCGATCCCCAACCCTATTCGCTGACAATCACACCGACCGGCGATGCACTGCTCGACCAAGCCCTCGCGGACGCCTCGCTGCTCGCCGGGCTGCGGGAAAGTGCCCCTGTCGGCGCATTCGCATTGCTGACCCGCGCCGATTCCGACGCCGCCCGTTTCGATCGCGTGCTGCGCAGCTTCGGCTATTACGACGGCCTGATCGAGACCTCGATCGCCGGTCGCTCCAGCAGCGACCCAGCCTTGTTGGTGATCCTCGAAGACATGCCGCCGACGCCCGCGGTAGCGGTGACGGTCGCGATCGATCCGGGTCCGCTCTATCGGCTCGGCCTAGTGCGGCTCGACCTAGTGCAGCTTGAAGCTGCGGTGCCCAAGGATGTCCGCTCGGCCTTCGCCCTGACGCCCGGCGAGCCCGCCCGCGCCGCCACCGTGCTGGCCGCCGGGCAGGCGGTGCTGGATGCGTTGCAGGAGGATGGCTTTGCGCTCGCACGGGTACCGCCGCCGGATGCGCTGGTCGACCACAACACCCGGACCATGGATGTCGTCTATACGGCGGAGCCCGGCCCCCGCGTCACCATCGGTGCGATCTCGATCATCGGCCTGACCCGGCTGCGCGAGGATGCGGTGCGCCGTCGTCTTGGATTGAAATCGGGCGAGCCGTTCAGCCCGAGTCGGCTGGAGGCCGCGCGACGCGCGCTACTGTCGTCCGGCGTGCTGGCCTGGGCGCGCCTCACCACCGGCAACGGTGCCCGACGCCGACGGTCGCCTACCTCTGACCCTGGAGGTCGCCGAGCGCCCGCCGCGGGTGGTGCGTTTTGCCGGCTCCTTTTCCAGCGATGAGGGCGCGACCTTGTCGACCTCCTGGACCCATCGCAACCTGTTCGGCGGCGGCGAGCAGCTCACCCTGCGGGGCGATGTCGGACAGCTGGCCGGAAACCGTGCGGATGACTGGAGTTGGCTCGTCAACGCCGCCCTGCGCATCCCGGATCTCTGGCTGCGCGATCTCGACCTGCGGCTGGACCTCGGTGCGGTGCGGGAAGACCTGGACGCCTACGACCGCGACGCCGTCACCGCCGGGATTGCGCTGGAGCGACGCATCAGCTCGCGGCTGTCCGGCAGTGCCGGGCTCGCCTACGAACGCGCCCGAATCAGCCAAGACGCCCCGCCGCAGGACTATCAGCTGTTCTCGCTGCCGTTGAACCTGAGCTACGACTCGACCGACAACCCCTTGGACCCGCTGCGCGGACTGCGCATCGCGGCACAATTGAGCCCGACGCGGGTGCTGCAAGGCAATGCCGACGGCTTTGTGCTGGGTCGCCTGGCCGGGGCTGGTTATGTCGATCTTGCCCCGCTGATCGCCGATGAGGCCGGCGCGGGCCGATCCGTGTTGGCCGGTCGGCTGGTACTCGGCAGCATCCTCGGCGCTGCCGCCGACGAGGTCCCACCGGATTGGCGCTTCTATGCCGGCGGCGGCGGCTCGGTGCGCGGTTATCCGTTCCAGTCTATCGGCCCACGCACGGCCTCCGGCAAACCGTCGGGCGGAGACGGCCTGCTGGAAGCGGGGCTGGAACTGCGCCAACGCTTTGGCGTGCGTTGGGGCGGTGCCGCCTTTGTCGATGCCGGGGCGGTCTCCGAGAACGCCGTTCCCGGCAACGGCGAGCTCGCGGTCGGCGTCGGCCTGGGTCTGCGCTATTTCACGCCGGTCGGGCCGGTGCGGGTCGATGTCGCGACACCGCTCGACCCCAGCAGCGGCGACTCGCCGGTGCAACTCTATATCGGCATCGGACAGGCCTTCTGACCGTGCGCCGATTGCTGAACCAACTGTGGTTTGTGTTCGTGTTGCCCGTGATCTTGGTGGCCGTGCTGTTTCTGGCCGCCAACACCGAGAGCGGGCGCGGGCTCATCGTTCTCGGGATCGAGCAGGCAAGTGGCGGGCAGGTGCTGTTGTCGGGTCTGGACGGACTGCTGCCGTTGGCGCCCCGGCTGGCGCACCTGGAGCTGCGCGACGCGGACGGCACCTGGCTTGAGATCGACGACGCGGCGCTTGCGATCGATGGCGGGGAACTGCTGCGCGGGACCTTGGCGTTCGATACGCTGTCTGCCCGCACCCTGGTGCTCAGGCGTCTGCCCCAGTCGCAAGGCGCCGCTGCGGAACCCGTGCAACTGCCGCTGCCCGTGCTGTTGCGGCATCTGGTCATTGATGCGCTGGATCTCGATGGGATGCTGCCGGGTACGCCCGTGCTTGCAGTCGAGGGTAGCGGCAGCCTCCGGGACCTCGACGATCTGGAAGCCAGTCTGACGCTTGGCGTTACCAACCGGGTCGACCGTTATCAACTCGACATTGCCCGCGTGTTGGGACAATACAGGCTGGACCTGGCGGTCGCCGAGACCCCAGGCGGGCTGCTCGCCATGCTGGCGGCGCGGGCCGGCGTGCAGGTGCCGGCGGAACTCGGCGCTTGGCGCGTCGATGCCACCGCGGCAGGACCGAGCGACGCGTTGTCCTTCAACGCCACCGTTGATGCCGAACCGATCCAGGCCAGCGCCGAGGGGTTGCTCGACCTGGATGCCGGGTCCGCCACTGGACTGCGGCTTTCCGCCGACCTGCCGGATCTCGCGCCCATCGGTGCCCTGGCCGGTGTCGCCCTGGCCGGGAGCGCCCACGTCGATCTGTCGGCCACCGCGGACGGCCCGCTCCGGCTGGACGCAACCGGCGATCTGGCGCTGACTCAGGCACCAGGGCCGCTACCCGCATTGCTTGGCCCGACCGCCCGGCTTGGTCTGTCCGTGCAGCACGAAGGCGAGGCCTGGCGTGTGGCATCGGCTCGGGTCGATGGTGCTGGGCTACAGGCCGAGGTTCAGGGTCGCGCGGCGCAGGATGACGTTGACCTGGCCTGGACGCTGGACCTGTCTGATCTGGGCCTGCTGGCCCCCGGCTGGTCCGGACAAGCCCAGGCGCAGGGTCTGATCACGGGCCGGCCCGAGGCGCCCGATCTGAGCGCCGACCTCGGTGCGGAAGCGGGGCTGACTGGCGCAGGCTCTGGTCGGTTGTCGGGACGCCTATCTGGGCGCTGGTCCGCGGGGTTCGCGGAGCCCGTCGCCTCGCTCGACCTGAACGGCGATTGGGCCGGACAACCGGTCGCAATCAGCCTCAAGGCCGGGCGCTCGGTGTCCGGCGACCTGAACCTCGTCCTGCGGGACAGCCGCTGGGCCAGCGTCGCTGCGGCCGGTAACCTGCGCCTTCGCTCCGGGGCGAGCCTGCCCCAGGGCGACTTCAGCCTGCGGGTCGAGCGCCTGGCCGATATCGCCCCATTGCTCTCGCTGGCCGGCGTTGCGCCCTCGACAACCGATCTGGCCGCAACGGATCTGGCGGGCCGCATGAGCGCACGCCTGAGATTGAGCGAGCAGGGCGTCGCGCTGATTGAGGCCGACGGCGATGGATTACTGCTGCCCAGCGAGGTTCGAATCGAGAGGCTAGCGCTAAACGCCGAGGCGACCCAGCCCCCAGGGCCAGCCGTAACCGATGCAACACTGCGCATCGACGGCCTCTCGGTCGGCACGATCGCCGGCCATCCTGCCCTGACCCGGCTTGATGGACAAGCGTGGTTGACCGGGACGCTGACCGCCCCAACCGGCACGCTGCGGCTCCAGACACAGGGCTTGCGCCTGACCCAAGGCGTCGGCCGAGGCATCCCGCCGGTCCAATTCGACGCCTCCGCGACGCTCAGCCCGTCCCGGACGGAGATCGACGCGACCGCAGAGGCCGGGCCGCGGAGCCGTCTGCGACTGCTCGGCGACCTCGGCGGCCCGCTGTTTGCTCCGGGTCGGCTCGCATTGCGGGCCGACGGCCGGATCGATACCGCACTGCTCGATCCGCTGCTGACCGGGGGCGGACGCCAGCTCAGCGGACAGGCGACGCTCGCCACCGCCATCACCGGCACCTTCGCGGCGCCGCGTCTCGATGGCACCCTGCGTCTGACGAAGGCGGCCCTGCATGATCGGACCCTGGGTCTGGCGCTAACCGACATCGACGGCACGCTGGCGCTGGCCGGCGATTCCCTGCGCGTCGAGCGGCTCACCGCTCAGGCGGGATCCGGCAGCATCACAGTCGTCGGCAGCATTGGTCTGCTGGTGCCGGGGCTGCCGCCTGGGTTGCCAGTGGATCTGCGGCTGGCCGCGCGCAATGCCCGGCCAATCCAATCCGACCAACTGGAGCTCTACGCGGACGCCGACCTGCGCCTGCACGGCACGTCGACCGAGCGCCCGACCCTGGCGGGCAAGGTCTTGTTCAGCCGCATCGACATCCGACTGCCGGAGCGCCTGCCCGCCGGCATCGTCACCTTGCAGGTGCGCGAGCGTGGTCAGAGGCGCAGCGGCAATCCCCTATCCGCGCCGTCCAAGCAGGCCTGGCAGCCACAACTCGGGCTCGACCTGCTACTGTCCGCGCCGCGCGCGGTCCAAGTGCAGGGGCGCGGGGTCGACGCGGAACTGGGCGGCGACCTGCGCGTGCGCGGAACTCTGGCGGCCCCTGCCATCGACGGCGGCCTGGATCTGATCCGAGGCCGGTACCAACTGGTCGGGCAGACCCTGCGCTTCACCAGAGGCCGGCTTGGATTCGACGGTGCGACCGGGCTGGACCCGACGCTTGACCTCGAGGCGCGGGTCAACGTCGCAGGGATCACAGCGATCCTGTCCGTGCTCGGCACCGCCGGCGCACCCCGCATCGCGCTGCGGGGCGAGCCCGAGATGCCCCAGGACGAGGTCCTTTCTCGGCTGCTGTTCGGGGTCGCCGGCGGGCGTCTGTCGCCGCTGCAGGCCACCCGGTTGGGGCTCGCCGCGGCGTCGATCGCCGGCATCGGCGAGGGCGGTGGGCTCGGGGTGCTGGAACGTGCACGCGCCGGCCTAGGGTTGAATCGGCTGTCGATCGGCACCGATGAGCGCGGCGATCCCGTCCTCGAGGGCGGGCGCAACCTCACCGATCGCATCTATCTCGGAGCACGCCAGGGTACGCGGACCGGAGAACCGCAGGGCGTGGCGCGCATCGAGGTGACACCGAGAATCCGGCTGGAGGCGGATGTCGGCGTCACCGGCGGCACGCGGGCGGGCGCCGCCTATGAGCGTGAATACTGAGATCGATAGCGACAACACGAGGGCATCGCACGATGAAGCGGCTTCTTCTACTCATCCCGATTGCGGCGCTGGCGCTGGCATTTTTTGCCTTTGGGCTGCACCACCACCTGACGCTCGATGCCTTCTACGCCAGCGGCGAGGTCTTCGATGACCTGTACCAGCGGCAACCGCTGCTGGTCATCGCCGCCTACTTTGCGTTGTTCGCCTTCCTCACGCTGTTCTTGCCGATAGCGGCGCTAATGACCGTGATTGCTGGCGCCCTGTTCGGATTCTGGAAAGGGGTGCTGGTGGCGTCGTTCGCGGCCAGTCTGGCCGCGACGGTGGCCTTTTTCCTGTCGCGATTCATCTTTCACGACAGCATCCAACGTCGCTTCGGCGAGCGACTCGCCGCCGTCAATGCCGGCATCGCCAAAGATGGCGCGTTCTATCTATTCTCGCTCAGGCTGGTGCCGGTCATCCCCTTCTTCATCATCAACCTGGTCATGGGTCTGAGCCCGATCCGACTCTTCACCTTCTATTGGGTGACTCAGCTCGGCATGCTCGCGGGTATCATGGTCTATGCCAACGCCGGCACGCAAATCGCCGAGGTCGAGAACCTGTCGGACATCTTCACGCCGGACCTGATCGGGTCTCTGGCCCTGTTGGGCCTATTCCCGCTCATAGGCAAGAAACTCGTACGCTGGCTTCGGGGTCGTCGGGCGTCGAGCGGGTGAACTTGACTAGCCTTCGAGCGCCGATCTCGTGCCAAGCTCGGGCGTCAAAGGGCTCTTTGGCATAGAAAGCCAAGGGCCCAGGGCCACTGCACAACACGACTTCGCAATTTCGGCCCCAGGCCCTTAGCGGTCGGCCCTTCGGAGGACAAGCTCATTGTCGCCGTGAAACTTGGCACATCTACAAACATCTGATGCCCTAAAGCAATCGAGGCGCCACGCAATCGTGGCATACAGGGGCATCATGGGCGTCATGACCTCGGCTAAGAACCCAGTTTGGGTTGCTCGCCGGCGGCGTCCGGCTCGGGCTCTAAGCTTGGCCCCATCAGGATCGCGAGTGGACGCGTGTGCGGGCTCGCATCCAGCGCAATGATCAGCGCCGTGGTCAGTGGTACGGCTAGGAACATGCCCACGGTGCCGAACAACCAGCCCCAGAACAGCAGCGCGATGAACACAGCCAGCGTGGAGATGCCAAGCCCCTTGCCCATGACGCGGGGCTCGATGACATTGCCGATCAGGGTGTTGATCACCAGGTAGCCTGCCGCGACGAACAGCGCGGTGGAGAAGCCCACTTGAATCAATGCGAGCAACACGGCTGGAATCATCATCACAATGTTGCCGACAACGGGCACAAAGTTCAGGAAAAACGCCAGCACAGCCCAGAGGATGGCGAAGTCGATACCGAAGAACTTGAGCAACAGCCAGACACAGACCGCGGTGGCAAGGCTGGTCATCGTTTTGATCAACATGTAGCGGTTGATATTGTCCAACAGCCGCTTCAGTCGCGCATCGCCCGCCTCGGTCAGGTTGAATGCCGCCTTCAGCTTGCCCGGGATCGCCGGCACCTCGAGCAGGATGAAAATCACCGTGAGCAACACCAGCAGGCCGGTCGCGAAAATGCCGCTGGCATTGGACAGGAGCAACCGGACGGCGGCGGAGACCTTACTTGGGTCCATTAAGTCCGGCACGGCATCGGTCGAGCCCCCAATGCCGACCGCCTCCAACCAGCCGCCCCACTCCTCGCTCAGCAGCAGAAATCGCTCCTGGTACGTCGGCATGCTATCCCTAAACCCTTCGAGCGCGCCGGTGGATATCAGCGCCAGCAAGCTGCCGACATCGAGCAAGATGAAGGCAATCACCACCAACGCGCCCCACTTCGGCACCCCGCGGCGACGCATCCAGCGCAACGCCGGAGTGGCGACGATGGCGATAAAGATGGCCAATAGGATCGGCGAGAGGATCGGTGAGGCTGCCTGCATCACCATGATCACGATCGCGAAAGCCGCGGCGACGATCATGCCGCGCGCCGGGGCGCTGAAAGAACTTAACGCTTTCATTGGCTGGTTTCCGTCCATAAGCAGGCTGCTATTGTATGTCCGTCGAATTGTTCGTCAACGCGCCTCGACAGTATCATGTCGGCCGCTGTCGACCGTCGACAGCGGAACCTGGGCCGAGCCCGTCGCGAGTGCTTTGCGCGACATAGTGATTCGACCCTCCCGGCGGCGCAAGATTTGTCGACGCAGGTCCTCGTATCCGCATACTATCGGCATCCGCTTTCATCAGAGGACTCTTTACGATGAGCAGTTTGATCGTGATTTCGTTTCCCGAGGAGCAACTGGCCTTCGACATGCGCGCGGCGCTGGCCAAGCTGCAGAAGGAGTACTTGATCGAGATGGAAGACGTGGTGATCGTCACCAAGACCGAGAAGGGCAAGGTCAAGCTGCACCAGGCGACCAACTTGACAGCGGCCGGGGCCGATGTCCGGCACCTTCTGGGGCATGCTGATCGGAATGGTGTTCCTGAATCCGCTGCTGGGCGCCGCGGTCGGCGCCGGGGCTGGCGCCATGTCCGGTGCCATGACCGACCTCGGCATCAACAATCAGTTCATGAAGGATCTGGCCGAGCACTTTAAGCCGGGCTGTTCCGCAATCTTTGTGCTGGTCAAGAAGTCCACGCCGGATAAGGTCATCGAGCGGCTCGCGGAGTTCAAGGGCAAGGGCAAGATTCTGCAGACGTCTCTGACAAAGGACAAGGAAGACACCCTGCGGGCATTCATTGAGGCCCATCCAGAGGTGACTCCAGACGCCAATCCCGCGGCCTAACCAGGCAATGCCTCGGATTGACAAAGCCAGCGCGTCGTAGCGTTCGAGCGGTGCGCTGCTTAAGGCGATTTCTGTCAAATCCCTAAGCGGGGCCGAGGCACCCGTCCGCCAGGCGGTTTTTTCACCGCAGGCGATTGCCGGAACATCCTGTACGAGTTTGCGCAGGATCGACGGCACGCCTCCAAGCAAAGGATCTCAATGTGTTCATGCCATCACCCGTTCGCCGTCCATCCGTCGCAATCCTCGCTGGCACCTTGCTGATCGCAAGCACGACGCAGCCGGCGTTCGCCACGGAAGATGCTGATTTCGCCTTCGACACCACCGAAGACCTCTACACCATCTGTTCAACGAGCGAGACCGACCCCAATTACGCCCCAGCGCAGCTCGCTTGTACCGCCTTCATCGAGGCAACCGTTCAGTACCACGATGCCGTGTCCGACCGTAAGCACATGAAGCGCCTCGTCTGCTATCCCGAGGGCACATCCATCGCAGATGGCCGCACCGCCTTCCTGGCCTGGGCCAAGAAGAACGCGGGCAATGCGGAACGCATGGGCGAGTTGCCGGTCGTCGGTCTAGTGCGTGCGCTGGCGGCCGCTTACCCTTGCAAATAGATTCGCTACCCTTGTCCGTGGCATCAACCATTCATTACCATGCGCACCGCGCAAATCCTCCGACGAGAACACCCAACCATGAATAAGCTTGCTATCCCTCTCCTCCTAATTGCTGCCGTGACCGCTTCCGGCTGTGGTACCACAACGACTAGTCGCACCGGCAGCGGGGCGATGATGGGCGCCGCAACCGGCGCCGCGTTAGGATCGCTGAGCGGCAACGCCGGCCGAGGTGCAGCCATCGGCGCCGGCGCCGGCGTCCTCGGCGGCTTCCTGTTAGATCAGCATCAAAAGGGAAATATCGACTGATCGGCGGGAGCCGACGCCTCAGACCGGTTCGGGAACCGCAAGCCGTTCCCGAACGGTTCCTTCAAACTTCGAACTTCGAACTTCAAACTTCGGCGTTGATCATCGTTTCGGCCATTGGCAGTCGACGGGCGGAGAAGGTCCGCACAGCGAACCCTACAGCCACGGCGCTCTTGGTAGGGTCCGCTGTGCGGACCATCCCTCGGTGGCCGCGATGATGACCAAGGCCCAAACTTCTAAAGCGGCAACAACAGCGGCACCAGCCACACGCTGACCACCATGACGATCAGCGTAAAGGGCAGACCGATGCGAATGAAGTCGGTAAAGCTGTAATTACCGGCGGTCATGACCAAGGTGTTCACCGGCGAGATCGGCGTCATGAAGGCGCAGGATGCCGCCAGGGCGATGATCATCGCGAAGGGGTAAGGGGAGGCGCCAAGCTCTTCAGCGACCGCCAACGCGATCGGTATCAGCAAGACGGCGTTGGCGGTGTTGACGATGAACATGCCCAACAAGACCGTAATTCCGAACAGCAGGGCGAGAATCGCATGAGGGCTCGCGTTGCCGATCAGGCCGACCAAGGATTCCGCGGCCAAGTCCACGCCGCCGGTACGATCCAGCGCAATGGCGAAGGGCAGCATGCCGACAATCATGAGCAAGGACTTCCATTGGATGGATCGATACGCCTTATCGAGGCTGATACAGCCAAACAACCCCATCATCAGACAGCCGATCAAGGCCGCCTGCACATTCGGCACGATGCCGGTCGCCATCAAGACCACCACCACGCCCAGCGTCAGCAGGGCATAGGGCGCCTTGTCGGCGGCAGGCACGATCTCGTCGTACTCCTTGGGCAAATTCAAGACAATCAGCTCGTGCCCTGCCTTCTGCAGTCGACGAATCGTCTTCCAAGGACCGGCGAGCAACAGGATATCGCCGCTGCGCAGGGTCTTCTTACGCAGGCGGCGAGGCTTCAGGGCTTTGCGCCCGCGACGTAACCCGACCACCGTCAGGTCGGACTGCGTCATGGCCTCGGCGTCGGCCAGGGTCTTGCCGACGAATTCGGATGCGTCCGGAATCATGATCTCCATCATGCCGACCGAACGGGCCTTGTCGGTGAAATAAGTGCCAGAACGAGGCATAAGATCGACGGCATACTGCTCGGCAACCGTGGCTACGTCGATTCGGTCGTCGTCCAGGTCAATCAACAAGATGTCTCCCACCATCAGACAGGTATCGGGCGTGCGCGGAAGCAGTTGTCGCGCACGACCCTCGCCGCGTTCGATCAGGATGATTCGCGCGCCGATCTTGGCGGGCAGATCCAGCGCTCCGATCGATGCCCCAACCAATGGGGAATCGGCCCTGATGCGCACCCGATATTCACGATCGGCCAGGCGATAGCGCTCGACCCAGTGCATCAGATTCGGCCGCAGCCGATCCGCGGCGTCGTCGGGCGTCTGGGGCCGCAGCCAGCGCCGGGCAATCAGCATATACGACCACACCCAGCAGCAGGATAGGAAAGCCGAAGGGGGTGAACGCAAAGAAATTGAAACCGTCATTGCCCGAGCGAACAAGCTCATAGTTGATCACCAGGTTGGACGAGGTCGCCACCAGGGTCATCATGCCGCTGATCAGGGCGGCATAGGCCATCGGCATCATGAGCTGACTCGGGGCGATGCCGGTGCGACTGGCAATGCGCAACACCACCGGGATGAAGATGGCGACGACCCCGGTCGAACTCATCACCGACCCGAGCACGCCGACCGCGAGCATCAGCAGCGTCAGCAGGCGCCAGGAACTGCTGCCGCCTCGGATCGCAAGCCAATCGCCGATGCGCTGCGCGACGCCGGTTCGGGCCAGCGCTTCGCCGATGACGAACATCGCTGCAATCAGCACGATGTTGGAGTTGCTGAAACCCGCGATTGCCTCCTGCATGCTGATGACCCCGGTAAAGGGCAGCGCGACGATCATGATCAGGCCGACGGCGTCGACCCGCGGCTTGTTGATCGCAAACATCACAATCGCCGCGGCCAGGAGGGCGAGTACAATCAAAAGGTCTTGAGACATGCGAGTTCCATCAGGCTCATTGGCGGGCTCATTGGTTCAGGCGGCGTATCGAGTGACCTGCAAGCGGTGCTGCTGTTCTGGGACCGCTCAGCAAAAACCCGGTACCTTAGTCGGATGTCACAGCAGCGGCAAGACGCACCGCGCGCCCGCAGCGCTATCGCATTACCGTGATCGCCAGCGCGGACGATGGGGTCAAGGATACCGTCGCGCGGACGATCGCCCCCGGCCAGACAACCGAAGAGATCGTTCCGCTCGGAATTGGCTATCCGCTGCAGATCTTCTCCCTCTCCCATGTTGCCATTCCGTTCCCAATGGACGACGCGCTGTACGGGCTGGAGCCCAACCCGGACGAGGACTTCGGCGCCAACCTCGGTGCCATCGCTGCCCGCGGGGAACGGGGGGCGCTGATCGCCAATCTCGATTCACTGTTTCGGATTGCCAGCAATCCGTTCTTTCCATCCGTACTGGCGCAGATCGAGGAAGGCATTGCCGACCCGGCACCCGCAATCCTCGCGCAGGACGTCGGCGCCTTCACCGATCACCGGGCGTCGACCACCGAACCGCCAACGGCAACCGATTATCTCGACCCCGAACCGCAGCCCGCGGAAGATCCGTGATGAAGCAGATGGAGCCGGCGAGACGCTGGCCTCGGTTAGCCCTCGCTTTGCTCCCAGGCAAACCGAGGCAGGCTGTAAAAGGCGCGGGACAGACTCTCGTTCCAGCTTTGGCTGATGCCCTGCAGTTCCGGTGAGTCGTCGTCGAGCTTGAGCCGATAGGCCGGCGTCATCTGGTCCCGCGGGCAGATGGCGACCTCGAACGGCGGGCCGACCGTGAGGTTGGAGCTTGCCGTGCCGATCAGAGAGACCAGGCAGGCCCGCGCGCCATCCTCCAGCGACATGCCTGGAAAGGTCATGCGATCCAGCACCGGTTTGCCGAACTTGCTCTCCCCAATCTGCAAATAGGCGGTCTCCGCCGAGGCGGCGATGGCGTTGCCCTGCGAATACACCAGAAAAAGCCCCTGAGGTTGGCCCGCGATCTGCCCGCCCAGGATAAAGCTCGCCTCCGGACTCACGCCGGACTGCCGCAGCACCGGCCGTGTTCGTTCTGCACTGCCTGGCTCACCTGTCCGATGTAGGTCGCGGCCTCGAACAGATAGTTGACGTTTAACAGGGTGGCCCCCGGCGCCTGCTGATAGGGGCTGGGATTCGGGTTAACGGCCTGGTCAAGATCGCGCTGGATGCGGTGCAGGACCTCCTGCGTGGTCGCCAGACTGCCGGCCGCGAGCAGCACGAACAGCCGATCTGGCGCCGGTTCAAACACATGCAGCTTGCTGTAAGAGGAGATGTAGTCGACACCCGCGTTGGTGCGGGAATCGGAGGCCATCACCAGGCCCTGGTCGAGCAGCAGTCCGACGCAATAGGTCATCTTAAGGTAGTCTCATGGCGTTTAGAGTTGGCGCGTCGGCGGCCAGAACCCGGTGATCTGCAGGCGCTTGCCCGGCAGAGTGGACGAGCGCACCTGAGACGGGTAAATTGCCCAGCCACTTGCGACCGAAAAACCGTTGCCTGGGACATGGCGGCCGGTGTGGAAACTGACCTACTGAGCCAGGCTGTACGGCGTGAACGGGCGCAATGGTAGACCCGTCTTCGCTAACAACCAAGCCGTTTGAGCGATCGCGCCGCGCCCGCCTGTCGTCCGGCTGTCCGGCTACTGGCGTTCGCGCCCGGTGCGTCCCGTGCCTGATGACACCGCAGAACGTCACCCAAATCTCGATCAGTTACCCGAATTTTTGACCAACTAGGTACGCCCATGGAGTTCCAAGACAGCCTGCTGCGGGTCGATTCCTTCCTTGCCGTGACCCTGGGCATCATCGTGTTGTTTGTCGGCAAACGACTGAATGAGAAGATCGGATTCTTGCGGGAGTTCAGCATTCCGGAACCGGTGACCGGCGGACTGCTGTTCTCGGTCCTGTTTGGACTGCTGTATCTGGCTTCCGGGCTCGAGGTGGAGTTTGAGCTGCGGGCGCGGGACATCCTGCTCGTGTATTTCTTCACCACCATCGGCATCAACGCCAGCGCCCGCGACCTGCTCGCCGGCGGTCGACCGCTGGTGATCCTGCTCGCGATTACCATCACCTTCATGGTCGCGCAGAACCTCACCGGCATCTCGGTGGCGACGCTGTTCGACTTGCCCGCGGCGGTCGGTGTCATCGGCGGGACGGTTTCCCTGATTGGCGGACACGGCACCACCATCGCCTGGGCGCCGAACATCGCCGAGACCTACAACATCCCGAACGCCATGGAGATCGGCATCGCCAGCGCCACCTTTGGGCTGATCCTGGCCAGCATCATGGGCGGCCCGATCGCAAAATTCCTGATCAAGCGCCATCAGCTCACCCCGACGGCGCCAGCCAGCGATGCGACCGCGGAGGTGCAGGACGTGGGCCTATCGGAAAAACAGAAGAAGGCGGGCATCGACCACCTCGACTTTCTGGGCGCGGTGCTGGCGATTCACGTTTGCATCGTGCTCGGCTACATCTTGAACGGGGTCATCGCCGACCTCGGCCTCAAACTGCCGCTGTTCGTGACCTGCCTGTTCGCCGGTATTCTCATCACCAACCTGGTGCCGAAGAACCTACCGAGCCTGACCGGCAACCCCTGGCCGACGCGCAGCCCGGCGATCGCGCTGATCGCGGATATCTCGCTCGGTACCTTCCTCGCCCTATCCCTGATGAGCATGCAACTCTGGACCCTGGTCGATCTCGCCGGGCCGATCATGGCCATTCTCGCGGCGCAGTTCACATTGGCCGTGGTCGTCACCATCTTTATCCTGTTCCCATTGATGGGTAAGAACTACGACGCGGCCGTGGTCGCGGCCGGCTTCGGCGGTGTCACGCTCGGCTCGACACCGACCGCCATGGCCAACATGGCCGCCGTGACCCAACGCTTCGGTCCGTCCCATCAGGCATTCATTATCGTGCCGCTGGTCTCGGCCTTCTTCATCGACTTGGTCAACGCGGTCCTGATTCCCTACTTCTTGCAGGCCTTCTGAGATGCTCAATCACATTCGTAAGTTCTTCGATGAGTTCATGGCAACGGAGTCACCCGATGCCCGCGACCAAGATAATGCCGTGCGCTGTGCCGCTGCCGCGCTGCTGCTGGAAATGGCGCACCTGGACGATGTGCTGGAGCCGACCGAGCAAGCCGCAATCCTCAACGCGGTCAGGGAGGGCTTTGAACTGTCGCCGGAACAGGCCGAGGAATTGATCGCGTGCGCCAACGAGGAGCGCACCCAGGCGACCGACTACCATCAGTTCACGTCGCTGATCAACGGCCGGTTCGACGCCGCGCAAAAGGAACGCTTGATCGAAGCACTATGGCGCGTCGCCTATGCCGATCAGGTCCTGTGCAAACACCAGGAACACCTGCTGCGCAGGCTCGCCAACCTGCTGCACGTGCCGCATAGCGTCTTCATCGCGACCAAGCTTCGAGTACTGCAGTGAAATTCCGATTCCGGAGCGGCAGTCAGTCTGCTGCGCCGGCGATGGCCAGCCGATTGCGGCCCTGCCGCTTGGCCTGATAAAGCGCCTTGTCGGAGGCACGCACCAGATCAACCGGCGACGCGGCGTGGGTCTGCTCGGCGGAGGCCAGCCCCAAGCTGACGGAGACCACGCCGGATACCCCGGCTGCATGCGGAAGGCCCAACTCCAGAACGCGCTTGCGAATCAGTTCACCGACCTGCACAGCGCCTTCGATCGGCGTATCAGGCAGCAGAAACGCAAATTCCTCGCCGCCGATGCGGGCCGCGATATCACCTGGACGGTTCAGCACGCTTGACATTGCCTGTGCGACCGCCCGCAGGCAGCTGTCGCCGGCAGGATGACCGTATTGGTCGTTATAGGCCTTGAAGTGGTCGATGTCGGCGGTGATTATTGATAGTACGCTGCCCTCACGCTTCGCCCGCCGCCATTCCCGATTCAACATCTCATCGAATAGGCGCCTGTTTGCAATACCGGTGAGCGCATCGACGCGCAGCATCCGCTCGAGCGCCTGACCAGCCTCGCGTGATGAAGACAGCTGCAGCTGCAGATCCACCATGAAGCGGAAGAAGCGGCTCATCTGAGACGCAGCGGCCAGCATAGCGACCCCGAACACCAGGATCATCAGGCCCATGATGGTATGCACTTCATCCCCGAACGCCAACATGCGATAGGAGATCGGCAACACCATCGGGATCATGAAACAGGGATAAGCTGCGCCGAGAAAGGACAGCAGCGGAATGCCGCCCGCAACCATGCCGCCTAGAACAAAAGCCAGCAGCATCTGATACGGAATGGACACCGGATGAAACAAAAATAGCCCGGCCGCTCCCCAGACAATCCCGGCTGCGCAGGCGCCGAACATCGAATAGAGCCGCCAGCGCCGCTCACCGTCCGAAGGGCTCGACGCGCGCCGATAAGCAACCAGCATGACATAACGCACCACTGTCACGCAGAGCAGCGCGATGAGCCAGATGTGCAGCGTCGCGTGCTCTATCACGTCCCACAATATGTAGGTAAGCAGCAGGCCATTGGCCAGCCCGGCGAGCAGCGAGATGGGAAGCTGGCGGAAACCCTGCGCCACCTGTGCCGCCGCAACCGCCCGCTCGCGCGAAACCGCCGCTGTTCGATCCCCGCTATCCAGGTCCGCCATTGCCTACCCTCCCAATTGCCCGAAAAGCCAGCCCTCGATCAGGTTCAGACCGATACCGGCGCGAACCGTCTGTGTGCGCGCGACGCCCGCGCGTGTGAGCAAGGGATGGCAACCGGCATCATGGCGGCGCGGTTTACGCTGCGGTTGCACATCGCTCGGTTCCGGCCGGCCGGTTCGCGGATGCTACCTACTGTAACGAGTCTCCTGCCTTTACCCCAAGGCTAGCTAGCGACGCGACGCCTCAGACGGACGAGCGTACGGCGCTTTGGTGATACGCCCGTGCGTTGCTCTGAGTGGGCCAAGCGCCGAGGGCCGCTGTCAAGCGCGATTGTGCAATTTCGGCCCCAGGCCCTTGGCGCTTGGCCCTTCGGAGGACAAGCGCGTTGTCGCCAGAAAACTTGACTCATCTGCAAACATTTGGCGCTCTCAAGCGATCGAGTGGCCGCACGTCAGCGCGTGTAAGTGTCCCGACACCCCCAATATAGACACTTATCCTATGGCTGGCATGCTCGTGACGAATAAACAGGCGCGCGAAACTGTGGAGCTGGAAGATCAGCAAGCCGAGCATCAGCAGGAGCATGATGGGCACCACGGCGAAGACCGACGCCTGCGAGTGAGCGCTCTCCTCGAACACGCTGCTGCAGGCGCCGGCCCGTCTGCCCCCCTAAAAGTGGCCAAAACACGCATCACCATCAGGGACCCGTATGCCGAAGCCGCCCCCCGGCGCACCGCTGCCTAAGCGCGCTATCCTTTGCTGATTGCAGCTCCGGGCGAACTGGCTGGCACCGATGGCGGTGCGCCGCCGCCGTCTCGCCCGGCGCGGATCGCGATGATCACCGGCGCCAGGATCGCCGCGACGATGCCTGCCGCGAAGCCGTTGTTGTAGAGGTTCAGACCAGCATGGACACCACCGACACTGAGCGCGGCCGAGGAGTGCACGAAGCCGGCGACGACGCCCCAGTGCCAACCGAAGTGGCCGGCGATCGGCGCTAGGTTGGTCGCGAACAGCGCGGCGAGCAGGATAGACGGGTCAGCCGCGCCCCATGGTTTCGCCAGCGAGCCGAGAAAGACCCCGAGCATGACCGGAACGAAATTGAACGGGTGCTTGCCGAACGCGGCGAAGCCGACGATCGACAGCAGCGCGCCAATCACCGGACCGTTCAGGTCGCCGCCCACGGCCAGCACGTACGCCATACCAATCGAGCCGCTCAAGCCCATGTTGATCAGCGTTGCGCCAAGCCCGGCGATCGCAACGAAATCGCTCGGCGCCTGGCCGCTCTCGCGCAGCAAGCGGCGGAAGCCGGCGAGCGCCCGCCGATCCAGCACGGCGCCGAGCACGATCATCGACGCGAACAGCACGCCGAGGAAGGGCCCGAGCAGCAGATCGTTGCCACTGGTCCAGATGAAGACGGGGTCAGGGACGAAGCCATAGGACTTGTAAAGTGCAACAATGAGCGTGCCGACCAGCCCGGCCGTGAACCCCATGTTGTAGAGCGCAAAGCCCATGTGGGCCTTGAACAACTGCGCCGCTGCCGCCGGCAGGATGAAGCCGATCAAAAGCCCGGTGCCGACCCCCAGCGGGATGGCGACCTGCAGCGGCAACAGCGAGCTGAACAAGATCTCGCTGACGATCGGCGACAAGGCGATGCCAAAGAACGCCGTATTGATGTTGGTCGCAAACGGCTGCCCCTTGAAGCGGGAATAGAGGGCGACGCCAAGCACGATGAACCAGACGTTGAGCAGGTTCTTGCCGAACAGCCCGAAACCAAGCACGAGGAACAACGCGGCAATGGCCGCACCGGTCATCTTCGCCCGCGACAGATAATAGACGGCGCAGCTTGCCAGCGTCAGGAGCCCGGCGCTGACCAGACCGGCACCGATACCGCCGACGCCGAAATAGTCCGTCAGCAGGGTGTCGCGAGAGATCAAGATGGCACCCAGCCCTTGCAGGATCTCGGCCGGGCTGTCGACCAGAAAACCAAAGACCACGAACGCAAACGCATAGCAGGCAACGACGAGCAGTATCAGCCCATCGCTCGCCGGTCTGTATCCGTCGCTGTCCAAGGGCTGCGGTTCATCGGTTCGTTTAACGGAGGAAATCATGGATCAGCCTATCAATGGGTGGGAAAACGCGTGCCAGGGGGCATGGCCCCTGCGCTTCGTCGACATCAATCTGCGCGGTATCGGGCAGGTGATGTTCCAAGACAACCCGCTCTCGGGCCTGTTCTTCTTCATCGCGATCGGTTGGGGTTCCTACGCCGCCGATGCGCCGCAAGTCGCGATCGGCGGCCTGCTCGCGCTGATCGTCGCGACCCTGACCGCACTCTGGCTGCGGGTGGACACCGCGGCGTTGCACGCGGGACTCTATGGGTTCAATGCCTTTCTTGTCGGTATCGCGTTAACGACCTTCCTGGCGCTCTCCCCGCTGCTGTGGGTCTACGTCGTGCTCGGCGGTGCCGTCTCCGTGGTCGCGACGCTGGCCTTGACCAAAGTGATGAGGACCTGGGGCCTATCGCGCTTTGACCGCGCCCTTCATCCTGATCACCTGGTTGCTCTTGTTGTCGTCCAACGCCTTTCTCGGCCATTCCGACCGACGCATTGCCGTTGAGCAGCCTGATCGAGCCGATTGCCCCGGAGGCGGCCAATCCGCTGCGGTCCATCGACTTCCTCGAGGGCATGGTCATCAGCATCTCGCAGGTGTTCGTCAAGGGTAACGGCATCGCCGCGCTGCTCATTCTTATCGGTCTCGCGATCGGTTCGATCGCCGCGGCCGGCTATGCGCTCGTCGCCGCGCTGATCTCGGTCATCGTCGCCCATCTGCTCGGTGCCGAGAGCCAGATCATTACCGCCGGCCTGGTCGGCTTCAACCCGATCCTGACCGCGATCGCCGTCGGCACCGTATTCAATCGGCCCGGCTTACGCTCAGCGCTGTTCACGCTACTGGCAACCGTCCTCACCGTGCTGGTCCAGGGTGCGATGGTCGCGGCATTGACGCCGTTCGCAATCCCGACGCTGACGGCCTCGTTCGTGCTGGTGACCTGGCTGTTCCTGCTGGCAAAGCCGGACCTGGCAGAAGACTGACGCCTGCCGCAACCTTGCCGCCTTCCTGCACGACCTGAGGCGAACTGCGGAGCAGTTGACCCCGAGCCAACGCTGGCAGCCCCTCCGATCCAGGTACGGGCGGGATCAGCGACGGTTTCCGCGGCGATGGCGATGCCAGCGCGCCGGCGGGGTTGGGGCGGCGGGGTAGCCGATGCACTCCAACGTGGTAAAACTGGCCTCATGCTCGTGGAGGTAAGCGCGAAGCTTCGGCAGCGCGAGACAAGTCTGCATGGCACACTTCCGCGACAAGATAAGAGTGCAACCCCAAATAGCCAGCATCGCAAGGAGACCGCATGCCCAACATCATTGTTGAATACGGACGCCGCGTCCTCGGGGCTTCGGGCCGCTCCCTCAGCCAGACTTGATGCGGGACGTGCGCAGCGAGAAACCGTCCCCCTGGAGGCCCACGCCGAGGCAGCACCGCAAGCAAACCGCATCGATCCGCTGACGATCCTGGCACGGCAGGACAGTAGCCGGCTTGCCGAACTCGTCCCGCTGCGTTACGGCCGAATGAGCCGAACCCCATTCACATTTCTGCGTGGGGCGGCCGCCGTCATGGCCAGCGACCTCGCGGCGGGCGCCCGGACCGACCTTGGCGTTGAGCTCTGTGGTGATGCCCACCTCGGCAACTTCAGATGGTACTTCGCACCGAGTCGTGAACTGGTGTTCGATCTGAACGATTTCGACGAAACGCTGCCTGGCCCGTTCGAATGGGACGTCAAACGACTGGCGGCAAGCATCACGGTCGCTGCCCGCGCAAACGGCTTCTCCGCCGAAGAAGGCCCGCGCGGCAACACGAACCGCGATGCGCGACTACCGCAAGCACATCGCGAGCGCTTCAGAACTCAGCCCGCTTGGATCTGTACTACTACCGTTTCGAATCAGAGGCCGCGCTGGCGCGTATCGAGAAGCACGGCAAAGCGCATCGGAAATGGAAGCAGGAGGTCCTCGATAAGGCCACCCGACGAAACAGCCTGCTCGCCTTCGACAAGTTAACCAAGGTGGTCGACGGGCAGCGCAGAATCGTCCCAGATCCACCGCTGATCGTGCGCGTGGACGACAAGATCGCCGCGGCCGAAACCGGTGCCGCGGCTGAATTCCTGGCCCGCTACCGTGAGACCCTGCCGCTGGATCGGCGCATCCTGCTCGACCGGTTTTCGCTGGTGGACGTCGCCAAAAAGGTCGTCGGAGTCGGCAGCGTAGGCACCCGCTGTCTGATGGTGTTGCTCGAGGCCGGAGACGGAACGCCCTTATTCCTGCAGTTCAAGCAGGCGACCGCATCGGTGCTCGAAGCCCACCTCGGGGCCACTGCCTTTGAGCAGGCCGGACAACGCGTCGTGGAAGGTCAGCGCCTGATCCAGGCGACCAGCGACGTACTGCTGGGGTGGGCGCGTTGGCAGGACGCGGACGGAAAGAACACGGACTACTACTTCCGCCAGCTCTGGGACGGCAAGGGCAAGATCGATGTCGAGGAACTCGGACCCGAGCGCCTCGAAGCCTTTGCCGGACTGTGCGGCAAGACGCTCGCCTTCGCGCATGCGCGTTCGGGGGATGCCATGATGATCCGATGGTTACATCGGTGAGGACAAGACCTTCGACAAGGTCATGGCGGAGTATGCCGAGCGCTACGCGGATGTCACCGAACGCGATCATGCGCGGCTCTGCGAGGCCATCGACGACGGGGCGATCGAGGTCGTGCGCGACATTTGATGCGTGCATTCCTGATCATCCGCACCGGCGTCGGTCTGTGGCTGGAGCACAACGCATTCCTGCTGGTCGTGCTGATGTGGGTCTACTTCTCGGCCCTACTGCTGCTGCTCGGCGCAGCGCTGACGCGGGCCCACATGAACGTCCGCGCGCATCCGCGGGCGCATCGCATGGGGAAACGATGACAGCGCTGGCCAACCAATATGACGGAGGCAAGACAATGCCGTGGTTTCTCGTGACTCTGCTGCTTGCTTGGTCTGCCGGCGCCGGCTCTGCCACCTTGGAGGTCGGGCCGAACAAGCCATTCGCGCGTATCGAAGCGGCCGTCGCCGCGGCGAGGCCGGGGGATGAGATCCGGGTCTTCCCGCCGCCCGGCGGCGGCGCCTACGAGCGGGTCGGGGTGCTGGTGGACAAGCCCCGGCTGACCATCCGGGCCGCGGGCGTTGCGCCGGGCGAGCGGGTTAGGCTGTCCGGCCGCGGCTTTATCCATAGCGGCCGTGGGCGCACGCCGCGGGCCATCGTGCAGTTCGATCCCGCAGCGAGCGACGGTGTCCTCGCCGGCTTCGAGCTCACCGGCGCATCGAACGCCAGCGACAATGGCGCGGGGGTGCGGATCAATCAGGCCAATCGGATCAGCATTCGCGATTGCGACATCCACCATAACGACATCGGCATTATGTCGAACGGTGACGGCTCGTTGCGCTCGGCCGTGGCGCAATTGATCGAGCACACGTCGATTCACGACAACGGCGACGACCGCCTGCCGCGCTTCAATCACAATCTGTATCTCGGCGGAACCTCGGCGACGCTGCGCTTCTGCGAGGTGCGCGGTGCCCGCACCGGCCACAACCTCAAGAGCCGGACGCACTTCCTGCGGGTCGAGTATTCCTACATTCACAGCTCGGTCAATCGGGAGCTGGACCTCGTGGACGCGGGGGAGACGGCGCATCCGGGCTCCGATGCCGTCCTGCTCGGAAACATCATCGTCAAGACCCACACCGAGCCCGGCAACCGGGGCGTCATCCACTTCGGCCAGGACGGGGGCAGGGCGCACAACGGCAGGCTCTACCTGGTGCACAACACCATCGTGACGCCCTTCGTCTCACCGGTCGTCGACCTGTCCAGTGCCCCCGCGCGCGCCGTCCTGATCGGCAATATCATCGACGACGGCGGCAGGCTGCGCCGCAATCAGCTGCTCGGCGACGGCCGCCGCGGCGGCGCCTCGGCGCAGCGCATCACGGGCAGCCACAATTGGCTGGCGCCGGGATTTGCCGATCGGCTGGGCCAAACCGCGCTGTCCGCCACGAACAACACCATCGCCACCGCGTCGCAACGACTCTTTGTGTCACCGGAGCATCACGACTACCGACTCCGGCAACCCTGGCCGAGGATTGCCGCCGCCGGCGACGCGAGGCTGTTCCGCGATCTGCCCGCGACGCCGGGGACCACGTCGGGGCAGCCGCCCCTGAGCCGGGAATACGTCCATCCCCTCGCGGACAGGGCGCGCACAGCCTCCGACCAGCCCGACTTGGGAGCGCATGCCGTCTTGCGGCCCTGAAACCCGCTACGGGTTCTGCTTTTCCGCTGGCAAGCTGACTCTCGATCCCCCACGACGACGAAGCCCGAGCCATCCGCCGCGGGCGCCTACGTATCGCGGCACAGATTCTTTTAGTCAAGGCGCAGTTTCCTGCTCGGCGTCGGCCGTGACACGAGGCGCGAAAACTAGGGACAGACCACGGTTGGAAAACTAGTGGAAAACCAGGGACAGACCACGGTTTAAGGCCTATATCGGTAGATCGAGCTGATTGGTGTCGGCCGGCTCTTTCCTCGGTCGGCCTGACGTGCCGGGCCAAGTACGCCGACCGACCATCGTCGCAATCTGTTTCTGAAAGCGTTGGCTGCCCAAGACGAAGCCACCATTGGTCGCGTCGCGAAGGGCTGTCAGCATGTCCTGCGATAGCGCGTCGGCGAAGAGTCCGCAGTACCTGGAGCGTCGCGCCTCGTCTGCGTCGGCAAGGTCCAGATACAGCGGGTGCGGAGTGATCACGGGATCGGCGACTCCCAGCGCGTTGCAGCGGTAACTCGACCACGGGTAATCCTCCGGAGTCCGAACCATGCTTGCGCGCACCGGATTCAGCTCGATGTAGCGTTGACAGGCGAACAGATAGCCGTCGGTCTCGATGACCGCCGAGCGGAAGCGTCCTTCGAAAAGCGTCCCGGTTCGACGGTAGGTGCGGTTGATGTGCTGCACGTAGCGTTGGCCAAGCCCCTTCATCAGTCGAGCGGGTTCACGGTCGGTTGCAGGCGTCATCAGCAGATGCACATGGTTGGTCATCAGGACGTAGGCGTGGACCCGAACCGACTCGCTTTCCGCGAGCGCTGCCAGGGTACCCAAAAACATCCGATAATCGCCCTCGGCGAAGAAGATCGCGGTCCGATCGATGCCCCGCAGAATGACGTGCATGGGGAAGCCGGCGGCGACAATGCGGGCGTGTCGTGGGCATACCGATCTGCCGTTGTCTCGAAGGAAAAGATCGGGCGATGATAGCAGGAAACCGTGGTCTGTCCCCGGTTTTCCTCCCGTTTTCCTTGTCCCCGGTTTTCCTGTTTTCTTGGAAGGGTTCTCCGCTGTCGAGCAGTCCCGGCGTGCCCCAGCTGGCAACTTGCTGCCCGAAGCGGATGCCGCCCGAACGTTCGGCTCCTGCCGCCCACACACCGCTGATCCAGGGCACCGCGCTGGCTTTGGCTCTGCTGATGGAGCCCACGCTGGCGGATACGGTCATCATGCGCAATGGCGACCGTCTCACCGGAGAGGTGCTGCGTCAGGAGGGCGGCGAACTGCTCATACGCACCGCGTATGCCGGAACCATCGCGTCGATTGGGGGCAGGTCAGCGATGTCAGGCTGGACGCGCCGGCAACGGTGCTGCTCGATGACGAACGGGTCGTCACCGTCGCAGCGCTGAAAGACAGAAAGAATCCCTGCGGTTCGACAGCGCCCGCCGGTCGCGAGCCGATGACCGTGGCGACGAATCAGGTACGCGTAATCCAGCCTGAGCCCTGGGAGATGGGGGACGGCGGCAAGTTCAGCGGCCGGATCAACCTGGCGCTGGAGGATCAGACCGGCAACTCTGGAAAAGCACCGAGCTGGATGTCGATGCGACCCTGCGCTATCGACGCCGCTGGAGCGAACTTGAGACCTTTGGTCAGCTCGAATACGACACGACCAACGGCCAGCGGACCACCGACAACTGGACGCTGAACAACAAGTACACCCGCTTTTTCCCGAAGACGCCTTGGTATGGCGCCGCGTGGCTGCGCCTCAAGAATGATCGATTCGCCGACATCCGTCTACGCACAAACGCTGGGCCGGCGGTGGGTTATGCGTTCGAGCCGGGCGGCGCCCGTTTGAACCTCGAGGTGGGACCCGTGTACCTGAACGAGGACTACTACACCAACGACAACGAATCGTACTGGGGACCGGGCCTGTTCGTGGACTATGAGCAACCCGTGCTGGATGAGCGGTTTGAGGTCTACCTGCATGGCATGGGGTTCACGTCGCTGAGCGACATGGACAAGAATCTCTGGGTCTCCTGGGCAGGGCTGCGGATGCCGCTGAGCAGGGGCTTCGTCGGCGCCATCGAGTACGAGATAGACACCGAAGATCCACCGGCTGTCGACGCCAATCCTACCGACGAAACCCTGCGTCTCAAACTCGGCTATGAATGGTGAGACGCGGCGGGCGCGAGGCATCGAGCCCTGAGCGCTGCGAAGCCATCACCACACGGTGAAACCTGAACAAAGTCAAATCTGAGGTTTGATCGAGATGTCCAGCGACCAGCAAACACCTGAAGATGGCAGTCTGCCTCGGCCTGTCGCGGACGGGCTGATCCGCACTGACGCCCAAAGGCACGCCGAAACATCGATGCCGGCCCATACCGCTTGGCGGGACGCCGCGGCCCCATGGCACGCCAGGGGCATGGGCGGAGCTCACCCAGACTCTCCGCGCAGGGGTCGGAAGCCGAGGCGATACGCGCTCGCGCTGACCCTGCTGCTGCTTGCCGGGTGTCAGTCCGTGCCTACCCTGCTGCAGCCGGGCGCCGCGGGCACCGAAGCGGCGGATGCCGCGCTCGCCCGCAGCCTGACGGCGTCCATCGATGCCATAGCGCAAAGCCTTGACCGGCCCGAGACCTTGGCCCGCAGCGAGGCTCGGCATCGGCAATTGCTGGCAAGCCACCTCCCGCTCCTGCTCGATGAGGCCACGCCACCGCGGACCATCAGAGGTATCGCTCAGGAAGATGCGCTGCTCGACCCTGCCGAGCTGAGCCAAATCACGCCCGTCACCCGCCCCCGCGCCAAGCCGGCGGGGCTCGAACGGGCCGGTATGGGCCTACCCGTGGTGGCGAGGTTAGCAGCGCCAGGAGATCCGAACGCGCCGCGGGCCGGCTATCACCTGCCCGCAACCCTTGTGGTTCAGCCCGGCAACCCGTCTCGACGCAACAGCGCGGCGGCGCTTCCAATACAGCCGGCCATGCAGGAGCCGGTCACATCGCGAGTAGCCACTCGGGATCTGCCCATGAGCCGTACGGCCTGTTGCGAGTCGGATCTCGTGAACCCCGAGGCGGTGGCCCAGGTGGCAACGAAGTCGGGCCCACTGCCGGTCGCCATGGACCTGTACGCACCGCTCAGGGCGACCAAGGCCACGGGTGTCAGGCCCATGGCCGCCATCGCCAATCTCGTGCGGCCGGGACACTTTACCGGCGAGCCCCGCATCGTCTTCTTGCAACCCTTCGACCCCGACAAGATCCCGGTCGTGCTGGTGCACGGACTCCTGTCCACCCCCGGCGTCTGGGAGCCCTTGGTCACGCAGCTGCTTGCCGATCCGGCTATTCGCGATTGCTGTCAGCTCTGGTTCTTCTACTACCCCACCGGTCAACCGGTGCCGCTGTCAGCACTGCAATTACGCGAGGCATTGAACGATGCAGTCGCTCGCACCGGGCTGCGGCACAAGATGATCCTCATCGGCCACAGCATGGGCGGCATTCTGTCGCGAGCGCAGGTGTCGCGGATGAGCCCGGCGGTCGCCGAGACGATCATGCCCGGTGTCTCCGAATTGTCCGTACTACAACCGCGTGCGGCGGGCGTTGATCTTCGAACCTCGCACCGACGTCTCCCGGGTCGTGTTCCTGTTCGTTCCGCACCGCGGCAGCCGCCTCGCCGCTAACAGCCTGGGTGCGCTGGCCGTCCGTCTGATTCGGCTGCCGGACGCCCTGTTGACCGAGGCGGAGCATGCGGCCAACCAGCTCGCCGGGCTCGAAAGCCGTCGCATCCCAACGAGTATCCACGGTCTCTCGCCGCGCTCGCTGTTCCTGCGCGCACTGAGCAACACGACCCCCGTGGTGCCGGTGCACTCCATCATCGGTAACCGCGGCCGCGGCGACGGCAGCGCCGGGTCCGACGGGGTGGTGCCGGTGCGAAGCGCGCGGGTCGTGAGCGCCGAGTCCGAGCTTATTGTTCCGACCGGCCATGGTGGCTTCGATCACCCCGCCGCGGTGGCCGAAATCAGGCACATCATTCTGATGGATGTCGCGCAACAGCAAAGATCCGCAGCGGCGCAGGGACAGGCGGACGATCCGGGATTAGGTGGTCTCAATCGGTCAGGCGGCACCCAGCGGCGGCGGGAGCCACCATTCGCTGACCCCGCCACGATGCGCTATTTGATGATCCGCAACGGCGATCAAACTGCTGCTCGCCGGGGTCGCCGAGTCGCTGATCGTGATCGCTTGGAGTGACCTGAGAGAAGATCAGTCGCGCGAGCGCCGAGGTCAGTCGGACGTGGACAGCACGACCAGATCGTCCAGGTCCGTGAGGTCGAGCTGTTCGTCGCTGCCGGGATTGAGCAGAATGCCCCCGTCGCTGTCCCGCCGACGCTGGTGCCGGCGCAGGCCAATGGCGATGTCGCCGCGTTCGTCCACGGCCTTCTGCAGGTCGGCGAAGACATAGTGCCCTGGGGCCAGGTCGTAGTCGGCAATCCTGCGGAAGGTGATATCGCAGCCGCCGGAGCTGAACAGCTCGTCGAACACGGCAGCGAAGCTCCCGGCGCAGCGCCACCCGGGCCAGCATGTGGCTGACGATGCGCGAGGTGACGACGATTTCGGTGTGCTCGTTCTCGAGGCGATTCTCGAACAGATGGCTGTTGTCGGGGTCGATCAGCTCCATGAAGACATGTGGGCCCGCCGTGTCGGCCGTGAGCTGGCGCAGCAACAGGTAGGCCAAAATGGTCCGCGCGTCGGATTCCGAATCGGTCTTGAGCCTCTCGCTGCGCAGCAGCAGCACGTTGTCGTAGCTGCTCGGATCGATGCCCGCGAGATACGCCGGGACGGTGTAGTTGAATTCGTGGTGGCTGATCTGGATGCGATCCTCGGGGATGCCCTCCGCGGCCAGGCGCTTGCGTCGCTTCGACGCGGTGACCTCGGAGACGATGTCGATCTGGAACCGATCGTGCGGATGCGAGGCGAATTCCTCCATCAGCGCCGGTACCAGATGGTTCCAGCCCAGCACCAGAACGCGGCGTTGGATCGGTCTGCATGCCGACGGCGGCGGTCGTTCCGCCAACTGCTGTGCGGAGGCGAGCCCATCCGGTGGTCGCGCATCCGAATAGCGCGTTGCCAGCACGACAACGCGGTCGCCAGGTTCGACCAACAGCGTATCCGGCGGATTCAGCAGCGCCGCAAAGCCGTCACCGTTCGGTCGCACGAGGCCCAGCAGTACGCCCTCCGGGAAGGCATAGGCGAGCTGGCGAATCGACGCCCCTACCAAGTCCGGCTGTTCGCGGACATAGATCTGGGAGCCGCGCTGATCGGACAGGATCTCTTCGTAGACGTGTGACAAGCCGGGATGGCGCACACTCTGCACCATGAGTTGCACCAGCACGTCGTCACCGCCGATGACCTCCAACGGCCCCGGATACAGTGTCCGCAGCCAGGGCGCGTAGCTGGTGTCCTGCAGTTCCAGCACCATCAGCGGGGGCTCTTCGGGCGGGTCTTCGGCCAGTGCCGCGCCCATCATCATCAGGGTCTTGACGGAGCGCGCATCGGCGT
Source organism: uncultured Gammaproteobacteria bacterium (assembly GCA_963695445.1). GTDB lineage: Bacteria > Pseudomonadota > Gammaproteobacteria > Chromatiales > Chromatiaceae > Thiohalocapsa. The sequence goes on along the minus strand of CAVOGV010000053.1, from coordinate 13,231 downwards.
CGAGCGCGCTGGTGGCGGTGGTATCCGCGGCAGGGATAACCACCGCGGCGGCGTGCGCAAAGTCGATCCGGCCAAGTGCCTCGATCTCCAGCGGCGACCCGCTGCGCAGGATGATCCGGCGGGCGCTCCAACGCTCGCGCAGCTGCTGGCGCAGCTCGTGCACCAGGTCCGCGCCGGCACTCTCCGCCAGCACGGCCACCCGAAGCCGCCGTACACCGCGGCTGCGTAGGAAGCGCTCAATGCGCCCCTCCGAGGCCAGGATCTCCTCCAACACGCTCGGCGTGCGGCTGGTCCAACCGAGCAGCACGACGTGCGCGTTGAGCGCAATGGGCGTGAGCCCGCGCTCCAGGCGGTTCAGCGTGCGGTCGAGCCACTGCACCAGGATGGCGATCAGCGCACCCATGAACAGGATATAGCCGAGCACGGTGACCGCGGTGGACACCGATGCCCGGGCGACGCCGACGTCATCTCCCAGGTAGCCGGGGTCCGTCAGCCGAAGAAAGGCCCACCAGATCGCCTCGCCGGTGGACTCGAAGCCGGGGGCAACCGCGCGCACCAATAGGCCCGCGACCACCGCGACGGCAACCACCAGGCCGAGGATGATCGCGAAGCGCGCCAGGGGGCCGTGCATCACCATCCGCTCGAGGCGAAATGTCAGCCAGTGCTTGATTCTGCTCAGCATGGATAAGTCCCGTCCACTCGATCCGCGTCTTTGGCTCGGCCGTCTCGGTTAAGCTCAGGGTGTGCCGGTGAAAGGCAACCCAATCAACGAAAGGCAACCCAATCAACGCTCGCGCAATATGCTAACAACACGCCTTGTGTCAATTCTCGCTGGACAATAACACACCGCCGGGAGCGCCGACAGGCGCGGCGGCCAAGTGCTTCGCGGAGGTACATGCGCGATCGCTCTTGATCGGCGCCTGGACCGCGATCGAGCAGTTACGCCGCCAGGACCATGACCTGTAAACCACCCATCTGCCGAAGGAGCTCGACGAGGCCCTGCCGGCGGCGCAGCGGGCGTCCTATGCGGTGCTGGCGCTGACGGTCGGCCCGATGGTCTAGGAGCTGCTGCCACTCGACCACGAGGCCGAGCGCGAAGACCTGCAATGCACCAATGCCGTAGTCGTCTTCACCTTCGCCTTGTTTGCGCTGCTTGTACTGTCAGTCGACTACGCGATACTCGGGGGACGCACCGCGAGCGGAATGGTTGCCGCGGTGGCCGCGCATGAACACATGCTCTTCGGCCCGGCCTTTGGGCTCTCGGCCCTGTTGTTGCTATTCGCCCTGAATGCTGTGCTCAGGACCTATGGCGCAAACCGCGAGAGCAATACAAGGCGAGCATCGTCGGTTCCAATAGGAGACTACGAAATTCGAGACTAGCTACGAGATTCGGACCCCACAAGGTTCGCAGATTTGCTGCCTATCCTTGACCTGAGCCCCGCCCCGAGACGACCATTGCGAGCAGCGAGATGCCACGTCGCGACGGGGATGGCCGCATACCGACAACGGGATTCGCCGAGGCCGATCCGCTTGCATAGACCCCACCAAGGGAGCCGGCACATGTCCAACGCAACTGTCATCGATCGTGTATCGCCGGCCGACTACCTCCGCTCAGAACGCGATGCCGAAGAGCGCCACGAGTACCTCGATGGCGAGGTCGTGGCCATGGCCGGCGGGTCGCGGGCGCACAACCTGCTAGCAACGCGTGTTGCGCGGCTGCTCGGCAACCATCTGGAAGGCTCGACTTGCCGTGTCTACCAGTCCGACATGAAGGTCCGTATCGAACGGGCGAACCGCTTCTACTACCCGGACATCATGGTCTGTTGTGATCCGCTGCCGCCTGACGCCGACGACTACTTCGAAACCGCGCCACAGCTGCTTGTCGAAGTGCTGTCGCCGAAGACCGCAGCGAACGACGACGGCGAGAAGCGGGTCAACTACCAGGCCCTGGAATCCCTGCTTGAATATCTCTTGTTGGACCCGAAAACGGGCGGCGCAGTGCTCTATCGCCGCGGCGGACGCTTCTGGACCCGTTACACCCTGACCGTTGATGACGACCTGGAACTGGAATCGATCGGTTTCGTCCGGCAATCGCTCGGTGAGCTCGTCGGCGATCGCTGATCCTCCGCATCAGGCGTACTGGGGTTCATTGACTGCTGACCGGCTTACAGTGAGCCCTTGGTTGAGCCTCAGCGATAAATCGCACCGGTGCGCGAGGCTGGGATTTTCTCATCGCAGCCGCGGTCGCGTCGGTTAACGCTCGCGGGGCCGGTCCAAAGCGATCCTCGTCGACCCATCGTCAGGCACGCGATGCAACGATGCGATGCTGGTGTATGGATCGGTCAGGTTGCGTGAGGTTCTCCCGGACTGGTGGAGGCGACATGCGGCGCCTTACCCCCGAACCAGGTGACATACAGCGTCGGCAAGAACACCAGCGTCAGCAGCGAGGCGACTGCGAGGCCGACCCTAATGGCGTAGGCCATCGAGCCCCAGAACACCGTTGGGGCGATCGGGATCATGCCGACCAGGGCGAGGATGCCGAGGATGGCGACGAAGCCGAGCGGTTTACTGATCGTTCCGGCGCTCCAGCGCGGAACGCATCCCGCGGCGCTCCAGCGCCGCGTCTCCCACAGCAAATCCGCGCGCCCAGGTCAGTTTCCATAGCCGCTGCCGCCGACGCGCCGCTGGAGCGGCGCAAGCCCCGTCACGGTGCCGGCGCGCCGTGACGATCAGTGAATGGAGTTACCGGATCGACGCAAATAAGGTTGCTTGATAAGTCGTTTAACTTGTCTTTGAGCTGTCACTGAGGCGGCGGCAATTCAAGCTTCCACTGCAATTTCAGCTTCACCGGATCCTTGATCAGATCCCTATTGGCGTCGTAGATGACCTGCCAATACTTCCCTTCTCCATAGACCTGCCGTGCGATGCTGTACAGCGTATCCCCTTCTTTCACCGTATAGTATCGCGTGTCCGCGGGCTCCAATACTGTCTGCGATGGCAGGCTGGGTTCGGACCTTGCCGCATCAGAGGATATCTTCGGGAGCGTCGACGATGAACCCGTTGGTCTTGGTGCCGCCTCCGCGGCAAGCGTCGGACTTGCATCAGCCTCTGAGCTGGAATCGCGTGTAGACTCAGGAGGCGACTCCTCTAGCGGCTTTGGCGCGGAAATGGAAGTGTCGGGTTCTGAAGTCGGAGGGTCGGGCAGCGTAACGAGAGACTCGGACACCGGCACTGAATGTTCGAGTTCAGCGGCGCGAGGTGGGGCTTGTGAACTTTGTTCCGATGTTGCCAAGGTGTCTGGCTCAACCGCGTCCGCGGGGATTTCACGGGTCGTTGGACGAGTCATGGTGCCCTCCTCCTCGCTGAGCTTCGCACCGATCAACAGGTACAACATTGCCACGACGAGAAGGACAGTGATAAGAGCGATACCCAGGACCGCGACGACTTTCACGCCAGCTTGAATAATGTACATCTTTGTCTTCCGCTTACCTCAGCTGTGCGCTGCCGCTTGTATCTGCATGGAAGTTTGCCGCTGCTACCCATCTACCTATCAGCAGCTGTTCGTATCTCTCTGGCAAGAGGGACAAAAGGTGCCAGGTAGCAGGGGCCGCGCTGAATTTCTTTCCGATACCACCGACTCATGGGGATGGGGTCCGCCGCAAACCACTCCGCAAGCCGCGGGCGCACTCGGCTCACGCTAATCGACCCAATCGACCCTAACCCGGCAAAGCCGGAACCAAACATGGGCGATCGACGATCATAGGAGGTAAGCGTCGCAGCACTGGGCCGGCCGATGAATCCCTTCGCCTAGCCCACAACCCCGGCCTCACGGCCGCCCGCGGTTCCTTCGTGATCAAATGTCCCTTCACTCATGGCCTCATCAAGAAGGTGGCACACACCTACAAGTACTCTTGCACAAAGCTCAGCCGCCGTGTCGTCGTCACCGCGCTGATTATCCGCGAGTACTTCGTGCAGTCCAGCCTCGTCCGCGCGGCCCTCTGTAGTCTTCGTGTCTTTGTTCAAGACTTTGGAGTAAGGGACTCATCTCGTTGCGACAACACCATGCAAACGAGCCACTCAGCGAAGCGGCTGGATGCCTGGCGGATCAATAAGACGGGGCGTCGCTTGGAGCCGGAGAGATCGGTGTTGGGACAGGGCGTCAAGGCGATTTGCCCGGCGCGTTTCATCGCCAACGCTCGCGGAGATCGGCGTCGCCGTAAATGACCGGATCATCATGCAAGAGAGGCCGTCAAATCCATCCGACAGCATCAGCCAGCAACCGCCCCCTCGTGCTTCGGCGCGCTACCCCTGAACCAGGTGACATACAGCGTCGGCAGGAACACCAGCGTCAGCAGCGAGGCGACCGCCGAGTCCGCCCATGATGGCGTAGGCCATCGAGCCCCAGAACACCGTCGGGGCGATCGGGATCATGCCGAGGATGGTGGACAGCGCGGTGAGCATGATGGGGCGAAAGCGCGACACGCTGGCCTCCATCACCGCATCCCAGACCGGCTTGCCGGCGTTGCGCTCGGCCTCGATCTGGTCGATCAGGATCACCGCGTTCTTGGCGATCATGCCGACCAGCGCCAGGATGCCGAGGATGGCGACGAAGCCGAGCGGCTTGCCGGCGGCCAGCAGCGCGCCGACCACGCCGATCAGCCCCAGCGGCACCAGGCTCAGCACCATGAACAGGCGCGCGAAGCTCTTGAGCTGGAAGATCAGCAAGCTGAGCATCAGCAGCAGCATGATGGGCACCACGGCGAACACCGAGGCCTGCGAGTAGGCGCTCTCCTCCACCGCGCCGCCGAGCTCGATGCGGTAGCCCGCGGGCAGGCTCGCGTTCAGCTCGGCGATGGGCGCGTCCAGCTCGGCGACCACGGTCTCCGGCAGGGTGCCGGGCGCGACGTCCGCTTGCACCGTCAGGGTCGGTACCCGGTCGCGTCGCCAGACCAGCGGGTAGTCCTGACCGTACTCGAAGGTCGCGAACTGGCTGAGCGGGATGGTGCGGCCATTGGGCAGCGACACCGGCAGCGTGCGCAGGGTCTCGACCGATAGGCTCTGTCCGCCCAGCTCGCGGGCGACGACATTGACCAGATAGATGTCGTCGCGGACCTGGGTGATGGGGGTGCCGGAGATATTGGCATTCAGCGCGGTGGCCACCGCCTGGGAGCTCAAGCCCAGCTGACGCGCCTGTTCCTGGTCGATGCGGATGTGCAGTTCCCGCTCCGGCTCCATCCAGTCGAAGTTGACGCGACGCGTGCCGGGGTTGTCCGCGACAAGGTCAGCGAGGTCCATGGCGATGTCGCGCAGTTGGGTCGGGTCCGGTCCGAGCACGCGATACTGCACCGGCCAGCCCACCGGCGGCCCCAGCTCCAGCGGCGAGACGCGCCCGACCACCTGCGGGAATTGCTCCGCCAGCAGTGCTTCGAGCCGCGGCTGCAGGCGTTCTCGGCCTCGATGTCGTTGGTGACGATGACCGCCTGGGCAAAGAACGGATTGGCCAGCTGCACGTCCAGCGGCAGGTAGAAGCGGATCGCGCCCTGGCCGATGTAGGTGCTCCAGCGTTCGATCTCGGCGGCGAACTCGGGGTCTTCGCGCAGGATCTGTTCGAACTCATCGACCAGGCGCTCGGTGGCATGGATCGATGCGTTTTGCGGCAGGCGCAGGTCGACGATCAGTTCCGGGCGATCCGAGGACGGGAAGAACTGCCGCGGCACCTGTGCCAGCGCCAGGATGGCGGCGACGAAGACGGCGATGGTCAGCGCGATGGTGAACCAGCGCGCGCGCATGGCCAGCGTCAGCAGGCCGCGGTAGGCGGTGACGGTCCAATTCGGTTTGTCGTGCCGCTCCGGGCTTGGGCGGACGCAATAGCACCAGGCCGAGCAGCGGCGCGAACACCATGGCGACGAACCAGGACGCGAGCAGCGCGATGCCGACCACGGCGAAGATGGAGAAGGTGTATTCGCCGGCGGAGCTCTGCGCAAAGCCGATGGGCACGAAGCCGGCGATGGTGACCAGGGTGCCGATCAGCATCGCGAAGGCCAGGTGTTTGTAGGCGTAGGTGGCGGCGCTGACCTGGTCGTCGCCGGCGGCCAGGCGCCGGCTCATGGCGTCGATGCTGGTCATGGCGTCGTCGACCATCAGCGCCAGGGCGATGATCAGCGCGCCGAGCGAGACGCGCTGCAGGTCGATGTCGACGATGTCCATCATCGGGAAGACCACCGCCAGCGTCAGCGGGATGGCGATGGCCACCACGGTGCCGGCGCGCACGCCGAGCGCGACGAAGCTGATCACCAGCACGATGCCGATCGCCTGCCACAGCGAGGTGGTGAACTCGTTGATGGCGAGATCCACCGTCAACGGCTGATCGGCGACCAGCCGCGGCTCGATGCCGTGGGGCAGCTCGGCCTTGATGTCGGCGATGGCCTGGGCGACGTTGCGCCCGAGCGCCAGGGTGTCGCCGCCGTCGCGCATGGCGATGGCGAGCCCGATGGCCGGTTCGCCGTTGATGCGGAACATCGGCTGCGGCGGGTCGCTGAAGCCGCGGCGCACGTCGGCGATGTCGCGCAGGCGCAGCATGCGGTCGCCGACGGCGAAGGTGACGTCGGCGATGTCCTGTTCGTTGGCGAAGGCGCCGGAGACCCGCAGTGCAATCGACTCGTCGCGGGTGCTCAGTTCGCCGGCGGGGCTGACGATGTTCTGCGCGCGCAGCGCGGCGATCAGGGTGCTGGGGTCGAAGCCGAGGCCGGCGAGCCGTTCGGCGGAGAAGTCGATGTAGATGACCTCGTCCTGGGCGCCGAGGATGTCGATCTTGGAGACGTCGGGGACGGTCAGGAGCTGGGAGCGGGCGGCCTCGACCGCGTCGCGCAGCTCGCGATGCGTGAAGCCGTCGGCGGTGAAGGCGTAGATGATGCCGAAGGTGTCGCCGAACTCGTCGTTGAAGAAGGGGCCGCGGATGCCCTGCGGCAGGGTATGGCGCATGTCGCCGACCTTCTTGCGCACCTGGTACCAGGCATCCGCGACGGCTTGGCCCTGGGCGCTGCCGATGAGGTCGACGAAGATGGTGCTGCTGCCGGCGCGGGTGAAGCTGCGCAGGTTGTCGAGGTTGGGCACCTCCTGCAGCGTGCGCTCCAGGCGCTCGGTGACCTGCTGGACGGTCTCATCGAGCGTCGCGCCGGGCCAGAGGGCCTTGACCACCATGGTGCGGAAGGTGAACGGCGGGTCTTCGGCGCGGCCGAGCTTGTAGAAGGAGCTGACGCCGGCGACCAGCACGGCGGCCATGATGAAGAGGGTGACCGAGCGGTTGCGGATGGCCCAGTCGGAGAGGTTGAAGCCGCTCATGGGCGCGTCTCGGCCGGAGGTGTCGGTCGCTGCGATCGCCCGGTCGCGTCAGCGCTCGGATCAGCGCTCCGGATCTCATCGGATCGCCGGTCGCATCGCTCGGTCTCGTCACTGCTCGGAGTCGTTGCTGGTGCACCGGGCAGGCGCACCTGCTGACCGGGACGCAGGGTCTGCACGCCGGCGGTGACGACCAGCTCGCCAGCGTCCAGCCCCTGGGCGACCAGTACCCGGTTCAATTCGAAGCGCGCCACGTCGATGTTGCGCAGGGCCACGGTGTTGGTTTGCGGGTCCAAGACCCAGACCGCCGGAGCCCCCTGGGTGGAGGTCAGCGCCGAGTTCGGGATCTCGATCCCGGCGACCCCGCCGAGTTGGATGCTGCCGGTGACGGTGGAGCCGAGGCGCATGGCCGACGGCGGATTGGCCAGCCCGACGCGGACCTGGAAGGTGCGCGTGACCGGGTCGGCCTGGGGCGCGACCTCGCGCACGCGCCCGATGGTGCTGACCTTGGGGTCGCTGCTCAGGGCGACCGTCACCTCGTCGTCGGCGGAGCCTTGCTCGATGACGCGTGCCGGCACGTCGAAGACCGCATCGCGGCCGCCTTCGCGGGCCAGGCGGACGATCATGCGCCCGGCGGCGACCACCTCGCCGGGCTCGGCGCCGCGTTCCGTGACCGTGCCCGGACCGTCGGCGACCAGGGTGGTGAAGCCGAGCTGGTTCTCGGCGGTGTCGACCTGCGACTGGGCGGCGTCGACCTGCGCCTGCGCGGCGTCGCGTGCCTCGACCGCGCGGTCGAACTCGGCGCGTGCGACGAAGCCCTGCGGCAGCATCGGCTCGAAGCGGCGCACGGTGTTGCGGGCCTCGACCAGACGCGCCATGGCGGCGGCGAGATTGGCCCGCGCGGCATCCACCGCGTTGCGCTCGTTGACCGCGTCCAGACGCGCGATCACCTGCCCGGCGGTCACTTGATCGCCGACATTGACGGTGCGCTCGATCAATTGCCCGCCGACCCGGAAGGCGAGCGCGACGTCGTCCTGGGCCTGGACGGTCCCGGTCAAGCGTGACGCGTTCCCCGCCCGGCAGTTTTTCGACCGTGACGACCCGGACCGGGCGGATGGGTTCCGGGACCGGCTGGGAGGCTTCCTCATCGGGCGGCAGACAACCGGTGAGCAGCGTCGACAGCGCCAGAGCGCAGGCCAAGGTGATCCCGGCCATTGATGCATGACGACGGACACCGGGACAGGGGATCGGGGCAAAGGGCTTCAAGGACAGTGCTCCAAGGTCAAGAATCCAAGGACAAGACCCAGGCGTGGTCAGGCGAATCAGCCCGGCAGCGGTATCGCTAAGGCCGTCGGGCTGAGACGCCCATGCGATGCGCGGACTGTCTTATCGCTCAAGCTCGCGACACGACATCTCGAGAGTCCATCAACGACGGTTAATTCAGCTGACGTCCCAAGGCTCGTAACTCATCGTGCGTCATCGACTTGGCGTTGGCAGAAAGCAACGAACCGCTCGGCGTCGGCTAGTACGGCATCGGCAGCATCCAGGCTTTGCGCCTGCGACAACAGCAGCTGGGCCTTGAGCAGCCTCACCGCGGTCGTCGTCACAACTCTCTGCCCTCCGCCTTGATACGTTCGAGTAGCGGGTCACGTTTCATCGCTTCGCCATCAGGCAGAGCAACGGGCTGAATGAATTGGCCGCTATCGATAATCAAGTCGTATGCGGCATCCGCCAACCGAAGTGTGTCCCAACTTGATACGTCGCCGTTGACAAAACACCGCGACATCCCAGTCGGAATCTGGGTTCGCATTGCCGCGCGCACGAGACCCAAAAAGCACCATGCGCGAGATTCGGCCAGGCAAGGCATCCTCGGCACGGCGTTTAAACTTCGTCAGCAACTCAATGTCGTGCGTTTCCAAAATATCCTTACCAAATGGTCGGCATTGCGTCCGCGGAGGCTGATCGCAGAGTGGTTGGAGCCGAAAAGAACGAGAGATTGAGTCTAGCAGAACGGGGGCGGCGCAGCGGCGAAGGTCCGCCCGAGGATGGACGTCCGCACAGCGGACCTCCAGCGACGGCGCTCCGGGGTCCTTTGTGCGGACCGTCCGTCGGTGGCCGCAACGATGACCAAGTTCTCACCGCACCCAGGTGTCGGGCACACGGATCAAGCGAACGCATCAGGCGCTCAGACCACTCGCCACGCTGACTACCAGGCATAGAGAGCGCCCGCCCCATAGACCCATTGGTCCTTTGACCCCTCATCCGAGACGATCGGGCTGTCTGCGGCGTCGCCCAGGAGTCGTGAGTACATGACGCCGGCGCCAAGGTGCCATTGCGGACTCAGGTGAAGCAGCGCCAAGGCCCACCCTCGCCCGTCGCGCACGCCGCTTCCGGGCACATAGACCGGTAGACCGCTAGCGAGCGAGTCCTGGGGCGTGACGCCGAAGTACTCGTCCATATACTGGCTGCTGCCATAGGTAACAGCCGCACCGCCGGCGAGGGTGACCATCTTCGCAACGGGCTGCGTCGCATGGGCGTTCAGCCCCGCCGTCCACCCGTTGTAGACGCCGCTGACGTCACCGAGCGCCCAGGTGCCGACGCTTGCGGTCCGACGGAACTCCTGTGGGTCCCGCCAGAGGTAGGAGCCGAACAAACCGAGACTGAGCGAGTCGTCGATCGAGTGAACCCTGCCGACGACCGGGTTGTTGACGTCCTCCCGACCAAAGCGCCAGAGCGCCGCCGGGCCCAGCTGCCAGTTGGGGTGATCGAGCACGTTCACCCGGATGTCGTTGACCATCAGGCGAACAAAGCGTGCACCACCCAGGGATAATCGCCCGAAGGGAGCGACACCCACGCTCGAATCGTCGGACCCGAAGTAATCCGGATAAGCACCCACACCGATCCCGACGAAATTGACCTGTGGGAGTTCCAGCGGGATCACGAAATCGTCCGCATGGCCTGGCCGGGCCAACGCCGCTAGAGCGAGCACGACGGCCACACGCAGGCACGCCCTTATCGACTTACTGTATGTCGCCATTCTTGGTCCGTTGGCACAACGAAAAGGCTACTCAGTTGACGATCTCGAGCGACTGTACCCAGAGATAGACGGTGCCAGCGGCATTGCGATCGACCTCGGCCAGGAGCCGAACGGTCGTATCGGGTCCGACTTCACGGTTGCGCCAGACTTCGGGTTCAATCTCGGCCCGAATCTCCCCCGTGTCGTCACGGAAGGTGAAATAGTCTTCCCGCAGATGGGCAACGATCGTGCCGGTCACGGTGACGTAGGTGTCGACACGCGCATTGCGCGCCTGTTCGACCGTGCTGTTCTGCCCCCTCGCGGTCGGTCCAGTGAATTGCGCCGTGGCGATTGCCGGCAGTAACAACGAGACGACGGAAACGATCAGCAACATTCTCATCGGAGTCCCCAACTAAAGTGGATGTGAGTGGGACTGTGCCACCGCGGCAGGACCAGGTCTTCAGCCCCGTATCGCCCGCACGTGCAAACCAGCATGGTCACCGAGGCTGCGATCGCCAAGACGCCGAACGCACCCTGCGTTCATATCGCGCCAAGATTAAGCAAGTCACAACCCCGGCAACATTGTACTTTGGTTAAATACCGGTGGGGTTAAACACGGGGTAGACGTGCTGGCTAAACCCGTGGCCACGGCAACCAGGCACGCGGATGACAGATGAGCTGGATAACGATTCTCTACGTCATGACGGCGGCCTTGTCGGCCACGATCGCCGGTATCTATCTGGCGGCCTGGCTCATGCAGCGCGACGCCTGGGCCTACCTGATGTTCGTGCTGCTCGCGTTCAGCATCGCCGGTCTCGCGGCGACGGAACTCTGGATGCTGCGTGCGCAAACGCCCGCTGACTACGCAACCGCATTGCGTTGGCTGCATGTGCCTGTCTGGTCTGGCTTTCTCGCCCTGGTGGGCCTGGTCCAGCTGCGCCTGCGTCCGCGCTTCGTCTGGGTGGGTTGGCTCGCCGTAGGACTGCGGACGGTGTCTCTCGTCGCGAACTTCACATCAGGGCTGAATCTAAACCATCTCGCGCTCACCGAGATCGCTCATGTCAGTCTGCTTGGGGAGCCGGTCGCGACCGCGGTCGCCGTCACCCCCAATCCATGGATGCTGACGGGGCAGGCATCTCTCCTGTTGTCGCTCCTGTTTCTGCTCGACGGAGGCGTCAGTAGCTGGCGGCGGGGCGAGGGCATGCGTTCGCTGGTATTGACGATCAGCCTCGTTTTCGCCGTCCTCGTCGGCACCGTTCAGGCCGTCCTGGTGTTCTGGGGCTTGGCGCAGTTGCCGCTCATGATCACGCCGCTGTTCCTGCTGGTTGCGACTGCCATGGGCTCCGAGCTGAGTCTTGGGCTGTTGCGAGCGGCGCGGGCCGAGCGTGCCGTGCGGCTCAAGGACGCGGCCTTGGGTCTGAGTGAGCAGCGCCTGAGCCTCGCCGCAGAGGCGGCCGATGCCGGGTTTTGGGGCATCGATGCCCAATCGGGAGCGGTGTGGTCTACGGCAAGGACGCGCGAACTCTTCGCGCTGCCCGCTGACGGGGAGCTGAGTCTGGCGGATTTCCTGGAACGGGTGCATCCGCTGGACCGGGCGCGGCTGGGACAACTGATCGAGGAGGCGCTGCGCTCGAACGAGCGCTATCGCACGGAGTTCCGGGTCGTCGACCCCGGCGGTCGGGTTCGCTGGCTCGCCGGCTTGGGTCGCAGCGTTGGCGCGACCAACGCGGGTCCGCCGACGCTGATGGGCGTGAGCGTGGACGTGACGGCACGCAAGGCGATGCAGGACGAGCTCCGTCGGCAACGGGCACAGCTTGAGCGCGCGTCCAGGGCGGAGACCCTGAGCGAGTTGTCGGCCTCGCTTGCACACGAGTTGAATCAGCCCCTGGCGATGATCCTGACCAACGCCGAGGCGGCCCGGGCACTGTTGGCCCAGACACCGCCGAACCTGACCGAGGTGAAGGAAATTTTGGCCGATATCGCCAGTGCCGACCGGCGTGCGGCCGACGTGATTCGGCGCCTGCGTTCGCTCCTCGAACGCGGCGAATCTCACCGCGAAGACCTGTTGCTCGATGATGCGATTCATCGGGTGATCCAGTTGCTTGGCAACGAGATCGACGACCGGGGCGTGAGCGTGGATCTGCGCTTGGCCGCCGACCTGCCCTCGGTACAGGCCGATCGCATCCTGATCGAGCAGGTCCTGCTCAATCTCCTCAACAACGCCTGCGCGGCAGTGGCCGGCAACCCGCAGCGTGAACGCCGGGTCTTGATCGCCACCCGTGCGCAGGCAGATGGCGTCTTGGTGGAGGTCACGGACAATGGATGCGGCATACCCGATCCGGAACGCATCTTCGAGACCTTCTACTCCACGACGCCCGGAGGGCTGGGCATGGGACTTGGCATTGTGCGCTCCATCGTCCACAGCCACGGCGGGCGCGTCTGGGCGGAGTCGGTGCCTGCCGGCGGCGCCATCGTGCACCTGTATCTACCGCGGGACGGCGCCGAGTCATGAGCCATGAACCGATGGTCTACCTGCTCGACGACGAGCCCGAGATGCTGAAGGCGCTGACGCGATTGCTCCGCGCCGAGGGGTTTCAGGTTCAAGCTTTCAGCAGTGCGCGCGAGTTTCTCGCCTACGCGCATCAGCAGGAACCCGCCTGCCTGGTGCTGGACCTGGCGATGCCCGACATCGATGGCTTGGCCGTCCAGGAGCATTTGCGCCACGCCAATGCCGAGCTTCCCATCGTCTTCCTCACCGGCCACGGCGACATTCCGATGAGCGTGCGGGCCATCAAGGCGGGTGCCGAGAACTTCCTGACCAAGCCCGTGAACGCGGCGGAGCTGCTGCCGGCGATCCGCGCCGCACTGCAACGCGCC
>CAVOGV010000052.1:0-40332 GCA_963695445.1 uncultured Gammaproteobacteria bacterium | reverse complement strand
CCACCAACGGCCAAGCTCGGCGATCACGGCCGGCGACTGGCTCTGCATGCGCCGATGATCGACCCGCGGCGGTGCACCGGTTGCGACGCCTGCGCACGAATCTGTCCCCATGATGTGATCGAGATCGAACCGGATGCGTATCGCGTGGACCCGGACGGCTGCACCGGATGTGGGATGTGCATGGATCTATGCGCCGCCGCGGCGGTTTCACTGCGCACCCTGGAGCCCTTCCCGCGGCGGCGCCTGCCGTTGCGACAGGATCGTTGTCGCGCCTGTGGGATCGCGTTTCATGTGCCGAAGGAACAACCGCCCGCGCATAGCAAGACCTGCCCCATCTGCACCGCGACCAACCACCACAAGCAACTGTTTCAGGTACACGGCTAATGCCCCCTGTTGTTATGAATCCATCGCCTAGCGTGTCGGCCTGTGCGCCTATCGACCACACGGGACGAGGATAAACGCTATGAACCTCATCCTGGCAGGTATCGGTAAGCTGTTGGTGCAACTCTCCGCCGCCTTCGTGGTGCTCGGGACGGCCTACCTTCTGTTGTTCGCGCCGAACCTGGACGGGCCGGCGCCGCTGCCGCCGGAGCAAGTCGCCGCGAACCTGGCACCGATTGGCAGGGTGCGACTCGCCGAGTCACCGGCATCGACCCCCGCACCGACCCCCGCACCGACCCCGGCGTCAACCTCGGCTACAGTTGCGACCGAAGAACCGGCCACCGCGGCAATTTCGACAACAATCCCGACGGCAACCCCTACAACGACCGCGGCCAACACCGTTGCAGCAACGTCCGAGCAGCCCACCAATACCGTTACCGGGACGGCTATCGGGAATCGAATCGGGACCGGCATCGGCGCCGACACCGGGGAGACCAGTGCCCAGGCCGCGACAACACCGCGCGCGATCGCTGCCCCAGCGGATACGCCGGCAGAGGAGCCCAAGTCGGTCGAGACACCGGTCGCGGCAACGGAATCTGGCCCCCCTGCCCCGGCGCGGGCGCAGGCATCGGAGCGGTCAGGGGCGGCCGCGGCTGTGATCCAGCTGAGCCCGGACCGCCACGGCATGCACGGCGTCTACCGACTGACGCCGGGCGGCATCATCCTCCATCCCGGCGCGATGATCGCGCCAAACAACCATCCGCCGGCGCCGGACGGGATCAAAGGGTTCTTTTCCGTGACACCCTCGGGCGCCGCCCACTTTCATCTAACGCCGCCCCCAACGGTCGAATGAACGACACCTGGAGTCTGCCATGCCCAAACATAACGCGAAGACCCGGCCCTCTCTGACCTCTTGCCTGCTCGGATGTTGCCTCGTCGGCGTCCTCATCGACGGTCATTCCGGCGAGGCTCAGTCCGTCGGCGAGCAGGCGACGGGGGCACGCCCGATCCCCGTCGAGCAGGCCATGGCCGCGATGGCCGGCATGGGTGGCATCTTCCGGATGGACCCCAGCGGGGATACCTACCTGTATCCGGTCATCAAGCTCAAACAGGACCTACAGGGCATGCACGGCATCTACTACGTGACGCCGCAAGGCATCACGCTGCGGCCGACCGGCATGGAAGCGCCGGATCTGGGCATGAGTTCGATGGGCGGCGTGGCGGGATCGTTTCGCGTCACACCCAACGGCGATGCCTACTTTCAACCCAAGCCGCACAACCCAATCGGGATGAGCGGGGAGTCAGGACGCGAGCAGCATCGCGGCATCAGCGCCCCCTGAGCATCGTCCCGGTCGTTCGCAAGTCGCGCAGCGATCGGGACACAATGACGGCGAAGCGTTGCCTGGGGTGCAACAACAGCAAACCACCATTGAGGAGAGCAAACCCATGTCCGATCAACACACGAACAAAGGTCGACGCGCCGCGGTCAAGACGCTATTGGGAGGGCTGGCCAGCGTGCCGTTGATGAGCCTGGTGGGCAGGGCCGCGGCGCAAGTGCCGCCGCCCCCGGAGGGCTGGGAGGCGTTTCCGCACGTCGACGAGGCCACCGACCCCACCGCCATTGCGCTGAAGTACAAGCATGATGCGGCCCAAGCCGATCGCGCTGCTGCCGCCCGCCCGGGCGCCCCGCCGGACGAGCAAAACTGCATCAACTGCCAATTCACGCAAGCCGATACCGGTGACTGGCGTCCCTGCCAACTGTTTCCCGGGAAACTCGTCGCCGCCAACGGTTGGTGCAGCTCTTGGACGCTCAAGCCCGGAGTCTGAGGCAACGCATAGCACCGTCCCTAGATTGCTTGGGGGCGGCGAAGTCTCTCAGATGAGTCAAGTGCGCCTGCGTCGTTGTCCTTGTCCTTGTCGTTGTCGTTGTCGATTAGCCGACTTCGATGACGACAACGACAACGATGATCGCTGCGAAGTTTGCCAAAGCGGCGATCAACGACTCGTCGGTCTGAGGCGAAGCCTGCCTAGAGGTAACCATCAAGCATGCCGCGGAGATCGACACGCGCGCGAAGACGGCGGCTCAGCATGAAGATACCGACGAACTTGCGATGCAGGAACATGGTTGCCGGGTCCGGCATGTGGCCGAAGGCGTCGTCGAAGTACATGTCCCGACCGCGGGTGAAGATGCGCTCGAACAGGTCGGACGGCGCCGAAGTCGTAGGGCGCGCCCGGCTGCATGATCTCCGCCGACAGTCGCAACAGCTCGACCATCTCGGCGACCCGCTCGGGCGGGTCTTCGGCACCGATGTAGCCCAGCGCCAGGCGCCGTCGCGCAGCCCGCGAAGTCGTCGGCAATGGCGGCACGGCCGAGCAGCAGGTAACTGCCGGCGAGTTCATCGGAGACCGGGCTGGTGGCGCCGAAGTCGAGCAGCACGACGCGTTTGCGCTCGGCGTCGTACAGAAAGTTGCCGAAGTTGGGGTCGGTCTGCATCAGGCCGAATTCGAACAGCTCGCGCAACATCAGACGACTCAGCAGGGCCGGCGACGCGATCGCGCTCGGCGCGCGTGTATTCCGGCTGGGCCAGCCGGTCGATGGAGACACCGTCGGCGAAGTCCATGGCCAGGATGCGGCTGGTGGTCAGGTCCCGATGCACGCCGGGCACGAAAAAGTCCGGGTCATCGCCGATCAGCGCCCGATAGGACTCCAACGACGTCGCCTCGGCCTCGTAGTCCGCTTCCTGGTGCAATTGCCGGCGGGCCTCGTCCAGCATCGGCTGAATGTCCATGCCCTTCGGCGCCATGCCCATGGAGCGCGCGAGAAAGCCAAGGTTCGCAACATCGCTGTCGATGCTCTCGCGAATGCCCGGGAAACTGTACCTTCAACGCCAGCCGGCGCCCGTCGCGGGTCTCGGCCCGATGCACCTGGCCGATGGAGGCAGCGGCCATGGGCTGAAAATCGAAGCGCCGGAATTGCTTGTTCCAGTCCCTGCCCCACTCCGCCTCCAACGCGGCCGTCAGCTGGCTCATCGGCATGGGCTCGGCGCGGTCGCGCAGCGTGGCCATGATCTCCGCCGCCTCTGGCGTAAACACGTCCGAGCCGTCCATCGACATCAGCTGCCCCATCTTCATCACCGCACCGCGCATGCGTGCCAGGCGATCGGTCAGGCGCTTGGTCGCCGCCGGGTTCAGCTGGATGCGGCTTGCCTCTCCAGGTCGAGTGCGCGCCATCTGGAGCATGCCCCGCACACCAATGCCGGCGGCCAGATCCGTGGTCGCGCGACCGATGTGCCAGAGGCGGCTGAGCCGTTTGCTTGGGACCGGAAGCCCGGTTGTCGATGATTTGTTCGCCATAATGAGTGCCTGAGTAGTTCTTTGTCCTGGATACTGTTCATGGTGGGAACCGACTGCAATGATGCGCAACCCTAACAGACCGGCCGCGCCGGCAGCCGATGACGGATCGCAGTCTGCGATCGGCTGATGCCGTCTCTTAGTTCATCTCCGTTTGCTTTGTAACGGCACTTAGCGTCATACTGGCGTGTTTTCCCGCGCTTGCACGCAACTTTTCGCCCGTCGGCGTCCCGACCGGCGCCGCTGAGGCACATCATGTCCGATTCCCACCCGCAACAGCCCGCCATCGACACGGAGCCGCAGGCATCCGCCGCCGAGACCGAACCCGCCAACCTGCGTCCAACGCAACTGCCGACGCCGCCCAGCACAGCAGCGCAGCCCGCGCCGGTCGATGTCGCCGAGCGACTCAGCACCAGAGGAGCATCGACGACTCATCGACAGCCGATCACCGCCGCAACGGGCTTCGCGGCCATGGGCCTCGCGCCGCCCGTCGCGCGTGCCATCGCGGAGCTCGGTTACGAGGAGCCGACATCGATCCAGGCCAGCTGCATTCCGCCGCTGCTGGAGGGCCGCGACCTGCTGGGCCAGGCACAGACCGGCACCGGCAAGACCGCGGCCTTCGCGCTGCCGCTGCTGAGCCGGCTCGACACCGACGCCAAGCTGCCGCAGCTGCTGGTGCTGGCGCCGACCCGCGAGCTCGCGTTGCAGGTGGCGGAAGCCTGCCAGGGCTATGCGCAGTACATGAAGCGGTTCCAAGTGGTGCCGATCTATGGCGGCCAGAGCTATACGCTGCAGATCCGCCAGCTCAAGCACAGTCCGCAGGTCATCGTCGGCACGCCGGGGCGGGTCATGGACCACATGCGCCGCGGCACGCTGTCGCTGGACGGCCTGAGCGCCGTGGTGCTCGACGAGGCCGATGAGATGCTGAACATGGGCTTTGCCGAAGACATCGACTGGATCTTCGAGCACGTTCCCGCGACCTGCCAGGTGGCGCTGTTCTCCGCCACCATGCCGCAGGGCATCGCCCAGGTCGCGCGCAAGCGGCTGAAGAACCCGGTGGAGGTCCGCATCGAGGCCGGCGCACAGAACGTCGACGCCATCGACCAGAGCCATTGCGTGGTCACGCGTCATCACAAGCTCGACGTGCTGACGCGCATCCTGGAGATGGAGCCCTTCGACGGCATGGTCATCTTCGTGCGCACCAAGAATGCGACCACGGAGCTGGCCGACAAGCTCAAGGCGCATGGCTTCGCCGCCGAGCCGCTGAACGGCGACATGACCCAGGAGATGCGCGAGCGCACCGTGGAGCGCCTGCGCCGCGGTCGGCTCGACATCGTCGTCGCCACCGACGTGGCCGCCCGCGGCCTGGACGTGGAGCGCGTCACCCACGTCGTCAACTACGACATCCCCACCGATCCGCAGACCTATGTGCACCGCATCGGGCGCACCGGCCGCGCCGGCCGCACCGGTCGCGCCATCCTGCTGGTGGAGCCTCGCGAGCGCGGGCTGCTGCGCGCCATCGAGCGCACCTTCCGCTGCCCGGTGCCGCAGATGGAGCCACCGAGCGCCGAGCAGCTGACCAACTCGCGCATCGACCGTTTCACCGGCGAGCTGCGCAAGACCCTGACGGATCAAGGATCTGGACTTCTTCTACCGGCTGGTGACCAACATCGCCCGCGACCAGGAGCTGGAGCCGATGGATATCGCCGCGGCGCTGGCGTTTCAGCTGCAGCGCGAACGGCCGCTGGAGGTGGAGGAACTGCCGCGACCACCCCAGCGTCGCGAAGGTCCAGACCAGCGCGGGCGCCAGCGAGGGGACGACCGTGGTCGGCCGCAAGGCAACTGGCGCGACCGCGGCGAGCGTCCTGACCGCCGGCCTCCCGGCGGCGACGATCGACGCGGACCACCCCGCGAGCAACGACGCGGCCGCGACGATTCCGACCTGGTGGGCTATCGCATCGAGGTCGGCCATGATCACGGCGTGACGCCGCGCGAGATCGTCGGCGCCATCGCCAACGAGGCCGGCATCGAGGGCCGCTACATCGGCCGCATCGATATCCGTGGCGATCATTCCACCGTCGACCTACCCTCCGGCATGCCCAAGGAGACTGCTGCATCACCTCAAGCGCGTCTACGTGCGCGGCCAGGCCCTGCGCATCACCGAGCTGGGCAAGGGCGGCGGCGATGAGCGCCCGCCGCGGCACTTTAAGGCGCGCGACAACGGCCCCGGCGAGCAGCGGCCACGCGGCAACTCGGGCGGTGGGTACAGCGACCGCGGTCCTGGCCAGGCGCGGCGTGGCGATCAGCAGGGCCAGCCGCGGGGGAGCTACTCCAAGGACCGCGGCCCGAGGGATCGCTGACCTTGTAACTCAGGCATCCGCTAGCCCTCTGCAGGGGCGGTAGGGGCGAATTCGTTCGCCCACGAAATGCCTCAGCGCGCCAAATGTTTGCAGATGCGTCAAATTTCTCGTTGTCGTTCGTCGTAATCGTTGTCGTAATCGAATTCCCCCGCCGACGGGGCTTCAGGGCTCATCAACGGTTTCATGCGCACAGTGCATTGTCACTCAAAGCACGAAAACGAGCACGACTACGACACGCAACGATGAGTGCGTTGCGCTAACTAGCGCCGACCTTGACTCATTGGTCTGAGGCATCGCCTCGCTCGCTATTGTGTGGGCGAATGAATTCGCCCCTACAGG
This sequence comes from uncultured Gammaproteobacteria bacterium, assembly GCA_963695445.1. GTDB lineage: Bacteria > Pseudomonadota > Gammaproteobacteria > Chromatiales > Chromatiaceae > Thiohalocapsa. The sequence goes on along the minus strand of CAVOGV010000052.1, from coordinate 33,901 downwards.
CGGTCTGCCGGTCGCTCGCATTCTTGCTCCGTCTCCTCGTTATGGAACATCGTCCGCGCAAGCGCTTTGGCCAGAACTTTCTGCATGATCCCGGGACCATCCGCCGCATCCTGGCGGCGGTGGCCCCCTGCCCTGGCCAGCATTTGGTCGAGATCGGCCCTGGCCAGGGGGCCATTACCGAGGGACTGCTGAGGGCCGCCGGCTCGCTCGACGTGGTCGAACTCGATCGTGATCTGGTCGGCCCGCTCCAGCAACGTCTCGGCGCGCTTGGCGAGCTGCGCATCCATAACGCGGATGCACTGAAATTTGACCTCTGCGCACTGCGGCCGACGCAGAACCTGTCGGGAGATGGCGGACGATGAGGCGGGACTGCGCATCGTCGGCAACCTGCCCTACAACATCTCCACGCCGCTCTTGTTCCGCTTTCTGGAGCAGGCGCGCTGCATCGACGACCTGCACCTGATGCTGCAAAAGGAGGTGGTGGACCGCATCTGCGCCGGCCCCGGCAGCAAGACCTACGGCCGACTGTCGGTGATGGTGCAGACCTGGTGCAGTGCGGAGCGGTTGCTGGTCATCGGCCCCGGCGCCTTCAACCCGCCGCCGAAGGTCGATTCCGCCGTGATTCGCCTGGTGCCGCATCGGCCGCCCCGGTGCCCGGTAGCCGATGTGCCACTGCACGCGCGGCTGGTCGCGGCGGCGTTCGCGCAGCGGCGCAAGACCCTGCGCAATAGCCTAAAGGGGCTGGTTGAACCGTCTCTGTTGATCGCTTGCGGGATCGATCCGACGGCCCGCGCCGAGACAGTCGCGGTGTGCGACTACGCGCGGCTGGCAAATGCCGCCGGAGGTCCGTTTAATGGGACGGTGAGCCGCTGCCCCTGGTTCCAATCAGGTTGTTTTCGAATGTCATGAGCGACCCGGATCGATCGGTTGCAATGGGCCGCTTTAACCCTGAAATTCTCCGGCTAATCTGGAGGAACCCATGAACGACGCGGTCATCGATCCCGAACAGCACGACGACATCCCAACCGAGCACGAAGGCTCCGAGAAGCCGGAAGCGCCCGCGGACGCAGACACGCTTTCAGATGAAGAAAGCGATGGCGCTGGCTCGTGCCGACGAGGTGCTGCCGAGCCTGATTCCCCTCCTTCCGGTGGCGTCGCGGCCGTTCTTTCCGGGCCAAGCGGTACCGCTGCTGATGGACGCCAGCCACTGGCGCAGCACGCTGGTGACCGTCGGCAAGACCGAGCACAAGATCCTCGGCGTGATCCTGACCCGCAGCGACACCTCCGAGGAGGCATCACCGAAGGAGTTCTACGAGGTCGGCACCGCCTGCCGCGTGCATCGCGTCAATGACGACGAGGGCAAGTTGCAGGTCCTGGTGGAGTGCCTGCAGCGCTTCCGCATTGAGCGGATCGTGCACGACGAGGCGCCGTTCTCGGCCCGCGTCACCTATCTGCCGGAGCCGCAGCCGGAACCGGAGGTCAAGGCCTATGCCATGGCGATCATCAACACCATCAAGGAGTTGCTGCCGCTCAATCCGCTGTATGTCGAGGAATTGCGCATGTTCCTCGATCGCTTCGGCCCCGAGGACCCATCCCACCTCGCCGACTTTGCCGCCAGCCTGACCACGTCGACCAAGGAGCAGCTGCAAGAGGTGCTGGAGTCGCTGCCGCTGCTCAAGCGCATGGAAAAGGTGCTGGTGCTGCTGAACAACGAGCTGGAACTGGCCCGTGCGCAGCAGAAGATTCGGGCATCGGTCGAAGAGACGATGCACAAGCAGCAGCGCGAGTTCTTCCTGCGCGAGCAGCTCAAGGCCATCCAGAAGGAACTCGGCATCGCCAAGGACGATCGCACCGCGGAGGTGGATAAGTTCAAGGATCGATTGAAAAAGCTGACCCTCACCGAGGAGGCGCAAAAGCGCGTCGATGAGGAAATGGACAAGCTGGCGATGCTCGAGACCGGCTCGCCCGAGTATGCCGTCACGCGCAACTATCTGGACTGGATCACGCTGCTGCCCTGGGGCCAACACTCCAAGGATCGGCTCGACCTGAAGCGCGCCCGGCGCGTACTCGATCGCGACCATTACGGTCTGGACGACGTCAAGCAACGCATCCTGGAGTTCCTCGCGGTCGGCATCCACAAGGGCGAGATCGCCGGTTCCATCATCCTGCTGGTGGGCCCGCCGGGCGTCGGCAAGACCTCCATCGGCCGTTCCATCGCCGACGCGCTCGGGCGTCGTTTTTATCGGTTCTCGGTCGGCGGTATCCGCGACGAGGCCGAGATCAAGGGCCATCGGCGCACCTACATCGGCGCCATGCCCGGCAAGTTCCTCCAGGCCATGAAGGACGCGGGCACCGCCAATCCGGTGATCATGCTCGACGAGATCGACAAGATCGGCGCCAGTTATCACGGCGACCCCGCCTCGGCGTTGTTGGAGGTGCTCGACCCCGAGCAGAACGTCGACTTTCTGGACCACTATCTGGACCTGCGCTTCGACCTGTCGAAGGTGCTGTTCGTTTCCACCGCGAATCAGACCGACAGCATCCCGGGGCCGCTGCTGGATCGCATGGAGGTGATCCAGTTACCCGGCTACATCGCGGCGGAGAAGCTGGCGATCGCCAAGAAGTACCTGCTGCCACGGCAAATCAAGCGGGCTGGATTGGATAAATCGGCGGTCAAGGTCGACACCAAGACGCTGCGCGCGCTGATCGAGGGCTATGCCCGTGATGCCGGCGTGCGGCGGTTGGAAAAGCAACTCGGCAAGATCGTGCGCAAGGTCGCGGTCAAGCTGCTGGAGGGCGCGCAGACCCCCATCAGCGTCGGTACCGACGAGCTGAAGGACTATCTGGGCAGTCCGGTGTTCCGCGACGAACGCAAGCTGTCCGGCCCCGGCGTCGTCACCGGGCTGGCCTGGACCGCAATGGGCGGCGCGACGCTGTCCATCGAGGCGGTGCGCACCCACGAGTTTAGCCGCGGCTTCAAGCTCACCGGCCAACTCGGCGATGTCATGAAGGAGTCCGCCGAGATCGCCTATGGCTATGTCGTCAGCCACGCCGCCGCAGTTCGGCGCCGATCCGGCGTTTTTCGAAAAGGCGTTCATCCATCTGCACGTACCCGCCGGCGCCACCCCCAAGGACGGCCCCTCCGCCGGCATCACCATGGCCTCGGCGCTGCTGTCGCTGGCGCTCGGCAAGCCCGTGCGCCGCATCGCCATGACTGGCGAGCTCACGCTGACCGGCGAGGTGTTCCCGATCGGCGGCGTGCGCGAAAAGCTCATCGCCGCACGCCGCGCCGGCATCAAGGAGATCCTGCTGCCGGAAGACAATCGCGGCGAGTTCGACGAGGTGCCCGACCACGTGCGCAAGGGCCTGACCGTGCACTTCGTCAGCCGATTCGAGGATGTCGTGGCGTTATTGTTTGCGAAGCCGGGCCGTAGAGGATGATCCGATCACGGCCGAAGATTTCGGCGTCCCGTCGACGCGTTGAATTGTCGATAGACGAGCACGGCGCCCCAGGCCAGGGCCAGCAGCATGATCAGCGCGCCGATGCCGTGGCTGGTGCGGGCCAACGCATGGTCCAGATGCAGCAACCCGGTCTCAGTGAGGAGGTATTCCCAGTCGTGGAAACCATAGGGGGATGAGTGCCCGAAATTGCCGCCCAGCAGCGGCAGCTGGCCAGCGCGGGCGTCGTTGATGTACGGCGCGATGTCGAGAAAGTTCTCGCCGAACCACCACAGCGCCACCGACGCCCCGAACGGGTCGCGGGTCTGCAGCAACAGCACCAGCGTCGCGATCAGCGGCATCAGCAACTGCCCGAGGGTACCGCCCAAGGACGTGACAAACTGCCCAAAGGGCCGGAAGAAGATGTGCCCGGCCTCGTGGAACGGCAGATTGATCAGGTGCAGAAACGACTCGCCGGCCGCGTTGCTGGCCACCGATGAGCCGATCAGGCTCAAACCCCAAATCGCCAGCGCGGCGAGCAGCGCGGCCTTGGCCCAGATGGTCAGCGGATCGCTGTCGACCGGGGCTGGCAGCAACAGGCCGCGCAGACCCGAGTCCGCACCCTTGTGCCGTCGTGTCGCACGCGCGGTCGACGTGCTCGGCCGCCCCGGCTCGCCAGGGCGCGGATGGTATTTCCAGTATTTCTCGAAAACGATTCCACAGCGCGCACAGATGACATTGCCGTCCTTCTGCTCCGCCTTGCATTTGGGACACTGCATGTGCGCTTCGCGTGATTGTCAGATCGGTGATGCCGTCGCGCGGCTGCCGAACAGCAGCGCTCGGCCCCAGGCCCTAGGTGGCTTGAGCGCGCCAAATGTTTGCAGATGAGTCAAGTTTCATGGCGACGACCCGCTTTCTGCGCCGCTCGCAAGGGCCGAGTGCCAAGGGCCAAAGATGCGCAATCGCCCTGTGCCGCGGCCCGCGGCCCACTTGAATATCGCGCAGGTCGAGCAACAGGGCACCGCGCTCTCGTTGGTCTAAGGCATCCCCTCACTAACCACTGTCTAGGCCCGGTCGCATGCGCTGAATGATAGCACTGGTGCTGCGGTCGTCGACCAGTGGCACCAACACCACTTGGCCGCCCCAGGACTTGACGTCAGCGGCGCCGACGACCGCATCCTCGCTATAATCGGCGCCCTTGGCGAGTACGTCCGGGCGAATGGCGCGGATGAGCTCGATGGGGGTCTCGGCATCGAACAGCACCACGGCGTCCACCGCGGCCAGCGCGGCCAGCACCCGCGCTCGGTCCTGCTCGCCGATCAGCGGCCGTTCGGGCCCTTTTAGGGTCCGCACGGAACGGTCGGTATTGAGGCCGACAACGAGCCGATGGCCGTGCCTGCGCGCCCGTTCCAGGTAGGTGACGTGGCCCACGTGCAGCAGATCGAAGCAGCCATTGGTGAACACGATGCGCTCGCCGCGATCCCGCCATTGGCGCACGCGTGCCAGCACGTCGCCGAGTTCCCCAACCTTGGCGCCCTGCTCCAGCGCCGTCTCGTCGGCAATGGCGGCGGCCAGCTCATCGGCGGCGATGGCGGCTGTGCCGACCTTGCCGACGACGACACCGGCGGCGAGATTGGCCAGATGCGCCGTATCGATGGGGTCGAGGCCGGCGGCTCGACCCGCGGCAACGGTCGCGATGACGGTATCGCCGGCACCGGAGACATCGAACACCTCCCGGGCTACGGCGGGTATCCGATGCACGCCCGTGGCATCCACCAATGCGACGCCGAGTTCGCCCAGGGTCAGGATCAGTTGCTCCAGCTCAAGCCGCTCGCGCATGCGCTCGGCGGCACCGAGCAGCGCATCCAGATCGTCGCTGTCAACACCGGCGGCGAGGGCCAGTTCGGCGCGGTTCGGCGTGATCGCGGTGGCGCCGCGATAACGTTCGAAGTCGCTGCCCTTCGGGTCCACCAGCACCGGCAGCCCGCGGTCTCTGGCCACTGCGATGATGTGCGCACAGGTGTCGCCGATCAGCACGCCTTTGGCATAATCCGATAGCAGTACCGCGTCGACCGCTGACAGTCGCTCTCCGACCGCCGCCAACAGGCGTTCGGCGAGTCCGCTGTCGACCGGAGCGATGCGTTCGGCATCGATGCGCAGCATCTGTTGATGATCGCCGACCAGCCGGGTCTTGGTGGTCGTCGGTCGGGTCGGGTCAGACAGCACGGCATCGGTCTCAACGCCCTGCTCCTTCAGCAAGGCGAGCAAGCGCTCTCGATGCGGATCCTGGCCGGTGATGCCCGCTATGCAGACGCGCAGCCCAAGACCCACCAGATTGCGGGCCACGTTGGCCGCGCCGCCCGCGACCTCAGTTTCGCGCTCGAGCCGAAGCACCGGCACCGGTGCCTCTGGCGAGATGCGTCGCACAGTGCCCCACTGATAGCGGTCCAGCATCAGATCGCCGACCACCAGCACGCGGCGGGCGCCGAAGCGCCCATGTACGTTGAGGGCGACCTTGTCGGGTTGCAGGAACATAGGCTGCCGAGTGTTCGATAGCGCGACGATCAGCGCGCCGTCGCGGCGACGGCCTGGCGCTCGACGAGATCGCAGAGGATGTGGCCGATCAGGATATGGGCCTCCTGAATCCGTGCCGTGTTGTCGGATGGGACCACCAGGCACAGCTCGCATTGCGCCCGCAGTGCGCCGCCGCTGCCGCCGGTAAGGCCCACGCGGTAGACGTCGAGCCCAGCCGCGCACTCCATGGCCCGCAGCACATTGGCGCTGTTGCCGGACGTCGACAGGCCCACCAGCATGTCGCCGGGGCGGCACAGGGCCTCGACCTGGCGAGCAAAGACTGACTCGAAGCCGTAGTCGTTCGACACCGACGTCAGCACCGAGCTGTCGGTGGTCAGCGCGATGGATGCGAGCCCCCGACGCTCGCGCTCGAAACGCCCGACCAGCTCCGCTGCCAGATGTTGGCAATCCGCGGCGCTGCCGCCGTTTCCGACCCAAAACAGGCGCCCACCGCCGGCAAGGCAGTGCCATGCGCGCTCGGCGAAGCGGGCGATATCCTGCTCCATTGCCTCGAGAGAGCGAATCACAGCGATATGCGCGGCAAAGGTGGCTTGGATAGTGGCTTGCATGGCGCTAAGCTCAATAGCAGAGTTGGGAATTGCTGACGAAGCGGCGCGGCACCGACGATCCAGTCGGGCGCGCTTGAACGCGGACGAGAGTATGCAGAGCCAAGGCGTCTGTTGGCAAACTTCCGAAGCCTGTTTCTCGCGCTGACCCATCGGGCCTTCAAATTTCGTCCCAAAGCTCGCCGAGTGTGCCAAAGCTCTCTCTCGCGTTGGCCGTTTCTAGACAGAGCGAACGATCGAGATGGGTAGGCCAACAAACTCCCTTGCGAGGCGATGCCCCAGACCGACGAGTCATGGTCGGCGCTAGCCAGGGCAGCAAACTGATCCTTGTCGGTGTCGTTGTCGTGCCTCCAGTGGCAATGCAATGTGCGCATGAGACCTTTGATGCGAAGACACAAAGCGCCATGAAGTCCCGTCGGCTTGGGGGGAGGTTTCGATTACGACCACGACAAAGACAACGAGAAACTGGACTCATCTGTGAAGACGCGGTCTCAGGCAATCTAGGACCAATTCGACAACACCCGATTGACCTGCTCCAGGCCGTTCCGTAACGGCCCCAACAGCCTGCTGGCTTGATCGATGTCGCCGTCGCGCCCCGCTTCCTCCATGGCAGCAGCCAGGTCCTGCACCGCCTCTGCGCCGATGTTGCCGGAAGAACCCTTGATGGAATGGGCTCGCGCGCGAATGACTTCCGCTTGACCAGCAGCTACAGCGCTGGCGAGTTCGGCGAGCAACTCCTCGGAACTGGACACGAAGACCTCGGCAATCTCCCGCGCAATTTCCTCATCATTGTCCAGTCGCTCGATCATGACATCTACGGTGAAACCGGTGCCGACACCGACGACTGCGTCCTCCGCAGCTATGTCCTCACTGACCGTGCTCGTGCCTGGGGGATCGATGTGACTGGGCTCGCTTGTTGCAGACATAGGCGTCTCGGTTTGGAGCTTCTTGAGGTTTGTGGAAATGGTTCTGCCAAGGACCTCACGCTGGACGGGCTTCGTGATGAAGTCATCCATGCCCGCGTCAAGACAGCGCTCACGATCACTCAGGGATGCGTGCGCGGTCATCGCCAGGATCGGCAAATGGCGCCCGGTGCCGATCTCCAGCGCTCGAAACCGGCGGGTCGCGTCCAGGCCGTCCATCTCCGGCATCTGTACATCCATCAAGACTAGGTCGTAGGGCAGCAGCTTGAGCGCGTTCAATGCCTCGCTGCCGTTACCAACCGCATCCGCGTGATAACCCAGCCGTTTCAGCATCGAAAGAGCCACTTTCTGATTGGTTGGATTATCCTCGGCCACCAGCACCCGCAGCGGCGCCCGCGACTCAGCGGCGTCGTTGCCGTCCGGTTGCCTGTCCCCCGCTGACCCGGACATCTGTCTGGGTTCGTATAGGCGCGCGAGCATGCGCCGCAGTGCATTGCGCTTGACGGGTTTGGTCAGGAACGCATCGAACCCGGCCTCCTCGATGGCCCGACCGTCGCCGCGCTGATCCCGTGACGAGAGCATGACGAGCTTGACCGAGCCAAAGGCGTCGCTGCGCCGGATCTCGCGCCCCAGAGTCAGGCCGTCCATGATCGGCATCATCATGTCCAGGATAACGACCTCGTAGGGCAGACCCTCGCTCGATCGCCCGCGCCAATTCCGCCTTGGCCTCCGAGGCGTCGCGGGCCTGACCGATCACGCAATGAAACGCCGCCAGGTATTCTGATAGAACGCGCAGATTGGTCGCCATGTCATCCACAATCAGCACGCGCTTGCCTTCCAGCACATGCACGGACTCATCGATCGGCTCCGGCACGTGGGCATCGATCTCGAACGGTATCTCGAACCAAAAGGTGGAACCCTGGCCCTCGTTGCTACTACAGCCGATACGGCCACCCATCAGCTCGACCAGTTGCTTGGAGATCGCGAGTCCGAGACCGGTGCCGCCAAAACGGCGCGTGGTGGACGCATCGACTTGGAAAAAGGATTCGAACAGGCGGTTGCGACGATCCGCCGGAATGCCGATGCCGGTATCGTTAACCTCGAAGCGCAGCAGACAGCTCGTATGACTGGCCCCTTGATCGAGGCGTTTCACGTCCACCGAAACCTCACCGTGCTCGGTAAACTTGATCGCGTTGCCGGTGAGATTGACGAGCACCTGGCGCAAACGTCCGGAGTCGCCACGCAACCGCACTGGGATGCCCTCCGGTAACAGGCAGTTGAAATGCAGACCCTTTTCGAAGGCTCGCAGCGCGAGAATATCGGCGACCTCTTCGATGATCGTGCGCAGATCGAATCCGGTAACCTCCAGCTCCATGCGGTTGGCTTCGATCTTGGAGAAGTCGAGAATGTCGTTGATGACCTCCAGCAGCGCATCTCCGGAGCTACGAATGGTCTCGACGTACTCCTTCTGCTGCTCCGACAGCGGTGTATCGAGCAACAGGCCGGTCATGCCGATGACACCGACCATGGGCGTGCGAATCTCGTGGCTCATGTTGGCCAGGAAATCGCTCTTGGCCTTGCTCGCGGCCTCGGCCGCGTCTTTCGCCTCCTGCATTGCCTCGACCGCACGGCGACGCTCGGTGATGTCATGAATGCTGGATCGCCGCCCAAGGTTGACGCCGTCGGCGTCGAAGATGGGTTGCCAGGAGATGGCCGCCCATGAGGTCGTGCCGTCCTTGTGCAGCAAGCGAAACTCAAGGTCGGTGCCACGCCCGTTCTGCGCTGTACGTAAACGCTCGGCGAAGCCCACGCGATCCTCCGGATGCACCATCGGGAACGGATAATCCGACATCGCCATACAGTCTTCGACGCTGTAGCCGCTGACGCGCTCGACCGCCGGATTGACCCACAGCAGGCGGTCGTCGGGATCGGTCCAATCCTCCCAATCGTAGGTGTAGTTGGCAATCGCGCGGAATTCCCGTTCACTGTCCAGCAGGGCCGCTTCAGCCCGGCGCCGTTCGGCCACCTCCACCTTGAGCGCCTCGTTCTTGGCCTGGATCTGTTGCTCGCGCAGCGCGGCCTCGCTCAGGCGCGCCTCCAGCGTGGCGAACTTCAGGTTGGCCCGAAACACGAACGCAATCCCGAGAAGCACGAGCAATGCCAATATGCCGACACCCAGCACCTGCCCCCAAGGATTCAGACCACCCTCGACCGCCTCGATTCGATTCAGCTCGACCAGCGTGAAATTGGTGCGCGGGACCTGAAACTCGGAGACATAGACCTCGAGATCCGAGCCCGGAACCGCCGCGCGGGTTTGCACCGCGGACTCTCCCGGCTTCGTCGCACGATCGGGGTCGGTCTGGGCCAGCAGCTTCGCCCAGGGATTCAGAACGCCGTTGCCCACTAGGCGTAGCCCGCCCTCGGCGGCTGGCTCAGTCAACAGATAGGCAAGTGCCTGGGCATCTCCATCAATGCCAAGCAAGTGGTCGTAGATGACGGCGGGCTTGATCCAGCCCACGATCTGCCCGGCGTATTCGTCCTTGAACCGATAAGGCATCGACACAACCAGCGACCTGCCATCGTCCTGAGTCAGGATCGCCCCACCCTCGTCTTGGGGGCGGTTGCAAGCCGGCAGCTTGCCGGCACCGATGGTGATGCTGTCGAGGTTGGTGTCGACCAGTGTCTCGCCGGTTTCATCCACCAGCACCAGACGGTCGAAAATGGGTTCTCCTGCGATGCGCTTGCGCTCGATCAACTCATCGAACAACTGCTTGATTGGAATCAGGCTTTGCTTGAGGCCATAGCGCAGACTCATGCCGAGGGCGCGGTTCTCGAAGAAAACCCCGACCTCGCGCGAACGTGTCAAATTCGCCAGATCACTACGACGTTCGACGAAAAAGTAGTCCAGCGACACCACCCGCCGGGCGGTCTCCTGATGCATTCGTTCCAGCAGGGTACGCTGCAGGCTAGCCGCGGTCTGGTAATTGTCGAACAACAGAAAGCCCATCAGTGCCACGAGCGAACTCGCGACCAGGATGGTCACGAATGTCAACGCGGAGCGTCGGGAGCGGGCTGCCGAAATCGTCGGTCATGATGCGTCAGTGCTGTATCGCAGAGTTGACCGCCGCCGATGATCCGACGTCCGGCACCGCCGCCCAGAGTCGATTCCCGGCCAGCCCAGGCGTGTCCTTCCCAGCATTACCCCGAGTTCACCTGCGGCTTTGGACGAAATCCGGGAAATAGTCCGTGACGAAAGGATAATATTTGAGCACCAGCGCATCGAATGAACCATCCGCCTTGCGTTCGCCGAGGAAGGTATTGAAGGCGGCTTGCAGCTCGCGATCGCCGGGCGAAACGCCGGTGCCATATCCTGGGGCTCGCTGACGGGACCGATCACCTTGATCGCACCGGGCCATTTCTCCAGTGCAACCAAGGCATCCGGCACGTCGAGCAGGGTGAACTCGGACTCGTCGTTCAGCAGCGCGGGCGCCAGTTCGTTCAGGCTGCCGTCGAACAGCGAGACCTTGGCGCCGGTGCGGTCCATGTCGTATAGGGCCGGATCGAGGCAGGTATCGAGCTTGCCCAGCAGCGTCTTGCCACCGAGTACGGATTTGGTCTCGACGATGTCGTCGACTAGGCTGCTAGTCGGTCTGATCGGACTCACCGGCGAATCGGCTCGCGACAATAGCCACACCTGGGTCGGGAACGTCGGCTCGCCGAACAGCACCACCTGCTGCCGCCAGGGAATCACCGTCATGCCGTTGGCGATGACGTCGCCCTTGATCGGCACCTTGCCGAGGTGCTCTAGCTCGCCGCCTCGGGACTTGACGTTTTCGCCTGTCAGGTCGCCGATCGCGCTGGACCAATCGGTTTGAACGTACTCATAATCTACCCCCAGCCAAGCGGCGAACTGCTGCATGAGTTCGACGTCCATGCCGTCACCGGCGCCGGTCACGAAATTTGCATAGGGAACGCCGAGATGTCGGAGCACCCCCCTTTTCTTGAGGTCGTCGAGGCTGTTGGCCGCGGCGATCGCGGGCAACAGTGCCACGCCGAGCATGAGCATCAGGATCGGTTTGACCCAATCGCCTAGCGTAGGATGATTGAGCATTTGGGGCCTCCGGACTGAATTCGTCGTTGGGTCGATCTGCCTACCATGCTGGTTCGATCAGTTATCCCGCCATTCTGTCCTTGACAGAAGCATTGTAGCGAATCGACAGGAGTTTCACTTAAGCGATTTCTGTCAACATAATCCGCGGCTTCTGCGCTTGAAGAAGGAATCCATCGGGTTGACGGGGAAGAGAAAGACGTTACTCCCGCCGTTGCAGCGTCCGAGTGAACTCAAGGAGCCCCCCGACGGGTGACGCAACACATGACGATCGAAGACCAGTGAGCTGAGCTAGGGCAAGTGGTGGATCAGACACGCGTATTGCCGGGGCTGGGCAAGGGCGATGTCCTCAGTATTTCAGTGTAAGACGAGCCAGATTTCAGCGTCAGCGGGATTCCGGTGCGTCCCGACGGAATGATCTCGTTCCCGCTGATCGGCGATATCGAACTGCAGGATGGCGACTACATCAACATCCTCTCTGATCTGTCGAAAGAGGTGTATATCGTGGCGAGGTCAACAAACCTGCCCAGTTCGCGTTCCGGGAGTCGATGCCGATGTCGCGATCGCTGGCGCTGGCGGCAGGTTTCACGCGCAAAGCAGATCTGAAGCGGGTGCACATCGTGCGCGGAGCGCAGGTGAATCCGGACCTGATCGCGGTCAATTACAAAGACGTGCTCAATGGCAAGGCGCCGGACGGCCAGCACCGGGGATGCGCGTTACCGCGCTGCCTATGAGCGTCTAGCGCCGGAGGTGCCTGTTTACCCGACCGATGCGGTCTCCTACGACAAGCAGGCGCTCGCCGCCTTATGGGCCTAGCTGATGCCCAACGACGAGCAACGCGATCCGGCCCGCATTGAGCAGGCCTGCAAGGCGACGCTGGAGTCAGCAAATTGGCGTATGCGCATGGCTACGGACAATGCCTACCGCGCCCCGGTGCATCACTTCATTGGCTTCGTCGGCTGGGGTTCGTTTGCGCAATCCAGACGTGCCACCATTCCGCTACTCCAGGCATACGAACTCAGCGGAGAGCAACGGCTACTGGACTGGGTCTGGCATAGCCCCAATCCGCAACTGGGCGTGAATCCGCAATCATTGAGCTACATCGCCGGCTTCGGCACGCGCTCGCCGCTCTGGCCGCTGTCGAAACTCGCCCAAGACGACGACCTCACCAAACCGCTAACCGGCATCCCCGTGCCGGGTCCCCGTTGGCGCATACCCGCCAGCTGGCCGCAGATGGCCGCGGTCAATACCTCGTACTTGCCTCCCGACAAACCTTCCAAGAAAGAACCCAGAGACGCCGTCGATTTCGCTGATACCTATCCCGCGTTGCGCCGATACAGGGATTCTGAGTACCTGCCGGACATGTAGGAACCCACGGCGGCCAACTACGCCGAAACGCGCATCGCACTCGGGCTGCTGCGCGAGGCCGGATTGGGCACGGACATCAGCCATGACTCATGCGTCTGTTGCTTGGCAACGCCGCGGTGACGGGGAGGGCCGACTTGTAGTCGGAAAGTTAACTTACCGGACCGCCGACTTCTAGTCGGCAAGTCTTCGCATGGGCCTTCGGCGACACGTGCCGACTAGAAGTCGGCGGTCCCAGTGTCGGGATTACCGGTTGCGAGCATGCCCTCGCGCACGATGAAGGAGACGATGTCGTCGACGCCCTGCCCCGCGCGCAGATTGGTGAAGACATAGGGCCGCTCGCCGCGCATGCGCTTGGAGTCGCGATCCATGACCTCCAACGACGCGCCGACATAGGGCGCAAGGTCGATCTTGTTGATCACGAGCAGGTCGGAGCGGGTGATGCCGGGGCCGCCCTTGCGCGGGATCTTCTCGCCCTCGGCCACGTCGATGACGTAGAGGGTCAGGTCGGCCAGCTCCGGGCTGAAGGTGGCGGCCAGGTTGTCGCCGCCGCTCTCGATAAAGATCAGATCCAGTTCCGGAAACCGTGCCTGCAGGTCCTCCACCGCGGCCAGGTTCATCGAGGCGTCCTCGCGGATGGCGGTGTGCGGGCAGCCGCCGGTCTCGACGCCGACGATGCGCGCAGCCTCCAGCGCTTGGCTTCGGATCAGGAACTCCGCGTCCTCGCGGGTGTAGATGTCGTTGGTGACGACCGCGATCTGATAGTCGTCGCGCAGGCGTTTGCACAGGGCGTCGAGCAGGGCCGTCTTGCCGGAGCCGACTGGGCCGCCGACACCAACGCGCAAAGGGGATGGGTTGGACATAGCTGGGAACTTCGAGCTCAAGAGCGGAACAGCCGCGTGTACTGGGTCTCGTGGTTGGCGCTGGCGATGGCCATGGCCGGGGTCGACGCGCCGATCTCCTCGTCCGCCAGCCGTTGCGCCGCAGCGACCGCCGCCGGCAGTTCGACGGCAAGGCGGGCGAGCAGTTGCTGCCCCTGGCGTTGGCCCAGCGGCACGATCTTGACGCCGGCCAGCACCAGATTTTCGGCCCAGGCCCAGGCATAGCCCAGTGTCATGGCGCGTGCATCGATCCCCCAGCGCTGCCCAGCAAAGGCGAAGCCCGCGGCGTGGCTACGGGCCAGCAACGGTCGTAGCACGTCGGCCCGAGGCAGCGCCCAGGCCAGCAACAGATCCACCAGCGCCCTGCCCCGCTGACCCTCCTCGGCGCGCAGCTCGGCGGATTCGCGGCCCGCCAGCAACAGGTCGATCCAGTGTTCGAGGGCGACGTCATCATCGGCGGCCACGGCCTGCGCCATGCGCGGCAACAGCGGCAGATCGAGCCGCGAGACGGACTGATCGAGCTGGTCCATGGCCCAGGCCTCCAGGTCCGCGGCTGTGCGCAGCCAGCCGGCTTCGACCGCCCACTCGATGCCCTGGGAGTAGGTGAAGGCGCCCGTCGGCAAGGTCGGACTCACCAGGTGGAGCAGACGCACCAGTGCCAGGTCGCCCGGATTGCGTCCTTCACCGCGACAGCTCAGTGATGATGTGCATGACCATGAGCCTGAACATCGGCCTGACCGCCGTAGGCACCAGGCTCCGGCTCGAACGGCGCGTCCTGCACCGTCACGTCGAGCCCGAGCCCCAGCACCATGGCATCGAGCACGTGATCGTGCAGCCAGCACAGCCTGCCGGGTTCGATCTGCAACGCGACGTGCCGGTTGCCCAGGTGATAACAGGCCCGTGCCAGCAACACCGGATCAGCGCAGGCAGCGACCGACACGCATTCCGGAGCGGCGACGATGCGCACCGTCAACCCGCCGTCATCGGTGGCGAGTAGGTCGCCGTCCTTCAACGTTTCCCCTCGGGGCAACAAGATACCCGCCTCGCGGCCGTCGTCGAGCCGAACGCGCTGCCGCGAGCGCACGCGCTGCTCCAGCGTCAAGGCGGCGACGGCGTCGACTCGCTGTGGCCGTCTCCAAACGCCTGGTCAGCATCGCCAGTGCGGTGTCAGTCATGAACATTTCTTTATCTGCACCTGATTGTTTGGGCGCTCCGGCGTCGTCACGGATGGAGATGCTCGGCAGGCGGCTGTGAGCACAGGGCCTCGCTGCGGGAGACCTGGATGACGACCCGGAAGTCCGACAGACTCCTGGCGCCGCGGCACGCATCTCCGTGCAGGCGGCTTGTAGCCGCGACTTGGCAACCAGGTCGGGATCAGTCACAAAGCGGCGCCCTCCCCAAAGCGGCGGTATCGGCGCAGATGCGGCAGCAGATCGAAGTAGTCGTTTCGGGCGCGCACCTCGAACCGAATCCGCGCGGAGCGATCCCGCTCCAGCAGCAACACGCCATCGCGCAGCACCCGATGGACCAAATCCACCGGTGCTCGATTCAGCACCAGCAGATCGACCGACAGGCCACCGACGGCCGCCGACAGCCGATCGGCCAGATCCAGATGCAGCCCCGCCAGGGTCAGTGGCGGATCGGCAGTGAACAACACCGCGACATCGACATCACTGTCTCGCCCGGCATCGCCCCGCGCGCGGCTGCCGAACAGGTAGGCGCAGCACAGCGCCGGCCCCTCCCGCTCCAGCGCCTCGGCCAGCGACCGACAGAGCGCCGGATCGGCTGTTGTCACCTCATCCCTAGCCACTCGCTACTCGTTACTGGAGTTTCAAAACAAAAAATACCGCTGCGCCATCGGCAACACCTTGGCCGGTTCGCAGGTCAGCAACTGACCGTCGGCGCGCACCTGGTAGGTCTGCGGGTCGACCTCGATGTTGGGCTGCCAGTCGTTATGGATCATGTCGGCCTTGGTGACATGGCGCACATCCTTGGCCACGCCGATCAGGCGCTTCAGCCCCAGTTTTTGCGCGATGGCGTCCTGCATCGCCCATTGCGAGACGAAGGTCATCGCGGTGGTCCCGATGGCGCGACCGAAGGCACCGAACATCAGCCGATAGTGCACCGGCTGCGGGGTCGGGATGGAGGCATTCGGATCACCCATGGGCGCTGCGGCGATCAGACCCGCCCTTGATGATCAGGCTCGGCTTGGTGCCGAAGAAGGCCGGCTTCCACAACACCAAATCGGCGAGTTTGCCCACCTCCACCGAACCCACCTCATGGGCGATGCCGTGGGTGATGGCCGGGTTGATGGTGTATTTGGCGATGTAACGCTTGGCCCGGGTGTTGTCATGCTCGGCCGGGTCGCCGGCAAGCGCACCCCGCTGCACCTTCATCTTGTGGGCGGTCTGCCAGGTGCGCGTGATGACCTCGCCGACCCGGCCCATGGCCTGGGAGTCGGACGCGATCATGCTGAAGGCGCCCAGATCGTGCAGGATGTCCTCCGCGGCGATGGTCTCGCGGCGGATACGCGACTCGGCAAAGGCCACGTCCTCCGGAATCGACGGCGACAGGTGATGACAGACCATCAGCATGTCCAGATGCTCGTCGACGGTATTGACCGTGTAGGGTCGGGTTGGATTGGTCGACGACGGCAGCACGTTGGGCAGACCGGCCGCCTTGATGATGTCCGGTGCATGGCCGCCGCCGGCACCCTCGGTGTGGTAGGTGTGGATGCAGCGATCCTTGAACGCGGCGATGGTGTCTTCGACGAAGCCGGACTCGTTCAGCGTGTCCGTATGGATGGCCACCTGCACATCCATCTTCTCGGCAACACCCAGGCAGCAATCGATGGCGGCCGGTGTAGTGCCCCAGTCCTCGTGCAGTTTCAGGCCCATGGCGCCGGCGCGCACCTGCTCTTCCAGCGGGTTCGGCAGGCTGCCGTTGCCCTTGCCGAGAAAGCCCAGGTTCATCGGCAGCCCCTCGGCGGCCTGCAGCATGCGGTGGATGTTCCAGGGCCCCGGCGTGCAGGTGGTGGCGTTGGTGCCGGTGGCAGGCCCGGTGCCGCCGCCGAGCATGGTGGTGACGCCCGACATCAATGCCTCTTCGATCTGCTGCGGGCAGATGAAGTGGATGTGCGCGTCGATGGCGCCGGCGGTGAGGATCTGACCCTCGCCGGCGATGGCCTCGGTGCCGGGGCCGACCAGGATGTCCACCCCGGCCTGGGTATCCGGATTGCCGGCCTTGCCGATGCCGCTGATGCGCCCGTCCTTGATGCCGATATCGGCCTTGACGATGCCCCAATGGTCCAGGATCAACGCGTTGGTGATGACGGTGTCCACGACCTCGTCGGTCTGGCGCTGACACTGGCCCATGCCGTCGCGGATCACCTTGCCGCCGCCGAACTTGACCTCGTCACCGTAGTGGGTGCGATCGGCCTCCACCTGGATGATCAGCTCGGAGTCGCCGAGCCGCACGCGATCGCCGACGGTGGGGCCGTACATGGAGGCATAGGCCGCCCTGCTAATCTTGCTCATGGCGCGTTGCCTCCATCACTGTCGCTACTGCTCTTGGTGCTAGCGGCGCTGTCGGTGCTAGCCGCGCTGTCGTCGCTGTCGGAGACGTCCAGTGGACCCATCACCTTGCCGTTGAAGCCAAACACCTGCCGGTCGCCCGCGTAGGGCACCAGCTGGACGGTTCGGGACTGACCGGGCTCGAAACGTACGGCGGTTCCGGCCGGAATATCGAGCCGGTGGCCGCGTGTGGGCTCGCGGTCGAAACCCAGCGCCGCGTTGGTCTCGTAAAAATGGTAATGGGAACCGACCTGGATGGGCCGGTCGCCGGTGTTGGCGACTTCGACGGTCAGCACCGGGCGGCCGGCGTTGAGTTCGATATCGCCAGGGGCAGTCATGATTTCGCCTGGGATCATGGTGAGGAGGTCCTGGTTGCTAGGAGCTAAGGCTGGGAACTGGTAGAACGCGTCCGGACTAGACGGCAGCATGCCGGCACTCAGACCCATGCGACTCAGACAATTGGCGCATGCACCGTCACCAGCTTGGTGCCGTCGGGAAAGGTGGCCTCGACCTGCACCTCGTCGATCATCTCCGGGATACCGTCCATGACGTCGTCGCGGCTCAGCAGCGTGCGGCCGTGGTCCATGAGTTCGGCGACGGTCTTGCCCTCGCGGGCGCCCTCCAGGATGGCGCAGCTGATGTAGGCGACGGCCTCCGGATAATTCAGTTTCAGGCCCTTGTCCTTACGCCGCTCGGCCAGCAGACCGGCCGTAAACAGCAGCAGCTTGTCTTTTTCTCGCGGTGTGAGTTCCATCGGCGTTTTCTCTCGGCGGATGTTCTGGAGCAGTTGCGGAAAGTAGGCATAAGGGTGAGTGGCATCAGGTGGCCCAGATGCGCGGCGGGCACGCCTCGCGGCCGCGCAGCATCGGTCGCAGTGCCGCCCAGAGTGCGCAGAATACCCGCTGCACCGGTTCGGTTGTACCCGCAAGACAGCGGGCGACCAACAAATCGTCCAGCAACGTGATGCCGAGCAGCACGCCGGCGGGCGAACCGGCAGCCTCACGCGCCACCTGTAAAGCGTCGGCATCGCAACCGGTTGCGGCGAAGGTTCCCGTCGACTGGCCTGCCGCGCAGTCCGCTGGGGCCATCCAGATGGCGCGGCAGCGTGATGCGCAGTCGATCCGTCAGCAACGGCCGACCGTCTCGACTGACGGCAAAGCCCCGTGTGCAGAGCACCGCTGTCGAAACGCTCGCCGATCACCGGCCGCCCCAGACTCAGCAGCTCCCAGCCAATGAAGCTGGCGTCGGCCTGCAACGCGACCTCGGTGCGGCTCCGCACCCGTGCGCCGGGGAACAAGATCGCCTCTTGCGGGAACCACTCCAGCCCAGCCCCAGCCGCCACCGATAGCCGCTGCGTCACCAGTGCGTCGGCGCCGGCGCTGCGGTAGAACTTGGTGGCCCCCGGCGTGGTCACCAGCGCGCGGGCTCCCGGCCCGAGATCGATATCGACGGCGAGGGAGTCGCCGCCGACCACCCCGCCCGGCGGATGCAGCAGATACAGATGGCAGACCGACCCTTCCGGATAGAACGGCCGCTGCAGCGTCAGCGGGCCGAACTGGCGCTTGCGGGCCAGCACCGTTCGCCCGCCGCGCTGCTCGCAACAGAGCGACAGCTCTGCCCGCCAGCCGCGCTGCAACGGTGCATCCGCACCCGGCACCGCCACCGCTGCCGTGACAAACGCCGCGGCATCAGGCATCGGCGCCGTTCTCGTTCTGCGCATAATGCACCCGCGGCCGACCTAGGACCCAGGGGCTCACATCGGGAACCCGCCACCAGGAGGAAAGCCGCCAGGCCCGCCTGGGCCACCCATCCCACCCATGCCGCCCATTCCGGGCGGCAGACGCCCTTGCATCTGCCGCATCATCTTGGCCATACCGCCGCCCTTCATCTTTTTCATCATCTTCTGCATCTGCGTGAACTGCTTCAGTAGCTTATTCACGTCCTGCACCTGTGTGCCGGAGCCCATCGCGATGCGCTTTCGCCTGGAGCCCTTGACGATCTGCGGGTGCTGTCGCTCCATCGGCGTCATGGAATCGACGATGGCGATGAGTTTGGTCACTTCCTTGTCGTTGACCTGGCTCTTGACCTGATCCGGCACTTGGCCCATGCCGGGCATCTTTTCCATCAGGCCGGCCATGCCGCCGAGCTTATTCATCTGCTGCAACTGCTCGCGGAAGTCGCTCAGATCGAAGCCCTTACCCTTTTGCAGCTTCTTGGCGAATTTCTCGGCCTTGTCCCGGTCGACCTTCTCCTGCATCTCCTCGACCAGCGACACCACGTCGCCCATGCCGAGGATGCGCGAGGCGATGCGGTCCGGATGAAATGGCTCGAGCGCGGTGGTCTTTTCGCCAACGCCCAGGAACTTGATCGGCTTGCCGGTGATCTCGCGAATGGACAGCGCCGCACCGCCGCGTGCATCACCATCGGCCTTGGTCAGGATCACGCCGGTCAGCGGCAGGGCCTCATGGAAGGCCTGCGCCGTCCTGGCGGCATCCTGGCCGGTCATGCTGTCGACCACGAACAGGGTCTCCACCGGCGACAGTGCGGCGTGCAGGGACTTGATCTCCTGCATCATGGCCTCGTCGATGGCCAGTCGGCCGGCGGTATCGACGATCAGCACGTCCATGGCCTGCTTGCGGGCGGCATCCACCGCACCGCGGGCGATGGCGATCGGGTCCTGCTCGACCGTGCTCGGATGCACCCTCGCGCCGACCTCGGTGCCCACCGTGCGCAGCTGCTCGATCGCAGCCGGGCGGTAGACGTCGCAGCTCACCACCATGACCTTCTTCTTGTGGCGCTCCTGCAGAAAGCGCGCCAGCTTGGCCGTGCTGGTGGTCTTACCGGAGCCCTGCAGGCCGGCCATCAGGATCACCGCCGGTGGCTGCACGTTCAGGTCCAGGCCCTCGTTGGCCTCGCCCATCAGCGTCGTCAGCTCGTCGTTGACGATCTTGATCAGCACCTGCCCCGGCGTCAGGCTGCGCGTGACCTCGGCGCCGAGCGCCTTGTCGCGCACCCGCTCGACGAAGCCGCGCACCACCGGCAGGGCCACGTCGGCCTCGAGCAGGGCCATGCGCACCTCGCGCATGGTGTCTTTGATATTGTCCTCGGTCAGCCGAGCCTGGCCGCGCAGGCCCTTGAGCACGTCGCCGAAGCGTTCCTGAAGCGTGTCGAACATCTGTTGCCCCCTTGGCGAGAGTCGGTCGAGAGTCGGTCGAAAGTCGGTCTTGCCGCGTCCTGGGCGCTTGGCCCTTCGCGGCGATTCATTAACCTAAATCAAGGCAGCGCGAAAGAACAGCCCGGATGATGGTTTTCGAGGCGCGCGATACGTTCCCTGCAGATTTCGATCTGTGCGATGATCCGCGCCCATGAACAGCGCCCCGATTGCCATCGTCAGCATCCTCTCGTATCTCGGTAGCGCCGGCCTCATCGGCTGGCGCCTCTTCAACCGTATCGAGCTCCCCCAGGACCGCCTGCGCCAGCTCACGCTGCTGCTCGGCTTCGTCGGCTTGGCCACACACACCTGGCTGATCTACCGGGGCATCTTCAGCCATGCCGGGCTCAACCTCGCCTTCTTCAATGCGCTGTCCCTTGCCGCCTGGACCGTGGTCGCGTCGTTGCTGATCTCGAGCCTGAGCAAACCGATCGAGAACCTCGGGCTGGTGATCCTGCCGCTGGCCGCGTTGGCGGTATTTCTGGATCTGCTCTACCCCAGCGTCACCTTCATGAGCGAAGACGCCAGCTGGGTGCTGAAGCTGCACGTGCTGCTCTCGATGCTCGCCTACAGCCTGCTGACCCTGGCCAGCGTGCAGGCGCTGCTGCTGGCGGTGCAGGACCATTACCTGCGCAAGCGCCGCCCCGGTGGCTTCATCCGCGCACTGCCGCCGCTGATGACCATGGAGGCGCTGCTGTTCGAGATGATCGGCATCGGCTTCGTGCTGCTGACGCTGGCGCTGCTGAGCGGGTTTGCGTTTCTGGAGAACATGTTCGCGCAGCACCTGGTGCACAAGACGGTCTTGTCCGTGGTCGCCTGGATGGTGTTCGGCGGCCTGCTGCTGGGCCGACGCGTCTGGGGCTGGCGCGGGCGCAAGGCCATCATTTGGACGCTGAGCGGCTTCGCCATCCTGATCCTGGCCTACTTCGGCTCGAAACTGGTTCTGGAGCTGGTGCTGCATCGGGCTGCTTGAGGCGACTGCCGAAATCGCCGCGCAGACCTCGCGCGAACGGCCGTTCACGCTCCCGCCAACGACGGGTACCAGAGCAGGTCCGGCGGTCGGTCAACATCCCGCAGCACCGGTAATTCCCGCCAGCGCCAGCCCAACGCCGCCATTCGCTCTCGGGTGATGGCCGCGACCTGATCCCCGCCCCAGGGCATCTCGGTGAACAATGCGGGCTCCGCACGGCGCAGTGCCAGTAGCACATAGCCGCCGTCCGCGGCCGGTCCCAACACCGCGTCAACGCCTGTCGACCGCAAGGCGTCAAACGCCTGCGCCAGATACGCCGTGTCGAGCTCCGGGCAGTCGCTGCCGATCAGCGCGACAGAGTCCGCGCGGCCCAAGGCATCCGCGGAAGCCGCGAGCAGACGTTCGCCGAGATCCTCCCCGCGCTGCTGGTGCAGTGTCAGCCCGTGGAGTCTCGGCCAGCTCACCGAACAGCGCATGCCGCGTGTCCGGTGCACACCAGAGCTCGAGCGGCGCGACTGCGGCCGCGGACAGGCGCACGACCGTCTCCCGCAGCAACCGCGCGTGCAAACGCTGCGGCGCCGTCCGCGCCGAGCGCCGGAATCATCCGCGTCTTGACCTGTCCCGGCACCGGCGCCTTGGCGAAGAGCAAGACGCGTGCACGCGGAAACAGCGTTGCGGCAGCCGAGACCGAAGGCCCCGCCATGTCGGCCTCTTCCGGATTCATTCCCGCCAGCTCGGCGTTGATCCGAGCCGGAGGCCGCGCCCGCCAGCGGTGACGCGCGGGGCATCATAGACGCCGCGCCAAGCGTCGCCGGATCGATGCCGAGCCAATAGCCCAGCCGCAAGCGCCACATCAGCACGATGGTGCGCCAAATACCGGCCTGCTCCCAGCGCCTGCTTGAAGCAACGATGCGCTGGCGCAGGCAAGCCGGGCGGCCGACCCGTTTCAATCGTTTCGAGAGCGCGATGTCCTCCATCAGGGCAATGACGGGATAGCCGCCCGTGCGATCGAACACGTCGCGCACGACAAAGATGCCCTGATCCCCGGTGGCAATGCCGGTCAACCGGCTGCGCAGGTTCATCATGCGCGCTACCACTCGCAGCATCGGCTCCGCGCCGCTTAGGCGCACGTCAAACCGGCCCCAAACATGACCGCGGGCAACGGCGCTCAGCATCGCATCGACCGCGCCCGACGGCGGCTCGGCGTCCAGATGCAGAAACCACAACAGATCGCCGCGCGCCGCCGCGGCGCCGGTATTCATCTGAACCGCCCTTCCGGGCGCTGAAGACAGCAATCGATCGACCCAGGGCGCGCGATCTCCGGCGTACCGTCATCACTACCGCCATCGACCAGGATCAGCTCGTGTCCGGCCACTCGCAACCACTGCAGCGCGGCCAGCCGATCGGCGACGATGGGCGCCTCGTTCAAGACGGGGACGATACAACTCACGCGCGCCACGGCATCGAACCCGTCAGCTCAGCGCGCCGCCGCAACTGCTGCCCTGCCCCGCCGTGCAGCCCCAGCAGTGCTCGCCGACCTGAATCAGCCCTCCCTCCACCGCCTCCGGGCCGGTCAGATCGCTGATGTGCAGGTGGCCGCCGGCCTGCTCCAGCGGCAGGTCGAGCATCTGATTGAAATCACAGTCGTAGACGTAGCCGCGCCAGTCGATGCTGATCAGGTCCCGACACATCACCGCATCCAGGTTGTCGTCGCGGTGTGCGCCCTTCAGCAGGGTTAGGTAGTCGTCGAACTGTCCCTTCGACTGCAACCAGCTCCCGAAGCGGCGAATGGGCATATTCGCCAAGGTCAACAAGCGATCGAAACGCACCCCGTAGCGGCCATCCAACTCGCGCTTGTACTCGTCCTCCAGCGCACACTGTGGTGGCGGCAGCGTCGCACCCTGGGGGTTGTAGACCAGATTCAGCACCAGCCCACTATCACCGTCGCCGTAACCCAGCCGATTCAGCTGTCGCAGACCTCGGATACTGGCCTCGAACACCCCGTCACCGCGCTGGGTATCCACGTTCTCGGCCAGGTAACAGGGCAGCGACGCGATCACCTCCACCCGATGACCGGCCAGAAACTGCGCCAGCCCCGCCTGCCCCGGCTCCTCCAGAATGGTCAGGTTACAGCGATCCATTACGTGCACGTCGAGACCACGAGCCGCCTCCACCAGCGGCCGGAACACCGCATTCAACTCCGGCGCACCGCCGGTGATATCAAGCGTCCGCGTACCGCCGAGCCGCAGATAGTCCAGCACCTGCGCCAGCGTCTCCGCGCTCCATCTCCTCGTGCCGCTTCGGCCCTGCGTCCACATGGCAATGCACGCAGGACTGGTTGCAGCGATAACCAAGATTGACCTGCAAGGTCGTTGGCAGACGCCGCGTGAGCTTGGGGAAGCGGGTGGGAAACAACAGCGGCTTGGAATCGAGCACGGCAACTTCTCCAATGAGTGATAAACTGCGCCGGGTCAGCGCCGACGCATCCAGCGTTGTCACAGGATGAAGCAACGGTGCTACACTTCAACCCCTGTTCGGCAAAGGCCTCGGCAAGGGCCGAAGCACAGCCCACCCAGACACCATTCGGGGCCGTAGCTCAGCTGGGAGAGCGCCGCGTTCGCAATGCGGAGGTCGGGGGTTCGATCCCCCCCGGCTCCACCAATAAACCGCTGAACAGCAACGAAAAATTCAGCAGAGCAAACGAAACCGGCCAAGCGCCGGTTTTTTTGTAAGTGCCTCCTAAGTGCCTCAGCACTTCAGGTGCACTTAGGCGCAGTCACCGACCTGGTGCCCTCGCCGGCCGACCGCATCGCCCACACGCGCGCTTCAAACCAAACACGCGTGTTTGATTCTCCGCTCACTCTGCATCGCCCACGCGCGCGCGGAGAGCCCGATTTCAATGCGCGCAATTTTGCGCAGATCACCTCATCGCCCACGCCGATTTGCTCGGCCTTGGCTGTGGTGGTTCGGTTTGGCTGCGGCTTTGGTTGCGCGGGTCCGGGTCGTGCCTCAATGTGAGGCACAACCTTCGCATCGCCCGCGCGCGCGGAGACAGGAAGTAACGCGCGCGTTACATTCTCCAAACCCGCTCGCATCGCCCGCGCGCGCGGAGACAGGGCACGAAAAAGCCCGCCGCGGCGAACCGGGCGGGCTGGTGCCGTTTTATTCCACCGGGACGGCAGCCCGGGCGCATGGCCTGCCTTTCGGCAGGGCGGAATCAGGATCAGGAACCGGGGGTCTTGGTCAGCCCAGCCCAATCGGGGATCGTCGCGGCGAAGTCCAGGCGGGCCTTCAGCCGGTAGTTGTCGGTACTGAACTCTTGATCTTCCTCGGTGAAGACTCCGCGCTGTCCGTCCAGATAGACACGCTCGGCGGTGTCAACCTGCTCGGAGTCTGCGGCGAGATACCACGTCGCGGCGTCGTCGTCGTCCAGGCGCGGATCGACGACGACGATCAGGTTCGGACCCAATCCAGCGGGGCGCCCTCGACCGCACGCGCGGCGCCCGACTCGGTGTCGGTGATCTTCTGCGACGCGACCAGCACAAGGGCGGTGGTCTCCAGCGCGGCCGGGACCAACAGGTAGCGCGGAACCGGGTTCAGATATCCGCCGTTCGGGCCTTTCTGCTTGCGCATGGCGGCACGGGCGGCGGACAGTCCGGTAACGTCCAGGGTCGCCGCGGTCATCAGGTTGCCGTGCGTCGCATGGAACAGCGCGGTTCCATCGCCCATGGTCGGGTTGCTGGTCAGCAGCGCATAAACCACGTCCGCCTCTTTGCGCGCGGCCGATGCGCCGAAGGCTTGCGGCTGGCGCGTGAATCCGCCGAGATCGTCGTTCACGAGGCTTTCGCGGGTGATTATCAGCATCCGGCCATAGGTCACCAGCTTGAACGATTCGCCGCGGTCGGTCAGCGAACCGGCGGTGTATTCGGCGGCTTCCGGCTTTTCGACCAGCTCGGGGGCCTCGGACAGCGCCACGCGGGATTGCTGCTTGAAGTCGCGCGCGAAGGTTTCGCGGGTCCAGATGCGATGCGATGCGGGCTCGTTCTCGTAGCCCAGCAGCAGCGCCTTGCCGGCGGTGTTGGCGAGCAGGGCCGGGAAGTCGCTGGTGGTCATCGCGGCCTTGATGCTACCGAGCGGCGACGTGCCCGACTCGCGGCCGGCTTGGCTCAGCATCGTGTCGGCGAACTGCACCATGCTCATGCCCCGCAGGTCGCGGGCGGCCGGGTGCGGCTTGGCCACGGTGACGCCGCCACGCATCAGCAGGGCATCGATCGCGGCGGCTTTGAACTCGCCGTGGTGACGGTTGCGACCGAGCATAAAGGTCGGCTCGCGGCCGGGATAGGTGGAATGCGCGCCAGCGACGGGCTCGACGCCTTCGGCCAGCTTGGCAAGCACGTTGCTCGTGAACTGATCGGGGGTCGCGTCCAGGTCGGCGAGTGCTTCCTGGTGGCAAGCGCGGATCGTCTCGACGCGGCCGGGGTTTGCAGAGCAGAAGGCGTTGAACCGCTCGCTCAGCGCGGTGTTGCGGGCGGTCAGCCGGGCGCGGGCTTCGCGTTCGGCGGTGGCTTTGATCTCGGTCACGTTGTCGGCGGGTCTTGGTCTCGGTGGTCATGGCAATAATTCTCTCGGGGATGTTTTCAAAACGGGACAGGTCGAAACAAGCGGCGATGGCGAGCCCGTCAACGATGGCGTCGGCGAAGCCCAGCGCGACCGCTTCGGCAGCGGTTAGCCAGGTCTCGGCGGCCATCAGGCGATTGATCTCGGCGGCGGTCGTGCCGGTCTTCTTGGCGTAACCGTTGACCAGACTCTTAGCGGCCTGGTCCAGCGCGTCAGCATCGCGGCGCAGGGCCTCAGCGTCGCCGGCGGCTGACATCCAGGGGCGGTGCAGCATCATCAGCGCGTTGTCGGCGATCTCCACCACGCGACCAGCGCACGCGATCAGGCTCGCAATCGATGCGGCGAGCCCGTCCACCACGATGCGGACGTTGCCGTGGGCGGTGATGGCGTTGGCGATGGCGAGCCCGTCGAAGACGGCGCCACCTGGTGAGTTGATGCGCACAACCGGATCGGGGCCGGCGGCGGCGAGTTGATCGCGGAACCGGGCGGCGTCGCCGGGTGCGATCTCGTCATAGAGTAGGATTTCCATAGGGCCAATGATCGGCCATCGCTGGCAACCGTAAACAGCAACGGGGTTTAGCGTTCGCGCAGGGCGGCCACGATGCCGGATCGCGAGCGCGGCGGCTCGCAGGCTTTGAACGCGTTGAACAGTGCGCGTTGCGTTGCGTTGAACCGCTCCGGGGCCTGCTCCAGGTCAGCCACGCGCGGCCAGATGTCGGCGAACCGTCGAACCGCTCGCACAAGTGCGTCGGTGTCCTGAACCGTGCCGGCGGCGATGCGTAGCGCGTCGTTTCGCTGGTGCAGGCGCAGGGCATGCTGAACGCGCCCGGTGCGGCCTGGGGCGCGTAGACCGAGCGCACGACAAAGGGTCGGCTCGGTGTCGCTCAGGAAGGCGTCAAGCCCGTCTTGTAGCCAGTCGGCGACATCCTCCGGCAGGCGCCCCGTCTCGGTCGCGACGCGCAGTCGGCGCACCAGTTCGACGGGGCTAGTTGATGGTGACGGGTCGTGCATCGCCAATCCCTGCGCGCAGTGATTCGCCGATGCCGGACAGCACATTGTCGGCGAAGGTTTCGAGCTGGTGCGGGCTCATCGGCGCGGCGGCGGTCCAGCTTGCAACCTGGGGGCCGGCCTCGGTGACGATGACGACGACGGCGACGCCGGCCTGGGTTACGGGATCATGCGCGATCAGCAGGCGGTTTGCCTCGCAGTTCTCGACGGCTTCGGCGATGCGGTGTTCGGTCTCGGTGGTGATGAAGGGCATCGTGTTCTCCTATCGTTGGTGGCATGTCGAGCAGTCGCGCAAGCGCGTCGAGTTCGCCGAGCATCGCGCCCAGCGCGGGCAGGTCGATGTCGGCTGAACGATTGGTTTCGTCAATGGCGGATGGCATAACAATCAATTTTTTCAATACTCAGCTAAACAGAGATCGTGGCGCGAACAACCCGCGTGTACCCCTATTTACATGACCCGTAAGCTCTTGATTAACAATGGCTTTATGTGCTGGTGGTGGCCGATTGCAGTCGCCGCACGAGATCATCGCGAATGCGATCAATCACGCGTTCAACCTGGTCAACGGCATCGGCGCCGATGGTGCCGTCTCGCTCCAACTCGCCGGGTAGGTTTTCGAGCCCGCCAGCCACGGCCTTAAAAGCGTCCGCCATCGCCGACTCGAAAACGTGCGCCGGCATCAACTCCTTGCGCTCGGCGGCGAGCTTGGTCTCGATCTGGTCAGCGCGCAGCTTGTCTAACCTCGCCTTCTCTTGCTGCGGATCAAGCGGGCCGTTGGGGACTCGATTGGCGGCCGTTTCCCTCAAGTGCGAGATGTACTGGCGCCTCTGCTCATCGAGGCTCGCGGCCTTGTCGATGCGGCCGCGGGCGTAGTAATCGCGCAAATTGCGCAGCGACAAAAACAAATGCTCGGCGACTTGGGCCTGTGTCTGCTTCACTGTCGGATGTCTCCCCTATGTGTACCGGAAATTTAGTCGTTGCCCGCGCTCGAACCCTCGGTTGCTTGCGTGTACGGTCTAAGGACCCAAGACGTGTACATCACGCTGGTCGGCGGCTCGGTGCGGGGTGTCACTAAATTTTGGTGACACCGGCAGCGGTCCCCACGCCTGCGACAGGAAGCGAACCGCCATCGGACTTTGCATCGGATGCGACGTGCTCATCAGAACTGCGCGATGTCGGCGTTGAACGCTGGCTGTTGAAACTGTTGCGAGGCTCGTTGTTGCGCGGGTCGTTGCTGCGAACGCTTGCCTCCAGGTCTGGCACTGCGGACAGTCAGCACGCTATCGGCCAGCAGCGACCACGAGTCCCGAGGCTCGCCGTTCTGCGGTGTGTAGATCGATCTGGTGACGGTGCCCATTGCCGAGACCGACTGCCCTTTCTCGACGCGCGCCAGCGTCTCAGCGTTGCGCCCGAAGGCCAGCACGTCGATCCACCAAGTCTGCTTCTCGTCTTCGCTATCGGCGCGTCCAGTGACATCAACGGCCAAGCGGACGGTGGTCATGGGCTCGCCATTGCGGGTGGTGTGTTGGCGCGGCTCGAAAGCGACGCGGCCGTGAATTGATGCGGTTGCGGTCATGTCGTCATGCCTCGTTGGTCGTGGTCGTCAAGATCGGTGCTGTTCTTGTTAGGTCTGGTCGGTGCCGATGTCAGGGGGGACATGGGGGACACTCTTATAAGAGAGTGTCCCCTGTCCCCCCCCCGGGACATGCCGGGACATGTCCCCCCAATGTCCCCCCAATGTCCCTGTCCCCCCTGCGTTATGCGGCGGCACGATTGGCGCTCCGGGTGATGGTTCGCGCGGTCGCCATCGCGACCAGATCGGACCATGGGCAGGTGCCGGCAGTGTCGGCGATGGGCCAATACTGATCCGCCCAGCAGCCAACGGCGGCGCCCTCGACCAGATCGGCGCGGCAGCGTTGAAAGGCTTTCTTCTTGGTCGCGTGCGTGTCGCCGGTGTGGCGTGCGTAGAACTCAGCGCGCCATGTCTCGATGTCGATAACTTCGGGCGGGTGCTTGCCGGTGTAGTCCCATTCCGGCGGCGGCGGGTTGCCGGCCTCGTCCATCGCCGACAGCAGCGACTCGAAGCCGAGCCGCAAGCCAGGCGGCGCGGTGCGCTTTCCGACTGGCGGCGGTCTGCGGCCTGCGGGGTCAGCACCACGGACGTTTCCGGCTCGCCGTTGCCCTTGAGCCAAGCAAGTTCGACCTCCCGCAAGGCAAAGCCCAACGGCGCCGGCTTGGGTGCGTCCTTCATCTTGGCGGGACAGCTCAATGTCCGGTGTCCGTCCGGGGCGCTGTCCACCTGAAACTCAGCGTCGACGGCGGCGCGGATCGCGCTCGAACCGCGGGCGCGGCCTTTCTCGCCGTGTCCGCTATGGTGGACGGTCAGCACGCGGCGCCATAGCGCAGGCGCAGTGCATCGGCGGCCTTCACATAGGCGGCGATGTCTTGCGCGCTGTTCTCGTCGCCGGGGCCAAGGTTGCGGTGCAGGGTGTCGATGATGATCAGCACCGGCTTGCCGAGCATCGTCCGCGGCCTGGTCGGTGGCCTCGATCACGGCGGCCACGCTCGCCGGCTCCACGAACGCCGCGCCGGTCTCCGACACCACAAGCGGCGCGGCGATTAGGTCCGCTTCGCACTGGTGGTGCGTTGCCCATGCCTTGAGTCGGCGCCGGATGCCGTGGTGGCCTTCGCCCGCGATGTAGACAACCGGACCTTGCGCCACGCTCTGCCCGCACCAGCGCCGGCCGGTGGCGATGCAGGCGGCCCAATCAATCGCGATCAGGCTTTTTCCGCTCGCCGGGTCGCCGAACATCAGAATCTGACACTCGGGCGGCAGCCAATCGTCCACCAGCCATTGCAGCGGCGGCGGTTCCTGTAGCAGGTCGCGGACATGCACCAGTCGAAACGCCGGCTTGCTCGGGCTGTTCCTGGTCGGTGGCGGCTTCGTCCTGCTCCGGCTCGGTCTGCCCGGCTTCGGGGTCAGCGCGCAGTCGCTCGGCAATGTCGTCTCCGAAACTGTCGGCGCGCGGCTCCATGCCCAGCAATCGCGCGGCGGCCTTCGCGGCGGCCTTCGCATCGCCGCCATGCTCAAGCAGGGTAAAGACCGAAAAGGCGTCGTGCGCGTGCCCGGTGGCGAGCACGTCGGAACCGTGGTGGCTGTAGACCTTGCCGGAATCGAGCAGCTTAACGCCGGGAATCTTGGTGGCGCTGTCAGGTGCCAACCATCGATCTTTCGTCCTGCGCTTGTAGCCGTGCGCCTCCAGCAGTGCGCCGATGTCGGCTTGGGCGTTGTAGGCGGCGATGATGCCAACCGAGCTCCCTGGTGGCCTCGGCGCGGCGGCCGGCTCGGCTTTGGGTGCCCACGGACACAGGCGGCGAAGCTCCGGCAGCCAGGCTTCCCAGTTGCGCCAGAGCTCCAACAGCGCGGGCGGCAGTTCGGGAATCTGCTCCATCTCAAACGGTGATCTGATCCACTGGTACGGTTGCCCGGTGCCGGGATGGATCGACGGCGGCAGCACGTCTTGAACCGAGCCAGCGCGCAGCTCAAAGACGGTGATCAGGCACGGCTTGCCGTTCGGGTGACACTCGCCGGATGGATCGGGCCAATTGAGCTTGTGGGTCTTGAGTTCGACGCCGGCAGGCACGCGCCACAGCCACCTCGCACGCGCCGGATTGCCTTGCACGTGCGGCGCGTCGGCAGTCAGTGCGTCGAGATCAATGCCGAGCTCGGCGAGCAGTGCGCGGCTCTCGGGTAGCGCGTCGGCGTCGAAGCTGGCGAGCCCGGACAGGTGCAGGATGCCGCCCATGCCATCCTCGGGTTTGCGGCGCCAGTGATCGACCGCGCGGGGCCTGTTCGGCCAGTCGGTTTCGTTCGGCGGGGGATGCTTGGCGCCGGGTGGGATGGCGCAAAGCTGAAACCCGATCCGCTGATAGGCGCCTGCCCAGTCAGCGCGCGACCATGCGGCACTGTGCTTTTGTGCAGTAGCGGTGCTATCCTTCACTTGTGCGCCCTCTTGGTCGGTCGGCGTGCGTCGTCAATCCCGCAATCCTGCGCCCGCGTCGCCCGTCACGATCGGGGCGCATCCATGTCGGGTCCGGCCATCGGTCGCGCGGCTCTTGGCGCGGCGCTGGCGGCGGCGGTCTCGGATCGGCTTAGCCATTGGCCGCCCTCCCTTTCAGCGTGTCGATTAGGCGATGGCTCGCCCCTTGCACCAGCAACACTGTCGCGTCTTTCAGCTCGCGCCGGACGTCGCCGACGGTGACCGGCAGCCGGCCAGCCATCAAGTCGTTGCGATAGCGCGCGCACGGTTTCAGCCCGACCGATCTCTTGCCAGTCGTGCGGGTTGCCCCATCGGGTTGGTCTGGTGACGACGACGGCGCCATCTGGTTTGCAACGATGGCCTTTGAGTCGGGAGCGTTGGATTCGCTTAGCCATTGGTGCCGCCCTCCTATGCCGCGCGCGCTTCATGCGCAGCAGCCCACGATTGCAGCGCGGCAGGCGTCGCGAAACGACGGCGCCCGACCTTGTAGGTGCGCAGCCGGCCGGCAGCGATCTCTTTATAGATGCTGCTGCGACCGAGCCCGGTAGACCGGATGATTTCGTCAATGCTCAGCCCGACGGGCTGAATTGGGCGGGGTTCAGGTTTCTTCATTTCCGCGTACCTCTCAATGAATGTACGCGGACAATAGGACGGCGCAGGCGCGGTGTAACCGTATAGCTCCGCGCTTTTTTGATTTACTCGGAAGTCCTGCTATTCAATTGCCGGTTGACCGCGTGGTACAGCTCGCCGGCATCCGTCTTGCCGAGGTTGTACTCGTCGCCGCCACTCGAACAGCGTTCATCAATCGGCATACCTTCTTTCTCGTGCAGTCGCTTTGCCTCCAGATAGACGGCGCCGGCCTTGCCCCATGTGCGCGCGTCATGTTGTCGCCAGCCCTTGGCGCGCTCGACGCCGAATGCTTCGTCCAGCGTGCGCGCGTGCGATGTCGCCCACCTTGCCCTAGCGCGTGCGAAGTCCCTCGACACGGAATCCGGATGGCGGGTTCTGCGTCGTCGCCCATCTCCGCATCGCCAGCAATGCGGCCTTCTCGCCGTCGGCGTACCGGCTCTCGCGCTAAGCTCTAGAGTACTCGTCCGAGTCGTCGCCTCGGTCGTAGCGGCCTCACGACGCCACCAGCCGCGCCACGGCAGCCGCGCGATGCTCCGGCGCCAGATGCGCATACCGTAGCGTCATTTTCAGATCGGCGTGGCCCAGCAGCTCGCGGACGGTGTTCAGGTCAACGCCGGCCTGCACCAGCCGGCTTGCGAAATGGTGGCGGAGATCATGCCAACGAAAGCCGGTGATGCCGGCAGACTTGAGCAGTCGCGGCCCATGCCTTGCGCACGTTGTCGAACCGCTCGCCGGCCTTGCTCTTGAACACAAGCCCATCGGCGCCGGTCTGGTCCTGCCAGGTCTTGAGCACGTCAACGGCTTCGCTGTTCAGCGGGACATGCCGCGTATTGCCGGACTTGGCTCCCGCCGCCGCGAACGCTCAGCAATGCGCCCTCTAGGTTCACGTCCTGCCACGCCAGGTTGAACAGCTCACCCTGACGAAGCCCGGTATTGATCGAGATCAGCACCATCGGTGTCAGGTGGTCGGCATAGGTGCCGAGCGCCGGCATGGGGTCGCGGTCGCGTTCAGCCCTCCAGGCGTTACCGCGCTGGCGTGCGGCCTGGTGTTCGGCGTCGCGATCCACCAGCGCCTTGCGTAGCCGTGATTCCTCGTCGCGGCTCAAGTAGCGCACGACGCCGGACTGGTCCACCTTGCCCGGCTTCACCTTCGCCAGCGGGTGACGGTCGATCAGTTCCCAGTCCAGTGCACGCGACAATGCGGCCTTGAGGCACATCAGATCCCTGTTGCAGGTGTTCATCGTCCGGCCTTGCTGGAGCTTGGCCTTGCGCCACTTCTCGATGTTCCATGCCGTGATGCTGGACAGCTCGGTGTCGAGAAAATCCGGGAAGGCGTACTTGATGCGGGTGACGGGTTCGGCGCCGGTCTTGCGGTTCGCCTCCGCCCACGGTGCATAGGTGTCATCGATGAAGGCGCGCAGCGTCGGTGCGCTGGTGCCCTCCTCCACCTTCAGCGCGGCCTTGGGGTCGCGACCATCGGCCACTGCTCCCAGCGCCACCTTGGCCTTGCCGCGTGCTTGCGCTGGCGTCAGGATCGCCGCGTCGCCGAAGGTGATCCGCTTACCGCGGCCAAGCTGGACGATGTAGGAGGTCGAACCGGACGGCTGAACGCGAAGGATGAAGCCCTTTAGGTCACGGTCGCGGATCTCGATCGGCTTCGGGACCTCGCCGGCCTTGGCGCGCTTCTGATAGGTCGCGGACAAGGTTCTGTGTGAGGGGCTGGACGTGGTCGCCGGCCTTGGCGCGCGTGCTAGGATTCTGAGTAGCCATCGGAACCTCTGCATCAGGTTGTGGTGGTCAGGGCCTCGGGGCGGGTGGTGCCGTCTCGGGGCCTGTTCTTGCGACCGTCTTTTTCCGTGTTCTCGGGTATGCGGCGGTCGCCGGGTCTGCACTTATAAGTGCAAGAATAGCAGATAAAGGCGCATTTTGGCGAACAGTGACGGACTATAAACGGCTGTTTTTGTTGTAGGTCACTGATTGTGAAGGGTGATGAAACGGTT
>CAVOGV010000051.1:0-45846 GCA_963695445.1 uncultured Gammaproteobacteria bacterium | reverse complement strand
GTGACGATTCAAGAACGACCGGTACATCTTCTTGGAACTACGAAACACGCGAAACACGCGAAAAAGCTAGATATACAAACGAACATGCGCTGTTTTGCGTCATTTCCGTGTGCTTTCTCCGTAGTCTCTTGTCGTTGCATGTTTCGCTTGTTTCTGCTCTTTCCCACGTGAGGGCTAACGAGCGCGACCATCATCGAAATGATCAGCCTGATCCGGCCCTCGACACCGCGGTGTCCACCCCGACCCTGGCTCCCGGTCGAATCAGACCGTCACCCGCCGCGACTTTGCCGCACTGCTGTCCCGCTGCCCGAGGACGAGGCTGGAACATCACCGTCGAATCGATCTAGCTCATCGAGGATCAACCCGAATCGTCAAGTCAACCTGCCCTATTCGGCGCCCCGCTACCAGCTCCGGCGCTGACCCTCATCGCGCCTGGTCGCTCGATCGCGGTGTTCTGGGCTGGATCGAGCTTGCGAACCCGGCATGCGAACGAGCCCCATGTCCCGAAGCTGGGTTCGTCCTCCCGCTGCCTATCGGCGAATTCCTTCGGTGGCGACGACACCGGAACCACACCTGAGCCGCCATGTCCACGAACCCCAACCCGGCCACCTTCGACGAGCTCGACCTGACCGAGCCGCTGTTGCGCGGTCTGCCAAGGCCGGCTTCGGCACCCCGACCTCGGTGCAGCAGCAGGTCATCCCGGCGGCGATGCAGCGGCTGGACCTGCTGGTCTCCGCCGCCACCGGCTCCGGCAAGACCGTCGCGTTCCTGCTGCCGATCATGCAGCATCTGCTCGACCAGCGGCCCGTCCACGACAGCCCGCGGTGCTGATCCTGGTGCCTACCCGCGAGCTGGCGCGGCAGATTCATGCCCACTTCATGGACATCGGTAGCTATACGCGGCTCACCGCGGAGGTGATCACCGGCGGCGAGAACCGTGGCCATCAGGTCTCGGCACTGCGGCGCAACCCGGACATCCTGGTGGCGACGCCGGGCCGCATGCTGGAGCACCTGGAGACCGGCGAGGCGGAACTCGGCGACCTGGAACATCTGGTCCTGGACGAGGCCGACCGCATGCTCGACATGGGCTTTGCCGAGCAGGTGTTCGCCATCCTCGGCGCTGCCGACGCGAGCGTCAATCGCTGCTGTTCTCCGCCACGCTGCAACAGCGAGGCCTGCCCGCCCTGGCCGAACGCCTGCTGCGCGAGCCGGACCATCATTGTGGATGTCGTGCGGGAGCCGCATCCGGACATCACGCACCAGATCCTGCTCAGCGATGACCCGGAGCACAAGCGCGAACAGCTGCTTCGGCTGCTGCGCGATGAGCCGGCGGAGGCGGCCGACGATCGGGCTCCCGCTCCGTCCGCCGCTATCCACGCGGGCAAGACGCTGGTCTTCGTCAACACTCGCGAACGGGCCGACCAGCTCGGCAGCTGGCTGGTCGGACAGCAACAGCGCTGCGCCGTGCTGCACGGCGATCTCGACCAGCGTGAGCGCAAGCGCGTCATGGGCCTGTTTCGCGACGGTTCTGTCGACGTGCTGATCGCCACCGACGTCGCCGCCCGCGGCCTCGACGTGCCCGGCGTGCAGCGCGTGATCAACTTCGACGTGCCTCGCAGCGGCGACGACTACCTGCACCGCACCGGCCGCACCGGCCGCGCCGGTGAGCAAGGCCTCGCGATCACGCTGGTCAGTTCCCAGGAATGGAACCGCATGGAAGGCATCCAGCGCTACCTGCACCTGGACGTGAAGCAGCGCGCCATCAAAGGGCTGGAGGCCCGCTTCAAGGGCGCCCCGACGCGTGCCAAACCCGGAAGAAGAAGACTGATCCAGCCGCCAGGGCCAAAGCCGCCAAAGCGGCGAAGCAAGCCCAGACCGGCAACCAGCCCAAGCCCAAAGACCGCGCCCGTGATCGAAGAACATCGGCAAGCGACGCAAACCGGCATCGGGAAGCCGCGACCTCCGCGAGCACCGAGGCTGGCTTCGAGCCGCCCAAGCGGCGCGGCTCCTGATCGATCCCCAGGCCATGAAAGCAAGGCCCATGAAACTCGATAGCCTCAACGATTTCGCCCTCATGCAAATGACTGCACCCTGCGCATGGCCTTGGAGGTGCGCGCTCCCTGGGAGCATGGTGCCGGGCTGGCGGCCCAGCCGCTGCTCGCGATGCTGCCGAAGGCGACGGCCACCCGGTGCTGGTGCTGCCGTTGATGTTCGGCAACGACCTCAGCACACTTCCCCTGCGCAGCTTTCTGGACGCACGCGGCTATGCGGCCTCGGCCTGGGATCTGGGTGTCAACCTGGGTCCCCGCGCGGGGGTGTTCGATGCCTGTCTCGGGCGTCTGCGTGCGCTGCGCGAAAGCCATGGTCGGCCGGTGAGTCTGATCGGCTGGAGCCTCGGCGGTCTGTTTGCCCGCGCCCTGGCCCTGGAGGCGCCGGACGACGTGCGGCTGGTCATCAGTCTTGGTACGCCAATCAGCGGCGATCCGAGCCCGGCGCAATCGCGCCTGTACGAGCACGTCACCGGCGATCCCATGGGCTTGCCGCCGCACCTGTCCGGCTCGGCGCGGTCGCTGCCGGTGCCGAGCACGTCGATCTATAGCCGCAGCGACGGCATCGTGCCTTGGCAGAGCAGTGTCGCGCCGACGGCGCCCCAGGCCGAGAGCATCGAGGTCGAATCCAGCCACCTCGGCCTTGGCTCACACCGCTCACGCTGTTCGCCATCGCCGACCGACTTGCCAGCCGCCCCGGCAGTGGACCCGTTCGAGCGCACGGGTCTGCGGTCCTGGCTCTATCGCGATCCCGCCCGCGACGGTTGGTTTCGGGCTGCCTTTGCGCTGGCGGCGGTACCTGGTCGACCTCGGTAACCGAATCCCGATTAATTGCTGCGGCGGCCGCCGAGTTCGCGGTCGCGCAACAGCCGCGCAGGATCTTGCCGCTGCGGGTTCTCGGTAGTTCCTCTCGAAACGCGATTGCACGCGGCGCCACCGCTGGTCCCAGTCTGCGGCGGGCGTGGCCGGCAACTCGCGCGGAGCGACTCTTCGCCTCCAAGCTGGCTTCAGCGCGACCAGTCCTTGACCAGCCCGCCCAGGGTCGGTCTCCGCCAGGCCGATGGCGACGGCATCGGCGACGGCCGTCGTTCGAGCAGGCGCTGCGCCTGCTCCGGCCCGAACACCAAGAACAGCGAAGACGCAGCCCGCCTTCAGCGTCCCCAGTGCCGTGACATAGAGCTTGGCGCGCCCGAGCAGGCTTGCACCGCTCTCCGGCTGCACACCGAGCTGCCGCAGCAGGGTGCGCGAGGCGGCCGTGGCCTGCGCGAGGTCGCGGTAGCTGAAATCACGTCGGTCGCGTCCGGGCCGATCCAGCGCAGCGCGGTCTGGTCGGCGAGGCCGTCGAGAAGGTGCCGGTCATGCCTCGAAGGCGACATCGAGCCCGCCGTCCGGTAATCCGGTCAGCTCGGCGCGGGCCTGATCCAGTTGCACCGAGCGGATGTGGTCGCATCGGACTGGTTCGATGCTGGCGGCTGCGATGGATCGGTGCTTGAGGCGCCTTGTCGATCTACCACTTGATGCATCGGCAAGGATCGAGTTCGTACGCTGGCCTCGAAGGCTGTCGATTTGCGGCACCGTCCGGCGCCTTGCCAAGATAGGCCAGGCAGCCGTTGAGGCAGGACAGCCGCGGATAGTCCATCTCGGGGATCTTGATTTCGAGGCGCCGCTCCAGGTCGAGCACGAAGTTCAGGTAGTCCACCGAGTCGAGCTCGAACTGGTCGCGAAAGTTGATGTCCGGGTCCAGCGCGCTGGGATCGACCTCCGGCGCGATGCCGGTGAGTGCGTCGATGACGGTCTGTTGCAGGGTCTCTTGGGTCACAATGCTGTCCTTTGAATCGTTTCGGGCCGCAAAGCGTTCGCGGACGGTCGAGTTTCGCGGCGACGGCGTGCGTGCCCAGGCTAAGGCGATTTCTGTTCAAATCTCATACCAGCTGACTTGTCTGACGCCGCCTTCTGTGTCGCACCGGCAGTCACATAGCCCGGCTATGCTCCTGCCGGTGCTCCTGAAGGCAACCTCAATCCGGCGTCATCTGGTATGAGATTTTCCGGCAATCGCCTCAACAAAACGGCCCGTGCCTAGGTCGGCCCGAGGCATCACATCGCCAGCTTGTCTATAGTCTAGGAGTCTGTCGGGCTTCCCGCTGCGTCCAGGTTGCAAATCGCGGCTGCAAGCCGCTCCCATGGGCACGTCCGAGGGCGGGAAGTGCCGCCGTGGGAGTGATTTGCAATCGCGGTGCGTGGCGAGACGAGGTTGCACGCAAGAGCGCACCTTGTGCTGGGCGTCCCGTTGGTGCAAATCGCGGCTGCAAGCCGCGCCCACGGGATGCCTGTGCGTTGCTAGGGGTCTGTCGGACTTTCCGCTCGTCATCCAGGAAGCTAAAACGATGACCATCAATAATCTCGACGCCCTGTTCAAACCCCGATCCGTGGCGCTGATCGGCGCGAGCAACCGGCGCGGCTCGATCGGTGCGATGCTGGCGCGCAACCTGCTGGGTGCCGGCTATCAGGGCGCCGTCATGCCGGTGAACCCCAAGCATCGGCAGATTGCCAGGCATCGCGCCTGGCCGGACATCGCAAGCCTGCCCGAGGCGCCCGACCTGGGCGTGATCTGCACGCCCGCCGAGACGGTGCCAGAGATTATCGACCAGCTCGGCGAGCGAGGTGCGCGCGCCGCGGTCGTCATCACCGCCGGCTTCGGCGAGCGCCGGGCCAGCGGTGGCGTCGAATTGCAACAGGCGATACAGCAGGCCGCGGCACGTCATCGATTGCGCCTGGTGGGGCCGAACTGCCTTGGCATCCTGGTGCCCGGCATCGGGCTGAACGCCAGCTTCGCCCACCGCACGCCGCGCGCCGGGTCGCTGGCCTTCGTCGCCCAGTCCGGCGCCATCGTGACCTCGGTGATCGACTGGGCCGAGCCCCGCGGCATCGGTTTTTCGCATCTGGTGTCGCTGGGCGACATGGCCGACGTCGACTTCGGCGACATGCTCGACTATCTGGCCAGCGATCCGGTACCCGCGGCATCCTGCTCTATATCGAGGCCATCACCGACGCCCGGCACTTCATGTCCGCGGCGCGCGCGGCGTCGCGCATGAAGCCGATCATCGTCGTCAAGGCCGGCCGTCATCCCGAGGGCGCCCGAGCAGTGCGTCGCACACCGGCGTGCTGGCCGGCACCGATGCCGTCTACGACGCCGCCTTCAGGCGCGCCGGAATCCTGCGCGTGCACGGGCTGATGGAGCTGTTCGACGCCGTCGAGATCCTGGCACTGGCGCGACCGCCGAAGGGCGACCGGCTGATGATCCTGAGCAACGGCGGCGGCATCGCCGTGCTGGCCGCCGACGAACTGATGGACCAGGGCGGGCGGCTGGCGGAGCTGTCCGCGGAGACCGTCGCGGCGCTGGATCAGGTGTTGCCCGCCACCTGGTCCCACGCCAATCCGGTGGACATCATCGGCGACGCACCCGGCAGCCGCTATGCCGACGCCATGCAGGTACTGAGCCAGGCGGCCGACGTGGACGGCATCCTGGCCCTGCATTGTCCGACCGCGGTCGCCTCCGCGACGGATGCGGCGCAGGCCGTGATCGACGCCGCGCCTGGTCCGCGCGGACCACTGTTGCTGACCAGCTGGGTCGGCGAGGAGGCGATGCGCGCCGCTCGCGCCGCCTTCTCGCAACGGCGTATCCCGAGCTACGACACGCCAGAGCAGGCGGTGCGCGCCTTCATGTACCTGGTGCGCTACCGTCGCAACCAGCGTCTGCTGACCGAGACGCCGCCGTCGGTGCCCGAGGACTACGCGCCAGACCTGGCGCGGGTGCGGGCGCTGATCGACAACATCGGCCCGGACCGCGGTGGCTGGCTCAGCGAGGTGGAGTCCAAGCAGGTGCTGTCCGCCTATGGTATTCCGGTGGTGCCGACCCGCCTGGCGGCGACCCCGGAGGCGGCCGCCGCCTTGGCCGCAGAGATCGGCGGACCGGTGGCGCTGAAGCTCCAGTCGCCGGACCTGCTGCACAAGAGCGCCGCCGGCGGCATCGCGCTCGATCTAATCGGCCCGGCCGCGGTGCAGGAGCGGGCGCGGGCGATGCACCAGCAGGTCGCCGCGGCCCATCCCGATGCGCGCTTGCTCGGTTTCAGCGTGCAGCCCATGGTACGCCGCCCCGGCGCCTACGAGCTGATCATCGGCGTCGCCGACGATCCGCAATTCGGCCCCGTGATCCTGGCCGGACACGGCGGTACCCAGGTCGAGGCCATCGACGACAAGGCGCTGGGCCTGCCGCCGATGAACATGCGTCTGGCCCGCGAGCTGCTGTCGCGCACGCGTATCCATCGCTTGTTGCAAGGCACGCCCGGCCATACCGCGGCGAACCTGGATGCGGTTGCGCTGGTGCTGGTGCGGGTGTCGCAACTGGTCTGCGACTTCCCGGACATCCGCGAGTTGGACATCAACCCGCTGCTGGCCGACAACTACGGCGTGGTCGCGCTCGATGCCCGCATCCGGGTGTCGCTGGAGCCGCTGGTGCCGGGCGTGAGCAGCCACGCTCGGCTTGCGATCCGCCCCTATCCGAAGGCGCTGGAGGAGACCGTCACCCTCGGCGACGGACGCAGCCTGTTGTTGCGCCCGATTCGCCCCGAGGACGAGCCCTCGTTGCAGGAGGCGTTCGCCAAACTGACGCCGGAGGAGGTGCGGCTGCGCTTCTTTGCGCCGATGAGCACCCTCGACCACGTTGCCGCCGCCCGCTTCTCGCAGCTCGATTACGATCGCGAGATGGCCCTGGTGCTGACCGATCCCGGCATCCCCGGTCGCACCGAGATCTATGCCGTGGTCAGCCTTAGCGCGGACCCCGACAACGAGCGCGCCGAGTACGCGATCCTGGTGCGCCACGACATGGCGGGCATGGGGCTCGGCATCCTGCTGATGCGCCGCATCATCGACTACGCCCGCCAGCGCGGCATTCGCGAGATCGACGGCGATGTGCTGCGCGACAATCGCACCATGCTCAAGTTGTGCAAGGTGTTTGGCTTCACCACCAAGCGGGACCCGGAGGACCTGGAGATCGTCAAGGTAAAGCTGCGGCTCGACACGGCCAATCCGGAGTCGCCCATCCCTGTGGCCCTGCTGGCGCCGACTGATCGAGCATCCGTCGGGGCAGGTGCCAACAAAAGGCCCCGCGAACTGACGTTCGCGAGGCCTTTCATTCCTCTCGGCACCGATGTGCCGAGGTCGGTTTGTGCGCGCTGTTACTGGGCGGTCGGTGCCTGAGGCGCAACCGGCGCCTGCGGGGCGGCCATCGCGACCGGTGCGCCGGGCTGGCCGGCCCCGTAGTAAGGCATATAGCCGTAGTTGGGCGCGTAGCCGTAACCATGGTAACCGTTGTAGCCCTGGAAGCGGTCGTAGCCGCGCCCATATCCGCGACCACTGCCGTTCGCGCTGCCGCTCATGCTCATGTTGAAGCTGGCATTGCCATCGGCAAAGCCGTCGCCGAAGACGTCGTTGGCCATATCGGTGAAGCCATTGAAGGGACCGTTGCCCCAGGCAAAGGCCGACGCGGAGGTCAGGACCAGGGAAGCGACAGCAGCAGCCTTGATGATCTTGTTCATTGTCATTTGCTCGAAAAAGATTGAGTTGGGAAGTCGGTGAGGCGATGTCGCCTCGGATGAACAACAGAATATCAGCATTTTCTAATATTACAAGAAAAATTTATGGGCTGCCTGGCTTTTGATAAAGCGTTCTTATGGTTCGCCGGCCCTATACAGTCGGTCCATTGCCGTTGCCGTTGCCGTTGCCATCGCGATTGCAAATCGCTCCCACGGGGACGCGCTCTTTGTGGGAGCGGCTTGCAGCCGCGATTGGCCGCGCCGCAGACATCCGTCGCCGTTGCCGATCGCTGCTCTTAGCCACGCCCCTGGGGTTCCCCCGGCTGCTTCGGAGTGGTGTCGTTCGGCGTGATCGACGCTTCGCGTATGGCCCGGTTGCGGGCCTCGATCTCGCGCCGGAACTCGCGGCGCAGCCGGGCGCCCTCGTTGCGTCGGCGCTCAAGCGGGGTTTCGATCTGCAAAGGAGGGACCGGAACCGGCCGACCCTGTTGGTCGACCGCAACCATCGTGAAGTAGCAGGTCATCGCATGGCGGGTCGTCTTGTGGATGATGTCTTCCGCGAGGACGCGGATGCCCACCTCCATGGATGTCGTGCCGGTAAAGTTCACTGCCGCTAGAAAGGTCACGAGTTCCCCGACGTGGATCGGCTCGCGAAAGAACACCTGATCGACCGACATGGTCACGACGTAATGATTCGAATAACGCGACGCGCAAGCGTAGGCCGCCTGGTCCAGCAGTCGCAGCGTCGCGCCGCCGTGGACATGGCCCGAGAAGTTGGCCATGTCTGGCGTCATCAGCAAAGTCATCGATAAGGTTTTGTGTTGGTTGTCCATCGTGCAGGTGCTTGCCTGGTGGTTGCGTTGCTGAATTGGCCCGAGCGGTGATCAAGGCCAGGCGATAGCATGCGGCGTCGTTCGCTCGCCGTCGATGGTTGTCGTTGTCG
Organism: uncultured Gammaproteobacteria bacterium; assembly: GCA_963695445.1. GTDB lineage: Bacteria > Pseudomonadota > Gammaproteobacteria > Chromatiales > Chromatiaceae > Thiohalocapsa. The sequence goes on along the minus strand of CAVOGV010000051.1, from coordinate 37,265 downwards.
CCATGCGCTCGGCTTAGGTGCAGATGCGTGGTTGAATTTCATTCTCGGCGTTCCGGGGAATACTTTCCCGGTCTCCCTGCTAGGGGCCAAAAAAAACCCCGCGAACCGAAATTCGCGGGGTTTTTTTACCGGCCCTCCGCGCTAGATGCGCAGGGGGCGGTATGACCCGGTGCTATTGAGCGACCGGTGCCTGCGGGGCGAGAGGCGCCTGCGCCTGCGGGCCGGCCATGGTCATCGGGGCGCCTGGGTAGCCGGGGCCGTAGTTGGGCGCGTAGCCCTGAGCATAGCCAGGGCCGTAGTTCGGCGCGTAGCCAGGGCCATAATTCGGGGCGTAGCCGTAACCGTTGTAGCCCTGGTAACCGTTATAGCCCTGGAAGCGGTCGTAGCCGCGACCGTACCCGCGGCCGCTCCCGTTTCCGCTCATGCTCATGTTGAAGTCGGCATTGCCGTTCGCGTAGCCATCGCCGTCGCCGAAGACTTGATTGGTCATGTCGGAGAAGCCGTTGTTGAAGCCGTTGAAGGGACCGTTGCCCCAGGCAAAGGCCGACGCGGAGGTGAGGATCAGGGTGGTGACGGCAGCAGCTTTTAGAATCTTGTTCATTTTGGTCTCTATCTCATCTTTGGTGGGCGGTTGGTCGCTAGGTCGTCTTGCCTGCGATGAAAGACAGAATATCAGAATTCTCTAATATTGCAATATATTTTTTATAGCTGCGTGGTATTTCGATAAAATCTTGTTATGTCGAGCATCGCTCGTGCGTCGTTTGGTCTGTCCTAACCGAGATTCATAGAGGGCGCGGAATCTTTGCAGATGCGTCAAGTTTCATGACGCCAAGGCGCCTGCAGAGCCAAGGGCCAAGGTCCACTCGTTCGCAACCGCGCTGCACAGTAGCCCTCGGCCCTCGGCCCTCGGCGCTTGGCCCACTCGAAGTGACGCGCGGGTTGAGCGGTCCGGTGTCGTGCTTTCGTCGGCCTGAGGCCTCGCCCCGCTCTACTTGTAGAGCTGATCGGGGTCGATCAACGGCTCGGCGATGACCTCGACGCGGTCGCCGCGTACGGCGTTGTAGAAGCAATTGCCGCGGCCGGTATGGCAGGCGGGGCCGGTCTGATCGACCAGCAGCAGCAGGGTGTCGCCGTCGCAGTCGAGGCGCATTTCCTTCAGGTGCTGCACCTGGCCGGAGGACTCGCCCTTGCGCCAGAGCTTGCCGCGGGAGCGTGACCAATAGCAGACGCGGCCCGTGGCGAGGGTCTCGTCGAGGGATTGCAGGTTCATCCAGGCCAGCATCAGCACCTCGCCGCTGTCGTGCTGCTGCGCGATGGCGGGGATCAGGCCGTCCGGGTTCAGCTTCAGGCCGGCCCGAACCTGAGCCCAGGGCAGGCTGGCGCCGAGTTCGGCACGTTCGTTGGCCTTGATGCCTGGCGTCGGTTGGGGCGAGGCGGACGGATCTTGTACGGTCATGCGATGGGTCTCTGCAGGCGTTAGACTGAGAGAGGTTAGCAGACCAAGCCGGCCGCTCGCGCGGGCGTGTCTGTTCTGGTCGCGCAAGTCGCAGCGTGGGTTTCGACCAGATCAGAGAGGAAGCATCATGTCCAGCCTGTTGATCACCAACGCCGATATCGTCAACGAGGGCCGCCGGTTCGAGGCGGACGTGCTGATCGAGGACGGCCGCATCGCGGCCATCGGCGGCGATCTGCAAGAGCGGCCCGCGGACCGGGTCATCGACGCCGCGGGGCGGCTGCTGATCCCCGGCATGATCGACGACCAGGTGCATTTTCGCGAGCCGGGGCTGACCCACAAGGCGGACTTCACCAGCGAGTCGCGCGCGGCGGTGGCGGGCGGCATTACCAGCTTCATGGAGATGCCGAACAGCAACCCGGCGACCCTGAGCCTGGACCTGCTGGAGGCCAAGCACGCCCGCGCGGCGGAGGTCTCGCGGGCCAACTACAGCTTTTACCTGGGCGCCAGCAACGACAACATCGACGCCATCCGCGCCGTTCGCGTGGGCCAGTGCTGCGGCGTGAAGGTGTTCATGGGTGCCTCCACCGGCAACATGCTGGTCGACAACGAGCAGACGCTGGACGCGATCTTTGCCGACAGCCCGCTGCTGATCGCGACCCATTGCGAGGACACGCCCACCATCCAGGCCAACGAGGCGGAATTCCGTGCCCGCTATGGCGAGGACGTGCCGATGAGCGCGCATCCGCTGATCCGCTCGGAGGCGGCCTGCCTCAAGTCCTCGACGCTGGCGGTGGCGCTGGCACGCCGGCACGACGCACGGCTGCACGTCTTGCATATCACCACGGCGCGGGAACTGGAGCTGTTCACCCCCGGCCCGGTGGCGGGCAAACGCATCACCGCCGAGGCCTGCGTGCATCATCTGTACTTCGATGAGCGCGACTATGCCGACAAGGGCACGCTGATCAAGTGCAACCCGGCCATCAAGCGCCCGGAGGACCGCGACGGCATCCTCGCGGCGGTGACCGAGGACCGTATCGACGTGATCGCCACCGACCACGCCCCACATACGCTGGAGGAAAAGGCCGCGACCTATTTCAAGGCGCCGGCGGGACTGCCGCTGGTGCAGGATGCGTTGCCGTCGCTGTTCGAGCATGTGCGGGCGGGTCGGCTCAGCCTGGAGACCCTGGTGCGCAAGACCAGCCACGCCGTGGCGGAGTGCTTCGGTATCGAGGAGCGCGGCTACATCCGCGAGGGCTATTGGGCAGACCTGGCGTTGGTGGAACTGAGCGCGCCGTACATCCGCGAGCGCGATCAGGTCCTGTACAAATGCGGCTGGTCACCGTTCGAAGGCCGGCAGTTTCATGCCCGCATCGCCGCGACCCTGGTCAACGGGCAGGTCGCGTACGAGAACGGCGCGGTCAATGATGCCGTGCGCGGTAGCCGACTCCAGTTCCGGGCCGTGCGCTAGAACGTATCGATGCCGTCGTCGCCGATCTGCGACCGCAGGCGCCGGAGTTCTTGCAGGTACTCGATGCGCTGGCGCGCCTCGGGTGAGTAGCCGCCGGCGGAGCCGCGGCTGGAGCGCAGCATGGTCAGCCGTTCTACAAGCGGGGTGATCTCGTCTTCACCGGTTTGGATGTCGTCGTCTGGCGTGTCGTCTGTTTCGTACGTCATGGATGCCCTCATAAGGGGTTACTACTTAATTGGGTGTCAATTTACGAACAGACGACCACCAAAACGGAAATGAAATATCTTCATGGTTTTCATCGAACATTTTTGTCGACGCACCCGGCACCCGGCCGGCGTCGACGCTGGTGGCGCCTTGCCGCGATCGTGGCTGACAGCGCGTAGCACGCTTGGCCTTGCCGCATCGCGATGGACATAGAACTCCTGAAGACCTTCCTCGAGGTCAATCGAACCCGACACTTCGGCAAGGCCGCCGAGCACCTGTTCCTGACCCAATCCGCGGTCAGCGCCCGCATCCGCCAGCTGGAACAACTCCTGGGCGTCGAGCTGTTCACGCGCACCCGCAACAACGTCCAGCTGACGCCCCAGGGGGAGCGGTTGCGGCGATACGCCGAGAATATTCTGAATATCTGGACGCGAGCGCGGCAGGAGATCGCGGTTGCCGGCGATGGCGCGAACGCGCTTGCGGTGGGCGGCGTGCCGAGCCTGTGGGATATCTATCTCAAGGACTGGCTGGCGCGGGTGGCACGCACAAGGCCGGCGTTGTCGGTCACCGCCGAGGCACACGGGCCGGAGGTGCTGTTGCGCCGCGTGCGGGAACGCACCTTGGACCTGGCGTTCGGCTTCGAGTCGCCCCAGCTCGCCGAGATCAGCATTGTCGAGTTGGCGAGCATTCGACTGCTCATGGTCAGCTCCCATGGCGGCATCGACCCGGCGCAGGCGCTGGAGCGCGACGACTACGTGCTGGTGGATTGGGGCACCGGCTTTGCCAACGCCCACGCCCAGGCATTCAGCGGCGCGCCGCCGCCGAGACTGCGCATCGGGCTCGGCCGGCTGGCCCATGACTTCTTGCGCGAGCACGGCGGCAGCGCGTACCTCCCCGATGCAATGGTCGCCGAGGACGTGGCCGCCGGCCGCTTGCTGCCGGTGCGCGGCGCACCGCTGATGGAACGAGCCACCTACGCCTTCCACCACCCCGAGGCGAACCACGACGGACGCATCGACGCGCTGCTGGCGATGCTGCATCGGCCGTGGGCATCGACGCCGCCGAGTTGATGATGAGTAGCGAGAGCGAGTAGCGAGTAGCGAGTAGCGAGTGCGAGTGGCGAACGACTATAACGGCGGGGTTTCGGCCAGAAAGAGTGGATCACCACGAAGCAATACGAAGGCCGGGTGGGTCAATCAAAGCGGACCCACCAAACTCGTTGCAAACCAGTTCAGGTCTAATCGGTGCCTTATCCGCGCAAAAAACCCGCCAGCAGTTCGACCGCCTCGTCGACACCGGTCGCCGGTGCTGGTGTTACAGTCCCTGTTTCGAGCAGGTCCAGGAGCGGGGCGGCGATGCGTCCAGCCGCGAAGTCGTCGATGCTGACTGCTCGGGTAGGAACCTGGTCTGCGAGCCAGCCCACCAGGTAAGGCTCCTCGGGCCAGTCGCCGCGCGGCACGTACAGCACCGGGATGCCGTTGCAGGCGGCCTCGGCGAAGGCGCCATAGCCGGGCTTGGTGATGAGCGCATCGCAAGAGGCGAGCACGTCGAGTGCATCCAGGCCCAACCTCGGCTCCGGCCCGCCGATGACGCTGAACTGCCCGCGACGGTTGGCGGCCGCCGGGTCGGGCGTCAAAATGTGCACATCATCCGGTAGCGGCTGTTCGTCGCCGAGACAGAGCTGTCCGGCGCCGCCGAACTGCATGAGCACCAGCCGTGCTGTGGACGGGATGCCGAGGCGATCGCGCACCGCGTCCGGGTCGCGCCGATGTCGCGTCGCGATCGGCCCGATGTCGCGGCCGTTCGGCAGCCAGGCCATCGGCATCGACGGTGTCGGGCGGATGAACAGCTCGGCCCCGGCATAGGCCGAGCGCATGTGTTCAATCACCGACACGGGCATCCGCGGGCCGATCGGGCTCTGCGCAAGGATGTCGTACCAGCTCAGCGAGCATAGCCCGACCGACGGGATACCTAGACCGCGCGCCGCCTCCAGCGGCAGCCAGGGGATGTCCGCCAGCAGCAGGTCGGGCGGGTCCCGTTGCAGCAGCGCCCGCTGCCGCGCCAAGTGATGCGTGTGCTCGGCATCGAACGCGGTGTAGACTTCGAGCCCGTCTTGCCAGCGCGCGTGCAGCGGGCCGTCCATGGGTAGCGCCGCGTCCGCGGCCTGCTCGATGTAGCGGCAACCGGCCGGCATGCGGGCCTCGACGAATGCGCGCGACACGGTCCCCTGCAAAGTCACCCGCAGCCCGGGGATTTGCCGATAGAGCGCATGGGCAATGGGGGCCACCTGAGCGACATGGCCGTAGCCGTGGGCCGTTACGGCGATAAAGAGATGGGGCATGGTGGAGTCGGTGGATACAGGCGCGGTGGGCATACGATCAGCATTCGTGATTCAGCGCCCTTCATTAGGGCTAACCACGAAATCAGGCGGATGCCCTCAGGGTCAATTAGGCGTGGGATCAGGGTCGAGGTGGACGGCAAGCCAGACGCAGCGCGGCTCGGCGGAGGTGGCGACAACGCGGTGGGGCGTGCGGGCGGGGATGAACAGGTGATCGCCCGCGCGCAGGTCGACCCGTTCGCCGGAAATCTCAAGCAACGCCGATCCTTGAACCAGCAGCACCCATTCGTCCTGGGGCTGATCGTACAGCGTCGGCTCAGGCATCGGGCTACTAACGATGCGCTCGATGCGCAGGTTGCGGCAGCGGAGGAGTTCGTCGAAGGCCTCTCCGGTGGTCGGGCAGGGGAGATACTCGAATAGATTGGCGACCTGAGCGATTGCTTTGCCTGAGGCGGGCATGCGAATTATTCGGCGCTGGCAATGCGCGTGTGTCTATGCGCGGTGATCAGGATCGCTCGATGCGGTCTGACTGCGGCGACGCATGCGCCAGCCGGCCAGGATGCAGAAACCACATGAGATCAGACTGCCGACACTAAAGCTGTTGTTTGTTTCCACCTTGTCTGGCTCTTATCCGGTTGAATCCCATTTTTTGTCGACCACGTCGATGAGCACGAAATGCGGCTCCTGGATTGTGGGCGTTGGATCGGCGCCGAAATCGTCGATGCCCTGGCGCATGCGGAAGTATACGTAATCTCCGCCATCGGCCCAGTAAGCCCTAGGATCATTCTCGCCTCCGACGAGGTCGATTTCCCGGATGAGCCCGGAATCAACGCCATCGTTTGCATGCGGCATGGGGGTCCATGCGGTTGGCCAAGCGGCGCCTTTCTCGCCGATGTACTTGTACGTCGTTGCGACAGCTGCCATGGAGGAGCCGAGCAGGGCTATCGCAGCCAAGAGCAAGACCCACGCGCGACGGATCGTGGCCATAGTTGAATCTCCAGTTCGTGCGCGGTGGCGCGCAGGCAATGACAAACGGCGCAGTTCGCGGAAAGATAGCGCTCCTCTGTGACTCTTGTCCGATGCTTGACTTTCTCGGTTCTGACGGAGATACGGAAAAATATTGTCGGTTATTCGTCGTGCCGACCTGTTGGCGCGCGCAGAACCACCGGACTGTCCCAACCACGCGTTTCTGCCGCCGTGCGCTCCAGGCCAGATACATCAAGGCCGTCCATCGACCCATGAGACCGTCAAGCCTTACCCCAATCATCCTCGTCTGCTCGCTACTGTTCGGCGTTCAAGCGTCAGTAGCAGAAGACGCCGCGTTACAGCCGATGCGCGACGCCTGGCAGCACGGCGATCTGAAGCAGGCCCTGGTTCAGCTCAAAAACCGCATCAGCGATCAACCCAACGACGTCGACGCCCTGCTGTTGCTGGCGGCGGTCTATCTGGACCTGGTTCAGGGCGCAGAGGCCGAGCAGACCTTGCTGCAGGCGCAATCGGCGGGAATGCCACGGGAGCGCATCGTGTTGCCGCTGTTGCGTGCGCTGTTGATGCAGGGCAAGCATCTGCAGGTGCTCGATGAGACCGCCATCGCGTCGTTCTCCGACCCGGAGCGTCGGGCGGAGCTCGATGCCTTGCGTGGCATGGCGTATCTGGGTCTGCGCGACAACTCGGCAGCGGAGGCGGCGTTCGGGCAGGCGCTTGCGCTGATCCCAGGTCAGCTCGACGGGTTGTTGGGCCAGACACGGCTGGCGTTGGCCGAGGGGCGCACCGCCGACGCCCGTGCCCTGTTGAGCCAGGCGACCCGGATTCATCCCGAGTCCGCCGAGGCGTGGGAGCAGCTCGCCGCGTTGGACTTCGCCAGCGAGGACTATGAGGCCGCCGAGCGGTCGCTGGTCGCTGCCGGGGTGGCCGCGCGCAACAAATGGATACCGCGCTTCAAGCGCGCCCTGGTGCGGCTGGAACTCGGCGAGATCGAGGCCGCCAAGGCGGACATCGAGGCGATCGAGAAGGACTTCCCGAATTTTCCGGCGCTGCACTTCGCGCGCGGGGTCTTGATGCTGAAGCAGGGGCTCGTGCATCAGGGCATCGAGTCGATCTACGAATACCTGAGATACGAGCCCACCAATCCGGACGCGACGCTGGTGCTGGCGAAGGCCGAGATCGCGCGCAACAACCCCGGCGCCGGTGGAGCCTTGCTGCGGCAATACCTGCGCAGCGTGCCGGGCTCCGTCGACGCCAATCTGACCTTGGCGCGGCTACTGTTCGAGCGCGGAGACGCGGCCGAGGCCGAGCGCCAACTGCTGCCGCTGGCCGAGAGCGGTGCGGCATCGGCAAAGCTGTTGGCGCTATTGGCGCAAACCGCGACGGCACAGGGCCGTGCGGCGGATGCGCGGCGCTGGCTGGAGCAGGCCATCGAGCTGGACCCGAACAACGCGGGCTATCGCGTCGACCGCGCCGACAATGCCATGGTCCTCGGCGACGTGGACGCGGCGTTGGCCGCGTTGCAGAAGGCGCTGGAGCTGAACCCGCTGAACCGCACCGCCGCGCTGATGGAGATCAAGGTGCTGCTCGCAAACGGCCGCGGGGCGCAGGGATTGGCGCTGGCGGAGGAGCTGGCGTTACGGCGGCGCGATGACGCGGTGGTGCTGAACGCGCTCGGACTGGCGCGCCTCGGTGCCGAGGACACGCCGGGGGCGCAGGTCGCCTTCGAGCAGGCATTGGCCGTTGAGCCGGGCTATGTCGACGCGGCCATGAACCTGTTCAATCTGCGCCTGCGCGCGGGGGAGCAGGAGGCTGCCTCGGCCGTGCTGGAGCGGGTCCTGACAGCCGCGCCGGGCAGCCCGGAAGCGATTATGGCCCTGGCGGCGCTGGACGGCCGCATCGGCGGGCCGCGGGCGCGCATGCGGCGGCTGGAGAGCGCGGTCGACAGCTACCCAATGGCGCTGGAGCTGCGGCTGGCCCTGGCGCGGGATCTGCTGGCGGCCGGTGAGCCGCAACGCAGCCGAGCGCTGCTGCAGTCGGCGCCAGAACAGTTGCGCACCGCGCCGCCACTGCTGACGCTGGTCGGTGAATCCCTGCTGGCCCTGGACGAGCACGACGAGGCCATCGAGACTTTTCAGACCTTGGTTCTGCTCACTCCCAACAGCGCGGCACCCCACTATTTTTTGGCGCGCGCCTATGTCGCCGCGGGCCAGTTGGGCGCCGCGGAGGAGTCCATGGAGCGAGGGCTGGCCATGGAGCCTGGGCATCGGTTGCTGCCGACCACGATGAAGGTGCTGCTGTCCGCCGTGACTGACGCCGACGCTCGCCTCGTGCTGCTGGACCGCATCATCGCGCAGACCGGCGACCAGTTCGCCCCGCTCGAAGTCAAGGGGGATATGCTGGCTGCTATGGGTGAGCTGTCGCAGGCGCGCGCGCTGTTCCAAACGCTACACGAGCGCGCCCCGGACGAGCCGCTCGTGATGCGTAAGCTGGTGGCGATGGAACACGCAGGCCGTAATGGCGGCCGCATTGTCGAGATTCTGGAATCCTGGCTCAGCCGGCATCCGGACGACGTTGACGCACGGTTGATGTTGGCGCAGGCCTATACCGAGCAGGACCAGACCCCGGCGGCGCTCGAGTTGCTGAGCGCGTTAGTACAGGACCAGCCGGGCAACGCGCTGGTGCTGAGTAATCTGGCCCGGCTGTTGCGCGATAGCGATGCGGAGCGCGCCCTGACCTATGCCGAGCGCGCGCACCGCCTGAAACCCGCCGAAGCGTTGATCATGGACACGCTCGGCACCCTGCTGGTTCGCAAAGGCGAACTGGAGCGTGGTCTCGAGCTGCTGGACGAAGCCCGTATCGCCGACCCCACCACCCCCAGCATTGCGCTGCACTATGCCGAGGCGCTGACCGAAGCCGGTCGCTCCGCCGAGGCGAGGCTGATCTTGCTGGGCCTGGTCGACAGGTCCTTTGCGGAGCAGACGGAGGCTCGTGAATTGCTCGAAGAGATCGACAGATAAGGCGGGGTTGCGGAAACAAAGACACAAAAAAGCCGGCTCGCAGCCGGCTTTTTTGCTTGATCACATTTTTGGCTAGCTCACATTAGTGAGGCTTCGGCGCCGCTGTACTAACCCAGCGCCTTGATGTGCGCATTCAGACGGCTCTTGTGACGGGCAGCCTTGTTGGCGTGCATCAGGCCCTTGCCGGCAGCGCTGTCGATAATCGGCACGGCGGAATTGTAGGCTTCGGTCGCGGCGGTCTTGTCGCCGGCGCCAATGGCCTTCAGTACCTTCTTGATGGCGGTGCGGAAGGTGCTGCGTTGCGCGGAATTGCGCTGGCGATGCGTCTCGGCCTGGCGGGCGCGCTTACGTGCTTGTGCGGAGTTGGCCAACGGTAGTCTCCTGCTATCGTTTAGGGCCGCTCTGGACAATGCGGCCGACGTGGAAAGGGGATAGCCGCAGGCGTTACTGCGGTAAACCGTGCAGGATGCACGCGCGGGTGATTCTTGTCAACTGGCACTGGCGAGTTTTCCGCTCCGCGCTTGTCTTTGCCCACGTGCCGGAGCCAATCCGCTCCGGAATGCGGCATGGGAACGACGCAGCCCGTGGGAGCGATTTGCAATCGCGACGGCGACGGCAGCGGACTTCGGCGCGGCCCAATGGATAACCCCGTCCGATGCGCGGCGGCGATCGGGCACTGACGTACAATAGGGGCTTTTCGGAGCAGCCGTGGCATCTCTTGCAGCTTCCCTGGCCAAGGTTGGCAGCAACACGTTGCTGTCGCGCGTGCTGGGCTTCATCCGCGACATGATCGTTGCGCATGTGTTTGGCGCCAACGCCGCGACCGATGCCTTCTTCGTTGCCTTCAAGATTCCCAATCTGATGCGGCGGCTGTTTGCCGAGGGCGCCTTCTCCGCCGCCTTGGTGCCGGTGCTGCACGACTACCGGCGCAACCGGGGGTTCGACGCACTGAGGCGCTTCGTCGATGACGTCGCCGGCACGCTCGGACTTGTGTTGCTGCTGATCACCGTGCTCGGCATGCTGACGGCGCCTCTGCTGGTGCTGGCGTTTGCGCCCGGCTTTGCCGGCGATACCGAGCAGCATCTGCTGGCCTCGGACATGCTGCGGCTGGTGATGCCGTACCTGCTGTTCATTGGACTGACTGCCTTTGCCGGCGGCATTCTCAATACGTATGAACGCTTTGGCGTGCCTGCCTTTACGCCGGTGCTGCTGAACCTGACGCTGATCGGCTGCGCCTTGTGGCTGGCGCCGCGCCTGGAGCAGCCCATCATGGCGCTGGCCTGGGGGGTGTTGATCGCCGGCGTAGCGCAGTTGCTGTTCCAGCTGCCGTTTCTGGCCCGGCTGGGACTGCTGCCACGGCCGCGGTTCGCGCCGCGTGATTCCGGCGTGCGCCGTGTCGGCCGACTGATGTTACCGGCGCTGTTCGGTGTGTCGGTAGCACAGCTGAGCCTGCTGATCGATACCCTGCTTGCCTCGTTTCTGACCACCGGCAGCATCTCCTGGTTGTACTACTCCGACCGGCTGATGGAGTTTCCGCTCGGCATACTTGGCGTCGCCATCGGCACCGTTATCATGCCCAAGCTGGCTCGACAGCACGCTGAGGACGGGCGTATGGACGTTGGTCGAGCTGAGGGGCGGGCAGCGGGCACCGCGGATCGGCAGGCCGCTGGACGGGCCGATGGACAGAGTCAGGGCGTGGGGTTCTCACTCACCTTGGATTGGGGGCTACGTTGGGTGTTGCTGCTTGGACTGCCGGCGGCCGTAGGTCTGTTCGTGCTGTCCGGTCCCATGCTCGCGGCGTTATTCAACTCTGGTGCCTTCGGTGCCCACGACGTGCAGATGGCCGAGCGCAGTCTGATGGCGTATTCGCTGGGCTTGTTGGCCTTCATGGGTATCAAGGTATGCGTGCCGGGCTTTTACAGCCGCCACGACGTGAAGACACCGGTGCGCATCGCCGCCATCGCGATGGTCGTGAATCTGGTGCTCAGCCTGGCCTTGATGTTCCCGTTGGGCCATGCGGGGCTCGCGCTGGCGACGGCGGTCGGGGCCCTGCTGAATGCCGGCCTGCTGCTCCGGGAACTGATTCGACAGCGGATCTACCGTCCTGATGACGGCTGGCGCCGGCTGCTGGCGCAAACGACGGCCGCAAGCCTGTTGATGGGCGTCGTGCTGTGGTGGGCGAGCGGCCAGACGCTGGCGTGGACCGAACTCGATCAGGGCACGCGCCTGATTCGGCTAGGGCTGTCGATCGGCCTGGGGGCATTGCTTTATGCGGGGGCGTTGCTGGCATTCGGGGTGCGGTCGCGACATCTTTTCGATGAGGCGATGACTTGAAGTTTGAAGAGTCAAGGGCCGCTTACAGCACGATTGCGCAATTTCGGCCCCAAGCCCTCGGCGCTCGGCCCTGTTGGCCATGTAAGCGCGATGCCACTGTGAAACCTGACGCATCTGCAAACATTTGGCGCCCCCAAGCGGGCTAGGTCGCGCACGCCGCAGAGCATCCCAGAATGTCTTAGAGATCCCAACGCGCGAGGGCTGGAAGACGGTAGAGCATGTCGGCCCGGTTCGGCCCTTCGGTTTTGGAAAAACCTGTCTGCCGGCGTCTCCGAAGGATGATTGCCATCGCGTTGGCCGAAAAGCATAGCAGCCGAACGCGCACCCGATCTGCATCAGGATCTGGCTTGCGCGGGTATCCTGAGTCGACTGTTCAAAACTTACGATCGCCCTGACATGACCACTCCAACCCTGATGGTGCAAGGCACCACGTCGGATGCCGGCAATAGCCTGCTGGTTACGGCGTTGGGCCGCTGGCTCAAGCGCCAAGGTGTGCGGGTTGCGCCGTTCAAGCCGCAGAACATGGCGCTGAACAGCGCGGTTACCGCCGACGGCGGCGAGATCGGCCGCGCCCAGGCGGTGCAGGCGGAAGCCTGTGGTCTGCCGCCCCATGTCGACATGAACCCGATCCTGCTCAAGCCCAACCGCGACACCGGCGCACAGGTGATCGTGTCGGGCCGGGCCATCGGTAACATGAACGCGATGGACTATCAAGACTACAAGCGCATGGCCGGCGCGGCGGTGCTCGACGCCTATCAACGTCTGGGCGAACAGTATCAGGCCATCCTGGTGGAAGGGGCCGGCTCGCCGGCGGAGATCAACCTGCGCGCCCGCGACATCGCCAACATGGGCTTTGCGGAGGCAGTGGACTGTCCGGTGATCCTGATCGCCGATATCGACCGCGGTGGTGTGTTCGCGCATTTGGTCGGCACCTTGGCGCTGCTATCGGAGAGCGAGCAGGCGCGGGTCAAGGGCTTCGTCGTCAACTGCTTTCGCGGCGACATCGCGCTGCTGCAATCCGGGCTCGATTGGCTCACGGCGCATACCGACAAGCCGGTGCTCGGCGTGCTGCCCTATCTAAAGGGCCTGCACCTGGAGGCCGAGGACGCCGTCGACCGCGCGCAGGCCGACAAGACCGGCGCCGGGCTGCGGCTGCTGGTACTCCTTATGCCTCACATCAGCAACCATACCGACCTCGATCCGCTGCGGCTGAACCCCGGCGTCGATCTGCGTTTCATCAGCGCCGGCGACCCCATCCCGCCCGCCGACCTGATCCTGCTGCCCGGCTCCAAGTCCGTGGCGGCCTGTTCGAGCACCCCGACGCCTGCGATGCGCTGCTCGCCTGGGCCGGTCTGGATCGGCCCCAGAGCCGCGATTATGCCGCGCTGCGCGAGGCCGACATCGAACGCCTGGCGGATGCGGTCGAGGCCCACCTCGATACCGCGATGCTGCGCGACCTGTTGACCTGAGGCATGCTCGACGGTCACCTCGGGCTCGTCCTCTGTGCCTGTCTGACAGGCCTCGTGAATCGGCAGGCATCGCTGGCGGTCGCGGCGCTTTATACTGTGGCGCTTTGAATCGGGCGCTCTTTCAATCGGGGTCAAAATGTAATGAGGCTGATTCGGGGCCTGCACAATCTGCGCGATCGGGACCGGGGCTGCGTTGCCACCATCGGTAACTTCGATGGTGTGCACCTGGGGCATCGCACCGTGTTCCAGCGGCTGTTGGAGCGAGGCCAGGCGTTTGGGCTGCCGGCCACGGTCATCACCTTCGAGCCCCAGCCGATGGAGTTTTTCAACCCCGACGGAGCGCCGGCGCGGCTGACCCGGCTGCGCGAGAAGGTCTCGGCCATCGCCGACGACGGCATCGAGCGGATCATGCTCCTGGAGTTCGGGCCGCGGCTGGCGGCGATGGGCGCGCGCTGTTTCGTCGATCGGTTGCTGGTGCAGGGGCTCGGCGTGCGCTTCCTGCTGGTGGGGGACGATTTTCGCTTTGGGCATAACCGCGAGGGCGATTTCGCGCTGCTGCGCTCGGTGGGCGCGGAACAGGGGTTTGCGGTGGAAAACCTGCACACCATCAAGCACGCCGACGAACGCGTGAGCAGCACCCGCATCCGCGAGGCGTTGGCCCGCGGCGACCTGGAGCAGGCCAGGCATTTGCTCGGTCGGCCTTACCGCATCTGCGGGCGCGTGGCCCACGGCGACAAGCGCGGGCGCACCATCGGCTTCCCGACTGCCAATATCCACCTGCATCGGCGCGTGAGCCCGGTGACCGGCGTCTATGCGGTGTCGGTGCGTGGTGTTGGTGAGGTTCCGCTGCCGGCGGTGGCCAATGTCGGCAAGCGGCCGACGGTGGGCGGCATCGAGCCGAGGCTTGAGGTGCACCTGTTCGATTTCGACGGCGACCTCTACGGCGCCCATCTCCAGGTGGAGTTCCGGCTCAAGCTCAGGGACGAACAGCGCTTCGAGTCGTTCGATGCGCTGAAGCAGCAGATCGCGCGGGACGCCGCGGCGGCGAGGCAATATCTGTCGGCAACGACCGCCGGCGAGGCATCAGCGACTATGCCGCAATCGTACGTCGTCTAACACCGCTTCGTCTGATGCCCTGTCGTCTTGACTCGGTTCGTCCGGTCGGGTTGGGGCTGGTTCTGGGGTGGAGGTTGGGGACGCCTGTTTGTCGCCATTATCGGCGGGACCGAACCCGGTCGCGCGCAACAGCTTGTCTTGCGTCTCGGCCCAAATGTCCATGTTGCGTCGGGTCAAGCGGCTCAGGGCGTTCAGCGGGGCTTCACCCCAGGTCTCGAGCAATTGCTTTTGCTGCTCCGAGAACGAGTTGAGCGAAAGCTCCATATAGCGGCCGAAGACGCCGTGCAGGGTGCCGCCGTAGAAGCGGATGATCTGCGCCAACATGCGGGCGGAGAACAGGGGCTCGCCGCCGGTCTCCTCTTCTAGCATGATCTGCAGCAATATCGCGCGGGTCAGGTCCGCGTCGGTGCCCGTGTCGAGCACCCGAAACGGAACGCCGGTCATGACCAGTTCGCGGACATCGCTGAGCGTGATATAGCGGCTCAACTCGGTGTCGTACAGACGCCGATTCGGATACTTTTTGATGATGCGATCGCTGGGCATGGCAGGGCATCCGAGCTGGTCAACCTTGAAAAAGTCTAAGCCAACAACCGAGGAGTGACCCTGGCGAAGGTCATTCCTGGCGGCGGGGCAACATCGAGCGTGAGCACGGCGGCACGCGCGGGATGCGTTGTGTCTCCCGCGGTGCCCGCGCCGGTTCAATCGCGCTCGACCGCCAGTGCCACGCCCTGACCACCACCGATGCACAGTGTCGCTAGGCCCTTCTTGGCGTCGCGCTTCTGCATCTCGTGCAGCAGCGTGACCAGCACGCGGGCGCCGGAAGCGCCGATCGGATGGCCGATGGAGATGGCGCCGCCGTTGACGTTCACCTTGTCGGTATCCCAACCCATGTCCTTGTTGACGGACATGGCTTGCGCGGCGAACGCCTCGTTGGCCTCGATGAGGTCCAGGTCGGCGACGGTCCAGCCGGCCTTTTCCAGGCACTTGGTGGATGCTGGGATCGGGCCCGTACCCATGATGGCCGGGTCGACGCCCGCGCTGGCGAAGGCGACGATGCGTGCCATCGGTGTGAGCCCCAATTCCTTCGCCTTGGACTCGCTCATGACCAGCACCGCGGCGGCGCCGTCATTGATGCCGGAGGCGTTGCCCGCGGTCACGGTGCCTTCCCGGTCGAACGCCGGGCGCAGCTTACTCAGCGCGTCAGCGGTAACGCCGGCACGCGGGAACTCGTCCTTGCCGACGACCAGCGGCTCGCCCTTGCGCTGCGGGATCTCGACCGGCACGATCTCGTCATCGAAGCGCCCGGCCTTCTGCGCGGCCTCGGTCTTCTGCTGGGAATCGGCGGCGAAGGCATCCTGAAGATCACGGGGGAATTCGTACTGCTTGGCGATATTCTCGGCGGTGACGCCCATGTGGCACTGGTTGAAGGCGTCCCACAGGCCGTCGACGATCATGGTGTCGAGCATCTTCCACTCGCCCATGCGCTTGCCGTCGCGCGAGCCGGGCACGACGTGCGACGACTGGCTCATGCTCTCCTGGCCGCCGGCAATGACGATCTCGGCGTCGCCGCAGGCAACCGCCTGCATGGCCAGGTGCACCGCCTTCAGACCGCTGCCGCAGACCTTGTTGATCGTCATTGCCGGGACCTTGTGGGGTAGACCGGCATTGAGCGTGGTTTGACGGGCCGGGTTTTGACCGACGCCAGCGGTCAGCACTTGCCCAAGAATTACCTCGTCGACCTGCTCCGGCGCCACACCGGAGCGTTCGAGCAAGGCCTTGACCACGGCTGTGCCGAGGGCGGTGGCGGGCAGAGAAGCCAGGCTGCCGCCGAAGCTGCCAACGGGGGTGCGCGCTGCGGCGACGATGACGACGTTCTCGCTCATGCCGATAACCTCACTGACTGGAACACTAACTGGAACTCTCAATGGATGATTTTGTGTACTCAAGCGCCCGTTCTCCCACTTGATCCGTTGCGGCTCAACTGGGATTCAGAAAGGACTCGGGCCGGCAGCCCGGTGTCTGCGGTGCTTGAGACATGCTTGCCGACAGCAGTCTAAGCCCTTTTGTTGCAGTGCACAAATTTCCGTGTTAGGTTTCTCGAATGATCACCCGAGGAGCGATTAAGCTGCGAGAAATCCATGAGCAATCAAAACTTATTCAATGATAACTGGCTCAAGCTGCAACAGCAGTATTGGGAGGGCCTAGCCGAGATGGGACGTAAGGTGGCGGGCGGCGATCTGCCTAAGACCAATCCGTGGGAAGCGGCCATGGACCAATGGTGGAGAACCGTTTCGCCGGCCGCCTCCGATCCCGCCAAGACGTTTATGGACCAGCTGATCGGTCAGGGCAAGACCTACTTCGCGACCGTAGAGCGCTTCACTCGCGGCCTGACCGGCATTGCCGGGACGGGTTCCGATGCCGACGCCGCCGCGAGCGGTTGGGATATGCTCTCGAAGACCTTCGATCAGATGCAAAAGGCTTTCAGCGGCGGCCTCGCCGGCCAGGACGAATCCTTCGGCAAGATGCTCGGCTTCTGGGAAATGCCCCTCGATAACTGGCAGCGCATGGTGTCGTCGCTGTCGCCGATGATGCCGGGCGATCTGTTGCGTAACATGCCCCATCACCAGGTCAAGGAAAATTTCGACCGCATGCTGTCCGCGCCGGGCCTCGGCTACAGTCGCGAGGAGCAGGCCCAGTATCAGGATCTCGTCCGTCGCGGCATGGACTACCAGAAAGCGTTCCAGGACTACATTGGCTTCTTCAATCATCTCGGGATGAAGTCGGTCGATCGGATGCGCGCCCTCGTCCAATCTCGCGCCGAGAGCGGAAAGCCCATCGATTCTGCACGTACCCTGTACGACAGTTGGGTGCATTGCTGCGAGGAGGTCTATGCCGACGAAGTAAGCACCCCGGAGTACGCGCGCATCCACGGCCAGTTGGTCAATGCACAGATGGCGTTGAAAAAGCGCATGTCGGAAATGGTTGACGAGAGTCTGGGGGCGATGAACATGCCCACCCGCAGCGAACTGCGCACGCTGCAGGATCGCGTGCAGGAGACGCGCCGCGAGAACAAACACCTGCGCCACGAGCTAGAGGCAGTCAAGCGGCGCATCGCCAACCTGCCGGGCGGCGACGCGTTGCCGCGAATCGCGCCGGCGGCCCCGGCGGCCAAGGCATCGGCAGCCCCTGCAGCGCCAGCGGCCAAGAAGACAGTCGCGCGCAAGAAGGCGGTCGTCAAGCCTGCGTCCACTTGATCTTGGGCGCCGACGCTCGCGGTTCGCTTTTGCGTGCATGATCCGCTTCGGCGGTGTCGCGTCGTCAACCGTTCTGAGTACAAAGAAACTTTATTGATTCCACCACGAGGAAATCACCTTGTTACCCATCGATATCCGCCCCGACAAGCTCAGCGAGGAGATGATCGACTACACGCGCAAGCTTGGTCAGGGCATGGAAAACCTGATTAATGCCGACACCATCGATACTGGTGTTACGCCCAAAGACGCCACGTATACCGAAGACAAACTGGTGCTGTATCGCTATCAGCGCCCGGCGGACGTTGTTCAGCAACCGGTGCCGCTGCTGGTCATCTACGCCCTGGTCAACCGTCCGTACATGACGGACATCCAGGAGAATCGCTCCACCATCAAGGGCCTGCTTGCGACCGGCCAGGACGTCTACTTGATCGACTGGGGCTATCCCGACCAAGCCGACTGTTCGCTAACGCTGGACGACTACATCAACGGCTACATCGACAGTTGCGTCGACTACATTCGCGAATCCCACGGCATCGACAAGATCAACATCCTGGGGATCTGCCAGGGCGGCGTCTTCAGTCTGATGTACACGGCGCTGCACCCGGACAAGGTGCTCAACCTGGTGACCATGGTCACGCCGGTGGATTTCAAGACCCCGGACAATCTGCTCTCGGCCTGGGCGCAGCATATCGACGTCGACCTGGCCGTGGACACCATGGGCAACATCCCCGGCGAGTTGCTGAATTGGACCTTCCTGTCGCTGAAGCCGTTCAGCCTGACCGGGCAGAAATACGTCAACATGGTCGATTTGCTGGACGACCCGGAAAAGGTCAAGAACTTCCTGCGCATGGAGAAATGGATCTTCGACAGCCCCGACCAGGCCGGCGAGACCTTCCGCGAGTTCACCAAGTGTTTCTACCTACGCAACGGTTTCATGACGGGCACCGCCTCGGTCGGCAACCAGACCGTCGACCTGAAGCAGATCAGCTGCCCAGTACTGAACATCTACGCCATGCAGGATCACCTGGTGCCGCCGGACGCCTCCAAGGCTCTGAACGGCATGACATCGAGCAAGGACTACACCGAACTGGCCTTCCCCGGCGGCCACATCGGCATCTATGTCAGCGGCAAGGCACAGAAAGAGGTCACGCCAGCGATTGGCAACTGGCTCAACGAGCGTTCCTGACGCCGTTGATTTAGGGCAGGCTCGCGCCACGGAGGGCGCGTGCAAGCCTGGTTCTGGGCTCAAGTCACTTAAGTCAAGTCAACTTCAGTCAAGTTGAGTACAGTCAGCTCAGGTCCAGTCGCCCTGAGAATTCTCACCAAATGCTCGATATCAGCGTCTCATCTGGAGAAAGCGATCGACCGCCTGAGCGAGGGCTCCTGACGAGCGTTATCGGTGCAGGACATATCCCGATACGCACGAGTCGCTGATGGCCTGATCCAGCGCTTGGAGTTCAGTGCTGCGCGCAACCTGCTTCAGTGCTGCCGCTAGCTCGGGCTGGCCACGGGCATAGTCCGCGACGCTCGATGCCTTGTGCGATCGCCTCCCAGGCCTGGCGGATGCTGGCGGCGCCGCCGCGTGGCCCGTCCGGATGGCCGAACACGCCGCGGCCAGGCACGAAGCCGAAGTCGGCATTGCCGATATGGCGCATACACTCCTTCCAGCGTTGCCGCCGAGTCACTGCCGCCGGGCACCGGCAGCGCCGGTTTGATCGGCCCCATGGGTTCCGTGCAGGCGGCGACGTTTTCCAGCACCTCGGCCTCGGAGGTCATCATGCGGCTGCCGAAGCCGGGCATGATGATGACGTCGAAACCCGCCAGCCGTTGCAGCCGGGTCAGCACGCGCGTGTGCACGCCGAAGTTCGGCAATCGGGTGGCGGCAGCAATGAACGGAAAGTGCGCGATCAGCGGCACGGTTGCATGCCGGCGCAGCATACGCGCAGCGCTGAGTCCCACTGGCAGCGCGTTGACCATGACCGCGTTGGCGCCGTTGCCGACCGCCGTGTCGTGCAGTTCCAGCAGTCGGTCGACCTCGTCGGTGATATTGGCCAGATAGACCTTGGTGGCGCCGGTAGCCTGTTCCGCTCGGCGTCGGGCGGCGCCGAGCAGGGCCGAGCGTTCCGCTAGCGGTGACCAGTCCGGGTCCGCCAACATCTCGTCGTCCTTGGCGATGTCGAGGCCGCCGGTCCAGGCGGCGTGGGCCAGTTCCGCGAAGGGCTCCGGCGGCAGGCCGATATTGGGCTTGATGACGCCGAAGAAGAACGGCCGGTCATGGATGCCCCACAATGCCCGCAGGCCGTCGATGCCGAATTGCGGCCCCTGGAAGGCGGCGAGAAAGGATTGCGGAAACGCGATGTCCAGCAGCTTGACCACGCGGCATGCCCGGCGCGAAGTAGGCACCCTCGCCGAGCACCGCGCTGATCAGGTTCGGCAGTCGCGGGCCCGAAATTGCGATGCGGATGGGCGATGCGCACCCGGCAGGCGCTGACCGGGCCGGACACCGGTGGGTCGAGCAGGTAACTGGTGCCGGACAGCTGCGGTCTCCACCTCCAGGTCGACCACCTTGGCGCCGAACCGCGGCCGGTAGTCCTCGTCCACCCCGACGCGCTTCCATTGTGCGGTGGACTGTTCGCTGCACAAATGCGCGGCGGCGGTCTCGGGGTCGCCGCTGCACTCGAAGTAATAGTCCAGGAACAGGTAGTCCTCCGCGTCGAGCTGCGACGGTTCGGCGAAGAATCCGCGGATATCCTCGGGTTGCATGGTTCAGTTCTCCCGAGCTTCGCCGATGAATTGCAGCGTCACGCTGCGTTGCTCGCGGGGACCGTCCAGCTCGACAAAGAAGACCGACTGCCAGCCGCCGAGCAGCAGTTCGCCGTCCACCACCGGGATGCTCTCGGAGGCGTTCATGAACAGCCCCAGCAAGTGCGCGTGGGCGTTGTCGCGATCGTCGACCGGAGCGAGGTTGTGCAGGTAGTCGCCGTCCCGTGGCACCAGCCGCTTCAGAAAGGTGACCATGTCGCGGTGCAGCTGCAGCTCGTGCTCGTTCAGGTTCACGCGGGCGGTGGTGTGGCGGGAGATCAGCGTCACCAGGCCATTGCGCAGCCCGCTCTCGGCGAGCCGTTCACGCACCTGTTGGGTAATGTCGAGGACCTGAATCGGCTCGGTGGTGGCCAGGGTGATGCTGTCGAGGGTGGTGTGCATGGGGGCGAGTAGCAAGCAACAAGTAGCGAGCAGCGAGCAGCGAGTCTATCGGGGTCGGCGTGGGTTGCTGCGTTCAAGACCTCGGTTCGCGGTGAATCAGGGCTCGGGTAATTGGAAGGGGCGGGAGTAGAAATAACCCTGCGCCAACTCGAAGCCGAGTTCGACGCAGACCTCCGCCTCTTCAGCCACCTCCACTCCCTCGGCAAGGGTGGCGATTCCCAGGTCCTTGGCAATGTCCACCAGGGTCTTGATCACCTGCCGACTGCGCGGCGGTTGCAGATGAATGTCACGAATCAGGCCGATATCGAATTTCAGGTAGTCCGGCGGCGCCTGCATCAACTCCAGGAGCCGCGCCTGACCTGCGCCGAAGTCATCGTAAGCGAGCTGAATCTGCATGTCCTGCAACGCCGCCTTGAGCCGCTTCATGCCGATGGCGTCGGTGACCGTCTTCTCGTGCAGCTCGAGCGCAAGCGGCGCCGACGGCTCCGCGTCCCGGAGTTCCTTCAGCGCAGCCAGCAGAGGGGTCAGTTCGATTTCCGCCGGATGCATGTTGATGAACAACATCCCGCGGTTCTCCAGCCGCTTGCTCTCGGCGACGCCGACGCGGCGAAACAGCTGACTCAAAGCCACCTCGAGACCGAGGTGTTCGGCAATCGCGAACAGTTCCAAGGGACTCTCCGGCAGCCCAGGGAATGCCCCACGCCCGAGCAGTTCATGCCCGATCGACGGCCCCTCGGGCAGGCGCACGATCGGCTGGAAGCGCGGCGACACGGCCCCGCTTCTCAACATCTGCCTGAACTCCCTGGCCTGATTCGAGAACGTCGGCAGCGGTTCCGCGTCGTCGAGCATGAGCGTCATGCTGGCGACGGAATTCGCGTCTGGCTGCCTCATCGGCGCATTCTTGCTCAGTGAGTAGACGAAATGCCATGCCCCCAAACTGGAGGACATCGCCAGCCTGTAGCGCCACATCGTTGTGCTCGTCGCGCAGCGGCTGTCGATTGACGAAGGTGCCGTTGGTGCTGCCGAGATCGCGCACCCGCAAGATGCCGTCGACTCTGTCGATCACGGCATGGTGTCGTGAAATCTTCGGCGAAGACAGCGTCAGGCTGGAGCCCTCATGGCGCCCGATGGTGAAGGGCAGTTTTTCGATCGGCATCAGCCACGTGTTGCCATGCCACAACGATCCCTCCAAGAACCATTGCGCGGTTGTTTCTGAGTCCTGACTTGCCGCCATATCCGTTACCTTGCTCCCGATATCCCAGTTATGTTACTCCGACGACGGACAAAGACCGAGTCTGTCTGGACTTGCGAACAGCCTCGTGTCCTTGTCCAGTCTGATTCATCAATAAATCGCGGAGGGTTGACAGCCATCAATGTGATCGATCGCCTGCTGTGACACTTTAGCCCGCTGTTCGAATTGCATTGCCCTGCTCGTTGTCGCGGATTTCATGGCGCTGTCCGACCTGGTCAATACCTTCGGCACCGATCTGTTGCGCCGTTATGGCGCGCGGGTGCACAAGCTCGCGATCCATGCCGGCTTCACCTGTCCGAACCGCGACGGCAGCAAGGGCCGCGGCGGTTGCTCGTTCTGCAATAACGTCTCCTTCAGCCCGAACGCCGCCACGGCGCCGTCCGTGGCGGAGCAGATCGACGCTGGGCGGCGGGTGCTGCTTAAGCGCACCGGCGCGCGGCGCTTTTTGGCGTATTTTCAGGCCTACACCAATACCTACGACGACGTGGAGCGGCTCGGCGCCCTGTATCGGCAAGCGCTTGCCGAACCGGATGTCATTGGTCTGTCGGTCGGCACCCGCCCGGACTGCGTTCCGGATGCGGTGCTGGACCTGCTGGCGAGTCTGCGTTCCGAGGGACATGAGGTCTGGCTCGAACTTGGCCTGCAATCCGCCTTCGATCGGACCCTGGGGCGCGTCAACCGCGGTCACAGCTTTGCCGACTATCGTCGCGCCGTGCGCGCGGCACGGCTGCGCGGACTCCCTCTGTGTACGCACCTGATCGTCGGCCTGCCTGGTGAGGGCCGCGATGCGGCACTCGGTACGCTTGAGCGGGTTCTCGACCTCGGTACCGACGGGCTGAAATTGCACCCGTTGCATGTGGTTCGCCATACCCTGCTGGCCCACGAATGGCGGCAGGGCGGCTATCGGCCGATGCCGATGGGGCAATACATCGGCATCGCTGCAGACCTGATCGAGCGCACGCCGATACGGGTCGTTTACCACCGGGTGACCGGCACCGCCACACGCGACATCCTGCTGGCGCCCGATTGGTGCTCGAGAAAATGGGTTGTCCTGAACGGCATCGAAAATGAGTTGAAGCGCCGCGGAACTGCCCAGGGGGCATTCGCCGGCGATGCCGCCATGCCCCGTTCGGCTGCAGCCGGCGCGGCATGATCATCAACCCCTGCGCGTGAGCGCTGCCGTTTCTGCGTCCCCGCGGATCGCCAGCCACGCGCGGACGAAACAACAGCGATAGATACCGAAGGTAGCTCTGCATGGAACTGGTCTGTCCCGCCGGCAATCTGCCGTCGCTGAAAGCGGCGGTGGACAATGGCGCCAACGCCGTCTACACCGGCTTTCGCGACGACACCAACGCCCGTCACTTCGCCGGCCTGAACTTTACGCCGGAGAAGCTCACTGAGGGCATTCGCTATGCCCGGCGCAAGGGCGTGCGCGTGTTCATCGCACTGAACACCTACCCGCAACCGGGCGGCTACAGCCGCTGGCAGCAGGCCGTCGACCGCGCCGCGGATCTGGGCGTGGATGCGCTGATCGCGGCCGATATCGGCGTGCTCGAATACGCCGCGCAACACCACCCGGAGCTGAACCTACACCTGTCCGTGCAGGGCTCGGCCACCAATTACGAGGCGCTCAGGTTCTACAGCGACCACTTCGGCGTGCGCCGGGCGGTGTTGCCGCGGGTGCTCTCGATGAGCCAGATTCGCCACGTCATCGAGCACAGCCCGGTGGAGGTCGAGGTGTTCGCGTTCGGCAGCCTGTGTGTGATGGTGGAGGGGCGCTGTATCTTGTCGTCCTACGCCACCGGCCGTTCGCCGAACACCTACGGCGCCTGCTCGCCGGCTAGTCACGTCGAATGGCAGGAGACCTCGGACGGCCTCGACACCCGCCTCGGCGGCGTGCTGATCCAGCGTCATCCGAAGGGCGAGAACGTCGGCTACCCGACCCTGTGCAAGGGCACCTTCCGCGTCGGCGACAACATCTACCACGCCATCGAGGACCCCATCAGCCTGAACGCGATGGAGCTGTTGCCTGAATTGGCCTCGGCCGGCGTTAAGGCGCTCAAGATCGAGGGGCGCCAACGCAGCCCGGTGTACGTGGCGTCAGGTCACGCGGGTCTGGCGTCAGGCCCTGGATGCCTTCGAGCGCTCGCCCGACGATTTCCGCCCGCGCCCGGACTGGACCGTGGAACTCGGTAAGGTCTCAGAGGGCGCCCAGACCACCCTCGGTGCCTATCATCGGCCCTGGCAATGAACGCGAGACCATCATGAGTGCAACCGATACCCGACCGGCGCCGCGTCTGTCTCTCGGGCCCATCACCTATTACTGGCCCAAGGACAAGGTCGAAGACTTCTACGCCATGGTCGCCGATGCCCCCGTGGACATCGTCTATCTGGGCGAGACCGTCTGTTCCAAGCGCAATCAGGTCCGCTTCGAGGACTGGCTGGCCATCGGCGAGCGTCTGGAAGCCGCCGGGAAGGAGGTCGCGCTGTCGACGCTGGCCCTGCTGGAGGCCGAATCCGAGCTGATCCGGCTGCGCAGCATCTGCGACAACGGACGCTGGCTCGTGGAGGCCAACGACATGGGCGCCGTGAACCTGTTGCAGGGCCGCCCGTTTGCCGTCGGCCATAGTGTCAACGTCTACAACGACCGCACGCTGGCCCTGCTCGCGCGTCAGGGCTGCAAGCGCTGGGTGCTGCCGGTGGAACTGACCCATGAGACCCTGGCCGACATGCAACGCTCGCGTCCGGAAGGCGTCGAGACCGAGGTGCTGGGCTACGGTCGCCTGCCCCTGGCCTACTCGGCGCGCTGCTTCACCGCCCGCGCCCGCAACCTGCCCAAGGACGACTGCCGCTACGCTTGCATCGACGACCCCGACGGCCTGCTGGTCTCGACCCAGGACGACAACCGCTTTCTCGCCCTGAACGGCATCCAGACTCAGTCGGCGCGGACCATGAACCTATTGCCGGAGCTCGGGCGCATGCGCGCGCTCGGCGTCGACATCCTGCGGATCAGCCCACAGGCTAATGGCACCGACAAGGTCATCGACCTGTTCCACCGTGCCCTCATTGGTGAGCTGGACCCGATCGAGGCGAGCACGTCGCTGGAACATCTGATGCCCGCCGGCCCTTGCGACGGCTATTGGCATGGCGGCGCCGGCATGGATGTGCAAGGCAGAACGGGGAAGGCGGCCTAGGGCCTAGACCAAGCAGCTCTCAGGCGGACGCGGTCTTTGTGGGAGCGGCTTGCAGCCGCGATTGGGCCTTGCAGACAGCGCCGGCTTATCGCGATTGCAAATCGCTCCCACATTGCCAGTTGGCCAGCGGCTGGGGTCAATCCCACGGATTCTCCGTCAAGATCCGGTGGCGCTGGGCAAATGACGCCTGCGCGCGGGCTTCCTGGTGTCGAATGATGCCGAGCAGTTGTTCCACGCGTGGCGTGCGATGCAGCGCCCGGGCTTGGCGCAGGGTCCGTTCGGCGCTGGCGGTGTCTTGTGCGGCCAGCTGCGTCAGGGCTTGTCGGGCGAGGCGCTCGGCCGCTCGCTCGGCGCGCATCAGCAAGGTCAGGTCCATACCGCAGCGCCGACAGGTGGTGCTGCCGTCGCCGCGCGCGTTGCAGTTGGGGCAGCGCTGCATCAGGACTCCAAATAGTAAACCAGGTCGGACAGTTCCGCGACGGCGCGCTCAAGCGCCGGGATATCGTCGGCGGCCAGGGCATCTTGGACCGATTCGATCAGGTTGATGATGTCCTCCTTGTCCTCTGGGTTGGCGGTCTCCATCAACCGCTCTGCCTTTTCGGTCAGCGCGCGGGCCCGCAACGTCTCGCGCCGGTCGTCCGATTCGGTGTTGGCTCCGGCGTCCGTCACGACCTCGCTCTCGCCGTCGATGAGCGAGGAAAGACGCGCACGGGCAGCGTCCATTTCCTGGCCTTCGAAGCGGGCGGTGGCGTTGTCGATGGTGATCTGCTTCTCGAGCCCGGTGCGCTTCTCCTTCGCGCTGACGTGCAGGATGCCGTTCAGGTCCAGCGCGAAGGTCATGACGATGACGTTGCCGGCGGGTACGTCGCTCAGTCCTTCGATGCGGAACGAACCCAGTTCGGTGTTGTTCAGGGCGTCCTCGTGCTCGCCCTGGTAGACGTGCACGTCGATGATGGGCTGGCCGTCCATGACGGTCTCGAAGGCCTCGCTCTTGGTCACCGGAATCGGCGTGTTCTTGCGGATGACCGGGACGAATTTGTACGGATAGTAGTCGCCGTTGAGCTCGCCGAGCGCGCTGGTGCCGAAGGTGTAGGGGGTGATGTCCACCAGCACCGAGGCGACCTGCTGGCCGCCGATGACGGCGGCCTGGATCGCGGCGCCAGCGGCGACGCAGAGGTCCGGGTCGACATCGGCGCGCGGCTGCATGCCCATGGCCTGTTCCAGGCGTTGCTGGATGACGGGCGTGCGCGAGGCGCCGCCGACCAACAGCACCTCGTCGATATCCGACACGGCCATTTCCGCGCCCTTCAGGGCGATGTGCACGGCTTCCAGGGTCTCGTCGACATAGTCGGCGATCATTTCCTCGTATTGCAGACGCTCCAGCTCCAGCGACAGGTTGACGGGCTTGCCATTGTGCTCCAGCAGGTATTCCTCCTCGATCACGGCGTAGGGGGCATCGCTGAGGGTGATCTTGGCTGTCTCGCAGGCGCGGCTGATGCGGGCCATGGCGGCGCGATTGTCGCTGGGATCGACGCCGGCGCCGTCGCGCAGATGCGCGACCACGTGGGCGACCAGCTCGGCGTCGAAGTCGTCGCCGCCGAGCTGGTTGTTGCCGTGACTGGCGAGAACCTCGGTGACGCCCTGGTTCATGCGCACCACGGAGACGTCGAAGGTGCCGCCGCCCAGGTCGTAGACCAGGATGTTCTTGGCCGCCTCATGCGTCGCCTCGTAGGCCAGCGCGGCGGCGGTGGGCTCGTTGATGATGCGCACCACCTCCAGCCCCGCGAGCTCGCCGGCATCGCGCGTGGCCTGACGCTGGGCGTCGGAGAAGAAGGCCGGTACCGTGATGACCGCCTTGCCGACCGGCTGGCCGAGATGGTCTTCGGCGGTCTGCTTCAGCCGGCGCAGGATCAGCGCCGAGATTTCCTGCGGCGTGTAAGACTTGTCGCCCATGTCCAGCCGGGTGTCCTCGCCCATGCGCCGCTTGACCGAGCGCAACGTACGCTCCGGGTAGAGGGCATACTGGTTGCGCGCGGCTCGGCCGACCAGCAGGGCGCCGTCGTCGGCGAGCCCGACCACCGACGGTAGAATCTTGGCGCCGTCGACCTCGATGAGTTGCGGCCGTCCGTCGCGGACGATGGCCACCTCGGAATTGGTGGTGCCGAGGTCGATACCGATGATGATGTCGCTCAATGTCTTGGTTCCGTTTTCGGATTGAATAGCCGTTGGCGATCGGTCGGCGGTGCCGGCGACCGAGTTGACAAGGTGTTAGGGGCCTGTGAGCTGCTGAATCGACGCCTGCGCGGGCGTCTGTTCCGCACGGCCGGGTCGGTTGACGACCACCTCGGCGGTGCGCAGCAGTTGTCCTTGCAACAAGAACCCTTTGCGCAATTCGCCAAGCACGATGCCCGCGACCTGGCTGGCATCGTCCGCCAGCTCCGCCGCGTGCATGCTGTGTGGGTCGAACGGCTGCCCAAGCACCGGCAGCGGTTGCACGCCACGCCGGGCCAGGGTCTCGTCCAGACGGCGCAGGTTCATGGCCATGCCTTGGGCCATGGAGGCGACGAACTCGCTTGCGTGGCGTTTGCCGAGCCAGCTCGGACGAAAGCGCAGGCACTGGTCGTAGCCCGCCTGGACGCGATCGCGCAGTTCCAGCAATTCCAGCAGCAGCGTCTTTTGTGCCTGTTGCGCCGCAGCCTGCTCCTGTATCCCGCGTTGCTGCTGTTCCTCGGCAAGGCGGGTATGGCCGTCGCGCAGCGTATCGAATAGGTCGCCAAACTGGTCCAGCGCGGTCTTGAACTGGCGCGATTCCAGCTTGACCTCGTTTTTCAGCGCGGCCAGCTCCGTCAGCAGCGTGAACAGGTCTGGCGCATCCGCGTCGTCCTCGGCTGGGTCGATTCCATCAGCGCCTTCGGCGATATCCAGATAGGTGCGGAACTGGGCAACGAGTTGCTCCTTGACGGCTTCGTCCATCATTCCTCACCGCGCAGCAGGGCGCCGATGGTGGCCGCATCCGGTCGTCGCGGTGCGCCAATGGGTGCGGCCTTGTCGAGGATGTCCGCGGTTTCTGGTGGTTCGCCGTGATACATCGCATAGGTGACTCGGCGGCGCTGCGTGCGCAGCAGTTCGTAGGCCTGACGCAGGGCGGCGAAGCGCTCGGCGTCGCGTTCCGGCGGGCAGCGTTTGATGCCGTCCAGGTACGCAGTCTCGACGACGGCATCGTCGGCATCGTCGTCAATGCCGAGTATCAGGTAAGGGTTGCGCATCAGAACAGGCTCAGCTGGTCGTCGTCGTCGTCGGGGTCATCGGTCTCGCGGCGTTTTCGTTTGGCGGTCGCCGGTCCGCGACGCGGTGGCTTGCGCGGCGGCGGGCCGGAGGAATCGTCGCCAAGCCCCGCGCTGGCCGTCAAGAATTGCAGCAGCACATCCGTTATTGCATCCTCGCCCACCTCGCGTTCCAGCGCCTTCATCTCCCGCCGCAGTTTCGGTGGCAGGCCCATGATCTCGAACGCCTTGTCGAGGCCGACGATGCGAATCAGCTGCACGACCTGCTCCAACTCGTCCCCTGCTGGGCCGCTCTGGGAAGGCAAGCGCGCAGGCAAGGAGCCGGGCGACATGTCTGGGAACAGCCCGTCGAAGAAATCGTCGTCGTCATCATCATCGTCGTCGAACGTACCATCGAGAAACATCGGCGGCGGTAGAGATCCGAATGGCGAAGCTCCGCCAAACGGGTTTGCGGCTCGCAGGGCATTCTCGAGCCGGAGCGCGGTGCGGTTGTCGCCTTCGGCCCGCGCGCGATCCATCGCGTTTCGCAACCGCACCAACGGCAACTCGCTGTAGCCGGTGTAGCCGTCGGGATACTCGGCCTCGAAGGCGTGCAGTTCGAACACCGGCATCCCGTGCCACTGCTTGAGTGCGGCACGGGCTGCGCGCAGGCGTGAGTTGTGCAGATCGCAGCGACGCAAGGTGTCGCAAGCCGACTCCATCTGCTGGCGGTCGAGGTCCTTCCAAGGCATCGTGACCAGGGTCTTGTCGAGCCAGTCGGTGAGGTTGCGCGACAGCTGACCGCCCCGGTCCAGGTGGCCGCGTAGTCGATGCAGGACGGCGAGCAGGTCGTCGCGCCCCTTGACCGCTGGCTTCGGCAGCTTGGCCCGCTTCTGCAGGCTTTGCTGTGACATGCCGAGCCCCTCGGCCGCCAGCGCGAGCGCGACGCGCCCGTCGAGCCCGCCGCCGATGCTGGCAATGGCCGCGCCCAGCAGAGTCGCCCCCGCGGCACTGCCGTCTCTCAACTCGATCAGACCTCAGGTGAGTTCGGTCCGCTCTCGCGCGTCGGCCGCTGCGCGCCCAATCCGCGGCGTCGGCGACCTCCTTGCGGGCGAGGTCGGGGCGACCCTTGACGAGTTGTTTGCGCGCATGGGCCAGTAGGGCATCGACCAAGCGTTCGCGCACGCCGGTGTTGATCGGGTCGATATCGAGGATCGTGCGGGCGATACCGGCCGCCTTCTTGAACGCGCTGGCGTCAAGCGCCGTGTTGAACGATGCGGTGAGGATCGACATGTCGCGCGGCCAGCGTTCGGTTGCGCGTGCCAGCAGACGACGGACGTCTTTCAGGCGTTTGCCCGCGCGGTAGTGGTCGATCAGACGCAGGTACGTCTCGCGGTCATCGGGGTCCCACTCCAGGCTCTCTTCGAGTTGGGCGGCCACTTGAAACTCCAGATCGTCCGGATCGTCCGACGGCTCCAGTTCTTGCAGCAGGTTGCGGTGGCGCTCGCAGGCACGCAGCGCGGTTGCGACACGCAGTCGATACAACGGATCGTCGTCGCGGGGTGCTGCTCCAATGAGCGTTTGGGCCAGCCGCGACCAGTAGTGAAAGGGTTCCCATGCATCGTCGTCGAGTTCGGCCGACCAGGCCCCGACCTGATGGAACTCCGCCTCCGAAAGCGGCGGGGCACCCTCGTTGGGCAGCCATTCCAGGCGGTCCGGGAAGTCGACAGCCATCAGGCGCAACACCTGCTGCCGGACCCAGTCCTCCCCCAACTCGGCACGATGCCGGTACAGTACATGCAGCATGGTGCGAGGTTTGGTCTCGGCCCCCAGGTGGGTGAGTTCCTGGTGCAGCGCGACGCGCGCCGGCGACCAGCCGCGCAGCGCGCAGGCGAACCGCCGTGTCGCCTCACCGGCATCGGTGATGGCCTCCAGAAACGCGTCCTCCGGCAGCAGTGCAAGCTGTGCCGCCCGCCGCAATGGGGCAAAGGCCGACTCGTCACCGATCCGAGCCAGCTGCGCACCCGCCTCGGCGGGCCGGTCCGCGGCCAGCTGCAGGGCCTTCAGGAGCTGCACCCAATCCCGATACGGAGAGCGGAACGGGAGCGCGGCGAGTGCCGACTTCAGCGCCTCGTCATCGCCGGCGCAATAGGCGGCGAGGGCGTCCCGTGCGGCATCGGCATGGCGGCGCACACGGGTCGTCCGTCGGCAGCACCCGGCGATGCGCTCGTCGCCAGCGATCAGTTGAGCGGCGAGCAGCGGTCGCAGCGGCTCGCGAGCCTCTGGCGGGAGCGCGCAGTCGTCCGAGAACTGGGCCAGCACGCGGTCGACGCCCCCGGTGCGCATCAGCAGCGTTGCGTGCTCCGGGTGTAACGCGCTCGATGCACCGAGACGGGCGCGGTTGTCCCACATCACCAGTGCCTCCTTCACCATGCCCTTGGCGGTGAACTCGCGGCCGCGACCGGCGTAGGCATCGGCAAGGGCGGACTGCCAGTCTGGCGTTGTTCGAGCTTCAGCAGCTCTTTGAAGCCGGTGATCGCATCCCGAAAATGGCCGCCAGTCAGGTCGGTGCGGGCCTTTTGCTCGCGTGCTTCCGGAGACAGTTTGGCGTTGTGGTGGCTGCGGCGGCCCGTGCGCCGCTTTGGTTTGTTCGGCATGACTGGTCGATTCGGTGTTTGCTGGCGGCGGGTGTGTCACCCCGATTCTAGCCTTCGATCGGTGCGGAATCCGGTGGCGGGCGTCTGGTCGCCGCGGTCATCACGGCTGGTCGCGACAGGAACCGCTCGGACTTTGGCCATTGCCGCGCTGTTGCGGCCGGAGGGCAACCGGCGACTTCCATTAGGCTGCCACGGCTGCGCGGAGTGCGTCAATCAACGTGCTGTTCTCTGCCGGCGTGCCGACCGTGACACGCAGGCAATCGGCGAGCAGGGGGTGGGCGCCGTCGAGGTTCTTGATCAGCACGCCGCGTTCGCGCAGGCCGGCGAAGAGATGACCGGCCCGACCGGGTTCGGTGCGCACCAGGATGAAATTGGCGTCGCTGGGAAACGGACTGA
The DNA here is from genome assembly GCA_963695445.1 of uncultured Gammaproteobacteria bacterium. Lineage (GTDB taxonomy): Bacteria > Pseudomonadota > Gammaproteobacteria > Chromatiales > Chromatiaceae > Thiohalocapsa. The sequence continues at coordinate 5,656 of CAVOGV010000051.1, read as the reverse complement.
GCGCGTCGATGTCGGCGAGGGCATCGAACAGGACCGCGCGGTCGGCACGGATGCGCTTGGTCTGATCGTCGAGCATGGCGCGATGGCGCAGCGCGAACATGGTGCTGGCCTGGGTCAGCACGTTGATGTTGTAGGGCAGCCGCATCTTATCGATCTCTGTCGAGCCATGCCGGCGGGCCGGCCAGATAGCCCAGGCGCAGTCCGGCCAGGCCCATCTTGGACACGGTGCGCAGGACCAACAGATTGGGCCAGTCGCCGAGTCGCGGCAGGAAGCTGTGATCGGTGAACGGCGCGTAGGCCTCGTCGACGATGACCAGCCCGGGGCTGGCTCGGATGATCTGCTCGATGGCGACCGGGTCGAACAGATTGCCGGTGGGATTGTTGGGATAGGCGAGGAAGACCAGCGCCGGTTGCTCGCGGTCGATGGCGGCCAGGGTGGCGTCCAGGTCGAGCGAGAAGTCCTCCGCGTTCAGCGGCACGCCGACGTAGTCGATGCCGGCGACCTGGGCGATCATGCGATACATGACGAAGCCAGGCTCCAGTGACAGCAGGGTGCGCGCCGTGCCCGTCGCACCGTCATGGCCAGCATCTGGATCAGTTCGTCGGAGCCGTTGCCGAGCAGCAGCCCCATGTCCGCGGGGATGCCCATGGTCTCGCGTAGCGCCTGTTGGAGCTCCAGCCCCTGCGGGTCCGGGTAGCGATTGAATCGGGCCTCGCGACAGGTCGCTGGGCCCATTCCTCCATCCGCAGATGCGTTCGGGCCACGTCGTAGCGGATTCTCCATCGCATCGAGCTTGACCATGCCCGGCCGCGTCGGGCACGTGATAAGCCGCAGGGCGCGGATCTCGGGTCGGATCTGGGTTTGGATGAGAGCGTTCATGCCCAAGCTTCAACTGTTCGCGAGCGACGCCTCGGCGACCCGATCGGAGTTGGTTACCGCAAAGTGAGCGGTCGATCGTGGCTAATCGGCACCCGACGTGCCTTCGGTACTCTTCCCGCAGTCGATACTCCGCCGAACGGCGTGGGCGGTTAACCCCTCGCCGCGCGCCAGCAACCGAGGCGGTATCCGGCCCAGGGTGCCGGCGCCCTCGGGCGAGGCCATGATCAGGCTGGAACGCTTCTGGAAGTCATAGACGCCCAGCGGCGACGAAAAGCGCGCGGTGCGCGAGGTGGGCAACACATGGTTGGGTCCGGCGCAGTAGTCGCCCAGGGCTTCGGCGGTATAACGGCCCATGAAGATGGCGCCGGCATGGCGAATCTTGCGCAGCGACTCGGGTTCAGCCACCGACAACTCCAGGTGCTCTGGCGCGATGTGGTTGGCTACCGCCACCGCCTCATCCATGGTCCACGCTTAATCAGGGCGCCACGCGCCTTAGCGCGGTGGCGATAATCTCTGCCGCTCCATGGTCGGCAGCAGTGCGGTCGATGCTAGCCGCGACCCGGTCGAGAAAGTCGGCGTCCGGGCAGACCAGGATCGACTGCGCGTCTTCATCGTGCTCGGCCTGCGAGAACAGGTCCATGGCGATCCAGTCCGGGTCGGTCTGGCCGTCGCAGATCACCAGGATCTCCGAAGGGCCGGCGATCATGTCGATGCCCACCTGGCCGAACACATGCGCGCTTGGCGGTGGCCACATAGATGTTGCCGGGGCCGACGATCTTGTCCACCGGCGGGATACGTCTCGGTGCCATAGGCCAGCGCTGCCACGGCCTGCGCACCACCGATGGTAAAGACCCGATCGACGCCGGCGATGCAGGCGGCGGCCAACACCATCTCGTTGATCTCGCCACCCGGGGTCGGCACCACCATGATCAGTTCGCTGCACCCCGGCGACCTTGGCCGGGATGGCATTCATCAGCACCGACGACGGATAGGCCGCCTTGCCGCCGGGCACATAGAGCCCGACGCGATCCAGCGGCGTCACCTGCTGACCCAGCAATGTGCCGTCGGCCTCGCGGTATAGCTCCAAGCCTCATGCTTTGCCGCTCGCGCATAGGCCCGCATGCGCTGCGGCCGCCTCCAGCGCCTTGCGCTGCTCGGCCTGGATGGCGTCCAGGCCTGCCGCAGGCGGCTCGCGGGGATCTCCAGCGCCGCGGGCTGCGTGGCGCCAGCGGTCGAAACGTTCGGTGTAGTCCAGTAACGCCGCATCGCCACGCGCACGCACCCTCGATGACCCCATCACGGTCTGCTGCACGCTCGTCGTCCGGAGACGGAGTCCCAGGCCAGCAGATTATCCAGATCGGCGCGGCGAAGTCGCAGTCGGCAGTGTTGAGTCGGCGAATGTCGGCCATAGTCTGGCGGCTCTCAATAGATGTGCGAATAACGGCGCTTTCGGCACTAGTTCCACTAGTTTGCCTATGAGGCGGAGGCGAAACCTGTCGCCTCTGGCGCGCGGTGAACCAAGCTGCGGCGCTGCCCTTCAACCGCGGCGCGCAAAGTTCGATCAGGCCTGGTTACGCGGGCGTGTTCATCTTCCATGAAGCCTTGTTGACGATCAGACGCGAGCTGACGTCGCAATCTGCTCCAGGGGCACCAGCCATTGGCCTTCAGGGTATTGCCGGTGTCCACCAGGTCGACGATCAGATCGGCCAACCCGACCAGCGGTGCCAGCTCCATGGAGCCGTAGAGCTTGATCACCTCGACCTGCTGCCCCTGGCGGCGAAGTGGCGCTCGGCGCATTTGACGTACTTGGTCGCGATGCGCAGTCGCCGTGACCCTCTGGAGCATCGGCATCCGCATCGCCGATGGCACAGCCCGCGACCATCAGCCGGCACCGGCAATCTGCAGATCCAGCGGCTCGATACAAGCCCTCGCCGCCATGCTCCACAACACATCCTTGCCGGCCACACCGAGATCGGCGGCGCCGTACTGAACATAGGTGGGCACGTCGGTGGCGCGGACGATGACCAGCTTCACGCGCTCGAGCGTTGGTGTCCAGGATCAGCTTGCGGCTGGTCTCCGGATCGTCAGCGCGCGAATGCCGGCGGACGAGCAGCGGCAGGGTTGCTTGAAGATCCGGCCTTTGGAAAGGGCGATGGTCAATGAGTCGTCGTCGTCCATGTCGAAGCTCTGCTGTCCGTTGCCCGTGCCGACGATCGGCATGAGTCTCCAACGCCCGAGACCGGCGAATACAGGGCAACGAACAGCGGCACCCGCCGAATCTTACCGCCCAGCGCGGCGAATTTTTCCTCGATCGCTCGTAGCCGCGATCGATGTGGTAGATGCGGTCGACCAACGTCTCGCCGTCGGCCACCAGGCCGGCCAGCACCAGGCTGGCCGATGCGCGCAGGTCGGTGGCCATGACCGGCGCGGCGGTCAGGTGGTCGACCCGCGGCAGATGGCGGTGTTGCCGTCGATCCGGATGTCCGCGCCCATGCGCTGCAGTCTCGAGCACGTGCATGAAGCGGTTCTCGAAGATGGTCTCGGTGATCGTGCCGACGCCGTCGGCCATCGCGTTCAGCGCGCAGAACTGCGCCTGCATATCGGTCGGGAAGCCGGGATACGGCGTGGTCTGGACGTCCACCGCGTGCGGGCGCTGCGCCTGCATGTCCACTTCGATCCAGTTGTCGCCGATCTCGATGTCGGCGCCGGCCTCCTGCAGCTTGGCGATCACCGGCTTCAAGAGATCGGCGCGGTATCGCGCACCCGGACTTCGCCGCCGGTCATGGCCGCCGCCACCAGGTAGGTGCCGGTCTCGATGCGGTCGGGCAGCACGCTGTGCTCGACGCCATGCAGCCGCTCGACGCCCTCGATCACTGATGGTGTCGGTGCCCGCGCCGCTGATTCTCGCGCCCATGGCGTTGAGAAACTCGGCCAGGTCGACGACCTCCGGCTCGCGGGCCGCGTTCTCGAGAACGGTCTCGCCGTCGGCCAGCGTCGCCGCCATCATCAGGTTCTCGGTGCCGGTCACGGTGACGATGTCAATGACATGTGGGCGCCGTGAGCCGTCCGGCGCGGGCATGGATGTAGCCGTTTTCGACGCCGATCTCCGCGCCCATGGCCTCAAGCCCGTGACGTGCAGGTTGACCGGCCGGGCGCCGATGGCGCAGCCGCCGGGCAGCGAGACGTCGGCCTCGCCGAAGCGCGCCACCAGCGGGCCCGAGCACCAGGATCGAGGCGCGCATGGTCTTGACCAGCTCGTAGGGCGCCTCGAAGCGGTCGACGTGGGGCGCATCGACCTCGATGCGCATGCGCTCGTCGACCGTCAGCTCCACGCCCATGCGCCCGAGCAGCTCCATGGTGGTGGTGACGTCGTGCAGGTGCGGCACGTTGGACAGCACACTCGCCGTCGGCCAGCAGCGTGGCGGCGAGAATCGGCAGCGCGGCGTTCTTGGCGCCGGAGGTACGGACCTCGCCGTCGAGGCGATTACCGCCGGTGATCAGGAGTTTATCCATCGAGGGGATGATATCTGCGCAGTGTCGCGGGCATGGGGCTTGTGCGCGCAACCTGCCGAGGCTATAAGCGAGAGGCCACCAACCGGATCAAGGCCCAGCAGGCCATCGACATTGGAGAACTCCGCGATGCGCGCTAGCGCCGCGGACAGTTGTGCAGCCGCAGTTCGCCGCCGACGCGACGGATCGCTCCAGCCATTCCAGCAGCAACGCAAAACCGCGCTGCTGTGTGTCGACCCCCGCGAGGTCGAGTTCGACGTCGCGGCCATCGGCGGCAAGCCGCGGCCCTCGGCGATCAGGTCGCCGACGCTCGCGAGCGTCAGCCCGCCATAAACGCGCCAACGCCCGGCCGGAAGCCGCTCCAGACGGGCCGTGCCCATGCGGCGCCGCTGGCGTTCTTGGCCTTCAGGTCGGCGATCAGTCCATCGATGCCGCTGCGACCGATGGCGGTGTGGAATTGGTCGCGATAGTTGGAGATCAGGCTGACGTTCTCGATGACGATGTCGTAGACCTTCCATTGGCGAGACAGCTGTGCAGGCGATAGTCGATTGGGATCGGCGGCGCCCCGGGTGCGCGCACCTGGGTCGGGACCACCACGGTACCGTCACGGGTGCCCGGCTTCGCCGATTCGTAGACGATGTCCTCACCGGTGTACTTCAGCAACGCTTTGGCGTAAGTCCGCACCAGAACCTCTTGGAACTCAGACACCAGCACCTTTTGCTGGGCAGGGCTGGCCTTGCTCCAGTCCTTGCCGACCGCCGAGCGGGTGATCCGCTCAAAGTCGAAATGCGGCACCAGCTTGCTGCCGACGAGTTGGTAGATCAACTGCGGGTTGGCGTCGATTTGGGCCCGCTTCGCCTCCAGCGTGCGCAGCATGTCCTCCGCCGTGCGTTCCACCGAGTTGCGTTGCCGAGTCGTCCGCCCGCGCGGAGGCAAGCGGCGCGCCGAGCAGCAGTAAAACGCCGGCCAAGGTGGCCCAGATCAGTCGTGATGCGTTCATTCGGAACCTTCCTCTGCCTTGCTGAATAGAAACTGGCCGATCATCTGTTCCAACACCAGTGCCGATTGCGTGTGCTCGACCTGGTCGCCGTCGGCCAGGTAGTCCGGGCTGCCGCCGGGATCGAGCCCGATGTACTGCTCGCCAAGCAGACCGGCCGTGAAGATGTTGGCGAAGGTGTCGGCGGGAATGCGGTCGAAGCGCGGGTCGATCCGCAGCGTGACCACCGCCTGGTAGCTGTCCTGATCGAAGCGGATGGCCTCGACCCG
>CAVOGV010000050.1:0-14985 GCA_963695445.1 uncultured Gammaproteobacteria bacterium | reverse complement strand
ACACAGGCGCTTGCCGCGACGACCTGGAGCGGTGTTTTCGAACAGTGGGGTGCAACCCAGTTTCAACGACGCTTTCGCGAGCAGACCGGTCGTTGGATGACGCCGCTCGACTACGCGGCATGGCTCGCGGTTCGCAGCGTCGGCGAAGCCGCAACCCGCACCGGCTCGGCCGACCCGGCGACCTTGAGGGATCACCTGTTGAGTCCGGAGTTCAAGCTGGCGGCGTTCAAGGGTGTGCCGGTGACCTACCGGGACTGGAACGGGCAGATGCGTCAGCCGTTACTGATCGTCTCGCAACGCATCCTGGTCTCGGTGTCGCCGCAACAGGGCTTTCTGCACCAGTTCTCGCCGCTGGATACCCTGGGTTTCGACCGCCCGGAGGTGGGCTGCGATGCATCGCGCTGAGGCGTGCTGGCGCCGCGGCGTTGTTTCGTGACGCCACAAGCCCTGAGAAAGCCGTCGAAGAATTTCCGTTGTCGTTGTCGTAATCGTAATCGCGCGGATCGACAACGACGACGACAACGACAACGACAACGACAACGAACGCAGAGTGTTGACTCGATGCTTGCTTCCGGCTCTGCCGGGTTGGGGCGCTGGAGCGGGGCGAACGCACCGGTGCCGAGTGATTCAGCGTTGGTACGCGGACTATGCAGACAAAGAACCCAGAGGAGCTTGCGAATATGACCCATCGGTGGATATCTCTGCGTGCCCTATTGTTCGGCGCTGGGCTGATCGGCGCGGCCAACGTCGGTGCCTACACCGTCTATGTCTCGAGCGAGAAGGACAATGTCATCACCGTGGTCGATGGCGAGACGCTGGAGGTGCGCGCGGAGGTGCCGGTGGGCCAGCGTCCGCGCGGCATTGCGCTGGGGGCGGACAACAAGGTGCTCTATGTCTGCACCAGCGACGAGGACCACATCGAGGTGCTGGACCTGGAGACGCTCAAGGTCACCCACAGCCTCCCGTCCGGTCCCGATCCGGAGCTGCTGGCTCTCGAGCACGACGGGCGCTACCTGTACGTCGCCAACGAGGACGACAACATGGTCACGGTCGTCGACGTGCAGAACCGCTCGAAGGTGGTCGAGATTCAAGTCGGTGTCGAGCCCGAGGGCATGGGCATCAGCCCCGACGGTAAGCTGTTGGTGAACACCTCCGAGACCACCAACATGGCCCATTTCATTGATCTGTCGACCAACGAGGTCGTCGCCAACGTGCTGGTAGACCAGCGTCCGCGGGTGGCGCAGTTCACGCCTGACGGCAGCCAGGTGTGGGTGTCTTCCGAGATCGGCGGCACGGTCAGTGTCATCGATGTCGCGAGCAAGGAGATCGTCAAGAAGATCGGTTTCGAGATCCCCGGTATTCGCGCCGAGTCGATCCAACCGGTCGGCATTCAGATCTCCGCTGACGGCGCCCGCGCCTTCGTCGCCCTCGGGCCGGCCGCGCGGGTCGCCGTGATCGATGTGGCAAGCCTTGCGGTCGAGAAGTACCTGCTGGTGGGGCAGCGTGTCTGGAACCTGGCATTTTCGCCGGACGGCGAGCGCATGTTCACCACCAACGGCATCAGCAACGACATGTCCGTGATCGACCTGAACAAGCTGCGGGTGCGTAACAGCGTCAAGGTCGGTCGACTGCCCTGGGGAGTGGTCGTCGCGCCTTGAGAAATGCAACGGACCATATCCCGGCGTTATCGCTCGAGGGCGTTGGCTTTGCCTATGGCAAACGTAAGGTGCTCGACGATGTGTCGCTGCGCGTGGATGCGGGTGCCTTTTGCGTGCTGCTCGGCATCAACGGCGCCGGCAAGACGACGCTGTTCTCGTTGATCACGCGGCTGTTTCTGTGTCGTCACGGCCGCATTCGCATCCTCGGGCGCGACCTTGACAATGACGGCGCCGGGGCCTTGGCGCAGATGGGTGTCGTGTTCCAGCAGCCGACCCTGGACCTGGATCTGACGCCGAAACAGAACCTGCGCTATTTCTGTACCCTGCAGGGGCTCGACCCGCGGCTCGCGCGGCCGCGCATCGCACAGGCCTTGCTGCGAATCGGCCTCGCCGACCGGGCCGACGAGCGCGTGCGCCAGTTGAGCGGCGGCCAGCGCCGCCGACTGGAACTGGCGCGCGCCCTGTTGCACAAGCCGCGTCTGTTGTTGGCGGACGAGCCCACCGTGGGCCTGGACATCCACAGCCGCCAGGGCATTCTGCAACAGGTTCGCGACGGCTGTCGCGAACGTGGCGTCGGTGTACTTTGGGCGACCCACCTGGTCGACGAAGTGGAGCCCGGAGATCAGGTCGCCGTGTTGCATCAGGGGCGCATGCTGATTCAGGGCAGTGTCGATGCGCTGCTGCTGGAAACCGGCACGCGCACCGTCAAGGATGCCTTCAATCGACTGACCCAAGGGGATGACGCGTGACCTGGTCGCAATATCTCCGTTGTCTCGCCGGCATCTTCTGGCGTGAGGCGCTGCGCTTCCTGCACCAGCGCGAGCGCTTCCTAGGGGCTTTGGTACGTCCGCTGGTCTGGCTATTTATCTTTGCGGCTGGGTTTCGCTCGGTCCTCGGCGTGTCCATCATCCCGCCCTATCAGACCTACATCCTCTACGAGGAATACATCGTGCCGGGCCTGGCGGCGATGATCCTGTTATTCAGCGGCATGCAGAGCTCGCTGTCGATGGTCTACGACCGCGAGATGGGCAGCATGCGACTGATGATGGTCAGCCCGTTCCCGCGTTGGTACCTGCTGGTCTGCAAGCTCGCTGCGGGTGCGCTGGTGGCGATTCTGCAGGTGTATCTGTTCCTTGCCATCGCCTGGTTCTGGGATGTGCGCCCGCCGGTTGCGGGCTATTTCTTGGCGTTTCCGGCATTGCTGCTGTCGAGCCTGATGCTGGGGGCGCTGGGGCTGTTGCTGTCGTCGCTGATTCGCCAGCTGGAGAACTTCGCGGGGGTCATGAACTTTGTGATCTTTCCGATGTTCTTCGCGTCCTCGGCCCTGTATCCGTTGTGGCGTATCCGCGATTCCAGCGTCGTGCTGTACCAGATCTGCCAGTACAACCCGTTCACGTCCGCGGTGGAACTGATCCGTTTCGCGCTCTATGGTCAGGTCAATCTGGTTGCCCTGGGGTGGGTCTGTGGCGCCTTGGCGATCTTTCTCGGCGCGGCAATCCTCGGCTACGACCCCGCCCGCGGCCTGATGCAACGCAAATAGTGCGGCGCAAAGCACCTCGTCACACCAACCACTTGGACGACAACATGAAGTCAACCAATCGGCCGCCATTTCTGACCGACGCCCTGACCGCCTTCGCCCTAAGCATTTTGCTGGGCCTTGCATCGGTGTCGGCGGACGACAGCAATCCAGACTGGCCTTGCGATCAGGCGTTGGTCCCCGAGGTGTCCGCCGCGGTGGTCTGGGATGGGCCGAGCATCGAGGGTCTATCGGACCAGTGGCAGTCGGACGCGGAGGTCGCCGGCCTCGTTCAGCGCCTGGTTGCGCGCGGGTCAGATCTGGCCGAGTCGGACAGGCTGATCGCGTCATTCGCCGCGACGCAGCCGGCGGCCGAACGCGATCGGCGCCTCACCCTGCTGTTCGCGGGCGTGCTGCAACGCCTCAACGCGGACTGGCGTCTGCTGAATGATGGCATCCTGCGCTATTCCCGTGATCAGGAACGGCGGGCGCGGGTGCTGGATACCCATTTGGCGGAGCTGGTGGAGCTGGAGTCAGATCCCTCCCCGGAGGCGGCCAAACGCCTCGCGGAATTGCAGGAGCAACTCGTGCTGGAGCAGCGCATCTTCGACGACCGGGAAAAGACTATCCCGTTCCTCTGCACTCGGCCCCGCGCCGTCGAGCAACGCATCGGAGAACTCGCCCGCTCGATTGTCGCGCACTTGGAGTGACGAATGGCCTGCGTCTGGCGGTCGTGATCGTCGTTTCGGCCTTGCCTGAATAGTCTTGGGATCTCGCGCCCGTCGGCAGCCCAAGCAGCCCTGGGTATGCCGGCTTTAGCCGGCGCCTGGGGCGGGCGACTTCAGTCGCTCCTGGCTGTACTCACGGCGGACTTAAGTCTGCCTCCCCATGTGCCGACTGAAGTCGGCGGACCTGGCAGCGCGTGACCGGAGTCCGGTTCGGCAACGGCCACATCCTGAAACTGCAACGCGGCAAGGCGCGCATAAAGCCCGCCCTGGGCCAGCAATTCGTCGTGGCGTCCGCTAGCGACGATGTGTCCCTGGTCCAGCACCAGGATGCGATCGGCCTCTCGCACGGTGGCTAGCCGGTGGGCGATGACGATGCTGGTGCGGTTCTGCATCAGGCGCTCCAGGGCGTCTTGCACCAAGCGCTCGCTTTCGGCATCGAGCGCGCTGGTGGCCTCGTCGAGCAGTAGCAGGGCCGGGTCCCGAAGGATGGCGCGGGCCACCGCGATGCGCTGACGTTCACCCCCGGACAGGCGCACGCCGCGTTCGCCGAGGAAGGTGTCGTAGCCCTGCGGCAGGCGCTCGATGAAGTCGTGCGCATGGGCTGCGCGTGCGGCGGCGCGCACGGCCTCGTCGTCGGTGCTCTCCAGGCCGTAGCGGATGTTCTCCCAGGCGTCGGCGCCGAAGATCACCGGGTCCTGCGGCACCACGGCGATGTGCCGCCGCAGCTCGGCCGGGTCGAGCGCCCGCAACTCGACGCCGTCCAGGGTCAGGCTGCCTTGCTGTGGGTCATAGAAGCGCAGCAACAGATGGAACAGCGTCGACTTGCCGGCGCCGGATGGTCCTACCACGGCCACACGCTCGCCCGATTGGATGTCGAGGTCGACGCCTGAGAGCGCCTGGATGCCAGGCCGCGCCGGATAACTGAAGCCGAGCCCCCGCGCCTGCACCCGGCCGGCGACGCGCGCTGGCAACGCCTCGGGTCGTGCCGGAGCATTGATCGCCGGCTCCGTGACCAGTAACTCCATCAGCCGCTCGCTGGCGCCAGCGCCGCGCAGCAACTGGCCGATGATCTCGCTCAGCGAGCCCACCGAGCCGGCCACCAGCACGGCGTAGAACAGGAACGCGGACAGCTCGCCCCCGCTGAGGTTGCCCTTCAGTACCTCGTTGCCGCCGAACCAAAGCACGGTGCCGATGGCGCCGAAGGTGAGCAGGGTGACGAAGCCGCTCATCATGGCGCTGGCCAATGAGCGCTGCATCGCGGTGCTGAAGGCCTCTTCGACCCGGCTGCCGTAACGGGACCGATCGATGGATTCGTGGCCGAACGCCTGCACGGTGCGGATGGCGTGCAGCGTCTCGTCGATGTAGGCGCCGATGTCGCCGATGCGATCCTGGCTCTGCCGCGAGAGGCGGCGCACACGCCAGCCGAGCAGCCAGGTTGGCAGCACGACGAGGGGAACACCCAGCAGCACCATGGCGGTCAGTCGCGGGCTGGTGACGGCGAGCATGACGATGCCGCCTGCGGCCAGCAGGCCGGTGCGCAGGCCCATCGCCAGGGTCGAGCCCACCACCACTTGCAACAGCGCGGTGTCGCTGGTGAGGCGAGAGATGATCTCACCGGTGCGGTTGGTCTCGTAGAAGCCGACGTCCAGCGCCAGCGCGCGCTCGAACACGGCCCGGCGGACGTCGGCGACGACGCGCTCGCCGATCCAGTTGAGCAGGTAACTGCGAGCCATGATGGCCACAGACAGCACGGCCACGACGGCGAGAAAGAAAAGCAATGCCAGGTCCAGCGTGTGTGGCGAGCCGTCGGCAAGGCCATAGTCGACAACCGCGCGTATCACCTGCCCGAACGCGAGCAATGCGCCCGCGGCGACCACCAGCGCGAGCAGCGCCAGCATTAGTCGACCGAGATAGGGCCGCGTGAAGCGCAGCAGCCTCAGCAGCGGCTTGAAGTGTCGACCACGCGGGCGATCGCCCGTCGGGTCGGCGGAATTGGCGTGTGGGCGCATCGATCAGCTCGGCCTGGCGCGATTCGCTTGCGGAGGCGCCCGGCGGTTGTGAGGTCGTTGTGGCAGCGGTCAATCGAATGCACGCCCCGCAGCACTGGCGCAATGCTGATCGCGCGCCGGTCAACCGCCGGCGCGTGGGGTTGTGACGTGCTCCGACCCGCGGGAGGGGCAGGTAGAACCGTGCGCGGTTAGATCAACCGCGCAGCAGTTGGTACAGCTTGTCTTTGAGCAGCAGGCGCTCCTTTTTCAGGTCCTCGATCGTTTCATCGGCGACTGGCGTCCCAAGTTCCTCGAGCTTTCGCACGCGGGCATCGAGATCGTCGTAATGGTTCATCAGATCAGCAAATGGCGGGTCGGTCTCGCGCATTTCCGCAATCTTGCCCTCGAGCTCCGGAAACTCGTGTATCAGATCGTGTTGTTCTCCGAGCATCGGGTTCTCATCCTCTACAGCGATGGCAACGGGGGCGTTGCCCTGTGGGTGCCGAATCGGCAGGCATAGGTCGTTTGATTCAATCGGTGGTGCCAGGTGCGAACGCGATTCCGCACAGCGCCACTGAAAATTGTAAACCAGCGCTCATCAACCCAGGAACCGTTGCCGTTTCGGATTGCTGATCTAGGTTAGGAAACCGGCTAAAAACCGGGGTGTCACGGGCTGGTACCGGCGATTATTTCGCGTTCAGGGCCTTGATCACGTCGTCGGTGATGTCGGCGCTGTCTCCAAGGTACAGGAGTCCCGCGCGGCTGGCCTCGAATACGGCGCCGAGCTTCTTTTGCTTCGCCACCTCGTTCACGGCCTCACGGGCAGGCTCGATCAGCTTCTGTCCCTCTTGCTGCTGCGCCTCCATGACCTCTTTCTGTACGGCGTTGAAGTCCTTCTCGAAGGCCTCGATGCGCGACTTGATGTCCGCCTCTTTTTTCTCGACCTGCGCCTTGCTCATGAGCGGTTTGTCGCGCTCCAGCGCGGCCTGGAGCTGGCGGATCTCACGTTCGCGTTCGGCGAATGCCTGCTGTTTATCGCCGAAACGCTCCTCCAATTGCGCCTGTACCGCCTTGCCGCTGTCGCTCTCTTGCAGGACGCGTTCCATGCTGACGACGCCGATGCTCTGCGCGGACGCGTCCATGGCGCCCGCGCCGGTCAGGCCCAGAACGAGCAGGCAACTGAGGATTTGCTTCATTGAGTTCTCCGTAGCGTTGATCGCAGGGGCATTCGAGCCCGCGGTGGAAACAGTGCTGCCGACGCGGTGTCGTGCCCGGCTGCTGCGGCGCGATTCTACCGACACCGGCGGGCGAGGGACAGCGGCAGCCGTGCCCGGTTCGCGTAACGGCGCTACAATCCGCCGCTAACACAACCCGGACGGGTCCGCGACGGCCGGGTTGAAGCAGCGATCGCCATCGATCATCGAACACCGCTGCTGCAACGGCTTGGGCCGGAGGAATCACGCCATGGGTAACTCGCTTCAGGATCAGCTGCTCAAGGCGGGCTTGGTCAGCGAGCAGAAGGCCAAACAGACCCAGAGCAAGAAGCGCAAACAGAAGCGTGCCGGCGCGGTAACCGATGCCGGCCAGCAGGAGGCTGCTCGGCTCGCTGCCCAGAAGCGCGAGCGCGACCGCGAGCTCAATCGCCAACGCGATGAGGAGGCCAAGCGCAAGGCCGAGGTGGTGGCGCTGTGGCAGCTGGTCCGCGACAACCGCATCAGTCGCGACCGCGGCGATCTGGCCTACAACTTCACCGACGGCAAGGCGCTGAAGCGGCTGTACGTCAATGCAGAACAGCAGGCCGGGCTGGTCGGCGGCAAGCTGGCTATCGTGCGTCAGGACGATTTTTATGCCCTGGTGCCGGCCGAGATCGCCGAGCGCGTGGCCGCGCACGACGCCTCCATGGTGCTGGTGCACAACAAGCTTGGCAACGACGTCGACGATGAGTATGCCGACTACAAGGTGCCGGACGATCTGATGTGGTAATCACCCGCGGCGGCTGCCGTGGCGACGGAGGGACGAGAGGACATGACCGACGAACAAGACCGGCGCCTGGCGCTGCTGATCGACGCCGACAACGCCCAGGCATCGGTCATCGATGGCCTGCTGGAGGAGGTGGCCAGCTACGGCACGGCCCAGGTCAAACGCATCTACGGCGACTGGACCCGACCGAATCTGGCGGGCTGGAAGGACGTGCTGCTGCGCCACTCCATTCAGCCACGCCAGCAGTTCGCCTACACCAAGGGCAAGAACGCCACCGACGCGGCCATGGTCATCGACGCCATGGACCTGTTGCACAGCGGCCGCTACGACGGCTTCTGCCTGGTCTCCAGCGACAGCGACTTCACGCCGCTGGCCGCCCGCATCCGCGAGTCCGGGCTCAAGGTCTATGGCTTCGGCGAGCAGAAAACGCCGGAGGCCTTCGTCGCGGCCTGCGACAAGTTCATCTTCACCGAACTGCTCAAGGACGAGGCGCCGGGGGCCGCACCGCCGCAACGCCTCGCCACCAAGGAACTGCGCAGCGACGCCAAGCTGGTCACGCTGTTGCGCAAGGCGGTCGAGGATGCCGCCGACGTCGACGGCTGGGCGGAACTCTCAGGTGTTGGCAACACCGTCAACAAGCGCTCGCCGCAGTTCGATCAGCGCAACTACGGCTACGCCAAGCTCAGCGACCTGATCAAGGCCACCAAGCTGTTTGAGCTGCAGGCACGTCTGGTGGGGGACGGTCCCGGTAAGCGCTACTACCTGCGCGATAAGCGGGACGCGGAGGGCTGAGCGGAATTCAAACAAGGTACCCGTCGGAGTGCCGAGACCCAATCCGCGCTCCTGCGTCGATTCGGGACACAGCCAATGTCGCTGCTTTCGCCAGCGGTGGCTAGCGCTTAGCGCCGAGCCCGAATTTCTTCAAGGCCATGCGCCAGCTCAACGGCGTTTGCGTCCGCCGCGCCAACGGGCGGCCACGGCGGTACCGGCCACCTGTTGCAAGGGGTGGTGCAACGCAATCCTGGTCGACTCGGACAGCGATTAATCGTGATCGCTGCCGTGATGCGGCGCCGAGGCAACGTCAGGGGCTTGAGCCAACACCGCCGTACCGCTGTAGAAGGTCGTCTGCCAGCGACCGACGAGCAGACCGGGCTCGGCCATCTTCCATGTCATCGCGCCGCGGCCGGCGCGAGCGCCGTTGCGCTCGAAGACCCAGGCGATGACGCGATTACCGCGCAGCATGCCGTCGACCACCTGTAGCGTGGTCCGTTCGTCCGGGCGCGGTGGCCGGCCGTTCACGCGGATGGTCTCTCCTTCGCCCCGCAGGCGGCCATCCACCACCCTCAGCCGCAGTCCGTACTCGAAGACCCACTCCTTGAAAGGCCCCCAGGTCACTTGTTGCGACAGGTGCCATTCTCCGTCGAGTTCGTTTAGGCTCGGAGCGGTCAGGCGGGTGTGAATGACAGCGGTGGCCGCGAGCACCAAGATGACCGCCAGCAACGCGCCGAGGAAGGCATTAAAACTCTTGATTGGCATCTCGTCGGTCGTCGCCGGCAGCGAGCAGCCGCAGGAATTGACGCCGTTGTGTCCGACGTTAGGTGCGAGCTGCTTGCACAGGTTGCGAAATTCTGGTGCTCTGGCCCTGAGACTGTCGGAATCTCACATCATCGATCGCCTCATTGCAAGAGCATATGCGATAGCGCGGCGATCTCGGGGTCGTCCGGATAGCGCAGGCGCAGTGCCTGGGCATAGCTGCGCGTGTCGTCGAGGTTTCCGGCGTCGCGGTTCATCGTCACCAGGGCGAGCAGGACGTCGCGGTCGGCGGGGGTGTGCTTGTACGCGGCGCCGAGGGCCCCGAGGGCTGCGTTGACGTGACCGGTTTCCTTGAGGGCATAGACATAGCCGTAGCGGCTGTTGTCGGGGGCCAAATCTGCCGCGCGCGCTAACTCGATGAGGGCGGCGTCCGGCCGTTTGCCGCGGATGTACAACAAACCCAGCGCATGATGGAGGTCGGCGCTTTCAGGGGCGATCTTGAGCCCGTCTTTTAGCGTCTGCTCGCCTTCAGTGTCTGCGCCGAGGGCGCGATAGATATCCGCCAGGTTTGCGTACGCGGGAACCAAGCCGGGGTCCAGTGCAGCGGGTTAGCGGCGTCTATGTCGGCCTCGTCCGGGTAGAAATGGAACCAGTGCTGACCGCCGTCCTCGGTTGGACGGCTGTCCCAGGCGATGCCGAGCGCCTGCAGCTTGCCGTCGGGTAAGGCGATGAGATACTGCTGAGGATCAAAGCGAAAAGGCCGGCGACGAAAGAGCGCTGGGAGTGCATCTGCCTGGGTGCTCGATGGATGCGCTGTTGGATACTTCGCGCATGGTAGTGGTTCAGGCTCCGGAAGCAAGGAGGAACCGAGCCGAACCGCGTTGCCGCCCGGTGAGAGGGAACTCGTGTATTGACGTTATATGCGGGCTGAGCGCAACATGGTGTTGGAGTGCGCGTCGCTGCTGCAAACAGCGGCACGCGTCCCACTGAGACGAGCGACATTTCACCAATATTTGGAGCATAGCACCATGACCCTGAAGCAGACCTTCGTAACCTCCGCCGCCGTATTCGCATTGTCGATGGCCGGCGCGGCGTTTGCCGAGCAACCAGCCACCCCGATGGTCTCGGGTGACGAGCCGATGGAGGTCGGCGATTCCGCGCAGCTGAAGGCGCCGGATCCGAACGCAGCGGCCCAGGAGAAAACGGAGAAGATGCTCAAGGAAGAGGCGGGAATGATCGGTGGCGACACGAATCCCATCGACGAGGGTGATGCGGCCGAGATGAAAGCACCCAATTAATTGCCGCCGGCTGGGGGCCTGTGCTTTAGGGCGCCCTCCGGGCCAACGACAACTTCGCAACGCGAGCACCAAACGGGTGCTCGCCGACGGATATACATGCGCTGAGGGCCTGTTGGCGCGGCCGCGAATGGTCGCGCCGGCAGACCCACCCATTGGCTAATGCCGCCTTCAAAGCCGGCGACTTGCAACCTTAGGCAGCCTCGGCATTTGCCCCACCGAGAGCCATGCAGCTTGCAGCTGATCGACACCCACTGCCATCTCGATGTTTCCGACTTCGACGCCGACCGCGCGCAGGTGCTGACGAGGGCGCGGGCTGCCGGCGTCAGTGCCATCGTCGTTCCGGGTATCGATGCCGCAGGCTGGGGTGGGCTGCTGGGCCTGTGCGAGGGCAATAATTCGGACCTGAGTCCGCGGCTGTATCCAGCGCTGGGGCTGCATCCCGTTTATTTGCAACGACATTGCGATGCAGACCTGGCGGCATTGGAACAGGCCCTGGAAGAGCCGCGGGCGGGGCTTCGTCCGTTGGCGGTGGGAGAGATTGGGCTTGATTTTCACGACCCTGCTCTTGACCCCGGCCGCCAGCGGGATCTCTGCGCGGCGCAACTCGCTATTGCACGCAACCTGCGTCTGCCGGTGCTGCTGCATGTGCGCAAGGCCCACGAGGACATGCTGCGACTTCTGCGCGATGCGAATGTGGTCGGTGGCATCGCGCACGCCTTCAACGGCAGCCTAGAACAGGCACGGCGCTATCTCGATCTGGGGTTCAAGTTGGGGTTCGGCGGCATGCTGACCTTCGAGCGTTCGTCCCGGCTGCGGCGGCTTGCCCGCGAACTGCCCATCGAGGCGATCGTGCTGGAGACCGACGCGCCGGACCTGACCGTCGCGTCTCATCGCTTCGAGCGCAACAGCCCTGAATATCTGCCGGAGGTGCTCGCCGCGCTGGCGCAGGTGCGCGATGGAGCACCGGAGCAGGTCGCGGCCCAAACCACTGCAAATGCCCGCGCGGTTCTCGGACTGAATTGACTGGCGTGCACTGATAGGACTGTTTTGATGGTGTGGCACGACAATCCAATCTGGGAACGCAGCGGCATCCTGCTCGGGGATGCGGCAATCGAGCGGCTTGCGAATGCCCATGTGCTGCTGGCCGGTCTCGGCGGGGTCGGTTCCTTTGCCGCCGAGGCCCTAGCCCGCGCCGGTATCGGCGCACTCACCATCGCCGACCATGACCGCGTGGCGCCGTCCAATCTCAACCGCCAGTTATGCGCGCTGCGCAGCACCGTCGAGCAGAAAAAGGCGGACGTCATGGCCGCGCGCATCCGCGACATCAACCCCACCTGCCGGCTGACCGTGATCGACCATTTTCTGGAGCCGGACGAATTGCCGTCGCTGCTGCAGCAGGGCGGCGATGGCGGCGGTTTTGATCAGGTGGTCGATGCCATCGACAGCCTTAGCAGCAAGGTGGCACTGATCGCCGCGGCACTGGATGCCGGCGTGCCGGTAGCCGCCAGCATGGGCGCCGGTGGCAAGCTGGACCCGACCCGTATTCGCGTCGGCGACCTGATGGACAGCGAAGGCTGCGCACTGGCGCGGGAAGTGCGCCGCCGCTTGCGACGCTACGGTCACGAGCGTGGCGTGCTTGCGGTCTGGTCGCCGGAGCCATCGCGCCCGCCACTGCCGCCCGAACCCACCGGCCGCGGCCGACCGCGCGCCGTCAACGGCACCATCAGTTATATGCCAGCGCTGTTCGGGCTCACCTTGGCGGGGGTGGTCATCGAGCGGATGGCGGCGGGGGCGGGTGACGCTCGTTCTGATCGTCGTTGACACCCTCTACGGGCGCGTCTGGGCCTCAGCGATTGAGGGCAGGCCGTGGGTGGCGAAACCGGGATGTCCACGTCCAGTCGTGACGAAAGTTTTTTCGCCCGACGCCTGCCTCGGGTGCCTACCTTTTGGCGTCCGCCTTTGGGTGAATAAATTTGTCCCAACCATCTGGGGGCTTCGAGCGCCGTGGTTGCAGGCGCCCCGACTTATCAGTCACCATGAGCCTTGCGGGCAGCGGCCCGATCTCGTTGTTGAATCGCCGACCACTGGAGGTGCAGAGCGCATGCGCATCATCGACGCGGAGGCACAGGTCATCGCGGACCTGAAAGACGAAGGCAGGGTCGTTGCCGAGAAGCAGTACCCGACCTTCAAACTTACGACGGTTCGGCACCCGACGCTGGGCAAGCTGATCTTGGTCGAGGGCAGCGACGGCAACGGCGCCATGGTCGAGGCGGAGGAATAAGCGATTGTGTCTGTAAATCCCGCGCGTATCGATCAGGCCAGTAAAGCCGGACTCACGGACGCCGTCTGGGTGCGGCAGCAGGCGCAGCATTCGCTGGATCGCCTGCTGCCGCGGCTTGAACGGCGCTTTCGTGGAGCCGTGGATGAGGTCGAATGGATTGCTTATGTCGAACGCCTGGAGCGCCACTTCCCGCGCCTGTTCGAGCACCTGTTCGGCCTCTACGGCAGCCATTACGATTTCTTCTTCCACCTGGAGAGCATCCTTGCGTCCGCCACCGAGATGTGGATCGCGCGCTCGCCGGAGCTGAAGGCGCTCGACGCTATGCGCGAGGCGGACCCGAACTGGTTCCAGTCGAACCGCATGGTCGGCGCCATGTGCTATGTGGACCTGTTCGCGGGCGACCTGGCCGGGCTGCGCGAGCGCATCCCCTACCTCACCGAGCTGGGCATCACCTACCTGCATCTGATGCCCCTGTTTCGCAGCCCGGACGGCGACAACGACGGCGGCTACGCGGTCAGCAGCTATCGCGAGGTCGACCCACAGCTCGGCACCATGGAGGAGCTGGCGGAACTGGCGACCGAACTGCGCCACCACGGCATCTCGCTGACGCTGGACTTCGTCTTCAATCACACCTCCGACGAGCACGAATGGGCGCGGGCGGCCCTGGCCGGGGATCTCGCCACCAGGACTACTACCGGATGTTTCCGGACCGCACGCTGCCGGACGCATACGAGAAGACCATGCCCGAGGTCTTCCCGACGAGCATCCCGGCGCCTTCACCTATCGCACCGGCATCAAGAAGTGGGTCTGGACCACGTTCCACAACTATCAGTGGGACCTGAACTACGAGAATCCCGAGCTCTTCAATCGGATGCTCGAGGAGATGCTGTTCCTGGCCAACCAGGGCGTCGAGATCCTGCGCCTGGATGCGGTGGCGTTCGTCTGGAAGCGGCTCGGCACCAACTGCCAGAATCTGCCCGAGGCGCACTGGATCATCCAGGCGTTCAACGCCCTGGTCAGCATCGCCGCGCCCGCCATGGTGTTCAAGTCCGAAGCCATCGTGCACCCGGACGAGGTGCGCAAGTACATCAGCGAGGACGAATGCCAGCTCTCCTACAACCCGCAGCTGATGGCGCTGCTGTGGGATGCGCTGGCGACGCGCGACATTCGCGTGCTGCTACGCGCCATGCAGCGAGCGTTTCGCGATTCCGGACGGCTGCGCCTGGGTCAACTACGTGCGCTGCCACGACGACATCGGCTGGGCCTTCTCCGACGACGATGTGCCGCGGTCGGCTTCGATCCCGGGCCAGCATCGCCGGTTCCTCACCCACTTCTACACCGGCCAGCACGAGGGCAGCTTCGCCCGCGGCGCGCCGTTCCAGGAGGACCCGGTGACGGGCGATGCCCGCGTCTCCGGCACCTGCGCGTCGCTGGCCGGCGTCGAGAAGGCGCTGGCGGAGAACGACGAGGAGGAGTTCGAGCTCGCGATCCGCCGCATCCTGCTGCTTCACGGCGTCATCATCACCATCGGCGGCATCCCGCTGATCTACCTCGGCGACGAGATCGCGACGCTGAACGACTACGGCTACGACCAGGATCCGGAGAAGGTCGGCGACTCCCGCTGGCTGCACCGCGCCGCCTTCGACTGGGAGCGCGCCGAGCAGCGCCGCGACCCGGAGACGGTTCCCGGGCGCATCTACCAGGGCCTGCTGCGGCTGATTCAGCTGCGCCAGCAGAACCTGGCCTTCTCCCGCGGCGAGACCGAGATCGTCGACACCGGCAACGAGCACGTCTTCGGCTTTCTGCGCACCAACGGCGATCCAGCGTCTTCGTGTTGGCGAATTTCAGCGAGCACGAGCAGACGCCTCGAGGCGCGGCGGCTGCGCCAGCTGGGCATGCGCAAGACCATGGTCGACCTGTTCGCGGGCCGCACCATCGTCGCGACGCAAGAGCTGATGCTGGAGCCCTACCAACTGATGGTGCTGGCCGCGTCGGCTAGCGGG
>CAVOGV010000049.1:0-31496 GCA_963695445.1 uncultured Gammaproteobacteria bacterium | reverse complement strand
TGGTCTGGCATTGGCCAGGGGGTGGCTGTCGAAGGGCGGTATCGAGCCGCGCGGGTTGGTCGACCAGACCAACAGGCAGCGGGTCGTGTTGGAGGCGACCGTAGACGTGGTCTTGATCTTGTACCCAAAGGTCAGCTTCTCGGCCACCATGGTTGCGGAAAAGCAGCAACCGCTCTCGGTCATGTAATTCGGCGAGCCGAAGGCGTGCGCCAGGCGTTGCAACTGCGGCCGAGCCTCCTTGGTGTAGCCGGCGAAGAAAGCAGCCGCCGGGGCGCCATGTTCGGCACGGGTCGCCGCCAGTCGCTCGGCGATGGTGTCCAGGGCCTCGTCCCAGGAGATGCGCTCGAACTCACCGCTGCCGCGCGGTCCGCTCCGGCGCAACGGATACAACAACCGATCGGGATGGTTGCGCCGGTCGAGCTGAACGTAGCAGCGCGGGCAGTCGGGCCCGTGGATCTTGACGGGTTCGCCGGTGGCGTCCAGGTCGACGTCGATGGCGCAGTTGGCGTCGCATTCGTAACAGGTGCTCTTGACAGATTGCATGGCGTGCGGGTTCGTGCGGGGACAAAATGAACGGAGATGGATGGGGGGAAGATGTCGTCTGCGAGTCGCAGTTAAAAGGACCGGGTGACCGTCTTTGCTGGCCCAGCGCTGTCGACCGGCACGCTCCGTTCGGTCATATCTGCCCGATGCGATCGGTGACGGACAGCCCGGTGGAATGGTACGTGAGCTGTTTGCCGAATCCGCGGGGCGCCTCCGTGCACCGTCGTTGTCGGGCTCAGGGCGGCTGTCGATGCTTTGAAGATTGAAAAAACCCCATTTGACCAGATTTTGTCCACAAACCACCGCGTGCAATTCTTGGAGATTGTCCCATGTCTATCCGCACCTCGACACTCATCACCGCCGCACTGCTCGGCTTGATCCTCAACGCTGGTTCGATCGCCCAGCTGCATGCCGATCACGGCCACGCGTCGGTCGAGGTCGTCGGCACCGCTGCATCTTGAATCGCCGGGGCGAACCAGCCGATCATTGGGATTGACGATCGATGCGATTAAAATAATCCATTTTGCATATCAATCCGTTTGCCTCATCCTTGGTCTCACGGTCAGGGACAGGCGCCAAGCCTCCAAAGCACCCCGACCAATTTTTCCACCAAACCCGTAGGAGTTTTTGACCATGTTACAAGACAAGACCGGCCAGTCTGTTCCGCAAGTTACCTTCCACACCCGCGAGGGTCATGACTGGGTAGACGTCACCACCGACGACATCTTCAAAGGCAAGACCGTGGTGGTGTTTTCGCTGCCAGGCGCCTTCACGCCGACCTGCTCCTCGACGCACGTGCCTCGCTTCAACCAGCTCGCGGACGTGTTCAAGGCCAATGGCGTTGACGACATCGTCTGCATGTCGGTGAACGACACCTTCGTCATGAACGCGTGGCAGGAGGCCGAGAAGGCGTTCAACATCCGCTTTATTCCAGACGGAAACGGCGACTTTACTGAGGGTATGGGCCTGCTAGTGGACAAGGACGACCTCGGCTTTGGCAAGCGCTCCTGGCGCTACTCGATGCTGGTCAAAGATGGCGTCATCGAGAAAATGTTCCTGGAGCCAGAGGTCGAGGGCGACCCCTTCGGCCAGTCCGACGCCGATACCATGCTCGCCTACATCGCGCCGAATGCACCGAAGCCGCTGAACGTGACCGTGTTCACCCGTCCCGGCTGCCCGTTCTGCGCCAAGGCCAAGGCCATGTTGCAAGACGCCGGAATCGGCTACGAAGAGCTGCTGTTGAACCGCGATTACACCGATCTGACGCTGCGTGCCGTTGCCGGTGCCACCAGCGTGCCGCAGGTCTTCGTCGATGGTGAGAAGATCGGCGGGTCGGACGATCTCGAGGGTTGGTTGGGCCGTCGCAACGGCTGATTACTGCTGGGATGGTGCCCCGCGGCGAGGCCGTCGGGTCAGACGTGAGGCAAGGATGCCTCATCACCTCCGTTACTCGCTCGATCCGTTCGGAGTAGACAAGATGGACAATCATTTCGATCTCATCGCCATCGGTGGCGGCAGCGGCGGCCTCGCGGTGGCGGAAAAGGCTGCTGGATATGGCAAACGTGTCGCCATCATCGAGTCTGACAAGCTCGGCGGCACCTGTGTCAACGTTGGTTGCGTGCCGAAAAAGGTCATGTGGTATGCCGCCAACCTGGCTCAAAACGCGCGCGACGCCCGCGACTTCGGCGTACTGGCTGACCTTCAGGGCGTTGACTGGAAGACCTTGGTGGCTGGTCGACAGGGCTTCATCGACGGCATCCTCGACTACTGGAACGGCTATGTGGCCGGCGAAGGGATTACCCGTATTCAAGGGCGAGCCCGCTTCGTCGATGCGCATACCGTCGACGTCGCTGGCAAGCACTACAGCGCCGATCACATCGCCATTGCCACTGGTGGCAGGCCGATCGTGCCGCGTGTGCCCGGCGCCGAACTCGGCATCACTTCCGACGGGTTCTTCCAGCTGGAAGAGCAGCCAAAGCGGGTCTGTGTGGTCGGCGGCGGCTATATTGGCGTGGAACTCGCCGGCGTGCTGCGGGCGCTTGGATCGGATGTGACCGTGGTGGCACTCGAGGGCCGCGTGCTTGAGACCTTCGATCCCATCGTCAGCGAAACGGTTGCCCACAACATGGCCCAGGATGGCATCGCCATGCATCTGCCATTCGCGGTCGCATCGCTGGAACGTCAGGCCGACGGCATTGCGGTGATTGCCGCGGATGGCAACGCCCTCACCGGCTTCGATACCGTGCTCTGGGCCGTCGGCCGCGCCGCCAATACCGCTGACTTGAATCTCGCGGCCGCGGGCGTCGAGGTGTTACCCAATGGCATCGTGCCCACCGACGCCTTCCAGAACACCACCGCGACCGGCGTTTATGCCCTCGGCGACATCACCGGCCGGGCACCTTTGACACCGGTCGCCATTGCTGCTGGGCGTCGACTTGCCGACCGGCTGTTCAACGATCAGCCCGAACGCCGCGTCGATTACCAGAACATTCCCACCGTGGTGTTCGCGCATCCGCCGGTCGGCAGTGTTGGTCTGACAGAGGCCCAGGCCCGCGATAGCGGACAACAGGTGACGATCTACCAGACCCAGTTTCAACCCATGCGCTACGCGTTGAACCGCCACGGACCGCGCACCGCGATGAAACTGGTCTGCGTCGGTGACGACGAGCGCGTGGTTGGCATCCACATGGTTGGCGACGGCGTCGACGAAATGCTCCAGGGCTTCGCGGTCGCCGTGAAGCTTGGCGCCACCAAGGCCGACTTCGACAACACCATCGCGATCCATCCAGTCAGCGCCGAAGAGCTTGTCACGCTGAAGGAGCCGCATCCGGACGAGTAACAGGCCCGTCGCGCAACGCGGCGTCTCCTCTCCCTAGCCGCGCCGTCAGCGCAACGCTGTGGCGCGGCCAAGTCGTCGAACGCGATCCGTATTGGCATCGCTCCTCCGAAACTGTCCACCACGGCATGCGCCGGGCAAGACGCCACTCCGGGTGTGCGGCCCAGCCATATCCCGTGTATCCTTCCCGCTGGTCGCGCCAAGGCGAACGCCCGTCGGCGCTCGCCAGCAGAGCTGCCTAGTGTCCGTTAGCGTTCAGCAAAGCGGGAGACCTCGGCTTGAGGCATCGCCGCGCTAGACGCAGTAAGTTTCTGGTTGTCGTTGTCGTTGTCGTAATCGAAACTTCCGCCGGCCATCGAGACTTTGCCGCGCCTCAACGCGTCGCATCAACGGCCTCATGCGCACATTCGATTACGAGCCGAAGTACGACAACGACAACGATAAGTATCAGTGTGCCCCCACCAGCGCCGACCATGATTCGTCGGTCTGAGGCGAAGGGCACTGGGGCCGATATGTCCGGCCAGACGATCACCGAAAGACATGCGCGAGGGGGCTGGGGCCGATGCGAAACGGAGGACAACGGAGTCGCCAGCATGGCTTTACGCTGGTGGAGGTGTTGGTCACGATCATCATTATGTCCGTCGGGCTGCTTGGCGTTGTCGGTCTCCAGCTGGCGTCGATGCGCAGCAATCACAGCGCCTACCTGCGCACCCAGGCTACGCTTGCGGCGTACGACCTGATCGATCGTATGCGTGCGGACCCTGCCTCCTTTAGCGGCAAGCATTTCGAGGCTGGTGCGGACAGCGGTTCCGGTGCCTTCGACAACTGGGCAGACGAGGTCGGAAGGCTGAGCCTGCGCCCGCCGGAAGGCAAGCCCCTTGGCGAAGTCAATTGCGCGGACTCCGACAACGCATGTCTTGCCGGCAACTGCCAGGTCATCGTCCGCTGGGATGACGCGCACGGTGACGATGTCGCACTGGCCCAGGGCGGTCGCGCAGTCGGGGAGACGGTCTTCAGCGTCTGCACCAGGCTGCCTCAATGAGACTCGATCGTTCAACGGCGTCCAATGTTTGCCGATGCGTCAAGTCTTGCAGCGACAACGCGCTTGCAGGACCAAGGGCCGAGCGCCGAGGGCCTGTGGCCGAGACTGCGCGATCGTGCTGTACAGCGGCCCTTGGCCCTCGGTGCTTGGCCCGCTCGAAGCAACGCAAAGGCCTAGCCGCGCCGCAGCACCGTACGCTCGTCGGCGTGAGGCATCGCCTCGCTAGGCTAATGAGATTGCTCCCAAGAATGCGGACCACGGGCGCGTCTCGGGCAGCAGTTCATCGCAGGGCGATGGCGGTGCGTGATTGGTCGGCGGAAACGCTGGCGTTCGATCGGCATCCATCGAGGCAAGAGCCCCTTTACGCCCTCTACTCCCGGCGGCGGCTCGCGGGTTTCTCGTTGGTGGAAATGATGGTGGCGATCTCCATCGGCGGCATCCTCATGATCGGACTTATCGATCTACTCATCGACACCAAATCCGTCTACGTTCGCGAAGACCAGTTCGCCAGGCTGCAGGAGAGCGCCCGTATCGCGATGCAGATTTCGGCCCGCAACCTACGCGGCAATCGCTCCCTGGGCTGTCGCAGTATTGCGATGGCGGAGAGCGAGGGCCAGTTCACGGTGAAAGCTTGTCGACTGCTCGACACGGCCGGTGGCAACTGTGGTCACGCAAACTGGAAGACTGATCGCCATTTCTTGGGTATGGATCGCGCGCTTGGATACGACAACGCCGACGATCTCGCCGCGGCGGCCAGCTACGAGGACCTCCCTGACGCCGCGGCCGACAACATCGCGGCGCGCTGGTTGCGTGGCGATGTGTTGGTCACCTGGGGTGTCGACGATCATGGCGTCGGTGTGGAGGGCACCCTGGCCGGTGCCATCGGCGACAACGGCGGCTTCGAAGGTACCGGCGATCTCAACCTGGACGCCATGCCGTCGGCGCTTGCCAACGTCGGTCGCCTCGCCTTGATCACCGACTGCGTCAGCGCCGATCTGTTCGAGATCAGCGGCCCGGAAGAGCGCGGCGCCAACGATTCGAGCATCGCTCACAGCGCAACCGACGCCGATGGGAGCGTCGTCAATGCCGCCGACACACTCAGTCGCGCCTACAACTGGGCCGCGGCCAGCGCGACCCGGCAAATGGCCCAGCCGGTCCATCGTGCTACTGTGTACCCATTCTCCTACGACGTGTACTATGTCTGCTGCGTCGACACCAACAACCGACGTATC
Source organism: uncultured Gammaproteobacteria bacterium (assembly GCA_963695445.1). Classification (GTDB taxonomy): domain Bacteria; phylum Pseudomonadota; class Gammaproteobacteria; order Chromatiales; family Chromatiaceae; genus Thiohalocapsa. Next base: position 25,843 of record CAVOGV010000049.1, on the reverse strand, counting down.
CAGACTGGCGCCGGCGTCGGTCGCTGCCGAGTCAGCGACGGCGGCGACGATTTCGACCGATATCGACCGTCACTCTGCCTCTGGAGCGTGGAAGATGGCGACAGTCAGGCCTTGGTCACCGACGTCGCCGACATGCGCCTGACCTTTAGCGGCGTGCTTTCTGACGGTACCGCGTATCACGCCCATGACACCGGCACCGTGCACACCGCTGCTTGGGTCAGCGGAAACAACGGCTGGTCCCGCGTGCGCTCCGCATCGGTGGAGTTGCTGCTCGCCACCGAGCAGCGCGGTGTTGTCAGTCAGGCCGTGGTCCCGGCTAGCGTCGACTGGCCACCCAACATCGGCAACGGCACGATCGCGGACGACACACTGGGCAAAGGCCTGCCCGCCGACAGCCGGCGCTATCAACGCTTCCTCATCAATGTCGCGATGCGCGCCAGCACCCCCTGGACGATCGGTCGCTAACTGTGTTGGACCTGACCCCGGCCTCTCCGTCCCACCCAGCGCTGCGCGCGGGCCTGTCGTTAATCACCAGGGCCAGTCCAGTCTTGCGGATAGGTGTTAGGGATCTGCGGCGACTCGTCTCTATCGACCGTCGGTTCCCGCGACGCGCCGGCAGACGGAACGCCGCGTCGGGCGCCGTGCTGATCCTGGGTCTGGTTGTGCTGTTGGTTATCACGATGCTCGGCATCACCGGTATGAGCACCACCGTGATGCAGGAGCGGATGGCCGGTAACCTGCGCCAGAACCATGCCGCGTTGCAGGCCGCCGAGGCCGCGTTGCAAGCAGGCCTGGCCTATATCGAGAATCAGACCGCGCCGCCCAACGCCGACAGCAGCGGTTCCGAGCATGTCTGGCCTGCGTGCACGGTCAACGCAGCGAACGCAGATGCGCAGAATGGCGCCTGTGCCAGCCTTGCCAGTGTGTTGGACAACTGGCAAGGCGACCTCGCGCGTGTCAGTGAGGGATCGACCTATCAGGAGGTCGTTGGCGAGCTGGGAAATGCCGGCGACCTGCCCGGCCTGGTTGGACAGCCCCGCATCTACATCGAGGTGCGCTACGTGCCGCCACTGGACGCGGAAGCCGCCGCCCGCGGCGCCGGTGTGCACTACTACACCGTCACCGCGATCGGTTTTGGCGGATCGGCCAATGCCCGCGCGATCGTGCAATCCACGGTGGCGAAGGTGTTCCAACTTTAGCGAGATCCGCCATGTCCAGTCATCGACGGTTTCTAGCAAGCGGGCACAACCCTTTGCGCGGTCGGTTCCTTCGCTGTGTTGCCACAGTGATCTGTGTGTTGCCCGCGTTGTTTGCGTCGGGCGATGTCGGTGGTGCCGACATCGATCTAACGGAGGTGCCACCGTTCCTGCTCGCGGGCGTCGCCCCGAACCTTGTGCTGACGATCGACAATTCGTCCAGCATGGGACGTGCCTACATGCCGGACGACGTTGCGGATGCCTTGTCCATCGAGCCGTTCGCGTCTCCTGACGTCAACCGCATCTATTACGATCCCTGGAAGACCTATGTCCCCGGTCTGGCCGCCGATGGCACGTCCCTTGGCCATGCCGAATTCTCAGCTGCCGATCAGTTCCCCTATCTTGGTGTGGACTGCTGTGCACCCGACCCGATCAATTTGTCCGAACAATACCGAGTCATCAAGGACGATCGTGAGGTCTCGGCGGGCTGCATCGACAGCATCGGTTATTTCAATGAGGGTCCGCCATCGGGGGCCGCATTCTATTACCTTTGGGATGGAGCAAACTATTATTCGACGGATACAACTCAAAAGACCGATGTGGAGTGCAACGATGCACCTTTTCCGCCGCCCCAGACCAGCCCACAGTGGGCCGTTTGCAGGCGCTGCGGCGAAGATCTTCTTATCTGGCCCTGATCGCGATAGCCCGTCCGGGTGCTTTACCAAGATCGTCGTTGGCAGCGAGAACGACGTTGATGTCGGTCGCTGCGACGACCTTTCTCCGACCTCTGGTGCTCCCAATCCGTCCGGCCTGAGCTTTGTTAATCGCATTCCCGGTGTCGACTGCACGCCGCGGAATAATGCCGCCATCGGACTCGATGGTGCCGCCGCGGCGCGACGTAATTTCGCCAACTGGTTCGTCTATCATCGCAGTCGTCTTCTGATGACCAAGACGGCGTTGTCGCGCGTGATGCATACCCTTGACCCGGGCGTGCGCCTGACCTTCCAAGACATGCGTCACAATGACGAGCTTTGGCCGGGTACGGTTGCCTTCGATTGGCTCGACACCGACGAAGATGGCCCGCGCTTCAACCCCTTCGCGGAAAATAAGGCACGCTTTTTCGAATGGATGTTCGCACTGACCAGCGACGGTGCCGCCGACACGAATTTACAGGGCTCCCATATTCGCGCGGGCGAGTTCGTCGCCAGCGAGTTGGCGCGTGCTGACGATATTGGTAGCCATCGTGATGATCCCACCGGCTTTCTCCGCAATAGCTGTGGCGTGAAGTGCCGAAATAACGTTCACATTATGTTGACGAGCGGTGTCTGGGAGGATGTGTGGAGCGACGGCGCTGGAGGCGGGGAGCGTCCTCCATCCTGGCCCTGCGCTGGCGGGGGTAACGATTGTTGGATCAGTCTCGCGCCGAATCAGGATGGCGTTGCTGCCGAACTGCCGGAAAACCGCTACGGTGTTTCGGCCTATGTGCCAAATACCGAATCGACTCAGGTCTACAGCGATGCCAATGCGGCCATGCTCTCCGACGTGGTGTTCTATTATTGGCGGCGTGATCTCGATGACAATGAACGCAACAATCAAGTGCCTCCCATTCTCGAGTCTTGGGACGACGCGGCCGAAGCCGATAGTGCCGCCAACTTCTGGAACCCACGCAACGACCCCGCGACCTGGCAACACCTCAGCTTTTTCGGGGTCAGCCTCGGTGTCGGCGGGGCGGTGACCCCGTCCGATCGCAGCCCGTTCGGCACCTACCCCATCACCAGCGGCGAGCACAGGAGCGTCGGCATCGACGGCTTCCCCGACGATGTTGCGATCGATGCATATGGGGTCGTCGGCCCGTTCTCCGGGGTCGGTGCGAGCGGGAATTCCTGGCTAGCAGACCAGATCCCCGCGGCGGCAAAGGTCGACGATCTCTACCACGCGGCCTTGAACGGCCGCGGCCGTTATTTCAGCGCGTCGGCCCCGGATGAACTCATTCGCTCCTTCGCTGATGTGCTCGACGTCGTCTCCGCCGCGGCGGATGCGGAGGCGTCCAACGCATCCGTCGCCACCAACACGGCCCAGCTCGACTCCGGCTCCCTCCTGTTCCAGACCCTTGTCGACACGGCGCAATGGCGCGGAGAGGTGCGCGCCTATCAGTTTTCCGTCGGGTTGGGCCAGCCTCCATGCGCGACCAGGCCCCTGGGCGCCTTGTGCCAGACCGGTGACTCGACTTACTGGACCGCGCCGCGGGCGATGTCGGCGAACGACCGCGAAATCATTACCCTGGGCGCCGGTGCGCCATTGCCCTTCGCCGCGAACAGTTTCGACCAGCTGTCACGCGACCAGCAACTCGGTTTGCTCGGCTGCGGCGCGGATACCGGCGACGTCTGGAGCGGCGACCTCGCCTTCTGCAACGCCGGCGTCGATCTGGCCTCCGACTATCCGGAGCAGGTCACGCTCGCGGAAGGCACGCATCGACTACTTGCGCGGGGACGACAGCGGCGAGACGGCTGACGAGGACGGTTTTCGCCAGCGCGACGGACACTGGCTCGGAGACATCATCGGCAGCAATCCGGTGGTGGTCGGTCCCCCGCGAGGCGTCTTCAACCAGCCGGACTATCGGGCGTTCAAGAATTCCGCGTCGCTCAAGCTCGGACCGAGGTCGTCTACGTCGGCGCCAATGATGGCATGCTGCATGCGCTCAAGGCCGTCGACGGCGTTCGAGCTATTTGCATACGTGCCCGAGAGTGTCTACGCCAGACTGTCCGACTTGACCGATCCAGACTATGGCAACCTGATCCCGAAACGCGCCTTCGTCGATGGCCCGCTTGTCTCCGCGGACGCAAAATTCACCGACAGTCAGGGCAACGCGGGCTGGAAGACCGTGCTGGTCGGCAGCTTCGGGCTCGGTGCTCAGGGCGTCTTTGCGTTGAACATCACCAATCCCAGCGCGATCAGCCAACGCAATCCGGCTGATCTACCCCTGTGGGAGTTCAACGACCGTTCCGGCAATTGACGCAAGACGACGGTGCGTTGGATGGCCGGGACATGGGCTACAGCCGATCGGCGCCGGTCATCGTGCGCATCGACGACAATCTGGCGGACGACGTCGAGCCCATCTGGGTCACGCTGGTGAGCAATGGCTACAACAACACCAACGAGGTTGGCGAGGTTGCCGGCCATTGCACCGACGATGCCGCCCTCGGCACCAACTGCACCGTCAGCCAGACCGGCAACGCCGTGCTCTACGTGCTGAATATGGGCGGCGCGAACGCGGAACGCATCCGCGCGAAGATGGACACCGGGCGTGGCTTCTGCCAAGACCCGCGGGTGGCCGGTGAAGCGCCAGCCGACGGCAGCGACTGTGCTGACGATGAGCAGGGCCGAACCAATGCCCTCGGACCCAGTACCGCCGTCGACGCCGATGGCGACCTGATCGCGGATTTTGCCTATGCCGGCGATCTGTTCGGGAATCTGTGGCGCTTTGATCTGGTCGACACAAACAATCCCCCGGTATTGCTGTTCCAAGCCGTCGACGATACCGGCAATCCCCAGCCCATCACCTCAAAGGTGGTGGCCAAGCGGCATGCGTCCGGCGTTGGCACGATGGTGCTATTCGGCACCGGGCAGTACCTGAATGCCGCAGACAAGTCCGACATCCAGGTGCAGAGTTTCTATGGGATCTGGGACGACAACGGTCTTGTCTTCGCGGCCGATGTCGGTGGCTTCGATCCGCCTAGCCGAGCGGGCGGTGACCTGCTCGCGCAGCAGTTCCAGGCAGAGGTCCGCATCAACGATCCCGACGGTGGGCTGGCCAGCCTCGGCCGAACCAGCACCGATCACCCCATCGACTGGTCCGAGAACGGCTATCGAGGCTGGTTCATCGACCTGGTGTTGGCGAACGGCAGATCCCGACGGTGAGCGTGTCGTTGTCTCGCCCGATGTCAGCGGGAATCGGGTCGTCTTTGTCTCGATGATTCCGGAAGACTGCTGCAGCTCGGGCGGGACGAGCTGGATCAACACGCTGGATGCCAACGATGGTTCTCGGTTGTCGGTGACACCCTTCGACTACAATCTGGACGGTGATTTCGACACCAACGATCTACTGAAGATGGCTGACAATAGTCCCGCGATGGCCGGCAGCAGTATCCGCGCACTCGCCGATGGTGGCACCGGCATCTACTCGGCCCCGACGCAGATTGGCCTAGGCGACGGCACCGTGCAGCAAATTGTGTCTGATTCGGAGGGGGATCTGATTCGCCTGCGGGAATCGACCGCGCTTGGTTGGCGCAATTGGCTGCAGTTACGCTAGCGTTCATGGCGCGATGCCACCCCGCGAGATGAGGCGTCTGTATTGAGCGTAGTGCCCATGCAAGCAAGAAGGCTGACGAATGATCAGGGGCCGCGTGGCGCCAAGGCCCGTCGATGCGCCCGCAGCGCCGCGAAAACCGTGTTTTGTGTGCGCACGCGTCCAAGTCGATCAGGTTTCACCCTGATCGAGGTGCTGGTAACAGTTGCCATTGTCGGTATCCTCGCCGCGATCGCCTATCCGAGCTACACCAACCAGATCGCCAAGGCCCGTCGCGCGGAGATGCAGGCGGAACTGATGGCACTGGCCCAGTTCATGGAGCGCATCTATACGGAAACGGGGTGCTACAACCCGGGGACGGATATGGATTGCAGTTCCGGCGCCGGCGAGGCCCCCGACATCAGTGCAGCCGACGACCATTTGGACCATTACAGCATCGCCTTTTCTGGCACCGTCACCGCCGATCGTTTCTTGATTCAGGCAACGCCCATCAGTAGCGGCGCGCAGGCCGCTGACGGCATGCTTCAGATCAATCACATCGGGCAGCGGTTCTGGGACGAGAACAACGACGGCGACGTCGAGGATTCCGGCGAGGACGACTGGGAGCGGAATTGATGCTGCCTGTCGGGACAAGCCGGTCAAAGTACGCGCTCGGTGGCCAAAGTGTCCGGAGCGATCACCGGGGCTCCGCGCGAGCTACTTAGGTGTTGTCGCTCACCTTGGGCCACAGAGTTTCGTCGGCGTAACTCGCGTTGACCCCTTTGAATTCCCCACCGCAGTCGTCGGCGCCTGCGGGACAGCCGCCCCTGGATCATCCCATCTGACCCTAGACTCCGCAGTTGGCCAAGCGCGGACACTCAGCCGTTCGGCGCGAGCGACCGCTAAACGCTCATTACTGCCGCTGACGGCTAGGCTAACGGGAAGCCGGCCCTGTCGCATACGAGCCCCTGGCCGCAACGGAGCGAAAGGAGCCAGGCTCAATTAAAGCCAATTAAATTCAGTGCGTAATCCGGATAACGAACCCGTGTAAAGCCCGCGGGCGGACCGCGATAGCGGTTGCGCCACCTCGGCGCGGGGACGAGCCAATCGGCTGTCTCGAATCGACCCTTGCACGGCGACGGTCGCAATGGCGGATCGCCCTATCGGGCATCCGCCCTACGCGATATGTGTAGGGGTTTACGGCTAGAGGCCATTGGATATACTGCGATGCTGATACTGCGGAGCGTGAACATGACAGAAAACGTGGAAAACCTCATCCTCGATCATCTCCGACACATTCGTGGCCGAGTCGATCAGATGGTCGAGGACCTTGGCACCGTGAAGCTGCAGCTATCCTCGTTGGAGACTCAGGTCGCGGGACTGCACGGCGACAACGCCGTCGCGCATCAACGCATGGACCACATCGATCAACGCTTGGACAGAATCGCACGTAGGCTTGATCTTCACGAGCCCGCGTAGCCCGGAACGCGATAGCGGTTCCCCATCGGCGGATGGCCTCGTTGCCGACTCCCGCCATCCGGTGTTAGCGGATCGCACCTGATGCGCAGTTGCGGCTCGTTCAGCTGCCAGCCGCACCTGATGTGTGCCGACCGGTAGGGAAACCTGCCTCCTGCCTGCGTCAAAATGAATCTCATGGGTACCACTAGCAGCGACGTTAAGCTGTCGGTGGGGGGCGCCGGGCGGTTCCTGAGACTCAACGGTCGTCCAAAATAGTGAAACCTTGATGATGCACGGATAGAGAAATCAGTCGCGAGTGGCGAAAACCATACGTGTCGCTGGCAAGGCGTTTGCTTCCGCTATGGGTCGGTTGCTGTCTCCGTGGCCGGTGGCGTTCAGACAACTGTCGGCCATTGCCGACGCTGGCGCTCCGCTGGTTTGGGTCCGCAATCGAGTAGATATTCGACACTTGCCACGTCGACGAGGTGGGCTACGTACACTGTCACCGACACTTTCACACAAGCGGCGGCGAGAGGGGCAGCTTCGCTAGCCGTCCGACTGGTTCAATAGCTCCTTGAGCCTCTTTCGCTCCTGCGGGGTAAGACCGCGCAGGCGCTCCTCGAGCGGCAGCCGCTGTCAGTAAACAGCTCGGTGAGCCTGATGCCCAACAACCGGAGCCACTGGCGGCGCCTACTCGCCGGTGAGGCGGTGCGGAAACTCGGCGATGGAGTCGGACCCGGTCATGGAGCGGCTCGCCTGGCTTCTGGCGGGGCGCCCGCGGGCAGTTGTGCGATCGCGTCAAAGATCAGTTCGGCGATGCGCTCGGGGTCTTCCTCGTGGGCCAGGTGGCCGTAGCCGCCGACGACGCGGATGCGTGCGCTTGGCATCAACGCCTTGACGCGTTCCGCTTCCGCTGGCGGTACCGTTTTGTCGTTGGCGAAGGCGATCAGTAGCAGTTCGGGTTCTAGATGAGGCAGTTCGTCCCGCAGGGGCTCTAGGTCCCAGTTGGCCATCATGTTCAGCGCGGCGGCGAGGTGGCCGGGGCTGGAGATGAGCAGGCGGTAGAAGGCCACGCCTTCCGGCGTCAGTGACGAGCCGGTCCCGTCGGCGAGACGCTGCACGCCCTGGGGGTCTTTTTTGGCGCCGTTGGCAACGAAGCGGGGCAAGAACGAATTGCGCGCCATGAGCTTGGCGGCGGGCGAGAACCACTTGCCGGCGAAGCCCCGCAGCGGCAGCAGTGCGCCGCTCAAGACTGATGAGCAGGCGCGGCTCGATCAGATGGTCGAGGCACATGCGCGCGAGGATGGCGGCGCCGGCGGAGTGGCCGACGACGATGTCGGGCCGAAGCTCGAGTTTTCGCAGCAGCGCGCCGACGCCGGCTGCCATGCAGGGCAGGCACAGTTCTTTCGGTGCCGGTGTCGCGGTGAAGCCGTGGCCGGGCAGGTCTGGTGCGACGATGGTGTAGCGCGCCGCCAGCAGCGGCAGCAGTCCGCCCCAGGAGTGGGTGGCCGCCGCGGTGCCATGGATCAGCAGCATCACCGGGCCGCTGCCCGCTGTCTGCACGTGCCAGCGCAGGCCGCCGGCATCGACGAACTGGCTCTTGTCGCGGTTCGGCCAGCCGAGGCCATCGCGGTCCCAGACCAGTTTGTCCTTGAGCACGCGGGCGGAGGTCATCTGTCTAAGTTTCGAGTGGCTAGGATCGAGTCTCTAGGGTGCGGGCGCAGGACGTGTGCGTGAGCTTTCTCGCCCCTTGCCCCTCGTCACTCGCCACTTCCCCCTACGATACCGCCTGCACGGCGCTCGACAAGGCCGCCGCATTGGCATGGGGCAGCGGCAGGTAGACCGCCCCCATTTCGCGGGCGAGCTTTTCGGCGTCGGGACGGGGGCGGGGCGACATGTCGACCACCAGGGCCTTGAGCTCGGCGACGCGGAAGGCGCGGGCGGAGGAGATGGCATCTTCGGTGGCCTTTGCTCGGCCGCCGATGCCGTCGCGGGTGACGTTGGCACGCCCATCGGTGAGCATCACCACCACCGGCGTGCCGCCGCGGCGCTGCACGCCGTCGGCCAGATCCACCGCGGCGTCGATGCCGCAGGCCAGCGGCGTACCGCCGCCGCCGGGCAGTCCGGCCAGGCCGCGCTTGGCGCGCACCAGCGAGCGTGTCGGCGGCAGCAGCAGCTCCGCGCCGGGGCCGCGGAAGGCGATCATCGCGACCCGGTCGCGGCGCACGTAGCAATCCGCCAGCAGCAGTTCGACGGCGCCCTTGGCCTCCGCCAGGCGATGCAGCGCGGCGGAGCCGGAGGCGTCGACGACGAAGATGGTGGTGGTCTCCGAGCGTTGCTTGTAGCGGGTGACGCGGAAGTCGTCGTGGCGGACCTCGACCAGGATGTCGCTCACCTGGCCGGCGCTCTCACGCTCGGCACGGCGCAGCCGCTGCCAGGGCGCCGCCGCGCGCAGGGTCTCGATGATGCTGAGCTTGGCGCCGGCGCCGGGCTCGCCGCGGCGGGTGCCGGCGGGCCGACCGCGCAGGGAGCCGCTCTGGCTGGCACCGGACTTGCCGCTGGTGCGGCTGCGGCTGCGCAGCGCGCCCATCTGCAGCATGGCGAGCAGGTTGGACGGGATGGCGGCCTCGGCGGACTCCAGCACCACGTCTTCCAGCGGCTTGTCGATCTCCTGCTCGGGGCTTTGGTTGTCTTGGTTGTCGTCCTGGTTCTCTTCCGGCGGTGGGGGCTCTTCCGGCGGTGGCTGGTCGTCCGGCTGCTCCGGCATCGGCAAGCGGGTGGCGCGCGGTGCGAGCACCAACCGGGCGGCGATGCTGACGTCTTCCACCGTCACCTCATCGTGCTCGGCCAGCGCGGCGGCGGCACGGGCGACGCGCAGCGCCGCCAGCGATGCGCGCAGGGAGTCGACCCCAAGCGCCAACGCGGTGCCGCAGATGGCCTCCATCATCGGTTCGCCGATCTCGATCGCGGCCAGGCGCTCGCGGGCGCTGAGGATCTCTTCCGGCGCGTAATCAGGGGGCAGCGCATCGCGCCAGCCAACGTCGTTCAGATCCAGCAAGATCCCGAAGCGATCGACCAGGGTATGCGGCAACTGCTCCTCGTCGTTGGCACCCTCGTCCAGCGCGATGACGCCGAAGCGGCTGGGCGTGCGCGCGGTGATGCCGTCGCGCTCGACCAGGATCTCCTGGGTGTCGAGCGCCGCGCTGAGATGCGCCGCGGTGGAGCGGGCGACGCGCTCGGCCATGGCCAGCAGCACGACACCGCCGTCCGCCTCCGCCAGCAGGCCGCGCTCGGCGACGGGCCGGCCAGCGCGCAGCGTCGCCGACAGGTCCAGGCCGCCCAGCAGGCGCCCGTCGGCGATGTGCAGCGGGATGCGTCGAAACGGTTTGTCCGCCGGCAGCAGCTCGCGCGCCAGCTCCAGCCACAGGTCGCGGACCGGACCGGGCAGGGCGCGCACGGCGATACCGCCGCTGCCGATCGGATCGATGGCGAACAGGGCCGCGGCCTGGCAGGCATCGTCCCAGCGCGACATCTGCGGCTGGTCCGGTGGCTGCGGCGGGGCCTGATCCGGCCGATTAGCGCCTGGGCCGAATCTGGCCCGGCAGCGGAGGAGGCGGTGTTGCCGCCGTCGCCGTCGATCATGCGCCGGCCGACTCCGTGCCGAATAGCTCTTCGATCGCCCGCTCGACGCGGGTGGTCGAGCCGGCATCGTCGAGCACGTTGCGGCGCAGACGGTGACGCAGGGCCGGCGGCGCGACCTTCTTCAGGTGCTTGTCGCCGACCGTATCGTCGCCCTCGAGTGCGGCAAAGGCGCGGGCGGCGCGAATCAGTGTCAGCTCGCCGCGGAGGCCGTCGGTGCCGAGCTTCATGCAGAGTTCGGTGGCGCGCTGCAGCGTCGCGTCCGGTACCTCGACGGTCGGCAGTTTCTCCTTCGCCGACTGGATCTGACGCCGGACCTTGGCATCCTTGCGCTTCCATTTGTCGATGAACGCGCCGCGGTCGCGCTCGAACTCGTCGCGCAGCCGAACCACTTGCATGCGGCTCTTGAGGTCCTGTGGCGTCGTGACCTCGACCGACAGGCCGAAGCGATCGAGCAACTGCGGACGCAGCTCGCCTTCCTCCGGGTTGCCGCTGCCCACCAGCACGAAGCGCGCCGGGTGGCGCACGCTCAGGCCCTCGCGCTCGACCACGTTCTCGCCGGAGGCGGCGACGTCCAGCAGCGCGTCGACCAGATGGTCTTCCAGCAGGTTGGCCTCGTCGATGTACAGGAAGCCGCGGTGGGCGCGGGCGAGCAGGCCGGGCTCGAAGCGCTTTTCGCCACGGGTCAGCGCGCTTTCGAGGTCGAGCGCGCCGATGACGCGGTCTTCGGTGGCCCCCAACGGCAGGTCCACCACCGGCACACTGCCCTTGCGGACCTTGAGCTTGCCGGTGCGTGCCTTTTGTTCGCGGCAGGACTCGCACAGGGCCGCCTCGGCGGCGTCCGGGTCGCAGTTGTAGACGCAGTTCTCGACCACGCGCATGCTCGGCAGCAGCGCCGCGAGGGCGCGGATGGCGGTGGACTTGCCCGTGCCGCGGTCACCAAACACCAGCACGCCGCCGATACTTTGGTCCGTCGCCGCGATCAGGATCGCGAGCTTCATCTCGTCTTGGGCGACAATGGCGGAGAATGGGAATGCGACCTGCATATTCAGAGATTCCTGTCGGGAAGCGGTGATGTCGTGATGACTACGTCGGATGCCTGCATCCGGGGCGGTGGCCCCCAGGCCGTGCTGTCGTGCCCGAGACACCCGCTCGACGCGTGCGCGCACAACGCGCTGCACAGGCAAACGGCGAAGCTATCGCCCTTACGTTTGCAAGGTCAAGCCGAACCGGGGGTTTCATTGCGCCAGCGCAGACTTCGGGGTAGCAACGCGACCGGCGTGGCCGATTATCCTGGCCTGCCGCGGACCACTGGGCTGGCGACGGGCGACCATACCACCATCACGTGATTCCGTGAACTGATGAAGAGCAACCGTGACCGACCCTGCCGCGCCCAATCGAACGCCTGATCAGTCAGCGCCTCAATCGCCTGAGTTCGCGGCCGCCCCCTGGCACACGGGCGCGGAGCCGGCGCTGCGCATCGGCGAGCACTGCTGGTCCTACGCCGAACTCGCCGGTCTGGCCGAGGGGCGTGCCAGATCGCTGCGCGGGCTGGGCCTTGCTGCCGGACAGGTGGTGGTGTGTGACGCCGAGCCGGGGCTGGACCTGATCGTGCTGCAACATGCGCTGGCGCGCATCGGCGCGGCGCTGCTGCCGGTGCGGCCGGGGCTGCCCGGTCAACGCTGTCGGCGCTGATCCATCAGGTTGGCGCTGAATGGCGCTGGCTGCCCGGGCCCGGCGGCGGCAGCTTGGTGCCCGCCGGTGAGGACATCAGCGCCGGAATCCACCCGCTGGATCAATCGCTTGCCGTGCTGATCCAGACCAGCGGCAGTGGTGGCAAGCCGAAGGCGGTGATGCTGACGCAGGCCGCCGTGCTCGCCTCCTGCGCGCTGATCAACCGTTGCCTCGGGCTCGGGCCGGATGACGAATGGCTCTGCTGCCTGCCGTTACAGCATGTGGGTGGCCTCGCCATCGGCTATCGGTGCGCCCTGGCCGGCGCGACGCTGCGCCTGCAAACCGGGCTGGCCGATGGATTCGATGCGACGGCGGTCGCGGCGGATCTGGCGCGCGGCACGGTCACGCACCTGTCGCTGGTGCCGCCCATGCTGGCGCGACTGCTCGATGCCGGCGTCGGGCCGCCGCCGTCGCTGCGGGTGCTGCTGCTCGGCGGTCAGGCGCTGCATTCGGCACTGGCGCGTCGCGCCGTCGATGCCGGCTGGCCGCTCTACGTCACCTATGGCATGTCCGAGACCTGCTCCCAGATCGCCACCGCACCGTATGTCGCTGCGGATACGATGCCGACCCGGGTCGGGCCGGTGCTGGCCGGCGTCGAACTGGACTGCGCCCGCTGCGGCGAGCCGCCGCGCGCGCTGCGCCTGCGTGGGCCGATGCTGATGGCGGGCTACGCGAACCCGGCACGCCGCCCCGGCGATGGTCTGCGCGACGGCTGGCTGGTCACGTCCGATCTCGGCTGTGTCGACGCCGACGGTGCGCTGCACGTGCTCGGGCGGGCCGACGATGTGCTCGTGATTGGCGGCGTCAATGTGCTTCCCGCCGCCGTCGAAGATCGGCTCGCCAGGGCGCCGGGGGTTGATGCCGTTGCCGTGGTCGGCGTGCCGCATCCGGTCTGGGGGCGCACCCTGGCCGCCTGTTACAGCGGCAACGCGGCACCGGCCGAGTTCGAGGGCTGGTGCCGAGCCAGCCTGCCCAGCGCCGAACGCCCGCGCCGCTTTGTCCGCTGCGCGGAACTGCCCTTGCTCGCCTCGGGCAAGCTCGACCGCGCCCGACTCATTGCTCTCGCGTCATCGGCGGACCGACTAGATCGAGGCTGAGCTTCATTCGCGATCCAGGCCCGCCTGTCTCATCCAAAACGTGCAGGGATCGAAGGACCCGAGCTTGCCACTTGCATGCTGACGCACAATGGGGATTCGTCAGTACCGCATGCGCTTGCTCCTGTTGGCGAGGCGACGCCTCCCTCATCTCGTCAACAGGGTCCATTTGGCTACATCACGAGGTGCCCGCTATGCGACAGAACCCCATCGCCCATGATCGAATTCGTCGCCTTCATCGGCTTCGTCATCTGGCTGTTCTTCTGGCAGCACAAGTCGTCCAGGCCGGATCGCACTCAGACGACGAGCAAACCCAGCACCAGGCTGAGCCCGGCGAAACGCGACGCCAGTCCGCCTGACGAGACCGGCTCCCGACCCCCGTCGGGGGACGAGCGATAGACGACGTAGATGTTGGCGGCCGTCGCGTTCATTCGGGCGCGCAGGGGGCCCTCGCGTCAGACGACTCAGCGCCGATGCAGGAGTTCGCCCAGCACATAGGTGGCCGCCACCGCGCGGTCGTCGCCCAGCGTCATCAGCACGAACAGCTGCTCGGCAAGGTCCTGCACGCTCTGCATGCGGCGGGCCATCAGTGGCGTCGCGGCCGGATCTAGCACGACGAAGTCGGCCTCCTTGCCGGGGCTGAAGTTGCCGATGCGGTCATCCAGATAGAGCGCCCGCGCTCCGCCGAGCGTGGCGAGGTAGAAGGCGCGCAGCGGCTGCAGGGACTGGCCATTGAGCTGCAGCACCTTGTAGGCGTCGCCCAGGGTCTGCAGCAGGCCGAAGCTGGTGCCGGCGCCGACATCGGTCGCGACCCCGACGCGCACTCCCGCCGCATCCGCCGCAGCCAGGTCGAACAGGCCGCTGCCAAGGAACAGGTTGGACGTGGGGCAAAACGCCATGGCGGCGCCGGAGTCGGCCATGCGACGCCGGTCATCGGCGTCCAGGTGCAGACAATGGGCATAGACGGCGCGCTCGCGCAGCAGGCCGAAGCGGTCGTAGACGTCCAGGTAACTGCGGCTCCACGGGAACAGCTCCGCGACCCAGGCGACCTCGTTGCGGTTTTCGGCCACATGGGTGTGCACGTAGGCCTCGGGATATTCCGCGGCGAGCTTACCCGCCTGCTCCAGCTGGGCCTCGCTCGAGGTCGGCGGCGAAGCGCGGCGTGATGGCGTAGTCCAGCCGGCCGACGCCCTGCCAACGCTCGATCAGCGCGCGGCTGTCCGCGTAGCCGGACTCTGGCGTGTCGAGGAGGACGTCCGGTGCATTGCGATCCATCAGCACCTTGCCGGCGATCATGCGCAGCCGGCGGGCAGCGGCGGCGCGAAAGAAGGCATCGACGGACTGCGGATGCACCGTCGCGAGCACCAGCGCCGTGGTGGTGCCGTTGCGCAGCAGCTCGTCGAGGAACACCTCCGCAACCTCCGCGGCATGGGCGGCGTCCGCGAAACGCGCCTCGACCGGAAAGGTGTAGCGCTCCAGCCATTGCAACAGCTGTTCGCCGTGGGCCGCGATCATATCCGTCTGCGGATAGTGGATATGGCAGTCGACGAAACCGGGCAGGATCAGCTTGTCGGGATAGGCGGTCAGCTCCCAACTGCCATCCAGGCGAGGCGACAAGTCCCGCGCGGCGCCCGCCGCCGACACCAGGCCGTTCTCCACCAACAGCAGCCCGTCTGTGAAGTAGGCCACCGCATCCGGCGCCAACTCGGTGGCCGCCGCTGCACCGGGATCGGCGAGAAAGTGCACCAGCGGTCCGCGAAAGGCCTGGCGTCGTGGTGCGTTGGGATCGATTTTTGGATCGCATGGCGGGCATAGTCAGGCGCGTACTGGCGCCTGATCCGGATTGGGATACATTGGGGTCGGGAATATCGGGGGCTGGCGGAATTTTGCTTGTGATCATGCAGCGAAGCGGGGTCGCAATAGAGTGCTGATTTCCGCGAGCGAGCGCAAACGATCGTCTTGCTCACCGTGAATGGCCGTCTGCCCATTGGCTCTTTCCTCTGCATCCCGCAGCGATACCGGGGTTGGCTCAAGCCGGCGCCGCGGGAGACCTAAAGAGCGCGAATCAACCTTGCCAGCCACGGCCTTAGCCGCTAGCATCGAGGCCACAACTCGCTTTCCAGATTGAGTTTTTTGTCTCCGACTGGTGATGCCACCATGACCGCAGACGCTGTCCCAACCCCCGCCCCAACTCCCGATCCGGAGACAGCGAGGGCGTTCGCCGAGCGCATGCCCGATGGCCACGCCCTGAATAGCGATGAGCCACAGATGGAGACCACCCTGCATCAGCGCCAACTGGTCCTGCTCGAGACGACGCTGGATTGGTATTGGCGCGAGCGCCGCGACTACTTTCTTGGCGCCAACCTGTCGATCTACTTCGATCATGACGAACTGCGCCGCCGCCGCTTTCTGGGCCCGGACTTTTTCGTGGTGCGTGGCGTCTCCCCGGAACCGCGACGATCTTGGGTCGTCTGGGAAGAAGGCGGACGCTATCCTGACCTGATCGTCGAACTGCTATCCGAGTCCACGGCGACCATCGATCGCGGCGATAAGCGTCAGCATTACCAAAACATCTTTCGCACGCCGGAGTATTTCTGGTTCGACCCCGTGCACGGTGAGTTCGAGGGGTTACGCCTCGGTAGCCATCGGCGCTACGAACCCATTCCTCCGTCCGCCGGCGGCCTGCGCTGGAGCGAGGTGCTTGAGCTTCACCTCGGCGTCACCGATGGCGTGCTGCGCTACTTCGACGCCGACGGCGAGTTGGTGCCCACGCCACCGGAGAGTGCACTGGCCGAGCGGGAGCGTGCCGACCAGGCTCAGCGGCTGGCTGAGACGGAGCGTGAGCGGGCCGAGGCGGAGCACCTGCGCGCCGAACGCCTAGCCGCGCGCCTGCGCGAACTCGGTATCGACCCCGACGACGGCGCCTGAACGGTCGAACGCCGGCCGATCCTGGCGGACCCCGACCCCGATCGCTACTTATCGGCATCCCATGCCGTGTCGATATAGTCGCGTTCGTTTGGCGTGGTGTTTCAGGTGCCGCAGAAGGTGCGTTGGACCACCTCTTCCGGCCGCGGCGGCAAGCGGTACTCGGCCAAGTCGTCATGGTCTTCGAAGGGTTCGGAGACGACCCGGAGCAGGTCGTCCAGCGGGCTCAGGTCCTGCTCCCGCGTGGCGGCGTCGATGGCCTGCTGTACCCGATGGTTGCGCGGGATGTAGGCCGGGTTGACGGCGCGCATCGCGGCGCGCCGCTCGGCGTCGGTGCTCGGGCTGTTCGGCCAGCCGGGCGCGCCATCGCTCGGCCCAGGCGTCGAATGCGCTCGGCTCCGAGAACAGCAGACGCAGCGGTTGATCAAAGCTCGGGTCATCGCGCTTCAGGTCGCACAGCAGGCGAAAGCTGTTGGTGAAGTCGGCATTGTGCTCGGCCATGCGTCCGAGTAGGTCCTGCACCAGTTCGTCGTCGCCGTCATGGGCGTCGGTCAGCCCGATCTTGGCGCGCAGACCGCCGGCGTAGCAGGCCTCGAAGCGCTGTCCGTAGCTGTCGAGCGCGTCGCGTGCGCGCTGCATCGCCAGCTCGCCGTCGTCGCCGAGCAGCGGCAGCAGGCAATTGGCGAGCTGGGCCAAATTCCACAGGCCGATGCTGGGTTGCTGGTTGTAGGCATAGCGACCGCCGCGGTCGATGGAGCTGTAGACCGTGCCGGGGTGATAACCGTCGATGAAGGCGCAGGGGCCGTAGTCGATGGTCTCGCCGGAGATGGCCATGTTGTCGGTATTCATGACGCCGTGGATGAAGCCGACCAGCATCCAGCGCGCGATCAGTTCCCCCTGGCGGCTGGAGATCGCCGCGAGTAGTGCCTGGTAGGGGCTTTCCGCCTCCTGGCATTCCGGATAGTGGCGCTGAATCACATAGTCGGCGAGCTGGCGCACGGCCTCGACGTCGCCGCGGCGGGCAAAATACTCAAAGGTGCCGACGCGCACGTGGCTGGCCGCGACCCGGGTGAGGACCGCGCCCTGTTCGATGGCCTCGCGAAAGACCTCCTCGCCGCTCGCGACCATGGCCAGCGCCCGCGTGGTCGGGATGCCGAGCCCGGCCATGGCCTCGCCGAGGACGTACTCGCGCAACACCGGGCCGAGCACCGCGCGGCCGTCTCCCGAGCGCGAGAACGGCGTGCGTCCGGCGCCCTTGAGCTGGATGTCGCGGCGCCGGCCGTCGCGGTCGATGCGCTCGCCGAGCAGGATCGCGCGGCCGTCGCCGAGGCTGGGCACGAAATGGCCGAACTGGTGACCGGCGTAGGCCATTGCCAGCGGCTCGGCCCCCGCCGGCAGCTGGTTGCCGGCGAGCATGGCGACACCGGCCTCGCTGGCGAGGGCATCGGGGTCGAGGCCGAGCTGCGCCGCCAACGCCCGATTGAGACGCAGCAATCGCGGCGCGGCCACCGGCGTCGGCTCGATCCGGGCGTAAAACGCCGGCGGCAGGCCCAAATAGCTGTTCTCCAGCGCCTGCAGCGGGGCGCCGGGCGTTGTCTCTGTCGCTGTCATCAAACCACCTCTACGCCGACGCGTGCGGCGGCCGGCAAAAACTGAGCATTTAACTCAGGCAAGTGGTCAGGATGCGGGCGCCGGGTCGCTGTCTCAAACCCGAGCCGGTCGATAGTGAGAGCTTCGGAGCTGTGTCGCGTCTCCCAGCCGTCCATCCACTGGCCGCGCTCGTCCAACGCGTCCGGCAGGAGGACCGGGTCCGCGATGCGATCTTGTGCCGCGTGCGGGAACTCGGAGGATTGCTCCTCTCAAGTCCGCGATGATGCCGGTAACCCGATCGGGCAGGGTCTGCAAGTCGACTCAGGTGGCGCGCCGTCGATGAAACAGGCTGGCGACGCCGTACAACACCGCCGCATTGATGAGCACGCCGACGCACAGTAGCGTCAGGTTCAGCCACACCGGCAGTTCGCCGACCCGTTCCACCAGCCAGCTCAAGGCGAGGGTCCAGGGCATGGCTGCCATGGCCAGAAAGACCGCGGACAGCGGATCATCGCTAGGATCGATGATCACTACCGCGACTGCGAACACGCCGAAGGCCAGGTAGAGCCCAATCAGGATGCGTGCGATCATCGCATCAGCGCTCGATGCAAGCCGCTTACATTCAATTGATGAACGGACTCGACGGAGGCGGCCGACGCAAGTCATCGGACAGGTCCGGGTCGGGCGCTCCAGGCATCGGTTGCGTGCTCGCCGACGCGTCCTCCACCAGGGCCGGGCCGGTGGCGATCACGTCGAGTCGGGGGCCGGTCGTATGCTCCAACACCGGCGCATCCGTGACCAGGATCGTGGTGCCCGGCTCCAGCAGGGCCGCCAGCCCGGTGCTGAACCCGCGCGGCGCGTCGATGCGCGCGAGCGGGTCTTGATCCGGGGTCGATGTCGGCTCACCGGCATGGCGTGGCAGCCCGATCGCACTCCAGCGGCTGTGCCCCGCGTCGGTGCTGCCGAGCATGGTGTAGGCATGGGTGCCGAGCGGAGTGCCGCTGTCGCGTATCCGGACCTTGGCGCGACCGATCTCGACGCCGTCTCGCATCAGGATGGCCCGCGCGTCGGCGCCGCTGACGACCAAGGTCAACGGACCAAAGGGGGCAAGCTCGGGCTCCAACCGCCATCCCTCGGTGAAGCCCAGCGAGTGCTCGGGCTGCGGCGCGCCGGTGAGTGCATCCACCGGCGCCAACACCGCCGGATGCACCACATCGCGGGGTGCCGTCGTCTCATCGGCGATCACCACGGTCGTGCCCTTGTTCGTGATGCCGAACAAACGCTCTGCAAATGCGCTCGGCAGATGCACGCAGCCGTGCGACGACGGATAACCGGGCAGCCCGCCGGCGTGCAAGGCAACGCCGTCCCAGGTCAGCCGCTCCGAATAGGGCATCGGCGCGTTGCCATAGGTAGCCGAATGATGGTTCTTGTCCTTGTTCAGGATGGTGAACACCCCCGTCGGCGTGCCATGCCCGGATTTCCCGGTACTGACCGTCGACACCCCTACACGCACCCCGTCGCGGTACACGTAGGCCATCTGCTCCGGCAGGCTGACGACGACAACCACCGGCCCGTCATGCTCCAAGCCGCCCTCCCAAATAAACTCGCCGGGCGCGAGCGCATCAAGCGGCGTGTCGGCTGGCGACGACTGGGTTGCGCCCCAAAACGGCGTCGCCAGCAGGGCTTCGGCCGTCGCGCACAGCAACAGCACCATCAGCAAACGTAACCGTGCGCCGGTCATGCTCATGCCTTCTTGATCAGCCGAATCACAAACAGCAGCAGCACCGCGCCGACCGTCGCGGTGACGATCGAGCCGATCAGGCCACCGGCCTGAAGGCCCAGCAGCCCGAACGTGAAGCCGCCAATAACCGCCCCGATGATGCCGATGACGATATCACCGAGCAGGCCGAAGCCGCCGCCCTTCATCAAGACACCCGCGAGCCAGCCGGCAACCGCGCCAATGGCCAAGAAGATCAACAAGCTAGTCAAGTCCATGGGAACCTCCGGTGGGTTGGCGTCCCGCAAGGGGACAAAAAGATCAATCGTTGGCCGTCGGCTATTGCTGACAGCCGCCCTCGGCCAGGTAGCGCCCGGCTACCCAGCCCGTGACGCCCTGGTACTCGATACGGCACCAGCGCGGGTTTTGCTTCAGACGCTCGGCCTGTTCGGCCGGATTCAGCGTCTGGAATTCCTGAAATGTCAGCCCTCCCTGGCAGCCGAGGTTGCGCACGCAGTCCGCATTCGGCGGGATGCTGCCGACCTCGGTCGCATGCGGGCTCGGCTCGGCGCGGATATTCAGCACATCGTCCGCTGCCACGCCGGTGACACGGTAGAAGTCGGGGCCGTCGGCCTCGGCGGTGGCCGGCAGGTGATGCGCGCCGAGGCACAACAGCAGGAGCCAAGAAAAGGTCTTGAACATCGGGGTTCGTCGCGTTGTCGGTGAGCGTGTCAGTCTCATTGGGGGCACGTTGCGGGACAAGACCAATGCGGCAGCCCGCATCGGGCCGCCGCGGTAACGGCGAGGCCCGGCCCGAGGCGAGCACCAAGGTGCGCCCGCTGCCTAGTCAGCTGATCGAGGAATGCGGATCGTTTGGCCAGGGAAGATCAGGTCGGCGTCTTTGATGACCTCGCGGTTGGCCTCGAAGACGCGTGGGTAGGCGTTGGCATCGCCGTAGAACTGCTTGGCAATGGCGGACAGGGTGTCGCCCTTCTGGATCACGTAGAACTCCACCTCCGCGGTCGCTGGCGGGGCCGTCACCTGATCGGCCTTGACCTCCGCCACGCCTTTGACGTTGCCGGCCATCAACACGGCCTTCTCCAGCGCCTCCTGGCTGGCGGCGTTGCCGCTGAGCGAGACCACGCCGTCCTCGTAGCTGACGTTCAGCCCGTCGATCCCCGGATTGTCCGCGTTCGATCTCTTCTTTGATCTTTTCGCTGGCCTCGGCCTCTTTGCCAAACAGGCTCTTACCAATGCTTTTCGCAAAACTGAACAGTCCCATGCGGTCCTCCGGTGTGGTTAGAGGCCGTGCCCGTTGGCAGCGCGCCGATACCACCCGATTGGATGTCTCGGCTGCTTCAAAGGTGCACGGTACCCAGGTGATCATGTCAACAAGTTGGTGGCGGCGAATCGGGGCCAGGCCGTTCCCTGATGAGGCCCCATGCGCCCTCCGAGAGACGCCGCGCCCAAGGGGCAGGCGCGGGTCGCCCGTCCATGGGGTCAGCTGAACCTCAGCTGAATAGGGATTTGATCCGGTCGATGGAGTCCGCGACCCCGACCTTCAGCTCCGCCCATTTCTCCTCCGCCTCGTCCTTGAAATCTTCCCAATGGTCGTCGGCGGTATCCAGGATCTCCTGGCGGCGGGCGGCGCCGTCGTCCCACTTTGCCTTCAACTCGGCGATCTGCTGGTCGACCGTCTCGCGCACGTCATCCGACGCATCCGCCGCCTTATCGCGCAGATGGTCGAGGTCGGATGCCCACTCATCGAGCTGCGCCTTCAGCTGCGCCAGATATTCGTCTTTCGTTTGCATGACACAGATCCTCCATAAAGGATATGAACGAAGCGCAATAAGACGGTACGGCCCGAGCTTCGCCGTCGTAACCGAATCGACTGATGCGTTCGGATTCGTTCGGTGCCCGTCTTGCGCCGCTCGGCCAAGCACAGCAAGGCCGCGCACATCAGACATCGGAAATTACACCAAGCTCAAGACGGATGTCTGTCGGGGATCTCCTTAAGTCGGATCTAGCTGATCGACGACGGTCAGTTCCTCGACATTGCCGTCGTTCGACACGAGGCATTTCCATTGCTCGTCGTCGTGCCGCCCCGCACCCCACTGGCCTTCACCATCACCATCGAGTTCGCCTGCGAGACATCTCGGAGCTGGTCACCCTCACGCTGGCCACCTTTCCGCCATAATTGGCGTTGACCGCGCTCGTGCAGGCGATCTCGGCGTTGCCGCTGGCCTCGCGCAGGTCACTGCTGCCGGAGCCCGAGTCGTAGCCGTCGGTGGCGCAGGCGGTCAAGGCGAGAGCGGCGGCGGCGATGACGGCGAATCGGATGATATTGTTCATTTGGATTGTCTTCACGATGGATGTGATAAATAGTGCCCGACGCGCCCGCGGATGCGGTGGCACGGGGCTTTAGCTCCTTCCCACAGGCCGCGACCACGCCAATGGTCATCGACCGCAAGCCGCCATTCCGCTGCCGCTTGCCAACCAGATGTCACCCGACGATCCAGCACGCAGCGACAGGAGCGTCAGCGTGCGCAGGTTGGTCGGCGCGGGTGTGCCGACGAGTTGGCCGCGCGCGCAGACCCGCGTGGTGCGACCGGCATCAGCGTCCGCCGCAAATCCGCGCAGCAGGGCGTCGCGGCCGCTGTCGTTCGGCACATGCACCGCTACGCCTCGCCCCGGCGCGTCGTCCGGCTGTCCCAGCAGGTCGAAGCGCCAGGTGTCCGCGCTGGGTGCCGGACCGCTCCACCAGTCGCCCAACAACCGTCGCACGGTCGGGTCGCCATAGAGATTGCCGCGATCGACGTAACCCCAGACACACACCTCCCGTACGCTGTCACCAGGCGGCGCGTCGGCCGCCCGGGCAAAGCCGTTGCTCGCGAGCGCGCCGATGGGTTCGCAATCGCTGACGCGCCGGTCGCAGGCGGTCAGGTAGACCACCAGCGCGAATAGGAGCATGCCGCCGAGCGGTGTCAGTCCCATCAGTCCGTCAGTCCATCAGGAAGACGAGGAACGTGGTCTCGCCGCTGGCGCCGCGCCGACCGGCGATCAATAGCCCGGACATCGCCTCGCCGTCGCCCAGGTTGAAGACGCGCAGCTCGGTCACCGCCGGGTCGTCGAACGCAGCGGACAACGCGGCTCTGGCCGCCTCAGCACCGTCGATATCGTCGAGGAGCATCGGCACGGACCGCCGCGCGTCGCTGTCGGCGATGGCCCGCAGCTCGGCGACGATGTCTGGCGTCGCGCCGGCCTTGCGCGCATAGACGGCGCGCCAAGGCCCCATCCATGCCTGTTCCCCGTAGCGCTCCCAGAGCTTGCCGACGAACGTCTGGTACTTCGACAGCGACGCTTGCGTCAGGTCGTCCGTATCGGCCAAGGTCTCGAAAAACACGGCACTGCCGAAGCCCTGCTGGCTCGGCCCGCCGTAAGCGGCCTCGAGTTGGACCAGGTAGTCCGGCTGACCAGGTGTTTCGCTGTGCTCTGTCATGCTCCCGGTATTCCGACGGCAAATGTACGATCCATGCCATCCGCGATCGTCCGCGACTCGCATGGCATCGCGCCGGCAAAGGCGCCGGATCAAAGGCCCCGGGGCTGCCCCAAGCGGCAATCCCACGCGGGAAACGGAGTTCAGGCGCGTTTGGATGACTCAGCGGTCCTTCAGTTGATTGATCCGGTACTGGTACTCGCTGACCACACAGCCGCGCATATCGTCGCTCTTCCAGCAGTCGTCGCGACCCTTGACCCAGCCGCGTTGCTCGGTCTTGAGCAGTTTTTGCTCGGCGGCGGACGTGTTCTTCATCAGCGTGTGGTAGAGGCTGGACAGGCTATTGTCCAGGTTCGCCAGCTCGGCATCGTTGCAGATCAGCTTCTCGACGCTGCTGGAGGCCTTGGCGCAGTTGAAGCTCGGGCTGGCGGCCTGGGCCACGGCCGCGGTAGCGAGCAGGCCGGTGACGAGGACGAGACGGGTCGGGTTCATAGCAATGATCCAGTTGATGAGGATGGTCAAAGTTGCCCCGGCGACGTTGGACGGTGGGGTCGACGTCGTCGGGATTCGATGTTCGCGGGGGGTGACGGCGATCAGCGGCGATCGATCAAAAAGGTGTAATCGAAGGCCTCGCCGCGCCGGGCGCTGGCCCGCGGCTGGAAGGGCCGGATCACATAGGTGACGTCCTGCGTCCCCGTCAACCGAGCGACGCGGGCGCCGGAGTTGCCGTTGAACACCGCCGCGCCGCTGCTGTCGGCGGCGTCGTGGATGTTGAAGTAGGCGTTGCTGCTGTCGCTCTTCAGCTCGACGGTCAGGATCTGGCCGGCGGCGACGGGCACGGCGTAGGAGACGGTCTTGTAGCCTTCCACCCGTCCGGCGAGGCTGGTGCTGCCGACAACCGGGAAGCTCACCGTCTGCAAGGTCTCGTCCGGCGAGAGCAATTGCGTTGCCGCGGCGGTGTTTACTGCCGGCAGCACCGGACCCGCACCCCCACTGCTCGTGGTAGAAGCGCCACCGCAGCCCGAGAGGACGGTCGTGGCGAGGAGACTGGCGGCGAGGATGGAGACAAACGGAAAACGGCGCATGCGCGAACACCGATCGACAATCAGTTAATTAGACACGGCTAGTTTAACGACCACACCCGCCGTTCGGTATCGGGATCTTCCCGTCGGGAAAATTCTGACAAGCGGTCCGGCGTGCATCGCGACTGCGACAGGAGAACGGCATGATGACCACTTGCGCCACATGCAGTTTGCCCACGACCAGCGCGCTGCCGGCTTCGCCGACTTCAGTCGGCACCTGGGGCTGGGGACTTCAGGCCGCCGTGAAACGACGCTCGGGCGACGGAGGCAACGCTCATGGCAGCGCTCAGTTGGTTATCTGGTGTTTCAGGATGCCGCGGTCTTGACCCTGTCGTAGACCAGGGATACGGAGGGAGTGTGCTGGGTCTTGAGCCGCCTGGCGGCGGCGGGCCGACTGGAAGTCGGCGCTCCCGCTTGCGTGGAGCACCGACCTCTGGTCATCCAGGGCGCGTTGGCGCCCTTCGCACCGCGCAGTGGGTCAGCGGAACCGCGCTAAACCCAAAGCGCTTGGCTGCGGCTATTTTCCGCACTGCGACTGGGCTGCCTCGGCCATGATCCAGCCCCTCTCAAGCGCATCGATGAGCCCCGCCCGAACGAATCCAATCGAGGTGCGGGCGACACAGGAGACGTACTGACCGTGGTTGCGAGCCTCTTCGCAGTCACAGAGTTGCTCGATGGAGCATCCATTCTGGTCGACGACCGCCCCGGGAGGCGTGCCCGCGCACTGATCATCGTCGTTCGGCACGCCATCATTATCGTCATCGGTACCAACGCCCGTGGATTCAAAGACAACCGTCGAGGTCTGGTCTTCGACGATCTTGGGGAGGAAGCACTGTGCACTGCTGCTCCGCTCCGCGCACGCACCGGTCCATTGCGCCACCCGGTAACCCGCATGGGCAGGGCGGTGCAGGTGCTGCTGTCACCCTTGCCGACGAACTCCGGCGAACAACTCACGGAACCACCAACGCCGTCCACGGTCGCGCTGATCCGGTAGATCGTGTCGTTGGTGAAGGTGCAGGTGATGTCCTGGTAGACATCCAGAGCAATATCCGCCGGTCGCACCGGTGAAGTTGCCGATCGGGCCGGCGTTGTCCTCGCAGGCGATAGCGACCGGTCCCAATTCGCTGTCGCACGGGAGCACTTCCTCGGTTATCGTGTAGTCGCCGGCGCTCCAGTTGGAATGCGCACTGTCCGTACCAGTCATTGGGCCATCACTGTCCAGATCCTCCAGGCTGGTGTCCAGCGAAGAAGACGATGGGCGCCGCCGAGCTGGCCGCCGTCCAGCGTAGAACGAGGTAGTCCGTGGTGTCGTCACACGGGGCTCTCCTTGACGACGGTGATGGTGCCGAGCTGCTCCTCCTCGAAGGCGCCGATGTCGTCCGCCGGTCCGCCCGGGCGCGGTTCACCGCGCTGGTCAGTGGTCAGGTCGGTGTCGCCGGCGTCGATGGCCGGGCTGCCCGTCTGCAGGGCGTGGGTGCGGGTCGGTCCGCCGTTGTCGCGCAGGGCGCCCAGCAGCGGGTCCTGGCCGACGATGGTGCCGTTGACGCCGTCGGTAAAGCCGCAGCCGTCCTGGGTCTGGACCAGGTTGTTGCCGTCGTCGGTGACGCCTGCGAACGCGCTCTTGTAG
>CAVOGV010000048.1:0-43846 GCA_963695445.1 uncultured Gammaproteobacteria bacterium | reverse complement strand
TCCGCGCCGATATGCGTGAACGCGGCCATCACGGGCGACGAGCCGGGACCGCAGACAGGGTCCTCGGGATCGACCAGCGCGATATTCCCCGCCTCGTCTCGCAATCGGTCGTTGGTCAGCCCCTCGATGTAGAGCAGCTCGTCCATCAGTTCTGGTTCCACCAGGGTCTCGAATGTGGGAGCGGCTTGCAGCCGCGATCGAGCCGCGCCGACAGCCGCTGCGGGGGCCGTCGCGATTGCAAATCGCTCCCACAGCTGAGTGAGCAGCTTGCAGCCGGTATCGGTTATGGCTGGTCCGCGATGCGCAAGAAGCTTGCGAACCGCGGCAGACCGTTTTTCGTACGACCGTGATATTTGAACGTGACGATGCTGCCAATCGCCGGCGGGTCGGCGCGCTCGGCGTCGCTGAAGCCCGAGCCAATCCGGAACCGCTTGCCGTCGGCCGTTTCCACCAGTAAAGAGCCCAACATGTGCTCATATTTGCCGCGGCCCGGCAGGTGCGCGACGACGCTGGCCTCGTCCTCCAGGTAGGGCTTGACCTTCAACAGGTCGTCGGAGCGACCAGCGCGATAGGCCGCTTGGGCGCGATGTAGCATCAGCCCCTCGCCGCCGTTTGCGACGATCTGTGTCAGCATCGCCATCAATGCGTCGTGATCCGCGACCCGTGTCTGCTCGATCAGGCCGAGGTGTGGACTCGGCGATGCAGCGACCAAACGTTCAAGCTCGCCGAAGCGCTGTTCGAAACCGGCATCCATGTCGGGCAGATCGAAGAGTACATAGCGTACCCCCTGCCAGTCAGTGGTTTCTGGTTGCAGTCGCCTTACCGTGCCCGAGACCTGCGCAAAACGGCGCCGGCCCATCCACAGCTCGCCGTCCAGCGCGACCGCCGGAAAGCCGGCCGTGAACCAGGCCGGGGCGTTGATGACGAGACCGCCGCGTGTGATCAGCCTGCGCCCGTCCCAGTAGGCGCGGACCCCATCGAGTTTTTCGCTGACCAGATAGGCCGCGAGGTCGGTGCCGGGCTTGTAAACCTCCGCCAGCGTCAGGGCCGGTTCCGGCACCCGTGACAACGCGGCATCGACGCTGCACTCGCCTAGGGCCGCCGGCCCGTTGTCGACGCAGTCCGGCTGAGCTGCTGCCGCGTCGGCATTTCCCCGCAGCGCCCCGAGCATGAGCAGTGATAGGCCAAATCGTGGCCAGTGCGAGGGCGGCATAAGTCACACTCCGTGTTAGATCGGTTTTGCCGACACTGTACACGAGTGCTTCGCCGATGAAAACCGCGTTACCGCTTGCCGCGCGGTCCGCCCGTGCGCGGCTGTCTGCTTCCGTGGCTCCTTGCGCGGGCTCCAACGGCGAGCCCAGTCGACTTCGGCCGTG
This sequence comes from uncultured Gammaproteobacteria bacterium, assembly GCA_963695445.1. Lineage (GTDB taxonomy): Bacteria > Pseudomonadota > Gammaproteobacteria > Chromatiales > Chromatiaceae > Thiohalocapsa. The sequence continues at coordinate 42,470 of CAVOGV010000048.1, read as the reverse complement.
CGCCTGGTCGCGCCGGATCGGCTCGGCGCCCCTCCGGTTGCTGGCAGGTGCTCTTGGGCTGGAACGTCGGGATCAGATGACGCTTGCCGTTGCCGATCAGGTCGGCGCGGCCCATGGCCTTGAGCGCCTCGCGCAGCAGCGGCCAGTTACTGGGATCGTGCCAGCGCAGGAAGGCCTTGTGCAGCCGGCGCTGGCGCATCTTGCGCACGACACTCACCTGCTCTGAGTCGCGGCCGATGCGTTTCAATGGGTTCAGACCTGTGTGATACATGGCCGAGGCCGTCGCCAGCGGGGTCGGCAGGAACGCCTGCACCTGGTCGGCCCGGAAGCCGTTGCGCTTGAGCCAGAGCGCCAATTCCAGCATGTCCGCGTCCGTGGTGCCCGGGTGCGCGGCGATGAAGTATGGGATCAGGTACTGTTCCTTGCCGGCCTCTTTGCTGAAGCGATCGAACAGTTGCTTGAACCGGTCGTAGCTGCCGATGCCGGGTTTCATCATCTTCGACAGCGGTCCCTGCTCGGTATGCTCGGGGGCGATCTTCAGATAGCCGCCGACATGGTGCGTGACCAGTTCACGCACATAGGCGGGCGAGCGCACGGCCAGGTCGTAGCGGAGACCAGAGGCGATCAGCACGCGCTTGATGCCCGGCACCGCGCGCGCCTTACGATAGAGCTGGATCAGCGGGTCGTGATCGGTGTTCAGGTTGCCGCAGATGTCCGGATAGACGCAGGACGGTCGTCGACAGGCGGACTCGATCTTCGGGTCCTTGCAGGCCAGTCGCCACATGTTGGCGGTGGGTCCGCCGAGGTCGGAGATGGTGCCGGTGAAACCCGGTGTGCGGTCGCGGATCTCGGCCATCTCGTTGAGGATGGATTGTTCGGAACGGCTCTGGATGATGCGCCCCTCATGCTCGGTGATCGAGCAGAATGTGCAGCCGCCGAAACAGCCGCGCATGATGTTGACCGAGAAGCGGATCATCTCCCAGGCCGGCATGCGGGCGTCGCCGTAGCCGGTGTGCGGGCGGCGGCTGTAGGGCAGCTCGTAGACGCGGTCGAGCTCGGCGGTGGTCAGCGGGATCGGCGGCGGATTCAGCCACAGCTCGCGGTTGCCGTGGCGCTGCACCAGCGCGCGGGCGTTGCCGGGGTTGGTCTCCTGGTGAAACACCCGCGACGCGTGGGCGTAGAGCACCGGGTCGTCGCGCACCTGCTCATACGATGGCAGGCGAACATAGGTCCGCTCCCGATCCAGCCCCGATGGTCGGCGCGACGGGTTACGGTGGAAGACGATGGGTTGCGCGGTCGGCCTTGCATCGACGCGTGTCTCTTTGCATGGCGCGGCGCTGGTCGCCGTCGTCGACGGCTCGGCCTGATAGGGGTCCGGATGCGGCTCGATGCGGCCGGGCTGGTCCACATCGGTCGAGTCGATGCCGGTCCAGTCCGCGGGCAATTCGCGGCGCATGAAGCCGGTGCCACGGATGTCCCGGATGCTGTCGATGGGCTCATCGCGAGCGAGGCGATGCGCCAGCTCCACCACCGCCCGTTCGGCGTTGCCGTAGATCAGCAGGTCCGCCTTCGCGTCCAGCAGCACGGAGCGGCGCACCTTGTCGGACCAATAGTCGTAGTGCGCGATGCGCCGCAGGCTGGCCTCGATGCCGCCGATGACGACCGGCACATCCTTGTAGGCCTCGCGCGCGCGCTGTGCATAGACCACCACTGAATGATCCGGCCGCAGCCCGCCCTGGCCGTCCGGCGAATAGGCATCGTCGGAGCGCATGCGCCGGTCCGATGTGTAGCGGTTGACCATCGAGTCCATGTTGCCGGCGGTGACGCCGAAGAACAGGTTCGGCCGCCCCAGCGCCCGCAACGGCTCCGCCGAGGTCCAGTCCGGCTGCGCGATGATGCCGACACGAAATCCCTGTGCCTCCAGCAGACGACCGATAATGGCCATGCCGAAGGAGGGGTGATCGACGTAGGCGTCGCCGGTAATGATGACGATGTCGCAACTGTCCCAGCCGAGCAGGTCCATCTCGGCGCGGGACATGGGCAGCTCCGGTGCGGTGCCGAGCTTGTGCGCCCAGTGCTTGCGGAACGAGAAGATGTTGGGGGCGCTATGCATGATGTCAGTGCGATCAGGAGTCGGTGAGAGCGACACCGCAGTGTAGCGGTGCGACTGCAGGTTCGAGGCGGCAAATTGATTCGGGACGCTTAAACCGTCTCCAGTTCGCGTTGACCGCTCGCTGACCGCCGACGCGACATTAATCCAATCCCATAGAACATCAGCGTAAAAATCACGCCGGTTCCGTAGATCGTGCCATAGAATGTCGCCCGCGCCGGGGGCTCCATGTCATTGAGGAAGGGATAGGGCAGACCGGATGTCGCGTCTCCGACCGGCTCGGCGTTGAGCGGGCCGACCAGCAGCTCAGCCCATCCCACATAAAGCAACACTGTTACAGCGAGCCAGCCCAGCACCGGCAGAAGCCGCCGGAATCCGCGCTCTAGCCAAAACAGGTCGATCCACATCAAGATTGGCCCGACCAAATGCAGGTAATATTCCCTGTAAGGCTTCGGCGTGTTGTCTCCATTGATCAGTGCCGGATCGATGAAAAAGAGGCGCCAGTACGAAAACACCACCAGTACGTTGATGATGGCCAGTACCGACAGCGCGGTGTCGAATCGCCCGTCCGAATGCCCATGCCCCGGTCGCAGCATGGCCATCGCCGCGATGAGGTTCCCGGTCAGTGCCCAGATGGTGAGAAACCGAAACTGCGCCCCGAACGAGCTGTAATTCGCCCTGGTCGCAACCTCGATGAAGTAGCCGACCGCCAGGAGCAGGACAAGGATACGGAAACGCCGGGGAGCCATCATGTCAAGGCAACCTTTCTCGGTCAGTTATCCTCTGACTATGCAGGCCCGCATTTTTACGATCAACCGGGCCGCGCGCCTGAACGTCGCGCCGCAAGGCTCTCGACCCCGAGCGCTGAAACGTCCGAGAACGTCAACACGCAGTCTCCGCAATTAACCGAACATGACGCTGAGGTCAGTCGGTCAGGCTTGGGTAATCGGTGTATCCCTCCGCGCCGCCACCGTAGAACGTGGCCTGGTTTGGCTCGTTGTAAGGGCCGCCGCGGGCGATGCGTTCGGGTAGATCGGGGTTAGCCAGGTAAAGGCGGCCGAAGGCGATCAGGTCGGCATCGCCGTTGCTGATGGCGGCGCGGGCGCGCTCCGGATCATAGGCGCCGTTGAGCATGCGTACGCCGCTGAAGTTCGGTTGGATGAAGGGCAGAATCTGGTCCATCTTCGCCGCTGCGCCGGCCATGACGTCGGTGTCGGCGACGTGCAGATAGGCGATGCCGAGGCTGTTGACATGGGCCGCGACATGGCCCTGAGTCTCGGCCGGGTCGGCATCCTGGATGCCGTTCAGGCCGAACAGCGGTGACAGGCGCACGCCGACGCGGCCGGCCGGCACCTCGCCGAGCACCGCGTCCATGACTTCGAACAGCAGACGGCAGCGGCCTTCGAGGCTGCCGCCGTAGGCATCGTCGCGTTGGTTGCTGTTGCTGGCCAGAAACTGATGCAACAGATAGCCGTTGGCGCTGTGCACCTCGACGCCGTCGAAGCCTGCGCTCATGGCGTTGCGGGCGGCGGTGGCGTAGTCGGCGACCGTAGCCTCGATCTCGGCGATGGTCATCGCGTGCGGCGGCGACACAGGCGTGAGTTGGCCTTGACCCTGTTCGTCGACGGTAAAGACCTGGCACTCCTCGCAATGGATGGCCGAGGGTGCGACCGGCTGCCGGCCCGGATGCAAGGATTCGTGGGACATGCGCCCACAGTGCCAGAGTTGCAGCACGATGCGCCCGCCGGCGGCGTGCACCGCGTCGGTGACCAGGCGCCAGCCGGCGACCTGCTCCGGCGTGAAGATGCCGGGCGTCAGCGCGTAGCCGATGGCGATCTCGGAGATGTTGGTCGCCTCCGAGATGATCAGCCCGGCGCTGGCACGCTGGGCGTAGTATTCCGCCATCAGCGGAGTCGGCACGTCGCCGGGCTGGCCGGCGCGTGAGCGCGTGAGCGGTGCCAGGATGATGCGGTTGGGCAGGGACAGCTCACCGACCTGAATCGGCGAGAACAGCGGGTCATCGTTGCTGGGCATTTCAGAACCTTGCGATTTGTGTTGAGTTGGCGTTACCGACCTTGGTCGGAACGCTGATGAACATGTTAGAGATCGGCACGCCGCGAAGTGCGCGCAGGAACACGACAGCAACCAGGCATCTGATCGTGCTGAACCGCGGCCCTTGGCCCTGGGCGCTCCGCCCATTCGCAGCATGATTGGCCGGCAATCATCTCAAACTGTGCGTTGTCGCTGTTGTCTCTGGTGCACAAGACTCTTGCGTGCACTAGTCTCCCGCGACGCTGTGGCGGCAGGCGCAGTTCGAAGCCGGTGGTTTCGGCGGTGCCGGCGACGATAAGGCGCTCGTCGTAGTGGATACCGGTCTTGGCCCGCAGTTCGCCGAAGGCTCGGCGGCTGTACTCGCCGAGGCGCAGCATTCGGACCTTGTTGAGCTCGTAGAGGTGCCGCGTGCACTTGCGCGGCATCATCAGCATGAAACGTAGCATGGGCCAGTCCATGCGTGGATCGAAGACCAGCGGCGAGTGCTTCGACAGGAGCCATTTCATGGCCTTGAGCGGGATGCCCGGCGCCGCCCAGGGTGCCGCGTAGCCGAGGGACACCTGCCTGGCATTGGCAACGCTGGTCTTGAGCCCTGCGCCCATCTGCCGATCGATCACGGTGACCTGGTGCCCAGCGTGCTGGTATTCGTCGAGATCAGATCTGCGGGTTGCTATCGATGCCGAGACTGACGCAAGAAATCTTGCGTCAGTGCGACGAACGAACGGCGTCAGCCTTAAACGCGTTCGATGATGGCCGCGATACCCTGGCCGCCGCCGATGCACATGGAGATCAGCGCGTAGCGTCCGCCGGTGCGCTGCAGCTCGTACAAGGCCTTCACCGTGAGGATGGCTCCGGTGGCGCCGATCGGATGGCCGAGGGAGATACCGGAGCCGTTCGGGTTGACCTTCGCCGGGTCCAATTCCAGATCGCGGGCGCAGGCGAGGGCCTGCGCGGCAAAGGCCTCGTTGAGCTCGATCACGTCCATGTCGCCAACCTTCAGGCCAGTCCGCGCCATGACCCGCTCGACGGCCGGCACAGGACCAATGCCCATGACCTTCGGATCGACGCCCGCGACCGAATAGCCCACCAGCCGCGCCATCGGCTTGAGCCCGCGGGCCTCGGCGGCGGAGGCGCTCATCAGCACGACGGCGGCGGCCGCGTCGTTGATACCGGATGCGTTGCCAGCGGTCACGGTGCCGTCCTTCTTGAACGCGGTGCGGAGCTTCGCCATCCCCTCGATGGACGCATCGGCACGCACGTGTTCATCCACCTCGAACATGGTTGAGCCTTTTCGCGTTTTGAGCTCCACCGGCAAGATCTGATCCTTGAACTTCCCGGCGGCCTGGGCGGCGGCGGCGCGTTGGTGGGATTCTACCGCCAAGGCGTCTTGGTCCTCGCGGCTGATCCCCCAGCGTTCGGCGACGTTCTCCGCGGTGATGCCCATGTGGACGGTATCGAACGGATCGGTCAGGGCGCCGACCATCATGTCTAGCATCGCGGCGTCGCCCATGCGCTGGCCCCAGCGTGCGCTGGGCACGCCGTAGAGCGCCCGCGACATATTTTCCGCTCCACCGGCAACGGCGGCATCGGTGTCGCCGAGCATAATCTGCTGGGCCGCGGAACAGATCGCCTGCAGACCAGAGCCGCATAGACGATTGAGCGTGAACGCCTGGCTGGACTCGGATAGTCCTCCGTTCACCGCAGCCACTCGGGACAGGTACATGTCCTTAGGTTCCGTGTGCACGACGTTGCCGAACACGCAGGCCCCAACGTCCGACCCCTCGACGCCGGCGCGCGCAACCGCTTCCCGCACCACCAGCGCCGCGAGTTCGGTGGGTGGTACGTCCTTCAGGGCGCTGCCGTAATCGCCGATCGCGGTGCGTACGCCGGAAAGCAAGACGACTTCTGGTTGGCTCATGATTCTTTTCGCTCCTAGGTGGGCAGGGCTTATTGGAATGTGTAACACAGTCGCCCCGGTAAACGATCGACGATGATCCATCGACGGGGGCGTTGCGGTCAATAGCTGAAGGCATGTCGGTCAAAGACAACGACGTCATGAAGCCCTGTGGGCATTCTGGTTTCTTGGATTAAATACAATATTTAATACTTTATTAATATAGCTAGAAACAGATAGCGCAAAGCGGGGAACTCAGATAGCAGCTGAAGCGGCAAATTGCGGTAGCCTAGCGGCGCTATCTCTCGTCGGACTGCGGCGAAGCCTTTCTGGATTAGGCCTCGATCCCATGAAAATCTTGCGCAGTGCGCTCTGGACGCTGCTGTTGACGGTGGCCGTATTGGCCGGCGCGCTGGCCTATTTGCCGGTCTATCTTCAAGACCACCGGGCCGTGCTGGAGGACTGCCGCGACGCGGGCGCTGGGCAGGCAGGTTGAGATCGACGGCTGTGGCGCTGACCTGGTCGTTGCATCCCGTACCCAGCCCTGGCGTTGGCGTTGCAGGGTCTGCGGGTACGCAATCCCGACTGGGCATGGGGCCCGGACTTGCTCAGTGCAGCGCAGGTGGACGTGCAGTTCGATCTCCGCGCGTTGCTGCAGCGAACCATCGTCGTCGAGCGCCTGGTGGTTCATGGCGCCGACCTCCAGTTGGAGACCGGTGCCGACGGCCAGGAGAATTGGCACTTTAGCGGCGGTGGTAGCGATGCCGGCATCCTGCGTCTGAGCAGCCTGCGCGCGCTGGACTCGACCATCGCGTTCCAGTCGGCGCTTGGGCCGACTCCTGACGGCGCCTGGCAGGCCGCGGTCACGCGGCTCGATCTCGGCGGCCTGGACGGTGGGCAAACCCTGCTGGATGCGGAGCTGGTGTATGCGGAGACCCCGGTGTCGCTGAAGGCCGACGCAGGACAGGCGGACGCGTCCGCGTCCGCGCGCTGGCCCTTTCAGATCCAGGCTCAGGTGGCAGGCACCGACTTGCAGGTCCACGGCAGCGCTGCCGCGCCATTCGATCCGGCGGACCTGGATGCGACCGTCGCCTTGCAGGGGCCAACGCCGGCGCCGCTGGCGCCGTCTGCTCGGCATCGATGGTCTGCCGGACGGACCGTTTCAGTTCAACTTCGAGCTGACCCGCCGGAATCAGGACCTTCAGCTTTCGCGGCTCGCCGGTTCCGTCGACAGCAGTGCCCTGCCGGCACCGGTCAGAGTGACCGGAGGTGACGCGGCATTGACCGCGGACGGCGTCTGGTCGATGGCGCTCACGGGCTCGCTCGGCACGCTGCCCGCGACGCTGAAGCTGTCGTCCGCCGCGGCGACAGCCAAAGGCGACAAGACCGCTGCCGACGGGTCTGTTGCGATCAGCGCGACGCTGGCCGACAACGACTTCGACGGCAGCCTTCGGCCCGCGTCCCAAGCCAGGCGCGCGATGCTCAGCGGCAAGCTCATGCTCGGCAGTCTCGCACTGGACAGGATCGCGTTCGGCAACGCGGGCGGCAGCGCTGGTGTCGCCTCTCAGCCTGCCGCATCGCCGGCTGCCAAAGGCAGTGGGAAAGCGCAGCCGCCGGCGTGGCGCGACAAGCCGTTGCCGATCGCCGCGCTGAACCGGCTCGATGCGGACTTGACCGTGAGCGCCAAGGCCCTGAGCTGGCGACGGATCAGCGTCGAAAAGCCGCGGGCGCGCGTGCTGCTTCGCAACGGCCGGCTGCAGTATGAGCAGGTTACCGCCGCACTGCCCGGCCTGAGCCTGACCGGCGATGCGAGCGTCGACGCCGGCGCGCGACCGCCCGCGGTGACCCTGGCGTTGCGCACGGACCGCGTCGATCTGTCGCGGGCGCAGAAGATGCTGGCCAACCCGCCCCGTTTAGACGGGACCATCGACGCACTGACGGTGACGTTGCAAACGCACGGTGACACGCCGACGGCACTGATCCGGGGGCTCGGCGGCAAGGTCGCGGCCACCTCGGTCCAGCTGCACATGCCCGCCGGCAAGGGTCGCGAACGCCGGGAGGTCGGGCTCAGTCGCCCAAACCTCTCGATCGAGCCCAGCAAGACGGTCAGCCTGAGTTCCGGTGTGACGCTGGCGACGCGGTCCTTCGACCTGACGCTGACCGGCGGTTCGCTGGCCGACCTACTGTGGCAAGCGAAGCCGTGGCCTCGCATCGCCGTCAGCGCCCGCGGCAAGCTGGGAGACGAAGACGTGGCGGTCAAGGGCCACGTCGGCCCGCTCAGCGCGGTTGTCGCCGGCCGCGACGTGACGCTCGATCTCGCGCTGTCCGACCTCCCTGCTCAAGCGCGGCAAGGCACGCTCGCAGCCAGGCAAGCGCCTGTCCGCGAGTGTCGTCGGCACCCTGGTCCGTCTCGACGACCTGGACGGCAGCCGGCTGCGGTTGCAAGTGTCGGGTCAGAGCCTGGCGACGCTATCGCCATTGTTGCGGGTGGAACTGCCCGCGCAACCGTTCACCGCGGCGGCACGGCTGGAGGGCCGTCCGCGGCGATCTGGATCTGCTGGACCTCAAAGCGACGAGCGGAGACAGCGACATCGCCGGTCAGTTGCGCATCGAGTTCGGTCTACAGCCCCGCGTCGACGCGCTGCTGACAGCGCAGCAACTGGATCTAAGCGCCTTCGTTGACCCATCCGGGCGGATGGCGGACGGCGATGCGATCAACCAGACCCGCGGCCAAGGCCAAGGCGTCGACGTCGATTGCGGGGCTCGATCCCCGCTGGAAGACCAAGGCGGCGCAAACGCTGCCGTTGGAGTGGCTGCGGCGCTTCGATTCAGAGCTACATCTGAGCGCCGGGCACGTCCACTTCGGCGACTTCGGCGTCGACGACGCCCGGTTGGACACCACGCTCGACGCCGGGCACCTGGTAGCTGACGGCAAGGGCCGGCCAGGAACGGCTGTCCGCCACGCTGGATGTGCGACCCGAACAGACCCGGTGGCGGATCGATCTGCGGCACAAGGGTAAGCTCGACCTCAGCTGGCTGATCGAAGCGGAGAACGAGCATCCGCTCTCGACGGTGCCCATCTCCGTCGATCTGCACCTGAACAGCGTCGGCGATTCCGTGCAGGGCCTGCTCGACTCGGCGGACGGACAACTGGAACTCGTGCTTGGCGCCGGACAGCTGGCCCGGTCGGCGTCGCGGCTGCCGTTGGGCGGGGTGTTATTCACGCTGCTGGACGTGCTGAATCCGCTGGATCTTCGAAAGCAGGCTGCCAGTCTGCAATGCGCGGTGTTCGATTTCGACATCGCCGACGGCATCGGGACCAGCAAACGCGGACTCGCGGTGCAGACGACCGGCCTCAACGTGCTCGGCGGCGGCGCGGTCAACCTGCGGACAAGCGAGATCGAACTGCACTTCAAGACCGCGAAACGCAAAGGCGTCGGCCTGAACCTCCTCGGCATCGCCGACAAATTCGTCTACATCACCGGCACGCTGCAACATCCGCGCGCTGCGTTCGATCCCAAGGACTTACTGCTCTATGGCGGCGCCGCCTGGGCCAGCGGCGGTCTTAGCCTGGTCTATGACCAGATCATCCAGAGACTCAGCGGCCTCGGCAATCCCTGCGATCAGGTGATGCGCCACGCGGGCCGACAATGAACGCAGCATCGCTCCAGTGGGCCACTTGAAGAAAACCACAGGTCGTGCAACATGGCCCCGCGCTGTCGTCGTTCTCAGGCATCGCCTAGAAGTCGGCGGCCCCATGGAGCGCCGACCTCCGGTCGGCCAGGGCGCGCGAGCGCCCTTGAGCACGCGCCGCAGACCAGCGGAGCCGCGGAAACCCCAAACCGCCAAGCCGACAGCGGGCCGACTAGAAGTCGGCGGTCCCAAGGAGCGCCGACCTCCGGTCGGCCAGGGCGCGCGAGCGCCCTTGAGGACGTGCCGCAGACCAGCGGAGCCGCGGTAACCCCAAACCGCCAAGCCGACAGCGGGCCGACTAGAAGTCGGCGGTCCCATGGAGCGCCGACCTCCGGTCGGCTAGGGCGCGCGAGCGCCCTTGAGGACGTGCCGCAGACCAGCGGAGCCGCGGTAACCCCGAACCGCCGAGCCGGCAGCGGGCCGACTAGAAGTCGGCGGTCCCATGGAACGCCGACCTCTGGTCGGCTAGGGCGCGCGAGCGCCGTTGAGGACGCGCCGCAGACCAGCGGAGCCGCGGTCACCCCAAACCGCCAAGCCGACAGCGGGCCGACTAGAAGTCGGCGGTCCCATGGAGCGCCGACCTCCGGTCGGCTAGGGCGCGCGAGCGCCCTTGAGGAAGTGCCGCAGACCAGCGGCGCCGCCGCTCGAGCTGGCCATCGACAGCGCCCACGGCCGTCACCTCTAAGTCAACGGCCGGCGTACATAGAGCAGCCAAGGCGGCTTGCGTATACTGGAGGTCGCCGTACCCTTTGGGTATCACGCGGCATGGTCCGGCGTCACGTTTCCGCTGACCGACACCAAACCCTGACCAACTCCAAAGAGACCGCAACAGATGACTGACCTGCGACAGACCGTTGCCGAACTGCTCGCCGGCGTGCAGCGTCCCGGCGATTTCTATGCCACGGGGACCGTCGATATGCACCCGCCGCGCTTGACCGTGGACGGTGTCGGCACCGTCGCGCTGCCGTTGCTTCCAGTCCAGGCGGAGCAGCTCATCGCGGTGGCCGAGCGGGCGCCCTATGGCCGCGGCACCGAGACCTTGGTGGATACCGAGGTGCGTCGCACCTGGCAGATCGACGCGGCGCGCCTCGACATCGCGGGTAAGCGGTGGGCGGACGACCTGGCGCAGATCGTTCGGCGGGTGACCCTGGGCCTCGGCGTCAGTGGTGAGGTGGATGCGGAGCTGTACAAATTGCTGGTCTACGATACCGGCAGCTTCTTCATCAGCCATCGGGACACCGAGAAGGCGCCCGGCATGTTCGCGACGCTGGTGTTGGTGCTGCCGTCCGACTATAGCGGTGGCGAACTGCTCATCCGCCACAAGGGCCAGGAGGTCTCCCTTGACCTGCGCCGTGAAGAGCCCTCCGAGGTCGCCTATGCCGCCTTCTATGCGGACTGCCGGCACGAAGTGTTGCCGGTGCAGGCCGGCTGCCGGCTCGCGCTGGTCTACAACCTGCTGCGCCGCAACGACGGACCCTTGCCGACGGCGCCTGATCACGATGCCGAACAGCAGGCGCTCGCGGAGCTGTTGCGAGGCTGGAGCACCGCTGCCGACGAAGCGGGCATGCCGCGCAAACTGATCTATCCGCTCGAACACGACTACACCGAGGCGGAGCTTGGATTTTCCGCGCTCAAGGGGGCGGATGCGGCCGTCGCGGGCGTCGTGCTCGGTGCCGCCCGCGCCGCCGACTGCGACCTGCACCTCGCGCTGGTCAATATCACCGAGAGCGGCTGGGCGGAGTATGCCGGGAGTTACAGCCGTTATGGATCGGCCGAGTTCGAGATCGGCGAGATCGACGAAACCCACCGGCAGTTGCAGCACTGGCAGCGGCCGGACGGCGGTGCGACCGGCATGGGTGCGTTGCCCTTCAGCGATGACGAGATCTGCCCGCCCGATGCCTTCGCTGATCTTGAAGACATCGAGCCGGACTTCGAGGAGGCCACCGGCAACGAGGGGGCCACGTTCGAGCGCATCTACCAGCGCGCGGCCTTGGTCCTCTGGCCGCGCGGTCAGCGCAGCGCGGTGTTGGCCGACGGCGGCCTGTCCGTCAGCGTGCCATTCTTGACGGATCTGGTCGCGCAATGGCAGCGCACCGGGGCCGTACAGGGCGACGATCTGTGGCAGCAGGCGCAGGCGCTCGCGTTGCGTATCCGAGACGGCTGGCCGGAGCAGGCCTGGCAGCGTCAGCAAGCCAGCAAGGCCGGACAGGGGGCGGCGCTGCTCGCGGCCCTGTGCGATCTCGGCGACCACGCAGCGGCTGCGGTCTTCATCGCCGTCCACTGCGCGACCGGTGCCTACAGTGCGGAGGACAATGCCGCGATCGTCAAGACGCTGGTCGAACTGCCATCGCGCCAGGCGACGGACCTGTTGACCAGCGTGGTCGCCAACAATACGGCGCGGCAACCCTCCGCCTGTGCCGGCCTGCTTGCCCTGTGCTCGGAACGCTTCGCGGACCCGCGCACCGTGCTGCATGCGCCCGCGCTCGCTTTGCTGGCGGCGTTGCCGACCACGCCGCCGGACGTGACGGACATGATGGCGGAGGCGTCCTCGCGACCGTCGCCGGAACTGGTGGTGTATAGCCTCGTGGGCCTGGAACGGGTCGATGCGGCATTGGCGGACCAGGCCATCGGCCATTTTCTCGCCTGGCCCGTGACCTATCCGATGGACGAAATCCTGCTTCGCGCCATGCTTGCCCTGGATGCGTTATACAACCGCGGCCCCGCCGGTGCCGAGCCGGCGTCGATCGCGCGGCTGCGACAGGCTGCGTTGGATCATCTTGATCAGCGCATCGCCGAGCCCCTGGCGCCGCCGGCGGATTGGCGTCGTCCGGCCGAGGTTGGCTGCCCCTGCGCACGGTGCGCGGAGCTGAACCGATTTCTCGCCTCAGCCACCGAACCCGTCTGGCACTTCAAGGCCGCCGAGCGTGATCGCCGTCATGTCGAGTATTCCGTGCGCCAAGCCCAGTGCGATCTGGACCTGACCACGGATCAGCGCGGCCGTCCCTACACGCTGGTCTGCAAGAAGAACCAGGCCAGCTACCAGCGGCGCGTACGTCAGCGCGAGCAAGATTTGTCCCATCGCGAGCGGTTGCTTGCGCGGTCGCGGCCCGAGTCATAGGCCGGAGGCGATGTGGTGGTCCTAATCTTGCGAAACCAGGCCGCCGTGTACCTATGAATCCGTCGCGTGGACTACAGAAACCGGTCAGAACCAATGGGGTTATATGAAATATGGGCTAGCTCCTGCACAACCGCCCTTGCTCGAGCCTTCCCCGGATGGTGGCGTTTTTAGCAGTCTGACCCTGACGGGGTTGAATCTCCTATCCCTTGCATCCGTGCGGTGCTGATGGCCGCGCCAGCCTTCATCAAGCGCCTGATGCGCCTGGTGCTGGCCACCGGCGCCGGCGCCGAAGCCCGCGTCCAGCTAGGTTCTCCAGGTGCTCGGCGATTCGCAGGATGCGCAAAGACGCCCGATGTCTGGGGCGCGACCCCGCCGCGCCTTGCCCACCGAATCCGCTTTCAACCTGTGAGGCCAGACGATCGACTCATGGCGTTCCTGCGCGTGTCATTTCTGTTGATTGCCCTGTGCGTGGCCTCGGGCTCGCGTGCCGAGACCTTCGATCCCTTCACGCTTCAGCTCAACTGGCTGCCCTAGGCCCAATTCCTCGGCTACTACGTCGCCCAGTCCCTCGGCTACTACGCTTCGGTCGATTGTGTCTCGGCCATGTCCTACAACGAGTATTGGACCCTGCTGCGGCGTGGGGTACCGCTGGCGGAGACCACGGTGTTTCGCTTCTCGGAGCTCGGGATCGCGTTCCTCGAAGACGGCATCTACGTGGACGAGCGCCGTCTGGCTGATCCCGACTTCAAGGACCGTCTGACTCGCTTCCTGCGCGCCTCGCTGCGGGGTTGGGAGTACGCGCTGAAGCGCCCGGACCAGGCGGTTGCGCTGCTGATGCAGCTCCATCCCGACCTTGATGAGGCCCATCAGCGACGCATGGCGGAAGAAGTTGCTCGCCTGGTGGATAGCGACGATTTTGCGCTCGGGATGATGCGGATCGATGCCTACGACCGCACCGTCGACCTTCTGCGTCGGAACCTCTCCGAGGGGCCCTATTTGAGGTCGCCCCCAGGTCGCGCCTGGACAGATGAGATCTGGTCTGAGCTGGCGCCCGATGAGAACAGCCCCTTCAGCACCGAGGTGCGCTACCGGTTGCAGCAGATCCTCTCCGCCAAGGCCTTCTACATCCTCGACCTGATCGGGACCCTGGCTTTCGGCATCGCCGGATTTGCTCGCGCCCAGGAGCGCCGCTACGACATCTGGGGCGCCCTCGTGCTGACCTCACTACCGGCAGTGGGGGGCGGCACCCTGCGCGACCTGCTGGTGGGGGCGAGCGCCATCCGCCGTTCGTCTTCACCGACCCGAACTACATCTACATCATCGTCGCAATCGTGGTGGTTGGTGTCCTGGCGAATCGGTTGTTGCCGCGGCAGTCGCGGGCATCGGGCGAGCGTTTTTCTCGCCTGCTGCTGATCACCGATACCATCGGGCTGGCCGCGTTTTGCATCATCGGGGCCAAGGTCGCGATCGTCGCCCAGCTGGACTGGTTCTGGATCCCGGTGCTGGCCGCGCTGACCTGCGCCGGTGGCGGGGTTCTGCTCGACGTCGTCACCGGTCGCGAGCCGCGTACCTTCCGCGGCGTCATCTATGAGGAGATCGCGATCCTTGGCGGGCTGTTCCTGTTCGCGATGCTGTATCTGGCGAACCATGTGGAGGACGTGGAGTGGCATATCGTGCTGTCGCTCGTGGCGACCTTCGTCCTGGTCTTCAGCCTGCGCATCATCGTCGTGCTTCGCGGCTGGAGCGCGCCGCGGCTGCGCGCCGGCGGCGAAGCCTGAGATGCTGACGACAGGCTTCAGCGGGCCGAGCCCTACGGGTGCTGCTTCTCCTGGTGGATGACCTGCGCAACGTCGGCCTCGGGGTCTCGTTGCTACCGCGGAAATTGATGCAGCCCTTCCCGGTCTTGAATCCAAGGCGGGCGAAGAGCCCGGGCAACACGGCAGGACCCTCGCCATGTTGCCAGAGGCAGCACGTGCTGCGTCAGCTTACTTCTCCTTGGGTTCCTGAGGGGTTGGAGTTGCGGGCGTCGTCGCTAAGGCCGGCGGACGCAAGTACGGTAGTGGTGTGGCATAGGCCCGGTATGCCCAACGGTGCGGCCGGTAATGGCGTGTCCAAAGCCAGGGGCGATAGCCATAGAAGGGGCGGTGCCAGCCGTAGCCCGGTGCCCCCCAGTAACGCGGACCCCACCAGCCCGGACCCCACCAGCCGGGTCCACCCCAGCTGCTCCATCCGGTGCCGAAGCCTCCGCCGAAGAAGCCGAAGAATGCCTGTGACTGCAGCGGGACGAGCATCAGCAGAGTCCCGAACAGCGCGGCGAGAGCGATTGAATGCCTTCTCATCATGCACCTCCTTTACTGCGTTGCGGACCCGATGCCCGCGCCCGTGGCGCCGGCAAGGATCCATGTCTCTATTTTAGTAAAGAAGAATGCACTTATCTTGCCGTTCGGAAGATAGAAGCTCAGATTTGCTCCGTTGCGTCTGTGGTTGCGAATGCGGCCGGCGCTGCCAGTCCGAGCTGCCCCTGGCCCAACGAGGCGATGTCTCCGCCCGACGAGCGTATGGCGGTAGGTTGCCACGCCCGTACGTTGCTCCGAGTGGGCCAAGCGCTGAGGGCGAAGGACCAAGGGCCTCTCTTTACAGCACGATTGCGCAATTTCGGCCCCAGGGCCTTGGCCCTTGGCCCTTGGCCATGTAAGCGCTGTGTCACGGCGGAACTTGATGCAGCTGCAACCATATGGCGCCCCCAAGCGGCCTAGCCGATCATCGGCCCCGTGTCATCGGCGCTGGGTCGCCTCCCACCAGTCCGGGAGATCGGCCACGGATGCCAGCACCCCATCCGGCAGGGCGCCCAAGCGGAGATCTTCCGGGCGGAATTTGCCTGTACGCACCAATGCGCCTTTCAGACCGGCACGTTGTGCGCCATGCACGTCGCCGCGGATGTCATCGCCGATCATCCAGGTGTCGCCTGGTTGCGTCCCGAGCATCGACAGGGCGGCCTCGAAGAAGGGTTTGGCCGGCTTGCCCAAGATCACGGGATCGGTACCGCTGGCTTCCCGAAGCGCGGCAACGAACGGACCAGTATCGAGGCGCAGTCCGTCTTCAGCCCGCCAATAGCGTGTGGTGCCCAGGGCCACGAGATACGGTCTCGGCTCCGCCATCAGCAGCCTAAAGGCGCGGTTGAGTGTATGAAAGTCCCAGGCTTCGCCCATGTCGCCGACGATTACGGCGTCAGCGCCGTCTTCGGCATCGTCCGGCAGGCATGTGAAGCCAGAGAAATCGACCCTGGTCGCTGCCGCGGTGAACAGGGCGATTCGTCGTGCGCCCTGGTGGCGCAGCCAATCACTGGCGGCGACTGGCGGTGTCAGGATCAGGTCCTCGTCGAGGTCGATCCCCATCGCCCGCAATTTCTCGCCAATTGCGCGACGTGGCCGAGAGGTGGTGTTGGTGACGAAACGGTGCGGTATGCCCTCGGCCTGTACCCAGGCGAGCGCCTCTTTTGCACCAGCGATAGGACGGTCCCCGACGTAGATGACCCCGTCGAGATCGAAGAGGATACCCGGCACTGATGGCCTCCAGGACCCTGCCGACTAGTTGCGTGAACTTTCCAAAGTTGGACCCGATGAATCAGGTCACAAGCGTCATAGAAATCGCCTTAACAGCCGCCCTCCGGCAGGACTGCTGCACCCTCGCCAACCGCCGCCGGGGATCGCTCCATCCCTGCCGATGGTTAACCGCTCACCCGGTGATCTCTTCTCGTCAAACAGCTCTCATGTGAGGTGTGCACGGTGGCGCATCACCAGGAACGCCGACGAGTGGCTGATGCCTGCGATTTTTGCACAGCGTCGGTCTAGCCTTCGAGGACCCGCTCCGGACGAAAGATGCCTGATAGAGAGCCCCTGGGTTGCCCCGTCATCAATTTCTAATTTCAGCCAAGAACCAAAAACCGTTTACCACTCCAGCGACTATATGTCGTTGACAAGTGACGTTGATTGGTCGGTTCTTGAATGATGTAGAAAATGATAGGAGATTTGCTTCAGTCGATCAGCTTCAGCGGGTCATGTGCTTGCTGAGCCCCCTCGAATGGCGTCCCGCCATTTTCGCCCAACAGATACAGCGTGCGGTCTCTCCCATCGTCGAACAACGCACCGAGGTTCCAGGTCTCGAAGTGCAGGATTAGGTCCAGAAAGCCATCCCCGTTGGCATCCTAATAGCTGGCCATGGGCTTGTGGCCTCTTTAGGCGACTGGCACACCACTGGCGTTCAGCATATCGCTCGCTCGCAGCGTGGACAAGTCGATGTCCGTGACATCGAAGCTGCCGCTGCCCAACACGGCGACCGGCGTGGTGCCCCTGTTCGACAGATTGATTGCGCTGGGGTTGGACCCTGGGTCTCCTGCGCCTGGCCGAACACGGCCGGGGCGCACTGGTTACAGCCCGCGAATTTGCACTGATCTCCCCCGTTCGGGCGATCGAACTTCAGATGCGCTCCATTGTGTGCGTCGTTGCGGCTGCGACCGGCGCTGCCAGTCCGAGCCGCTGCATGACCTGCTCGATCATCCGCTCCATGGCGGCGCTGGCGATGTCGCTGAGTTGGCAGTTGGAGTAGTCCCAGTTAGCACCGCCGGCGGAGATGAGCCAGGCGGTGGGGGCCGTGCCGTAGAGGGCCTCGCACCAGGCGAGCAGTTCGCGGGGGTCGTGGAAGTGGGCCATTGTGGACAGCGCGCTAGCGTCAGGTTGCAGCGGGCGGCAGCGGACCTCGCCGGGTGGCGTGTCGGCGGCGGCGTCGAGGAAGATCACCAGGTCGGCGCGCTTGATGTCCTCGACCAGTTCCGCGGTGAGGATGTGGCGGGATTGGATCTCGACCCAATCGGGTAGCTCGCCTTGGTCGAGAAGACTGTCGAGTCGATCCGCGGCGAGGGGGCCGATGGCGTCGTCGCCGCGGATGGGGCTGCCGTAGCCGATGATCAGTGCTTTCACGCTGTGATCAGTCGCGCGAGATGCGCTTGATGACTTGCCCGGACGCGTCCTGAATGTCGATCACCATCGGCATCTGACCGAAGGCGTGCGAGGCACAGGACAGGCACGGGTCGTAGCATCGGATGACCGCCTCGACGCGGTTCAGCATGCCCTCTTTGACGTCGTTGCCGTCGACGTAGGCATCCGCCACCTGTTTGATGCTGCGGTTCATGGCCAGGTTGTTGTGGCCGGTGGCGATGATGAGGTCGACCCAGCTGATCAGCCCTTCATCGTCGATCTTGTAGTGGTGCATCAGGGTGCCGCGCGGG
Source organism: uncultured Gammaproteobacteria bacterium (assembly GCA_963695445.1). Lineage (GTDB taxonomy): Bacteria > Pseudomonadota > Gammaproteobacteria > Chromatiales > Chromatiaceae > Thiohalocapsa. Next base: position 24,319 of record CAVOGV010000048.1, on the reverse strand, counting down.
GCCTCGGATACGCCGATGCCTTCGCTGCGGTTGCCGCGGGCGCGGGCGCGGATGCGCGGGTTCAGGATGTCCGGGTCCTTCAGCAGGCGTTCGATCGATTCCAGTGCAAAGATGATCTCGACCAACCTGGCATAGTGGTAGTGGAAGCTGGAGGTGATGGGGCCGGAGTCTTCCTGCAGCATATGGAACTCGGCCAAGGCGACGTCGGCGAACGGTGTGCCGCAGGCGTCCGCGTTGTTCAGTCGCGCCAGCGGGCCGACCCGATAGATGCCCTTCGGATAGCCGATCGGCTTGTAATACGGGAACTTCATGTACGAGTAGTCTTCGACCGCCTCGCCGATGATGCGCTGGTAGTCGCGCGGCGGGACCATGTCTTCGACGATGCGGCCCTGGGCGTCCTTGATGCGCAGCAGGCCGTCGTAATGTTCCAGGTTGCCCTTCGGTGTGACCAGGCTCATGAACATGGTCGGCATGGTGCCGAAGTGTTCGGCCTCGTCTTTGAACTTGGGTACCAGGGTCTTGAAGAAGGCGTAGGTCTCTTTCGCGATGCGCAGAGCGTCCGGCATCATTGCGAGCATGGCCTGGCGCTTTTCCTCGGTGAGTGCCTCGTTGACGCCGCCGGGCACGACCCAGGTGGGGTGGATCTTCTTGCCACCGAGGATCTCGATGATGGTCTGGCCGATCTGGCGCAGCCGGATGCCATTCTTGGCCAGCTGCGGGTCTGCCCGCATCACGCCAAAGATGTTGCGTTTGACCGGGTCCGAGTCCCAGCCGAGCAGCAGGTCCGGTGACGACAAATGGAAGAAGCTCAGCGCGTGGGATTGGACCAGCTGGCCCAGGTTCATGATCCGGCGCAGCTTCTCGGCGGTGGGTGGGATGGTCACCGCGAGCAGGTCGTCGCAGGCCTTGTTGGACGACAGCAGGTGACTGACCGGGCAGATGCCGCAGGTGCGTGCGGTGAGTGCCGGCATTTCCCGGTAAGGGCGTCCCTCGCAGAATTTCTCGAAGCCGCGGAACTGGGTGAGGTGGAACTTGGCGTCTTCTACCTCGCCGGTATCCGCCAATTGCAGCGTGATGCGCGCATGGCCCTCGATGCGGGTGACCGGTTCGATGCTGATGGTGCGGCTCATGGTCGGAGGTCCCGTTTGGGTTGGTAGAAAAGGTGGTTGACTGGATCGTGCACGCGCGACCGACTCATTTGTCGGCGGGCGCGATGATGAATTGTCCGGCCGTGGCGGCGCGGGCCGGGTCGATGTCCGCGATCAGGTGCACGAAGGCGCCGGGTTCAATTCGCTTACCACGGGCGAGCGTAAATGCCTGCACCTGCTCGGCGCCATCGACACCGCGCAGCTTCAGCGTCACCGGGACCTCGCTGCCGACCTCGCCCCAGTGTTCCGAATCTTGTAGCGGTGCGGTGATCTGGACCAGCAGATCGACTCGACCACGGTCGCGGTCGAATTCCTTGTGTGTCACGCGCAACGGGCTGTCGGTGACGCGTGCATCTAGAGTCCAGATGATGCCGGCGGCAGTGGCGCTGGTGCCAGCGCTGGTCGTGGCGCTGGTTGTGGTATCGGCCTTAGCCGTGACGGCGCGACGTTCTAGCATGTCGACACGATCGCTCAGGGTGCGCAGGCGTGCCTCCATCTCCAGCATGCGCTGTTCAATGGGCTCTTGCGCTGGGGATGGCAGCGCTGGGGGTGGCTGGTCTGGCAGTGGCTGAGCGAGCGACAGCGTCGGCAACGCGATGCCGATTGCGAGAGCGATCACCGAAATCCGTTGCCGGGGATGGTGCATGGATCGGGTGTGCCTCAGGCGCCGAAGCGGGTGACCGAACTCGGGTCCGGCGTCCGGCCAGCGATGAGTTCGCTCAAGATATAGAAAATGGTATCTGCATGCGGCGGGCAGCCGGGTACGAATACGTCCACATCGACCACGCCGTGGATGGGCCGAACCGTCGCCAACAGCGCCGGTACGCCTTCCGTCGGAATTTGCGGGTTCAGGTCGACGTTGTCTAGATAGGCGCGGTCGATGACGTCGCTCAGCTTGAATGGGTTGCGCATGGCCGGGACGTTGCCGTTGACGGCGCAATCTCCCAGGCTGATCAGTAGCTTGCAGTGCTTGCGGAATTCCTTGGCCTTGTGCAGGTCTTCCTCGTTGCTGATGGAGCCCTCCAGAATGCCCACGTCCACCTGCTCCGGCAGGATCTTGGTGTCTACCAGCGGGCTGTAGACGATGTCGATCTTGTCCGCCAGGTCCACCAGGCGCTCGTCCATGTCGAGAAACGACATGTGGCAGCCGGAGCAGCCGTCGAGCCAGGTGGTGGCAATGGTGATCTTCGGGGTCACTTTGGGCGGCATGACGGCCGTTGCGGTCGCACTCATCGGATATGCCTCCGGCGGGCCAGAATGGGCAGGAAGTGTTGGTCTTTGACCATCTCACCGACGGAAGTGCCCTGCTTGACCAGCGCGCCGGTCGGGCAGACCTGGACGCACTTGCCGCAACTGGTGCAGGTGTCGCTGTCGCCCCAGGGCTTGGCCAGGTCCGTGATGACTTTGCAGTTGCTGCCGCGGCTCATGACGTCCCAGGTGTGGGCGCCCTCGATCTCGTCGCAAACGCGCACGCAACGGGTGCAGAGCACGCAGCGGTTGTGGTCGACGCGGAACATCTCATGGCTGCTGTCGACGTCGTAACCGGCATTGCGGTAGGGCATGCGCACGTGGTCGACGCCACAACGCTGGGCCAGCGATTGCAGCTCGCAGTGTCCGTTGGAGACGCACACGGAGCACACATGATTGCGCTCGGCGAACAGCAGCTCCACCAGCGTGCGGCGATAGCGCTGCAGTTTCTCGGTGTTGGTGTGTATGTCCATGCCCTCGGCAACGCGGGTCGAGCAGGCCGACAGCAGTCGGTTCTGGCCGGTTACCTCCACCATGCACAGCCGGCAGGCGCCGACGATCGAGAGGCCGTCCATCCAGCACAGGCTCGGGATCGGGATCTTATGCTCGCGGCAGACCTCGATGATGGTCTCGTCCTCGCGCGCGGACAGGTCCAAGTCGTCGATCTTCAGCGTGACGACGCGAACGCTGGGTTGCGGGGCGGGTAGGGGCATCTCGGGCTCCTAAGTGAATGCGCAGTAGGGTTTGGTGAGTCGGGGTGCGCCCCAACGGACCACGTTTGCTTGGCGTCAATGCGAGGATACCGGTCAGGCTTCTCGCTGGGAAAATTGGGCTAGAGACATCGGGTTCTGCCACGTCCTAGTGTCAGTTCGGATCGTCGCGAATTTCGAGCCGGCGTTCCACCCGCGTGAGTCGTTCCTTGAGCGCATCGATGCTCACCTGTTGACGCGCCACGTCTTCTTGTGGGAACAAATGCTCTCGTTTGGTACTCAACACAGCGGCTTCCAGGCTGCTGATTCGTACTTGGACCTCGCGCAGTTCGTGCGCGAGATTGTCTTGTCCGGCTCGCAGCGAACGCAGATGCTCAAGGATGAGGTGTTCAACGTTTTCTGTCATCGCTTGCTCCTGGCCGCAGTTCACGAGAGCATTCAGCTCGGTCACCTTCGGCTTGTCCGGCCGCACGGACGTTTGATCAGCCCAGCTTCTCTTCGTATTCCTCACGGAAATATCGCAGCGTACTCATGACCGGATTCGGCGCCGTTTGGCCTAGCCCACACAGGCTTGTGGCCTGAACCACCTCGCAGAGTTCCTCCAGCAGCGCCAGGTCGGCGTGGGTGGCTTGAGCCTTGGCGATCTTGTCCAGTAACGCATGCATCTGCTGGGTGCCGGTGCGGCAGGGCACGCATTTGCCGCAGGACTCGTCCATGCAGAACTCCATGAAGAACCGCGCCACGTCCACCATGCTGGAGGTCTCGTCCATGACGATCATTCCCCCCGAGCCCATCATCGTGCCCAGGGTCTTGAGGCTGTCGTAGTCCACGGCGATGTCCAGGTGAGCGTCCGGTACGCAGCCGCCGGATGGACCACCGGTCTGCACTGCCTTGAACGCCTTGCCGTCGGGGATGCCGCCGCCGATGACCTCGATGATGTCGCGCAGCGTGGTGCCCATGGGCACCTCGATCAGGCCCGTGTTGACGATGGTTCCGGCCAGTGCGAACACCTTGGTGCCCTTGGATTTCTCGGTGCCGATGGAGGCGAACCAGGCGCCACCCTCGCGCACGATGGGGGCGATGTTGGCGTAGGTCTCGACGTTGTTGATCAGTGTCGGACGACCCCACAGGCCAGACTCAGCCGGGTAGGGCGGGCGTGGCCGCGGCTGGCCGCGGCCGCCCTCGATGGAGGCCATCAGCGCGGTCTCCTCGCCGCAGACGAAGGCGCCGGCGCCGAGTCGGATCTCGATGTCGAAATTGAACTGCGTGTCGCAGATGTGGTTGCCGAGGAAGCCCTGCCGCTTGGCCTTGCGGATGGCAGTCTTCATGCGCTCGACTGCCAGCGGGTACTCGGCGCGGACGTACACGAAGCCCTTGTTGGCGCCGATGGCGTAGGCGGCGATGGCCATGCCTTCCAGCACGCGGTGGGGGTCGGACTCCAAGATGGCCCGATCCATGAACGCGCCGGGATCGCCCTCGTCGGCGTTGCAGATGACGAATTTCTGTATCGCCGGCGTCTTGGCGACCGTGGACCACTTGAGGCCGGTGGGATAGCCGCCGCCGCCGCGTCCCCGCAGGCCGCTGGTGGTCACCTCGGCGATCACCTCGGCGGGCGTCATTTCGGTCAGCGCCTGCACCATGGCGCTGTAGCCGCCGACGGCGACGTAGCCCTTGAAGCTGTCCGGGTCGATGACGCCGGAGTTCTCCAGCACGATCTTTTGCTGGCGGGCGAAGAAGGGCGAATCGTTGTCGCAGCGCAGCCTATCCAGCGTGCCTGTTACCAGCACTGGTTCCGACGCTGGCCATGAGATCGGCGGCGTCGTCGGGCGACACTTCGCGGTAGATGGCGGACTCGTGCAGGGCGTCGTCGCGGGCACCGACGGTGACCATCGGGCCAGCGGAGCACAGCCCCATGCAACCGACGCTCTTTACCCTGCATTTGTGATCGGCTTGCTCGCCGCCGTTACCCTGGCAGATGGCGTTCAGGGCTTCCAGCACCGGCTGGGCGCCGGAGGATTGGCAACTCGCCGCCATGCAGACGCGGACCTCCTGCTCGATGTCGGCGCTTGCGTCGCGGTACTGCTGGGCTAGATCTTCGAGGTCGTCCAGATTCATTCGGCGATCTCCTCCTCGATGCGGGCGATGAGTTGTTCGGTGCCCAGCTTGCCGATGACGCTGCCGCCCAGCACCACCGCCGGCGCCAGTCCGCAAGCACCGACACAGCGTGCGGACATCACCGACAGGGCCTTGTCCTCGGTGGTCTCGCCAGGATTGACGCCAAAGCGTTGCTCGATGCCCTCGATCAGCGCGCCTGCGCCCTTGATGTAGCAGGCGGTGCCGGTGCAGACCACGCAGGAATGCCGGCCCTGGGGCTTGAGCATGAACAGGTGGTAGAAGGTCGCGACGCCGTAGACCTTGCTCAGCGGCAGGTCGAGCGAGTCGGCGACGAAGGTCATGGCCTCTTCGTCGAGGAATCCGAAGGCGTCCTGCACGCTGTGTAGGGCCTCGATCAGCGCATGCTCGGCGTAGCCGTTGCGGCGCATGGTGGCGTTGACCAATTTCCAGCGTTTGTCGTTGCTGGGGAGGTCGGGTCGAGCTCGCTGCATCGTTTGGCCCCTGTGGTGGTTTGTTTGCGGTGCCGCGTTTCGTTGCGCGTCATTAAAACGCGCCCCGCGGCAATGTCAAAATAAAGTTTTGATGACACCGTCTTGGTGCATGGATCGGCTGTTTTGGGTCGACGTGCACTTCTTTCGCGCGCCATGGCGGCGCTATACTGCCCAAATTCCCGGCCGTTTCGGCTGTCTGTCTGGGCCCCGCTGCGAACCTTGCGTGATCAGCGGCAGGCCTCAAGCACGTTGCGCTGCACCATGCCCCCTACGACCCCGCCCACAACATCGTCCGATCATGCCGCCGGGAAGCCCGATGATCAGTCCAAGTCGCCAGCAAAGCGTCGACGCGGCATCTATCTGTTGCCGAATCTGTTCACCACAGCGGCCTTGTTTGCCGGTTTCTACGCCATCTTGGCAGCCAACGCCGGGCGCTTCGAGGCAGCATCGCTGGGTATCTTCGCGGCGATGCTGTTGGACGGCTTCGACGGGCGCGTGGCGCGCATGACCAACACGCAGACCGAGTTTGGCGCCGAGTACGACAGCCTGTCGGACATGGTCGCCTTCGGTGTTGCGCCGGCCTTGGTGGCCTATGAGTGGGCCCTCGGTGGGCTGGGCAAGCTGGGCTGGTTGGCGGCCTTTATCTATACGGCGTGCGCGGCGTTACGGCTGGCGCGCTTCAATACGCAGATTGGCATCGCCGACAAGCGTTACTTTCAAGGCCTGCCGAGTCCGTCCGCTGCGGCCATCATCGCCGGGGCCATCTGGATCGGTCATGACAACGGTATCGACGGCAGCACCGTCAGTCTGATCGTGGCCGTCTTGACTGCCGGTGCCGGTTTGCTGATGGTCAGTAACTTCCGCTACCACAGCTTCAAGGTGCTGGACCTGCACGGGCGCGTGCCGTTTATGTTCATCGTTTTGGCCATGCTCGGCTTGGCGTTGGTGGTGCTGGACCCGCCAATCGTGCTGTTCCTGCTGTTCCTCGGCTACGCGGTCTCCGGTCCTGTCTTCACGTTGGTGCGCCGGCGCCAGCGCCGCGGTCGACGCCGGCGCGACGGCGGCGACGGCCGGGCTGGTTGAAGCCGGCCGTTGCGCTACCTTCCGTGCCCTGTGCGAGCCGTTGCATCGCGCGGCCGCCAGCTATTTCGCGCTCAGTTGACACGGATTAACGTCGCCGGCCTCTGGACGCGTTTACACTGCCTCCTCTAGCAGAAGCGGAGCGCGCCTTCGGCGGTATCGCCAGAAGCTCGCGACTCTGCCGCCACGGCCATGACAAGCCACTATCCACCAAAAGCCAGCGACTCGGCGTCGGCCATCCGGCATTGTCGTCCCGCGTCGTCGGTGATCGCGAATCGGAGGAGAGATCGTGTCGGATCTTCATGCAACGCGTCCACGCGCGCCCAATCCGTCTGCCAGCCCGTCTACAGTACCGTTTGCCCGCCCACTTGCCAGCATCCCTGGAGTCCTGCTCGGGGCCATGTTGCTGACCTTTGGTCTCGTCGCAGGTGTCGGCGCGCAGGCCACTGACGACGCCAAGGCGGACAGCAAGGCGTCGACCGCTGACCATTCCAAGTTCGAGCAATTGCAGGGTCCGTTCGCGAGTGGGCCGGACGTGACCAAGGCCTGCCTGGGCTGTCATACCGAGGCCGCCAAGCAGGTCCACAAGAGCATTCACTGGACCTGGGAATACACCAATCCGGCGACCGGCCAGCTACTCGGCAAGAAGTTTATCGTCAACAACTACTGCGGCAGCATCACCACCAACTATGCCCGCTGCACCAGCTGCCATGTCGGCTTTGGCTGGAAGGACGACAGCTTCGACTTCGACTCCGAGACCAACGTCGACTGCATGGTCTGCCACGACACCACCGGCGAATACGTCAAGTTCCCGACCGCGGCTGGGCATCCGCCGTATCAGGACACCAAGTTCATGGGCAAGGTCGTCAAGGCGCCGGATCTCGCCAAGGTGGCGCAGCAGGTCGGCAAGACCAGCCGCGAGACCTGCGGCAACTGCCATTTCACCGGCGGTGGCGGTAATGGCGTGAAGCATGGCGATCTGGACAAGTCCCTGAATAATCCCGCCCATGCGCTGGATGTCCACATGGACAAGGATGGCCTGAACTTCACCTGCTCCACCTGCCACGAATTTACCAACCATCAGCAAAAGGGCAGCCGCTACCTGGTCACGGCCAAGAACGAGGTCGGTATCGCCGTTCCAGGCCGCGAGAATGCGCGCCCGTCCTGCGAGTCCTGCCACGGACTGGAACCCCACGACCGCACGGTCGACAACAAGCTCAACGAGCACGTCGACAAGCTCGCCTGCCAGACCTGTCATATTCCGGAGTTCGCCCGCGGCGGCATGCCCACCAAGACCTGGTGGGACTGGTCCAAGGCCGGACAAAAGGGGCCGGACGGCAAGCCGCTCGTAAAAAAGGAAAACGATGTTGTCGTCTACGACGGCAAGAAGGGCGAGTTCATCTGGGCCGAGAACGTCGAGCCGGAATACCGCTGGTTCGACGGCAAGGTACGCTACACGCTGCTGGGCGAAAAGATCGATCCCGACGGCGTCGTCGAGCTGAACAAGACGGTCGGCGGTCCGGATGATCCGGCTGCGCGCATCTGGCCGTTTAAGGTCATGCGTGGCATTCAGCCCTACGACTCCGGCAACGACATCCTCGTGGTCGAGCACCTGTTCGGCAAGGACGACGCGGCCTACTGGAAGAGCTTCGACTGGGGCAAGGCCATCGAGGCCGGAATGGCCGAGGCCAAGCGCGTCGGTCAGACCGATGTTGCCTACAGCGGCGAGTACGCCTTCACCGAGACCGAGATGGTCTGGCCGCTGGCGCATATGGTTGCGCCCGCCGACGAGGCACTGGCGTGCGGCGACTGCCATAGCGGGGACGGGCGCATGGCGCAGCTGACCGGCTTCTACATGCCCGGCCGCGATACCAATAGGCTGATCGATCTGGTTGCCTGGATACTGATTGCCGCGACCCTGATCGGGGTGTTGTTGCACGGTCTAGGTCGTTACATCGCTGCCCGCAAGCGCCAGGCATGAGCCCGACAGAGGTCACCACAATGAAACAGAACGTCAAACTCTTCACCGGCTTCGAGCGCTTCTGGCACTGGACGCAGACCCTGCTGATCTTCGGCCTGTTGCTCACCGGCTTCGGCATGTATGGTCTGCATGACCTCTTCGAATTCGGTCAGGCGATGGACATTCACTTGGTGTTGGCCTGGTGCCTGATCGGCCTGTGGCTATTTGCTATCTTCTGGCACGTCACGACCGGCGAATGGCGCCAGTATGTGCCGACCAGCAAGGGGCTGATGCCGACGGTGCTGTATTACGCCAGCGGCATCTTCTCCGGCGAGGCCAAGCCCTTTGTCACTACACCGAGGGCCAAACACAACCCGCTGCAACGCCTTGCCTACGTCGGCTTCAAGCTGATCATCGCGCCCGCGTTGTGGATCTCGGGTCTGCTGCTGATGTTCTACAGCAGTTGGAAGGGCACGGCACTGGGCGAAACCATACAGCTGGCCTGGGTTGCCTGGGTGCATCTGGCGGCCGCTTACGGTCTGATCCTGTTCTTGATCGGGCACATCTACATGTCGGCGACCACGGGCTCGCCCTGGTACGCCCATTTGAAGGCCATGATCACCGGTTACGAGAAGATCGAAGATCCTGACGCCCGGTAGGGCGGTTCGCAGGACAAGCGCCTTGTTGTCAGTCACTGCTGGAGATGCGCCCGCGGAGACCTTTCAAGCGCGAGCGCTGCTTCTTTTCATCGACCCTGCGCGCCTTGGCCGCGCGGGAGGGTTTGGTCGGACGGCGTGTCTTCGGGATGCGGCTGGCCTGCCGGATCAGGTCGGCGAGGCGCTCCAGCGCATCGGCTCGGTTGCGTTCGCGGGTTCGATGCCGATGGGCATGGATGGTGAGCACGCCGTCCTTGTCCACCCGGCTGCCGCCGAGCGTCAGCAGGCGGCTACGCACCTGGGGCGGCAGCGAGGGCGAATGGCGCACGTCGAAGCTGAGTTGAACGGCGGTGGCGACCTTGTTGACGTTCTGCCCGCCGGGCCCCGGCGCGCGCACGAAACGCTCGCTCAGTTCGTCTTCGTCGATTTGGATGTGTGGCGTGATGGCGATCATGATGGCGGCCATTGTCGGCCGAACCGCGCCCGGTTGTCAGCCCCCCCGCAGGGGCGAATTCATTCGCCCAGAGGCAGGCGACCGGGCGAATCAATTCGCCCCTACAAAGCGGCTTGCAGCGGCCTAGCCCAGTCCCCCGGCCCGCAGCAACGTATCCAGGTGCCGAGCCACCGACTCGTCGCGGTTGCTGCCGATCACCTCCAACTCGGGCAAGTCGGCATGCAGGCGTGGGTCGGCGTTGTCCATCAACAGCGCCTTGCCCTGGCCGTCTGCCACCAGGCTCAGCATTTCTAGGTCGTTGAGTCCGTCGCCGAAACAGATGACATCGGCCGGCGATAACCCCCGTTCCTCCAGCAGCATGGCCAAGGCCGCGCCCTTGGTGACGCCGGTGGCCATCACCTCTAGCGTCTGCGGCAGCGAGAACGTGGTGCCGAGTTGCGTGCCGGCCCGTTCCACGATGGCCGCCTCCACTTGCACCAGGTGCTCGTGCTCGCCGAAGAAGAACACTTTGAGCACATCGGGCTCGCGGAGTGAATCGAAATTCACGACCTCATAGCGGAAACCCGATTCCTGGTGATAGCGCAGCAGCTCCGGCACCGCCTGCTCGACCAGCCAGGCGCTGGTCAAGAACACATTGGTATGCACCGACGCGAACAGCGGGTCGCGTATCAGGAAATCGACCGTGGCCTGGTCGATGCAGCGGGATTGCATCACCCGACCCTGGCCGTCATTGACCGCAGCGCCGTTGCAGGTGATCAGGCAGCCGTCGGAGCCGAGTTGTGCGGACAGGGCGCGCACGTCCATGAAGTGTCGACCGGAGGCGAGGATCAGTTCGATGCCTGCGGCGCGCAGCATGGCTAGCACCGAGCGCGTGTAGTCGCCCAAGCGGTGATCCGGTCCGAGCAGGGTGCCGTCGAGGTCGGAGACGACGAGCTTGTACATGATTAGGTCCCTGGCTGAAATGCAATCAGGATCGGTCAACGCGGCGGTAATGTCCATTCAGTCCTTGCTGTCGCCGGGCGGTCTGCGCTGAACCATGCCAACCGCCGAGTCGGTCCCGCTGCTGTAGTCTGCGCAGTCTTCGTCGCAGCAGACCCGGTTGCCACCGCTGCGCTTAGCCTGGCAGAGCGCCGTGTCGGCGCGGCTGACCGGCTGATCCTGGCTGTCCACCTCGAATCGGCAGACGCCAATTCCGGCGCTCACTGTTATCTGCTGGCGTACGACGTAGAAGCATGGCGACATCCTTGAGCAGGGCGTCACCGGCGGCATGACCATCGCTGTCGTTGACCTGTTTGAACAGGTGGGGATCAAGGAGGGCGATGCCGACGCGTCACGTATCTCGCCGCCGTCTGACGTGACTCTGGAAGTCAGGCGTGTCGGGTATGCCGTTGTCCTTCGCGTCGTGTAACAATGCGTCGCAACGCGGCGGCGACGTCGACAGTGCTTGGCTGCGGAAGTCACGGACAGTGTCGTTCAGCACGATTGCCGCGGGTGTTGCCGCGGCCCAAGTGATCAGTAGCGTCTGCCCATGCGGTATCCAGGTATCAGATGCACAGCTATTTCATGAACTCGTCCCCAGCCCAACGCGTTGTTGCGGCGTCGCTTTGGCGCCGCTGCAGGCGCGACGGCGCGTCTCAGCAGTCGCTAACGGTCTACGGGGCGGCTCGGCTTTCGCTGCTATCGTTATGCGTCGTCGCGCTGGCGGCGGGCTGTGACGGCGCCGTCGGCCCGGATGTGGTTGCATTGCGGGGCTCGACCATGGGGACGAGCTATAGCGTGCAGTTGGCGGAGGCGCCGGCCTCGCTGGATAAGGATGCGCTGCAACGGCGTATCGATTTGCTACTGGCCGAGGTCAACGGGCTGATGTCCACCTATCAGCCGGACTCGGAGTTGTCGCGCTTCAACGCCAATCCGTCCACCGATTGGGTGCCGGTCTCGGCCGAGCTGGCGCGCTTGGTCGCCGAAGCGCAGACGATCGGTACGGCGAGCGGCGATGCGTTCGATGTCACCGTTGGGCCGCTGGTGAATCTCTGGGGCTTCGGGCCGGAGGTGAAGGCCGATGAGTTGCCGTCGCAGGCTGCAATCGACGCGGCCCTGGTTAGAACCGGGCACGCCAAATTGCAGGCGCGGCTCGATCCGCCGGCCCTGCGCAAACAGCAGCCCGATCTGTATCTGGACCTGTCCGCCATTGCGAAGGGCTATGGCGTCGACCGGGTCGCGGAGTTGCTTGCGGAGGCGGGTATCGCCAATGCGCTGGTGGAGATCGGCGGCGAACTCTACGGCCATGGCCATAACGGCCGCGGCGAGCCCTGGCGCATTGCCGTCGAAAAGCCGGACCCGCTTGCGCGCCGCGTGTTCCGGGTGGTGCCGCTGCTGGATCGGGGCATGGCGACGTCCGGCGACTACAGGAACTTCTTCGAGCTGGACGGACGGCGTTACTCGCATACCATCGATCCCACCACGGGGCGGCCGGTGACGCATGCCCTGGCCTCGGTGACCGTCTTGGGGGAGTCGACCGCGCGGGCCGATGCCTGGGCGACAGCGCTGCTGGTGCTCGGTCCCGAGCGCGGCTTTGCCCTGGCTCAGGGCTTGGGGTTGGCCGCGCTGCTGATCGAGCGCGACGGTGACGCGCTCGTGGCGCGTTCTACCGACGCGTTCGATACCATTGTCGGGGAGAGTCAGCCGAACGGCGAGTGATCGACAAGAGCGTGGAAGCACCGGCTGCACAGCCGGCGCTTGATTTGCGAGTGGCGCACCCGACGCGCCGACTGGAAGGCCGGCGCTCCCAGTGGCAGATCGCCTCAGCAATCTAGTCGTCGCTTGCGCGCTGGTAGGCCGCCGCCAGTTGCTGCTGCACGTTGCCGGGCACCGGCGCGTAGTGGCTGAGCTCGATGGTATAGCTGCCTTCGCCGCCGGTGAGGGACTTCAGCCGCGACTCGTAGCCTTCGAGCTCCGCCAGCGGGACCTCACCCTCGATGACGATGCGCCCGCGGCTCTTGGACTCACTGCCGTTGATGCGCCCGCGGCGGCCCGATAGATCGCCGGCGAGGTCGCCCATGGCGCTGTCCTGGGCCGTGATGCGAATCTTGACGATGGGCTCCAGGATGGCCGGCTTGGCTTTGTCGATGGCCTCGATAAAGGCCTTCTTGCCGGCGGTGGCGAAGGCGATGTCTTTCGAGTCCACAGGGTGCGACTTGCCGTCGTAGACCGTCACGCGTACGTCCTGTAGTGGATAGCCGGCGATAGCGCCCTCGTCGAGCACTTGGCGCACCCCCTTCTCGATGGACGGGATGAACTGGTTCGGGATGCAGCCGCCGACGGTGGCGTCGACGAACTCGAAGCCGCCATCCTGCTCCATCGGCTCAATGCGCAACCAGACCTCGCCGAACTGGCCGGCGCCGCCGGTCTGCTTCTTGTGCCGATGGTGGCCCTCGGCCTTGGCGGTGATGGTCTCGCGGTAGGGGATGCTCGGCGGGTGCGTTTCGATGTCGACGTGGAACTGCTCGGACAGCCGCCGCATCAGCACCTTCAGGTGCAGTTCGCCGAGGCCGCGCATGACGGTCTCGTTCGCCGAGGCGTTGTGCTCGATGTGGAAGCAGGGGTCTTCGGATTCGAGCTTGTGCATCGCGTCCGTCAGCTTCTGCTCTTCACCACGCTTGACCACGTTGACGGCAAGCCCGAACAGCGGCACTGGGCACTCGATGCTGTTGAGGTGGAAGTGGTCCTCGTCGTGGGAGTCGTGCAGCACGGCGTCGAAGTAGATGTCGTCGACGCGCGAAACGGCCAAAATGTCGCCGGGCACGCCCTCGTCGACCTCGTTCAGCTCGTTGCCATGTACCCGGTACAGGTGATTGACCTTGAACGGCTTGCGCGCGTCGCCGATGAACAGTTGGGTGTTGGGCGTGATGCGACCCTGGTGGATGCGGAAGATGCTGATCTTGCCGCGGAACGGGTCGTTGATGATCTTGAAGACATGGGCGATGGCGTGTCGGGAGGGGTCCGGTGCGACTTCGACCGGCTTGATGCCGGCACCCTCACCCTTCAGGAACGGCGGCGGGTTGCCCTCGGACGGGTTCGGCATCAGCCGCACCATGGTCTCCAGCAGCTCGCGAATCCCGGCGCCGGTCTCTGCGGAGCAGAAACAGATTGGAATCAGGTGCGCTTCGCGCAGGGCGGCTTCGAACGGATCATGCAACTGTTCCGGCTTCAGGTCCTGTCCCTGCTCCAGGTAGACCTCCATCAGCACCTCGTCCACTTCCACGACCTGGTCGATGATCTGACCGTGGGCCTCCTCCACCGACGAGAAGTCGGCGCCATCGCCGGACGGGTTGAAGAAGCAGTCGATGACGCGCTTGCCGCCGTCTGCTGGCAAGTTGATCGGCAGGCACTCGGCGCCGAAGATTTCTTTGATCTGGGCCGTGAGGTCCGCCAGATCGATGCCCTCGGCGTCGATCCGATTGACGATGATCATGCGGCACAGGTTGCGGTTGTCCGCGGCCTTCCACTGGCGCTGGGTCATCGGCTCGATGCCGTTCTCGGCGTTGATGACGATGGCGGCGGTCTCCACCGCGCTCAGTGCCGACAGGGCCCGGCCTAGGAAGTCAGGAAACCCGGGGGTATCGATCAGGTTGATGTGCTTGCCGTGCGTGGTGAAGCCGGTAATACCCACGTCCAGTGAGTGCTGAAGATCCTTCTCCATGTCGTCGTAGTCGCAGATCGTCGTGCCCTTGGTCACGCTGCCGGGCTCGGGGATGGCCCCGGCCGCGGCGAGCAATGCTTCCACCAGGGTGGTCTTGCCGGCTCCGGCGTGGCCGACGAGGGCGATGTTGCGGACGTCCTCCGCGTTATAGTCAGACATGGAAGCCCCTTTTTTTGGCAGGTTGGCGTGGTGACCCGTCGCCTCGGCGGCGGCTTTTCAAGGCGCAAAAGTATACCGTAACGCCCCGGTCATGCGCGCTGGCCCAGTGCGATAATCGGCACGCCATGTGCTTTGGGTCAATCAGGCGGTTACCATATGAAGACCGCGAAGGGATTCTCTGTGCCGGCGTCGTCGGTCGGAGCTCGTTCTCGCCATTACGCCTTCGGGAGCCCTTGCCGATGTTGGACGCCGTCGTTTGGATTGCCGTCGCCTTCGCCCTTGGCGTCGCCGCACGTCAGGTCGGCTTACCGCCGCTGGTCGGTTATCTGCTGGCCGGATTTGGCTTGCACGTGGCCGGGGTCGGTGAGAACCCGCTGATCGATCAACTCTCTGATCTCGGCGTGACGCTGTTGCTGTTCAGCATCGGCTTGAAGCTGAAGCTCAAGAGTTTGGCCGCGCCGCACGTCTGGGGCGGCGCGAGCCTACACATGGTCGCCGTGATCGCGGTGTTCGTGCCGCTGCTGCTCGCCTCCGGCAAGCTGGGGATGCCGCATCTGGCGGATATCGGCGTCGGTCCGGCCCTGTTGCTGGCCTTCGCCTTCAGCTTTTCGAGCACGGTGTTCGCGGTCAAGGTGCTTGAGGAGAAGGGCGAGATGGGATCCCTTTACGGCACCATCGCCATCGGCATTCTGATCATGCAGGATCTGGCCGCGGTGCTGTTCCTGGCCGTGTCCGCCGGCAAGGTGCCGTCCGTTTGGGCGTTGCTGCTGTTGCTGTTGATCCCGTTGCGGCGGGTCATTTTCTGGTTGATGGAGCATGCCGGCCATGGCGAACTGCTGCTGTTGTTCGGTCTGACGGTGGGGCTTGGCGGTGCCCAGCTGTTCGACCTGGTGCATGTGAAGGGCGACCTGGGGGCGCTGTTGCTGGGCGTGCTGCTGGCCTCGCACCCGAAGGCCGGGGAGTTGTCCAAGTCGCTGTTGGGATTGAAGGACCTGTTCCTGGTGGGGTTCTTTCTCAGCATCGGGCTCGGCGGTGTGCCGGGTCTGGATGCGGCACCGGTCATCTTGCTGCTGCTGGTGCTGGTGCTGTTCAAGGGCTTTCTGTTCGAGCAGTTGCTACTGGGGTTTCGGCTACGGGCGCGCACCGCGTTTCTCAGCAGTCTCACCTTGGCCAACTACAGCGAGTTCGGCCTGATCGTCGCCGCCATTGCCGCCAAGAACGGTTGGCTGCCGCCAGAATGGCTGGGAATCATCGCGCTGGTGTTGGCGTTGTCGTTCGTTGCGGCTTCGCCGCTGAACGCCCGCTCGCACTCGCTTTACGAATTCTTCAGCCCGAGGCTGCGGCGGCAGGAACGTGGGCGGCGCATCACCGCGGAGCGTGAGATCGATCCCGGAGACGCCGACGCGATGGTCGTCGGTATGGGCCGTGTCGGCACCGGCGCCTACGACACGCTGAAGCAGGACAAGGGGCGCAATCCGGTAGGGGTCGATGCCGATCCCGATTCGGTGACTCGGCATGCGGATGCCGGCCGTTATGTGGTGCAGGGCAGTGCGACCGACGCCGACTTCTGGCATCGGCTGCATCTGGACGATGGTCACGTCAAGCTGGTGCTGCTGGCGATGCCCCAGGTGTCCGAGAATGTCTTTGCCGCCGAACATCTGATCAAGGAGGGCTTCACCGGGACCATCGGCGCCATTGCCAAGTATCCGGAAGACGAGCAAGTGCTGCGCAACGCTGGCGTGCACCAGGTGTTTAACCTTTACGCCGAGGCCGGCGCAGGTTTCGCGCAGCACGTCTGCTCGGATGTCATGCGTGAGCTCGAGGCATAAGCCGCCGATTGCATGCGCGCAGTGGACCAGGTCGGCCCAGAGGCCGGAGTGGGTGGAAGGGGTAAAAAAAAAGCGGCCAATTAGGCCGCCAAAGGACGCACAGCTAGGGACTGATGCAACGCGTGGCGAAGGGCTCTGCCACGCGTCAGAAGTTGCTCCTACCGTCTAATAATAGACCGCATAGCGCAGTTTTGGCGACTCTGCTTATCGGACTCGCTGTTGCGACTGTCGGTTCCGGACACAGTTCGATAAGAATCCGGTGGTTAGCTCACGCCGACAAAGGCCCCCTCAAGAACCCTCTACGCAATCTTCGATGAGCCGAACGGCACGGTCGCTTTCGGCATGTGACCTGCGTCACGGTTTGTTGGTCGATATCGTGCTCTGCCGCTGATTTTTCAGTCGGATGGTTGGCGTCACGACAGGCGCGTACGCGAATGAATTCGCGCCCCATCATGATCGGCATCAAGGCGAACAGCGATGTGACAATGAGTCCGGATAGGGTCAGGTTGTCGATAATCATAACAACGTCTGCAGCTGCCCGGCCAGTGCGTTTTAAGTATCACTACTTTAGCGGATACTTATATTAATTTCAACCATGGCCTGCTGTCATGCACCTGCGGGCTTGCACCTTGTGGCAATGGGATTGATGGGCTATTTCTTTAGAGACATGCCGACGATTCGGCAATAACAACACTGGGCTTTCCGAACTCAACGAGAAAGCGCATCGGGCCGGGGAGGGTGTGTCTGGCACGGGTCAGGCATGGCAGGGTCTTCGACGCTGAATCGCTTGCGATGCGGGAGCGATCGCAGGCGCCTGTTCTCCCCGCTTGTCGGCGGTGACCGCTGGAGCTGCCTCCGGCGGACGCCCGCCGACGCGTGCCAGCGGAGCGTGCGGGGCCATGCAAGATCATCACCAATCTCCAGAAGGCGCTGACGATGCGACCGGCCGGGCAGGCGGAGCAGGACGAAACCGGCCTTGCCGGGCGGATCGCGCGCACCTTCATCAATACGCCGGTGACGCCGATGCTGTTGATCGGCGCGCTGTGCATTGGTCTGCTCGGACTCTTCTTTACGCCACGGCAAGAAGACCCGAAGATCTCGGTACCGATGATCGATGTCTTCGTCCAGTACCCCGGGGCATCGGCCCCGCAGGTGGAGAGTCTGGTCACCGAGCCGCTGGAGCGATTGATGATGGAGCTCCCCGGCGTGCGCCATGTCTACTCCGCCACCCGCCGCGGGGGCGCGATCGTGACGGTGCGCTTCCTGGTCGGCGAGGACATGGGAGAGTCCATCGTCAAGGTGCATGACAAGCTGCAGTCGAGCATGGATCGCATGCCTCCGGACGTCCGCCAGCCGCTGGTGCGGCCCGTGGGTATCGACGATGTGCCGATCGTCACGCTGACGCTGTGGTCGGACGAGGTAGAGGACGCGCAACTGCGCACGCTGGCCTTGGCCGTGCTGCAGGAACTCGGCGCGGTTGCTGGCACCGGCAAGGGATTCGTCGTGGGTGGCCGTCAGGAGCAGATCCGCGTCGAGGTGTTGATGGAACGGTTGTCCGGCTATGGCATCACGCTGGACCGCATCGCCCAGACCATCGAGACGGCCAATGCCGAGGAGTCGACCGGCGCCACCGAGGGGGGCGGCACGGCCTACAACGTCTATTCCGGGGCCTTCCTGCGGGATGCTGAGGACATCGGCCGGCTGGTGGTCGGCACCCGTGGCGGATTGCCGATCTATGTGCGCGACGTTGCGCGCGTCATGCATCAGCCCGAGGAAACCAGTCAGGTGGTCACCCATTTCACCGGGCCGGCCCACGCGGGCGACCGGCGCGCCGATGGCGCTCAGGCGGTGACGCTGGCCATCGCCAAGAAAGAGGGGGCCAATGGCGTCACCGTTGCCAATGCGGTGCTGGACAAGCTCGAGACGATGAAGCAGCGCTTGATCCCGAGCAACGTGCAGGTGGAGGTCACCCGCAATTACGGCAAGACCGCCAACGACAAGGTCAACGAACTGTTGCAGGCGATGTTCGAGGCGGCCGCCATCGTCGCTGTGCTGTGCCTGGTGGGTCTGGGCCTGCGGGCGGCCATTGTCGTGGTCGCGGTGATCCCGATCGTGATCCTGCTGACGATCTGGTGGGCCTGGGTGGTGGACTACAGCATCGACCGCGTCAGCCTGTTCGCGCTGATCTTCGCCATCGGCATCCTGGTGGACGATGCCACCGTGGTGGTCGAGAACATCTTTCGTCACTGGCTGGAGCTCGGCAAGACGTCCATTGCCGAGGCGGTGGCCGCCGTCGACGAGGTGGGCAACCCGACCATCCTCGCGACCTTCACCATCATCGCCGCGCTGCTGCCGATGGGCTGGGTCAGCGGGCTGATGGGGCCGTACATGCGCCCGATCCCGGTGCTGGGCTCGTCGGCGATGTTCTTCTCGCTGGTGGCGGCGTTCGTGTTCACGCCCTGGTTCGCGCTGCGGGTGCGCCCGCGGCTGAAGGCGCTCCAGCGCGCGGAGCGGCGGGAGGAACAGAGCCGCCGGCTGGTCAGTCGCGTCTACCGCCCGCTGGTGGTGCCGCTGATCGAGCATCGCGCGTTGGGAAAACTCTTTCTATGGGGCACCATTACCATCACGGCGCTGGTCTGCTCGCTGTTTTACTTCAAGGTGGTGCCGGTCAAGATGCTGCCCTTCGACAACAAGCCGGAGTTCAGCGTCGTCGTCAACATGCCCGAGGGTACGGCGTTGCCGGAGACCGCCAACGTGGTCCGGCAGCTGGCGGAGAAGCTCCGCGAGATGGACGAGGTGGTTGCCATTCAAACCTACGCCGGCACCGCGCAGCCGTTCAACTTCAACGGCATGGTGCGCCACTATTATCTGCGCGAGCAGGCCTGGGAGGGAGACCTGGTGGTGATGCTCAAGGACAAGAACGAGCGCGCCCGCGGCAGCCACGAACTGGCGGTGGCGGCGCGCGCGCTGCTGAAACCACTGGCGCAGCAGCTCGGGGCAACGATCGCGGTGGTGGAGATGCCGCCTGGGCCGCCGGTGCTGCAGACCGTGGTGGCCGAGGTCTATGGCCCGAGCGAGGAGATTCGCCGCCAGGTGGCCGCGGATCTAACCGGCCTATTCGAGCAAGCCGAAGGCATCGTCGATGTCGACAATTACATGATCGAGCCCTACGCCTTCTGGCAGTTCGAGGTCGATACCGAAAAGGCCGTGCGGCAGGGCATCTCGGTGGACGAGATCAACCGCAACATCGCCATGGCCATGGGCGGCGAGAAGATTGGCGACGTCAAGCGCGGCAACGTGCAGGAGCCCACCTACATCGTCATCGAGATACCGTTGTCGTACCGCTCCGAGATCACCACGCTGGGCAGCCTGCCGCTGCAGACGCCGAGCGGTCAGATGGTGCCGTTGGCGGAGCTTGGGCGCTTCGTGCGTCAGCCGGAGGATCAACTCATTTACCACAAGGATCTGCGGCCGATGGAGTACGTGGTCGGCGAAATGGAAGGCCGACTCGGTGCGCCGATCTACGGCATGTTCGCGGTCGAAGACCTGCTCGCCGATTACGATCCGCCCGGTCCCGGCGATTCCATGAGCGGCATGCCGGACGGCCTGATCGGCCCGCCGCCGTCGGACGCCGCGGCCGATTTCGAATGGACCGGCGAATGGACCGTGACCTACGAGACGTTTCGCGACATGGGGATCGCGTTCATGGCGGCGCTGGTGCTGATCTACGGACTCATCGTCTGGGAGTTCCGTGACTTCGCGATCGCTGGGCTGATCATGTCGCCGATCCCGCTTGACGCTGATTGGGATCATTCCGGGGCACCTGATCATGGGGGCGGAGTTCACGGCGACGTCAATGATCGGGATGATCGCGCTGGGCGGCATTATCGTGCGCCAGTCGATCCTGATCGTCGAGTTCGTCAAGATCGAGGTGGCCCGCGGCAAACCGGTGCGCGATGCGGCGGTGGCCGGTGCCGAGATTCGCATGCGCCCGATCCTGATCACGTCGCTGACGCTGATGGCCGGTGCCTGGGCCATCATTACCGACCCGATCTTCCAGGGCATGGCGGTGAGCCTGCTGTTTGGTGCCGGTGTCGCCACCCTGATGGCCGTCATTGTCATTCCGCTCGGCTGTATCTCCCTGCGTCGGCGCTTCTACCTGACGGAGACCGAGAGCGGCGAGATCGAGGTGTCCGACCGCTACGACCTGATCGAAGGCGCGACATCGCGGTGCGCGGTGCGGACCGAGAGCGCCGGTCACCAGGTTTTCGCCGGCGAAGCGCCGACATCCGCTGTCATCTCACGCCCGTTGCCGGCGCCCGATAGCTTGCCGCTTTGGTTGAGACTGTGGTCGCTGCTGGTTTCTTTCTCATGTTTCGTGATTGCATTGGTGAGGCGCATGTTTGATTTGATCAGAGGCATCTTCGAAGGGCTTTTTGCACGCAAATCCGCGACCGGATCGGGACCAGACGCGGCTCAGACAGCGTCTCATTCAGGTCCTTCGCCAGGTGCTCCTCCGGCGTCTCTTTCCACGGCCTCTCCCTCAGCGCATCAAGCGGAGGGTCCTTCGCCGTCTGCCCGCTCGGTCGGCGAGCCAGCCCGGCAATCCGCACCCGCATCGTCGAGACCCGAGGCTAAGCCAGCAGCATTGGAGACGGCGACGTCCAAGACCGCGGCCGCGAAGACGACGGCTCGAAAAACGATCGCCAAGAAGGCGACGACCAAGAAGTCGAGGACGAAGAAAGCGACAGCCAAGAAAACGGTCGCGAAAAAGGTGGCCGCTACAAGAAACCCTGCTAAAAAGGCGGTGACCAAGAAGGTCGCCGCGGCACAGGCGCCGACGTCACAAGCGCCGGATGCAAACTAGCGGCCGCTGGGGGCGCCGAACCGTAAGGAGGGAATTCGGAGCAGTGATTCGGGAGCAGCGATGGGAGAGCGCCGGTTTTTGAACCGGCACGCCAGGAGAAATTTCCGGTATCAAGCCGCGGCAGCCTGGGCCTCGTGACTCAGGCAGCCCTTCGGGCAGACGCGCGAGCAGGACTCGCAGCCGATGCAGTCCAGGGCGTCCTTTAGGTTCATGACCATGCCCGGTGCCTCGTCGAAGTCATCGTCGAAATCATCCTCGTCGTCCAGGTCCAGGTCGTCACGGTCGATCAACTCGAAGACGTCGCGGGGACAGACCTTGTAACAGCGGCCGCAGCCGATGCAGAGGGTTTGATTGAGGTCGACGATAAAGGCAGGGGTCCAGGATTTGCCGCCTCGGGTCAGGCCGGTGATTTCGCTCATTGATGGTTGCTCCGTTCTGGGAGATGGGCCGCCGGCGAAGGACCAGGGCCGGGTTTGATGGTGGATGTCAGACGTTCGCTTGCGCCGCCTCGAGCTTGGCGGTTGCCTCGGCCCATGCCTGGCAGGCGTCGTAGGTGGTCTGGGCGATGATGGGGATTTCTTCGTAGGCGGCCGGCAGCCGGTCTTCAACCAGGTCGTGCAGTTCGCTGGCGCGTTCGCTGGCGATACGTTTGGCCTTCTTGACGGCCTTCTCCAGGGCCTTGAGTTCCTCGTCGGTCATGGGTCTCGTTGCTCCAGGTTAGGGTGATGAAGTGACGTGGGAATTAGCAGTCCGAGTAGCGAGTAGCGAGGGAAGCAAGTCCTGTCTCCTCGCCCCTAGCCACTCGAAACTTCCCCCCTACAACCCCGCCACATCGCCGTGCGCACCGATCAAGGCCAGCGCGACGGACAGGATCTTGTCGGCCTCGTCTTTCATCTTGCCCAGGCTCGGGAAGCTGAAGCGGTGCACGTCGCGCAGGGTGCGGTCCATGACCACGAGCTTGCCGACGGTGATCAGCGCACGGCCGAAGCCCTCGTGGGTGAGGTTGATCAGCGGCGTGGCCATCAGGCCGCATTCCTTCTCGATCATGGCGGAGATGGCGTTGTAGAAGACCTTGATCCGGGCGATGACGATCTCGTCCGGGTCGCCGATCACCGGCAGCTCGCGCTTCTGGTCCTTGGTCAGGATGAAGGGCTCCAGGATCTCGGCCGGCGACAGGTTGTCGTAGGTGCCGTAGGGGTCGATAGCGCGCATCTGGCGGATCATCTCGACGCCGAAGTCGGTCTTCAGGATCGGATCATCGGCGGTGACGTTCGCGGTTTCGGTGGTCATGGTTTGTGCCTCAAGGGAGTTTGCTCGTTGGATCTGCAACAGGGATTCATGCCGGGCTCCACGGCTGCTCGCGGGGGAGCGAACCGGGTCTTGCCGTGCGGTCCGCTCGCGAGCGATCTCAGCCGCCGACGCTGGGGTGGATGGGTTCCAGCCAGGTGACCGGTGTCGGCGCGACGCGGCGCAGCAACAGCGGGCGAAAGCGTGCCTTCTCGCCCGTGCCGCCGGTGATGATCCCCGCCAGCCAGAGCCCGAGCAGCAGCCCGAGCAGGGCGCCCAAGGCGCTGCCGGTGTCGCCGATGCCGGCCTGATCCGCGGCGCCGGCGGTGCCGATCACGGCCAGCAACGGCAGCAGATAGGCGGTCAGCGATGCGCGCACCAGAATTTGGTTGCGGATGCCGATGACGACGCGTTCGCCGGGTGCCAGCCCGATGTGATCCACCACCCGCAGCCGCGTCGCGTTGCCATTGCCGAATAGCTTTGCGACCACCGACGTGCCGCAGCGGTCACCGACGTTGCACGCCGAACAGCCGCTCTGGCGCTGCACGTCGACCAGTGCCGAGCCGTCGGCGACCGCGATGACGCTTGCTTCTTGTTCGATCATGGGATTCTCCGGAAGGGATAGAGTGGTCAGTCACTAGGGGTCCCACCGCCACCGCTGCGCCATGCACCGCCTTCTATTCGCTCCAACCCTCCGCCTCCATTGCGTCGAAGCGGTCTTCGCGCTCGGGTTGGCGCTGTTCGAGGGCGCGCGCCAGCCAGGCGCTGGGACCATCGTCCAGTTCGCGCCGCAACTCTCGCAGCAGACCGCTGATCAGGGTCTGGGGCGGGACCTTGATGGCCTGCACGCCAGCCGCGCGCAGCTGGCCGATGGCCGAGGCCCCGACTGCCTGGCAGTAGACGGCGACGCAGTCGCGCAGCATCTCGATCTTGGCGCCGAGCTTGTCCTCGTTGCCATCCATGTCCAGGCGGCCGAATTGGGCCACCTCCAGCAGTTCGTAGCCGGTCGTGGAGATCTGATAGAGAACAAAGCCCTCGGCGGCGCCGAAGTGCTGATCGATATGCTTGCGATCGGCGCTGGCGAAGGCGACCTTGATCGCCCCCGCGGTGTCGGCCGCGGCGCCGCCGTCAGTGACGAGCTTGAGCTTGCGTTGCAGGGTCATAGGGGTCATCGCCTCCGGTGCTGTTGCGCTCGGTCCGAGGCAGAGTTCAAGCCGCCCGCTCCGCCTCGGGCCATTGCTTGAGGCGAGAGCGGTACGGGTGGATCTCGCCCTTTTCCAGGCCGAGCATGATGTTGGCGAGGTCGAATAGCGTTTGACGCGTGCCTTGGTAGCCGATCCAACAGCGCTGATAGCCGCCCACCAGGTCGTATTGCGGAAAGCCGGCCCGCAGCAGCGGGATGCCGAGTCGCTCGGCGGTGTGTGCGCCGTGGGAGTTGCAGATCATCACCTCGGCGGAATTGGCACGGGCGGCCAGCTCCAGGTCTTCGAGGTCGCCGATCCTGACCTCGTCGGCGACCACGTGCTTGAGGCTCGGCCCGTTGGCTGGTGCCACTGCGGCGACGGTCTCGGCGCCCATACCGGCGACCAGCTCGGAGAAGGCCGCCAGCAGGTCAC
>CAVOGV010000047.1:0-112370 GCA_963695445.1 uncultured Gammaproteobacteria bacterium | reverse complement strand
CTTTATGAATGGGTCAGCGATATTGCCTTGAACGGCACAAAAGATGCCGACAACGTCAACTACTTTGAATACACTATGTTCAAAGGGAATAAATCGACTTATCACAACGGTTGGGTAACTGATATTCCCATAACGCAAGACAATATCCTTGAACTGGTTAAAGGCGGCCGGGCAAGATGGAAAATTGAAAATGAAGCATTTAACACGCTTAAAAATCAGGGATATCATCTTGAGCACAATTTTGGTCATGGCGATAAACACCTGTCATATAATTTGCTGCTTTTCAACTTCCTTGCCTTTTTCATACACCAGATCTTAGAATTGTCAGATATTGTTTATCAAAAGTGTCGCTCCAAGTTTACTTCCCGGAAAGAATACTGGAACCAATTACGCTGCACGATAAGAATTCTCATATTCCCTTCGTTTGAAAGTCTGCTGGAATTTATTATTGACCCGGAACACGGCATCCCCCCGTAATGTTCCTTTCTCTTCTTAAAATGGTTTTATTATAAGCAGAAATAAAGCCACTGCCTTAAATCCCTATTGCTAATAACGGCTAAATTTATCTTCCCCATATCTGAGTTGTTAAACTTCATGACTTTTGTTAATAACTTTTCTGTCTTTATCATAGTGTTTCAGCAAATATTTCTATGAAACAAAACCTGCTGATCAAAAAACACATTCGCCGAGAATTGCTGATGTAAACGCCAGCAATTCTCGGTGAACCTATAAGCTGCATAATATCACCATGCAAAACAAATCTTGAATCTATTTTTCGTAATAACTATCAGGTTATTTTAAATCCGTTTATATTATCAAAACAGCCATAACTTATTGATAAATATTGATAATAAAATTCTAGACATTTTTCACTAGTTATGATAGCCTCATTACAAATTATATCAAAGTATTGAGGCTGTCGTTTGCATACAAAAAAACATCTTAGCTTTAGCGCATTAAGAAAACTTATTTCCGACCGGGTGAATAAATTTGAAGATACCCGTCAGAAAGGTAAAGTTGAGTATTCCCTGCATGACTGCTGCCAAAGCGCTTTTGCCATGATGTTCTTTCAAGACCCCTCAATTAACGCCTTTCAACAGCGGCTGCAGGACAAACAGCAATTAAACAATCTGAAGACAATGTTTAACGTATCAGATATACCACGCTCCACACAATTAAGAACGGCTATAGATAATATCCCGTCAACTGAAATTGAACTTTTGTTCGGAGATTTCTTTAACCCTCTCCAGAGGGGAAAACAGTTGGAGCAGTTTGAATTCATTAACGGAAACTACCTGATACCATTAGACGGTGTTCAATATTTTTCTTCAAATAAGATATCCTGCAACTGCTGTCTTACAAAAACAAAAGATAAAACAACTTATTATCATCAGGTGGTTGCAGCTACCATTGTCTGCCCTGGCATAAAACAGGTCATTCCGTTAGCGCCCGAACCCATACAAAATATCGATGGAAACACAAAGCAGGATTGTGAAATAAATGCCGGAAAAAGAATCGTTAAAAAAATACGCGCTGCTCATCCTAAATTAAATATTATCATTACCGGTGACAGCCTATATTCCAAACAACCTTTTATTGATCAACTCAAACAAAACGGCATGTCTTTTATCCTCGTTGCAAAACCAACCGACCATAAGCTTCTTTATCAATGGTTTACAGAATTTCATCAAATGGGAGAAACCCATAAACTTGAAATTAAAGATCATAAAGGCCGAAGGCATCTTTATGAATGGGTCAATGATATCCCCTTGAACGGGACAAAAGATGCCGACAACGTCAACTACTTTGAATACACGATGTTCAAAGGGAATAAATCGACTTATCACAACAGTTGGGTAACCGATATTCCCATCACCCAAGACAACATTATCGAGTTGGTTAAAGGCGGCCGGGCAAGATGGAAAATTGAAAATGAAGCATTTAACACGCTTAAAAATCAAGGATATCATCTTGAACACAATTTTGGTCATGGCGATAAACACCTGTCCTATAATTTGCTGCTTTTCAACTTTCTTGCTTTTTTCATGCATCAGATCTTTGAATTATCAGATCTTGGTTATCAAAAATGTCGCTCCAAGTTCACTTCCCGGAAAGAATACTGGAACCAGTTACGCTGCACCATAAGAATTCTCATATTCCCGTCGTTTGAAAGTCTGCTGGAATTTATTATTGATCCGGAAAGTGGCATTCCCCCTTAATGTTCCTTTTTCTTCTTAAAATAGTTTTATCAGAAGCAGAAATAAAGCCACTGCTTTGGATTCTTATTGCTGAAAATGGTCCAGATTTATCTTCCCCATATCTGTGTTGTCAAACTTCATGACTTTTGTTAATAATTCTTCTGTCTTTATCATAATGTTTCAGCAAATCTTTCCATGCGCTAAAACCTGCTGATCAAAAACTACATTCGCCGAGAATTGCTGGGTTTGAGCAGAAAGACTTGACAGGCTCTTTATATCATGGTATCCACCAAATAATAAAAAAACTTTAACGATGTATAACTTATTGATATATCAGATATATTGTTAATATAAAAAACGTTTTTTTATTAATACTGAAGCAGGTTGGAAACAAGCAATTATTTCATAAGGTGGTTTGATTAGCATGGGGAAAAAGAAAATCTCTTTTTTAATATTAAGTGATTCAAGCTCTCCAATAAAGCAGATAAACGCTTCCGGAAAAATTATACGGTATTCTCTGTTTTTCCTTGCCGCCGGTTTAATTCTTTCAGGCTATTTTGCATTTGATTACATCACTTTAAAAAAAGTTTCTTTGAATAATCGTTATCTTCAGAGCAAGCTATCAGTTCAACAGGATGAAGTAACCAACCAGCGAAAGCAAATCCAGTTTTTTGCCGGTGAAATTTCGAATCTTAAGGCAAAGCTGGTAGATTTGTATAATTTTGAAAAAAAGATAAGATCCATAGCCAATATAAAAAATAAGAAAAAGAATGCATTGCAGGAAAGTCTTTTTGGAGTAGGAGGTTCAGCTCCCGAGGACCTGATCCCAAAATATCACTATCAGAAAAACATGACAGTCTCATGCGTGAAATGCATGAACAGGTTGAAGAGCTGAATGTGGCTGTAAAGGTTCAGACAGATGAATTTAAATCAATAATAACCTATTTTGAGGAGCAGCGCAGTCTCCTTGCTTCAACTCCTGAATACGTCCAACCCAGGGATCCGTGACATCAACTTTTGGGTACCGTCTCTCCATCTACAGGTTTACGGGAATTTCACAAAGGATATGATATTGCATCCAATCATGGAGCGCCCATAGTTGCAACTGCCAACGGTACTGTTTCACTATCCGAATATAATGGATTGTTTGGAAATACAATTGCAATAAATCATGGCCACGGAATGGTAACCCGTTATTCACACGCCAGTAAATTATTGAAGAAACCAGGTAGTTTTGTGAAGAGGGGAGAAATCATTGCTCGAGTTGGCGATACTGGCCGAAGCACGGGCCCTCATGTCCATTACGAGGTGCATTTAAACGGTCTTCCTGTTAATCCAGACAATTATATGCTGAACTGATTGTACAATATATGAAAGACTATCCTTACCGGCAAGCCCCGCTCTTCAGAGAGAGGCGCTTAACGAAGCCGTCAACTTTGGTACCATTCTGAGACCTTTGAAGAACATTCAATTTTGGACAAGTACAAAGAAGGCAATAAGTTCAACCACAGGAATACATTGAGTATTTCCAGGATTGAAATTTGAGCCTGTCGTAGTAATCGACCAAAAAGGGATGTTAGGCAAAGGTCTCATTCTATTATGTGCCTCTTGAAGAGATAACAAGATTATCTGATTTAAAAATGATACCTATTATATATTGCAAAGTTGAATAATAATTATTAAACAAAAGGGCGATTCCCGGATGAAAACCGGATAAGTTTTTAAACTAGCCTTCATGTCCGGGGCGGGCGCAACTAAACATTAGAATACAGGAGTCTGGGGCCAGGAGCCAAGAGCCGGAATAACAATGGTATTGTTTTTCTTCTGTATTCTGTATTCTGACTACTGCATGCTCATATAAAAGGAATATAGTAATGATAGGAAGTTTTTTAACCAAAATATTTGGCAGTAAAAACGAGCGGGAGATAAGAGCACTTAGCCCGGCGGTAGAAATAATTAACTCTCTGGAATCAGGTATTCATTCCATGAGTGACGAACAACTTAAGAACCAGACATTAATATTCAAGGATCGGCTTGGGCGCGGTGAAAAGCTTGATGAGATACTTCCCGAGGCTTTCGCCACAGTAAGGGAGCTTCCCTGCGTACGCTTAATATGAGGCATTTTGATGTTCAGTTGATCGGTGGGATGGTGCTCAATTACGGGAAGATAGCTGAAATGAGAACAGGTGAAGGAAAAACTCTCGCCGCGACACTTCCTGCATATCTTAATTCACTCACGGGTAAAGGGGTTCATATTGTTACGGTAAACGATTATCTTGCCAAACGGGACACGGAATGGATGGGGAATATTTATAAATTCCTCGGACTTTCAGTAGGAACCATATCGCATGGCTTAAACGACCCGGAACGTAAAGTGGCATACAGCTCTGATATTACCTATGGAACGAACAATGAGTTCGGCTTTGACTACCTGAGAGACAACATGAAGTTTAACAAGGAGTACCTGGTCCAGCCGGAACTCAATTTTGCGATTGTAGATGAGGTGGATAGCATATTAATAGATGAAGCAAGAACCCCTCTTATAATTTCAGGTCCCGCTGAAAAATCCACCGATTTGTATTATAAGGTCAATGAAATAGTGCCGCTTCTTAAGGAAGGAAAGGATTATTCAATTGATGAAAAAGCAGGGCGGTTGTGCTGACCGAAGAGGGAGTTGCAAAGGCCGAAGGATTGTTGAAGAGTATTTGACCTCTACGATCCAAAACACATAGAGCTGCTGCACCATATTAATCAGGCCTTAAAGGCACATACACTGTTTAAGCTTGATGTTGACTATATTATAAAAGACGGAGAAGTCATTATAGTTGACGAGTTTACAGGCCGATTGATGCCCGGACGCCGTTACAGCGACGGTTTGCACCAGGCGCTTGAGGCCAAGGAGAATGTTAAAATAGAGAATGAAAATCAGACTCTTGCAACGATTACATTTCAGAACTACTTCCGTATGTATAATAAACTTTCAGGAATGACGGGTACTGCCGACACCGAGGCTGCCGAATTCAAGAAAATTTATAATCTTGATGTGGTTGTTATTCCAACAAATAAAACGATGATAAGGGAAGATTATCCGGATTCCATTTACAAGACTAAAAGAGAAAAATATGAGGCAGCAATTAATGAAATATCCGAACTGAATAAAAAGGGGCAACCGGTTCTTGTGGGGACTGTTTCAATTGATGTTTCTGAAGGTTTAAGCACTAAATTGAAGAAAAGAGGAATAAAGCATACTGTATTAAACGCCAAAAATCATGAGAAAGAGGCAGAAATTATTGCCATGGCCGGCCAGAAAGGGGCTGTTACTATTTCAACAAATATGGCGGGACGGGGAACCGATATCGTACTGGGAGAAGGAGTTACCGCGCTAGGCGGGCTTCATGTCCTTGGAACTGAAAGGCATGAAAGCAGGCGCATAGACAATCAGCTCAGGGGGCGGTCAGGCAGGCAGGGAGATCCGGGATCTTCCAGATTTTATCTTGCCCTTGAGGATGACCTGCTCAGGATTTTCGGAGGCGAGCGCATTACAGGCATTATGGAAAAGCTTGGAATGCAGGAGGGTGAACCAATTGAACACAATCTTATCAGCAGGGCAATTGAAAATGCCCAGGCAAAGGTTGAAGGGCACAACTTTGATATAAGAAAACAACTCCTTGAGTATGACGACGTGATGAACCAGCAACGTGAAGTAATATACAGGCAGAGGCGTGAGGCGCTTAACGGGAAAAGCCTCAAGCCTGCTATTGAAAGCATGATCCAGGAAAAAGCTGAAGATATCGCACTTGCTTTTGCTGACGAGAAGATGCTTCCTGAAGAGTGGGATCTAAACGGAGTATCAGAAGCGGTTTTCAAGCAGTTTAACTTTCGTATGAATAATTTAAGCGGCGGGAATTTTGAAGGAATGACAAAAGAAGGCCTTGAACAACTCATTTATGATGAGGCCTTGTCAATCTATAATGAAAAAGAGAAACTGGTAGGCTCTGAAGATTTCAGACATCTTGAATGTGTCATTATGCTCCAGACAGTGGATAACCTCTGGAAGGATCATCTCCTTTCAATGGATCATCTTAAGGAGGGGATAGGCCTCAGGGGTTATGCTCAGCAAAATCCTCTTATGGTTTATAAAAAAGAAGGTTTCGAGATGTTCCAGGACATGATTTCAAGAGTCAAGGAAGAAATTGTAAACATTATGTTCAGAATTCAGATATCCGAACCCCAAAAAATAGAAGAAATAAGAAAGCCGAAGGAACAGAAACTTGTTATTTTCCGGCAGGGACGAAGGGGTTGCAAAGAAACCTGTGAAAAGAGAAGACAATAAGGTCGGGAGAAACGATCCATGTCCGTGCGGAAGCGGCAAAAAGTTTAAAAAATGCTGCGGAAAGAACTAAAAAGGCGTAAGGCATGATGCATGAAGCGCGAGGGGAAGTGCATGAGCCGGGTGCAGTGGACAAATTAAGGATTTTACTTTGCTTGTATATATCAAACTGCTCCTGACGGCTTTTATCTGGGGAGGAACATTCATTGCCGGAAAAATTGTTGCACAAAATGTGGAACCATATTCGGCCTCGTTTTTAAGATTTGCAGTGGCTTCAGTTTGTCTTGTTTTCTTTACATGGAAAATGGAGGGTAATTTCCCGGCACTAAGAAAAAAACAGATTATACCCTGTAATTCTTCTCGGAATGACAGGCATATTTTCATATAATATTTTTTTCTTCAAAGGACTTAAGATAATCGGCGCTGGACGCGCAGCCCTGATCATTGCAAATAACCCCGTTTTTATAACTCTCCTTGCGTCATATATTTTCAAGGAGAGATTAAATATATTCAAACTTTCCGGAGTAGCAATTTCCGTTACAGGTGCAATTGTTGTAATATCGAGGGGAAATCCTCTTGAGATTTTAAGCGGAAGCCTCGGATGGGGAGAATTGTATATCTTCTGCTGTGTTTTGAGCTGGGTTGCTTTTTCATTAATTGGCAAGTCAGTCATGTCGGATCTATCTCCTGTAGTTGCTATAACATATTCTTCGATAGCCGGAACCGCTTTCCTTTTTATTCCGGCATGGTTTGAAGGCATTGCTTTTAAAATGTTGACATATTCAATTTCAGACTGGCTGGGCATAGTATATCTCGGATTTTTCGGAACAGCCCTCGGATTTGTATGGTATTATGAAGGTATAAAAAAAATAGGACCTTCAAGGGCAGGCCTGTTCATTAACTTTGTTCCGGTAAGCGCGGTATTTCTTGCTTTCTTTATGCTGAATGAGCCGGTTACGCTTTCTTTGCTGGCCGGAACAATAATGGTCTCTTCCGGTGTCTACTTAACTAATTCGAATATGTCCGGAGCATCAGCCGGAACCGGAAACCGGAATCTATGAACAAGAGAGATAATTGCAAAAGTCTCAGAAAATAATCCTTTTGTCATTCCCACGAAAGTGGGAATCCAGTCTTTTCAATTTGTTATGAACTTTCTGGATTCCCATTTTCACGGGAATGACGACTTTTGCAAGAGCCTCAAGAGACAGGGAACTTATATCTTAAGAGAAGGAGGAATATTTTATGAAAAAATTTATATGGATTATTGCTTTGCTATGTGTCGGTAATTGCATTCGGGTGTCATTCTGAGAAAGGAATGCTCCAAAAGCGTCAAAGGAAATAAAAAGAGAGACTCAAAAAGCTGAAAGCGATACAGAATCCGACCCCGTTTCTACCGGTAAAAAACACAAAATTAATGTGTTGATGGACATGGGCGGTGATGGCCTGACTCAAGCTCAGATAGACCAGCGGGATCAGTTGAATGATTTTATGGGAAAAGATCTTGTAAGGATGCTCAACAGGGCAGGTTATGAAGCCAGCCTTATAGAAAATCGCAACCAGTATGCAAAGGGAACCTATCTTCTTAAAGTAACAATAGTAAGATACAATGCCGGAGTAAAGCGGCACGGATAGTTGTCGGATTTGGAGCAGGCGCTGTTTCTCTTGACACGCGGTACGAGCTTTTTGCCCCGGGGGGAAATCTTCTGGTTTCAGATGAGCACGGGGTCGGTTCCAGTCTGGACTGGACTTCCTGCGCAAGAAAATTGAACAAACAGACAGTCGATGCTGTGTCCGGCAAGTTGAAATAACAGGATCACACCCTAAAGAGTTGGCGATTCAATGAGGATTCCAGGGGCCAAGTGACACGAAATGAAGCATCAGCGCTAAATACTTAGGATATTCAAATCCGGACCCCTTTCTCCGACTATCCGGGAAAAACCATAGGTATAATTTGAAAATGGCGGACCAATATAATTTTGATACTCCTGTTGACAGGAACGGCACATCCAGCATGAAGTGGGATAAATACAAGGGGAAAGATATTATTCCTCTTTGGGTTGCTGACATGGATTTTCTTTCCCCCCCTGCCGTTAGAGATGCTTTAGTCAGAAGAATCGGTCATGGTGTCTTTGGTTATACACTTCCGCCCCGGGAACTCACCGAAATAATTGTAAGTTTGATGGAAAATGAATATGGGTGGGAAGTTGAAAAAGAATGGATAGTATGGCTGCCCGGACTTGTGACAGGTATTAATTTGGTTTGCAGGGCGGTAGGGAAAGATGATGATGATGTGATGACTGCCATTCCTGTTTATCCTCCTTTTCTCACAGCTCCGGCGAACTCCCGCCGGAACCTTATAAAAACGCATCTTGTTGAAAGAAACGGTAAATGGGGATTTGATTTTGAAAGCATGGAAAAAGCGATAACGAAGCGAACTCGCCTCTTTCTGCTCTGTAACCCCCATAACCCTGTCGGGCGTGTTTATGAAAGGGATGAACTGGCTTCTCTTGCTTCCATCTGCATTAAGCACAACATTGTTATCAGTTCGGATGAAATTCATTGCGGCCTGCTGCTGGAACCCGGAACGCGCCATATTCCCATCGCTTCCCTTTCACCGGAAACAGCAAACCGCACAGTAACCCTTATGGCTCCCAGCAAAACTTTTAATGTGCCGGGTCTTGGCTGTTCCTTTGCCGTAATTTCAAATCCGGATTTGCGGAAAAGTTTTACAATGGCAATGAATGGAATAGTGCCACGTGTGAATACTCTGGGTTACATTGCGGCAATGCAGCATATCGTGAGAGCCATGAATGGCATGCCGCTCTTCTTGATTATCTGAGAGAAATCGTGATCTGGTATTAAGCTCTGTAAACAGGATGCCGGGTCTTTCGTCACGGCAAATTGAAGCCACTTATCTTGCATGGATTGATACAAGAGAGAGCGGCATCGTAGATCCTGTAAAAGTTTTTCGAAGATGCGGGTGTCGGGCTTTTTGATGGAAATGAATTCGGAACACCGGGTTTTGTAAGGCTTAATTTTGGCTGCCAGCGGTCATTGCTTAAAAAGGCCCTTGAAAGAATGGCAAATGCCATTGAAAGAAGAGGCATCACCAAACCATAAACCGGAAGACCAGAAACCATAATGCATAATGTTTAAATATCAGGAAACAAACAGGTATTTTGCCCAGATTTCAAACGGACTCGAAGATATTGGTGCCCTGGAACTTGAGGAGCTTGGTGCAAAAGAGATACACCCGGCATACCGGGGGATATACTTTGAAGCCGATAAGAGGACATTATACCGGATAAATTATTCATCCCGTCTGATTACGCGCGTGCTTGCGCCGCTTCTTGCTTTTAAGTGCGAGACGGCAGAAATACTGTATAGAACTGCAAAAAACATCGACTGGCCCTCTATATTTTCTTCAAGAAACACCTTCGCAATATTTGCAACAGTTTCAAACAGTAAAATAACACATTCCCAGTATGCCGGCCTTCGTTTAAAAGATTCGATTGCGGATTTTTTCAGAGACAATTTTGGGGAAAGACCAAACGTTGCTCCGGATAATCCTGATGTATGGATCAATCTGCATATAGAAAATGACACTGGCGCGCCCGCGAGCCGAATATGGCAGGTCGTCGTTATAGGCATCCGAGTCGTAGAGCAGCTCCGCCCTGCTCGCGCAACAGACGGCGTGTGTTGTGGCTGACCCTTCCCGTGTACCAGCCCACGGGGCGTTTGCCGCAGAGCCGTTCGATCACGTCGAAGGTGCGCTCGATGTGCTCACGTTCGGTGTCTTCCGGGATATCGCGATAATCCAGCCAACGGTAGCCATGCCCTGCCACCTCGTGACCGGCGTCGCGCAGTGCGCGTCCGATCTCGGGGGTGAGTTCCAGGGCTAGACCAACGGCAAAGGCGGTCAGCGGCAGGCCGCGCGACTCGAACAGGTCCAGGATGCGCCACACGCCGGCGCGCGACCCATATTCGTACATCCCTTCGACGCTGCGGTCGCGTTCGCCAACGCGGGGCGGGCGGCCGGGCAGTTCGTGTAACCAGGCCTCCGACTGGCCATCGCCGTTGACAATGCTCGACTCCGCACCCTCCTCGATGTTGAGCACAAACTGCACCGCGACCCGCGCCGCGTTGGGCCAGTGTGGATGGGGAGGCCGGCCGCCGTAGCCAAGCAGATCGCGCTCTGCCATCAGCCCAGCTCGAAGGTGGTGACGCCGAAGATCCGCTGGTGCGCCAGATCCGGTGCCGGGCCCAGATACATCCGGGCACAACCAAACACCTCGACCATCTGGTGGCGACGCGCGAGCTCGATCGCGGCGGGGTTATTCTCCGGGGCATCAAGGAACAACGGACCGCCGGCGGCAAAGCCTTGCAGCCTTGCAAATAGCGCCTCGGCCGCCTGTGCATCGTCGGCGAACAGCGGGCC
The DNA here is from genome assembly GCA_963695445.1 of uncultured Gammaproteobacteria bacterium. Lineage (GTDB taxonomy): Bacteria > Pseudomonadota > Gammaproteobacteria > Chromatiales > Chromatiaceae > Thiohalocapsa. The sequence goes on along the minus strand of CAVOGV010000047.1, from coordinate 101,404 downwards.
GATCTTGCATCCTTCCCGACAGCGGCGGATCACGCCGTAGCCGCTCAACTGACCGTTGCGCTGGCAACCGAGGGCCAGGGCGTCGGGCTGTGCGAGCCAGGCTTTCAGAAAGTTCGGACGGGGCGCGGGGAAGCAGGTGCGGTCGTAGTCGACAACCTGATCGAAAGCGACGTCGGCGAGCGGGGTGATGGCTTCCTGTTCGACCGGCGGCATGGCGGGACGGTCCGGGATATCGGCGCGAAAACGGATGTCCCGGTGAGAGAAGACGAAGCCTCCCTTCGCGTAGTAAGCCTGCATCGCAAACACGCCATCCATGCCGATGCTCGCCCCAGGGTGCAGTCTGGCAAGCAGGCGCTCACGGCGGGCATGCCACAGCGCATTGCCGAGCCCCAGACCGCGGAACTCCGGCCGAACGATAAAGAAACCCATGAACCCGAACGCACCGTCATAGGATGTGATGGCACCCCCGCCGATCAAGGTTTGATCAACCTCGGCGGCGACAAAGGCGTCGGGGTCAGTCGCCCAGAACAGGTCGGCATCATGCAGGCCCGGGTTCCAGCCCTCCTGCGCCGCCCAGTCCACCAGTTCGTCGACCTCGGAGCGGGACATCTGTCGGATCACACAGCGGACTTGTCATGATTTGACCCTCATGATTTGGCTCTGACGGGTTGGGGGGTCGTTAAGCCGCACCAACCCGTCGCCGTTCCAGAATGACCAGGGCGATTCCACCGAGCACGGCCGTCGAGGCGAGGATCAAGCGCAGCGTAATCGGTTCATCGAGCAGGAGCACGCCGCCGGCGGCGACGATCACCGGCACACTGAGCTGAACCGTCGCCGCACTGGTCGACTGCAACAGCGGCAGGACGCTGTACCAGAGTGCGTAGCCGAGGGCCGAGGTCAGCGCTCCGGAGGCCAGCGCGTAAGAGAATCCAACCGCATCGAACGACAGGGTCGGCAGCATGATCAGGCTCAGCACCAGGGTGATCGGCACCGTCAGCGCGAAATTGCCGGCGGTCACACGGGTCGGATCGCCGGCACCCTTGCCGCGCACCGAGTAGACGCCCCAGGCGATGCCCGCGCCGATCATCATCAGCGCTCCACCCAGCGGCGGCGCCGACAGACCAGGCAACAGCAAACCCACCAGACCGCCGAACGCGAGCAGAACGCCGGCCACTTGCAGCGCATCGAGCCGCTCCCCGGAGCGCAGACCGAGCCCGATCATCGTCACCTGCACCGCACCAAACAGCAGCAGGGCGCCGGTCGCCGCGGTCAGACTCAGGTACGCAAACGAGAACAGGGCGGCATAGCCGAACAGCGCGATGGCCGAGGGCCAGCTGCCCGTGCCCGCCGCGCGCGTTCGCGCGGTGAGCCAGAGCAGCAACCAGAGCATCGCAGCGCCGGACAGCAAGCGAACGCTCGTGAAGCTGGCCGCGTCGATCGCGGTATCCCGCAGCGCCGCGCGGCACAGCCAAGAATTCGCCGCCAGCGGGATCATGGCAAACGCGGTAAGCGCGATAAGGCGCGATCTTTGCATTACATCTCCAGACCGAAGTATCCGCGAGCGTCGACCAACGGGCAGCAACCGCTTTGCCGGGTATCGGGACGGATTGCGAAAGCCCCGTCTTCGCGATTCTGGCATGCGACGCTCGCATTGGCGACCGTGCGAATAAATTCCCCTGACACCCCGACCAAGGCAAACTATCAGGAGTCTAGCGAGGTTTCGCCTCACACCGACGCGAGCGCGGGGCCCTCATGCTCAACCTGTGCGTTGCTTCGACTGTGCCAAGCGCCGAGGGCCGCCGCCGTTCAGAACGGGCGGAACCGCGAATAAGGGTCGAGCAGAACGAGAGACGCTCGCAAACAACATCGGGGTCGCACATGCATAGCGAAGCCATGGAATCCGCCTACGCGCTGCTGGAGCGCTCCATCATGACCCACAACGGCGAGCCCGTGGGCACCGTCGCCGCGGTCGCCAGCGGTGACGTCGCCGCCGACAACTATCACGACTGCTTCGTGCGCGACTTCATACCGTCCGCGCTGGTGTTCCTCGCCGACGGCAAGCCGGACATCGTGCGCAATTTCTTGCGTACCCTGCTGCAACTACGCAGTCAGCACCAGCGCATCCACGGCCATCAACTGGAGCCGGCGGTGCTACCCGCCAGTTTCCGCGTGCACCGCGGTCACGGCGCCAAGGGCAAGGAGCAGATCCGCGCGGACTTTGGCGACCACGCCATCGGCCGTGTCGCGCCGGTGGACGCCATGATGTGGTGGGTGGTGCTGCTGGGCATCTATTGCCGCCACACCGGCGATCGAACCCTTGCCGCGGAGCCAGACGTGCAGCGCGCCCTGCGCGGGTTGTTGGAGTTGACCCTGCGCGAAGGCTTCGAGGTGTTCCCTACCCTGTTGGTGCCGGACGGCTCGTTCATGATCGATCGCCGCATGGGCGTCTACGGCCACCCGTTGGAGATCCAGGCGCTCTTCTACGGCATGTTGGTGAGCGCGATCGACCTGCTGCGCGATACGCCGGATGTTCACGAAGTGATCGTGCTGGCCGACAAGCGCGCCAACATGCTGCGCAACTACCTGCAACTGTTCTATTGGCTCGACCACGACCGACTGAACGAAATACACCGCTATCGCACCGAGGAGTTCGGCAGCGGCAGCGTGAACATGCTCAACATCTACCCGGAGTCGATCCCCGAATGGGTCATCGACTGGCTACCGGAGCGCGGCGGTTATCTGGTGGGCAACCTCGGTCCCGGCCGCATGGACTTTCGCTTCTTCGCGCTGGGCAACCTGCTCGCAATCCTGTTCGGTATCGCCAGCCCGCACGAGGCGCAGACCATCATGCGCCTGTATCAGGAGCGCTGGGACGACCTGGTGGGTAACATGCCCGCCAAGCTGGTCTACCCCGCCGTCATGGGCAAGGAATGGATGTTCATGACCGGCAGCGACCCAAAGAACGTGGCATGGTCCTATCACAACGGCGGCAACTGGCCGGTGCTGTTATGGCCCTTTGTTGCCGCCGCCATGAAGACCGGCCGCGGCGACCTCGCCCAACTCGCGCTGGACGTCGCCGACCGCAGCTTGCCTCAGGCCAACTGGCCCGAGTACTACGACGGCCGCCGCGGCAATCTGATCGGCCGCCGCGCCCACCTGAACCAGGTCTGGTCGGCGACCGGCTACATCCTCGCCCATAAGCTCGCGGAGGACGAAGCGTTATTGGACATGTTCCATGCGGTGGACCATCACCGGAAATCCGCGAATGGGGCGGATTGAGTATCATCGAATCGGCACATAGATGCGCGTCAGGATGTCGTTGCTGTCGGCAGCGGTGCTTGGGTCGACGGCGTAGACCTCCAGCGACGGGCGTTTGCGGTCCCAGGTCAGCTTGGCCATGCGCAGATGGCCCATGATGCTGTACCAGGCTGGCGCCAAGAAGTCGTAACTGCCCTGCACCTCCGCGAGATAGTAGCGCCCGCCGCCGAGTCTGCGCAGCGCGAACTCGCCGGGGTCCGTGCCGTCGGGTACCGGCAGGGCCATGTCGCACTCGAACTGACCACGCTGCGGGTCGGCCTTGTGATAAGCGGCAAACATCGGGCCGTCCGGGACGATTCCGCGCTCGGCGGCGGCGCTGACGAGCCGCGGAAAGGCCTTTTGCATGGCCTCTACCATCGCGTCCAAACCGCCCGCGAAGGGGATGGTCATGGCGTTCTGCTCCGGGTACTCGGTCCCGCCGATGAAGCGGATCTGCAACCGATCCGCGCTCGGATCGAGGCGCGCGCGCAGCAGGACTAGACCGATCTCGTAGTCCTTCTCGATGGCCGCGTTGATGGTCGACGCCAAAGATCGGAGCAGGAAGGGCATGCGCCCCCGCATGGTCCAGACGACCTCGGTGCCGGACGGATGTTCCACGAATTCCCAGGACACAGCACTGCTGGACTTGAACGGCCGCGAAAAGACGATGCGCTGCTCGATACGCTCCGGTGCGTCAAGACGTAGATGCGTGATCCGACCCGCGCCGATCAACTGGCCGTCCCAGGCGTACCAGCCGCCCTGTTGGTCGGGCGCATCGCTATAGTCGAGCCGCGCGTCCGGCTCGTGCAGCAACCAGGGGCTCCACTCGCACCAGGTGCGCAGGTCACGGATCTGGTTGAAGATATCGGCGCGATCGCGCTCGATCAGCAGCGATCGGCGAACCCGGATCTCTCCGGGCTGCAATGCCAGATAGGCAAGCACGGCGGCAGCGACGCCAACCGGCACGAGGAGCAGATAGAACATGGTTCAGGGACTCCGAACAAGTCAGTGAAGGACCAACTCCTACCGTGAAACGTAACGACTATCCCCTGACGATAGATTCGTTGTGGTTGTCGTAATTCGGAGTAGAAATGCAAGTCACTTACCGACAACTCAATGCTGCGTCGAATCGTGTCGATATTGACCAAGTTCGGTGAGAGAAGCCATGAGGCGCGAGAGGAGCCTTCCCGGTGCGGCGACGTCGATTCCGATCACGACAACGATCACGACAAAAATCTCGGTTTCGCGCCACCATCAAGTCGCTGGATCAGGCTTGGACCCGCGTGTATTGAACGACACCTTCCAATGCTGTTTCTCTCCGCCGAGTGGGATGGCGGTGAGTTCGAGGGTACCGACCTCCGATACCGACGCCTGCAGCCGCACCGGCACGACCTCGCCCCTCTTGCGACCGTCGGCGGGCAAGTTGGTCTGGATCTCCTCCATCTCCTCCAGCTCGTCGTCGGACCATTCCTCGAGCAACTCACCGACCAGATCGTCACGGCGCACGCTGGAGCCGAAGAAGCGGAAGCGCACCGGCTCGCCGACGACCAGGCCGAACTCCTGCGGGGCTGAGACCGGTTCGGAGCCCTCCTCCAGGCCGAACGGCACGACGCACAGCGCGTGCAGTTCCGGCTCCATGCCCGGGATGGCGGGCATGCTGCGCTCAACGCCCACATAATAGGAGTGCGATGTGCCGCCGCGGATGCGGATACCGCCGTGTCTGCGCACGTAAGAATAGAACGCGGCACCGCGGGCCACGGCCAGATCTAAATCCCGGGCCTGCAGCAGTCGCGCCGGCGGCGCGTCTTCGGTGGCGAGCCATTGGTTGATGACGTTAAGCACCCGATCGCGCAGCACCTGGGCATTGAACACGCCGCCGTTGAACAGGACCGCGGTCGGATGCAGGAAGCTAGCCCAGTGGGCGTGTTCGACAAAGCCTTCCAGATCCGCAGTGGCGCCCGCCTGCTTGCCGAGAAACGCGGCCAAGTGGCGAGTCACGGCCGGGTCCTGAGCGAACGGCAGCCCCACCTTGGTCAGCGCGCCACGGGCGCGCTGGGCCGGGCGGTCGGAGACCTGCACCTCCGGGAAAAAGCCGTCGATCAGCGTCGCCTCAACCTCGGCGCGGGTCAGCTCGGTACGGATGCTGCCGCCGATGAGCTTGGCGCCGCGGCTCGGCACCACCAGCGGCACCGCCTCCAGCGTCTCGTCGGCCAGCAGCGCCTCTTTGGCTTGCCGGCAACCGTGCGTCAGGGCCTGGAGCTGCCAGCGATCGAGCTCGACACCGCCGGCCTTGAGCTTCTGCTTGACCAGATGTGCCAGGGTCAGGTCCATGTTGTCGCCGCCGAGCAGGATGTGCTCGCCGACCGCGACGCGGGTCAGTTCTAACGCGCCGTCCTGCTCCGTGACTGCAATCAGCGACAGGTCGGTGGTGCCGCCACCGACATCGACGACTAGGATGATGTCGCCTACCTTGACCTCATGGCGCCAGCGGCCCTTGCTGTCGTTGACCCAGCTGTACAGTGCCGCCTGAGGTTCCTCCAGCAGCACCAGGTGCTCGATGCCGACGGCCCGCGCGGCTTCGGCGGTGAGTTCGCGGGCGGCCGGATCGAACGAGGCCGGCACGGTGACGGTGACGTCCTGGTCGGCGAGCGCGGCGTGGCCGTGCAAGCCGTTCCAGGCCTCACGCAGATGAGTCAAATAGGCGACGCTGGCGTCGAAGGGTGACAGCTGGGGGATCTCGTCCGGCACCTCCGGCGGCAGGATCGGCGCCTTGCGATCCACGTCCGGATGACAGAGCCAGCTCTTGGCGCTGGAGACCAATCGGATCGGCGTGCTCGAGCCCTGCTTGCGCGCCAATTCGCCGAGCACGCGGCCCGGCTCGGTGGGCCATGGCAAGGTCAGGTCGCCGGGCTTGAGTTCGTCCGGGTGCGGCAGGTAGATGAACGACGGCAGCATCGAGCGCTCCTCCACGGAGCCGGGATCGATCAGCTGCGGGATGCCCATCATCTGCTGCTCCACCTCCTCGCCTTCGCATTTCGCGATCTCGACGAAGGACAGGGCGGTGTGCGTCGTACCCAGATCGATACCGATCGAAAAGCGCGCTGTGCTCACAGTTCCACCTCCGCGGCGGCAAGGATGCGAACGTCGCGACTGCTCGCGATCTTAGGCAGGCGCACGTCGACCGCGCGCCAGCCGCGATGCACCAGCGCGCCGGTAAACGGCGGATCACCGACGACGTTGCCGGTGGGCCGCACCGCGGCCGGGTCAAAGCCCTTGCCGAGGGTGACGCGGCTGCCCTCGGACTCGTCACGCACCGGTGCGATGCTCAGATACTCGCTCATCACGCGCTGGCAGCCCTGATGGACCACGCGCGCGGCGCTGCCGATCTCCTGATCTGAGTAGCCAGTGATGTCTTCCTGTAGAAAGTCGACAAAGCGACCCTCCTTTTGCAGCAGCCCGAGCAGGACCAGCGCCGAGTCGGGAGGCGCGTCCTGCAGCTGCGCCACGGGCGCCGGCGGTGCCTTCGGCTCCGGTGTCGTCGGCTCCGGCGTCTCGGGAGGCAACGCGGACACCGTGGACGCACCGGTGATGTAGAGATCGGTCAGCGTATGCGCATAGCCCGGGTCGATGATCGCGCGCACGAGGCTGTAGATCGCGATGGGGACGCGCTTCAGCACGATCCAGGTCTCGCGAGCAGCGATACCGAGAAAGTGCCAGATCAGGGCACCGGCCTTGGCCAAGGCTTCGACCACTGGTCGGAGCCGCTCCGACAGCGACGGCTTCGGGTCGGTCATGGGGTCTGATCCTCCGGGGATGGGCGGGAGCGTTTCGTCACGAGACAGTGTCACAAAGTTGAACGGATGGGAGAGACGGCGTCGGGCAACTCAGCCCGCATGGAGCGAACCTTGGGCATAATACCCCGTGGTGCGGTCGGGCTTCATCCCCTCATCACCATCGCGATGGCAGTCGCGTCGGTATTCCCGCCGTTTTTCGACGCCACGCTCGCCACCATTTACTCTGGAGGGTAACGTGCCTGAACTTGGCATCATGGCGACGACCCCAATCCGTGCTTCCAACTCCGACCCGCGATGCCTTATCCGCAGGCGTAATCATGACCGATCCAGCCGATCTCGTTTACACCCCAAGCCGCGCCGAGCGCGAACACATGGTGGCCGTCGCCGCCTATTATCTCGCCGAGCGCCGCGGCTTTGGGCCCGGTCGCGAGCAAGAGGACTGGCAGTGCGCCGAGCGCCAGATCGATCGCATGCTCGCCATGATGGCCCAGCGCGGGATCGACCGCCGACAATTCGAGCGCGCCGGCATGCGCAACGCACTGCATCTATGGGCGGGAGAAGAGACTGCCGAGATTGTTTGAGGGCGCCAAGTATTTGCGTATTAGTCAATTTTCATGACGACAACGAGCTTGCCACCGGAAGGGCCGAGCGCCTGGGGCCAAGGGCCAAAGATGCGCGATCGCTCTGTCCGGCGATCCTCGGCCGACTTCAAAAAACCCACAGGCCGAGCAACATGGCGCCGTGCGTTCGTCGGTCTCAGGCATCGCCTCGCTTGAAGTCGGCGCCCCCGGTGGAGCGCCGACCTCCGGTCGGCTAGGGCGCGCTAGCGCCCTTCAAGACGTACGGGTGTCACAGCGGAGTCGCGCGAAATCCAAGCCGCCTGACGGCGGCGGGCCGACTAGAAGTCGGCGGTCCCATGGAGCGCCGACCTCCGGTCGGCTAGGGCGCGCTAGCGACCTTGAGGACGCGCCGCAGACCGGCGGAGCGGGGGCAACCCCAAGCCGCCAAGCCGACAGCCGGCCGACCAGCTTGGCCCACTTGAAGAACGCATCGGTCAAGCGACACGGCGGCGTGCCCTCGTTGGTCTGGGGCATCCCCTAGGTAGGCGACGCGTTGGCATTTGTTGGATTGAGGAATTGCCTCGCTGGCGCACGAGGCGTCTACCTCACGTGCTTCAGCCCGAACCACTGCCCGTCTCATCGGCAAGGGCCTCTGGTGGCCGCTGCACGTCGGCCCCTGCCGTCAAATACCGCTCCAACAGCGACTCGATGCGCGCCATACGTTCCTCAATCGCCTCGGTGTGCTCGCGTATCCAGTGCACCTCGCCGGCCTCGCCCTCGCCGGTCTCCTGATCCATGCGCTCATGCTCCTTTTGCAGCGTCTCCAGCACGATGCCAATCATCATGTTCAGAAAGACGAAGGCGACGACGAAGATGAAGCTCAGATAATAGATCCAGCTCAGCGGGTAGACCGCCATGGTCTCGTACATGACGTCGGTCCAGTCCTCGAAGGTGGCGACCCGGAACAACGTCAGCATGGCGATGGAGATGTTGTCCCACAGCGTTGGATTGATGCCGTGAAAAATGATGCTGCCCACCGCGGCATAGATGTAAAAGATGACGAACATCAACAACGACACGTAGCCCATCCGCGGGATGGCGCTGACAAAGGCGTTCAGCAGCACGCGCAGTTCCGGAATGATGGACACCAGGCGCAGCACTCGAAAGATACGCAGCAGACGCCCGAGCAGCGCCATCTGGCTCTCCTCCACCGGGATCAGGCTGGCGACGACGATCACAAAGTCGAATACATTCCAGCCCTGAGAAAAGAACCGGCGCAGGCTCCCGTCCGCAAGCATGCGGACGATGATCTCGGCAAGGAAGAACAGGGTTACGGCGACATCCAAGACACCGAAGATCTGCAACACGCCGGGGCGGAAATCATAGGTGCTGGCACCGATCACCAGCGCCGAGACGAGGATGACGATGATGACGAAGATCTCGAAGAGCTTGTTGTTCTTCAGCGCGACGAAGCGCGCCTGAATGTCGCCGAATTTGTTCACGATGATGCACGCTGCTGCTTGAAGAGAAGGCCCGCGAAGCCGCGAGTATCAGGGCACGAAGCCCCTCGGATCGCGAGGCGAACGGTGGCTATTTCAACTGGAATGGCAGGGGTATTGGGGCCAGAAAAGCGGAGCTCAAGACGCAGCAGCAGCCCTACCAGGGCCAGACCTGAGCAGCCATTCTATGGCACGGATGACCGCGTACGACGCACGACTGCGCGGGCATTGCATGCGGATTTCCCAGGAACCTCAGCCCGCCCCGACAATGCCGCCGGAGACCTTCGCGACGGCACTGTACGCTTGGCATTGGCTGCGCGATGTCATAGACTTCGCGACACAATACGACAAGCACACAGACGACAGAACGCGCCCGGCGACCACGCATCCTGGGCCGGCCGCGCCCGCTTAAGGGCCGGCTCAGTATAGCCACAGAGTGAGGACTCGAATGCCTGATCCTGAGAAGGCGCGGACTGCAACCGGGCGCGTCAAGCTCATCGTGCTTGCCGCGATTTTCATCACCGGCATCGTCTTCGCCGGTCTGTTCAACACCGGCCTCGCGTACACGAACGAAATGGAATTCTGCGTCTCCTGCCACACGATGCAGACGAATTACAACGAATACAAGGAGAGTCTGCACTACAAAAACCAGTCCGGCGTCCAGGCCACCTGCTCCGACTGCCACGTCCCCAAGCCGTTCGTGCCCAAGATGATCGCGAAGGTGATCGCCGCAAAGGACGTCTGGCACGAGATCATCGGCACCATTGACACCCCCGAGAAGTTCGAGGCGCGCCGATGGGAAATGGCGTCGCGCGTCTGGAAGAAGATGCGCGACAGCGATTCGCGCGAATGCCGCAGCTGCCACGAATTCGCCAACATGGACCTGTCCGAGCAGGGGCGCTCCGCCCGAAGCCGCCATGCCAAGGCCGAGGAGAAGGGTCAAACCTGCATCGACTGCCACACGGGTGTCGTACACAATGAGCCCGAAGAACCAGAAGAGGCCGACCAGACCTGATGCCGGACCAGCTCACCCGCGCGCCACAGACGCGGCAGATGTCGAACCCGCTGGCCAGGCAAATTCAGGTAGCGTAGCCTCCTGAGCAAGTCAGACGAAATCGCATGAGAGATCGCTGCAAATCGCCCTCCTCGCTCGCCCACGTGCTGTGGCTCACGGTGGTATTGACCTGTGCTGCGGCTGCGGCAACCGCGCCAGACGTCGGCGCCGACGCAAGCCCGGACCTTAGGCCTGACATCAATAAGGAGATGCGCCTTGCGGCCATGATCGGCGCTACCGAGACAGTGGCGACGCTGCTCGACCAGGGCGCCGACGTCAACTCCGCCGGCAATTTCGGCAAGACGGCACTGATGATGGCGGTCGAGAGCAACAGCCTGGACACGGCGGCCTTGCTGATTAGCCGCGGCGCCGATGTCAACGCACGCACTGTTGCGGGCTGTACCGCGCTGACCTTCGCCGCTGAGAATGGCCACATCGGCCTCACCGCGATGCTGATTGAACGTGGCGCAAACGTGCACGACCGTACCCGTGCGGGTTGGGATTCGCTGATGATCGCCTCGCGTTACGGCATCGACCAGATGGTACACCAACTGCTCTACCGCGGCGCCGATCCCAAGGCTTCCGACAAGGAAGGCCGCACGGCACTGATGCAGGCGGCCAACAAAGGACATAGCCGGGTTGTCGATCTGCTGTTAGAGCATGGCGCCGACATCGAGTCGCGCGACAAGCAAGGCGCCACGGGCCTGATCATCGCCGCGGACCGCGGCCACGACGACGTCGTCAGGACGCTGCTTAACCATGGCGCCAACGTGAACGCCCGCGATGCACTCGGCGCCAGCGCGCTGATGTATGCGGCCGGACGTGGCGACAGGGTGGTAGCCGAAACCCTGCTCGCCCACGGCGCCGATCCAAACCTGCAGGACAACAACGGCAGTTCCGCGCTGATGGAGGCCGTCACCACCAACCACAATACGTTGATCGGCACCCTACTCGACTACCGAGCCGATCCCACACTGACCGACGGTGAAGGCCATACGGCGGCCGATCTGGCCAAGGCCAGCGGCAACCAGGAGGCCGTCACTGCATTGGTGCGACACTGAGTTCGATGGCACGCGCCCCGACGATTCGACACGGATCGGATGGCGGCGAAATCGGACCAGTGCGGCCGTTTTCAGCCAACCGCTGCGACGCCCGCGACGCACCCAACTAGTGCACGGAACCGCGGTGACCAAGGGTCCGCGGCCCGGCATGGCGGAGAGACATCTCCGCTCGACTCGAAAGGCTGAACATTCCTGAAGGAGGAAGCATGGCCATGCGAAAATCAAAACTAGCTCTCGTCGGCGGAGCGCTCGCCCTCGGTCTGTCGTCCGGCGCGTTCGCCGACGGGCCCACCGCAAAAATGCTCGCGGACACCTGTGCCGGCTGTCACGGCACCAACGGCAGTAGCGTCGGCCCGGCGTCACCGACCATCGCGGCGATGGACCCGGTGGTCTTTGTTGAGACTATGCAGGCATTCCAGAGCGGCGACACCTATTCCACCATCATGGGCCGTATCGCCAAAGGCTACACCGAGGAAGAACTCGAACAGATGGGCGAGTACTTCCACAAGCAGGAGTACGTGCCGGCTAAACAGGAGTTCGACCAGGCCATGGTCGATGAAGGTGCGAAGCTGCACGACAAGTACTGCGAAAAGTGCCACATCGAAGGTGGCAAGCCGGTGCCCGACGAAGAGGATTACTACATCCTTGCTGGTCAGTGGACGCCTTATTTGGAATTCGCCATGAGCGACTTCCAGAACGAACGCCGCGAGCTGCCAAAGAAGATGGGCAAGAAGCTCAACGCGATGATCGAAGACAAGGGTGAGGACTCGGTCAAGGCCCTGTACGCCTTCTATGCCGCCTACTCGGATTTCAAGAGCAGCGGCACCGGCGACGACGATGACGACGACGATAAAGACAAAGACTGAGACTGAGCCACGATCAGGAGGTAATCGACTATGAGCATGAACAGACGTGATTTCGTCAAGACCACCGGTGCTGTCGCCGCCATCGGCGCCATCGGCCTTCCCAACATCGTACTCGGTCAGGGCAAGAAGGTGGTTGTCGTCGGTGGCGGCACCGGGGGAGCCACCGCGGCCAAGTACATCAAAATGGCCGACCCAGCCATCGACGTGACCGTGATCGAGCCGAACAAGGAGTACTACACCTGCTATCTGAGCAACGAGGTACTGAGCGGCGACCGCACCCTTGAGTCCATCAGGCACGGCTACGACGGGCTGAAGGCCCACGGTGTCAACGTCGTGCACGAAAAGGCAACCGGCATCGATAGCGAGAAGAAGGTCGTCAAGACCGAAGGCGGCGAGTACCCGTTCGACCGCTGCATCGTCTCGCCGGGCATCTCGCTGCTGTACGGCGCGATCGAAGGCTATAGCAACGAGGTCGCTGAAAAGTTGCCGCATGCATGGAAGGCCGGCGAGCAGACCCGAATCCTGCGCAGCCAGCTCGAGGCCATGGAAGACGGCGGAGTGGTGATCATTTCAACGCCGCCGAACCCATTCCGCTGTCCGCCTGGCCCCTACGAGCGCGCGAGCCAGATAGCCATGTACCTGAAGAACAACAAGCCAAAGTCAAAGGTACTGATCCTCGATTCGAACCAAAAGTTCTCCAAGCAGGCACTATTCACGCAGGGCTGGGAGAAGCTGTACGGCTTCGGCACCGAGAACAGCCTGATCGAATGGCAGCCTGGGCCGGATTCGGCCGTCGTCAGCGTCAACCCCGAGAACATGTCGGTCGAGACCAGCTTCGGTGATTCAGTCAAGGGCGCCGTGATCAACATCATCCCGGCACAGGCGGCCGGGCAAATCGCCATCGATGCCGGCCTTACCGACGACAGCGGATGGTGTCCGGTGAACAAGAAGTCCTTCGAATCGACACTGCACGCCGGAATCCATGTCATCGGCGACTCCAGCATCGCGACCGCCATGCCTAAGTCAGGCTATTCGGCCAACAGCCAGGGGAAGGTGGCGGCTGCCGCCGTTGTGTCATTGTTGAACGGTGAGGAGGTCGGCGAGCCGTCCTATGTCAACACCTGCTATTCGATCATCGGCAAGGACTACGGCATCTCGGTTGCCGCGGTCTATCGCCTGAGCGAAGACGGCGCCACGATCGCCGGTGTCGAAGGCGCGGGCGGGCTGACTCCGATGGACGCGGAGCCCTTCGCATTGGCTCGCGAGGTCCAATACGCCTATAGCTGGTACAACAACATCGTCCACGACATCTTCGGATAAGGGCGAGACCGCGGTTCGGCCTTTGCCGAACCCCGCATGACACAGGGGCCACTCGGCCCCTTTTTTTTGGGTCGTTCCGCGCCGAGACCCCGTACAAGACCCACCCCCGGATTCAGACAAGCGCCGACATCGCAACTCTGCTAGCGACGCGACGCACCGCCGCGTCGCCAGGCGGACGGGGCTAACAGCACCCGAGCAAGCTGAATTCCGTGACGCTGCTCAAGGTTCTGAGTCACCGATCATGCGAAACCGCAAGGACATCACAGTTTCGATCGAATTCGGATACTAGGCTCAGCCGTGGCGGCCTCCGTCGACCGATGCCCATCCGGACCCAAGCGGAGCCCGCCGATGCAGGTCTTCGGATCATTGCCATTGCGATGCGCCGACAACAGCGATACAGGCGCAATGACTCATGACGACAAGCTTCGACCGGGGAGTGCCTTCCATGACAGAACGAGAATTGTTGAGCGACTTTCTGACCCAACGCGGTGTCAGCCGGAGAAGTTTTCTCCGTTTCTGCGCCGTTACCGCCTCGGCGCTAGCGCTGCCGACCACGGCGGCCAGGGCCATGGCCGAACAGCTGGCGACGGCCCCAAGGCCGAGTGTGATCTGGCTCTCGTTTCAGGAATGCACCGGCTGTACGGAATCACTGACCCGCACCGACGCGCCCACCATTGAATCTTTGATTCTCGACCATCTGTCCCTCGACTACCACCACACGCTCCAGGCCGCCAGCGGCGAGGCGGCAGAGCAGGCGCGTGAGCGCGTGATCGCCGAGAACTTCGGCAACTACGTGCTGATCGTCGATGGTGCCATACCGACCGGAGAGCAGGCCGCCTGGTCCACCGTCGCCGGCCAGACCAACCTGCAGATGCTCCAGCATGCCGCCAAAGGCGCCGCGCTGGTCATCGCCATCGGCACTTGCGCGACCTTTGGCGGGATACCGGCCGCAACGGCTATCCACGCCGCGAAACCCAACCAGAGCGGCGCCAGTGGCGTCGACGCGCTCATGTCGGCCGGATTGGTTCCGTCGCGTACCTTGGTGAACGTCCCCGGCTGCCCACCGGTACCGAACGCGATCTCCGGCGTGATCGCCCATTTCCTGGCCTTCGGCGCGCCTCCGGACCTGGACTCGCTGCTGCGCCCGACCGCCTATTACGCCGACACCGTGCATGAGCGCTGCTCTCGCCTAAAGCATTACAAGCGCGGGCGGTTCGCCTTGGACTTCAACGACGAAGGCGCGCACAGGGGCTATTGCCTGTATCTACTCGGCTGCAAGGGGCCCGAGACGCACAACGCCTGCCCATCGCTGAAGTGGAACGGCGGCACCAGTTTCCCGATGCACTCCGGACACGGCTGTCTCGGCTGTTCCGAACCGGGCTTCTGGGACAGGTCACTGGCACCGGAGGGAGGACGCTTCATCGGCAGCGCCTTCTATCCGGACTTTCCGCCGACCAATTGACGCCTGCTGCTGCGCTGGTTGACGCCTGCTGCTGCCATGGCAAACAACGCCCTCAACCGATGATCGGCCGCCGTCGTCTGTCGGCAGGCACGGTCATCGGTGACATCTCCGGAGAACAAGTATGAGTACCGTCGTCGTCGATCCGGTCACCCGCATCGAAGGTCATCTGCGCATCGAGGCCGAGACCGAGAACGGAATCATCACACGCGCATCGAGCGCAGGCACCATGGTGCGCGGCATCGAGAACATGATGATCGGCCGCGACCCCCGCGACGCCTGGGCCATTGCCCAGCGCATCTGCGGCGTCTGCACCCTGGTGCATGGCATCGCCTCGGTCAGGGCGGTCGAGAATGCGCTCGACTACCCGATCCCGCCCAATGCCGAGCTGATCCGCAACCTGATGATCGGCGCCCAGTTCGTGCACGACCACGTCATGCACTTCTATCATTTGCATGCGCTGGACTGGGTGGACGTGGTCTCGGCGTTGGATGCAGACCCTGCGGCCACGGCCGACTTGCAGCAATGCACCAGCCCCTGGCCCAACAACTCCACCGCCTACTTTGCCGATGTCAAACAGCGCCTAAGCGGCTTCGTCGGCAGCGGACAGCTCGGCATCTTCGCCAACGGCTACTGGGGACATCCCGAATACAGGCTGCCGCCGGAACTCAACCTGATGGCGTTCGCGCACTACCTGGAGGCCTTGGCCTGGCAGCGCGGAGCGTCCCGCCTGCACGCCGCTGCTCGGCGGCAAAAATCCACACCCGAACTTCGTCGTCGGCGGTGCGCCCTGCGTGATCGACGGGCGGCGCGACCAGACCGCAGTCGATCGCAACGGCCGCAAGTTGATGGCGAAGATCATCAGCGACATGCAGACCTTCGTCGATCAGGTCTACGTGCCCGACACCATCGCCATCGCCCGCTATTACAAAGATTGGAGCCTGCGTGGCGAAGGCATCGGCAACTTCATGACCTACGGTGAATTCCCGGACCCGGACGCCGGCGCCGACGATACCGCGCGCCTGCTTATCCCGCGCGGCGCGATCCTGAATCGCGACCTGTCCAGCGTGCAGCCGGTGGACCTGAACGACCCGGACCAGGTGCGCGAAGACATCAGCCACGCCTGGTACGACTACAGCGTCGGCAAGGATCAGAGCCTGCACCCCTACGACGGCGAGACGCGGCCCAACTACACAGGGCCGAAACCGCCCTATGCGCATCTGGACCTTGACCAGAGCTATTCGTGGCTCAAATCGCCGCGCTGGCGGGGTAAGCCGATGGAGGTTGGCCCCCTGGCGCGCGTGCTGATGCTGTATGCGACCGGCCATCAGGGCACGCGAGACCTCGTCGACGGCACCTTGGAGGAACTCAAGCTACCGCTCACTGCGCTGTATTCGACCCTTGGACGGGTCACCGCCCGCACGCTGGAGACCAAGCTCATCTCAGACCAGATGTCAGGCTGGCTGACGCAGATTGAGCGCAACATCCGCAGCGGAGACCGCACAACCCACGACGACAGCCTGTTCTATCCGGAAAGTTGGCCCGCAAGCGCGGTTGGCGTCGGCTACACGGAGGCCCCGCGCGGTGCATTAGCCCATTGGGTGGTCATCAACGACGGGCGCATGGCCAATTACCAGGCGGTGGTGCCCAGCACCTGGAACGCTGGGCCCAGAGATGCTCAGGATCAGGAAGGCCCCTATGAGGCCGCGTTGCGCGGCCAGCGACTGCACGACCCCGCCCAGCCCATCGAGATCCTGCGCACCATACACAGTTTTGACCCATGCATTGCCTGCGCCGTTCATCTGGTCGACCCGAACGGTGACGAGGTGCTGCAAGTCACGGTGAATTGAGCGCCCGACCTGGGCGGTGCTGAAGCACGCCCGTGTATACACAATTTAGGCGGGGTAATACCATGTACCAACCGACCATACACATCCAACGCAGCAGCACGCGACAAGCGCTGCGCGCCGCCAGGTTCGCCCCGAGTCTGGTTATCTTCTCGTTCCTCTGTCTTGCGCTGACCCTGGCGCCTCGCCCCGCGTCGGCCTTTGGAAGCTACGGCCCACCCGTCGACTCCTACTGCCTGAACTACGACGGCTCCACCCCCTATCAGGACAACGGCTGCCTGCTCTGCCACACGAGCAACTCCGGCAGCGGCTCCCAACCAGGCACCTGGAACTGGTACCGCAACAACACCTATCAGTACTTCTGCACCGGCGCGCCGCCGAATCGCGCACCGAATGGCAGCATCACCGCCCCGTTGTCCAATCAGCAGATTGCGGTCGGCGGCACGGTGCGCTTCGAAGGGTACCGGCACCGACGCCGACGGCGACACGCTGAGCTATAGCTGGAACCTCGGCGTCACAACCGCCACCGGCCCTGGTCCGCACCTGGTCAGCTTCCCCAACGCCGGCAGCTACGTCGTCACCTTAACGGTCTCCGACGGGCAGTTGTCCGACCCGACCCCAGCGACCCGTCAGATCACGGTGACCGCGGCCACATCCTGCACCGACGCCGACGGCGACGGCTATCTGGTCGGTGGCGCTGGCTGCGCGCCGATCGACTGCGACGATACCGATGCCGCGATCAACCCGGCGGCTATCGAGGACTGCGGCGACGGCATCGACAACAACTGCAACGGCCTCATCGACACCGCCGACTCACTTGCCGTCGGCTGCATCGGCTGCCTGGACAGCGACGGCGACCTGTTTAGCCCCGAGGGTGGCAGTTGTGGTCCGATCGATTGCGACGACACCGATGCCGCCGTCAACCCAGGCGCCGTCGAACTCTGCAGCGACGGCATCGACAACGACTGCGACTTCTATCTGGACGGCACCGACGCCGAGTGCAGCGGCGAGGATTGCGTCGGCGAACTCCTGGCGCCCCCCGGCATCGGTTTGCTGATCGGCGAAGGACCGGCGCGGGATGATCCGCAGCCACTGGAAGGGGTGACTGTCCGCGGTTCGATCTTCGTCTTTCTCGATACCCGCCCTGAGATCGTGCAGGTTAGCTGGTCCCTCGACAATGACCCGATCGGCATCAGCACCGAGGCACCTTGGGACTTTGCCGGCAGCACCAGCGGGACCGGCAATCCGTTCAACACCCGCACGCTCGCCAACGGCTGGCACTCGATGTTTGCCGAGATCCTGTTGGATTCCGGCCAGACACAGGGCTTCAGCGCCGCGTTCATCGTCGACAACCAGGGACCGAACCAGGCACCGACCTGCACCATCGACCAGCCGACCCAGGCCCAGACCATCATGGTCGGAGACAGCCTGAACTTCGCTGGCACCGGCATCGAGACGGACGGCGACCTGCCGCTGGCCTTCGCCTGGGATTTCGACGGGGCCGCACCGAACCAGACGGTTGCAGATCCCGGCAACCTGCGCTTCGACCGCGCCGGCGACTTCACCCTCACGTTCACGGTGACCGACAGCGCGGGTCTGCCCTGCGATCCCCCGGCAACCCTTAGCCTCAGGGTCCGAACCGCCAACACCGGCGGCGACGACGATGACGACCGCGATGAGGATGAGGACCGGGACGACGAAGACGGCGACCGCGAGGACCGCGACGAGGACGGTGATCGCGAGGACCGCGACGAGGACGGCGACCGCGAGGACCGCGAGGAAGAAGGCGACCGCGAGGACCGCGACGAAGAAGGCGACCGCGAGGACCGCGATGAGGACGGTGATCGCGAGGATCGCGACGAGGACGGTGATCGCGAGGATCGCGACGAGGACGGCGACCGCGAGGACCGGGAGGAAGAAGGCGACCGCGAGGACCGCGATGAGGACGGTGATCGCGAGGATCGCGACGAGGACGGTGATCGCGACGATCGCGACGAGGACGGTGATCGCGAGGATCGCGACGAGGACGGTGATCGCGAGGACCGCGACGAGGATCGGGATCGAGAGGACCGCGACGAGGACCGCCGGGATCGCAGGAGTCGAGACCGCTAACGGCTCCTGGCCCGCGGTTCAGCGTGCTGAACCGCGGGCAGAGGCGCAATCCCAGGGACAGCAATTCCAGGGGCCGTACATGTTACTCATAGACGTGGCGAGTGTCAGCTGTCCGCTCGACTGCGGACCTTCCTCATTGAGACAACAGCGGCTGGAGTGTGTCGATTGCTGTCGCTGGGAACGCTGCTGTAGGCGACAGGTACGAGTCGAGAACCGACAGTCGCGACACCCTCGTCCAGCTGCGGTCCTTGGTCGATTTCAGACCTTGCGAACGCTGCGACGCAAGAGGAGATCAATCGTCTCGACCAAGCGGTCGACGAGTTCGCCTCGGAGATGAAAGCGCCCTTACCGAGCCAAGCAACTGAGCTAACCAAGTCACTGGTCTAAGCAACGTCTGGCGCTTTCGTCAGAGCGGGCAGAGGTCAAGGACGCATGAAGATCACTTCGATCCTGCGCTGGGCCTAGGCCGGACGAGACGGCGTCGGTCGGCCGTATTGAATCCCACGCGCCTAGCACCATCCACTGCCGCATGGATTCAGTCACACAAGCCCTTCTCGGTGCCGCGGTTGGCGAGGCGACGCTTGGTCCGCGCGTCGGTGCCAAGGCGCCCCTGTGGGGTGCAATTCTGGGTACCTTGCCGGACCTGGACGTGCTCTACCCTTTCGCCGATCCGGTGAGCGCCTTTACCTGGCACCGGGGGCCGAGTCACTCGCTCTTCGTCCTCGCCGCCGTCACGCCCGTGGTCGTGTGGCTGATCCTGAAGCTGCACCCCGGCTCCTCGGAGCATCGACGCGGCTGGTACCGTCTGGTGCTGATGGTGTTCGGCACCCATGTCTTACTCGACTGCTTCACCGTCTATGGCACCCAGGCCCTGTGGCCACTGCCCGTGCCGCCGGTGGGCTGGGCGACCATCTTCATTATCGACCCGCTCTACACCCTGCCGCTGGCCGCCGGCGTGCTCGCCGCCCTGCTGCTGCGGCGCCGTCCAGAGCGGGCCTGGCGCTGGAACCTGGCGGGGCTGGCCTTGAGCAGCCTCTATCTCGCCTGGAGTGCGGGCGCCAAGCTCTACGTCGACCATCGGGTGCGCGACATCCTGGCCCAGGAGGGGGTGCCCTACGAGCACCTGCAGACCCAGCCCACGCCCTTCAACACCCTGCTTTGGCGGGTGGTGGGCGTGAACGGCGAGCGCTATTTCGAGGGCCTCTGGTCCCTGGCCAGCCCGGAGAAGGGGTTGACCCTGACGCACTACGACCACCGGCCCGAGCTACTGGCGGGCATCGACGGGTCACCCGCCGTGCAACGCCTGCAATGGTTCACCAGGGGGCTCTACCGGGTCGTGCAGGACGACCAGGGTGTCGTCATCGGCGATCTGCGCATGGGCCTGGACCCGGATTATGTGTTCGCCTTTCGCGTGGCCGAGATGCGCAATCCGCACCCGAAACCCATCGCTCCCGAGCGCGTCCGCACCGAGCAGGATGTCCGCCGGCTGCGCGCGCTGTGGGAACGGATCTAGATCACAAACAGGAACGAAGAACGACCATGCATCCGAAGCAACCCTTTGCCTTTGCACGGGCCGCGCTCGCACTGTGCGTGCTGGCTGCGGCAGCGCTTCCAGCCATCGCCGACACCGTGAAGATCACCCCTCTGGGCAGCCACGACAGCGAGCTTTGCCGCTTCGACCGGGCGCTGATCCCGGAAGACCCCGATGGCACCCGACTCCTCTACGACGCCGGCCGCACGGTCGCCGGCCCGGAGGACCCGCGTCTCGGCCGGATCGACGTGGTGCTGGTGAGCCATCTGCCACTGAGTGGCCGCACCATGGACTTCGACAGGGACGGGAACTGTGTGAGCGGGTGCTGAGCGGTGTCAGCGCTGCTGGACCCGCTCTGCCGCGCCCCCCATCCCCATCCGCAGCCCGATCCAACAGCCGATGCTCGCCACCACGGAGCACAGCAGCACCCCCCAAGCCGTATCCGCGAACACCATCGTCAGGGGCCAGGCCGGAAGCGTCGCCCGGTTCGTTAGCTCGTAGGTCAGGTAAGTGAAGAACCCGAACAGTCCGCCGTTGAAGGCCGCATCGCCGATGCGTCCGGACGCGAGCCCGGGCCGCACGCCGAAGTACTGAATGCCGCCGATGAACAAGAGGTAGAAGGCCACCGCCGCCACCCAATCCACCCGCGGGCTCAGCAAGTGACCGATCTGCGCCTGGTAGAAGTCCACGGCGATGACGCCGAGCCAGAGCATGTCGACGAGGAAGAACAGGGGCACGAGAGCGAGGTAGAGCTTGAGCTGGCGCATGGAGATGGACACCTTAGTTTTTGAAAGATGACTGCGTGTGACGATCATCGCTCGCTTGACGGGAGCTGCATTGTACGCGGACCTCTTACCAGGCGTACGCCTTGTGTGCCCGCGGATGGCGCCGGACTTCTGGTCGGGAACACCCAGGCTCAGTGTGCGCGTGCCGGTGACTGACTCAATTCGTTGGTCGCTTATCTCGCCCACGATGCACCGGTGCTGTATCATTGACCGATAACCGAGCAGAGCACGGCGGCCGAGTTGCTGCATTCACCGCACAACCCCCACACCAAGACTCTGATCGCGGCGGTGCCGATGATGGACAAGGCCGAGCGGCGCCCGATCATCCGACTACAAGGTGACAGCCTTCGCCCGCGGCACTCCCCGGGCTTGCTGCCATTTCCATCCTCGCCGCCCGCGGGCCATTGCCGAGTGATAGACATCAAACGATCCAGGGCGGCCATGGCTACCCCATCAACGCTATTGGACTCAAATCCTGACTATGGGCAATTTTGAAAATTGGTTGGTCGCGGCCGCGACACTGCTTGCGGTGGCCATCTTTTTATACTCCACCTTTGATCTCTTGCGTCGGTTGCTGTCGCGACTCGCGCTCCGCGTCTGCCAGCTCCGCAAGGCGCCAGAGGGTGGCTTCATATGCGGCGTCAAGCGCCGGCTGGAGAGTTATGCTGAACCCTCCCTCGTCCCTCGTGTGCTGATGTCGATCGGTTCGCTCGGATTCCTGGTGTTCATCGTGATCGAGCACTCACCGAAGCTTTGATTCGCGCGGGGATTGCGTCTACCCATCGCATCTACCCCTCAGTGGCGGGCCCTGCGGGCTGGACTCCCCACCCCAGAACTTGAGTCCCATCTGATGCGTTGCATCCGCGACGTCCGGAATTGCATTGCTATTGATTGACTGACCGCTATTCGTCGAAGAAAAGGTATTTCCGACTATGTCTATTGCGATGGCGCAATTCCTACAGTCTCATGGCCTGGTGCGCAACCCCTTCATCGAGGAAGAGGCGCAGAACGACAAGGTATTTGAGGATCTTGTCAACGAGTCGGACTACACATTCAATCATCAGGCCTGGGATAAATTCTTTGGTGACCCGCCGGGGCGCGGCACCTCGATGATCTTCGGCGTCAAAGGCAGTGGCAAATCGGCGCTGCGTCTGGCGTTGGAGAAGAATATCGAGCATTTCAATAGACAGCATCAGGACCGCATCCTGTTGCTGCACTATGACGACTTCAACGGCGTCCTCGAGGCCTTCAAGCGCAAGAGCGGACAGGATCGGCGCCGCGAGTCGGCGGTCACGTTGAAGGACTTCGGTCTCGCTCAGCATCTGGATGCGATCCTGGTCGCCGGCATGGAAGCCCTGCTTGCTGACATGAAGAGCACTGATCTGCCGTTGGAGCGTCTAGAGCAATATCAGCGTCACGACCTGATGATGTTGATGGCCTTCTACGTCAGTGGACCGCCGGACCGGTACAACCGCATCATGGCCTCGCTGGCCAAGCGGTTGCTACCGCTCGGGCTGGTTGGAGGGTTCCTCAGCGGCATCAAGGGCGCCACGGTTGGACTCACGACACTGGGCGCCGTGCCGCTCGTCCGAGGCGCCTTCTATCGCGGCGTCGCGCGCTCCGCGGAGCGAGAGATCCTAGTCCGCGACCGGGCCTCACGCGATGTCGAGCGGGCGCTGCGGGTGATCCCGCAGGGGTATCTCAAGGATCAGGATGTCAAGCGTGGGGGTTGGCGCGATGATGACGATGTGCGTCGGCTGTTCGTCACCAAGTTCATCGACGTGGTCCTGAACCTGGGCTATCAGCAGATCGTCGTCGTGATGGATAAGGTCGACGAGCCGTCGTTGATCAATGGCGATCGCGAACGAATGGAGGACTTCGTCTGGCCGCTCTGGAACAATCGCATCTTGCAGCTGCATCCGAATCTCAGCTTCAAGATGCTGCTGCCACGCCAGCTCTATGAGGCCGTGCGTAAGGCCGGCTCCGAGAAGGCCAACGAGGCGCGCTTCGACAAGCAGAAAATCATCTATCCGTTCCGTTGGGGCGACAAGCAGCTCTTCGATATGATGTCGGGTCGCCTGCGCATCTGCCGGGCCGATCCCAGCCAACCCTACCCGCTCGACAGCCTGTTCGATTCGGTCATCCCGCAGCGCGAGATCCTCGGCGCCCTCGACAAATTGCGCCAACCGCGCTTTGTCCTCAACTATCTCTATCGCCTCATGGCAGAGACCTGTGCCCACGTCGATCCGGTGGAAGGCCAACCGGTGGTCATCTCACACGAGGTCTTCTACCAGATCACCGCCACCATCAGCGAAGATATCAAGCAGTACTATCAGACCCTCGGCGAGAGCCCAGAGTAAGCCGCATGCCGCGGTCTAAGACGATGATTGCGCGATCAGAAGCGCGGCGCCGACGGTGGCGACCGCTAGCAGCGACCGGCCCACGGTCCAGGAGCTTGAACCGCGGGCCGAGACGCGGCCAGGACTAGCCCCGCTGCAACAGCATCCGCAGGTCCAAGACCGCGGCATTGGCTCGGGCGATGTAAGACGCCAGCACCAGCGAGTGGTTGGCGAGCGCACCATAGCCGTGTCCGTTCAGCACAATCGGACTCCATTTGCGCATGGTCGCCAGTTCCAGATCGCGGATGATCTGCTGCTTCGAGATCTCGGCGTTTTTATCTTGGAGCACGTCTCCAAAGTCCACCGAAAGCGCCTTCATCATGTGCAGCAGCGCCCATGCATACCCCCGCGCCTCATAGAAGACGTTGTCGATCTGATCCCAAGCGGTCGGATCGAGTGTCTGTGCTCCGACACCGCCACCGGCGGTCAACGCGGCTGTCAATTCGGCGTCGCCGACACTCGCAGTAAGGCGTTGGCCGTAGCTACCGAGACGCTTTTCAACCACCGCCAGGTAGGCGCTCAGATTGTCGGCGCGGGCGTAGAACCTTGCCGTCTGATCCTCGCCAGAAACCAACGCGTCGAGGTACGCGCGCAGCGCGACCGCGCCTTGCCGGTACTCCTCTTCCGCGGACGGCAGGAACCATGCATCCGCGTCGAAGTTGAACTCGGAATCCGCCTCTCTCAGATAGATGTTCTCGATCGATTGCGTCTGCGAGCGACTGAAGTCGTTACGAAAAGACCGCACCGAATCCCGCAGTTCGGTCAGCGCGCCATACTCCCAGCTCGTGATGTTGTCCATCAGCACCCCAGGGGGCAAGACGTCGTTGTACAGATAGCCACCGGGCTTGTCGAGCAGGGTCTCGGCCACCCTGGCAGCAGCGGCCACGGTTACTGCACCCACAGCCAGTTGCGGGGCTGCTTCCCCATCGCCTCCCCGCTCGTCATCGCCAGCCGAAATCCCCAGCATTTCTTGAGCGTTGACAATGACATCGAACTTGGGAGGCTGAAGCGTCCACCAAAGCCCCAGCCCGATCGCCAGCGCTGCCAACACCATCACCGAACCGAACAACGTAGCTGTCCAAGAAACGCCCCCTTTGGACTTCGCGCCGGCCGTCTCATCGTCAGCGCCCCCGCTCGCGGCAGATTCTGGAGTCGGGTCCTTCGGCTCCGGCAGGGGATTGGGTTTGCGCAGGGTATCCGTCGACATGTAAATCACCTATAAGAATGAAGCTCTGATGCCGAAATTAGAACCGGCGAGACCGAAAACAAGCGCATCGGGCCGTGCCCGTTGAAACCAGCGCGCCTGCCCGAGGGGTTCTCGGCGCGGTCCAGGTCTCGGGCAGGCTTGGCCAGCAGCGAAGTAAACACCGACTTACTAAGGTTTTTCCATTGGCAGCCGGCGTTGCTTGATACACTCCGGTCCCGCCGACAACCCGGAGACCGGGCCATCCAGAACGGAGATTTTCGTTGCATAATTCCGAAAAACCGATGTTTTCTGCGCCTGCGACCGGCCACCGCTTCAGTTCGCGATCAATCGCCACAACCTCCCATGGCTTAGTCTGCTTTCGACCATCCGCGGAAAAGAGACTGACTCCAGACGTGACCACCAATCCCGAGTGACCATCCAGATCAGCGATTAGTTCGACGATCGGCATTGCCCCCGCGCTAGCGCGTGCGACCCTGTTCACGGCAATCTGGCTGGCGCTGGCGGGTGCTGACGGGTCGTCTTGGATCATCGGAATCCCGGCCATTGCACTGGCAACGCTCGCGGCCCTGCGGCTTGCGGGGCCGCGGTCCATGGACCGCGGCTCCTCGGCATGCTCCGCTTTGTGCCGTATTTTTTGATCGAGTCCGTCCGCGGGGGCGTCGATGTGGCGTCCCGCGTCATGCGGCCTCGGCTGCGCATCGCGCCTGGCATTAGCACCTACGATCTGCGTCTCACCAGTGTCAACGCTCGGGTATTCTTCCTTGATAGCGTCAGCCTGTTGCCGGGTACCTTGAGCGCGGATCTGCGCGGCGCTCGCCTCTACGTGCATGCCCTCGACATCAACGACGACATCGATGCGGCGCTGCGACGGCTCGAAGCGCAAATCGCGGATCTATTCGGCGAGCCCCTGGAGCAAACGCGACGTGACTGAACTCTTCCTCGCCGTCTCGCTGCTATTGCTCGGTAGCATGACTGCCGGGCTCATCCGTGTCGTCATCGGGCCGACGCCGGCGGACCGTATGATGGCGGCACAGCTGCTCGGCACCTCTGGCATCGGCGCATTGCTGCTGCTGGCCCCGGCCTTGGGCGTTCCGGCGCTGGTGGACGTCGCGCTGATCTTCGCCCTGCTGGCCGCCGTGTCCGTGGTTGCCTTCACCCGGCGCCGGGTCGAATCGGCGGCCCGCGACGAGGAGGTCGCCTGATGGACTCGGAGCTCGCTCGGCTTGCCCTCCACGGTCTGTCCGGGCTGCTGGTCCTGACCGGTGGGTTCTTCTTTGTCGCGGGGACGGTCGGACTACTCCGGCTACCGGATCTCTTCAGCCGGCTGCATGCCCTGACCAAGGCCGACAATCTCGGACTGGGGCTGATCATCCTGGGGCTGCTGCCGTTCGTTCCGGATGTCTTCTATGGCGCCAAGTTGGTGCTGTTGTGGCTCTTGGTGATGGTGTCCGGCGCCACCGGCGCGCACCTGATCGCGAAGCGCGCACTGCGCGGCGATGGTGAGGACCCGCAATGACCGTATCCACCCTGCTGCTCCTGTTCGACCTGGTGCTGTTGGCGACGCTGCTGGCCCTGGCAGTCGCCGCGGTAACCAGCCCCGAGCCGCGTCGGGCCGTGATGCTGTTCATCGCCTTTGGGCTCTGGCTGTCGTTGGTCTGGGCCAGATTACACGCACCTGATGTCGCCCTCGCCGAGGCCGCGATCGGTGCCGGTCTCGGCGGTGCGTTGATGCTCGCGGCCGCCCGCCGCGCGGCCCAGCGGCGCGCAGATGCCGAACGCACCGAAGACGCCGACGTCGGGGAGCGCGAAACGCCATGAACGCCAACGGCCCGATGTCCGACACCCGCGAGCGCGACCTGCGTCTCCTGCTCGGCATACTGCTAGCAACCATCGGCGCGCTGCTGTTGTGGGTGTTCTACGCGGCCGTCGCGGCAGACCCTGGACCGCGTCTGGCGGACATCGCGCACGCCAACGTGCCCACATCCGGGGTATCGAATCCGGTCACGTCGGTGCTGCTCAATTTCCGCGCCTACGACACGCTGATGGAACTGGCGGTCCTGCTTGTGGCGCTGCTCGGAATCTGGTCGTTGGGGCCGGCCGCGGCGCCGTTTCAGCAAGCCGGCCCGGCCTTACGCGGCATGGTCACCTGGGTGGTTCCGCTGCTTATCCTAACCGGCGGCTACATGCTCTGGGTCGGCGGACACGCACCCGGCGGCGCATTTCAGGCCGGCGCGTTGCTTGGCGCCGCTGGCGTCATCCTGCGTCTCGCTGGCGATGGCAGCGCGGGCCTGCCGAACGAAGTCCGCCAACGCTGGCTGATCATCGCCGGTGTCGCGGTGTTTTTGTTGGTGGGGCTCGCGCTCATCCCGCTCGGAGGTGGCTTTCTCACCTTCCCACCAGCAATCGCCAAGTGGCTGATTCTGTTTATCGAGACCGCCGCTACCATCGCCATCGGCGCCACCCTCGCGGCCGCCTATGTCGGCGGCAGACCCAGCTC
Source organism: uncultured Gammaproteobacteria bacterium (assembly GCA_963695445.1). Taxonomy (GTDB): domain Bacteria; phylum Pseudomonadota; class Gammaproteobacteria; order Chromatiales; family Chromatiaceae; genus Thiohalocapsa. The sequence goes on along the minus strand of CAVOGV010000047.1, from coordinate 74,116 downwards.
GTAACGGTTCGATAACCGCCGGTACAACTTCTTTGATCTACAAGACACGCGAAGAGCGCGAAATTCCCAAGATGCATGGGAAACCCTGCTGACTTTCGCGTGTTTCGCGTGTTTCGTAGTTTTTTCTTTCCGCGGTAATGCTCATGTTCTATCTGGACTGTCCCTTAGATCGCTTGAGAACGCCAAATGTTTGGAGATGAGTCAAGTTTGCAGCGTTCGACGTCGTTGTCGTCGTCGTCGTCGTCGTCGTCGACTATCCGACCACGACGACGACAACGAAAACGATGATCGCTCCCAAGCTTGCCAAAGGGGCGATCACGACCCTCGGTCTCCGGCCAAGCCTCGCTCGGTGGAATTGGTGTCCCAAACAATCTCGTTCCTAGCCCCTAGCCCCTTCCCCAATAATGACAGCCCAATTCCTCTACGGCGGCGCCGGCATGGTCCTCTTCGTGCTCGGTATCTGGTCTTTCCTGGTACACGAGCCCTTGGTGCGCAAGCTGATCGCGCTCAACATCATGGGCGGCGGGGTGTTCCATGTGCTGATCGCGATCGCCTACCGTGGCGATGACACGGCCCCGGACCCGGTACCGCATGCACTGGTGCTAACCGGCATCGTCGTTGCCGTTAGCGCCACCGCGTTGGCCCTGGCACTTGGGAGGCGACTCGACGACCTGAACCCGAGCGACGGTCCCGATGCCGATTCGCCAGCGCCCCAAGCCGACCCGTCCGCGCGGCCGAACGAACATGCCGGAGGCCATGCGGATGTCGCCTGAGCTGCTGGCATTCGCGGTGGCGGTGCCGCTACTGGGCGCCATGCTCGCGGTGGTCGCGGTCACGCGCCGCGGTTCGGAGACCACCGCCAGCCCACTGCTCAATTGGGTCGGGCTGGCCACGGCGACACTGACAACGCTGGTGATCATCGCCGTGACCGTCGCCGTCTGGCAGCACGGAACGCTGCGCTTGGAACTCGGTGGCTGGGGCGTCCCGCTGGGCATTGCGCTGCAAGCGGACGGGCTGTCCGCGGCCATGCTCGTGATGGCCAATCTGGTCGCGCTGGGTACCAGCGTGTATGCCACCGGCTACTTCAAGTCCGCCGACAAGGCGCTACATTTCTGGCCCCTGTGGTTATTGCTCTGGGCCGCGCTGAACGGCCTGTTCCTGGCCGCGGATCTGTTCAACCTGTACGTGATGCTCGAGCTGCTGGGGCTCGCCGCCGCTGCCCTCGGCGCACTCACCGGCAGTCGCGATGCGGTGTCGGCAAATCTGCGCTACCTACTGGTGGGACTGCTCGGGTCGATGACCTACCTGCTTGGCGTCGCCCTGCTCTACACCGCCTATGGCACGATGGACATGGGGCTGCTCGCCGATGCAATGCGTTCTCCAGGCCCCATCGACGGCACCGCGTTGGTCCTGATGACCGCCGGCCTGGCGCTGAAGGCGGCACTGTTTCCGCTGCACTTCTGGCTGCCGCCGGCCCACGCCAATGCGCCAGCTCCGGTCAGCGCGGCGCTCTCGGCGCTGGTGGTCAAGGCCGCGTTCTACCTGATCCTGCGCCTGTGGCTGGACCTGTTCGCACCGATTGCGACCCCTGGCGCATCGCTCGTGCTCGGGCTGCTTGGCGCTGGGGCCGTGGTCTGGGGCTCTTGGCGAGCGCTGCGGGCAGAGCGGCTGAAGCTGCTGGCGGCCTATTCCACCGTGGCCCAGATCGGCTATCTGTTCCTGTTCTTTCCGCTGCTGGCGGCGACGCCGGACGGCCAGGGCCGTGACAACCTGATCGCCGCGCTGGTGCTGATGGCGCTGACCCACGGTTTCGCCAAGTCCGGTCTGTTCCTCGCCGCCGGGCTGGTGCAGAAGCACGCCGGCCACGACCGCATCGACGAGCTGGGCGGCACCGCGCAGACCCTGCCGGCGGCGACCTTCGCCATCGCCCTGGCCGGCTCGTCGCTGATCGGCCTGCCACCGAGCGGCAGCTTCATCGGCAAATGGTTGCTGATGCAGGGCGCGCTGGAGACAGGCCAGTGGTGGTGGGTGGTGGTGGCCGTCATCGGCACGCTGCTGGCCGGCGCCTATGTGTTCCGGGTCCTGAGCCATGCCTTCGGACTCGAACCGACGCCGATACGCTTCATCACCGACGCCCGCGCCGAGGTGCCGGCGCTAATGCTGGCGCTGATCTCGGTCGCCGCGCTGGGGCTCGCCGCTGGCCCCTTGTGGACCCTGCTCGGTTTTGATGCCGGAGGCGGCGCATGAGCGATTCCCTGTTGCTGTCCCCGTCGCTGTCGACGCTGTTGCCTGGCGCCATCGTGCTGAGCTCGCTGCTGCCGGGCATCTTCATCTTCCTGGTCAAGGAAGAGAGCCATCGACTGCGGACGGTTCTGAACCTGTTCGGCGCCGTGCTGAAATTGGTGCTGGTGGGCGTGCTGATCTGGGGTGTCTACCTGGGCCAGGTCTACGAGAGCCGGCTCACCATCGCGCCGGGCCTGGAACTGGTGCTGCACGCCGACGCGCTGTCGGTGCTGTTCGTCACGCTGTCCACGGTGCTGTGGCTGATCACGACCGTCTACGCCATCGGCTATCTGGAACACTCGCCGAACCGCAGCCGCTTCTTCGGCTTCTTCAGCCTCTGCGTGTCCGCGACCGTCGGCATCGCGCTGGCGGGCAACCTGCTCACCTTCGTGATCTTCTACGAGATCCTGACCCTGGCCACCTACCCGCTGGTGGCCCATCGCGGCACGCCGGACGCCACCCGCGGCGCCAAGATCTATCTCGCCTACACCCTCGCCGGCGGTGTGTCGCTGTTGATCGGCGCGGTCTGGTTGCGGGCCTTGACCGGGCCGGTGGACTTCGTCTCCGGGGGCGTCTTGTCGGGCATGCCGGCGACGCTGCACGGGCAGTTGATCGGGATCTTCGCGCTGCTGTTGGCGGGGCTCGGCGTCAAGGCGGCGCTGGTGCCGCTGCACGGCTGGCTGCCGCAGTCGATGGTGGCGCCGGCGCCGGTCAGCTCGCTGCTGCACGCGGTGGCGGTGGTCAAGGCCGGCGCCTTCGGCATCGTGCGCGTGGTCTACGATGTCTACGGCGTGGAGTTCGCCGATTCGCTGGGGCTGCTGTCGGTGCTGGCGGCGCTGGCTTCCATCACCATCATCTACGGGTCGTACCAGGCCTTGCGCCAGGACGGCCTGAAAAAGCGCCTGGCCTATTCCACCGTCAGCCAGGTGTCCTACATCGCGCTGGGGGCGTCCATCCTGGGTCCGGTGGCCACCATCGGCGGCCTGGTGCACCTGGTGCATCAGGGCATCATGAAGATCACGCTGTTCTTCTGCGCCGGCAACTATGCCGAGACCCTGGGCGTGCACAAGGTCAGCCAGATGGACGGCGTCGGCCAGCGCATGCCCTGGACCACGCTGGCCTTCAGCATCGGCGCGCTGGGCATGATCGGCATCCCGCCCATCGCCGGCTTCGTCAGCAAGTGGTACATCGGCCTCGGCGCCGTGCAGGCCGGGCAGCATTGGGTGCTGCTGGTGCTGGCGGCGAGCACGCTGCTGAACGCCGGCTACTTTCTGCCCATCCTGTACCGCGCCTGGTTCCGACCGCCGCCGGCGGACTGGCCCAAGGAGCACGTCTTCGGCGGTCGCTTCGAGACCATGGGCGCCCTGCTCTGGCCACCGATCATCACCGCCGCGCTGTGCCTGATCGCCGGACTGCTGGCGGCGGCGCCGTTCAGCCCGCTCGAGTGGGCCGAGCTGATCGCTCGGCGGGAGTATGGGTTATGAGGAGTGGCGAGTGGCTAGGGGCGACGGTCGAGGGGGATGTGAGCCGTTGCGGGCCGAGCGGGGTTAACTTGGCACCCGCGGCTGCTCCGGAGGCTGGGCGATGATGGGGTGGTTATTGCTGCTGAGTTGGGTTTGGCCGTTGTTGCTGGCGGCGCTCGCGCCGCGCCCGCGGTTGTGGTGGCTGCCGGGGGTGGGCGCGCTGCCGGCGTTGCTCACGGCGCTGATCGTACCCCTTGGTACGACGTTGGAACTGCCCTGGCTGTTCCTCGGTACGACGCTGGCGATGAACCCGCTCACGCAGGTCTATCTGACCTTTACCTCGCTGTTGTGGCTCGCGGCCGGTGTCTACGCGGCCTTCGCCCAGCGTGGCGGCGAGCACGCGGGCCGCTTCAATCTGTTGTTTCTGCTCGCCATGTCCGGCAACCTGTGGCTGATCGTCGGCCAGGACCTCTTCAGCTTCTATGTCGGCTTCGCGATGATGGGGCTGTCGTCCTACGGGCTGGTGATCCACGACGGCCGGCCCGCGGCGCTGACGCGCCGGCAAGGTCTATCTGGTCATGGCCCTGTTCGGCGAGGTGTGCCTGTTCGCGTCGCTGGTGCTGATCGCGAGCCAGACCGGCACCACGCTGCCGAGCGCGGACGATCTGGCCGCACTCGACGGCCTGGCCATCGCGCTGTTGTTGCTCGGTCTCGGCGTCAAGGCCGGCATGGTGCCGTTGCATATCTGGCTGCCGCTGGCGCATCCGGCGGCGCCGATACCGGCCAGCGCGGTGCTGAGCGGCACCATGATCAAGACCGCGCTGCTGGGCTGGATGCGGTTCCTGCCGGTCGGTGCGGTGGCGCTGCCGGAATGGGGCGGGCTGCTCGCCGCGGCCGGCACGCTGACGCTGCTGTTCGCGCTGCCCATCGGCCTGACCCAATCCGACCCCAAGGTAGTGCTGGCCTATTCCAGCATCAGCAAGATGGGCCTGATGATGCTGGTGCTGGGCCTGGCGCTGATCGAGCCGGCGCTGGCGCCGGTCGCGGTCGCCGGCATCGCCTTCTACGCCGCCAACCATGCGCTGGTAAAGGGCGGGCTGTTCCTCGGCGTCGGCATGCGCAAACACGCGGCGACGCAGCCACCCGTGCTGCAGGCCCTAGTGCTCGGCGCGCTGGTGTTCCTGGCCCTGTCGCTGGCAGGAGCCCCGTTCACCAGCGGCGCGGTCGCGAAATACGAGCTGAAGCCGATCTTCGGCGCGTTCGACTGGGTCTGGATCGGCGTCGTCGTCGGCGTCTCCACCTTCGGCACGACGCTGTTGATGGTGCGCTTTGTCTGGATCAGCTATCGCACCGAGCCGCATCCGGAACCGGGCTATCGCTGGCCCGGCATCGCCTGGGGCGCATTGATCGCGCTGGTGCTGCTGTTCCCGTTCGTATTCGGCAAACCGTCGGCCTGGCTGACCAACCTGGTCGAGCGTGCCGCTGGCGTTGAATCTGGGCCTGCTCGCGCTCCTGTTCGCGGTGCTCCGCCCCCGACTGCTCGCGCCGTTGGTCGATCGCATCCCGCCCGGCGATATCCTCGCGCTGTTCACGCCGGTCCAAGCACGCGCCATCAACTGGCACCGACGGGCCGATCAACGCTGGAAGAACGCCCACACCCGCGTCGAACAGCGCGCCGTCGACGCATTCGAGCGTCTGTTCGGCACCCCGAGCGGCGACACCGAACGCAGTCTGCGGCAATGGCCGGTCGTGGGCGTCGTCTGGGTCGGGATCAGCACCCTGTTGCTGCTGTTCGTGCTGGCAGGACTGCCAGCGGCGTCGAACACGGGCGATGCGGCTCCATCTCCCCCGGCTCCGGCTCCGAGCCCGTTAGAGCCAGCGCCGGAGACACCCACGCCAGCTGCCGATGCCGGCTCGACGACGGACACGACCGACCAACAGGTGGCACCGAAGCAAAACATGGAAAACCTTTTGCCAGTCGGACCTGAAGCGCTCATCGACGGGCAAGCCGCGGTAACGATGCTGCCAAAGTTAGAGCCCGACCCAGAGCCGCAGCCGGTGCCAGAACCGGAGCCAGCGCCAGAATCCAAGCCAGTGCCGGAGCCAGTTCCGCAGCCACAGCCAGAATCAGAGCCGGAGCCGGAGCCAAAATCACTCCCCCAAACCGAGGCCCAGCCAACACAGGAGGCCGAGATCAAGCCGGCGTCCGCATGCGATCCGCCCGCCCCCTATCGGTTCGCACCCGCCGGTATCCCAGGCCCGCCGCTGCAACTGACGCGCTGCGACGCAAACGCCGAACCGCTGAGCGCCCCCGAGATTAGCCCCGCACTCGTCGAACGCGTGCAGCAAGCACTCCGGCTCCGCGGCTACCAACCAGGCCCCGCGGACGGACTCCTCGGACCCCGTACCCGCATGGCCATCCGCGAACTACAACAAGACAACGGGCAGGAGCCAGACGGGAGCATCAGCTTCGAGCTATTGGACCTACTCCAGACCGGCGCGAACAGTTCTCAAGCCGGATTCCGCTCCTCATCCCAGCCCACCTGACTTGTTTGTTCGATTAACGCGTCGGAGCGCTCGCCGAGGCCAGGGTCTTGCGCAGGTCGGCCTCCATCTGCGTCAGCTCGGCGGTGGCGGCGGCGCGGGCGCGTTTGCCTTCGTCGGCGATGGCGAGGCTCTCTTCGATGGTCTCGATCAGGGCCTGATTGGCCTGCTTGACGGTCTCGATGTCGAACACGCCGCGCTCGATCTGCTTACGTGCCTCAAGGTTGGCGGTCTTGAGGTTCTCGGCGTTGGCGCGCAGCAGGTCGTTGGTAAGGTCGGTGGCAGCCTTGACCGTCTCGGCGGCGCGCCCAGAGCGATAGATGGTAATGGCCTGGGCCAGCTGTTGGCGCCACAGCGGCACAGTGTTGACCAGCGTGGAGTTGATCTTGTTGATCAGCCCCTTGTCGTTCTCCTGCACCAGTCGGATGCTGGGCAGCGCCTGCATGGCGACCTGCCGGGTCAGACGCAGGTCGTGCACGCGCCGCTCCAGGTCATCGCGGGCGCCGCGCAGATCGCGCAGGTTTTGTGCCTGCACCATGTCCTGCTGCTGCTCCACCTTCGCTGCCAGGGCCGGGATGGTCTCGCTGTCGAGCTCAGCGAGCTTGGCGTCGCCGGCGGCGATGTAATGCTCCAGCTCGCGAAAATAGGCCAGGTTGGCATCGTAGAGCCGGTCCAGCGCGGTCACATCTGTCAGCAGCCGAGTCTTGTGCCGCTCCAGATCCAGCGTGATGCGGTCGATGTGATCGCGCACGCCTTCGTATTCTTGCAGGAAGCGTACGATGGGTTTTCCGGCGCCGAACAGTCTGGACAAAAAGCCGGGCTTCGCGTTCGGGTCCAATGCCTCCACGTCGAAACCTCGCAGCGTCCCCACCATCTCGCTCAGGGAGTGACCGGCGGGGCCGGAATCCTTGCTGCGGACGCCGTCGAGCATCTGGTCCGACACCGCAGTCAGCTGCTGCTGGGCGCTGGCGCCGAAGTGCATGATGGAGCTGCTGTCGGTGAGGTCCAGCTGGGCCAGCAGGCCCTTGATCTCAAGCTGCTCGGCGGGTGGCGCATCGGCGAGGGCGACGATCTCGCCGCCCGGCTCCGGGCTGGCTTGAAGCGCCGGCGCAGGAGCGGGCGCGGACTGGCCGATCGGCCGGGTAGTAATGTTCGGATCGGGTGCTTGATTAGTCATCGTCGGCTCCTCGGGGACCGGGTGGCAACGGCGCGCCGGGTCGAGCGCTGGTGCGCTTCGGCGACAATGCGCGATTCTCCCATGTTTTTGAGCATCTGACGGTGAATTTGACCCATTGTGGTCGACACGGCTCGCTGAGCCCGTCTGAAACATCGCCTCGCCCGGTGTCCCGCGCTGAGCTTATGCTTGGGCCGGGGCCGTCAGGCACCGCGGCATCGGCCCAAGCAGAATTAAACGATGCCTGCCATTGGGGCCAGCATCACAAGCACGGATACACGAGGTACTGAGACATGGGTTCGATTCTTCAGTCACGGCGTGCGCAGCACGCATCCGGGGCGATCTTGTTGCTATGCCTGTCGCTGCTATGGCCTGCCGCGCGGGCGCAAACACCGGCGCACCACGGCTTCCAGCAATCGGCACAGCATGTGGAAGGCGACCTGCGGGCTGCGGTCATGAAGATGCAGCCGATGGTGGAGCGTTATGGCTATGCCGGAGTCGGTGGCGCGGTTTCCGTGGAGGGCTTCGGCATGCCCGCCCCCGGACAGTCCATGCTGATGGCCGCAGCGCTCGAGGCCGCCCGCGGCCATCTACGCATTGAGTTACTGCTGGCCTTGGCCGTGCTCGCGGCGGTGGCTGGCAACAGCCTCGGCTATCTGATCGGCAAGCGCGGTGGTCGACCGCTGTTGCGCAAGCTGCGAGTCAACGAGGCGCGAGAAGAAAAAATTGGCGCGTTATTCGAGCGCTACGGCGGCGGATTCATCCTGTTGGCGCGCTTCCTGGATGGCCCGCGCCAACTCAACGGTATCATCGCCGGGGTGCTGGAGATGCGCTGGTGGGTCTTCACCGCGTTCAACATCGCCGGAGCGGTGCTGTGGGTTGGTATCTGGGGGCTGGGTACCTACTACCTGTCCGAGCACCTTCGCGCCATCGACGGCTTCCTACGCCAGATTAATCCCTGGGTCGGCGGTCTCGTTGTGGTTGGCGTGCTTGCAATGCTCCTGTACCTGTTTCGCGGGCGCAGACCCGCCGCCGACTGACAATGCGACGAAACCCAGGACCACACGCACCAGCAATCGCCTCGTCCGGACCAGGCATTACAGCGCCCCACCCTCGCGCATCATGTCAGCCAAGTCGTCGTAGACCGAAACCCAGGCGGCACGCGTTGCCGGCGTGAAGTCATCGCCGAGGCCTTGTTCCAGGGTCCAGAACAGGGCGTCGGCGAGCTTCTCGTAATCGTCGTCATGGACGCCGTAGCCGGAGTGGCGCGCGCCCATCATCTTGATCACCCGGTCCAGGGGTTCCAGATCGTCCAGAGCAGCCACCGCCTTGCCGATCATGCGCATCAGCTTTTCGCCCTGCTCGTCTATCTCGCCCTTAAACAGGTGGCGCACCTCGGGATAGACCTCGAACAACCGCGTGTAGAATACCTCGGCGGCCTGCGCCGGGCTGGAAGCCACATTGGCCCAGGATGCCCTGACCAGGGCGATTTCATCTGCGTTCATCGATTTAAGATCTCCGGTGTTTGGATCAGACCAAGAAGCGGCCGCCCTCGCTGCGCGCCGCCTGAGGCCGCCCTCAAAGGTACCGTTGATGCATGGTATTTCAGCACCGACCCGGCTTCAACAACCCACCGACAGCCACATCGTCCACCGGCTCGGGGTCGTCAGAGCCTACATGACTTGAGCAACGCGGCGCCGTGCTCTCGTCGGTCTGAGGCACCGGCTCGCTCGTCATCAACGGGGCATCATCTGCCCGCGCGCTGATATCGCACGCAGAATGCGCTTGGCCAGCTCGTCATGAAACGGTAATCTTTCCGCCATGATTCGACGTTGCTGTGCACGCTCACGAGGATCGATCGCTTGAGAGACGATACCGGAAGTCGGTTCAGGATGGGCGATTTGCTGGGCGGCCTAGCCGGTGCGGCCGTCGCGCTGCCGCAATCGATGGGGTTGGGTGTTGGCTTGTTCGCGGCCATGGGTCTAGGCGCTTCCGCTGGGGCGCTTGCGGGGCTGATCGGTGCCGCGGCGCTGTCGCTGACATCGGGCATCGGCGGCTACACACGCGGCATGATCAGCGCGCCAAATGGCCCGGTGACCATGCTGCTCATCGCGTCCATGGCCACGTTCAGCGCTCAAGGGGTCCCGAGTGCCGAGTTGGTGGTTGCGGTCGCGGTGCTGGTCATGCTCGCCGGGCTGATTCAACTCGTCATTGGGCTCAGCGGCGGCGGTCAGCTGATCAAGTTCATTCCCTACCCGATGGTGGCGGGTCTGGTCACCGCGATCGGCATTCTGATGATGCGCTCGCAGCTGCAACCACTGCTCCCCGCCCTCGATCAGCATGTATCGCTCGTCTGGGCCTGTGTGCCCGCGGCAACCGCGGCGCTGACCTTCGCTGCCATCAAGCTGACGCCACGCCTGTTGCCCAAGGTCCCGGGCGTGATCGGCGGGTTGGTGGTTGGCTTGGTCGGCTTCCATCTGGCCGCGGCGGCAGCGCCGATGCCGATACCCGATGCCTGGGTCGTCGGCGCGATACCGGAACTCGGTGCCATTCATCTCGATATCAGTTGGGCGGCGCTTGGCGAGCTACGCTGGGGCCTGCTGCTGCCTGCCGCCACGGCTCTCGCGGTGCTGGCATCGATCGACTGCCTGGTGACCGCGGTGGTCGCGGATTCATCCACCGGTCACCGACACAATGCCCGCGGCGAATTGGCCTGTCAGGGCGTCGGTCAGATGTTGGCTGGCCTGTTCGGTGGCTTAGGCGGCGGCGGGACCAAAGGCTCTACGCTGGTCGCCATCAACGCGGGCGGTCGCCGATGGCCAGCCGTGGTCGCCGGCATCGGCTTCGTCGCGCTGGTGGTGGTAGCCGGCCCCATCGGCCACTACCTGCCGATCAGCGTGCTGGCCGGTGTGATCATCTACGTTGGCTTCTCGATGCTGGAGTGGCGCGTCTTGCGCTGGCTACGCAGTGCTAGAACTCGCATCGACGGCGTACTAGCACTGTTGGTGGTAGCCGTCACCTTGTACTTCGATCTCATCATCGGCGTCGGTGTCGGCGCCCTCGGGGCGATGCTGCTGTTCGTGCGGGGCCAGATACGGGCACCCACCATCCACGCACGCAGCGATGGGCGCGCGCTTCGGTCGCTGCGCCTGCGCAGCAACGAAGAGCATGCGCTGCTGGACGAACACGGCGAACGCATCATCTACGTCGAACTGCGCGGCCATCTCTTCTTCGGAACCGTCGACCGACTGTTCACCGAACTGGCGACGCTACTTGAACGGCCCGTCTGGATCGTCGTCAACATGCAGCGCGTACAATCCCTGGATTTGACAGCCCTCGACCTGTTTCGCCAGATGACGCTGCGCCTGCGCGCCCATGGCGGCGAAATGCTGTTCGCCAATATCCATCAAGGCGCGGCACGCGGCCACAAAATGGAGGACCTATTGCGGTCCTTTGCCGCCGGCTACACGCAGCCCGATACCAAGACCAGCTTCAAGAGCACCGACAAGGCCCTGGAACGCGCCGAAGATCTGCTCCTGACCGTGCTCGGCCACGCCCCGACTCCAATCGAGACGCGTGTGGAGATCGAGAACAACGAGTTGTTCGCGGGCATCAATGCCACTGCGCTGGCGACACTGCGGCCCTTGATGCAACCATTGACGCTCCCGCGAAAGGCCCGCCTCTTCAACGTCGGCGACTCCGGCGACGCCCTCTATTTCGTGCTGCAGGGAGTCGTCGACCTGCGTCTACCCAGCGGCACCTATCACTACAAGCGCCTCAACAGCGTCGGCCCAGGCGGGTATTTCGGCGAACTCGGCTTTATCGAGCCTGGTCCGCGCTCGGCCGATGCGGTGGTGACGCGCGACGCCGAATTGCTCATGCTGAGTCGCGCCCAGCTCAGGAACCTGGACGACCAGGCACTACACGCGGCTGCCCTCGCCCTCCTGCTGAAGCTAGCCCGCTCTTTGGTCAGACATCTGCGGCGGGCACGAACCGATCTGGGTCGACTGGAGCGTTGGTGAGAGTCGCCGCAACGATGTCGGCGGATGCGACTCACCGTTCGCTGCGTGGAGCTATCGAGGGGGGGGTGGCGGATCGGAGGAGAGGCGGGGAGAATAGCCGGCAACAGGTTGATTTTACTTATTCTTAAATTGGCGGAGAGAGAGGGATTCGAACCCTCGATGGGCTTTTAACCCATACTCCCTTAGCAGGGGAGCGCCTTCAGCCACTCGGCCATCTCTCCGAAGCTGAACGCACATTGTACCAACATCAGCACTGGTTTGGTCCAGCGGTTTATTCTTAACCGCTTCGCCCGCTCCGCCAGTCACGGAGCGGTGCAGACAGAGGAGAGGATGATTTGAAGGCGGGCTTGCGGCAGGCGATACCTACCGCCGTGCCCGCCGGGATGAAACGAAAATGGAGCGCCTAGTCTGTCGGCGGGGAATCGGTTGCCCCCTCCTGTGCCGCCGCCTGGGCCTGCTCGCGTTTAATTCTTTCGTAGATTTCTTCGCGGTGAACGGCCACGTCCCGCGGCGCATTGACGCCGATGCGGACCTGATTGCCCTTCACTCCAAGCACGGTGACAGTGACTTCGTCACCGATCATCAACGTTTCACCAACGCGTCTGGTTAGAATCAGCATTGTCTAATCTCCCTTCTTTCCTTAGGACCCGTGCGGCGCTTTCACCCTGCCGAATAGCAACACTGGGCGAGAGTTTCGGGTGTAGAGCCGCACTTTCGTGAGCCGTGTTTTTCCGGCTTTTGTCATTCTAGCAGCAGGCTTCGATACCGTACATCAATCTTAACGCCAATGCTTCGCAATACAGGCGCGTCGGCGGCGAGGTTTTCCGAGACCTTTCCGAGATCTGGCGGGAGCATCAGGGGACAGATCGAATGATGCGAGTCGGCCCGACCTGACGCCAAAGGCCTTAAGCCGGCGAGGCAAGATCGAACGCGTCGTGAAGCGCGCGCACACCGAGTTCCAGGTACTTCTCGTCGATCACAACGGATATTTTGATTTCTGACGTGGAGATCATCCGGATATTGATGCCCTCCCGCGCCAAGGCCTCGAACATGCGGCTGGCAATGCCCGCATGGGAGCGCATGCCAACACCGACCAGACTTATCTTGACGATCTTCTCGTCACCGAGCACTTCGCGCGCCGCCAGTGCCTTGGCCGTATCGCGCAGAATACCCATGGCCTTTGTATAGTCATTACGGTGCACGGTAAAGGTGAAGTCGGTGGTCTTTTCATCCGAACCAATGTTCTGGATGATCATGTCCACCTCGATATTGGCGTCGGAGATCGGTCCTAGGATTTTATACGCAACACCGGGCTGGTCCGGCACGCCGAGCACGGTGAGCTTGGCCTCGTCTTTAGCGAAGGCGATACCCGAAATCTTGGCCTCTTCCACAGCGTCCTCCTCAAAGGAAATCAACGTGCCCTCGCCCTCCTCGAAGCTGGAGAGCACCCGCAGCGGCACCTGGTACTTGCCGGCAAACTCAACCGCGCGGATCTGCAGCACCTTCGAACCCAGGCTGGCCATTTCCAGCATCTCCTCGAAGGTGATGCGATCGAGCTTGCGCGCCTTGGGCTCGATACGGGGATCCGTGGTGTACACGCCGTCCACATCGGTGTAGATCTGGCACTCATCGGCCTTCAGGGCCGCGGCCATGGCGACCGCCGAGGTGTCGGAGCCACCGCGCCCGAGTGTCGTGATGTTGCCTTGCTCGTCAATGCCCTGGAAGCCGGCGACGACGACCACACGTCCCGCATCGAGATCGGCACGCACCCTGGCGTCGTCGATGTCGCGGATGCGGGCCTTGCTGTGCGCGCTGTCGGTGCGCACCTGGACCTGCGCGCCGGTGTAGGAACGGGCCGGGCAGTCGATGGCATCCAGCGCCATCGACAGCAACGCGATCGTGACCTGCTCGCCGGTGGACAGCAGTACATCGAATTCGCGCGGGAGCGGCTCCGGCTGAATGGCCTTGGCCAGCGCGACCAAGCGATCGGTTTCGCCGGACATGGCGGAAACCACGACCACCACATCGTCGCCGCGCTCGCGCTGCCGTTTGACCTTCTGCGCGACCGCCTGGATGCGCTCGACGCTACCGACGGAGGTGCCGCCGTACTTCTGGATGATTAGGGACATGGATGGGAAAGTTTTGAGTTCTGCTTAGGTACTAGGTGCGTATGACTAAGTTGCTTGAGATCGCGGCATTTTCGCAGACGAGTCAAGTGTCTCGTTTTCGTTGTCGTTGTCGTGCTCGTTTTCGTGCTTCGACTGGCAATGAAATGCGCGCAGGAGACCGTTGATTCGAAGCGTTGAGGGGCTCTGAAGTCCCGTCGGCTGGGGGAAGTTTCGATTACGGCAACGACCACGGCACTGGCCACACCCGACAACGCAACGTTCAGTGTGCTGTCCGAACCAGCGCTGACCATGACTCGTCGGTGACTGAGGCGAACGCCTCGCTAGATTGTTGCGGACGCTACTTCGCAGTCGCTACCCGCTCCTGCACCCAGCGGTTGACCAGTTCCAACGCCGCCGGGATTCCGGTGGGATCATTGCCGCCTGCCTGCGCCATGTCGGGGCGGCCACCGCCACGCCCGCCGACCTTCTCAGCGGCCGCCTTGACGAGATCGCCAGCCTTGAAGCGGCTGGTGAGATCCTTGGTGACACCGGCGATCAGGCTGACCTTGCCATCGCTTTCGGTTGCCAACAGCACGATGCCGGAGCCGACCTTGTTCTTGAGCTGATCGAGCGTGTCACGCAGGGCCTTAGGATCGGCACCATCGAGCCGGGCCGCCAGGACTTTGACGCCGTCCACCTCGACCACTTGGTCGGCCAGGTCGCTGCCGGCGGCACTGGCAAGTTTGGCCTTGAGCTGATCGAGCTCCTTTTCGAGTTTGCGGGAGCGCTCGACCAGTTGTGCCACCTTATCGTCGACATCAGCGGCGGAACCCTTGACCAGTTCGGCGATGCGCGCTAGCCGAGACTCCTCGTCCTCGACCCAGGTCAGGGCGCGGTCGCCAGCGACGGCCTCGATGCGGCGCACGCCGGAGCTGATGCCGCCCTCCGACACCACCTTGAACAGCCCGATATCACCCACCGCGCGCACGTGGGTGCCGCCGCACAGCTCGGTGGAGAATTCGCCCATGCGCAGCACGCGCACCTGGTCGGCGTACTTCTCGCCGAAAAGTGCCATGGCCCCGGATGCCTTGGCATCGTCCAGCCCCATGATGCGCGTCTCGACACTGTGATTTTCGCGGATCTCACGGTTGACCAGGCGTTCGATCTCGCGCAATTGTTCGCGACTGACCGGCTCGAAGTGGGAGAAATCGAAACGCAGCCGGTCGGGACCTACCAGCGAGCCGCGCTGTTGCACGTGCTCGCCGAGCACCTGTCGCAACGCGGCATGCAGCAGATGCGTTGCGGAATGATGCAATGCGATGGCGCGGCGACGCGCGGCATCCACCCGTGCATCGACCCGATCGCCCACCTGAAGCTCACCGTCGCTGACGTGGCCGATATGGCAAATGACGCCGTCGCCCTGTTTGCGCGTGTCTTCGACGTCGAACCGTGCGGCAGCGCTGCCCAACCGGGTCGTCAGCCAGCCACGGTCGCCGACCTGGCCGCCGGACTCGGCGTAGAAGGGTGTGACGTCCAGCACCACCAGCCCGCTCTCTCCGGTACCGAGCCGATCGCGCGACTCACCGTCCACATACAGGGCGACGACGGTGCCCTCTCCTTCCAGGTCTTCATAGCCGATGAAATCGCTCTCGCCTTCCAGGTCGATCGTGATCTCCTGGTCGGCGCCGAAATGGCTGGCGGCACGAGCGCGTTCCTTTTGCGCCGCCATCGCCTGCGCGAAGCCGTCCATGTCGAGGCTCAGGCCGCGCTCGCGGGCGATATCGGCGGTGAGATCCGCCGGAAAGCCGTAGGTGTCGTAGAGTCGGAACACCGCCTCGCCCGGAATCTGCCTGTCCGCGAGGTCGGAAACGACGTCCTCGAAGATGCGCAGACCCTGCTCCAGCGTGTCCGCGAAGCGTTCCTCCTCGGCCTTCAGCACCCGCTCGATATGCTGCTGCCGGGCACGCAGCTCCGGATAGGCGTCGCCCATTTGCGCCACCAACGGCGCAACCAGGCGGTAAAAGAACGGCTGCTGCTGGCCGAGCTGGTAACCGTGGCGGATCGCACGACGGATGATGCGGCGCTGGACGTAGCCGCGGCCCTCGTTGCCCGGGGTGACGCCGTCAAGCACCAAGAAGGCAGCGGAGCGGATATGATCGGCGATCACACGCAGGGACTTGCTGTCGCGGTCGCCACAGCCGGTGGCCGCGGCCGCCGCATCGATGAGGGCGCGGAACAGGTCGATGTCGTAATTGCTGTGCACGCCCTGCATGACCGCGGCCAGACGCTCGAGCCCCATGCCCGTATCCACCGACGGATGCGGCAAAGGCGTCAGCTGGCCGGTCGCATCGCGATCGTACTGCATGAAGACGAGATTCCAGATCTCGACATAGCGGTCGCCGTCTTCCTCCGGCGAACCGGGCGGCCCGCCGGCAATCTGCGGACCGTGGTCGTAGAAGATCTCGGAGCAGGGACCACAGGGGCCGGTCTCGCCCATGGACCAGAAGTTGTCCTTCTCGCCGCAGCGCGAGAAGCGCTGCGGATCGATGCCGAGCTCTTCGAGCCAGATCTTCTCGGCCTCGACGTCGTCGACGAACACCGTCACCCAAAGTTTCTCCGGCGGCAGCCCCAGCGTTTCGGTCAGGAACTCCCAGGCGTAGCCAATGGCCTCGCGTTTGAAGTAATCCCCGAAGCTGAAGTTGCCCAGCATCTCGAAGAAGGTGTGATGCCGCGCGGTGTAACCGACGTTTTCCAGGTCGTTGTGCTTGCCGCCCGCGCGCACGCAGCGCTGCGAGGTGGTCGCCCGGTTGTAGGGGCGCTTTTCGCGGCCCAGAAACACGTCCTTGAACTGCACCATGCCAGCGTTGGTAAACAACAGGGTTGGGTCGTTCCCCGGCACCAGCGGGCTGCTCTCGACCACGCTGTGGCCGCGTTCGGCGAAGTAATCGAGGAAGGCTTGACGGAGCTCGGCACTGCTCTTCATGGGCAACAGACTCAAAGTGGCAGGTGCTTACCTGGGATCAGGGGATCGGAGTCGAAAGACTTCGGGGTCGGGTTGTGTCGGACACCATCATCGCCTCGGGGCATCGGTTTGGCATCGAATCAGCGCTCGGTATCGAGAAAGCGCGCGATCAAGTGCGACGGAAACCCGCGATATTCCAGGAATCGTGCGCGCTTTGCCAGTGTTTGACGATCGTCTCGTGATCCAGCGCCAAAACGATGGTCGTGGGCGGCGCCGATCAGCGCCAGACAGTGCTCGTCTTGTATCTGGAGGTGAGGGTCGATCTGCGCATCCGAAAGGCCCTTTTCACGCAGCTCGAAGCGGATGCGCACCGGGCCGAAACCCTTGCCGAGCCGCTCCGCGACGTACACCTCGATCAGGCGCGCCTCGCTGAGCAGCTCGGTGCGCTCCAGATCGTCGAGCACGGTGTCGATGTCGTCGACTGGATAACCGCGCGCCCGCAGCTTGCGCGTCAGCTCCAGGCGCGAATGCTCGCGCGTGGTCAGCAACTTGATCGCGCGGCTCTTGATCTCCGACAGCGGCGACCGAGCGTCCGACGACGAGCCGATGACGGCTTCGCTCGGGGCCTCGTTCAGGGCTTGGCCTCCGCCGGCGGCGCGGCCGACTCCGGCGGGGATTCGGCCGCGGGACCGGTCCGACCCGGCTTCGATTCCGCCTTCGGGGCAGGCTTCGAATCTGGTTTCAAGTCCGGCTTCGCTTCTGGCTTAGCTTCGGGCTTGGGCAGCAGGATGGCGCGGATCTTGGCCTCGATCTCGGCCGCCAGGTCCGGGTTCTCCTTGAGCAGGTTTCGCACGTTGTCCTTGCCTTGGCCGATGCGGTTGCCGTCGTAGCTGTACCAGGCGCCGGACTTGTCGATCACGTTTTGCGCGACGCCCAGATCGATGATCTCCCCCTCGCGCGAGATGCCTTCGCCATAGAGGATGTCGAACATCACCTGCTTGAACGGCGGCGCCACCTTGTTCTTGACCACCTTCACCTTGGTCTCGTTGCCGACCACCTCGTCGCCCTTCTTGATGGCGCCGGTGCGGCGGATGTCGAGACGGACCGAGGCGTAGAACTTGAGCGCGTTGCCGCCGGTTGTGGTTTCCGGGAGCCGAACATGACACCAATCTTCATGCGGATCTGGTTGATGAAGATGACGATGGCATTGGAGCGTTTGATGTTAGCGGTCAGCTTGCGCAGGGCCTGGGACATCAGCCGCGCCTGCAGGCCGACGTGGGAGTCGCCCATCTCGCCCTCGATCTCGGCCTTTGGCGTCAGCGCCGCCACCGAGTCCACCACCACCAGGTCGACGGCGTTGGAGCGCACCAGCATGTCGGTGATTTCCAGCGCCTGCTCGCCGGTGTCCGGCTGCGACACCAGCAGCTCGTCCATATTGACGCCGAGCTTCTCCGCATACTGCGGGTCCAGCGCATGCTCGGCATCGACGAAGGCCGCGGTGCCGCCGATCTTCTGGATCTCGGCAACCACGTGCAACGTCAGGGTCGTCTTACCGGAGGACTCCGGGCCGTAGATTTCGATCACCCGCCCGCGCGGCACACCGCCGATACCGAGGGCGACGTCGAGACCCAGCGATCCAGTGGAGACCGCCTCGATGTTTGGAATAGCGCCGGCATCGCCCATGCGCATGACCGAGCCCTTGCCAAATTGCTTCTCGATCTGACTCAGTGCTGCTGCCAGCGCCTTCTTGCGGTTGTCGTCCATCCCAACTCCAGTCAATAGCAGAGCGGCGCCACGGGTCTAGTGCGGCGTCGAAAGCGTGGATTATCACACAGCACGAGCGGGGCGTCACAGGCCGACCGCGGCACAAGCAGTGCAACATGTTGCGACTTGCGGCCGCGCTCGGGCCGCGCGAAGAGCTATGCACGGGTCATCGCGATTGCAAATCGCTCCCACCTGGCTAGCCGAGCAACGGCCAGCCCCGCAGGATGCGGTAGGAGGGCACACGGCCCGGCGCGCTCGCGGCAAGCACGAAGTCCTGCACCTGCCAATGCAGCGCCAGCGCGCGCGGAAGCATCGGCGGCGCCTTGCGGGCCAGTGTGATGTGCGGGCGATAGCGCCGGTTCTCCGGCTGCAACCCGCAGGCGAGCAGATGCTGCTGCAACTGACCGACGAGGTTGAACAGGGGCGGCGTCTCCATCGGCTGCGCCAGCCACAGACGCTGCTTCGGCCACTGGCAAAGCTGTTCCAGCGACAGCATGAACGGCGCCAACACGACATCGTCGGCGGCCGTCTCGATGCAAGGCAACAGCCCAGCGTCGACGTTACCGATGAACACCAGCGTCACATGCAGGTCCAGCGGATGACTCATTCGCCCGGGCTCGCCGGCGCAGGTCGCCCGCTCCGCCACCAGCGCATCCCGCACCGGGGCCGGCGGCCACAACGCGAAGAACAGACGCTCAGCAGACATCGCCGAGCAGCGCAATCAGGCGCCGCAATGCATGTTCGACCGTCTGCCGACGAACCGCGTCGCGATCGCCGTCGAAACGCAAGGTCTCCGTTCTGACCCGACCGCTCAGCGCGAAACCAAAGCACACCGTGCCCACCGGCTTCTCCGCCGAGCCCCCGCCGGGTCCGGCAATGCCACTGACGGCGACGGCCACCTGTGCCGTACTGCGGGTCAGCGCCCCCAACACCATCTCGCGCACCACGAACTCGCTGACGGCGCCGTGCGCGTCCAGGGTCTTGGTCGAAACGCCGAGCATATCGCGCTTGGCATCGTTGCTGTAGGTGACGAAACCGCGATCGAACCAACCGCTGCTGCCGGCAATATCGGTGACGCACTTGGCGATCCAGCCGCCGGTGCAGGATTCCGCCGCGGCCAACACCAAACCGGCATCCGCGAGGAGCCGGCCAAGGTCCACGGCCAGGGTGTCGAGATCGTCGTACATACGCGCAGTTTCCCTTAGGCGTCCCGGTTCGACAAGCACCGCCTACCCTTCATCACCGAGCAACGATATACAATCCACTCCATGCCTAATCCGAACCCAGCTTCACAACGCGTCATCGTCGGCCTTTCAGGCGGTGTCGATTCCGCCGTGGCGGCATACCTGTTGCAGCAACAGGGCTACGCGGTCGAGGCCCTGTTCATGAAGAACTGGGAGGAGGACGACGAGGCTGGCTACTGCGCCGCGGCAGCCGATTTGGCAGACGCACAGGCGGTCGCCGCGCGACTCGGCATCCGCCTGCATAGGGTGAACTTCGCGACCGAGTACTGGGACCAGGTGTTCGAGCATTTCCTGGCCGAGTACCGCGCGCTGCGCACGCCAAATCCAGACGTGCTGTGTAACCGGGATATCAAGTTCCGCGCCTTTTTGGAACACGCCATCGACCTCGGAGCGGATCGGATCGCTACTGGGCACTATGCCCGCGTGACGCACGACAATTCCGGCTCGCACCTGCGCCTGTGCGCCGACCCGAACAAGGACCAAACCTATTTCTTGTATCTACTCGACCAAAACGCAACTGGCACGCACACTGTTTCCGCTGGCGGACCTACGCAAGGCCGACGTGCGCGGCATCGCCCGCGGAACTCGGCCTCGACAACGCCGAGAAGAAGGACAGCACCGGCATCTGTTTTATCGGCGAGCGGCGTTTCGGCGATTTTCTCGCCCGCTGGTTGCCGAGCGAGCCCGGCCCGATCGAGACAAGCGACGGCCGGGTACTGGGCGAACATCGCGGTCTGGCTTGGCACACCATTGGCCAGCGCTCCGGACTCGGCATCGGCGGCGTGCGCGATGCCGGCGAGGCGCCCTGGTTCGTCGCGGCCAAGGATGTCGCACGCAATGTGCTGATCGTCGTCCAGGGCAGCGATCATCCTCTGCTCTACGCCAGCACGCTGCGCGGCGAGCAACTGCACTGGATCAGCGGCCGACGCGCCCGCGCCGGCACCGTTCGACTGCCTGTGCCGGCTGCGTCATCGTCAACCGCTGCAAGCCTGCACCCTGGTCGAGTACGATACCAGCCAGTGCCGGGTGCGCTTCGCCGAACCGCAACGCGCCATCACGCCCGGGCCAGTCCGCCGTGTTCTATTCGCGGCGATGAATGTCTGGGCGGATGTGTTGTAGCTAGTAGCGAGTGACGAGTGGTCGAGGTAGCCGAGTAATCCGGGGGACCGAATATGCGTGCGAGCTACATCAATGCTCTCGCTGCTGGCGTCCACGAGCACAGGACCGAAGTAGATGGTCGACCGAGACAACCATGATGCCGCATACCGCGAGCGCACGCGATCGATGATTCAGCAAGGCATCTTTCCCGAGAAGCTGCGCGCCACCGCAACACCGCTCATTAGCCACTAGCCCAGCAATCAGACCCGCAAATGGAACATTCGGACCAAGACCGCATTATCGCCCTCGCCGGCGTCCACCAGGCGGCACATTGCGTACAACGCATTGCCAATCGCGGCAGCGTCGATATCGATCAGATGGAGCCCTGTATCTACAGCCTATTCCAGATCGATGCCGCCGACGTGCCATCGGTATTCGGCGGTCCGGGCGCCGTTGTAACCGGCGCACGCCAAATAGTCACCCAGATCACCGGACAGCCGGAACGCAACATCGAACTGACCCGCTACGTAGTCACGCTGCTGCGCCACGAACGGTCCATCGTCAAACGCCCGCAGATGCTCGCCGAGATCGGTCGCCGAATCGAAGGCGCAGCGGGAGCGCGCGGCGACCTGCCTCTGTTGGACCCCGAGGTACTCGCGGGTTTGGCCGGCATCTATACCGACACCGTGAGCAAACTGACGCCGCGGATCATCGTGCGCGGCAATCCGCTCTATCTGCAGAATCCGGAGAACCAGGACCGCATCCGCGCGCTGCTGCTCGCCGGGATTCGTTCCGCGATGCTTTGGCGGCAATGCGGCGGTAACCGGTGGCAGGTGTTGTTGTCACGCACGCGGTTACTCGAGTCGGCGCGCGCCTACGTGCGCGCCGGCACGAGCGCCTGAGCCGGGTTATTGGCACCCCGAACCCAGCTCCCGAGTCGGATTCCGATAAGGCGCCTCGACGTCGAGCCCGGGCGCACCGGCCGCGAAACAGCGCTCGCTGACGACACCCGGTGAGGCGACCGGCCACCAGCAATTTGAAACATTTCGATCGGCGCGGATGCGTTTCGCGCCGCGCACGGCTAGAATCCGGTGCATTCCGCACTGCAACAAAACCTGACGGAGCACCCGATGCACGACAGCTTCAAGGCCAAGGCCAACCTCGATGTAGCCGGCAAGTCCTACCAGATCTTTCGCGTCGACGCCGTCGCCAACAGCGCGCGGCTGCCGTTCTCGATGAAGATCCTGCTGGAGAACCTGCTGCGCTTCGAGGACGGCGTCACCGTCAAGCGCGCCGACATCGAGGCGACTGGCCAACTGGGACCCGCAGGCGGAGCCGGATACCGAGATCCAGTACCGCCCGGCGCGCGTGCTGATGCAGGACTTCACCGGCGTGCCCGCCGTCGTCGACCTGGCCGCGATGCGCGACGCCATGACCGCGCTCGGCGGCGACCCGGACAAGATCAACCCGCTGCAGCCCGCGGAGCTGGTCATCGACCACTCGGTGCAGGTGGACAACTACGGCACCGACCAGGCCTTCGGTCTGAACGCGGAGCTGGAGTTCTCGCGCAACAAGGAGCGTTACGCCTTTCTGAAGTGGGGCCAGAAGGCGTTCGACAACTTCAAGGTGGTGCCGCCGGACACCGGCATCGTGCATCAGGTCAACGTCGAGTATCTGGCCCGCGTGGTGTTCGGCCGCGAGGTCGACGGCGTGCTGCAGGCCTATCCGGACACCCTGGTCGGCACCGATTCCCA
This sequence comes from uncultured Gammaproteobacteria bacterium, assembly GCA_963695445.1. Lineage (GTDB taxonomy): Bacteria > Pseudomonadota > Gammaproteobacteria > Chromatiales > Chromatiaceae > Thiohalocapsa. The sequence goes on along the minus strand of CAVOGV010000047.1, from coordinate 51,700 downwards.
CACCACCATGATCAACGGCGTCGGTGTGCTGGGCTGGGGCGTCGGCGGTATCGAGGCCGAGGCGTCGATGCTCGGCCAACCGGTGTCGATGCTGATCCCGAAGGTAGTCGGCGTGAAGCTGACCGGAAAGCTGCCCGAGGGCGCCACCGCCACCGATCTGGTGCTGACCATCGTCGAGATGCTGCGCAAGCACGGCGTGGTGGGCAAGTTCGTCGAGTTCTACGGCCCGGCCGTCAAGACCCTGCCGATGGGCGACCGCTCCACCATCGCCAACATGGGCCCGGAATACGGCGCCACCTGCGGCCTGTTCCCGATCGACGACGAGACGCTGGACTTCCTGCGCCTGACCGGCCGCTCCGACGAGCAGGTCGCGCTGGTGGAGGCCTACGCCAAGGCGCAGGGCATGTTCGACGCCGACGGCAGCTTCGAGGCCGACTACAGCGAAAAGCTCGAATTAGACATCGGCACCGTGGTGCCGAGCCTGGCCGGCCCCAAACGCCCGCAGGATCGCGTCCCGCTGACTGAGATCAAACCCAGCTTCGATGCCGCGCTTGAGCGCGCTGAACAAAGAGCGCGGCGTCACCACCAAGCCGCCGGTCAAAACCGTCATCGACGGCCAGGAGGTCGAGATCGGCGACGGTGCCGTGGTGATCGCCGCCATCACCTCCTGCACCAACACGTCCAACCCCAACGTCATGCTCGGCGCCGGCCTGGTGGCCAAGAAGGCCGTCGAGCGGGGCCTGAGCGTGCCGCCCTGGGTCAAGACCTCGCTCGGCCCGGGCTCGATGGTGGTCACGCGCTATCTGGAAGAGTCCGGCCTGATGGGCCCGCTGAAGCAACTCGGCTTCCACGTCGTCGGCTACGGCTGCACCACCTGCATCGGTAACTCCGGCCCGTTGCGTCCGGAGGTCTCCAAGGCCATCGCCGACGGCGACCTGACCGCCGTCTCGGTGCTGTCCGGCAACCGCAACTTCGAGGGCCGCGTGCACGCCGAGGTGCGCATGAACTACCTGGCCTCGCCGCCGCTGGTGGTCGCCTACGCCATTGCCGGGCGCATGGACCTCGATCCGTACAAGGACCCGCTCGCCACCGACAAGGACGGCAACCCGGTCTATCTGCGCGACATCTGGCCCACCCAGGGCGAGGTGGCCGACACCGTCGCGACCTTCCTCGGTCAGGACGATTTCACCAAGAGCTACGCCGACGTGTTCGCCGGCGACAGCCGCTGGCAGGGTCTGTCCGCACCCGAGGGCAAGACCTTCGCCTGGGACACCAGCTCCACCTACGTGCAGGAGCCACCCTACTTCCAGGGCATCACCAAGGAGCCGGCACCGGTGGCGGCCATCGAAGACGCCCGCTGCCTGGCCCTGCTCGGCGACTCGGTGACCACCGACCACATCTCGCCGGCCGGCAACATCAAGGCCGACAGCCCGGCCGGGCGCTATCTGGTCGAGCACGGCGTGCAGCCGGTGGACTTCAACTCCTACGGCTCGCGGCGCGGCAATCACGAGATCATGATGCGCGGCACCTTCGCCAACATCCGGCTGCGCAACAAGATGGCACCGGGCACCGAGGGCGGCGTCACGCTCTATCAGCCGTCTCAGGACCCGATGTCCATCTATGACGCCGCGATGCGCTATCAGGCCGACGGCGTGCCGGCCATCATCCTCGCCGGTAAGGAATACGGCTCCGGCTCGTCCCGCGACTGGGCGGCCAAGGGTCCGCGCCTGCTCGGCGTACGCGCCGTCATCGCCGAGAGCTACGAGCGCATCCATCGCACCAACCTGGTCTGCATGGGCGTGCTGCCGTTGCAGTTCATGCCGGGCGACAGCGCCGAGTCGCTGGGCCTGACCGGTTACGAGACCTTCAGCATCGCCGGACTCGACGACGGCAACGCCAAGGAGGTGACGGTCACCGCCAAGTCCGACAGTGGCGAGAAGCAGTTCAAGGCCCGCGTGCGCATCGACACCCCGAACGAGGTGGAGTACTACCAGCACGGCGGCATTCTGCACTACGTGCTGCGCAAGCTGGCGGCCTGAGGACGGTCCGAGAACCTAGGGTGCGGTGAGCTTGCGCACCGCAGAGTCAAGTTTCGATGCGACATCGGACTGGTGCCGCTCGTCGAAATCGGGATCGGGATCGGGATCGAGTCCCTCGCTAAGCTTGCGAGACCGAACCGATACCGACACCGATGACCGGAGATCACGGCTATCGTCAAACGAGACGGCGACTGGTGGATCGGCTGGATCGAAGAAGTACCGGGCGCCAATGCCCAGGAGCAGACCAAGGAAGAATTGCTCATCAGTCTGCGTGAAGCGGCCTTCGATATCATCGCTGTCCATCGCGAGGCCGCCTTGCTCGAAGCTGAAGGCGATTTTGAGGAAATTCCATTGGCGCTATGAAACGTGGCAAGCTTCTGCGGCACCTGCAAGACAATGGCTGTGTGCTCTTGCGAGAAGGGTCTCGACACTCGATCTGGCAAAATCCTCAAACCAGCGCCTTGACCGCCGTTCCGCGGCACTCGGAGATCAAGGATCTGATGGCGCGGAAGATCTGCAACGATCTCGACATCAGCCGCCCCTGATCGGCCAACAACAACGGCATCCGATCCTCCAGTTGGAGAGCGCCCCCTTCCGCAGCCCTGCCTTATGCAGTTGCGCAGTGAGCCTGGCGGCTGGTGGACCATCATCGAACCTGACGCACACCCAACTCACAAACCACGACCACGCTCCCATGACCGTAACTGCACTGGACCTCTCCCCCCTCACCGCCATCTCCCCAGTAGACGGCCGCTACGCCAGCAAGACCGCAGCCCTGCGCCCCATCGTCAGCGAATACGGCCTGATCCGCCATCGCGTGCTGGTGGAGGTGCGCTGGCTGCAGGCACTGGCGGCGCATCCAGGCATACCGGAGGTACCGGAGTTCTCGACAGACGCCAACGCACTGCTGGACGAGATCGCAGAGGAGTTCACGGTGGAGGACGCGGCACGGATCAAGACCATCGAGCGCACCACCAACCACGACGTCAAGGCGGTCGAATACTTGCTGAAGGAGCGCATCAAGGGCAACGCCGAACTCAATACGGTCTCGGAGTTTATCCACTTCGCCTGCACCTCGGAGGACATCAACAACCTGTCCCATGGCCTGATGCTGCAAGCCGCCCGCGCATCGGTTCTGCTACCCGAGATGGACGCGATCATCGACGCCATCCGCGCCCTCGCCCATCGCTACGCCGAGGTGCCGATGCTATCGCGCACCCACGGCCAACCGGCGTCGCCGACCACGCTGGGCAAGGAGATGGCCAACGTCGTGCATCGGCTGCGCGCCCAACGCGAGGCCGTCGCCAAGGTCGCGCTGCTCGGCAAGATCAACGGCGCCGTTGGCAACTACAACGCCCACCTTGTTGCCTATCCGGAGGTCGACTGGCCCGCCTTTGCCCAACAATTCATCGAGTCCCTAGGCCTGACCTGGAACCCCTACACCATCCAGATCGAGCCCCATGACTACATGGCGGAGCTGTTCGATGCCATCGCCCGCTTCAACACCGTGTTGTTGGATTTCAGCCGCGATGTCTGGGGCTACATCTCCCTCGGTTACTTCAAGCAAACCACGGTCGCGGGCGAGGTCGGCTCATCGACCATGCCGCACAAGGTCAACCCCATCGACTTCGAGAACGCCGAGGGCAATCTCGGCATCGCCAACGCCCTGTTCGGCCACTTGGCCGCCAAGCTGCCGGTGTCGCGCTGGCAACGCGACCTCACCGACTCCACCGTGCTGCGCAACCTCGGCGTCGGCCTGGCGCATACGCTGATCGCACTGCAATCGGCGCACAAGGGCATCGGCAAGCTGGAGGCCGACGCTGCGCGCATGGCCGCGGACCTGGACGCCAACTGGGAGGTGCTCGCGGAGCCGATCCAGACCGTCATGCGCCGCTGGGGCGTCGATCAGCCCTACGAGAAGCTCAAGGCGCTGACCCGTGGGCAGCGCATCGGGCCCGATGCCCTGGCTGAGTTCGTCGACGCGCTTGAAATCCCGGACGCCGCCAAGACGGAATTGAAGGCGTTGACGCCGGCAACCTATATCGGTAACGCGGCAGCGCAGGCGCGGTCAGTCTGACTTAGGATCTTTAGATGCAAGTTGATCGCGGCGCTCTGCGCGAGGGACGGCTGGTTCGTTGGAACCAAGAAAAGGGCTTTGGCTTCATCCGACCGAGCGACGGCGGAAAGGACGTTTTCGTCCACATCACCAGCCTTGCCGGGCAGCATACGCCGCAGATCGGCAGCGTCTGGGTCTTCAGTGCGGCAAACGATCCCAACGGCCGAGGTCTGCGCGTGCTCAAGGCAGTCCCGGCGACCGATCAAGCGGGTGGTCATCGAAACAAAACGGCACCGACATCATCGCCGCGTGACGCTCGGCGGAGAACTGGACCGGCAGCGCGACAATCATCTGGTCACAGCTCTAGACAGCGCGAATCCGAACGAACGCAACGGCCGTCAAAGAGAAGCGCCGCGCGAAGAGACCAGACCCTTGTCCCGCTGACGCTCGGATGGCGCACATGGATGGTGGCAGGCGCGGCCTTGTTCTGCCTGATAGGCGCAGCGACAACCTTCGGCAGCACCGGCTGGATGCTGGCGGTCTACCCGCTCATGAGTCTGGTCGCCTACTTCATGTATGCGCAGGACAAGCTGATCGCGATCCGAGGCGGATGGCGAGTACCAGAATCATCACTGCATCTAGTCGAACTGCTTGGCGGCTGGCCGGGCGCCTACGTGGCACAGCAGACCATGCGCCATAAGACCGTCAAGGTCTCCTATCAGACGACCTATTGGGCCATTGTGGTCTTGCACGTTGCCGTCTGGGGCCTGTGGATGGTGCATCCGCAAATCCTGTTGGACGTGCTTCAACGATGACTAAACCCATTTGGGCTTCGGCCTGAGGAACGGCCGATCGGAGCGAAGTCGCGCAGGTTGGCGGCCCCCTCGCGCGAATGGGGGAACGCCGACCTGCGATTACAGCTTGGGCAAAAGCCGAGCGATCAGGCCCCCGGCACGATCTCGGTCACGACCACGCGGCGGCGCAGCGGGTTGTTCTCCAGCGGACCCAGATCGATGAAGCTGCCGTCCGCGGCAACGTCGTCACCGCCTTCCCAGGCGACGCCCTTGACCGACTGGATGCGATCCGGCGAGATACCCCGGTCGATCATGTAGTTGCGGATGGTATCGGCGCGATTCTCGCTGAGCACCAGATTGTGCTCGAAGCTTCCGAGCTTGTCGGTATGACCGACGATGGTCAGCATCTCATCACGCGGCGTGGCCTTGACCTCTTCGATGTAGGCGTCGAGATCGCTGAGGGCGTCCGGATTGATGATGTCGTTCAGGCCGTAGCGGTCGAGCGCGAAGTTCAGGCGCAGCACCAGCGGCGCGGCGGGCTGAATCGCGCAAGGCGGCAGGTTGGTGGGGCCGTCCGGTGCAGCACTCTGCCAGCACTCGCCATAGCTGGTGGCCCACAACTGGCCGTCCGGGACGGTCGGATCACCAGATGCGTACCAATAGGTCTCATTGATGTTGGCGTTGGCGCCGCTCACGGCGATGGCGGCAGCGGCAGGGAAGGCCAGTACCATGTTGCGTAGGACTTTGAAGTATTGCATCGTCAGCTCCTGAGGTCGGGTGTTGAGTTGGACGGGTCAACGGTACGGCCTGCAATGGCCAAGTCAGCATAGGCCAAAACGGCATCGATACAGCCATCGAACAGCCAGGGCTCGCTTATCCGAATGACATGCCTAGGAAGCATCGTTATCCCATGCGGACCTATTGTAGCGGAAGGCAACAACAATTGTGCGACCTTGCCCTCGAACCGTGTTAATTTCGACACGTATGAAAGCATCAGCAGTAAAAAGACTCGATTGAAATTGTTTTTATTAATTTTTCTCAAGAAACGCCGATCATACGCTCGTCTCGTTTTTCACAACTTGCACGTTAACATGCCGACACAACGCAGTCTGATCATTGGCGCCTCGTTCATCGTGCTCGGCGAACTCTGTTTTGCAACCATGGGGGTCGGCATTCGCTTCGTCTCCATCGAACTGCCGAATGAGATGATCGTCTTCGCCCGCAACCTGGTGGGGCTGATGCTACTCGCACCCTGGTTGTTACGCCGGGGCATCGGCAACGTGGCAACCCACGTGCCTCGATTGCACCTGTTGCGCGCCATTGCCGGCGTCTCGGCCATGTACTGTTTCTTCTATGCCCTCGCCCATCTGCCGCTGGCAGAGGCCATGCTGCTGAAGCTGACCGCGCCCGTGTTCATTCCGGTCATCGCCGGTGCTCTGGCTGCACGAGCGGGTCAACGCCTTGCTGTGGGTGGCGCTCGGGATTGGTTTCGCGGGGGTCGTCGTGATCCTGGACCCGAGCCTCGACGGCGACTCCGCCATGGTCTCGCCAATTGCACTGATCGGGCTACTCGGTGGCCTACTCGCCGCACTCGCCAAGGTGACTGTGCGTCGCCTGTCCCGCAGCGAACCGCCGACCCGGATCGTGTTCTATTTCGCGCTGATCGCCGGCACCATCTCAGCAGTTCCACTGCTCTGGGCGTGGCAGACACCGTCGCCGATCGCCCTGCTGTGGCTGCTCGGTATCGCCGTCAGCGCGACGCTGGGACAGCTGGCTCTGACCCGCGGCTTGTCCTTGGCGCCGGCCTCGCGCATGGGTGCCTTCGGCTATTTTGCCGTCATCTTCGGCGCAACCTTCGGCTGGTTGATCTGGAACGAACAGATCACGCTGTCCCTGGTCGCCGGCAGCCTGCTGATCGCCGTTGGGGGCCTGCTGGCGAGCCGCTCCACCGGCAACGCGGCCCACCCAAGTCGACTCACGCCACCCGCGCCGGTTTAGAATCCGTGAGAGACAAGCACCGAATCAGCAGCAGACCCGAGGTCTTCAATGCCGACCACAGCCGATCACCGCTACAGCCTCCGCCGTGCTGACTGGGAGCGCGATCAGGCGGCGCTGCGCGCGGTACGTCTGAGCGTCTTCGTGCGCGAGCAACAGGTGCCGGAGGCGCTGGAATGGGATGGACGGGACGACAACGCAGTGCATCTGATCGCCGAATCGGAGGATGGCGCGGTCATCGGCACCGCTCGCCTGCTGCCGTCTGGCCAGATCGGGCGCTGGCGGTCGTGTCCGACTGGCGCAAACGCGGCGTCGGCACCCGTCTGTTGGCCGAACTGGTGCGCATCGCCGACGCTGAGGATTTTCCAGCCCCGTTCCTGAACGCGCAGACCAAGGTGACGCGCTTCTACGCGACGCTCGGCTTCGAGTCGGTCGGCGACGGCTTCGAGGAGGCCGGCATCCCGCATCAGCGGATGGAACGCAAGCACGGGCAACTACCGCTGGCCCTCGACGTCGAGACCCGCCTGCTGGGTCAGACCAACGGCCTGCTCCGCATCGACGAACCGAGTATGCTGCAACTCGCGGTTGCAGCCATGGCCACACAGGCACGTCGGGAACTGCGTGTGCTGACGCCCGATCTCGAGCCCGATCCTGTACGACCAGGCGCCATTTCTCGACAACGTCACGCGCCTGGCGATCGATCGTCGCGGACGCTTGCCGGTGCGCATCCTGCTCATCGATGCGGAGCCGGCACTGACCCGTGGCCACCGACTCATCGAACTCAGCCGCAAACTCAGCTCGGCGGTCCAGATCCAGGCCGTGCCCGCGGAGCTTGCGGAGCAGTGCGACCAGTACCTGTTGGCCGACGACAGCGGCTATTGCCTGCGCCGGTCCGCGGCCCCGAACGCGGCGCTGGTGGACTTCAACGCCACCGCCCACGTACGCCGCATGCAGCGGGGCTTCGAACAACTCTGGGCGCAAGGTGAAGTGCATACCGGACTGCGGCGTCTGCACCTATGATGCCCCCACAGCACCACCCGCGAGCCTCCCCGCCGTCGCAGTTTCCGTGGGAGCGATTTGCAATCGCGACGGCAACAACGCCGAACTCCCGCGCGGCCCGATCGCGGCTGCAAGCCGCTCCCACGGAGAGCAGCGCACGGTCGGACTTCCCTGTTCCGATCAGGCGCTCAACGATCAGGCGCTCAAACTGCCCTCACTTCGACCTTTGCGGGCGTCTTGATGAGTCTGCTGCTGGGCCTGTCACTGAACCTCATGACCGCAGCGCCAGCGCCGACTACCCGCTCACCATCATCGAACTCAAGCATCGTCTGCCGGAAGACCTGATACCCGTATTGGCACCACTGGCGGGTCCCGATGGCGTTGTCACAGGCGCCAACGCCAGCCTCTTCGTGCGCGCATCACCCGATCGGCTGGCCGACATCCGTGCCGCGCTGGCACGCCTGGACCAGGCGGCCAGAAACCTGCTGGTAGAAGTGCGCCGCAGGTCCGCCGGTGACGGCTCCAACAGTTCGTTCGCGGTCACGGTCGACGAGCCGATCGGCGACCACGGACGCCTGCGCGTCGGCCCCGACCGACAGACCGGCATCCGCGCCGGCGCTGGCCGGCAATCCAACAGCCGCGACCTGCTACAGCAGGTGCGCGTGATGGACGGTGGTCAGGCCTTCATCAGTGTTGGCAGTGAGCGGCCCGTGGGCTATCGCGAGGTCTACACCGGCCCCTACGGCAAGCGTGTCCAAAGCGGCATCGGCTATGTCAATGCGGACAACGGCTTCTATGTGCGGCCCCGCTTGAGCGGTGATCGTGTCGTCGTCGATGTGAGCACCCGCGCGGCGGACTTCGGCCGCGGCGGCGGTATCGACACCGGCGCCGTCGACACCCGCGTCAGCGGCCGGCTCGGCGAGTGGATTCCGTTCGGCAGCAGTCAGGATTCGGCCGAGCGACAGGCCAGCGGATTGACCGATCGTCGCAGCGGCGCTGGCAGCGAGATCCGCGACCTGGAGCTGCGGGTGCGCGCGATCGATCTAAGGCGATTTCTGTCAATCGCCTCGGCGGCTAGAGCGTATCGACCAGCCTCGTCGCCAGACTCGTCTTCAATGCCTCCGCGACGGAAATCCAGTACATGCTGTTGTTCGGCACCGCGGCCGCTGCCAGCGCGATGCCGTCGTCGACGCCCATCTCCCGCAGATAGAGCGCTGCCGCGACGACCGACAGCTGGCCACCCTCGTGGCTGCTCAGGTGCTTCGGCACCTTGCTTTGATGGATGCCAAGCTTGGCGTCGCTGGTGACGTAGCGCTCGATGCCGCCGGCAAGCACATCCACGCAGGCCGACGTGCAAAGGCCGTCGACACCAACCCGAAGACCGTTCGCCCGCAGATAACGGCCCAGACGCCGGGCCTCATACAGGGAGCCACCGGGACTGTTGATGAGCAGTCCAACGGCCTTGTCTCGGCGCAGGCGGCCGATCACGGTCTCCGCGAACCCATCGCCGATCTCGCCATTGACGCTGACCCAGGTGTTGTCGAGCTGGCCGGTTTCGTCAAAGCGCACGAGGCTTGGCGAGACGCCGGTCAGCGCGGCGAGTTGCTCACAAGCCCCCTGTGACAGCTCGCGCAGGGATGCCCGCTCGGCCGGATTGGAGGCGGCACGCATCAATTCATTGGAGCGCGCGATCATCTGATCGACGCTGAAGCCGTAACGCTCCACGGCGGCGATGACCACGGCATCGGTAGCGCCGCGGTCGCCGTTCTGCGCGACCCGACGCAGATGGCAGGCGGCGATGCCGGTGAGCAAGTCGTCCCGCTGCAACCCAGGCGGCGACTCACCGCCTTTGGGCTGGGCTGCGTTGACGGCGCCGCCGGGCCATCAGGACGCGGCTGCCCTGGGCCCGCGCAGCTCGCCAACAGCAGGCACAGCAGCAAAAAGACCGTTAACCGGACGGCTTGCGACAGTCCTGCGGACCGCGGCGAAGACGGCAACGGATTCATGCGCATTATTCCCCGTCGATGGTGTTCCGAATCTCGATCCCATCCGCTTGCAAGCGGGCCTTGACCGCGTCGATGGGCACCTCGCGACGATGGAAGATTCCCGCGGCAAGGGCCGCCTCAACACCTGTTTCGACAAACACTGCGCTGAAATGCTCCGGGCAGCCCGCGCCGCTGGAGGCGATGACCGGAATGCTCACCGCCGCGCGCACCGCGCCGATCAGTTCCAGATCGAAACCGCTACCGGTGCCGTCGCGATCGATGGAATTGAGCAGGATCTCGCCCGCACCCAGCGCCTCGCAGGTACGCGCCAGTTCCACCGCGTCCACCTCACTGCCCTCACGACCACCCTTGACGGTGCACTGAAACCAGCAGAAACGCTCGCCCGCTGGCCCAGGCACCGTGGTCTCGATCACGTGCCGTTCGGTCTCGTCCGGCGAATTGACATAGACGCGGCGCGGGTCCACCGAGATCACCACGGCCTGATTACCGTAGAGTTGGGCGATCTGCTCGATGGCACTGGTGCCGTCGCCGCCGCCGCGCGCTCGCACCTGTTCCACGGTATGCACGGCATCGGAGCCGATCGAGATCTTGTCGGCGCCGGAACGAAAATACTCGCTGGCCACATCCAACGCGCTGTAAGCGCGGCCCTCGGCGTCGGTGAAGGCGCGGATGCCGCCGCCGATCGTCAGCGGCACGAAGACGTTCTCCGAGGTCCGGCGCAGCACCTCGAGCATGGGCTGGTCGGCGAGCGGAAAATCACGAAACGCGGTGATGTTCAAGAACGTGATCTCGTCCGCGCCCTCTTCGTAGTAGCGCCGCGCCAGATCCACCGGCTTACCCAGGTTGCGCACCTCGCCCGCCTCACGCACGTCGTACTGATCGCCCTTGGTGACGACCAGGTCGCCGTTATCGTTGCTACGCACATCCAGACAGGCAATCACACGCTTGGCGAACCGCGTCGGCTCGCGCTGCGACGCCGGGTCGGCAGCGGTCGCATCGGCGGGCTCGGACGCCCCGAACGCCTCTCCGCTCAGAAAGCGCCGCAACACCTCAAGTCCGCGGGCACCGCTCTTTTCCGGATGAAACTGCACCGCCATGACCAAGCCGCGCTGCACCGCGCTGACAAAGGGCGACCCGTAATCGGTTTCCGCCAGCACCCAGTCGGCATTGTCCGCGGTGCTGCTGACACGGTAGGAGTGCACAAAATAGAATTTGTCCCGCCTGCATGCCCGCCAACAACGCGGAATCGCGCAGCGGGCGCAGCCCGTTCCAGCCCATGTGCGGCACCGACAGCGCCCCGGCGGGAAAGCGTTCGACCACGCCGGGTATCACACCCAGCCCCGCCACCCCCGGCGACTCCTCGCTACCCTCGAACAGCGACTGCAGCCCGATGCAGATGCCGAAGAACGGACGCCCCGCGGCCAGATACTCCCGCAACGGCTCCACGTAGCCAAGCCGATGCAACCGCTCCATCGCCGCGCCGAAGGCACCGACGCCAGGAAAGATGAGCTGCTCGGCGCGCAGGATGTCGTCGGGCCGCTCGACGTCGGCCACCTCAAAGCCCAGGTGATTGATGGCATTGCGCAGGCTGCGCACATTTCCGGCGCCGTAGTCGAGAAGGGAGATCATGGCCATACTGCCGTCACGCGATCAGATAAAGCGAAAGTTTACCAGCAGCGATGCCCGCGCGCCGAAACAGCAATGCCAAACTGGCAGCGTCGGTTGTCCATCAGCGTCGGCCGCGAATGCGGCGGCCACCGGGGCCGTCCGGTTCTTGCATGGACGCCGCGAGCTCCGCGAGCAACGCTTCTTCGTCGGCGGCAGGGGGCTCCGGTGCATGCGCGATGCGAACCTCGGCGGTCTCGACGGCATCGAGCACCTGCCTGCGGATCTCGGTGATCTCGTACTGATCTTGCAGTGCCAACGTCAGCACTGGCAGCCCCGCGGCACGGCACATGGCTTCGATGCTCGCGAGCTCGCGCTTGGTCGCCCGACTCTGCGGCTCCGCTCGCACCAACAGCGCACACAGCGGATAACCGTCGGCCGCCGAGCAGACCAGAAAATCGATCGAACGTCCGCGCAAACGGGCGGCTGCCCTCGCGCGACGCGGTCGGCCGAGGTCTTGGTCGGGCTGCAGCAACTGCGACAGGCAGACCTTGACGAGGACGCGGAAATCACTGCCGACTGCCTCCTCAACCGTCCCCAAACAGAGGCGTTCTTGGGCTGACAGAAACTCCGGACGACGTTCGAATGGGTAACTCCCTCCCCACCACCGCCGGCGGCCCGCAGCAATTGCAACAGCAGATTTGCGATCAGCAATCCGGCGATGAAAACAAGCACGTAGAAAGGCTGCAACAGATGGCTCCGGACGAAACTTCAGATCTCGGATGACGGAGCGTAGGGACGTGTATTCTAACGGCAAACAGGGCGATTCCGCAGCGTTCGCGCTCGCGCAACATTCCGACTGCCGGCATTTTACGAGCACAAGGAACGAGGGCGAAGCACGTCTCGACAGTCGCGATTTCGCAATCCGCTCGCACGCTCTTGTGGGAGCGGCTTGCAGCCGCGATCGGCTGCGCGAAAATCCGCTGGTGTTGCCGTCGCGATTGCAAATCGCTCCCACGTCGCGCGTGAGCGACTTGCTGCGGCGATGCGACTTGCGGAAACAGGCGGCGGCGAGTTGTCGAACCTCGGCCGACAGAGTATCGTTCCGGTCCCAGCGGCCCAGCCGAAGACCGCAGAGACCGCAGCGCATCCCGTATGACCCCGCCCGACCCAGGATTCCTTAACTATCGCAATGCTCGAGGTTGCAGCACTGGCCTGCCGACGAGGCGACCGCCGCCTGTTCGCGGAACTCAGTTTCACGGTCGCGGAACAGACCCTGTTGCATGTGCGCGGGCGCAACGGCAGCGGCAAGACCACGCTGTTGCGGACGCTCTGCGGCCTGCTGCGTCAGGACGCCGGAGACATCCTGTGGCGCGGCGAGAACATCCGCGAATTGGCCGAGGAGTTCAATCGTGAGCTGCTCTATTTCGGCCACCTCAATGGTATCAAGGCGGATCTGACCGGCCTGGAGAACCTGCGCATCGCGGCGACCCTGGACCAGGACCCGGTAACGGACGACGCGATCCTGGACGCGCTCGAACAGATCGGTCTCGGGGGCTTCGAGGATCTGCCCACACGGATGCTGTCGCAGGGTCAAAAGAAGCGTGTGGCACTGGCGCGCTTGATCCTGAGCAAGGCGCCGCTGTGGATTTTGGACGAACCTTTCACCGCGCTGGATACGGATGCGGTGGAACTCTTGCAGCAGTTGATTGCCGGACAGGTCGCCAGCGGCGGTGCCGTGGTGTTAACGACGCATCAGGAGGTAGCGCTGACCCAGGGCGAGATTCATCGACTGACGCTGGGAGTCGACGGGCAGTCAGCCCATGACTAGCGAGACGACCAACCATGGACGACATGTACACCAGACGACCAAGGAATTGACGTGTTAAGGGTCTTTGCATGCGTCCTCGGTCGCGACATTACGCTGGCCATGCGCCGACGCACGGACGTGCTGACGACGCTGTTCTTTTTCATCATCGTGGTCAGCCTGTTTCCGCTCGGCGTCGGCAGCGAACGCGAGCTGCTGCGCGAACTCGGCCCGGGCGTGGTCTGGGTAGCTGCGCTGCTGGCGTCGATGCTGGCGCTGGAGCGGCTATTCGCGGCGGACTTCGACGACGGCACGCTGGAGCAGATGCTGCTGACCGGACAGCCCCTGTCGCTGCTGGTGCTGGCCAAGGTGGTGGCGCACTGGCTGCTGACGGGCCTGCCACTGGTGATCATCGCGCCATTGGTGGCGATGCAGTATCACCTGACCGAGACCGCGATCTGGGTCATGATGGCGTCGCTGGCGGTGGGTACGCCGATCCTGAGCCTGCTCGGCGCCATCGGCGCGGCGCTGACACTCGGGCTGCGCGGCGGCGGCATTTTACTGTCGTTGCTGATTCTGCCTCTGTACATTCCGGTGTTGGTGTACGGCTCCGGGGCGGTGAGCGTCAGCATGATCGAACTCGCCGATACACAGCCCTACTTCTATCTGCTTGGGCGCGTTCTTATTGATCGCACTGCTGTTTGCGCCGCTGGCATCGGCGGCGGCATTGCGCATCTCGACGGAATGAGCACGACACAAACACAGCGGATTATTCGAACAGTCCGGCTCGACCTGACGAGCCTTTGACCGCCCTCGTCGACTCAAGACCGACGGTTGCGGAGTGGTAAACTACCGCGTTCGGTGAAGACATGAAGATGAACTGGTTCAAATTCGCATCCCCCACCGCGTTCTACCCGATCGCCGGTCGGCTCGTGCCCTGGCTCGCCGGCGCCGCGCTGATCCTGATCCTGTTCTCGCTGTACTGGGGCTTTTTCGAAACCCCGGAACGCCTCGGCGGCAGCAATCCGCAAAAGGAGTACTACCGCATCATCTTCATCCACGTGCCGGCGGCCTGGATGTCGATGTGGCTGTATCTGGTGCTCGCGGGCTGGGCGGCGATCGGCCTGGTCTTCAACACCCGACTCAGCTTCATGATGGCCAACGCGGTGGCCCCGACCGGTGCGATCTTCACCTTCATCGCGCTCTGGACCGGCGCCTTCTGGGGCCGCCCAAGCTGGGGCACCTACTGGGATTGGGACCCGCGCCTGACCTCGGAGCTGATCCTGTTCTTTTTGTACATCGGCTACATTGCGCTGCACTCGGCCATCGACGACACCCGCCGCGCCGATCGTGCCGCTGCCTTGCTGGCCATCGTCGGACTGGTGATGCTGCCGATCATCTTCTGGTCCATCAACTGCCCAGACCCCAACCAGTGCGCGGCGCTGCACCAGCGATCGTCGATGTCGAAGGTCGAGAGCAATATCCTGCTGGCGATGCTGACCATGACCATCGGCTTCTGGCTTTATTCCTTCGCCACCACCTTCTCGCGTCTGCGGGGCATCATTCTGACCCGCGAGGCGGACAGCACCTGGGTGCGCGATGTCGTCGCCCGGGAGGCAGCGGTCTGATGGAATCGTTGCTCGAGTTTCCTGCGGCAGGGTGGCTACGCCTTCTTTGTCTGGGGCGCCTTCGGCGTCACCTTTTTGCTGATGATCGCCGAAACAGTGCAATTGCGCCGAAGCCATCGAACCATTTTGTCCCGCGTCGGTCGATTGGTGCGACTGCGCGGTTCCCAGACACGCGGCCTCAGCCGCACCCACGCATACCGCGTCTACGCCAAAAACGCCAGCCGAGTCCCGAGGAGAGTCAAGATGAAAGCAAGACAAAAGCGCCTGGTCTTCGTCGGCCTCGCGATCGCCGGCGTCGGCGTCGCGGCGTCGCTGGCGCTGAGCGCGCTGCAGAGCAACATCGCCTATTTCTTCAGCCCCAGCCAGGTGATGGCCAGCGAACACCCGGCCGACGCGGTGTTCCGGGTCGGTGGCCTGGTGGTCGAGGACACGCTCAAGCGTCAGCCGGACGGGCTCACCGTGCGCTTCGACGTCACCGACAACGCCGCGACGGTGCCGGTCAGCTATACCGGCATTCTGCCAGACCTGTTTGGCGAGGGCCAGGGCGTGGTGGCCAAGGGACGCATCGGCGACGACGGCATGTTCTACGCCGAAGAGGTGCTGGCAAAGCACGATGAATCGTACATGCCGCCGGAGGTGGCCGACACGCTGAAGACCGCCCATGTCGATGGGGTGGTCGAGACAACGGTTCAGAGCATGAACGCCGGGGGCGCCGCGCAATGATCCCTGAAATCGGACACGTTGCGCTGATCCTGGCGTTGGTCATTGCCGTCGTGCAGGCGGCCTTTCCGTTGGCCGGATCGCTGTCCGGCAACCGGCCCTGGATGACGATGGCCCGGCCCTTGGCCTATGGTCAGTTCACCTTTCTGGCCATCTCCTTCGCCTGTCTGGTCCAGGCATTCCTGACCAGTGACTTCTCGGTCCTGTACGTGGCGCAGAACTCCAACACGCTGCTGCCGGACATGTACAAGGTTTCCGCGGTCTGGGGCGGACACGAGGGCTCGCTGCTCCTGTGGGTGCTGTTCATGGCCACCTGGGGTGCGGCGGTAGCGGCCTTGAGCAAGAATCTACCCCTGACGGTGATCGCGCGCGTGATCTCGGTCCAGGGCATGATCGCGGTGGGCTTTCTGTTGTTCATGCTGTTCACCTCGAGCCCGTTCGAGCGCCTGTTCCCGGTGCCGCCCGAGGGCCGCGACCTGAACCCGCTGCTGCAGGACTTCGGCCTCGCCATCCACCCGCCGATGCTGTACATGGGCTACGTCGGTTTTTCCGTCGCCTTCGCCTTCGCCATCGCCGCGCTGATCGGTGGCCGCCTCGATGCCGCCTGGGCGCGCTGGTCGCGACCCTGGACGACGGTCGCCTGGGTGTTCCTGACCATCGGCATCGCGCTCGGCTCCTGGTGGGCCTATTACGAGCTCGGCTGGGGTGGCTGGTGGTTCTGGGACCCGGTGGAGAACGCCTCGCTGATGCCCTGGCTGATCGGCACCGCGCTGATGCATTCGCTCGCGGTCACTGAAAAGCGCGGCGCCTTCAAGAGCTGGACCGTGCTGCTGGCCATCTTCGCCTTCTCGCTGAGTCTGCTCGGCACCTTCCTGGTGCGCTCTGGCGTGCTCACCTCGGTGCATGCCTTCGCCACCGATCCGGAGCGCGGGCTGTTCATCCTGATCTTTCTCTGCATCGTCATCGGCGGTTCGCTGTCGCTGTATGCCTGGCGCGCACCGGAGGTGTCCGACGGTGGCCGCTTCGACCTGGTCTCGCGCGAGAGTGCGTTGCTGGGCAACAACCTGTTGTTCGTCGCCTTCACGGTGCTGGTGCTGTTCGGCACCTTGGCACCGCTGATCTACGAGGCCTTCGACTGGGGCAAGATCTCGGTCGGTTTCCCCTGGTTCAACAAGATGTTCGTGGCGCTGGCGCCATTTCTCGCCATCCTGCTCGGCATCGGTCCGGCCGCGCGCTGGAAGCACGATGAGCCTGGCCGCCTGGCAAAGACGCTCTGGATCGCGTTCGCACTCAGCGTCTTGGTGTTAGCGATCATGTCGCTGCCGATGTTCAGCGGCGGCCATCTATGGGTGCCGATCGGCATCGCGCTAGCGGCGTGGCTGCTGTTCTCGCACATCATCATCGTCCGCGACCGACTCAAGAACAAACGCGGCTTCGATGGCTGGATAGCGGACCTCCGCGGCAACGGTCGCAGCTTCTACGGCATGGTCACCGCGCACATGGGTGTCGCCGTGTTCATCGTCGGCGTCACCATGGTGTCCAACTTCCAGGGCGAAGAGGACGTGCGCATGTCGCCCGGTGACAGTCACGAACTGGCCGGCTATCGGTTCCAGTTCCTGGGCGCCGAGAAGGCCCCTGGGCCGAACTATCGCGCCGACCGGGGTCACTTCCTGGTGTTCGACGGCGACAAGCAGATCGCCGAGCTGTTCCCGGAAAAGCGTTCCTACCTCGGCGGCGGCATGCCGATGACCGAGGCCGCCATCGACCCCGGTCTGTTCCGTGACATCTACGTCTCCCTCGGCGAGCACGTCGGCGATGGCGACTGGGCGCTGCGGGTCTACTACAAGCCCTACGTGCGCTGGATCTGGCTCGGCGCGATCCTGATGGGCGCTGGGCGGCATCCTCGCCGTCAGCGACCCGCGCTATCGCACCGTCCGGGTCCGCTCCACCGCGCCGGTGGGCGGCGCTACGGCGAGGGCCTGACGCAATGGACTCAGCATCAACGGCCCCGTCCAAGTCGACCTCGCGGCGCGTCATCGTCGCCCTGGTTCCGCTGGGGCTTTTCATCGCACTGGTTGCCCTGCTGGTGTTCGGCCTCGGCAACGACCCGCGCAAGGTGCCCTCGCCGCTGGTGGGCAAGCCGGTGCCCGTGTTCGAGTTGCCGGAGTTGACCGATCCGGGCCGCACCGTCAGCGACGCCGACCTGAAGGGCACGATCTCCCTGGTGAATGTCTGGGCGTCCTGGTGCAGCTCCTGCCGCGCCGAACATCAGGCACTGATGGCGCTGTCGGAGATCCCGGATTTCCAGATCGTCGGCCTGAACTGGAAGGACGAGGGAGCCGATGCCAACCAGGTGCTGCGCATGACCGGTAATCCCTACGACATGATCGGCTACGACCCTGACAACACCGTCGGCATCGACTGGGGCGTCTACGGCGCGCCGGAGACCTTCGTCGTCGACAAACAGGGCATCATCCGCTACAAGCACATCGGCCCGATCGACCGCCGGGTCTGGGAAGAGACCCTGCAGCCGTTGGTGACGCAGTTGCAGGCCGAGGGCTAAAGTCCACGACGGTATCGACCAGCGGCCGCTAACGACCTGAATCTTCGCGGCGGACACACTACGAATACCAGACGCGAAAGCGACGGTCATGTGTCTTCGACTCGTACTACGTCGATCGTCTGTCAATCAGCCCCTTTCGCGTGCTTCGCGTGATTCGTAGTTCGATCTTCGCATTGGTTTTTGCGGTGCCTACGTCACCCTAGCCGGGACAACGACAACGAAATTCTTTCGATCGCCTGTTACAGCAGAGCCTCACGACATAGCCCACTGACCACAGCAGCATGCCTCCACCGATCAAAGCCTTTCTCTTCTCCGATCCTCCTCCTGGCCGGCTCCGCCGCCAGTGCCTACACGCTAGAGGAATTCACCTTCGACAGCCCCCAGCAGCAGACGGAGTTCCGCGAGCTGATCAGCAAGCTGCGTTGCCTGGTGTGCCAAAACGAGTCCCTGGCCGGCTCCCAGGCCGAGTTGGCCCAGGACCTGCGCAACGAGGTCTACAAGATGATGCGCGCGGGCCAGTCCCAGGACCAGATCCTGGACTTCCTCGTCTCCCGCTACGGAGACTTCGTCCTCTACGACCCGCCGCTCAAGCCATCCACCTACGTGCTCTGGTTCGGCCCCTTTGTGCTGATCGGCATCGGCGCCGTCTTCATGGTCCGCGCACTGCTGCGCAAGAAGGCCACGCCGGACGCCGGCATCAGTGACGACGACCGCCAGCGCCTCCAGGACATGCTCGCCGAACGCGGCGATAGAACGGATCAATCCTCATGACCATTTTCTGGATTCTCGTCGCTGGGCTCGCGGGCCTGGCGCTGCTGTTCGTGCTCGCCCCGCTGCTGGGCGACCGTCCCGCTGACCAGCACGCGGACGACATCGATCTCGACGAAGTCAACCTGAGCCTGTTCAAGCAACAGGTCGCGGAGCTCGACGCAGACCTCGCCGCCGGCAAGCTGGATCAGGACCAGTACGACTCCGCCCGACAGGACCTGGAGCGCGAAGCCCTGAACAACGTCGGCGGCCAAGAGGTCGGCGGCGCCACGGACGACGGCGCGCAGGCAACTAAGCCCGGAGTGGTCCTGCCCAGCGCCCGCTTGACGGCGGTGGCGCTGCTGGTGGCCGTGCCGGCCGCAACCCTGGCGCTGTATCTGATGCTCGGCAGCCAAGAGATGATTCCGCGCCTGGACGCTGGCGCCGCTGGACAGGTCGCCACCGCGCAGGGCCACAGCGGCAGCGCGGACGGCATGCCGCCACTGGGTGAGCTGGTGGCCAAGCTTGAACAACGCATGCAGCAGAATCCGGACGATGCCGAGGGCTGGATCATGCTCGGGCGCACCTACTTTGCCATGCGCGACGCGGCCAAGGCCGAGACCGCGCTGGCCAAGGCCTACGCGCTGATGCCGAACGACATCCAGGTGCTGCTGGCCTACGCCGAGGCGGTGGCCGCCAACAACGGCAACAGCCTGGAGGGTCGCCCGGCGGAATTGATCGCCGAGGCGCTACAAGTGGACCCGAATGACGTGACCGCCCGCTGGCTGTCGGGCATGGTCGCCTTTCAACGTGGTCAGTTCACCGCCGCGACGGTGGCCTGGAAGGCGGTGCTCGGCCAAATCGACCCGAGCAGCGAAGACGCCGCCGAACTGCGGCAGCTGATCGACACCGCCGAGCAGCGTGCCGGCGTTCCCACCGACGCGCGGCTGGCCGCCCAATCCCCCGCCACTGCGACCGTCTGACCTGCCTGCCGCCGCCGACGGTCCCGCCGCGCCGGCGCCCATGTCGAGCCCGAATAGCGAGCCTGGAGCCGAACCGGAGACGACGAATCAGCCGCAAGCCAGCGCCGCCGCCATCGACGTCGAGGTCTCTCTGGCGCCGGGCCTCGCGCAGCAAGCTGCCCCCGAGACCACCGTGTTCGTCTATGCCAAGGCGGCCGCCGGGCCACCGATGCCGTTGGCGGTACAACGCATCACCGTCGCCGACCTCCCCACCCGTCTGCGCCTGGACGACAGCATGGCCATGATGCCGGCCATGAAGCTATCCAGCTTCCCGCAGGTCATCGTCGGCGCGCGCATCTCCCCCAGCGGCCAGGCCATGCCCCAGCCCGGCGACCTGGAAGGCGAGACCGGCCCGATCCCGAGCGGCAGCGCCGGGCAGGTAACGGTCACCATCGACCGGGTACGGCCCTAGGCTGATCGAGGGCGCCGCATCTTCGCAGATGACCGATGTTTCTCGTTGTCGTTGTCGTTGTCGTACTCGTTTTCGTTAGTTGGATGGCGATGCAATGTGCGCATGAGGCCGCTGATGAGAAGCTCACGCAGCGTCCTTACGCGCCCGTGGGCTGCGGGAAATTTCGATTACAACCGACAACGACAACGATCCAGCATGCCGCCCGAACCAGCGCCGACCATGACTCGTCGATCTGAGGTATCGCCTCGATAACATCCACTCAAACAGGGTTACAGATGCGCCAATACGCAGGCATACGCCGAGTCCATGTTGAGGTCCTTGCTGCCCCTGCTTGCGGTGCTGATGCTGACGGTGCTCGCACCGCTCGCCGGCGCGCTGCTCGGCGGCCTGTCGTTGACAGAGCTGCTGCGACTGCCTCTGACGGAGCGCGCCTGGGACCCGTTGCGCCCAGAGCCCGCTGATCACGCTCGCGGCCTGGTCGCTGATGATCGCGGTCATCGCAGCGGTCATCTGGTTCGCACGACCGCGCGCTGGACGGCACCGCACCATCGAGACCCGCACCCCGGCACCGCTGCCCCGCTACACCTGGTTCGGCGTCTTTGCACTGATCGTCGCGATCGCCGCCGTCGATGGCGGCGCGGTGAATCTGGCCACGGCCCTGATCACGCTGGCGGTCACGCTGTTCGCCAATGCCGACACCCAGCGGCGCACCGGCAACAGCCTGCTCCGGCAGCGCCCCGGCTATTTTTACAGCCTATTCCCGGCCAGCCTCGCCGTCGGCTGGGCGTTTTATTGGCTCAACCTCTGGCTGCAACTCTGGACCTATCCGGCCGCCACCGAGACGGTGCCGTTCGTGCTCGGCAAGTCGGCGGACTACGCGGTCCTGCTGCCGGCGCTGCTCAGCCTTCGCCAGTGGCTGGCATCGTTTCCGCTCCTGCTGGGCTGGACCACCCAAGCCCAGCCCTTGAACGGCCAGGCATCGCCACAGGAGGGCGCGATCCTGCTCGGGCTCGCCGCCATCGCGCTAGTCGGCGCCGCCCTCTGGCCGGATTGGATCTACCCGCTGACACTGCTCGCACCGCTGCTGCTTGCCGTCGGACTGCAACAGCTGCGGGGTCAGCCGACGCTGTTCGCCGGCCTCGCCAACGGCGACTGGAGCCGAGTTCTGCTCACCGCCATCGCCGCCCTGCTGATCGGCCTGCTCGCCCAGGCCTGCAATCAACTGCTTGGCCCCGCCTGGGTCTTCCAACTACCGCTGATCGGCGGCCCCAGCCTGCTCGGCCTACCGCTACCGGCCTGGCTCTGGCTCCCCGCCCTCGGCCTGCTCGGCCTCTGGGTTGGTGATCAGCTGACCGCGCCTTGGAAGCAGCGTCCTCAGCAACCCCAATTCCGGCCCAGGTTCCCGGTCAAGGTCGTGCTTGAGGATTTGTCTGGCAAAGCACAGCATTAGCTGCGAGATGGCCCGGACCGGCAAACGTACGGTGCTGTGGAGCAATGCCCTTACGTCTTCTTGCGCATCGCGCTTTCTTGTCTACGCTTAGGGCAACACCCAAGGAAAATACTTGGGTATCACACCAACACACGCGAGCCGCTTTGGGCCGCCAGGTCATCGAGCAGCGAATCGAGTCGACCGTCATGCCTGCGCGGCGGGGCGCTGGGGTCGGCCGTCGGCCGCAGTAGGTCATCCCGCTGCCGAACAGCGGCGTTAGCCAGTGATGCGTATCGATGGCGGCACGCATCAACCACTACGTTTAGCAAGAACCATGCATACCGCAACCCATCTGAGCGAGCAGCAAATCGCAGCGTTGCCCGTGCTGCGCGTGCCGCTGACACGCCCCTTCGTCTGGCTCAGTCAGGGGTGGGCCGCGTTGATCGTCACGCTAGTCAGCTTCGGCTTCTTGACGTTCCTGGTCGGCATGATCGTCGTATTTCCGATCCTCGGTCACGCGACGTGGCATGCCTACCAAGATTTGCTCCAATAGGACTGACCTGTGCGAACGACCGGCTTCGCGTTCGCCCTCGGTACCGGCCGCAGCGATCAGAGGTCGGCCAAATTCCCCCCGACGACATAGATCTCGACGCGGCGATTCTGGCTTCGGCCTTGCGCAGTGCCGTTATCGGCGATCGGATTCTCTTCGCCCAGACCTTCGGCACTCAGACGGGCTGGGTCGACTCCGCGGTCGATCAGCGCCTGCATGACGGCCTCGGCACGCTGCCGCGATAGGGCCTGGTTGAGTGCGGCTCCCCCAGCGCTGTCGGTATGTCCTTCGATACGAGCCGTCAGTTCCGGACGCGAGCTGAGCGTTTCCGCCATCCGATCCAAGCTGGGAAGTTCTCTGGCCGGCAGGGCCGCACTTCCGCTCGCAAATTGCAACTGGTCGCCGCCGAGACTGAGCAGGATGCCGTTCTCGGTGAGCTGCCCGCCTAGCTCAGCCGCAGTGTCTGCAAGCGACTGCCCCGAATCCGGAACCGCTTCAACGGTCTCGACCGTTGTTGTGACTTCCTCCGCAACAACAGCCGCGGACTCGACCGAAGCGGTGTCACGCGACACGCGCGCAACCTCAAGCTGCTGCTGCAAGGCTTCGCGCTCCTGCTCGTGCCAGGCCTCACGCGCAGCAATACTGTTTTGAAGCTCGGTCAACTCCTTCTGATGCGTCGCCGCGAGCGCCTGTACCCGCTGATCGATTTCAGCCTGGGCCGCTTCGCGCTGCGCGCGGACGACGGCGAGTTGCTGCTGCAAGGCCGTGCGTTCATTGTCCAGTCTCGCGAGCGCTGCCCTGACTCGCCTATCCGCGTCTTGCAACGCCTTCTCGTACTCAAGCCGCGACGGTCTTGCGTCTCGCTCTTGGGCGGCGGCATCGCGCTGCGCCCGCACCAGGGCCAATTGCTGTTCGAGCGCGGTCCGCTGATTGTCAAGCTTTGCGCGCGCCGCCCTGACCTGCCTTTCCATGGCCGCCAAAGCGGCCGCATGCTCCTTTGCCAGCTTCGCCTGCAACGCATCCGCCGCACCGTCACGCTGTTCGCGGACTACCTCGAGCTGTTGCTGGAGTGCGGTGCGCTCTTGGGCGAGCCTCGCCTGCAATGCGCGGATGCGCTGCTTAGCCGCTTGCAATTCGGTCGAGTGCGCCTTGGTCAGACGCGACTCGACGTCGGACGCGGCAGTATCTCGTTGCGCTCGAACCACATCCAATTGCTGCTGAAGCGCGAGCCGCTCCTGATCGAGCCTCGCCTGCATCGCAGCGATTCGTTTTCTGGCCGCGTCCAGCTCGGCCTCCGAGGGCCCATCGAGCGACGGTAGTTTCGGCACCGGACGCAGCATCGGCCGCGACCGTATCGCGCTGGGACCGAACGACTTCAAGCTGCTGCTGCAACGCGATGCGCTCTTGGTCGAGTCGCGCCTGCAGCGCCCCAATGCGCGTCTTGGCAGCGTCCAACTCGGCCTCGTGCGCCTTGGACAGACGCGTCTCGATTTCGGACGCAACCGTGTCGCGCTGCGCGCGTACCACCTCGAGTTGCTGTTGCAGGGCGAGGCGCTCTTGTTCCAGGCGCGCCGCCAGCGCGCCGATACGTTGCTCGGCGATCGCCATTTCCGTAGCATGAGCCTTGCTCAGGTCCTCCCTGACGTCCTCCGCCGCCTCCTGCCGCTGCGCCCGCACCACCTCAAGCTGCTGCTGCAACGCGGTGCTCTCCTGTTCGAGGCGAGCGTGCAACGCGCTGATCCGCCGTTCGGCTGCATCCAGTGCGGCCCGATGCTCCCCGCTGACAAACGCTTGTGGTGTGGCGGCATCAGCATTAGCTGGCTCGGCCAGGGCCTGCTCAAGCTCTTGCCGCAGTGCTGAACGCTCTTGCCGCAACCCTTCCAGTTCAGCCAACAGCTCCTGTTGCTCAGCCAACTGGTTCGGCTCCAATGCATTGGCTGACGGCACGGACTCTGAGCCCTCCGCGTCAACGTCTTCAGGAGCTGCAGCGCCGGTATCGGATTCCGCATCGTCCACGGACTGCGCGCCGGATAGCTCTTTGAGCCGTTTCTGCACCTCCTCAAGCCGCGCCTCCACTTCCTCGATACGTTGCTGTGCGGCCTCCATTGCCGCCGCATGGCGCTCTTCGATTCGCAACAGAGTGGCCTCGGCCTCTGTTCGGGATTCATCCCGCTGCAACAGTGCGAGGGCAAGCTGTTGCTCCAATGCCGCGCGTTCATGCCTGGATCGCGCCTCGACCGCGTCCAACCGCTGTTCTGCGGCATTCAATGCCAACGCAAATTGCTTTGCCGTCTGAAGACTTGGGGAGACCAGAGCAAGCTCCGCGCGCAGGAGCTCATTCACGCCGGACAGCTGTCCTTCGTCACCACGACTGTCCATCAACCCTTGAGAGACCGCTCCGGCGGGGCCGGTGTCTGCTCCCCGATCCTCCAGCATCGCCAGCTTGTCGCGCAGCTCGCCGATCACGGACTCGAGCTCCGTCACCCTCGCGTCAGCTGCGGCCGGGACCTCAGCCTCAGCGGCGACATCA
The DNA here is from genome assembly GCA_963695445.1 of uncultured Gammaproteobacteria bacterium. GTDB lineage: Bacteria > Pseudomonadota > Gammaproteobacteria > Chromatiales > Chromatiaceae > Thiohalocapsa. The sequence continues at coordinate 26,798 of CAVOGV010000047.1, read as the reverse complement.
GCCACCTCGACCTCAGCATCGACCGACGCTTCAACCGCCGCGTCGGCGTCGGCCGCCTCCAACTCCGCGACGGTTTCTGGCGCGCCCTCGTCTTGGGCCACAGCCTCCCCGTTAGCCTCGATCACTCCTTCGTCAGTCGACTCGGATTGCTGGGGTGTCGCAGCCGCGGCGGCGGCCGGCTCCGCCGCCTCAGGCTCCGGTACTTGCGCAGTCAGCGCCTGCACCTCGGTTGCATCAGTCGCCGTGGCATCGGCGGACTCGGCTTCCAAAGCGGCAGGCTCCGCCGGCGGTGCCTCGCTGGCTGGCGCGGACTCTTCGGCTGCCGCCGTCTCCGCTGCAGCGGCGTCCGTCGCGGCGGCAATGGCAACTGCTTCCGCAAGGTCCATCGCAGCCTCCGGCTCTGGCGCACTCGGCTCCTCCATCGGCTTCAGCCGACCCGGAATTACGCCCGCTAGGGACGGATAATCGCCAAGCATGCTGACACCGAACAACGGTTTATAGGCGCCTTTATGGCAGGTGGCGCAGGCTGTCTTTGGCGCATCGCCGCCGGGGCCAAGACGCTCCGCAGGATAAAGCGGCTTAAGTGGTTCCAGATAGGATGCGTTGAGGGCACGCACCATGCGAATGCCATGCCAGGCCGTCACACGTTGGGGGCTACTCTGGTCCCAGGCACCCATCGCCCGCGTGTGATGGCAGTAGGTGCAGTTCACGCCCAGGGATTTGGACATGTACATCATCAGCGAGTACGTCCATTCGGTCTGCTTGATCGACTGCCGGTTCCCATAAGGCAACGCGGACGTGCCCTGAACCGCGATCTGGGTGTCCGCGGCGAGAAACGGTGTCAGCGGGTCGAACGGCAGGGAGCTGTTTCCATTGATCTTGACGCCTGCCGTGTTTTGTCCCGCCTTGTTGCCCGAGATGCCAGCGGACGGTGTCTTCGGCTTCGGCGTCGTAAACCAGATATCGGACGGCACGTTCTTACCGCGATGGCAAGTCCAGCAGGTGACCCCGGTATTGACGACATGAGACTTCCAGTTGGTATTGATCTCACGCGTCATCAGGAGCATGTTGCGCGCCACCACTTTGGTGTACTTCTCGTCGGACGCGAGGTTCTCGACGTTGTGGCAGTACTCGCAGCCCTGCTCCGGTGCGACCCAGGTCGAGATCGCCTGCATCAGACGGGCGAACTCCAGGGCGTTCAGATCGGTCAGAACCTGGACGTTCTCGTTGACCTCGGTGGCCATCGGTATCTCGGGATCGTATGGATCGCTTGGTTCCGGCGGCGGTATCTCGTTGAGCTTGGCCGCTGCCGCCACCTGGCTCGGCGTGTAGTACTGGAGCGTTCCCGTGCCTCGATAGCCACGCTGTACACTATCCGTTCGCTCGCACCCCGACAACAGCACGAGACCGCAGGCAAAAAAGGCTGTCATAACCCTGCCGAAGAGACCTTTCCGCGCGAAAAAATCCCGGCTGTTCGGAAGCGCTGTCGCGGACATCGTACACAGCACTCGATTCCCTGCTGGCGGCGTTGCATGGGTCGGTCCTAGCGGCGCAGTCAGGGACGTGCCTGCAGTTTGCGGCATCTTTTTAACCTCCTATGGATGGGTGGCCTTAAGTCGACACAGCAACTCCGGCTGCGCAGCGTCGGCCTTATCGGTCTCGTCTCATCGGAGGCATGACACGCCTCAGGTGTCAGCCTAGCCTGACATTGAGGATTGTCAAAATTTATGGTCAGTGGAATGACCCACGACAAACGATCGGGCGATTACAGCAAACTACGGAAAAAAAACGAAGGCTCGAATGCCGCGCAGCCACGCTTCCGACGCTCAGATTGGCCAGTCGCAAAAGGAATGTTCTCGCTGGCACCGCCACCTACGCCGACGAGCACCACCGAAATTCGATGGATAATCTTGAAGGCAGGCGGGATGGTGGGAGGATGTGTCGGTGTTGGTCGCTGCCGCACCCGCCAGTTACTGAGGCTCGTAGTCCGGAAGCCTTGGCGTAGTATTGCCAACCGCTGGCAGCAACAGCGAGAAGGGCACCTGGTCGCCTCGACGAACGGGCGATCGATGGGGAAGCGTCGGCCTGCAGGAACGAGGCCGACGCAACAAATCAGGCAGCGCCTTTGGGTTTGAAGTTGCGACACCAGCCCGTGGGCGGGACGAGACGTTTGCCGAAGAACGAACAGGGCCCGAGTTCGTCACCCTCTGCCCCGGAGTACAACTGACACTTGATACATGATTGGTCAGTCGTGTGCTTCGGATACTTTGCCTGATCGACGTCTTCGGTATTCAGGCGAAAACCCATGGACTTCGCGTAGGCGTCATCCTCGGTCAGGGCTGGCTTTGCTTCTTCCGCAACGGCGAATCGACTCAATGCCAAAGCGGACGTACCGGCAACCACCTGAAACAGAAATCTGCGACGGTTACATGAACTCATCTTCTTTCTCCTCGATTGCTGGTTTTAGAATGCTGGTCAATGGGCCTGCCACCGGCCTAAAGCTCCCCGTCCGGGTCACAGAGGGTGTTCTTGGCCTACCCGGATTAGCTGCCGACCTTGACCAAAGGGATCGGCAAAGGTCGACGAGGCGTAACATGACTTCCGATCAACGGACCCTCGCCTCATCGGTCCTTTTCTCTCCTGAACTGTCCCGCCAAGTGACCCGGATACGGTCCCCCGGTCGACCGCCGAGGAAGCGAAAAGACAGTAACGGATCCTTGGCAACCGCGATACTGAGCTTCGCATCGAGAACCATGCGCTCTTCGCACCAAACCTGGACGTCAGTGATGTAGTGGGCAGCGACAACGCCACCGGACTCACTCCTCCGGAGCCCTGTTTCCATCGGATGGGGCATCAACACGAATACTTCCGTGCGCCCCTCCTTTACCTTTGCTCGAATGCGGATGGGCGCGGCAGTCATTCTGTCACTGACGCTCGGCCGTCCGCGGGGCTACCTCGCACTTGGGACTCAAAGATCGACCATTGGCAGAAATATTGGTCAGGCACAACCGCCGACCGCGACCTGAACATGCTTCGAAGACCAAAATAATTTGTTTGCCGCTCGCACGACACCGATCACCTGACTGCTCTGGGCAAGCTTCAGATTGACCGATATGCGCGCATCGGTGCCAGATGGAATCGAGAAAGCTGCCGCGAACGGATAGGGGTTTGACTCGACCAACACATAAAGCTCCTGAACCTCGTTCAACGAAGAGGCCACTGTTACTGGAACGCTTGCTCCATTCTCGGCGACATCCGGTACCGTGATCCCGATCTCGTCTTGATCGGTGGGAACACCGCCCAACCGCTCGAGCACGGCAATCATCGACGTCAGGCTAAACACATCCCTACCTGGCAGCGCTGATGCATCGCCGGATAGCAGCCCGAACGCCAGGAGTGCGAACGACCCACTCGTGTATTGTAAAAATGAGCGTCGGCTCAATCGCTCGTCGACCACGGTGTCTCCCGCCTCAGCCGTACAGGAGGCGGACTCTTGGCAGAAAGCCTGCCGTGTCATCGCGCCGCTCGAACAAGCCGCACATAATGCAGTTCATCCTTTGGCACTCGCAGAACGCCGTCAGGTCCGAAGCTCAGGGCATAGACGGTATCGGCTGAGTCATCACCCGGGCGGCTTGTCGCAGTCCAATACACCGCGGAAGGCGTCCCTGGGAAAACCGACAAATTGATTCTAGGATCCTGACACTGACGCTCAATGATCATCGCGAGATCGCGTAAGGACGGCACCCGCCAGTCACTGAAAAAGAGCGACCCGTCGGTATTGATGACTTTCGCCACTGTTTGCGCTGACGCCCAGTCGTGAGTTGTCGGTTCGCCAGCGCACCCACCATCCTGCCACGACTGACCGATGGAGCAACGCATCCACATCAGGCCAGACGCCGTGTCAGTCACAGTTCCATCGTCGTTCTCTTCGAACCGATCTGTGGGAGAAGACAGGGGGAATTCGGTGATGTCACAACGCTGTTCGGCGAAGGCCGAGCTAAGGCTTAGGAGCAGGCAACCGGCTAGCGCGGAAGAAGCGAAACGCATCGTCATGGGAACGTTTTTCAACAATCTTAGGAACTTCCGCCAGGTGTACCCTAACCCAATATAGTCGTTCGATAGATTCGCCGCCGGCTGCGGCCGACGGCGAACGCTGGCCTATGGCACGTAGGTCGGGACGTAGTCCTTGGTGTCGACCCCAAGGCCAGTCGGACCGTCGGGGCGCTTGAAGCCGGTGCCGAAGTCGACCGGGTTTGCTGAAGTCTGCTGCGACGCCAGACCGGTCTCGATCGGCTGACCGCGATGCAGATACATCGCATAGGCCTTCATCGCGGTCATCTCGTCACCATTCGGGTCGAGCCGCTCGCCAAGCTGCGGATTCTCGATACACCAGTTCACCATTTCCTGCCATGGGACGACCTTGCCGTACATGGTCATGTACTTCGGAAAGGTCTGCGGGTTGCTCGCGGCGGTGTCCGGGTGACAGTTGCCACAGGCAAGACCGTTTGTGGTCATGCTGGGCTTGCTGCCATGCCACATGTCGTACCCCTGCTGAGCCGACGCATACAGCGCATCCATCTGCTGCTGCAGCTCCTCATCAGTGAATGGGGGTCGCGCGAATGCAACACTGGCCGCGACCAGCGCAGAAGCGGCGACACAGGCGGTGACGACTCGACGGGTGTTCATCTTTTTTCTCACTTTGACTCCTCCAGTTAGACCTTGAAGCCGTCTTTCATGAACGGCGTCAGTGTGCCGTCCTCGAAAGGCTGGTAATGCACCATTCCGCCCTCACCGCTCAGATCAATGATTTGGGTTCCCTGGCCATCGGTCGCGATCGATGGGTCGTGGCGGTTGCTCCGCGTCTCCGGGAAGGCCAGCTCAACGGGCGGGTAAGGCCAGGGCCATGACGTGCTCATTGCTGCAACGGAAGACATGTTGCCGATCTTGTTGAACAGCGTCTGGTGCACGTGACCGTGATACGACATCACGTGGTCGAACTTCGACAGGATCTCGCGGATCTCGGGGGCATCGGAGGTCTGGAAGTTCCACCGCGGGTAGTAATCCCACAACGGTGAGTGGGTGAAGACGACGACGGCTGTATCCGGAGCGAGGTCTTTGACATCGTTCTTCAGCCATTCCAGCTGCTTTGCATGCACACCCCAGGGCCCGGCGATGGGGCTCTCCAACATCTCCATCACCGCCATGCGCTCGCGCGGAGACATTCCTGGACCGGTCCAGAAATCCTCGACCAGGATCGAGTTCATGCCGATGAAGTGCACGCCTTTGTGGTCGAAGGACCAGGTCTCATCACCGAACAGGCCACGCCATGCGTCGCCCATGTCCACGTACCAGTCGTGTTCGCCGGGAATGATCTTGAGAGGCACCTTTAGGCCCTCGAGGATCTTCTTCCCCTTGACCAACTGATCTTCGGTTCCGTTTTGCGCCACGTCGCCGCCAAACAGGACGAAATCGGGCTGCGGGGTCATGGCATTGACCTGCGCAACCGCATCTGCGAGCTGGGCGTCGAACTTATGGTTGTCGTCGCTGTACAGGTGGGCGTCGCTAATGATTGCGAAGCGGAACGGATCGACTCCGCGCTTGCCGGTCGTCGCGCGGACGATGTCGACAACGCCCAAATTGATGCCCACGGCCTGGGCGACCAGTGTCGTCAACCCCGCCTTTCCCGCGAAGCCCAGGAAGTTGCGCCTGCTCTGGTTCTCGATATCTGACATCTGCTTTATCTCCACCTCTTTTGGTCGACGCGATCAGGTACGCCGCGTCGTTTGCTGTTAAAACTGCGCCGCGCCCGATGCTGCAGGTCGCGGTGACGAACGAGGCCGACATAGCCAGGTCCGGCCCGGAATTTCGCGGCAGCATCGCTGCCGCAAAACTTGCTTACGCCCCGAGGTGCGCTTCGACATCGATCGTTGCTATCGAGTGAGTCGCGACGAACCATCAAGTGCGCGAAGCGATTTCATCGCACGAGCCTCTTTCGCCGATAGCACAAACCTATCGGTTCAGGTCGTAACGAACCGTAAACGTCGTGTTAATACGTCCAACGCGCCGGAGGCAATCGGTAAGTCAATGATTTCGGCGCTGTTCGAAGTGCTGCACGGTTGTGGTTATCCAGGATCGAACGTTGGTGGGGACAACATTCGACGCATGTGCAGTCACAGGTCAAAATTTGGTTCTCAATACTTAGCAGTGGATGGGAGAATAGTGCCGTGAAAATTGGTGTCAAGGGCTAGACGTAAATTTTTTTTATCACCAAAACCACTAGGGCTTATAACGCCCAGTCTCCGCGATTTATTAAATTAGCAAACACCGATTAAGGTGCCCAACAATTATCACCGAATGACCGAGGGGCATGGGTATAACCCACAATGAAACTCGTAAAACGGCGGCAGCCGCCGACCATTCCCACCGGCGTCGTAAAGATTCAAGCGGTTTCTTATATTAGCGAATAATAATTCAGAAACTTCCTCCCGCTTTTTTTCTTAGCCTCTTGGATCGACGCGCGCAGAGGCCGGGCGAGGGCCGACGCGTGGCGCAAGCCGTCTGGTCAGCACAACGTTGCTGGTCAGAAGGTACTGATCGCCACCTCATAGACACCGCCGATCACCACCACCTCGTCCTCGCCCTTGAGCATGCCGGGCAGCAGGCTGTTGTAGAACAGGATCTTTGGCAGGGGCACGCGCGCCTCGAGGATGTAGTCGCCGAACTCGTCCGCACGCTCACGCGCACCGGTGAAGCTGTTGAGGTTGTTCAGTAGCACCCGATAGCGACGGTCGCCGCCGCGTTCGAGTACCTCGTGCTCGTCGATGCGGTTGACACCGCGATACAGGGCAAGGTGGGTCTTGCGGCTGTGCGCGCGCGCCAGTTCGTATTGGCAATAGGTGTACAGCAGATCCAGCTGCGCCTCCAGCGCATTGGTCGCGTACAGCCCCTTGCTGCCTTCGACCAGGTAATGGTGATAGGCGTCGCTGTCGCGTCCGTCCAGCGGGCCGCCGTGGTGGCGGGCGAGCAGGCCAAAGCGCGTCTCGACCCAGTGCTTAAGCACCGCGCCCTCGCGCCCGTCTGAATCGAACGACCAGCCGCGCACCATCCGCAGGTAGTTGGCATTGCGGCGCGACTTGCGCACCCGCCCCGGGGACAGCCCCGCCTCCTCCAGATCGTCCAGACAAAAGTGCACGGCCATGTAGTCGACGAAGCGCTCGGCGCGCTCGCGGTGATGCGCGAGGGGCTCGAGCACGTCAAACAGGTCTTGATGGAAAGCGCGAATGCCGTCGATCTCCAGCGGCACCGGATGTGCCTGATAGGTCAGGCCGCCGAGGATCACGGCCGGCAGGTTGCAACGATTGATGGACAGGCGGGCGGACGCGGGCAGGGTCGGGGTTGGTCTGGTGGCTGGATTGGGGGCAGGATTGGGCATGGGCTGTCGGGTTTGGCTGTTGTTATACGCACAAGACGCGCGGCTTTGTCGCCTATGCTACCAACATCCCGACTCCGCCGCCCCGATTAAATATCGTTACTTATCATTAAGTTAATAAAGATAACACTTGTTGGCACAGGCTTTGCCTTAACCCCAGTGAACGTGAATTTGTCCACCGCCCCCAAGGGCGATCAACCGGGAGAGAACCATGGCACTGCGTCAATGCGCAATTTACGGTAAAGGCGGAATCGGCAAGTCCACCACCACCCAGAATCTGGTCGCCGGTCTGGCCGAGCTCGGCAAGAAGGTCATGATCGTCGGCTGCGACCCCAAGGCCGACTCCACCCGCCTGATCCTGCACGCCAAGGCACAGAATACCATTATGGAGATGGCCGCCGAGGCCGGTTCGGTCGAGGACCTGGAGCTCGAGGACGTGCTGAAGGTCGGCTACGGCGACATCAAGTGCGTGGAGTCCGGCGGTCCTGAGCCCGGCGTCGGCTGCGCCGGCCGCGGCGTCATCACCGCAATCAACTTCCTGGAAGAAGAAGGCGCCTACGAGGCCGACCTCGACTTCGTCTTTTACGACGTACTCGGCGACGTGGTCTGCGGCGGTTTCGCCATGCCCATCCGCGAGAACAAGGCGCAGGAGATCTACATCGTCTGCTCCGGCGAGATGATGGCTATGTACGCGGCCAACAACATCTCCAAGGGCATCGTGAAGTACGCCAGCTCCGGCGGCGTGCGCCTGGCCGGCCTGATCTGCAACAGCCGCAACACCGCCCGCGAAGACGAGCTGATCATGGAGCTGGCGCGCCAGCTCGGCACCCAGATGATCCACTTCGTGCCGCGTGACAACGTCGTGCAGCGCGCCGAGATCCGCCGCATGACCGTCATCGAATACGACCCCAAGGCCAACCAGGCCGACGAGTACCGCAAGCTGGCGCAGAAGATCATCGACAACAAGATGTTTGTCATCCCGACCCCGATCACGATGGACGCCCTGGAAGACCTGCTGATGGACTTCGGCCTGATGGACGAGGAAGACGAGAGCATCGTCGGCAAGACTGCCGAGGCAGAAGCCGTCGCCTAGTCACTCAGTCGACTCCGGGGCGAGAGACCGCCCTGCCCTCTCCCTTTTCCCTCTCCCGGAGGGGAGAGGGAATTCCCCTGATTCTTCAACGAGCGACCATCCGCGAATTAGCGGCGGCGCCGATGAGAGGAAAGCCCACATGGCAGCAATGACCCGCGAAGAGACCCAGGCCCTCATCCAAGAGGTGCTCGAGGTCTACCCCGAGAAGGCCCAGAACGACCGCGCCAAGCATTTGGCCGTCAACGACCAGTCCGTCGAGCAGTCGAAGAAGTGCATCACGTCCAACCGCAAGTCCCTGCCGGGCGTCATGACCGTGCGCGGTTGTGCCTATGCCGGCTCCAAGGGTGTGGTCTGGGGTCCGATCAAGGACATGGTCCACGTCTCCCACGGCCCGGTGGGTTGCGGTCAGTATTCGCGCGCCGGTCGTCGGAACTACTACGTCGGCATGACCGGCATCAACACCTTCGGCACGATGAACTTCACCTCCGACTTCCAGGAGAAGGACATCGTCTTCGGCGGCGACAAGAAGCTGGACAAGATCGTCACAGAGATCGAGACCCTGTTCCCGCTGGCCAAGGGCGTGTCGATCCAGTCGGAGTGCCCGATCGGCCTGATCGGCGACGACATCGAGGCCGTGGCCAAGAAGAAGGCCAAGGAGCTGAACAAGCCGGTCGTTCCGGTGCGTTGCGAGGGCTTCCGCGGCGTGTCCCAGTCGCTGGGTCACCACATCGCCAACGACGCCATCCGCGACTGGGTCATCGGCAACCGTGACGGCGACGAGTCGTTCCAGACCACGGACTACGACGTGGCCGTGATCGGCGACTACAACATCGGCGGCGACGCCTGGGCCTCGCGCATCCTACTCGAAGAGATGGGCCTGCGCGTGGTCGCACAGTGGTCCGGCGACGGCACCCTGAGCGAGATGGAGCTGACCCCGAAGGTCAAGCTGAACCTGATCCACTGCTACCGCTCGATGAACTACATCAGCCGGCACATGGAAGAGAAGTACGGTATTCCGTGGATGGAGTACAACTTCTTCGGCCCGACCAAGATCGCCGAGTCGCTGCGCGCCATCGCCGCCCGCTTCGACAAGAAGATCCAGGACAACGCCGAGAAGGTCATCGCCAAGTACACCGCCGAGTACGAGGCCGTCATCGCCAAGTACCGTCCGCGCCTGGAAGGCAAGCGCGTCATGCTCTACGTCGGCGGTCTGCGTCCGCGCCACATCATCGGCGCCTACGAAGATCTGGGCATGGAAGTGGTCGGCACCGGCTACGAGTTCGCTCATAACGACGACTACGACCGCACCATCAAGGAGATGGGCGACTCGACCCTGCTGTATGACGATGTCACCGGCTACGAGTTCGAGGAATTCGTCAAGCGTGTCAAGCCCGACCTGATCGGCTCCGGCATCAAGGAGAAGTACATCTTCCAGAAGATGGGCGTGCCATTCCGTCAGATGCACTCCTGGGACTACTCCGGTCCGTACCACGGCTACGACGGCTTTGCCATCTTTGCCCGTGACATGGACATGACCATCAACAACCCCTGCTGGAAGAACATGCAGGCGCCCTGGCAGAAGTCCGATGCGGACGATGCCGCGGCACCGATGGCCGCGAGCGCTTAAGCAAGTCACTAGTCGCTAGGGGCGAGGAGCTAGGCACGCTCCGCTCCTTAGACCCTAGCGCCTAGACCCTAGCCCCTAGACACTTAGATTTCCCAAGCCGTCGTCCGCGGATTAGCGGCGCGGCAGGAGCACCCCATGAGCCAGACAGTCGACAACATCAAACCTAGCTACCCGCTGTTCCGTGAAGACGAGTACAAGGAAAACCTGGGCAACAAGCAAGACGCCGTCGAAGAGCGCCCCGAGCAGGCGAAGATGGACGAGGTCTTCGAGTGGTCCACGACCATGGAATATCAGGAGCTGAACTTCGCCCGCGAGGCCCTGACCGTGAACCCGGCCAAGGCCTGTCAGCCGCTGGGCGCCGTGCTCTGCGCGCTGGGCTTCGAGAAGACCCTGCCCTACGTGCATGGCTCCCAGGGCTGCGTCGCATACTTCCGCACCTACTTCAACCGTCACTTCAAGGAGCCGATCGCCTGCGTATCCGACTCCATGACCGAGGACGCGGCGGTGTTCGGCGGCCAGAAGAACATGTTCGACGGTCTGGAGAACGCCAAGGCCCTGTACAAGCCGGAGATGATCGCGGTCTCCACCACCTGCATGGCCGAGGTCATCGGTGACGACCTCAACGCCTTCATCGGCAACGCCAAGAAGGAAGGTCACATCCCGCAGGAGTTCCCGACCCCGTTCGCGCATACGCCGAGCTTCGTCGGCAGCCACACCACCGGCTGGGACAACATGTTCGAGGGCATTCAGCGCTACTTCACGCTGAACTTCATGGAAGACAAGGTGGTCGGCTCCAATGCCAAGATCAACCTGGTGCCGGGCTTCGAGACCTACCTGGGCAACTATCGCGTGCTGCATCGGATGATGCAGGAGATGGGCGTCGGCTTACACGCTGCTCTGCGACCCCACCGAGGTGCTCGACACCCCGGCCGACGGCGAGTATCGCATGTACGACGGCGGCACCAGCATCGACGAGATGAAGGATGCCCCGAACGCCATCGACACCCTGCTGCTGCAGCCCTGGCAGTTGCCGAAGACTAAGAAGTTCGTCGAGAACACCTGGAAGCAGCCCTGCAACCATGTCGACATCCCGATGGGTCTGGAGTGGACCGACGAGTTCCTGATGAAGGTCTCCGAGCTTTCCGGCAAGCCGATCCCGGAGAGTCTGGCCAAGGAGCGCGGCCGCCTGGTGGACATGATGACGGACAGCCACGCCTGGCTGCACGGCAAGAAGTTCGCCCTCTACGGCGACGCCGACTTCGTCATGGGCATGACCAAGTTCCTGCTGGAACTGGGTGCCGAGCCGACCCACGTGCTCTGCAACCACGCCAACAAGCGCTGGAAGAAGGCCATGGAGAAGATGCTGTCCGAGTCGCCCTACGGCCAGGGCTCCACGGTGCACATCAGCAAGGACCTGTGGCACATGCGCTCGCTGTGCTTCACCGACAAGCCGGACTTCCTGATCGGCAACAGCTACGGCAAGTTCATCCAGCGCGACACGCTGCAGAAGGGGCCTGAGTTCGAGGTGCCGCTGATCCGCATCGGCTTCCCGATCTTTGACCGTCATCACCTGCATCGCATGACCACCTACGGTTACGAAGGTGCCATGTACATGCTGACCACGCTGGTCAACGCCGTGCTGGAGAAGCTCGACGACGATACCCGCGGCATGGGTACGACCGACTACAACTACGACTTGGTTCGCTAACGCGAACCAAGAACGACGGACTGCGCTTCGCGCAGCCCGTCGATAGCGAGGAATATCGATGCCGAATGTGATGATTAGAAAGAACGACGCCGGCGGTCTGCTGTTTTATGTCGCGAAGAAGGACATGGAAGAGACCATCGCCACCGTCGAGACCGACACCGCGGACGCCTGGGGCGGCGAGGTCGAACTCACCGACGGCTCGCGCTGGTACATCGACCCGATCAGCCCACCGCCTACGTTCCCGACCACGCTGCGCTTCAAGCGCGCGGACGACTGAACCCGAACTCGAATTCTTCCGGAGACTTCCACCATGGCCCTAAAAATCGTAAGAGACGTATGCACAGCCTGCGGCGACTGCGAACCGGTCTGCCCCACCGACTCCATCAAGCCCTTCAAAGGGGTCTACGCCATTGATGCGGCAAGCTGCACCGAGTGCGAAGGCGAGTTCGACGCACCGCAGTGCCTCGACGCCTGCATGGAAGACGACTGCATCATCCCCGCCTGAGCCGAATGAAAGCTGCGCGGGGCAAATTCATCCGCCCCGCGCAGACATTCGGTTGTAGGGGCGAATTCACTCGCCCCGGCCCGGCATTCGGGCGTCAGGGCGAACTCAGTCGCCCCCACGAACACAAGGCCGACGCCGCCAAGAGGTAACGACCCATGACCCAAGAAGTCATCTCCGACGAGATCGCTCTGCGCATCGGACTCGCAGCCCGTGCGCTGCCGGACACCGACCCGGCACGCCTGCTGCGCGTGCTCAGCGACCTGGTCGGCCTGCCGCCCACCGCCGCCAAGCTTGACGGACTGACGGTCAAAACACTCAAGGCCGGCGCTGACGGCGAGTTGGTCGACATCGACGCCGGGCCGCTGAAACAAGCGCTGGCATTGCTCAAGGGTCAGGGTACCGCCGACATCGAGCCGGCCCCCGAGATCGAGCCGCTGTTTGAGTCCGAGGGCGACGGCGATCTGCCCGGCTCCGTGCGCGTGGCCTGCGCCTCCAATGGCGGCGAACTGCTCGACGGCCACTTCGGTTCTTGCCGGCGCTTTTTGGTCTATCAGGTGACGGCAAACGGTTTCCGGCTGATCGATGTCCGGTCCATCGACGACAGCACGGCCGAGGTCCAGGACGACAAGAACGCCTATCGCGCAGCCTTGATCAAGGACTGCCAAGTGCTCTATGTCGCCTCCATCGGCGGCCCCGCGGCGGCCAAGGTGGTCAAACTCGACATCCATCCGATCAAGTTCCCCGACGGCGGCAACGCCCGCGAGCGGATCGCCGCGCTCAGCGCCGTGCTCGCCGACAAGGCCCCGCCCTGGCTGGCCAAGGTCATGGGACAGGACACGGACGCGCGCGTGCGTTTCGAGCGTGACACCGAAGAAGCTTGAGAGGCGGAAAACAAGGAGTCGCCGAGGGTCCTCGCGTGACTCGGATCCGGGGTGTCACGCATCGCTTATCCGTTTCGCGCCCACAGGACGCTGTGCAACGAAGGCTCAGGTCATGACCACAGAAAAGATTACCGACGCGTTGCTGGACCAAATCGCCACGATCATCACACGCGCTGGCGTCAGCACGGAATCCACCGCGGCGCTGCGCGACGCCTTTCCAGACATTCACTTCACCTACTGCCTCGACGACGACATCGGCGCGGGTATCAACCCGTTTCGCGAGGCCGACGGCTTCAACATCTACCTCATCAACGGCAGCGAGCACTGCATCTCGTTCACGCGCAGTCTCGAAAGCGCCACTGGCTTGGTGCTCGCCGAGGTCAGCGACGAGCCCTGAACCCGCGCAACTTGTCGGTTGTGGGGCGAATTCATTCGTCCCATTCCGAGTTGCAGGGTACGATCGGCCATCGCGTCGAGGCTATACTGCGAGCCTGCACGAGCCACCTCCGCGAAGCCGAGCCCACCATGCACCACCGCCATCTGACGCTGATCGCCCTGTCCCTCGCACCGCTGATAGCTGCCGCCCAAGCCCCACCGACCGAACAAGCGCAGCCGGAATTTCCACAGCAGCAGAACGCCGGCGACATGCTGCTGGCCTGCGCCTCCAGCCGTCTATCCAGAGTTGGCAGGGAACGCCGGCGCTACTGCGCCGGCTTCGTCAGCGGTGTCGAAGAGGCAGTCCGTCTGATGCAAATGGACGGCCCGACGCAAGTCCCGACCAGTACGCGCATCTGTACACCCGAGAACATCAGCGCTGGCGAATTGGCCGAAGCGTTCATCCACTACGGCGCCAATCATGAGGGCGAACTCCCGGACCCGGCCGCCTTGGTCGTGCTGCATGCGTTGCAGTCCGCCTATCCCTGCTCGGAGCGCTAGCCGCAAGCATCATCGCTGGGTAGGGCGCGGTTGCGCGCCACTTCGAGATCTGCGAGGCGGTCTCGCCGGCCAGCCGTTGCGGCGCCAGTGCGGCAGTAATGACGGTTCGCTGTCCGAATTCCCACCGATGGCCACCGGAGCCCTGTCATGGTTCCGACAACCGCCTGACCCGAATACCTTGGATTCCTTACAAATCAGCTAATTGATCAAAATGCATTACTGGCGCGGCTTTTGCTTAATGCAGTTGTAAACGCGATTCGTCAATCGTCAACAACATGCCCAAAAGCCGGAGCCAAGCCATGTGGGACTATTCCGAGACCGTCAAAGAGCACTTCTTCAACCCGCGCAATGCCGGCGCCGTGGCCGAGGCGAACGCCATTGGTGAGGTAGGCTCGCTGTCCTGCGGCGACGCCCTACGCCTGACCATGAAGGTCGACCCGAGCACCGAGACCATCCTCGACGCCGGCTTCCAGACCTTCGGCTGCGGCTCCGCCATCGCGTCCAGTTCCGCGCTGACCGAGATCATCAAGGGCATGACCCTGGACGACGCGCTAAATGTCAGCAACCAGGACATCGCCGACTTCCTGGAGGGGCTGCCGCCGGAAAAGATGCATTGCTCAGTGATGGGCCGCGAGGCGTTGCAGGCGGCGGTCGCCAACTACCGCGGCGAGGAATGGAAGGACGACCACGAGGAAGGCGCGCTGATCTGCAAGTGTTTCGCCGTCGACGCCGTGTTGATCGAAGACACCATCCGCGCCAACGGGCTGACCACCGTCGAAGAGGTCACCAACTATACCAAGGCCGGCGGCGGCTGCTCCGCCTGCCACGAAGGCGTCGAGGAGATCCTGACCCGCGTACTGGCCGATCAGGGCAAGACCTTCGACCCGTCTGCATCGGCGCCGCCGCCGGTCGGCAAGGCCAAGCTCACGAATCTGCAGCGCATCCGCCGCATCGAGGACGCCATCGAGGCCATCCGCCCGAACCTTCAACGCGACCACGGCGACATCGAGCTGGTCGACATCGACGGCAAGAACGTCTACGTAAACATGACCGGCGCCTGTTCCGGCTGCCAGATGGCGTCAACCACGCTGGACGGCGTCCAGCAGCGCATCGTCGAGGACCTGGGTGAGTTCGTGCGCGTCATCCCGGCGCCGAAGGGCCAAGCACCGAGCGCCCGAGTCCAAGCGACAAGCGCTTAGCCTGGTTTCAGCAATCAAGCCCCGAGGAACGCATCCGATGCGCAATACACTTCCCACGACGCCGACCGGTATCTACTTGGACAATAACGCGACCACCATGGTCGACCCCGAGGTGGTGGCCGCTATGCTGCCCTACTTCACCGAGCAATTCGGCAATCCATCGTCGCTGCATCAATTCGGCGACCGCGTCGGGCGCGCCATCAAGCAGGCACGCCAGCAGGTACAGGCGCTGCTCGGCGCCGAGCTGGACTCCGAGATCGTCTTCACATCCTGCGGCACCGAATCGGACTCGACCGCCATCCTGTCCGCTCTGAAGGCCCAACCCGAGCGACGCGAGATCATCACCACCCTGGTCGAGCACCCGGCGGTGCTGACGCTTTGCGAGCATCTGGAAAAGGACGGCTATGAGGTTCACTACCTGACGGTGGACAACAAGGGCCGGCTCGACATGCAGCAGTACATGGACGCCCTGTCGAACAAGGTCGCCATCGTCTCGGTGATGTGGGCCAACAACGAGAGCGGCACGCTGTTCCCGGTGGAAGAAATGGCCGAGCTGGCGCGCTCGGCCGGCGTCATGTTCCACACAGATGCCGTACAGGCGGTGGGCAAGGTGCCCATCGATCTCAAGAACACCGCCATCGACATGCTGTCGCTGTCCGGCCACAAGCTGCATGCGCCCAAGGGCATTGGGGTGCTCTATCTGCGCCGCGGCACCCGTTTTCGGCCGCTGCTGCGCGGCGGCCACCAGGAGCGCGGCCGACGTGCCGGCACCGAGAACAGCGCATCGATCGTCGCCCTCGGCAAGGCCTGCGAGCTGGCCATGACACACATGGAAGAGGAAAAGACCACCGTGCGCGCGCTGCGCGACCGACTTGAACAGGGCATCCTCGATAGCGTACCCAATTGCTTCGTCACCGGCGACCCGTCCAACCGGCTGCCGAATACATGCAACATCGCCTTCGAATACATTGAGGGTGAGGCAATCCTGCTGCTACTGAACAAGCTCGGCATCGCCGCCTCCAGCGGCTCCGCCTGCACCTCGGGCTCGCTGGAACCAAGCCACGTGATGCGCGCCATGGGCATCCCGTTCACCGCCGCCCACGGCACCACCCGTTTCTCGCTATCGCGCTACAACACCGCGGATGAGATCGACCGCGTCATCGAGGCAGTGCCTCCCATCGTCGCGCAGTTGCGCAAACTCTCGCCCTACTGGGATGGCAACGGGCCGGTCACGGAGCCCGAGAAGGCGTTCCAGCCCGCCTATGCTTGAGGTCGGTGATCCTTGCAGCATCCCCGTCGACGACGGGGATGCAAGGCGCCGATATCGTCAGCTCGTCGGCTTCGGCGTCTGCGCGGTCTCGAGCGGCATGATTGGATACTCGACCACTGGTTGCTCGCCGGTCAGGCTGCGCAGAAACTCGGCGATACTCGCGGATTCCTCGTCGGTGAGGTGGGCACCGAGTTGGGCGGTGCCCATGACCGCCACGGCCTGCTCCAGGTCCCAGATCTTGCCGGAGTGGAAATAGGGCGCCGTCAGCGCGATGTTCCGAAG
Organism: uncultured Gammaproteobacteria bacterium; assembly: GCA_963695445.1. GTDB lineage: Bacteria > Pseudomonadota > Gammaproteobacteria > Chromatiales > Chromatiaceae > Thiohalocapsa. Next base: position 9,868 of record CAVOGV010000047.1, on the reverse strand, counting down.
CGGGGCGGCGCGGAAGAGGAACTCATCCGATACGGTCTTGGTGACCGGGTAGCGGCCCCTGTCGTTCGGCGGTAGGATTTCGGCGCCGGGCCGCTCGATCAGGCCGAACGGGAAGTAGTCCTGACCGCCGACGTTGACGCCGCTATGGCAGGACGCACAGCCCTTGCCCAAGAACAGTTCGAGACCCGCCTTTTGCTCGCCGCTGAGCGCCCCGTCATTGCCCTCCAGCCATTGGTCGAAGAGCGAATTCGGCGTCACTAGCGTGACCTCGAAGGCCTCAATCGCCTTGGCCATATTGTCGAACGTTACCGCGTCTTGTGCAGACTCCTTACGTTGCATGTCTTTCATCTTCGGTTTCTAGCGCGGCTAGCGTACCCCCTTAACTCATCTCCGCTAGGTCCCGACTTAGCGTCAAGCTAGATCGAAGCGATCGGCGCTCATGACCTTTGCCCATGCGGCAACGAAGTCCTGAACGAACTTGTCACTGTTGTCATCCTGCGCGTAGACCTCGGCATAGGCACGGAGGATCGCGTTGGACCCGAACACCAGATCGACTCGGGTCGCCGTCCATTTGACTTGTCCGGTCTGGCGGTCGCGGATTTCATACAGGTTCTCGCCCACTGGCTCCCATCTGTAGGCCATATCCGTCAGATTGACGAAGAAGTCGTTGCTCAAGACGCCTTCGCGATCGGTGAACACACCATGCTTGGTGCCGCCGTGATTGGTGCCCAACACACGCATACCGCCGACAAGCGCGGTCATCTCCGGGGCGGTCAGACCCATCAGCTGCGTGCGGTCGAGCATCAGCTCTTCGGCGCTGACGACGTAATCCTGTTTGAGCCAGCTGCGATAACCGTCATGGATCGGCTCCAGCGGCTCGAAGGACTCGGCATCGGTCATCGCGTCGGTGGCATCGCCACGACCGGGCGCAAAGGGAACGGTAATGTCGACCCCGGCCGCCTCGGCCGCCTGCTCGATACCGACATTTCCAGCAAGCACGATGACATCGGCCAGGCTGACGCTGGTCTCGGCCGCGATATCCGCAAGCACGCCCAAGACCTTGGCCAGACGCGCCGGCTCGTTGCCTTCCCAATCCTTCTGCGGGGCCAGGCGGATACGCGCACCATTGGCACCTCCGCGCATGTCCGAGCCACGGAAGGTCCGGGCGCTGTCCCACGCCGTGGACACCATCTCGCCGACACTCAGGCCGCTAGCGGCGATCTTGGCCTTGAGCGCAGCGATGTCGTAGTCGGCACGGCCAGCGGGCACCGGGTCCTGCCAGATCAAGTCTTCTTGCGGAACCTCGGGGCCGATGTAGCGCGCCTTAGGACCCATGTCTCGGTGGGTCAGCTTGAACCAGGCGCGCGCAAAGACCTCTGAGAAGTAGTCAGGATCTTTGTAGAACCGCTCGGAAATCTCGTGATACGCCGGGTCCATCTTCATGGCCATGTCGGCATCGGTCATGATCGGGTTGCAGCGGATCGAGGGATCCTCGACATCGACGGGCTTGTCTTCTTCCTTGATGTTAATCGGCTCCCACTGCCAGGCGCCGGCCGGGCTTTTCTTGAGTTCCCAGTCGTAATTGAGCAGTTGAGAGAAGTAGCCGTTGTCCCACCGCGTGGGATGAGTCGTCCAGGCACCTTCGATGCCGCTGCTCATGGTGTCGCGGCCAATGCCTCGCTTGGCCTTGTTCTGCCAGCCAAGGCCCTGTGCATCGACATCAGCCCCCTCGGGGACCGGCCCGAGCAGGCTGGCATCGCCATTGCCGTGGCATTTACCCACCGTGTGACCACCGGCGGTCAGAGCGACGGTTTCCTCGTCGTTCATCGCCATGCGGGCAAAGGTTTCCCGCACGTCTTTCGCGGTACGCAGCGGGTCGGGATTGCCGTCTACGCCTTCGGGGTTGACGTAGATCAGGCCCATCATCACGGCGGCTAGTGGGTTTTCCAGCTCCCGCTCGCCGGAGTAACGGCTGTTGGGATTCTCACTAGGCGCCAGCCATTCCTTCTCCGAGCCCCAGTAGGTGTCCTTCTCCGGATGCCAGATATCGTCGCGGCCAAAGGCAAAGCCGAAGGTCTTCAGGCCCATGGATTCATAGGCCACGGTACCTGCGAGAATGATCAGGTCCGCCCAGCTGATCTTGTTGCCGTACTTCTTCTTGATGGGCCAAAGCAGACGGCGCGCCTTGTCCAGGTTGACGTTGTCAGGCCAGCTGTTGATCGGAGCGAAACGTTGATTGCCCGTCCCGGCGCCGCCACGGCCGTCGGCAATGCGGTACGTGCCCGCGGAGTGCCAAGCCATGCGGATCATCAGACCGCCATAATGGCCCCAGTCCGCCGGCCACCAGTCCTGGCTGTCGGTCATCAGGGCGTGCAGGTCCTTCCTGAGCGCCTCCACGTCGAGCGTCTTGACTGCCTCCCGATAGTTGAAGCCCGTGTCCATCGGATTGGTCTTGGTGTCGTGCTGATGCAGGATGTCGAGGTTCAGCGCCTTCGGCCACCAGTCCATGTTCGATGTTCCAACGGCCGTATTCGCGCCGTGCATCACAGGGCATTTGCCTGCGGTCGTCATAGCAGTGTCGTCCATCTCTCTCTCCGCCCATCTTTGTTGGTTGACGTTCTTGAACCTCAAGACTAGCCCAACGAGAGCGCTTTGTGCAGAAGACTGCTGAACCCGCTAGCAGTCACGTCTGCGCGCCGCCAGATTGTCGCGGGGACCCCGCAGCAAGCTGAAGGTCTTGACAGGGGCTGGATCAGCCATCGGACTGGAACCGCAGATTGACTTGATGGACGGCCAACGCTGCAATAGCGAGCATGAAGATGCTGCACGCGTTCTGGCTTCCGGAGACAAGCACCGAATTTGTTCAGTCGGGCAAACTGCACCTTTGGTGCGAGACCGGTCCGAGTGATTCGGCCAACCCGGAACGGACACCGCCCAGGCACCCCTCCCAGTTGCCGCAATCGGACTGGCCGGCACTACTCGAGGGGCTGGGGCTCGCGAACGGCTCGACGGTCCTCAAACCAGTCCCCTGCCAGTTACGTTTGCCGACCGCAGGCGGGCGCCCGCTGCCTTGCCCCGAACTTGCCAAGGCGCTGCCGGAGCCCCTGGATCTGTCAGGCGCGAGCCTGCAAGCCTGGGAGGTCGACAGCATCCCGCTGGAGCGCCCCATCAAGCAGGTCAGCGATCTGCACTATCTGGCCGCCTTCCGCTTCGACGATCTGGAGCCCGGCGGCGACTTCCTGTTCTGGTACTGGTTCACGCAGTCGCTGAAGCAACGGCTGCTGCGCGACCAATACCTGCCGGCGTTGCGGTATAGGCAACCGCCGAAGTCCAAGGGCAAACGCAAACTGCCTGCCCCCGAGTTCTACGGCGCCTGGCAGTGGGCGATGTGTGACGATGATTCGTTGATCGCAGAGGCGGTGGAGCGCATGCCTGCGGCCTGCGCTGCCGGCCTCGGCGCCAGCCCGGATGCGCAAGCAACGGCTGGAGGAGAAGGCTCATTCGAGCCCACCGGCCTGCTACGGCACTGCGCCGAGGTACTGCTCGACCAGTTGGTCCGACAGACCAAATGGGCCGCCACATTCCAAAAGCGCGTCGACAATACCCTGCTGGCGCCCTGCCTCGCGCCCACACCCGCCGCTGCCCGCTGGACGCCTTCCGCCGACGAGCCGGCGGCCGGACTAGAACTCCAGCGCCAGTGGCAGGCATGGCGCGAGCGCATTTTAGGCAGCGAGCAGAACACGGCCTTTCGCTTGGGATTTCGGCTGGCCGAGCCGGCGTCGGACGATGACGATACCAATGACCTAAACGGCAACCCAGCCAGCAGCCCAGTCAGCAAAGGGCCCGACAGCCACGAGGACACTTGGCGCCTTCACTTCGTCGCCATCGCCGCGGATGATCCCTCCCACCAATTGCCGCTGGCGGACTACTGGGCCGCAACCGAATCAGAACGAGCCCAGCATCGCGCCCGCTTCGGCGCCGACTTCGAGCAATATCTGCTGCTGAACCTCGGCCTCGCTGCGCGCATGGTGCCGATGCTCTGGGGCGGACTCGACAGCGCCGAGCCCCAGTCCGTCGCGTTGGACCTGGACGGTGCATTCAACTTCCTGAAGGAATCCGCCTGGGTGTTGGAAGACGCCGGCTACAACGTCATCGTGCCGGCCTGGTGGACGCCCAAGGGTCGCCAGCGCGTCAAGCTGCGGCTGCGCCCGTCCGCGGGCAAAGCAGGAAAAACCACCGGCAGCAGCCCCGGCGCCGGCCATTTCAACCTGTCCAATCTGATCCAGTACCGCTACGACCTGGCCATCGGTGACCAGACCCTGACCCCGGAGGAATGGCAGCAACTCGTCCAGGCAAAGACCCCGCTGGTGCGCTTCCGCGGCCAATGGGTCGAGCTGGATCGGGACAAGATGCAGGAGATGCTCGAATTCTGGCGCGAGCACGGCGGCGAGACGCCGAGCATGAGCCTGCAGGAGATCCTGCAACGCACCGCCGAGGACGACGCCTTAGAGGTCGACCCCAAGGATGCCCTGGCCGCGATGCTGGAGCGGCTGCGCGACCAGAGCCAACTACAGCCGGCCGACAACCCGGTGGGTCTGCAAGCCGACCTTCGCGACTACCAGAAGCGCGGCCTGGCCTGGCTCGGGTTTCTGGAGGGGCTGGGGCTGAACGGCTGCCTGGCCGACGACATGGGGCTGGGCAAGACCATGCAGGTCATCGCCCGACTGCTGCAGGAACGCTCCGGACCGGACCCGATCCAGCCGACCCTATTGGTTGCGCCCACCTCGGTCATCGGCAACTGGCAGAAAGAGGTCGAACGCTTCGCGCCGGGCTTAAGCACCTGGATTCATCATGGCGCGAAACGCGAGCAGGACACCAAGGCGTTTCGCGCACAGGCCGCCGAGCATGACCTGGTCATCACGTCCTATGCCCTGGTCCGGCGCGACCAACGCTTGCTCACCGACGTCGACTGGCACCGCGTGGTGCTCGACGAGGCGCAGAACATCAAGAACCCCAAGGCCGACCAGACCCGCGCCGTGCTCAAGCTGCCATCCCGGCACCGCCTGGCCCTGACCGGCACGCCGGTGGAGAATCGGCTGACCGACCTCTGGTCCATCTTCAACTTCGTCAATCCCGGCTATCTCGACACCCAGCCGCGCTTTCGCAAGCGCTTTGAGCTGCCGGTGCAGCGCGACAACAACCCGGTGCAGACCGCCATCCTCAAGCGCCTGGTGGAGCCCTTCATCCTGCGCCGGGTCAAGACCGACAAGTCCATCATCGCCGACCTGCCGGACAAGCTCGAGGCCATCGCCTACTGCAACCTGAGCCGCGAGCAGGCGGCGCTGTATGAGTCCGTGGTGCGCGACGTCGAACAGCAGCTGGAGGAGAAATCCGGCATCGAACGCCAGGGCCTGATGCTCTCCACGCTGATGCGCCTGAAGCAGATCTGCAACCACCCGGCGCAGTTCCTGCAAGACGGCAGCGCCTTCACCACCGCGCGCTCGCACAAGCTCGAACGCCTACAGGCGATGCTCGAAGAGGTGATGGCCGAGGGCGACAGCGTGCTGATCTTCTCCCAGTTCACCGAGATCGGCGAACAGCTCGAACGCACCCTGCGCCGCGACAGCCACTACAACACCTACTATCTGCACGGCGGCACCTCCCGCGCCCGGCGCGAGCAGATGATCGACGCCTTCCAGGACCCGGACGGCGAGCCATCGGTGTTTGTGCTGTCGCTGAAGGCTGGCGGCGTCGGCATCACCCTGACCCGTGCCAACCACGTCTTCCACTTCGACCGCTGGTGGAACCCGGCGGTGGAAGACCAGGCCAGCGACCGCGCCTACCGTATCGGCCAGCAAAAGACCGTCTTCGTGCACAAGTTCGTGACCATCGGCACGCTGGAAGAGCGCATCGACGCCATGATCCAAGACAAAAAGGCCCTGGCCGGCGCCATCATCGGCAGCGACGAGTCCTGGCTGACGCAACTCGACAACGACCGCTTCAAAGACCTGATCCGCCTCAATCGCGAGGCGGTGATGGGCTGATGGCCAAGTTGATGAGTGGGCGGGCCAAACGGCGATCAAGACCATGAGCAACCCAGGCAGAACCTGGTGGGGCAGCCGCTTCCTGGAGGCATTGGAAGGCTTCACCGACAGCGGTCGCCTGCAACGCGGGCGCGGCTACAGCAGCGACAGCCGCATCCTCGACTTCGCCATAACCAACGGCCTGGTCACGGCCACCGTGCGCGGCAACGTCAACCCCTACTTCGGCGTCTACAAAGAGCCCAAGTACAAGACCCGCATCCAGATGACCCCGCTGGCGAAGGCAGACTGGGCGCGCGCCATCGCCCACATCGGCAGCCGCGCCGACCTCGTCGCACGCCTGTTGATGAACGAGATGCCGGACGACATCGAGTCGGCGTTTGCTGGCACCGGCATCGGGACCGGCAAGACCCAGACCACGACGCAATCACTGCTACCCCGCAATCGCCAGGACTTCAAGCTCACCGACTGCTCCTGCCCCGACTACGCCAACCCCTGCAAGCACATCGCCGGCGTCTACTATCGCCTCGCCCGCCAACTCGACCACGACCCCTTCCTGCTGTTCGAACTGCGCGGCCTCAGCCGAGAGCAACTGCGCGCCACCTTGAGCCAAACCCCGCTCGGCCACGCCCTGCACGGCCTCACCGACACAGACACCCCGGAGCCGCTCGCCACCGACAGCTACTTCACCCGGCCCGAGCACGCGAACGCATCGCCCGACTACCAAGCCTTCTGGCACGGCGCCAAGCGCCTACCGCGCGAACTCCCCGCCATGCGCCCCGCCGAACTCCCGGCAATCCTGATCCGCAAGGGCGGCGACTATCCAGCGTTCTGGGACAAAGACGCCTCATTCATTGAGGTGATGGAGGAGCTGTATTTGCGGGTGCGGGAGAAGAACAAGACTTCGCTGTGAGCATTGCGTGCTGCGCCGGAGCGCTAGCATGAATCAGTCGTGCAGGGTCAGAAATCGTTCTTCGCGGTATTTCAGCTATTCTGCATGCGATGAAAGCTACCCTCACCATCACCAGCCGCGGCGTGGTCACGACTGCTTCCGTCCCGGTTTCGCTCGATCGAAAGCTGCAGCATAATCGTCGGGCACCAGGCCGATGTCTCGGTCCCATCTTGCGGGAGCAAGCTTAGTCTTGGACAAGCAGCAACTCGAAACCCGAATCACCACCAACCCTCGGCAGTGTGGCGGTCGCCCCTGTATCCGGGGCATGCGCATCCGGGTCACAGATATCCTCGAGATGCTCGCCCAGGGTGTCAGTGCCGCCGAGATCTTGTCCGATTTTCCTGACTTGGAGACCGAGGACATCCAAGCCTGCCTGCTTTTCGCTGCCAGGCGTGCCGACATTGCGCGGCTGGTGGCGTGATCCTTTGGCTTGACGCCCAGTTGCCGCCCTCTCTGGCGGGTTGGATCTCAAGATCCTTCGGCGTAGACGCGCGCGCTTCGCGACAACTTGGCCTCCGGGACGCCGAGGATCGGGATATCTTCGATGCAGCGCGCTCCCAAGCGGACACCGTCATTGTCAGCAAAGACAGCGATTTCGTGGACCTCGTCCTGCGTCTGGGCACCCCGCCGCAGGTGCTTTGGGTCACCTGCGGTAACCTGACCAATCGCCGCTTGGAGGCGGTGTTTCGAGAACTTTTTCCCGAGGCGCTTGCGCTCCTCGGGAGTGGAGAGGCCGTCGTTGAGATTGGCGATAGGTCGTTCGCACAGGACTGAACACTGCAGGCGGTTCCGCCATATGCATTGCATCATCACTTGATTCTCCTACCCGCAGACGAGACCGGGCTATCCCGCGCCGTCGGCGAAACGCATCGTCGCTATATAGCGGGTACATCAACGCGCGAACGCGCGATTGCGGGTAACAGCTCATTTGTTTCAAGGGAGGTTTGGCTGCGTGGCAATGGATGAAGCGCAATTGATGGCAGCTTTCCGCTACGTGGCTATGAATCCCGTCAAGGCGAAACTCGCTGCGACGGCAGCCGATTGGCCTTGGTCTAGCGCGCCGGCACATCTGCGGCGCCAAGACGATGGTTTGGTTACTGTTCGTCCCCTGCTGGAACGCGTCGAAGGTTCTGCAGAATTGTTGGAGTTGCCAGCGGATACTGAACGAGTTGCCGCTCTCACGAAGGGTCAAACCATCGGGCGACCATTGATGGGTGACCACGAGCTCGCCGAACTTGAGAGACGACTTGGCCGAACTCTGCGTCCAGGCAAGCCTGGCCGACCCCCTTCCAAGAAGAATTACCCGGGACAACTGAAATTAATGTAAATGGTAAAGTGTAACCGTAATTCACCGTAATTCCTCAAGACTAGCCCAACGAGAGCGCTTCGTGCAGCAGACTACTGAACCCGCTACCAGTCACTTGGATGCTCCGGGATTCAATGTCCGGTTTGTCGAATATTGCTGCCGATGGAAACCGAAGGAATGATGTTTCTTCCTGGCCGGTGTCGGAATAACCCCCCGACCTCCAACATCTGTCGCATTAGCGACAGATCGTTCAGAAGTCCTCTTCGACGCGAATCGTGCGGAATCCGAGTTCCTGGGCGATCTCCGTCGCATGGTCGAGGGTGTGATAGACCTTCTCCGTGCCCGTGTGTCCAGAGTACCTAACTTGTTCTCCCGACCGATTAACGAACACCAGAACCCAGCCGTTTGCATCGTCCGCGGGCTTGACGATAGCCTCGACGAGATCTCCGACGTGGAGTGCGCTCAACGCTTGATCATGGTCCATGAGTTCCTTCCTCTTTCTCAACGATGCTTCTCGCAGGTAGCATAGAGCCGAGCTCAAGCTACCGCTATGTCTTATGGTCGTTGCCGTAGTAATGGTTGTAGAAGTCAAACTCCTGCTGGCCATGGTAGCGGGAAAAGGGGCCAGGGAAAAAGAGCCAGGCTAAATTATTTCACAAAAGGCAAATCCCCCTTCCCTGCATATCCGTCAGCCCCGTACTCGACGTCCTTCCGAGGTCGACCCCGCTTGCGCAGTTCCCGGCGAGAAGCGATTCCCCAGCTCCGACTGCGCCCGTTGGATCGCCCGTACCGGATCATCGATAACATAACCGGCGATGGCGTCGCCATCCTGACCCTGATGCACTATCGTGCGGTTGCTGTCGCATGATATCGGCGCAGCGCGACTGGCACGAGCGCGTCCAAGGCCCGTCCGCCAATGCCGCCGCCGTCGACGCTTCGACCTCCGCCGCTCGCGGTCTCGTTGCTGTCGCTCAAAGTGGTACGCTGCGACCAAGCCTTACTCCTGGGAAAGGCAAAAACCTTGATTTTTCTGAGGGTAAGCGACACGCAACACCTCCCATAGAACCGGATTTTCCGCGAGGAGCAGGCAGTGCGCAAACAGTGCATCCAGTACGACTCGCCGCTAGACGCGCTGATCGCGGTCGCAAAGCGCTTGGCACGCTAAGAGGCGAAAGCCGGTATCGAGTCCGAGGAGTTCTTTGCCCGATACACCCGTGGCGAAGCCGGCGACGATGCCCGTGCGGTCGAGTGGGCCAACGACTATCGGTATTTCTTGGTCGTTCGAGCCGAGTTAGAGGCCCGACTGCATGAAGCTGCATAGCCGGCTGGAGCGCTACGCGACCGGGGAAAACGAAGCTGTTCCGGGGGCACGCTCGGGCATGGGAGACCTCGTTCAGCTTCTTCCGAAGCGTTGTTGGTATAGCCCCTATTTTATCAATTGGTTGAACGAGTTTTATCCCTTCGTATGAATTTTCCGGGCTAGAATCAAAGTGTGTTAAAGGCGTAATCCGCCATCGACTTCCAGGATGCGCCCGGTAAAGTAGTCGTTCTCAAAAACATAGATGGCCG
>CAVOGV010000046.1:0-18441 GCA_963695445.1 uncultured Gammaproteobacteria bacterium | reverse complement strand
TTATCCGGCGTGCGCCAGACAGATCTTCCAGTCGACGCACTGAGTTCGGCGCGCAGGACGGATAAATGTTTGTTGGACTAATCCGCTCCCTGCACGGTGTTTGAGTTCGGCACGGCCCGCGTCGACGTTAGGGGATTGTATCCGTGCCGCTGGGGCGCAGAGCGACCGGACCGTGTCGAACGCGGGCTAGGGTGCCAGTCGGATGGGCGAAAATCGGGCATGCGTGGCCTGTTGAGCAGGAATTTTCGGCTCTTTCGGCCGCAGTATAGGCGGTTTTCCAAACGCGGGGCGAGTGCGACCGCAGGCCCGGTGGCCTGTTGAATTCGGCAACGCCGACCGCCCCTAGCGGCCGTTGGCGCTTCGGATTACCCCGGATTAAGGCGCACCTGCGCGAGGTGCGCGCTCACGCGCAGCGTGCCCTTGCCGCAGGCCGGACAGGGATGGCCGGCGTACGCGACGGGCTCGCGCTTCGCCCGGGCGCGCGCGGGCGGCGCTGCCGCCAACGCGCTGCGGATCGTCACCAGGCGCTTGGCCCGGCAGCGATTGGCGAGGAAGCCGAAATTTCTGACACGCATGAAGCCTTTGGGCAAGACATGCAGCAGAAACCGGCGCAGCAACTCCTCGCCGGTGAGCGTCATCACCTTGCGCCGGTTGCCGTCGGCGTAGTCCTTGTAGCTGAGCTCGACGGAGGTGCCGTCGAAGCTGAGCAATCGCCCATCGGAGAGCGCCGTGCGATGGGTGTAGCGACCGAGGTAGTCCACGACCGTCTCGGCGCGCGCGAGGCAGGGCTTGGAGTAGACCACCCAGTCCTTTCCCATCAGCGCCTGTAGCACGCGATCGACTGCGTTGCGATCGGTGATGCGTGGCAACTGCCCGGCCTCGAAGGCTGCCCGCAAGCGACTGACGAAGCCGCCGCGCAGATGCCGCGACAGTGCCCGCACCGGGAACAGAGAGGTGCGCTTGGCCGGATGCCAGGTGCCGTCGTCGGCCAGTGCCCCGCCCGGCACCAAGCAGTGTAGGTGGACATGTCGCACCAGCGTCTGGCCCCAGGTGTGCAGCATCGCCGTCATGCCCAGTTGGCCATCCAGGCGCTTGGCATCGGCGCCGAACGCGGAGAGGGTCGCCCACACCGCCTCGAACAAGAGATCATAGATCTCTTTGGGCTGGACCTCGATCCAGCCGTTGAGGGTGTCGGGTAAGGTGAACACCAGGTGATGGTAGGTCACCGGTAGCAGCGCCGCGCGTTGGCGTTCGCACCAGGCCTCGGAGGCGTGGCGCTGGCAGCGCGGGCAGTGGCGATCACGGCACGCATGGTAGAGAAACGCACGCTCGCCGCAGTGATCACATGCCAGCGCAAAGCCGCCAAGGGCGGCGGTACGGCACTGTGCGATGTGATAACAGACCTGCCATTGGTGGGGGCTGAGCGGCTGTGTGGCCCTGTCGTTCAGGCAGGTATGCACGAGCGCCTGCAGTGAGGCTTCAGGCATGCGGTGGCGCTCCATCGGTCTCGCGCGTGCTCGCCAACTGCGCGATCAGATCCAGTTCACCTTCGCCGTCGCCGGCGCTCGGCAACCAATGCACGTAGCGCAGCGTGGTGTGGATGCTGGTGTGGCCCATCAGGCGCTGCAGGCGTTCCACCTTCAGGCCGGCGGCCAGTTGGTGGGTGGCATAGGCATGGCGAAGCGCATGGATACCGCCGACCTTGGTCACCCCGGCTTGCTGTTTGGCGCCGGTGTAGGCCTTCTGCAGACTGGTGGTCGATAGAGGAGCACCGCTGCGTCCGGCGAACAACCAGTCGGCCGGTCGGTATTGCCGCCAATAGGCACGCAATTGTGTCAGCAAGGTCGGCGACAACGGCACCAGCCGATCCTTGGCGCCCTTGCCCTGGCGCACGCGCAACAGCTGACGTTCGCTGTCGATGTCCGCCACCCGCACGGCCAGCACCTCGCTCAGCCGCAAGCCGCAGCCGTAGGCGAGCATCAGCATGCGGCGATAGCGTTCGTGGGGGCAGGCGTCCACAATGGCCGCGACCTCGGCGCGCGTGAGCAACTCCGGGATGCGTTGTGCCCGCTTGGGCAACACCATCTCCAGGTCTAGCGTGCGCCAGTCGAGTACCTGCAGATAGAGAAAGCGGATGCCGTTGTAGGACAGGCGCACGCTGGCCGGCGCCAGGTGGCGCTCGGTGACCAGGTACTCGAAGTATCCGCGCAGATCCTCGCGGTTCAGGCTGTCCGGCGAGCGGTGAGTATACTTCGCCAAGCCGCGCACCGCGGCCAGGTAGCTCTGGTGGGTGCGCGGTGAATATCCATGCATCTGCATGGCGGTGATCATGCGTTGGCGCAGCGGCGTCATCTTCCAGCCCTCAGCAGACGGCCCAGGTCGGGTCGTCCTCAGTGTGCGCGCTACTGAGCCGGAGAGGACGGAAGAATCGCTCGTGCAGGTGCGAAACTTGCCCCGCCAAGCGGTCAATCAAAGGGGGCGCGTAGGGGCAGCGATGGAAGCCCCGCGGAGCGGATTAGTTCAACGACCCTTATGTAAAGCTTTACATAAGGGTCGGAAGGAGACGCTGACGGCTTGGGCTGCCAACGTCCGCAACGGGTCGACTCCGCGCTGTCGTCGAAGCTTCCTAGTGACACCAACTCTGTCTTCAAATATCTGGGAAACAACGCAATAAGCGTTTGCACCTCAAGTCACCGATGGCGGCGCGGAGGATCTGCTGCTCAACGATCGCGATGGCTGCCAGAAGCTACCGTGTGCGGCGAAACGGCTACTCGCCTCGACGATCGTTGCCTCGTTCGTCGTCGATCCAGCCACAACCCGACCCGCGACAAGGTCTGCCAGTGCGACGTTCTGACGCATGAACGAGCGCCGCTCCAAGCCCCCGCCGGCATCGAACCCGAGCATTTGGTAGATGAGACGAGCGACCGCGAGGTGTTCGGTCACGGATCTCCACGGTCGCCCCGACCATGCGCACGCGCTGCCCTGCGAAACTCGCTAGGGGATGGTGTTCCGGATCCTCGAGCATTCGCGAGAATTTCGCGCTCGCGAGCCGGAACAAGGTGTCGTCTGGTCCGAGAAGGAAGGTCCGGGGCAAGTAGGTCAGGGTGCATCCTTCCCCACGACGCCACGGTTGCATGCATCGACGGCATCACCGCGCTCGGCGGGAAGCACCGCAACGATTCCCCGGCCTGAGCCGGTGTGTTCGATCAGCCCACGCTCGCTACCCATGGTGCGCTGCGATCAAACCGGTTCTCTGCAGCGCAGCGAGCAGATCGCTTCGTTGTCGCGCCAACACCTTGAGCCGCCCTCGCTTGTAGGGTTTGACCTTCGCGACCTCGATGACGATGGCGGCCAACTCGGCAACCTCCGGATGACTCGATGCCGCCAGTCGCTTGAGTCGGGCCGTATTCTTCGTCGAGATATGCGATTGGCTCAGGTAGTTGAAGATCTCTTCTTTCTGCTCGATCGCGTCCCTGTCCTCCTTCGGCAACCGAGCGCAGTCTTTGCACACATGCGCTCGGTGGCCTTTGCCGGAGAACTGTTCGTTCGGTCGTGTTCGTCCGCAGATTCTGCAGTAGTGCCCCATGTCGTTTTCCTGTGCCCAGGTACCCGGTACCGGTACCCGCAACCTCCGAGGAGGTCTCACCGGTGCCGGGTCTGGCCAAAGACAAGACTCCGCTTAACGCGTGATGATTCTCTAATTATCTATATAAATCAGACTCTTTTGCAACCGGAAAACCCGGCGAAGCACCGCTTCACGCGGCAGGGTTTGCTGGTTCGAACCCGGCCTCCTGATGTTCCGGCTACAATGTAGCTCACTCACTTGGACGATCAAATAATGCCTGCAAACCCTGTTGTCCGCGCCCGGATCGACGCGCACATCAAGGAGGAAGCGACCGCCGCGCTGGCGGCGATGGGATTGACCGTGTCGGACGCTTTTCGCATCATGCTGACACGCGTGGCCCGAGAGAAGGCGTTGCCGTTCGAGCCGCTTGTGCCGAACGACGTCACCATTGAGGCGATGAAGGAAGCACGCCGCGGCAACTTGGAAACCGTCACACTCCGCACTGAACGACCTCCAAGCAACACTTGATGCGGACGATTGAGCAGTCAGGACAATTCAAGCGCGATCTGAAGCGCGAGGCTAAATGGCCACACAGGGTTGCTCTGGCAAAGGACTTCGTTCGCGTCGGAGAGGCGCTGGCCAAAGACGAGCCGTTGGCCGAAAAGCACCGCGACCATGCGCTAACCGGCAACTGGGAAGACCACCGAGACTGTCATGTCAAGCCGGACCCAGTGTTGATTTACCGCAAGCCGAGCGACGCTGTGTTGCAACTCATCCGGCTCGGATCGCACAGCGAGCTTGGGCTGTGAGCAACTCAATGGCGGCCTCGAGCGCACACGCACTGATCGGGGTTGGCTGATCTTGCAGGCCGCGGAGCCGGTGCTTCGCGGCTCGTTACGGCGGCGGCTAAGTGCGGATGTGGTTGTAGATATCCAGGTAGTGCTGGCCGGGCCGATTCCAGGAGTTGTCCATGCGCATGCCGTTGACCCGCAGCTGGCGAAAATACTCGGGGAAGCGTTTCCACAGACCAATCGCTCGACCCAGGCCCGATTCGACCCCGGCATAGGTGGCGTCGTCGAACACGTAACCGTTGCGCTCTTCGAAGGGACGATCGCTGTAGTTGGCATCGAACACCGTGTCCGCCAGACCGCCGACCCGTCGCGCCACTGGCACGCAACCGTATTTCATCGCGATCATTTGGGTCAGACCGCAAGGTTCGTAGATGCTCGGGATCAGGATCAGATCGGCGCCGGCATAGATCAGGTGGGCCAGTTCCTCGTCGTAGCCGAGTTCCAGGTGGCAGTCGGGGCTCGCCTCCATCTCGTGCTTAATGCGCCAGAAGTTGGCGTTGACGTCGGCGTCCTGGGCGCTGCCGAGCAGCACGAACTGGCAGCCCTGCTCAAGGGCGTAATAGATGCCATGGCGGATCAGCTCCACGCCCTTCTGTCGATCCAGTCGGCTGACCACCGCGACCAGCGGCTTGAAGACCTCGGTGAGCCCGACTCGCTGGCGCAGCGCGGCCTTGTTGTGTGCCTTTTGCTGCAGACTGTCGGGGCCGTAGTGCTGCGGAATCAGCGGGTCGAGTTCAGGATTCCAGGTGCTGTAGTCGATACCGTTGAGCACGCCACCAAACTTGTGATCGTGGGTCCGCAACACCCCCTGTAGGCCCATGCCCTGTTCGGTGTGCTGGATTTCCCAGGCGTAACGGGGCGAGACCGTCGTGACGAAGTTCGAGAACACGATGCCGCCCTTCATCAGGTTCACGGCGTGCGGATTGCCTGGGTCCTGCAGACGATCGTGCGTCATCAGCCGGCCGGCGTCCAACCGATTCATGTGCAGCACATGCGTCCCGGTCCAGCCCTGGTGGCCCATGTTGTGCAGCGAGTAACAGACCCGCGTGCGGTCCATGCCGAGCCCGGCGTAGACCTCGTACAACAAGACCGGCACCAGCCCGGTATGCCAATCATTACAGTGGATGATGTCCGGACGCCGGCCGCTCTTGTACAAGAACTCCATCAACGCCCGCGAGAAGAACGCGAAACGGTCCGGATCATCCGCATCGCCGTAGATCTTGCCGCGGTTGAAGAAGCCGTGCTCGGAGTGCGGGTCGATGAAGAAACACTTGACCCCGTCCGCTTCGCCGTATTCGACATCGCAGTGGATGTGCCGGTCGTAAAAGGGCACCCACAGGTCGGTGAAGACCTTGTGCATTCCACTGATAAGATCGAAGCGCATGCTGTCGTATTTGGGCAGCACAACTTCGACCTGGTTGCCGCGAATCGCCAGTTCCCGCGACAACCCCTGGACGAAGTCCCCGAGACCGCCGGCCTTTGCGACCGGGGCGCACTCGGGACTGGCCATGATGATATGCATGCGAATGTCCTTCGGTACTCGGTGTAAGGCGTCAGGCCCAGATTATACCCGTTGGTCGCCACGGCAACGGAGCGCGCGCCCGATTCTAAGGAACGACACAGAAACAACCGAAACAACTACGCGGATGACAAGACAAGTCAGCCGGTATGAGATTTGACAGAAATCGCCTTAGTCGCCCTGCTCGCCGGGCTCACCGCCCCCAACGCGAGACTCCACCGGCAGCGACGGCAGGCTCGCGAGCAAGCGCATGATCAGCTCCCAGTCGTGCAACGGGATACGAAACGCGAAGCGCCCGCCGGCACCGACCCGATAGGGATGGCCACCGAGGTCGAGCAACATGCCCGGCGCGGCGCTGCCGTGCACGAGCAGTTCGGCTCCTATCTCGCTGGCCGTGCCGACGCTGAAACGACGCAGGGGCCCACTGCCCGGCACGGGTAACGAATCGGCGGGAAGCGCCGGGTTGGGTGCGGCATGGGCGTCGTCGGAGGGCTGAGCCGGCACCGACGAAGGGGTCGCCTCGGCGGACACGTCCGACTCGCGGAGGCTGATCTCGGCCAATGCCGATTCCAGTCCTGATCCGGGCGCCGATCCGGCCTCCGAGATCAGCGGGCCGAGGGGTGCCAGAGAGCGATCGAAACGATCCGACGCGCTGGGCGAGGTGTGCCCCGCTCCGTCAGCGGGCGCCGCGGCACCGACGAAGTCGAGCGGCATTGTGGACTCGGCCTCCAGCGCGGCGCTTGGCGGGGGTTGCACCAGCGGGAAATCGGGGATCAGCCTTCCAAGCGACTTTCGCGTTTGCGGCATCGCGCTGGATGGCGCGATCGGAGCCGGAGCCGAGCCGGAGCCGGAGCCGGCCAGGGCTCCGGCTCGCTAGACGACTCCAGTTCCGCCGCGGGCGCGATCGCCGGAGGTCGCCGCGGCACGCAGAAATGGCGCGCCCACGGGTCCAGTAGCCTGCAGCCGATTCGAGCGCGCCACCAACACCCAGCCGCCAGCGGCGGTCGAGAGCCCGATCTCCGCTTGCAACAACCCCGTCGCGGCTCCCGCCGAGCAACGTGCGAGGCCGTCCGCCACCATGTGCCGGTCTTCCAGCGGCGCATCGGCGATGACCCGAGAGGCACCCCCGCTTCCCTCCTCGCCCCCGAGTTGCCGCAGACGCAGCACGGGCGACGGCGCGTCGGGGCCATCACCAAAGGCCCCGCGGGCATGCGCAAGCGCCGTGCCATCGAGGTGCCAGCGTAGCTCCACTCCACCACCCGTAGATGGATACAGCACCAGGTGCGCGTCCTGCACGGTGTCCGGGAAGCCCGCCGCCTGCAATCCCGCATCGTCTGCGCCGCTGAGCGTCAGATCATCGGGCGCGACCGAGTCGCCGGCCAAGGTCGGCGTGGGCGGGACGCGATCAGCGCACATGGCGGCATCGATACCCAGAAACGTTGGTCGCGAAAGCGCTCAGCATCAACTCCCTGGCTTCTTTGGCTTGTTCTTGTCGGTCGCGTTAGCGCCCTTGACGCTCGCCTGCTTGTCCGACGCGACAGCCGTTCCATCCTCGGCCGCGTCCTCCCTCGGCGCGATCACGGCCGGGCGATCGGCGGCCTGTTGCATCGCCTCCAGCTCGTCTAGCAACGCGCCGGCGGCATCGGTAATGACAGAGAGCTTCGGCAACCAGTCGTCGCCCCAGAACAGATAGCAGCTGGTCTCGGACTCCAACACCAGTCGGCGCGCCTCGGCAAGCCGCGGCCGAACCGCGGGGGCGAGCCGATCTTCCAGGCCTGCCAGCGCCCACCAGCGTCGGCTCAGCTCGCGTACAGTTTCAGCCGCGGCCTGTTGCGCCACCGGAACCTGCCCACTGGCTCAGGTCGTAGCCGGACGTGGAACCGACGTTCCAAGCGCCGGTCTGCACCTGCGCATGCGCGCTCGGCGCATGATCGCGCAGATAGTCAGAGATGCTCACCGGCGTCACCGGGTATTCGCCGCCACGCACGTGCTCCATGTAGGGCGACAAGTAGTGGCCGAAGAAGCCGGAGCCCTCGTGCATCTGCCGAAACCAGCCGCCGTTCTCGCCGTCGGACCAGGTGGTGACCAGCCGGGGTTCGTCCGGCCTTGCCGAGAAGCGGCAGCGATGCGTGACCTCGTGGGCAAACCAGGTCGCGTCCAGGCCGCTCTCCTGGGCATTGGAGACGTCGCGATCGCGGGGTACGACGGTGATGCAGACGCCGTCGTAACAGGCCAGATAGGGCCGGAACACGTCGCTGACGCCATCCTGCCGGATGCACATGCACGCCGTCGACGACCACGTATTCGTAGCCCGCCTTCGCCAGTGCCGGGATCATCTCCATCGAGAACGCCATCTCCGGCGGCCAGAAGCCCCGCGGCGCGCGCCCGAACACCTCCCGCATCAGCTCGCGGCCGGTGCGCAGCTGCTCTTCCCAGTCGGCGACCGGAATCAGCGGGAAGATCGGATGGAAATAGCCCATGCCGATCAGCTCGATCGTGTCCGCCTCGCGGTAGGCATCGAGCATGGCCGGAATGTCGATCAGATGGCGATACCGGTCGACGATTCGTGGGTCGCGCAACTGCTCCAGCAGGATGCCGGAAAAGCCGACATGCAGACGCGCCACATCGGCGTATTGCCGCGCATAGCGGGCCGGCCGCTCGTAGCAGTGGATAATCTGTTCGGCCTCCCAGGGGTTGGAATCGAGCAGCAGCTGGAGGTTTCCAGGCGGCTGGTGCATGTGTAGCCCCAGGGCATGAAAGACGTTGGTCGTCGTCATCGAAACCTCGCTCCGAAGGGATCAGGTCCGCAATTGTGCCTGATCGGACGGGGAAAAGACCATGGCCGCGGCGTCGGGGGATCGCGATGGCGCAATCAAGACCGCAAATAAAGCGCACTGCAATCGCTGGTCCAGGCGATGCCTCAGACCGACGAACCCACCTCCGCCGCACCCTCCAGCACCAACAGGCTACGGGCGGCGACGCGCCAGCGACGCGCGCCGATGCGCCGTTGCAGCGCGGGTGCGACCAGGTCCGCCGGGGCCTGCGCATGGGTGTCGACGGCAATGCCCCAGGCCCAACCCGTCAAGCACCGGGATGACGAACGTGCGCGCCTTGGGGCTGGCATTCAGCATCACATGCAGCGGCGGCTCGTCCGGGTCGCGGGCATACAGCGTAAAGGCCAGCTCACGGGCGTTCGCGTCGCCCCAGGCCGGCGGCTCGCCGAGGGTTCCGTACCAGTCGATGTCGTCGGCGCCCAAGAAGTTGCGTCGACGCAGGCTGCGGTGGCGCCGGCGCAGCGCGATCAGCCCGGCGACGAAGCGCAACATGTCCGCGTTCTGCTCGGCCAGCGACCAATCGATCCAGCCGAGCGCGTTGTCCTGGCACCAGGTGTTGTTGTTGCCGCCGGTGGAACGCAGCATCTCGTCGCCCGCGTTGATCATCGGGATGCCCTGGCTCAGCAACAGGATGGCCATGAAGTTCTTCGCCTGACGTCGGCGCAGGGTCAGAATCTCAGCATCGTCGGTATCGCCCTCCACACCGCAGTTCCAACTCAGGTTGTGGTTGCAGCCGTCGTTGTTGCCCTCGTGGTTGGCGGCGTTGTGCTTGTGGTCGTAGCTGACCAGATCCGCCAGCGTAAAGCCGTCGTGACAGGTGACGAAGTTGATGCTGTTGATGGGATGGCGCAGATTGGCCTGGTACAGGTCGCTGCTGCCGGCGATACGGGTCGCGATGCCGTCGATCAGACCCGGATCGCCACGGACGAAGGCGCGCAGGTCATCGCGGTAGCGACCGTTCCATTCCATCCAGCGGTAACCTGGAAACGAACCCACGTGATATAACCCCGCGGCGTCCCAGGCCTCGGCGATGATCTTGCTGCCGGCGAGCACATCCGACAGTTCGATCCCCCACAGCACCGGCGGGTGATGCATCGGCGCGCCGGTATCGTCGCGGGCGAGCGCGCTGGCCAGGTCGAAGCGGAAACCGTCGACATGCATGTCGCGCACCCAGTATTCCAGACAATCGATGATGTAGCGCGCGACGAACGGATGATTGGCGTTGACGGTGTTGCCACAGCCGGTAAAGTCCAGGTACCGAGCGCGATCGTCGGCGTCGAGAATGTAGAAGGTCTCGTTGCCGATGCCCTTGAAGTTGATCACCGGACCGCCCTGCCCGCCCTCGGCCGTGTGATTGAAGACAACGTCCAACAGCACGCCGATACCGGCCTGGTGCAGGGCCTTGACCATGTCGCGGAACTCGCGCCGCTGCTGTTCCAAGTCCACGCAAAAGCCCGGATGCGGCGCAAAAAAGCTATGACTGCTGTAGCCCCAGAAATTGCGCAACCCCGCTTGGCTGACCCGATCCGGCACGTCCTGCTCGTCGAAGGCCATCACCGGCATCAGCTCCACATGCGTGATGCCGAGTTCCGCCAGGTAAGGGATCTTTTCGATCAGCCCGAGAAAACTGCCCGGATGGCGCACGCCGGAAGACGGATGGCGGGTAAAGCCCCCGACATGCAGCTCATAGATGACCGTATCCTCCGACGGCATCCGCAGCGGCTCGTCGCCCTGCCAGTCGTAGTCGTCGGCCAGCACGATGCCGCGAATCGAGTCGTGCGCGCGTGCGCCGTCGCGACAGCGCGCCGCGCGGTCCCAACGCGTGGCATCGACGGAACGCGCCCAGGGGTCCACCAGCTCGACGCGTTCGTCGAACATCCAGCCGTGGCCGCTCGGGTCCCAGGGGCCCTGCATGCGCCAGGTGTAACGGGTGCCAGGCGGCAGGTCCAACACCAGCACATGCCAGCTGAAAAAGGTGTGATTCAGCTCCGGGTCGAGCTCGATCACCTGGAACGGCCGCTCGCTGGCCCCATCGGCGTACAGCAGCAGCGTCGCCCCGGTGGCGTGCCGGCTGTAGATGGAGAAATTGATGCCCTCGTCAACGACGCTGGCGCCCGGTGGATAGCGTCGACCGGGGCGAATGGGATGGGACATAAGAGTCGCTGGGGGCTGGATTGCTTGCGGGCGCCTAATGCTTGCGGATGAGTCAAGTTTCGACGCAGCCTAGGACCGGAAAGGGTCCTCGAAATCGGGATCGGGTCGCTTGCCACTCGTTTCGATTTCGATACCGATACCGATACCGATACCGATGATCACGACTCGTCGGTCTGAGGCGAAGCCTCGTTAGAGACTCAAACCGTATACCGCCCCTCGCGCAGCATCTGCGCCTCCATCACCTCGAGTTCGCGAGCTCCGGAAACGACCACGGCCGGGTCCGGGACGAAATCGAGCTCCGGATTGAGCCGTTGATAAGGCACCGCGTTCAGGATGACCTTGATCGCGTTCAGCCGCGCCTTGGTCTTGTTGTTGGAGCGGATGATGGTCCAGGGCGCCCAGGAGGTATGGGTGCGGCGCAGCATCTCGTACTTCTGATGCGTGAAGTCGTCCCAACGATCCTGCGCCTGGACGTCGATCTCCGACAGTTTCCATTGTCGCAGCGGGTCGGTCTTGCGACGCTCGAAACGGCGTGCCTGCTCGTCCTTGGTGACACTGAAGTAGAGCTTCACCAGGATGGTGCCCTGGCGCACGATGTCTTTCTCGAAGCCGGTGACGCCGTACATGAAGTTGTCGTACTCCTCCGGCGTGCAGAAGCCGAACACCGGCTCCACCATGGCGCGGTTGTACCAACTGCGGTCGAACAGCACCTGCTCGCCGCCATAGGGAAACTGCTCGACATAGCGCTGAAAGAACCACTCCGTGCGCTCATGCTCGGTCGGTTTGCCCAACGCCACGACGCGATAGTGCTTTTCGTTCATGTAGCGCGTCACGCGGCGGATGGTGCCGCCCTTGCCGGCGGCATCGCGCCCCTCGAACAGGATGATCATGCGCTTCTTGGTCGCCTCCAGATGCTTCTGCATCCGGATCAACTCCGCCTGAAACGGCTTCAGCGCCTTCTCTGCGCGGCGCTTGGACACGGCGGTGCGGGTATCCTTCTTCACCCGCGCGAGTCTGGCCGCGCATCTCCTTGTGCTCCGCCACCAAGGTCGACAGCGGTATCGGCTTGCCGTCGACATCGACCAACCGGTCGCTCGGCTCGATCAATTGATCGCCCGGATCGGTCGTCGTGACACCCACTGCCGCGTCGTCCGCGGCTTCACCCTGTTGCTTTCTATCCGCTGCCATTTTGTGCTCCTCGTCGGCGACGTATGCTCGCGCGGCATGGTAACACGCACCTCAGGCGCCATCCGCACCGCCCAAGCGACGAATCACCAGGGAGCATGCAGCGCGGGCGAACAGACGGCGAGGACGACTGACCTGCTCAATATCGGCGCGCCTTGTCCACATAGCCGTAGGCGGCGATCCAACCCAGCGCGGCCATGAGGGACGCCGCGGCGAAGGTCATGGTCGGTCCTGCGGAGGACCAGAGCAGGCCGCTCGTCAGGCTGCCGACGGCACCGCCAACGCCGAAGCTGACGCTGTTGTACAGGGCCTGGCCGCGCCCCTGGGTCGGTCCGGGAAAGTAGTGGTGGGCCAGATGGATGGCGGAGGCGTGGAAGGCGCCGAAGCTGAACGCATGCAGGGATTGCGCCACGATCTGTACCGCGGCCAGATCGACGAACAGCCCGATCAGCAGCCAGCGCAAGACCGCTAGGGCCAGGCTCAGTAGCAGCATGCGCCTGGCCCCGAAGCGCTCCAGCAGCCGATGCATGCGCAGAAACACGATGACCTCGATCGCAACGCCAAGCGCCCACAGCGCGCCGATGGCGCTGCTGCTGTAGCCGTGGGCCTCCAGATAGATGGAGTAGAAGGCGTAATAGGCGCCGTGGCTCGCCTGCATCAACAGACATGCCCCAAGAAAGAACAGGATCTCCGGGCGCCGAATCAGACCGCGCAAGGACAGGTGCGCGTCGTGCCCGGCGGCATGACCACGGTCCGGAATGATGAGACAGCTCAGCCAGACACCGACGAACAGCACCAGCACCGTCACCGGAATGATGGCGCTGCCGGCGCGCTCCTGCCACCAGCCGATCAGGCCGACGCTGAGGATAAAGCCGACGCTGCCCCAGACCCGCACGCTGGCGTAGCGGTTGGCCCGCGCACCCAGGTGATTGAAGGTGACAGACTCCATGAGCGGCAGCGGCGCGTTCCAGAAAAAGCTGAACACGGTCATCACCAGCGCCATGGACCAGAAGCCGTCGGCCCAGAACACCCCGACGAAGCAGAGCACCGCCAGCGCGGCACCCAGGCGCACGATGGGCATGCGCTGCCCGGCGCGGTCCGCGAACAGCCCCCAGACGTTGGGGGCGACGATCTTGGTGCCCATCAGGATCGCCATCAGCACGCCGATGGCGGCCGGCTGAAAACCGCGCTCCAGCAGGTACGGCCCCCAGAACGGCACCAGGGCGCCGAGTGCGGCGAAGTGAAAGAAGTAGTAGCTGGAGAGCCGGGCGTAAGGCATGGGTTGCTCAGGATCTGGCGCCATCGATCACCCACGCGCGGCGCGACGCCCAAAAAGCCGACGCCAGGTCAGTCGACGCCGGGCGGAATCGGCGCCAACGGCGGCTGCACACCGGCATTTTGGCCGCGGTGGCGCAGCAGATGGTCGGCCAGCACCATGGCAAGCATGGCCTCGGCAATGGGGGTCGCGCGAATGCCGACGCAGGGGTCGTGCCGTCCCTGGGTGACGACCTCGGCCGCGTTACCGTTCAGGTCCACCGTGCGTCCCGGCAGCCGGAGGCTGGAAGTCGGCTTCAACGCCAGGCGCGCGACGATGTTCTGACCGGTGGAGATGCCGCCGAGCACGCCGCCGGCGTTGTTGCTGAGGAATCCGTCGGGCCTGATCTCGTCGCGGTGCTCGGTGCCCTTCTGCTCGACGCAGGCGAAGCCGGCGCCAATCTCGACGCCCTTGACCGCGTTGATGCTCATCAGGGCATGGGCGATGTCGGCATCCAGGCGGTCGAAGATCGGCTCGCCGAGCCCAGGCGGCAGACCCTCCGCGATGACGGTGACCTCCGCGCCGATGGAGTCCCCTTCCTTGCGCAGGGCGTCCATGTACGCCTCGAGTTCCGGCACGCGGGCCGGGTCGGGACAGAAAAACGGATTCTGCTCCACCTGCGCCCAATCGAAGCCTGTCATGCCCGGATCGCAGGTGCGAATCGGCCCAAGCCGCGACAGATAGCCGCGGATACGCACGCCGGCCTGGGCGCTCAGCACGATCTTCGCCACGCCACCGGCGGCGACCCGAATCGCGGTCTCCCGCGCCGATGAACGCCCGCCGCCGCGGTAGTCGCGCAGCCCGTACTTCATGCTGTAGGTGTAATCGGCGTGACCGGGGCGGAACTTGGCCGCGATCTCCGAATAATCCTTCGAGCGCTGATCCTGGTTGTGAATGATGAGCCCGATCGGCACGCCGGTGGTCAGGCCCTCGAACACCCCGGACAGGATCTGCACCTGGTCCGGCTCGCGCCGCTGGGTGGTATGGCGCGACTTGCCCGGCGCACGCCGGTCGAGGTCGTTCTGCAGATCCGCCTCGCTCAATGGCAGTCCCGGCGGGCAGCCATCGACGATGCCGCCGATAGCCGGCCCATGGCTCTCACCAAAGGTCGTAACGACGAAGGATTTGCCGAAGCTATTTCCTGACATGAGTAGCGAGTAACGAGTGTCGAGTAACGAGGGAGAGCCGAGATCAAGGAGCTTGCCGGAGCAGACGGACCGCTGGCGCGGATTGTCCGAGTCAGTTCCGGCGTTGGCCGCGCTCCGAGAACAGCCTCGAAACTCGCCCCGTCCCAGGCTACCCCGACCTAATTAGCCGGCGGCGGTACGGTATCCGACGCGGTCAGCCAGGCATTGCCCTTGGCCAGCACGTCGCGACTCAGGGTGCTGGTGGCCTGATGCAACAGCACGCCGTTGATGATGTAGTTGTAACGCGAGGAGAGATAGTCGAACTCGGCCTGGAACAACTGCCGCTGGGCGTTTAGCACATCCACCTGGGTACGGGTACCGACCTCGAGACCGGCCTGGGTTGATTCCAGCGAGCTACGGGCCGAAACGATGGCGGCTTGGCGCGCCTTGACGTCGCTGATGCTGGACAGGATGCCACGGAAGGCATCCTTGACCTGGTTGATCACGGCGCGGCGTTGTTGGTCGAGGCGGTCCTGGGCGGCGCGGAAGCTATGGCCAGCCTGGCGTGTGCGCGACGCCACGGCGCCGCCCTGGTAGATGGGAATGTTGACATTGAGCCCGACAAAGGCCGAGTCGCTATCGGTGTTGAACTCGGCCCCGGAACGACTGATGTCATATCCGGCCTGCATATCCACCGATGGGTAGTAACCCGATCGCTGGATCTCGATGTCCTTGCGCGCGGCCTCGGCGGCCTGCTTGGCGGCAACGATGCCGTAGTTGTTGGCCAGGGCCGTCTCCGCCCAGACGTTGATGTCGTTGGGTTCCGGCGGCGCCAGCGGCAACCGATCGCCAAGGCGCGCAAGCGGCACCGAGACCGGGCCAACGATGCGGCGCAGGGCCTCCCAAGCGTTGTTGAGATCGTTCTCCGCCGTGATCAGATTGGCCCGCGAACGGTCATAGGCCGCGAGGCTGTCGTTGACATCGGTGATGGCAACCAGGCCGACCTCGAAGCGCTGCCGAGACTGCTCAAGCTGGCGCTCATCGGCAGCCACCAGGGCTTCTTGGACACGCACCGCATCCGCTGACCGCAGCACTTCAAAGTAGGCCTGCGTCGTGCGGACCATGAGCTCGATCTCGGAGTCGCGGTACTGCGCCTCAGCCTGGGCGATGGTGTTGTCGGCCTGGCTCAGCTGCACCCAATCGGCGCGATTGTAGATGGACTGGGACAGCACGGCGGCGGCGCCTGGATGTCTGAAACGTGTCGTTGCGATTGAAGCTGCCAAGCGAGCTGGTGCCGCTGGACTTCACATTCTGGTAGTCGACGTTGCCCGTGACCCCGAAATTCGGCAACAGCAGCGCACGCGCCTGCGGCTTGACCTCACGGGTTGCGTAAAGGTTCTGCTCCGCTTCGCGCAGCGTAGGATCGCTCTTCACGGCGAGGTCATAGATGCCGAGCAGATCATCCGCCTGCGATGAGACCGGAACGGCGAGACAGATCGAAATCAAAAGTGCCGGCAGCGGCTTGGTCATGTTCTTGGACATCCTGCGGGACGACGGCGACACCGAACGATACAGTGCCCGAAAGCCCCGGAGTATAGGCGATGATGTAGGATCGCCACAATCGCACGAGGGACCGAATCAGGAAATCCACCGCTGGTTCGATTTGCGATACAGGGCGGTAGCTCAACATCTTGAGCGCGGTCAAGCAACGCCCAAAAATCACATGTTGTTGCGCAAACGCCGCAAATCGCGGCTGCACCGGGATGCCCCATAGTCCGCTCCATCGCCAAACTCAGCAGCAGACCCAGCGCCAGACCCCCGACCTTCGACGGGACCAAACCGCGCCATTCGTCCAGACTTGGTACAGAGGATATGCCCAACCCCGTCGCACCGCCCGACTCGCGAATCCGGCTACCGTTGGTCCGACCTGCTGGCGATGATCCAGGATCACCGCCGCGAACTCATCCTGGCCAACGTCATCGCCGTGTTCGGCACCCTGGCCGCGGTTCCGATCCCGCTGCTCATGCCGGTGCTGGTCGATGAGGTGCTGCTGCACAAGCCCGGTCAAGCGGTGGCCATCATGAACGGGTTATTCCCGCAGAGCTGGCACGGTCCGGTGCTGTACATCGTCGCGACGCTGATGTTGACGCTGATGCTCCGCATCACATCCGTCGTGCTGTCGGTGTGGCAGACACGCGAGTTCACCATCATCTCGAAAGACGTGATCTATCGGATGCGCCGCGACCTGCTGCTGCGCCTGCAGCGGGTCTCGATGGCCGAATACGAAACCCTTGGCAGCGGCACGGTCGCCTCGCACCTGGTCACCGACCTCGACGCCATCGACGACTTCGTCGGCGGCGCGGTATCCAAGTTCATCGTCGCCGTGCTCAGCATCCTCGGCACCGCGGTGGTGTTGCTGTGGATGCACTGGCAGCTCGGATTGTTCATCCTGCTGCTGAACCCCGCGGTCATCTACCTCACAACCGTGTTCGGGCGACGAGTGAAGGAGATGAAGCGGCGCGAAAACAGTGCTTACGAGGCGTTCCAAGAGAGTCTGTCAGAGACCCTGGACGCCATCCAGCAGATCCGCGCCAGCAACCGTGAGCGCTTCTACATCGGCCGCGGCATCGACAGCGCCGACGCCATCCGCCGCTTTTCCTGCGCCTTCACCTGGAAGAGCGACGCCGCCAACCGGTTGTCATTCGTCGTGTTCCTGTTCGGCTTCGATCTGTTCCGGGCCGTCAGCATGCTGCTGGTCCTGTTCTCGGATCTCAGCATCGGCGAGATGCTGGCGGTATTCGCCTACCTCTGGTTCATGATGGGACCGGTGCAGGAGGTGCTGAACGTGCAGTATGCCTTCCATGGCGCCCAGGCGGCATTGAAGCGCCTGAATACCCTGACGGATATGCACCTTGAACCGCGCTTCCCGCATCGGCACGATCCGTTCGCCGGCAAGCGCACCGTCGGTGTCGAACTGCAGCACATCAGCTTCGCGTACGGCGACGGCCCCACCGTGCTCGACGACATCTCGTTCCGCATCGCGCCGGGCGAGAAGCTGGCCGTGGTCGGCGCCAGCGGCGGCGGCAAGACCACGCTGGTGCAGGTGCTGCTGGGGCTGTATCCGCCGCGCGGCGGGCACATCCTGTTCGATGGCGTACCGCTGGAACAGATCGGCATGGATGTGGTGCGCGACCACGTCGCCACCGTGCTGCAACATCCGGCGCTGTTCAACGACACCCTGCGCATGAACCTTACCCTGGGCCGCGAGATGCCGGATGCGGCCCTGCGCGACGCGCTGCGGGTGGCCCAGCTCGACGACGTGGTCGCCGGACTGGACGACGGTCTCGACACCCTGGTGGGCCGCGGCGGCATCCGCCTGTCCGGCGGACAGCGGCAACGCCTGGCGGTGGCGCGCATGGTGCTCGCCGAGCCGAAGGTCGTGATCCTCGACGAGGCCACGTCCGCCCTGGACAGCGCCACCGAGGCTCGGCTGCATACGGCGCTGGAGCGATTTCTCGTGGGTCGCACCACGCTGATCATCGCCCACCGGCTCAGCGCCGTGCGCCGCGCGGACCGCGTTCTGGTCATCGAGCATGGACGGATCGTCGAGCAGGGCCGACACGAGGATCTGATCGACGGCGACGGCCTGTACGCGGCGCTGTATGCACGGCAGGCGTAGAATACCCCGGCCGCTCCCCGACCCTTTGGCCGAGCTAAACTCCAGACCGATCTCGCCCTGACTGGTCTCAAGCTCCGGCTACTGCTCAACTTCGGCGCCGCGCTGAGGAAACACGGGATCGTCGGCTGCGTCAACGCCTTGGAAGAGTGACGCGTGCACAGCCGGGAGAAAGAACTCTCGCGCAGAGCAGCACATACGACAGCAAGCTTAAA
>CAVOGV010000045.1:0-67870 GCA_963695445.1 uncultured Gammaproteobacteria bacterium | reverse complement strand
TGCCGGTTGGCTGTTTACCGTCGCCGCCACCTGGGGCTCGTCGCCGCGTCCGGCCGGCTCGCTGCTGCTGATCGACGCGGACGGTCGCGAGACCGGCTCGGTCTCCGGCGGCTGTGTCGAGGCGGATCTGGTGGAGCGCAGCCGCGGCGGTGAGTTCGATGCCATCTGCCCGGCGCTGATCAGCTATGGCGTCGATGCCGAGGACGCCCGCCGCTTCGGGCTGCCCTGCGGCGGTCGGTTGGACCTGATCGTCGAGCGCATCGATGATCCCGGTCCCTGGCACCTGCTGGCCGAGCAGGTCGCCGCTCGCGGTGTCGTGCAGCGTCGCTTGTGCCTGGACACCAAAGAGGTCAGCCTGCATCGCCAGCCGCCGCCGGAGACGCCCGACTTCGCCTTCACGGAGCGCACCGCCAGCCGTCTGTTTGGCCCGCGCCTGCAGCTCATTGTCATCGGCGCCGTGCACATCGCTCGCCACCTGCTGCCCATCGCCCAGTCCCTCGGTTATCGCGTCGTCGTCTGCGACCCGCGCCGCGAGCGCCTGGCAGAATTCGCCGACACCGGAGCAGAACTGGACCGGCGCATGCCCGACGATTGCGTCCGCGCCCTCGCCGATGACCCGCGCAGCGCCGTCGTCGCCCTGACCCATGACCCCAAACTCGACGACATGGCGCTGATGGAGGCGCTGACCTGTCGCGCCTTCTACGTCGGTGCGCTGGGCTCGCGTCGCAGTCAGCAGTCCCGCCGCGAGCGCCTGAGCCAGCTCGGCCTGCCGGCGGATGCCATCGCCCGACTGCATGGTCCGGTTGGGCTCGATCTCGGCGGCAAGACGCCGGCGGAGATCGCGGTCGCCATTGCCGCCGAACTCATCGCCTGTCGACACGGCCGTGGTTGATTGTCCGAACTCGAGGCCCGGCATGCCGCGTGCCGGCGCCGAGTATCAACGCACCACGAACAACAGCACCGCAAGAAAATGGCAGACGCTCCCGGCGAGCACCCACAGATGCCAGACCGGGTGCATGTACTTCACCCGCTGCAGCACGTAGAAGATGGTACCGACCGTGTAGGCGAGGCCGCCGGCGATCAGTAGCCGGAGACCGGCGGGGGCGAGGTTGGCGACGAGCGGGTCCATTGAGGTCAGCACCAGCCAGCCCATGCCGAGAAAGATCAGCGCCGACAGCCAGCGCGGTCGATAGGCCCAGAATGCCTCCGTCGCCATGCCGACGATGGCGAGTCCCCAGACCACGCCGAGCAACCATAGGCCGTTGTGCCCGCGCAGCGTTACCAGACAAAACGGCGTGTAGGTTCCGGCGATCAGCAGATAGATGCCGCAGTGGTCGAGGATCTTCAGGACATGCTTGGCCGCTGGGGTCGGCACGCCGTGGTAGAGGGTGGAGGCGGTATAGGCCAGCACCAGCGTGACGCCGAAGACGATGGCACCGGCCAGCTTGAAGCCGTCCTGGGTTGGCGCGGCGAAGGCTACCAGCAACACCAGCGCGGCCACCGACAAGGCGGTGCCCAGGCCATGAATGACGCTGCTCGCGATCTCTTCGCCAAGGGTGTAGGGCCGGCGTTCGCGCGCGTGCGGCGCGAGGCTCGCTGTCTGTGAACTCACGATAGAAGTTACCTTTGGTGGCGCGTTACTCCAGATTGATCTGGCAAGCGCGGTCGCCCAAGCGTTCGATCAATTGCTCCAGCTGCGTGCTGCGGATTCTAGCGGATTCTCCCTATGGTGACTCTCAGGTTGCCCCTGCGGCGCCAGCCTGGCAGCCTGCGCAGTGGGGTGTCCGGGGCTGGCCTGGGTGCGTCATGGTGCATGCGCAGGAGTCTTCCGAATGGGTGTCACGGTGTCAGGTCGGGTTGTCTCTCGCGTCGGCTCGCCCATGCACATGTTCTGGGGATTGCGCTGGGTTGTTGTCGCCGTGGCCTTGATGTCGAGTGCCACGCATGCCGAGACCCTGCATTGCCGGTCAGGCAACGTCTTGGTGCATGCGGCCAACGCGCGTGACGCTGAGACCGTGTGCGAAGGCGCAAGCGATGCCGTCGGGTTTCTCGCTGGCATCGGGCTCGATGTCGCTGCGGAGATCCAGGTCCAAGTCGTGGAGCAGTTGCCGCCGGAAGCGGGCTCGAATGCAGCCGGCTGCTATGTTCGTTCTGAGCGTTACGTGTACGTTCCGGCGGCAACGGTCTATGATCGACAGAAAGCAGGCCGCGGCGGGGCGCTCGGCCTGATCCCCTATCGCAGTTTGATCGCGCACGAGATGGCGCACGCTATCGCTGACAACAATTTCGCCGTTCCCCGTCCGACGATCCAGGCCCACGAATACATTGCCTCGGTCACAATGTTCTCGACGATGCCGGTCGCCGAGCGTGCGTCCCTGTTGGACATGCTCCCCGGGGATGGGTTCGATGCTGAGGAGCAGATCAGCGCGACCCTGTATTTGCTGGCGCCGCACTGGTTCGCGGCACAGTCCTTCCGGCATTACAACAGGAAAGATAACGGGCCGGCTTTCCTGCGCAGAGTGCTTGCGGGTCATGCGCTCTCGGAACAGCAGGGGCGCTGAGTGCGTTGCGATGACCTCCTTCAACTTCGTGGGCTGCGGTTGATCTCGGGATACTGAAGTACTGGTGCCTTCGCTTGATCCTGGGGATGGCCAGGGCCTTCGCCGCGGCAAGCAACGCGGGAAACGCGACGACCCACTGTCCGGAATTACTCCAGTCGCGCCAGCAGCGCCGGCGTTGGCCAGGCATCGGCAGGCAGCCCGAGGCGTTGCTGCTCGAAGCGCACCGCGGCGCGGGTCCTGGCGCCGAGGACGCCGTCGATCGCGCCGACGTCATGGCCGCGGTCTGCCAGCCGCTGTTGCAGCTGTTTCATCTGCTCGCTATCCAGTCCGGGCTCCGGACTGCCGGCGGTCACCTTGGGAGCGCCGGCCAGGCGGGTGGCGAAGTAGGCCGCGGTGAGGGAGTACACCAGAGACTGGTTCCAGTCCAGGTAGACCTGGAAGTTCGGGTAGGCGAGAAAGGCCGGTCCATTGCGGCCCATGGGCAGCAGCAGTGCGGCGGGCAGATCGTCCGACGGCAGCGGGCTGCCATCGACGTACTGCACTCCCTGGGCCGCCCACTCGGCGCGCCGCTCGCGCTGGTAGGCGCCGGCGCGCTCCCAGGGCAGCTCGGCGGGCACGCGAACCTCCTCCAGCCAGGGCTCGCCGGCACGCCAGCCCAGGTGCTGGATGTAGCGGGCCGCGGTCAGGATCACGTCCGCGGTGTCGTTCTTCAGGTGCACCTCGCCGTCGCCGTCCCCATCGGTGCCATAGGTCAGGTAGTCCGACGGCAACAGCTGCACCTGGCCCAGTTCACCGGCCCAGGCACCGCGGAGTTCGTCGGGCGCAAGCCAGCCCAGGTCCACCAGGCGCAACGCGTCGATCAGCTGCGGCCGGAACAGCTCCGGCCGGCGGCAGTCGTGGGCCAGTGTGGTCAGCGCGCTCAGGGTGTTGAAGTTCCCCTGTACGACGCCGTAGTCGGTCTCCAGCCCCCAAAATGCGGTGATCACGGCGCCCGGCACGCCGTAGGTCTGCTCGGCGCTGGCGAACCGATCCGCATGCTCGGCGAGGCGTTTCCGGCCATGGGTGAGACGGTGCGCGTTGACCATGCGCCCGGCGAAGGTGAGCCAGTCCTGAGTAAATACGTTTTGGGAGCGGTCCAGGGCCAGCACCTCAGGATTCGGCTCGATGTCGTCGAGCAACGCGATGGCCGCATCCGAGATGCCGCTGGCGCGGGCCTCATCGGCGAGCCCGGCACGCCAAGCGGCGAAGTCACCGCCACAGGGCGCTGCCTGCACGGCGCTGCCGAGCAGGCAGCAGAGCAACGGCATCAGGACGTGCAGCGTCTGGTTATTGCGCAGCGGGGGCGATTGGTGGGGCTGCATTGGTTATTCTCCGCTAAGAGGGTGTATGCACAAGAGCTATCGCGACGATGGTCTGGGCTGTGGTGCTTGCCAGGGATCGGATCTGAGGGGTACCGTGCTATCGCGCACGGCGGAGGATCGTACGGTGCGTTGCAAGGACAACCGGGGCAGCCTGCTTGGTTGCGCCGCAGAACAGCCGACCGCGGTGATTACGAAGGGCATGCCCGTGGGCTGCGGGCTCTGCCATCGGCAGAAGTAGGCGCCGATCGGATAGCCATGGACGGCTTTTTCGACTGAACCAGGGGCGGATCAACGCCGTCGCGGTGTTCAGGTCCAACGGGGTCTCCGGACTGATCCCAAAGACAAAAACGAGATTATCCACCAGACGAGAGGTTCGACGACAATGACAAAGACCAGATTGAGCACTTTGGTGTCGGTGTCCGCCGTGCTCTGTGTCGGAATTGGTTGCCCGGCGCTTGCCGACAAGACACTCACGGCCGTTGCTGCGGAGACTGCGCCGACGTTGGATGGCGTCGCCGACGACGCCGCCTGGGCGGTCGCGCCGGCAGTGGAGATCCAGTTCAGGAAAGGCGCCAACTTTGGCGGCAGCGGTAAGACGACGGGCTCCATGCGGGCGAGCCGCGTCGGCGATCAGCTGTACCTGTTGCTCGAATACCAGGATCCAACGCACTCTCAGCGCCGCTCGCCTTATGTCAAGCAGGCCGATGGTTCCTGGCAGAAGCTCGCTGATCCGGACGACAAGGGCGGCGACAACAATCGCTTTTATGAAGACAAGGCGGCGCTGATCTGGCCGATTGGCAATTCGATTGCGGACTTCACCGAAGATGGCTGCTTCACGGCCTGCCACGATGACGAGCCGCCGAAGCCCTACGGCAACAAATATACCGAGACGGAGGGTGAGCTAGGCGACATCTGGCATGTCAAGACGGTGCGCACGGGTCCGGTCGGCCAGGTCGACGACCAGTGGCTTGACCACACGCGCTTTGCCGCCGATACGGCCAAGGGCGCGGGCCGGCACAGCGATGCCAAGACGGCAGGCGGCTATACTGACATCGCGCTTGTGGACGGCAAGCCGGAATTCATGGCCAGCGATGGCAAGGCCGCCAACAAGGGCGGTACCTATTGGCTGATGGCCAACGACAAGGTGGCATTCGATGACAGTCGGTTCGAGCCCGGAGACGAAGTCGCGTCGATCATGGTGGCGCCGTTCGAAGGCGACAGGGGTGACATCGCCGCTGGCATGGCCTGGAAAGATGGTGTCTGGACGATGGAAATGCGCCGCAAACTGGTCACCGGTAGTGACACCGACGTGCAGTTCGATGACTTGAGCGCCAGCTACCCGGTTGGTGTGTCGGTGTTCGACAACGCCCAGGTTCGGCATGCATTCGTGCGCAAACCCTTGACGCTGGTCTTCGAACACTAGATTCAGCGAGGCGATGTGGTGGGTTTGCAGACCAGTTCGTGGTGGCGGGTCGCAGTGCCTCTGATGTCCATGAAAAAAGCCGGCGCAAGGCCGGCTTTTTGTGCTGAGGCTCAGTAGCCGCCCTTGCGGTGTACCTCGGGCAGTCCGGCGATCTTGGTGCCCTGTTTGGTGGGGGCGAGCGGGAACAGCTTGTAGACATCCTTGCTCGTGGGCTTCGAGCCCCAGATCTTGCCGACGTCCTTCAACAGTTGTCGTTCCATCGGCTGGTTCAGGTTGTTGTTGTTGTACTCGTCGCGCAAATAGTTGATGACGTCCCAGTGCTTGTCGGTCAGTTCGATGCCTTCGGCCTCGGCGATGGCCTTGGCGACATCTTCGCTCCAGTCGTTTGGATCGGTCAGAAAGCCGCTTTCGGTGGTTTCGATGCTGGTGCCATTGACCTCGATAGCCATGATTGTGTCTCCTCTCGTCGTTGTCGGCCGATCCTGGTCAGATCGCTTCGGATCGGCTCGATTTTTGATTAAAGATGGTGAGTTGCCCTGAACCTGATGCGTTGTGCTTCGCCGACTAGGATTAACTAGCCGCCGACCCGAGGGTCCTGTGGCGCGGCGCATCGCATCATGGATCGCTAATATTAGTGAATTATTTGTTTCACGTCATCTACTTGGTCTTGTGTACCGCGTCGATGCCTTTGTGCGGGATGAAGATCCCGCAGCCCAGTTGCCGGTAGGGGCCAAGACCGCGCTGCTGGAGCAGGATGGATTCGTCCTGCGTCAGGTCCGCCAGCATGAGGCTGCGGGCCTCGATGGGGCCGTCGGGGCTGTCGATGGCGGTGGTCTTGCCGCAGAGGGCCTTGCGCACCCGCACGCCGAGCGTCGCGAGTTCGTCGGCCGCCCAGCGCAGAAATCCGTCCTCGTCGAGTCCCGGCGGGGCCGGCGACATAGCGCGCGAACAGCGTGCCATCGCGGCTCAGCAGCCGCTGCTTGCCGACACCGATGCGCAGCGCCGAGCCGGCGACATCGACGGTCTTTCCCTCCAGCGCGGATTTCAGTTCGGCAACGGACTGCTTGGGCACGCGGATGCAGAGCTTGGTTCGGCGCGACAGGTGCAGCTGTTGTCCGCTGCCGTGCTCGGGACGCTCCCAGCCGTTTTGGGAGCCGGCCACGTGGATGCTGTGAATACCGACGTCGGCCTCGCTGAGCCAGGGTGCCGCCTGCAGCAGTGCCTGCGCCAAGGCGTGGGCATGATCGACGGGTATGCTGCGGCACTCAAGTGCGAACAGCATGTCCACGACATCGTCGGGGACGCGAGTTTCGGTGTTGTCTTCGTCTTCTTGCCAGAACATCGTACTGCCGACCTGTTGTTGGGGCTTCGCTGGCATGGTGGAGCTGCTGTGCTTGTTCCGCCACTTGGTCCAGCCCGCCACTGGTTCCAGACCCCTGAGGGCTTGGTGTATTCCGGCGCCGCTGTATTGCGACCGCTGCCGGGTGCTTACCGCGCGGTTACCGCTATCCGTTGCTGACCAAGGCTTCCGGGATTCGCTCCTGCAGGGCGGAGCGGTCGAACCACCAGTCGTCCTGCACCAGCACGTCGACGACGTTGCGCAGTCGGACCAGGAATTTCTCCGGCTCGCGCAGTTCCAGCCGGTCGCGCCAGAGGTCGAAGGCCTCCTGGCTGTCGACGCCACTGTGCCGGCGTGCCACGTCCCCGAGCATCTGCGACGTGAAGAAGGTGAGATTCTCGCGCTGCAGGCCCTCGCTGCGGACGTCCGCGAGGAACAGCGCCGTGGTAGCGGCGACGGCGGCGCCGTCGGCGTCGTCCGGGGTATCTTCCACCACGTGGGACAGCAGCTCGATGGACAGTTCGGGATCGATCGGGTAGGTCACCGCGAGCCAAATGCCTTGCCCGAGCGCGCACAGCGAGTCGGCTTGCTCGGCGCGAAACAGCACCTCGCAGCAGTCCGCGGCGGATTCGAATTGCTCCGCGGCGATGAAGGCATCGAATGCCTCGCGCCCAAGCGGCCAGGCTTCTTCGCCGCGTTCGAGCCCGACCAGGGCGCGCGCGATTTGCAGCTGCATCTCGGCGATCTCCGGCGGCCGAGCGCCGACTCGCTGTAAGGTCTCGAAGTCTTCCCGCAAGGCGAGCAGATGCGACTCCAGCGCGGCGTCTTTGACGCCAACGTTGCCGACCGAATCGGCCGCGGTGTCGGCCAGACGGTTGGCCATTTCGAAGCGGTTCATTACTGCTGCCCCCAGGGGTTCTGTTCTCATGATCGGCGCGTGCCGTTGTTTCCGCGCAGGCTGCGCTGGCTCAGCGGATCAATCCGCTGAAGGCGGCCTCCAGCCGGTCTTCCCAATTGTCGGGGGTGTCCGGGTAGGGCGGTTTGACGTCCATGCGGAAGAAGCGCTCGCCGCTGCGAGCCACCTCCTGCACCGCCGCCGCGAGTTCATCGAAGCTCTCGATGTCTTTGCGGGAGACGAGAATTTCACTCAATTTCAACATGTGCGGTCTGCTCTGCGCTGTTGCCAGGGTGCCGCGGCCCGATCGCGGCGGATGGTCGGAAAGCGGCGCGCCAGGGCATGGGCCGGTGGCTCCCGGGTCAGGGTTATTCCGATCTTGGGGTCGGGGGAACTACCAGCGAGCACCGTTGTCGCCGTCTTATCGCAGGGCAAACGTGAAGCCAACCGTGCGGGAAAACAACAACAGCCGTGCAATCTATCCGTATCCGGATCAGCTATTTCTTATATTAGGATTCGTTGACACAGCCAATGCCGCCGGTTAGACTCCGGTAATAGTTTTCAAGTGGTCAGGTTGCGCGCTAGCGCCTTGACTCGGAAAGAAAAAAAAGACGGTGGTCAACTATCCCAAAAGGGATAGGCAGGGAGTAGGCGCGGTCTCCCTTCGGTGCGATACCGAGCCCGCCGTGGTCACGGTACAGTGCGCATCGGTCGATGATCCGCTCCGGCGACCAAGCCAGCGCATCGACGGCCGTCAAGACTTGACTCATGGCGCGTCCGCGGCGCCGATCCGATCACGTAAGTTCACGTCCTTTCTCGACGGGAGAGATAGCGAAATGGCGATTGATAAGCACCATACCCCGATGATCGACCAGCTGGAGGACGGTCCGTGGCCGAGCTTCATCTCCGGCATCAAGCGTCTGCGCGACGAGCACCCCGAGCCGCGCATCAATGAGATGACCAACGACCTGCTCGGCCAGCTCGAGCATTCCTACGAGACCCGCAAGGGCTACTGGAAGGGCGGCACCGTCTCGGTCTACGGCTATGGCGGCGGCATCATCCCGCGCTTCTCCGAGGTCGGTAAGGCGTTCCCCAAGTCCAAGGAATTCCACACGCTGCGCGTGCAGCCGCCGGCGGGCAACCACTACAGCACCGCGATGCTGCGACAGCTTGCCGATAGCTGGGAGAAGTACGGCTCGGGGCTGGTGACCTTCCACGGTCAGACCGGCAACATCATGTTCATCGGTGCCGACACCCAGGCCACGCAGCACTTCTTCGACGAGATCAACGAGTACGGCTGGGATCTCGGCGGTGCCGGCCCCTGCGTGCGCACCGCCATGTCCTGTGTCGGTGCCGCCCGTTGCGAGATGTCCTGCACCAACGAGCTGAAGGCTCACCGGATGCTGGTCAACAACTTCGTCGACGACGTGCATCGCCCGGCGTTGCCGTACAAGTTCAAGTTCAAGGTCTCCGGCTGCGCCAACGACTGCCAGAACGCCATCGAGCGCGCCGACTTTGCCGTGCTCGGCACCTGGCGCGACGACATGAAGGTCGACCAGGACGAGGTGAAGGCCTACGTCAAGGCCAAGGGCCGTCAGTACATCATCGACAACGTCATCACGCGCTGCC
This sequence comes from uncultured Gammaproteobacteria bacterium, assembly GCA_963695445.1. Taxonomy (GTDB): domain Bacteria; phylum Pseudomonadota; class Gammaproteobacteria; order Chromatiales; family Chromatiaceae; genus Thiohalocapsa. The sequence goes on along the minus strand of CAVOGV010000045.1, from coordinate 58,662 downwards.
CGACCCAGGCCCTGTCGCTGAATGACGACGACACCCTCGCCGTCAACAACCGTGACTGCGTGCGCTGCATGCACTGCCTGAACGTGATGCCGAAGGCGTTGCATCCCGGCGACGACAAGGGTGTGACCATCCTGATCGGCGGCAAGCGGACGCTGAAGATCGGTGACCTGATGGGTACCGTCGTGGTGCCGTTCCGCAAGCTCGAGACCGAGGAAGACTACGAAGAGATGGTCGAGATGGCCGAGAACATCATCGATTTCTGGGCCGAGAACGGCCTCGAGCACGAGCGCTGCGGCGAGATGATCGAGCGCATCGGGCTGGCCAACTTCCTCGACGGTATCGGCATCGAGCCGGACCCGAACATGCTGAGCCATCCGCGCCAGAGTTCCTACGTCCGTACGGACGGCTGGGACGAGGCCGCCGAGGCCTGGTTCGAGCGTCAGGCGGAGAAGGCTGCCGGCTGATCGGCGCATACGGTGCCGGTGTCCTGGCGATGATCGCCAGGGCATCGGCTTGGAGCGTACTTAAGTTTCTGTACTAACAGTTCAACGACTGGAGGATTATCGATGGCCAAAGAAATGCGCGAGCCCATCGAAACCGGCTGCCCCGATCCGTGGCAGTACCTGCATCCGACGATGCGAAAGAATTTCGGTCAGTGGAAGTACCACGAGCATCCCCGCCCGGGCGTGCTGCGCCATGTTGCCTATAGTGGTGACGAGATCTGGACCGTCAAGGTCGGCACCCAGCGCATCCTCGATGTCTTTACGCTGCGTAAGCTGTGCGACATCGGCGACGAGTACGCGGACGGCTTCGTGCACTTCACGCTGCGCTCCAACCTGGAGTACATGGTCACCGACGAGTCGCGCGTCGAGCCCCTGATCAAGGCCGTCGAAGACGCCGGCTTCATCGTTGGCGGCACCCAGAACTCGGTGGCGATGATCTCGCACACCCAGGGTTGGCTGCACTGCGACATCCCCGGCACCGATGCCTCCGGCGTGGTCAAGTCCATGATGGACGAGCTCATCGACGAGTTCAAACAGGCCAACATGCCGAACCGCGTGCATATCACCACCTCCTGCTGCCAGATCAACTGCGGCGGTCAGGGTGATATCGCGATCAACATCCAGCACACCAAGCCGCCGAAGATCAACCACGATCTGGTCGCCAACGTCTGCGAGCGTCCGAGCGTCGTCGCCCGCTGCCCGGTGGCCGCCATTCGTCCCGGCCATGGTCAACGGCAAGCCGTCGCTGGAAGTCGACGAGCGCAAGTGCATCTGCTGCGGTGCCTGCTATCCGCCCTGCCCGCCGATGCAGATCAACGACGCCGAGCACTCCAAGCTGGCCATCTGGGTCGGCGGTAACCACTCCAACGCCCGCGGCAAGCCGACCTTCCAGAAGCTGGTCGCCGCCGGCATCCCCAACAATCCGCCGCGTTGGCCCGAGGCGACCGCCATCGTCAAGCGCATCCTGAAGGCCTACAAGGAAGGCGCGCGCGATTGGGAGCGGGTCAACGAGTGGATCGAGCGTATCGGCTGGCCGCGGTTCTTCGAAGAAGTCGAGCTGCCGTTCACCAAGTATCACATTGATGACTGGCGTGGCGCCCGGGCCAGCTTCAACAGCTCGTCCTACATCCGCTTCTGAGCCCCGTCCCCGTCCGGCGCATGCGCCGGCTCCAGCAGCTGATGCGGGAGCCGTGGCGATGCCGGACGCGGCGGATCAACCAAACGCGAGGTCGCAATGAAGTTCGCAATCCAGATCAACGAAGGACCCTACCAGCACCAGGCGTCCGACTCGGCCTACTTCTTCACGAAGGCGGCCTTGGAAAAGGGGCACGAGGTCTTCCGCGTGTTCTTTTATCACGACGGCGTCAACAACTCGACGCGGCTGACCACGCCGCCCCAGGACGACCGCAACGTCGTCGAGCGCTGGGCTGAGCTGGCCGAACAACACGATCTCGACATGGTCGTCTGCGTGGCCGCGGCCCAGCGCCGCGGCATGGTCGACGAGGGCGAGGCCAAGCGCAACGGCAAGGACGCGACCAACCTCCATCCGCGCTTCCGGATCTCCGGTCTGGGGCAGTTGGTGGAAGCGGCCATTCAGGCCGACCGCCTCGTCGTGTTCGGCGACTGAACCAGGGGTAGGAGATAGACCATGTCCGAAACCATCAAGAATTTCCTGTATCTGAATCGCAGGGCACCCTACGGCACCATCTACGCCTGGGAGGCGCTGGAGGTCGTGCTGATTGGCGCTGCGTTTGACCAGGACGTGAGCCTGGCCTTTGTCGACGACGGCGTCTACCAGCTCACCAAGGGCCATGACACCGCCGGCATCGGCATGAAGAACTTTTCGCCGACCTTTGCCGCCCTCGGCGACTACGAGGTGAAGAAGATCTTTATCGAGCAGGAATCGCTGGAAGAGCGTGGCCTGACGCTGGATGATCTTCAGCACCTGGTCTGGGAAGACGAGGACGAGGACTACGCCGAAAAGGACTCCATCAAGCTGGTCAGCCGCGCCGAGATGGCAGCCATCATGGACGCCTCCGACGTCGTCTTCAGCTTCTGAGCCCGATACCCGAGCGAGCACCGAGATGAGCACTCTGCACACCGTCAATAAATCACCCTTCGAGAAGAACTCGCTGGACGCCTGTCTAAACTTTACCGGCAGCGGCGCCAATCTGCTGCTGATCGAGGACGGGATCTACGCCGCGCTAAAGGGAACGCGTTTCGAACAACGGGTCAAAACCGCGCTCGATTCGGTTAAAGTTTTCGTGCTGGGCCCGGACCTGAAGGCGCGCGGTTTTTCCGAAGAGCGCGTGATCGAAGGGATCAGCGTCGTGGACTACGCGGGTTTCGTGGACTTGGCCGCGGAGAACGCCAAGGTTCAGGCCTGGCTGTAGTTCACCTATCCACCCAAACAGGACCAACTGGAGCATCAAAATGCCAATCGAAGTCAACGGTAAGTCGTTCGAGACCGACGAAGAGGGTTACCTGGCCGACATCAACGACCTGGGAGCCGGGTGTCGCCGATGTCATGTCCAAGGAAGACGACCTGGAGCTGACCGACGAGCACTGGGACATCATCAACTTCCTGCGCGAATACTACGAGGAGTACCAGATTGCTCCCGCGGTGCGCGTCCTGACCAAGGCGGTCGGCAAGAAGCTGGGCAAGGATAAGGGCAACAGCAAGTACCTGTACGGCCTGTTCCCCTACGGTCCGGCCAAGCAGGCGTGCCGCTACGCCGGTCTGCCGAAGCCCACCGGCTGCGTGTAACGCGTCGGTCGCACCCGGCGCCAGCCTGCCACGCGGGCCGGCGCTCGGGTGACTGCATGACCGGGGTTCGCTCCGGTCATCCCTGGATTCCACTGAGGTAGCGGAAACATGTCGTTTCTGTCGAGTGTTTACGCCTATTTGTTCTATTTCGCGGCCTTCGTGCTCGTCGCCGGCCTTGTCAACAAGGTTGTGCAGTACGCGCGCACCCCCGCGCCGCTCAAGATTCCGACGACCCCCGCCCCGACCACCACGGCCGGCGTTGCGTTTCGCCTCACCCGCGAGGTCGTCTTTTTCGAAAGCCTGTTCCGTGGCAACAAGTGGATCTGGATCTTCGGCTGGATCTTCCACTTTGGCCTATTCCTGGTGACGCTGCGCCATCTGCGCTATTTCATCGATCCGGTCTGGGCGCCGATTCAGTTCATTCAGCCGTTCGGCGTCTATGGCGGCATGGCGATGGTGGTTGGGCTGGCTGGTCTGTGGGCGCGCCGTTTCCTGGTGGACCGGGTGCGCTACATCACGTCGCTGTCCGATCACCTGATCCTGGCTCTGCTCATCGCGATCGGCCTAAGCGGCCTGTCCATGCGCTTCTTCGCGCACACCGACATCATCCGCGTGAAGGACTTCTTCCAGGGGCTTTACGTCGGACAGATCAACGCGTTGCCGGCAGATCCCTTGCTGCTGCTGCATCTGCTGCTGGTGGCCGGGCTGATGATCATTTTCCCCTACAGCAAGTTGCTGCACGCGCCGGGGCTGTTCTTCAGCCCGAGCAGAAATCAAGTGGACAATCCGCGGGAGAAGCGGCACGTCGCCGCGTGGGCTCGCCGGTTGGAACAGGATTGACGCGTCCAGACGCGCCGTACCAATCGACACGCGCGAACACCGCATTCGGAGGTTGACCCATGGCTAAGGCCGTTTTCCAAGTCCCCGAGCTCAAGCAGTATCCCGAGATTCCCGAAATCGAGCCCGGGGTGATGGCGCATTCCGCCCCGTTCAAGTCCAAGGAACAGTTCCAGCAGGCGCTGGGATTCCCCGGCGAACTCGTGGACGATTGGCAGGACAAGGCCATCGATAAGATGGGCGACCTGCTCGGCCGGTACCGCTCGCTGCGGGTCTATCTCGACTCTTGCGTCAAGTGTGGCTCCTGCACCGACAAGTGCCACTACTACCTGGGCACCAAGGATCCGAAGAACATGCCGGTCGGTCGGCAGGACCTGATGCGCAAGGTCTATCGGCGCTACTTCACGCTGGCCGGTAAGTTCTTCCCCAAGCTGGTGGGTGCCGAGGACTTCACCGAAGAGGTGCTGAACGACTGGTACAGCTACTTCCATCAGTGCTCGCAGTGCCGCCGCTGCTCGGTGTTCTGCCCCTACGGCATCGACACCGCCGAGATCTCCATGGCCGCCCGCGAGATCATGGATCACATCGGCGTCGGCCAGAAGTACTGCAACGAGATCATCGCCAAGGTCTACAAGATCGGCAATAACCTCGGACTACCTGGGCCCGCGCTGGCGGACACCCTGGAGGGACTCGAGGAGGACGTCTTCGACGAAACCGGCGTCGAGGTGAAGTATCCGTTGGACCAGGAGGGTGCCGACATCCTGCTCGTGACGCCGTCGGCGGACTTCTTCGCCGAGCCCCACGTGGACGGCCTGATCGGTTACGGCAAGGTGTTCCACGAGGCTGGCGTGTCCTGGACGCTGAGCACGCATGCCTCCGAGGCGGCCAACTTCGGCATGTTCATCGGCTCCTACGAGAACATGCGTCGGGTCGCCATGCGCATCCGCGAGGCCGCGATCAAGCTCAAGGTCAAGCGCATCGTCTTCGGCGAGTGCGGGCATGCCTGGCGCGTCGCCTACAGCTTCCTGAACACGCTGGCAGGCCCCTGGGACTTCCTTGATCCGCGCTACCCGGTGCCGCAGCACATCTGCGAGTTCACCTACGGGCTGATCCAGGAAGGCAAACTGAACCTGGACAAGTCGCGCAACGACGACATGGTGCTCACGTACCACGACTCCTGCAACGTTGCCCGTGCCTCACGCATGGGCGAGAAGCCCGGCGGCCAGTTCGACATCCCGCGCGCGATCATCCGTGCGAGCGTCAACCACTTCTACGACATGGATGAGGAGACCATCCGCGATCGCACGTTCTGCTGCGGGGGCGGTGGTGGATTGTTGACGGACGACCTGATGGAGATCCGGGTCAAGGGCGCGCAGCCGCGACTTGGAGGCCCTGAACAACGTCATGCAGGAGAAGGGCGTCACGCACATGGCCGCGATCTGCGCCATCTGCAAGAGCCAATTCACCAAGGTGTTGCCGTACTACGGCATGGACATGGACCAGATCGTCAGCGTCCACCAGCTGGTGTCGAATGCCTTGATCCTGACCGGCCAGAACAGTGAAGACGATGAGGACGAGGCCGCCGACGAAGCGGCCTAAAACGCCCGCTAGAAACCGCCGCCCGGACAACGGCGGGCAGCAGAATCCAACGGTCTGAGGCCGGTGTCGCACCGGCCTCGACCCCTGATAAGACTGAGCGACAGCTCGACTCGTAAGGAGCGCTATCCATGGCAACTTCCAGCGACGAAATGAACAAGCTTTCCTGGCGCCGTTATGAGGACGGTGACAACGTCTGGGACAAACTGACCGAGAAGATCTTCGCCCAGGATACCTCCCACAAGTGTCCGACCTACGTGCACAAGACGCCGCCCTGTCAGGGTAGTTGTCCGTCGGGCGAGGACATCCGCGGCTGGTTGCAGATCGTGCGCGGGATGGAGCAGCCGCCGGAAGGCATGACCTGGCAGGAATATGCATTCCGCCGCTCCACCGACGCCAACCCATTCCCGTCGCTGATGGGACGCGTCTGCCCGGCGCCCTGCCAAGACGGCTGCAACCGCAACGAGCTGGAAGACTTCGTCGGCATCAACGCCGTCGAGCAGTTCATCGGCGACACCGCTATCACCAATGGCTACAAGTTCGAGCCGGCTCCGGCGGACACGGGCAAGCGCGTCGCCATCATCGGCGGTGGTCCCGCTGGCCTTGCGGCTGCCTACCAATTGCGCCGCAAGGGTCATGCAGCGGTCATCTTCGAGGCCAACGACGCCCTCGGCGGCATGTTCCGCTTCGGCATTCCTGGCTATCGCGTCCCGCGCGATACGCTCGACTCCGAGATCCAGCGCATCCTCGACATGGGGCAGATCGAGGTCAAGTTGAACAGCCGCGTCGGCGTCGACGTGACCATCGAGCAATTGGAAAAGGACTACGACGCGGTGCTCTGGGCCATCGGCTGCCAGTCTGGTCGCGGTCTTCCGGTGCCCGGTTGGGAGAACACCCCGAACTGCGTCTCCGGTGTTGCCTTCCTGAAGGCCTTCAATGAAGGCCGAATGAAGGTGACCGCCGACAAGGTGGTCTGCGTCGGCGGTGGTGACACCTCCATCGACGTTGTCTCCGTCGCGCGCCGTCTCGGTCACATCACCAAGTCCGGCAAGAGCGATCTGCCGGAGGCCGTGATTCACGACGGTTACGTTGCCCACGATGCCGCCATCACCGCCGCCGCCGAAGGCGCCGAGGTCACGCTGACCTCGCTGTTTACGCGCGACAAGATGACCGCTGCCGAGCACGAGGTGCACGATGCCCTGTACGAGGGTGTCACCGTCCTCGACGGGGTCATGCCGCTGGAGGTGCTGAAGAGCGATGCCGGCCGCGCCATCGGCCTCAGAGTTGCCGACTGCGAGATGAAGGATGGTCGTCCGACACCGGTCGAGGGCACCGAGCGCGTGATCGAGGCCGATCTGGTGGTCTCTGCCATCGGTCAGGGCGGCGATCTGACCGGCCTTGAGGCCCTGGACAACGGCCGCGGCCTGATGAACTCCGACAAGTTCTACCAAGTGCCGGACAAGCCCGGCCACTTCGTCGCCGGCGACATCATTCGTCCGCATCTGTTGACCACGGCCATCGGCCAGGCCTGGATCGCGGTCGAGTCCATCGACGACTACGTGAACCAGGCCGAGCACAAGCGCCGTCCGAAGGTAGACGTCCATCACTTTAACTTGTTTGAGAAGATGACCGAGGCGCACCTGGCCCCCGACGCCTACAAGCCGGCGGAGCAGGGCGACCTGCGCGGTACCGCCGACGCCAACTATGCGATCCACAACTACGAGGATCGCTCCGGCGCCGAGGTCATTCCGCACGATGAGCTGTTCCTCGGGCACTTCAAGTACGAGGCACGCAACCTGCGTAAGGAGGAGGTGCCGAGTGCCGAAGAGGTGCTGGGTCACTTCAAAGAGCGCGTCATCGGCTACACCGAAGAAGAGGCGATCGCCGAGGCCAAGCGCTGCATGAGCTGCGGCATGTGTTTCGAGTGCGACAACTGCGTGATCTTCTGCCCGCAGGACGCGGTCTACCGGGTCAAGAAAGACGAGAAGACCACCGGGCGCTACGTCGCGACCGACTATGCCAAATGTATCGGTTGCCACATCTGTGCCGACGTTTGCCCGACCGGCTACATCAAAATGGGGCTGGGTGAATAATCATCCGCCACGTCGATGAGTTGGTCACGTTACTGAAACTGGAGGCGTCGATGGCTATAGCCACGCATCGCGGCCGCCTCGTCGTCATCGGCTTGGCCGGGGCATTGTTTGCCCTGGCCGCGCAGGCCGAAGAGGTCGGCGGGTTCGTCTTGGAGTCATCCAAGGCCGCGAAGCTCGACAACTGTGTCGAGCCGACCGAGTACATGCGCCGCAATCACATGGAACTGATCCGGCACCAGCGCGATACCACCGTCTATGGTGGTATCCGTTCAACCAAGCACAGCATGGCCGGGTGCGTCACGTGCCACGTCGGCTATGACGCTGACCAACAACCGGTGCCGGTCAACGGTGACCACCAATTCTGCGAGGCCTGCCACGACTATGCGGCGGTCACGTTGAATTGCTTCGATTGCCACGCAACGGTCCCTGAGGGCGAGGGCTGGAACCACGAGGTCGCGGCGCTGCACGCGCATGCGGGCAGCGATGCGTCGGCGGAGGTCGCTGGCGCGTTGCCGCCGCCGACTGGCTCCCTCGTTCAAGTAGAGGGAGGCGAACGCAAATGACTCAACAACAAGCCAACGTCGATCGTGACGGCGTCGATCGGGAGCGACGGAACTTCCTCGGAGCAGCCGCCGGCATCAGTGCCGCCTCGGTCGCGCCGGGGCTGATGCTGCATCGTCTCGCCGACGCCGCGCCGCGCACCGAGCCAGTCACCGATGTGCACCGCTGGGGCATGCTCGTCGACACCAACAAGTGCGCCGATGGATGCACGGCGTGTGTCGAAGCCTGCGACAAGGAAAACGGACTCAATCTGCAGGCCAAGCCCCTCGGGGACGACCTGAACAAGTGGCAGAATCAGCGCGCGATCTGGATTCGCAAGGTCAGGCTACAAGACAACGTCAGCGGGCATGTGACCAACCTGCCACTGATGTGTCAGCACTGCGAGAATCCGCCCTGCGTGGATGTCTGCCCCACCGGCGCGTCCTTTAAGCGCGCCGACGGCATCGTCATGGTCGACCGTCACACCTGCATCGGTTGCCGCTACTGCATGATGGCGTGCCCGTACAAGGCCCGATCGTTCATCCACGAGCAGGTCGATCAGAAGCTTACCCGAGCGCCTCGCGGGAAGGGTTGTGTCGAGAGCTGCAACCTGTGCGCGCATCGGCTCGATGCAGGTGGTACCACCACCGCCTGCGCGGAGGCATGTGCAGCGGAAGGGCACAACGCCATCATTTTTGGCGATCTGAAGGACGCGAACGGCCCGCTGCGCCAAGCGCTGGGCGCACAACCAAACCGTCAGATTCGCGACGACCTGGCCCTGAATACGGGCGTGCGCTATGCCGGCGTTTGACGCCCAGTGCGGCAATTGGGCATGGCGATCCACCAACCGTTGCTCGCCGCGGCGAATTGAGGCAGCAGTCAAAGAGAAGCCGTTATGAAGAGAATCGTCTACCGGGAATGGCGCATCGCCCCCGAGCGTTACTGGGGCCTGCTTGCGATCCTCGCCGTGATCATTGGCATCGGTGGCGCGGCCGCGCTGTACATGGAGCATCAGGGGCATTGGGTCACGGGTATGACCAACTCCGTGGTCTGGGGCACGCCCCACGTCTTTGCGGTGTTTCTGATCGTGGCGGCCTCTGGGGCGCTCAACGTCGCCTCCATCGGCAGCGTCTTCGGTAAGGTGGCCTATAAGCCGCTCGGACGTCTCTCCGGCCTATTGGCGGCGGCGCTGTTGGTGGGGGGATTGCTGGTGCTGGTGCTTGACCTGGGTCGACCAGACCGACTCGTGGTGGCGATGACTCACTACAATTTCAGCTCGATTTTCGCTTGGAATATCTTCCTGTATACCGGCTTCTTGGCGGTTGTCATCGCCTACCTTTGGACCATGGCCGAGCGCAAGGGTAACCACCTGACGCAGCCGGTCGGCACCTTTGCCTTCGTCTGGCGCTTGGCGCTCACGACCGCGACGGGCTCTATCTTCGGCTTCCTGGTGGGCCGACAGGCCTATGACACCGCCGTCCTGGCGCCGATGTTCGTGGTGATGTCGTTCGCGTACGGATTGGCTATCTACATGCTGGTGCTCATGTTCAGCTTCGACTGGGACGAGCGGCCGATCGGCCCACGGATTCTCAAGCGACTCAAGAACCTGCTTGGCATCTTCATTGCCGCGGTGCTGTATTTCACCTTGGTGTACCACCTGACCAAGTTGTACGGCGCCAAGAACACGGACATCGAGACCTTCCTACTCATCAACGGCGGCATCTACACCGCGTTGTTCTGGGTCGGTTGGGTATTGGTTGGCGGGCTCGTGCCCCTGGGGATCATCTACCACCCGGAGTTGAGCAAGGATCGCAACTGGATCGCCGCCGCCTGCGGGCTGGTCGTCGTCGGCGGGCTATCGGCCCTGTACGTCATCATCGTCGGCAGTCAGGCCTATCCCCTGGAGATGTTCCCCGGCAAGACGGTGCTCGAGTTCGGCGCCCCCGGAGACGTCGGTGGTCAGGTCGCCCCCTACGCGCCGAGCTTTCCGGAAATACTGCTCGGAATCGGCGGGGTTGGCGTGGCGATGTTGATTACGGCAGTCGGCGTGCGGGTGCTGCAGTTCCTGCCCGAATCACTGTCGGATCAGGACGTCGATCCGCACGCGATGGCCGGGGCAGCCTGAGCGAACGCCGGCGGCTCGCTGGGCTTGTTGATCAATCCGCGCGCCACCCGCTCGGCGCGCGAAGATTCACAGCGCGGCGCCACACCGTGAGATGAAGCTTTCGTTTCAGCGTAATTGACTGGCGGCGCAACGTGCGACGCCCAACACTCGGCGCCCGACCTTGGACGCTCGGCATCCGATGGCGCATATCTACCTCTCTGCCGCGCACAAGTCGTCCGGTAAGACCACGATCAGTATCGGACTGACGCGTGAGCTGAGCCGGCGCGGCTATCGGGTGCAGCCGTTCAAGAAAGGGCCGGACTATATCGATCCGCTCTGGCTCACCGAATCCGCCGGCCGCGCTTGCCTGAACCTCGACTATCACACCACCCCGAAAGACGAGATCCGTCGCTCGTTCGCAAGCTTGCTTCGCGACGCGGACCTGGGATTGGTCGAAGGCAATGTCGGGCTGTTCGACAGTGTCGATCTGGACGGTAGCAACAGCAATGCCGAACTGGTCAAGCTGCTGGGCGCGCCCTTGCTGCTGGTGATCGACACGCAGGGGATGGGCCGGGGGATCGCGCCCCTGTTGCTCGGCTACCAGACGTTCGATCCCGGGGTGAAGATTGCCGGCGTGATCCTGAACAAGGTCGGCGGCGAGCGACACGCGGCCAATCTGCGCAGGGTGGTCGAGTACTATACTGATCTGCCCGTGCTCGGCAGCGTGCCGCGGCTGCCCGCGCTCGGCATCGAGGAGCGTCATCTGGGCTTGATGCCGAGCAACGAGGCCGGGGCGAGCGACGCCGTCATCGAGCGCATTCGCGCCGTGGTGGCGGAGCATGTCGATGTGGAGCAGGTCGCGGCCATTGCTGCCCGGGCTCCGACTCTGGACGTCGGGATGACGGAACAGCAAAGCGCGGATCCTCGCCCGGACGGCCCGCTGGTCCGAATCGGCATCGCGCGCGATGACGCGTTCGGCTTCTATTATCCCGACGACCTGGCCGCGTTGACGCGTTGGGGGGCGGAACTGGTCCCGTTCAGCCCCGTGCGTGACCGGGAACTGCCAGACGTCGATGCGCTCTTCATCGGCGGCGGCTTCCCGGAGTGCCGTATGCGCGAACTGGACGACAATGCGTCGATGCGCGCATCGGTAGCGGATTTCATCGCCTCCGGCGGGCCTGCTTATGCCGAATGCGGCGGGCTCATGTATCTCGCCAAACGGCTGCGCTGGAACGGCGGCCACGCCGACATGTGCGGTGTCATCGACAGCGACGTGGTGATGTACGAGCGTCCCCAGGGTCGCGGTTACGTCCGGCTACACCAGACCGACGCGTTTCCGTGGCCAGTTGGCGGGGTCGACCATGACCGGGACATCTGTGCCCATGAGTTTCACCATTCCGCGTTGGTCGACCGAGATCCGCGTTGGGTCTATGCCTATCAGGTACGGCGCGGCACCGGAATCGACGGCAAACACGACGGCATCGTGCAGCACAACCTGCTTGCGAGTTATGCCCATCTGCGGGACGTCGGCGGGGTGGGCTGGACCGAGCGTTTCGTGAGCTACATCCGCGCGACGATCTAGACGGTCGCATGGCAGCCGGCTCGATGCGGCTGCAGGCAACGGGAGCTGATGTGTGGCGTCTGCGCGGGCAGACCCGCGGGCGCAAGCGCGTTATCATGCGGTGTTGATCACACACTGCCGAGCCCGCTCTGCTGGGCGCCGAGCGCCGTCCAACGCGTATTGGCGGCTCGTGCGACGCTGCCGGTCGTGTGGCGCGGTCTGGTCCCTGGGCCGTCCCGACGGTGGGCCATCCCGACAGCGCGTCGCGCAGGTGGCGTGCCAACCCGATCCATAGGAATATCAGGTATGTTCAAACTGACTCCGGCCGCGGCCGAGCAAGTGTTGAAGGCGGCGAAACAGGGCAATGCCGAAGGCATGTCGTTGCGGCTGGCCGCCACGCAGACGGCCGATGGCACCATTGAGTATCGTATGGGGTTCGAAGACTCCATTGGGGACGAGGACATCCGCTTCCGCAGCGAGGGCGTCGATCTGGTGATGTCGCCGGAGGATGTGCCGCTGCTCGATGACGCCACCATGGACTATGTCGAGATCGAAGAGGGCATGCCCCACTTCATCTTCCTTAATCCGAAGGACCCCAATTACAAGCCCCCTGCGGACGCCTGATCGCGCCGCGCCATTTGGTCAGAAGACCGGGCGAGTCGAAACGAGAAACTCGCCACTTTCCGCTCTCAATACCCCCTTGGAACTCTCCAGCGAAGACAATTTGCGCCTCAACGTCCTGCTCGCCAACAAACCCAAGGCGATCCGTATTGACGAGTCCAGGCTGATCGTCTACGGACTTTCTGACAAGGGCGAGGCGAAGGTGACCTTGAATCCCAGCGGTCGTCCGGAGCAGTACCTGCGGCTGGTCAAGGAGCTGATCTCCGGGCATATCTTGGGCTCGCCCGGGGGCTATCCCGTGTATCTCAGGCGCTGGACGCGCATGGGACAGATGCGCGACCAGAGCCTGGAGCAGCTCCTGATGTTGGGCGAGTCCGAGGCCGTGGTCGCCGCCGTCGGCAGCCCCGGCTTGACCGAAGAGCTTGCACGGCGCGCCTGGTGGGCCATGGAAGACGCCGAGAATGCGCGCCGCATGCTGGAGAATCCAAGCATCGTTGGCAGCGCCATGGGCCCGGTACTGGCGGACTATCTGTTGGATTATCTACCATTCGAGACCGAGACTGACAAGATGACGGCCTCGGTCAGGCTGATTTTGCAAGCCGGCTTGCTCGACGACTCCCGGCGGGACGATCTCTGGAAGAAATCCGCTCGCAAGCAGGCCTATCTGGTGGGCTTTCTGGACGCGATTCCCGACCAGTTGCCTGAGCCCGTTGCCGCGCGTGCCGATGCTGCCGACATCGAATCAGCGTTGCGTACGGAATGCGCGGGCGGCAACGCGGCGGCGCGTTTACTGTTGCGCGTCGTCGGTGGGCCCGGGCAGACCTTCCTGAAGACCGTTTCAGCGGTGCTCGGGAACCCGCCGAATCAGGACGTTGTCACCGCTACCTTCGATACCCTGCGCAACTACTTCGCCGCGATCCGTCGGGATGGCGACCCCGAGCCCAGGTTGAACCTGGGCGAGCTCATGGCCGACGCCGATGGATTTGTCCATCCAGCAACCGCGCCGACCCAGGTACGCGCATTGCTCGAGCGCTTGCCCATGGCCCGAGACGACGTGATCGCCATGCGCCTGCTATCGGGGGCGGGCTATGGGCTGATCCGCCCCGTCCTCAGCGATCCCACCACCCTTGGCAGTCTGATGCGGCGCAAGTTGGCGCCGATCATCGAGCCGCTGCAGACGCAAATCAGCCGGTTGCGCGACGGCGCAGCCTAATTCTGCTTGTTATCTCCGAAAGACTTTCTATTCTTCACCCGACAATCGGGAGAAATCTTCCATGAAATATTTCCGTTGGCTTCCCATCTTTTTCCTTATCTTGAGCGCAAATGCACATGCGCTGCAATCGAAAATAGAAATACTAGAGCAATTTGATAATCTAAGGATGGTCGCCTTTGTCGACAAAAAAGCAATTCGTGATAGTCCAGAGTGGAACCCGAATATTGACCCTCCGCCTTTGACGATTGTCGAAGCCATTCAGGCTGTCAAGGAGTTTAATAAAGCCTCGAAAAACCTTGGCGCGATAAAAGAAATTGAAATCAGACCGGTGCCGAACTATGAAAAACACTGGCACTATCTAATAAAAATCGCCAACGATTTGATGAAGACAAAGTACAGCATTTATGTCGTACTAATGAGTGGAAAAGTGGTTCCGGCAATAATTGAACCACAAGCAATTAAATAGCGCAGCCTTGGCCGTGTGCGATCCTTGGCAGGGGCGACGGTAACGGGCGCGATTCATCTAGCGGCAGAGGGTCCGTACCGCAAAGAGTCGAGGAGCGTGCCGGCGGCGGAGCGCAGCAGTGCTCGTAGTTCCTTCTGGCCGCCGAGGCCCAAGGTCACGCTCGCGTCCGCCCAGTCACGGTGCTGCAGCACGCAGGCAATCAGGGCTGCCGCCTGAGCGTCGCTCAACGCACCAGACGCCAATGCCCGCGGCAATGCGTTCGTCGTGAGGCGATGCAATGCCGGCAACGCAGCGTCGAAACCTCGGGCCGCGCCGGCAAAGCTTAGCAGTGCCCGTCTGTCCGCGCTGCCGAGTGCCGCCTCGGTGCTGGGTGCGTCGCGCAGCACTTCGGCGATCACTGCTGTATCGACCTGACTCAGCGGGTCAGCCAGCAGCACCTGAAGGCGAGGCAGGAGTTGTGGCCGCGCATGCTCCGCAAACAGTCCGCCGGCGTCGCTGAGGTGGCTGAGAACAACGGCTGAGTAGGCCCCGCTGGCAGCGTTGCGCTGACTACCCAACTGCACTGGCAGCAGCCCGCACCGACGCCAGAACCGGAGCAACTCCGGCGTCGCGCCGAAGCTGGCGCCGAGCAGATCGCGGCCTTCCGCGCGACTCTGTGCCGCCAGGGCTTGCACGAGCCGGGTGCCTAGCCCCCGACCACGGGCGGCGGGGTGCACGGCGATGCGAACAATGCGCGTCCAGCCGAGCCGTGGCGCGTCGAACAGTCCGGCATGGGCGGACAGGGTCTGTGGCAGCAGATGGCCGCGGGGGCGTCGCTGACCGTCGTAGATCGGCGCCAGCAGCTCCTCGGGCAGTCGGCCCTCGTGAGCGGTAAGCGCGGTGGCAAGCACGCAGTCGCCGTCGCGTAGAACGTTGACCTGCATGTTCGGACCATCGAGTAGATGCCGCAGGTCCGCCGGGCGGGTCTGGTAGTGCCCGAGCACGAGCAGGCCGAAGACCTGGCGCAACAGCGCTTCACCGCCGGCGAGTTGGTCGCGGTCCAGTTGTTCCACGAGCAGCTCATCGGCGCCGGCCAGGTTAGGGCTTTGCTGCATGCGCGCAGTAACCAATTCATCCGGCGCGGGCTCCGCGTTCAACAACAACGCGTCGTCGATGAACTGCTCCAGCGGGTCGTCCGCGGCCCAGCGGATCGGTGTCAGGAGGCGCAGCGCGCGCCAACCAGGCGTGATGCGATCGAGCACACCGCGAAAGCGCACATCGAAACCGCGCCCGGTGCCTTCGTAGCCATGCACGGTGGTTGCGAACACGATGCGTCGGTAGAACCTTAGCATCTGCTCTAACAATGGGGCTGGGATGCCGGCCGCCTCGTCCACCAGCAGCAGGTCAGCCGGCGGGCGCTCGGCCAGCAATGCGTCGGGGGCGACAAACCGCAAGCGATGCGCAGCATCTGGAGCGACCGCCTCGGCGTGGCGGAAGACCGACTCCGCGGCCGTCCGGCGCGGCGCCGTGACGATGATGCGCCGAGCCGGGTCTGCAAGTAGTTGCCCAGCCGCGATGCCGAGAGCCGCTGACTTGCCCCGACCCCGATCCGAACTCAGCACCAGCGGACGACGAGTACGGCCCGTGGCGACCTTGTGCACCCCGTCGATCGCGCGTTCCTGGTCCGCGGTGGCAGGTTTGGTCGGCGGCGACGAGAGCGACGGCGGGGCATTCGGCTTGCCTTGCCAGGCCGTTGCCGATTGTCTGGCCGACTCCGGCCCGGAATCTGGGTCGGATTCTGGACGCGGCTCTGGAGATGATCCTGGAGGTGCGGCCTGGTTCGTGCCGAGCTCGTCGGCAGCACAGCTAACAACCGCAGGAGAGGCAGTGAGCAACCGCCCGAGGCGCGCGATGAATCGCCCGCCGACATCGGCGGCACCGCAGGGATAGACGGCGATGCGCTCGGTTTCAGGGTCCGATATGGCCGGCCAGGCATCGAGCGCTGGTGTCAGCAGGAGCAGCAGACCACCACCCTGCAGTGTCCCGGCTGCGGCGCCGAGGGCGTCCGCATCGAAACCGCCATGGGCATCGATGATCAGCAGCCCACATTCGCCGCCGAGCAGTGCGGCCGCCTTCGATGGTGGTAGGGCGCCTGGCTCGCCATCTCCGCCGATCCATTGGTTATGCCGATCACCAAAGGCCTCAATGATCGCATGCGCCGCGGCTCGGCCCCAACGGGCATCGCCTTCCAGCAGCAGCAGACGGCGCTGGCCATTCCGAGCCACCTGCGTGTGCAACTCCAAAGCGATGCCAACGACGGTCTTGGGATCAGTGCGGTTCAAGCTGCGAGGGGAAAGCGCTTCGGTCGATTCCGCTCAGGAGTCGAGCTGTAGGGGCGAATTCATTCGCCCAGAGACGGCTAATCTGGCGGCGAGCGCAGGGGCGAATGAATTCGCCCCTACCGAATATCGCGCGCCGCAGTGCTGTTTCAGTGTCTTTTCGGTCGGTTTGTCCGTTGAAAGCGCAGTTCAGGCTGCGAGCTTCAGCGGCAACGTGCGCAACCGTTGGCCGCTGGCCATGAACAGGGCGTTGGCGACGGCCGGCGCAATGACCGGGGTAGCGGGCTCGCCGACGCCGGTCGGGGGCTCGGCGGACGCGACGATGTGCACCTCGACCCGCGGCATCCGATCCATGCGCAGCACCAGATAGTCCTGGAAGTTCGATTGCTGCACTGCGCCGTCGTTGAGTGTGATCTCGCTGAGCAGCGCGGCGGACAGACCGAAGCCCATCCCGCCCTCCATTTGCGCGACGATCACGTCCGGGTTGATGGCGATGCCGCAGTCCACGGCGATGACGACCCGGTCGACGCTGAAGCCGCCCTTGCCGTCCAGCGTCACCTCGGCCACCTGAGCGACGTAGCTCTTGAAGGATTCGTGCACGGCGACACCCCGTCCGCGGCCCGCCGGCATCGGCGCGCCCCAGCCAGCCTTGTCTGTGGCGAGCTTGAGTACACCCTGATGGCGTGGATGGCCCTGCAGCAGGGCCATGCGGAAGGCGACCGGGTCCTGTCCGGCCTTCTCTGCCAGTTCGTCAATCATGCACTCGGCGGCGAAGGCGGTATGGGTCGATCCCACCGAGCGCCACCATTGCACCGGTACCGGCAGTTTGGGCGAATGCAGCTCGCAGGACAGGTGCGGGATGGCGTACGGGAGGTTGGCGGCGCCTTCCACCGAGGTCTGGTCGATCTCGTCGACGATCAGGGCCTGTTCGAAGGCGGTGCCGGCGATGATGGATTGGCCGACGATGCGTTGCTGCCAGGCGATGGGCTTGCCGTCGGCGTCGAGACCGGCCTTGAGCCGATGCAGGTAGAGCGGTCGATACCAGCCGGCGCGCGTGTCGTCCTCGCGCGTCCAGGCGAGTTTGACCGGCTGCTTGCCGCCGCTGGCCCTGAGGATGTGCGCGGTCTCGATTAGATAATCGGAGCCCGGATTGGCGCGCCGGCCGAAGGAGCCGCCGGCATAGAGCATCTCGATCTGCACCTGCTCCGGTGCGATGCCAAGCACCCCGGCGATGGCCTGCTGGTCGATGGTCTGGAACTGCTCGCCGTTGATCACGCGCACGCCGCCGTCGGCGGTGGGCTCCATGACGCAGTCCATCGATTCCATGGCCGCATGTGCCAGGTACGGCACGCTGTATTCGGCCTCGATGACGGTGCTCGCCTCCGCCAGGGCCTTGTCGACGTCGCCATCGCGACGCGCGGGCTTCCCGGGTTGCTCGGCGAGCTTGCGATAGTCCGCGAGGATCGCGTCCGAGCTCTGCTTGAAGGCGCCGCTGTCGTCCCAATCGATCACCAGCGCGTCGCAGCCCTGCTTGGCGCTCCAGAAGTCGATGCCCAGCACCGCGACGCCGCTGGGGATCTGCACCACCTGTTCGACGCCGGGGATGGCGAGGGCGGCGCTGTCGTCGAACCCGCGCACGCTGGCCCCGAACAGCGGCGGATGCGCCACCACCGCGGTTAGCATGTTCGGCAGCCGGACGTCCTGGGTGAAGATGGCACTGCCGTTGCATTTAGCGGCGCTATCCTTGCGTGGCAGCCGGGCGTTGCCGATCAAACGGAACTCGGACGGGTCCTTGAGCTTGGGCTGCTCCGGTACCGGCTGGCTGGCAGCGGCCTCGGCGAGCGCCCCGAATCCAGATTGCCTGCCGGAGCCGGCATGGCCGACGATGCCATCGCGGACCGTGATTTCAGTCGCCGGCACCTGCCATTGCTCGGCGGCCGCCGCCACCAGCATGTGTCGCGCCGCCGCGCCGGCCTTGCGCATTTGCTCAAAAGAGTTGGCGATGGCGGTGCTGCCGCCTGTGCCCTGCACCGGTCCCCAAAACAGGTTGTTGTAGCGGCCGGCATTTGCCGGTGCGCCCTCGGCACGGACCTGTTCCCAGCTGGCGTCCAATTCTTCGGCGACCAGTGTCGGCAGGCCGGTGTAGGTGCCCTGGCCCATCTCTAGGTGCTTGCAGATGACGGTCACGCTGTCGTCGGTGCCGATGCGCACGAAGGCATTGGGCGAGAAGTCGCCGCTGCCTGCGTCCGCGCCGCCCGCCATACCGGGTCCGGCGAGACGCGGCCGGTTGCTGGGAGTATCGGCCCGCGATGGCAGCCAGACGCCCAAGGTCAGGCCGGCGCCGGCGCCGAGGCTAGTCTTCAGAAAGCCCCGGCGGCTCAGGTTCTGGACGTGATGGTTGCTCATTGCTCGTTGCTCCGGATGGTCCCGTTTCTGCTCGGCTTCGGGTCAGTGTCAGCTCATGCCAGTTGTTCGGCGGCCTGCTCGATGGCGCGGCGAATGCGTGCATAGGTGGCGCAGCGGCAGAGATTACCGGACATGCCGCTGTCGATGGCACTGGCATCCGGGCTCGGGTTGCCGGCCAGCAGCGCGCTGGCCTGCATGATCTGGCCGGATTGGCAGAAGCCGCACTGGACCACATCGAGTTCCCGCCAGGCCTGTTGCACGGCCTGGCCGACCTTTCGGTTGGGACCATCCGCGAGCCCCTCGATGGTGGTGATCTCCTGCCCGCCGACGGCGCTGACCGGCAGCGAGCAGGAGCGCACGGCGGCGCCGTTCAGGTGCACGGTGCACGCACCGCATTGGCCGATGCCGCAACCGTACTTGGTGCCGGTGAGGCCGACCTGTTCCCGCAACGCCCAGAGCAGTGGCATTTGCGGGTCGATCTCCAACTGGTGCGTGGTGCCGTTAACGCGAAGCTCGATCATGTTGGCCTCCGGGTGGCGTGGCTGGAGCAGGTGAAGTTCTCTGGCGTGATGTTGGACCGACGGCCGTCATAACCAGGCGGCGCTACCTGAGCGGGCCATGCGTTCTTGCCAGGTGATAGGTTTGAGCGATCGGTCAGATCAAAATAATCAGCTTTAAATATTTCTGGGAATAAATATCATTTACACCACACGCAATCGATTCCCAAGGGGGTCGCAATGATCAAGACCATGAGATTTGCCGTTATGCACTTCAGCGTCGCCTTCGGTGTGACCTATGCATTGAGGGGCGATCTGGTCATTGGTGGCCTGGTGGCGCTGGTCGAGCCGGCCGTCAACACGATGGGCTACTACTTCCACGAGAAGCTCTGGGATCGCGTGCACCGCGGCGACCTGTTGCGGCAACCCACCCTGAATCAGGAATGCGCGCCGATGTCGGCTTGAGTGCCCGCGGACTGCGCAATTTTGAGAGCGTGACGACAGTACAACCGAGACTTGATCGTCAGGGCAGTAGGTCAGCGACGCTGATGGTGTTGCCATCCGCGTATAGCGGTTCGATCCAATGCCCGGCACCGAGTACCTGACACTGCTGATAAGCGTTGCCCTTCGGCTGGCGGTACACCTCTAGTCTCGAGTTCTGGACATCCACGACCCAGTAGTCCGCGATACCGTTGCGCGCGTACAGCGCGAGCTTGCGACCGCGGTCGAAGTCCAGTGAGCTATCGGCAACCTCGACGATCAACAGGGCGGTGGTAGGGTGGGCGTCGCGGTAGTCGCGGGCCGCTCCCGTGACGACTGCAACGTCGGGCTCCGGCTCTGAGTAGTCGTCCATCGCGAGCGGAAGCTGCGGGCGAACCGTGAATCCAGTCCCGAACACACCGATCAGCGTATCGTTCACCAATTGGACCGCGGTACTGTGCCGGCTCTTCTGCGCTGCCATGTCCAGGATCTCTCCGTCGATCAATTCCAATCTGGCCTCTGGGTGGAGGGCGCCGGTTTCGATCAAACGCTCGTATTCTGCCCGCGTCCAGAGATGGGGTTGGTGCGCGATGGCGGACATGTCCTGCGGCTCCGGGTTGGTTGTCGATAGACCAATCATTGGCGGTTGCAGCGAATGCGTCAAGCGTCGAGCCCGGCTAGCTATCGCCGCCGGAGGCGGCCGGCGCTCATGGCGGCCGGGGGACTACTTGGGCACCTATTTATGCAGGAAACTCATAAATTCCGAGCGGGTGCGCGGATCGTCCTCGAAGGTCCCGCGCATCGCGCTGGAGACCGTGGAACTGTTCTGTTTCTGCACGCCGCGCATCATCATGCACGTGTGGCTGGCCTCCATAACCACGGCGACACCGTGGGCGCCGAGATGCTCCATCAGGGCATTGGCCACCTGGCTGGTGAGGCGCTCCTGCACCTGCAGGCGGCGGGCGAAGACGTCGACGACGCGGGCGATCTTGCTCAGGCCGACCACCTTGCCGTTGGGCAGGTAGCCGACGTGGGCATGACCAAAGAACGGCAGCATGTGGTGCTCACACATCGAATAGAACTCGATGTCGCGGACGATCACCATCTCCTTGACGTCTTCCTCGAAGATCGCCTTCTTGATGATCTCTTCAGCGGATTCCTGATAACCGCCGGTTAGGAAATCCATCGCCTTGGCAACCCGCAACGGCGTCCGGCGCAATCCCTCGCGCTGGGGATCTTCTCCGATCTCGGTGAGCATCTGTCGAACCAGCTGCTCCTTGACCGGATCGTAGACCTCCTCTTCGGAGGCGGGCTCGAAGCTGTCTGCATAATGGCCGCCAGGGGACATGCGGGACAGGCTGGGTTTCGGGGACATAGCTGGTTCCTTCGGGTGTCGGGCGTCGTGCTCGGGGCTGCGCTCGGATCTTCTCTCTATCGCCAACACATGAAAATGGGGGCGAGGATGGAAAAACGGAAACCGCATCCGCGTTGGTCGCTGTTCGGCGCCGTTGCGGAACGTTGGCCCCGGCGCTTGGCCCTTCGGACGGCGAGCGCACCGTGACTGTGAAATTTGACTCGTCTGCTAACGAATCAGCGTCCTCAAGGAACCGAGGGCATTCCAATGCTCTCCGGGCCTTGCCTGGAAGCGGGATGCCCGATTCGTTAGACTGTAGCGCATATTTATTGGGGTAGACAGGCGCCTGATGACCGAGGTGACCTGCTCGTCGACAGCACGTGAGTGCATGAGGCGCTTGCGCAAGGCCCCGTTCGCGACCGCGTCGCCTTGCCGCAGCAGGGCGGGCGATACCGACTAGATTCGGAGGGGCATGATCCAAACACCAGAGGCGAACGCTGTCTCAGGTTGCGATCGTTGGCCCGGCGCAGCGCATGACCCGGTCTGGGCCAAACACGATTCGAGTCGTCCGCTGCGACGGTTTGTTACCCGCCCGACCCCTTCTCCCAATCCCTGTTCGAGGACCTGCTGATGTGTGGATTTTGCGGTGAAATCCGTTTCGACGACAAACCCATCGACCTGGGCGCCCTGGGCGCCGTCAATCAGGCCATGGAGCCGCGCGGTCCCGATGGCAGCGGGCTGTTCCAGCAGGGGCGCGTCGCGCTTGGGCATCGGCGGCTCAGCATCATCGATCTCAGCAGCCATGCCAGCCAACCGATGGTGGACAGCGAGCTGGGCCTGACCATTGCCTTTAACGGCTGTATTTATAATTACAAGCAGCTGCGCGACGAGCTCCAGGCACAGGGCTATCGCTTCTTCTCCCACGGCGACACCGAGGTGGTGCTCAAGGCCTTTCACGCCTGGGGTGCCGAGTGCGTGCATCGCTTCCACGGCATGTTCGCGTTCGCCGTCGCCGAGCGCGATACCGGGCGGCTGACCATGGCCCGCGACCGGCTTGGCATCAAGCCGTTCTACTACGCGGAGATTCCCGGCGGCGTTCGCTTTGCGTCGACCTTGCCAGCACTGCTGGCCGGCGGCGGTATCGACACCGATCTCGACCCGGTGGCGCTGCATCATTACATGCACTTCCATGCCGTCGTGCCGGCGCCCTACACCATCCTGCGCGGCGTGCGCAAGCTGCCGCCGGCCACCATGCGCGTCATCGAGCGCGACGGCGCCACCCGTGAACATAGCTACTGGGCGCCGCTGTTCGAGACCAAGCCGGAAGAACGCAGCTACAGCTTCGAGGACTGGCAGGACCAGGTGCTCGGCGCCCTGCGCACCGCGGTGGATCGGCGTCTGGTCGCGGACGTGGACGTCGGCGTGCTGCTGTCCGGCGGACTGGATTCCAGCCTGATCGTCGGTCTGCTCGCGGAGCAAGGCCAGAGCGGGCTGAATACCTTCTCGGTGGGCTTCGAGAGCGTCGGCGACGAGGCCGGCGACGAGTTCCAATACTCGGACATCATCGCCAAGCACTACGGCACCACCCATCACAAGATCCACGTCGACTCCGCCTCGCGGCTGCTGCCGAACCTGCCGGGCTGCATTGGCGCCATGGCCGAGCCGATGGTCAGCCACGATGCCATTGGCTTCTACCTGCTGTCGCAGGAGGTGGCCAAGCACGTCAAGGTGGTGCAGAGCGGGCAGGGCGCTGATGAGGTGTTCGGCGGCTATCACTGGTATCCGCCCATGGCGGACAGCCAGGACCCGGTTGCGGACTATGCGCGCGTGTTCTGCGACCGCGGCCAGGAAGAATACCTGCGCGCGGTGCATCCGCGCCTGCACGGCGACGACTACAGCCGCGCCTTCATCCGCGACCACTTCGCGCTCCCGGGGGCCGAGGCGGCGGTGGACAAGGCGCTGCGCATCGATCAGCTCATCATGCTGGTGGACGACCCGGTCAAGCGCGTCGACAACATGACCATGGCCTGGGGTCTTGAGGCGCGGGTACCGTTCCTGGACCATGAACTGGTGGAACTGGCCGCGCGCATCCCCGCCGAGCACAAGCTCTGCGACGACGGCAAGTGCGTGCTCAAGGCGGTCGGTCGGCGCGTGATTCCGAGTTCCGTCATCGACCGACCCAAGGGGTATTTCCCCGTGCCGGCTCTGAAGTATCCCCGCGGCGAGGTGCTGGACATGATGCGCGATGCGGTGCTGTCCCAGCGTGCCCGGGATCGCCAACTGTTCCAGCGCGACTATGTCGATGAACTGCTAGCCGCCCCGGAGGAACACATCACGCCGCTGCGTGGCTCCAAACTCTGGCAAGCGGCGTTGCTGGAGCTATGGCTCCAGGAGCAGGGTGTCTAGTCGACGGCTGACCAGCGCCAAGCGGACCGTCCGTGATCGGTTCGCTCCTTTTCGGGCCGCGGTCCCTCGGGCCGCAGGTTACGATGGACGCGGTAGTAACGGGAAATCAGCGGGGACAGCAGATGGCAGGTAAAGACAGAATCCACCACCGGCTCGAGCGTCGGCGCGCGCCGTCCGTCAGCAGCTGGGACAACAAGCCGCGTCACGAAGACGAGGTCTGGTCCGAGACCCTGGTGGATTGCGGCTGGGGTCGGCTGATCTTCGGGCAGACCTTCGACAACCTGAAGCGGCTCGCCGAGTGCTTGCAGGGGGAACGTGCCGGCACCCGCGACGTCGCCCTGTATCTGCGTGACCCCCACGTGGTGTTGTCCTATGCGCCGCAGGATCTGTTCCTGGACCCGTCCCACACCTTCCGGCTGTGGCTGGATCGCTACCAGCATTCGCATCGGCGCCCGCGCGGCTTCATTGTGCGGATGCTGAACAGCCAGGCCGACGCCGAGGCCGCGCACCGATTGTATGCGTCGCGACGCATGGTGCCACCGAGCCCGGAGTTCATCTGGGATCAGCGTACCTCGCGGGTGCTGCAATACTGGGTCGCCGAGGACGAGCAGGACGGCGCCATCATCGGCGTGGTCAACGGCGTCGATCACCACGAGGCGTTCGGCGACATCGAGGGCGGGACCAGTCTGTGGGCGCTGGCGGTGGATGCCCAGGCGCCTTATCCGGGCATTGGAGAAACCCTGGTCCGTCAGGTCGTTGAGTTCTATCAGGCGCGCGGACGGTCATTCTTGGATCTGTCGGTGATGCACGACAACAAGAACGCCATCCGCTTGTACGAGAAGCTCGGCTTCTCGCGCGTTCCCGTCTTCGCGTTGAAGAACAAGAACGCCTTCAATGAGCCGCTGTTCATGGGCCGGCAGCCGGAGAGCACGCTCAACCCGTACGCCACCATCATCATCAACGAGGCGCGCCGCCGCGGCATCGGCATCGAGGTCGTCGACGCCAAAGCAGGCTATTTTGCGTTGAGTCTCGGCGGGCGGCGCATCGTCTGTCGCGAGTCCCTGTCCGAACTGACCACCGCGGTCGCGATGAGCCGCTGTGACGACAAGGCCGTCACCCAGCGCTTGTTGCGTCGTGCCGGGCTGCGAGTCCCGGCCCAGACTGTCTACGACGCCCTCGACCAGGCAGAGGCGTTTCTGACCCAACACAAGCGTGTGGTGGTCAAGCCCGCCCGCGGCGAGCAGGGCGCTGGCATCAGCGTCGATATTCGCGAAGCCGCCGATCTGGAGCGCGCGGTCAAGGCCGCCCAACGCATCTGCGAGACCGTGATCCTGGAAGAGTTTTGCAGTGGTGACGACCTGCGCGTCATCGTCATCGACTTCGAGGTGGTGGCCGCCGCCATCCGCCGCCCGGCGCAGGTGGTAGGTACTGGTTCACACACCATCAACGAACTGATCCAGATACAGAGCCGGCGCCGGCGTGCCGCTACCGGCGGCGAGTCGTCGATCCCGATGGACGACGAGACCGAGCGCTGCGTGCGCCTGGCCGGCTACGGCATGGACGACATCTTGCCCGAGCACGAGGTACTGGTGGTCCGCAAGACCGCGAATCTGCACACCGGCGGCACCATCCACGACGTCACGGCGGATCTGTCCCCGGCGCTGGCGCGGGCGTCGCAGGAGGCTGCCCGGGCGCTTGACATCCCGGTGACCGGGCTCGACCTTCTTGTGCCTGACGTGACCACGTCTGACTACGTCATCATCGAGGCAAACGAGCGGCCGGGCTTGGCCAACCATGAGCCCCAGCCCACTGCCGAGCGTTTCGTCGATCTGCTCTTTCCGCAGACAGCCACCCGCGAGGCCCGCGCTTGAAAGCCCTTCGAATCGACACCGAGTACCTACTGGACATCCTGCTTAAGCTGCTGTTCACGCCGAGCCCGTCCGGCTACACCGACCGCGTCGTGCACCTGGTCTGCGAAGAGCTCGAACGCCTTGGCGTGCCCTTCGAACTCACTCGTCGTGGCGCCATCCGAGCGACCCTCAAGGGTGAAGCGGCGCGACCCAATAAGGCGATCGTCGCGCACATCGACACCCTTGGCGCGATGGTCAAGTCACTCAAGCCCAACGGTCGGCTGCAACTGGTGGCGGTCGGGCACTGGAACGCGCGCTTTGCTGAGGGTGCCCGCTGCACGTTGTTCACCGATATTGGCCAGCACCGCGGCACTATCCTTCCAATGAAGGCATCCGGTCACACGTTCGGCCCCGAGATCGACAGCCAGCCCAGCGGTTGGGACCACGTCGAGTTCCGCATCGACGAACGCGTGTCCGATCTCCACGACCTGCTCAAGCTCGGTGTGCATGTCGGCGATTTCGTTGCCATCGACACCACCCCCGAGGTCACGGCCACCGGCTACATCAATTCCCGCCATCTCGACGACAAGGCCGGTGCCGCGTTGCTGCTGGCGGCAACCAAGGCGGTCAAGGACAGCGGCGTCAAATTGCCGGTGGACTGCCATCCGCTGTTCACCATCGCCGAAGAGATTGGCTCCGGCGCCTCGGCGGCGCTGCACCAGGACGTCGCCGAGATGCTGACCATCGACAACGGCACGACCGCGCCGGGCCAGAACTCCAGCGAGTTCGGTGCCACCATCTGTATGGCCGACATGGGCGGCCCGTTCGACTACCACCTCACGCGCCGTATTATTCAGATTTGCCAGGAATTCCACATCCCCCACCAGCGCGACATCTTCAAGTATTACCGCTCTGACAGCGCTGCTGCGCTCGAGGCCGGCAATGACGTGCGCACCGCGCTGGTCGCCTTTGGCATCGACGCCTCCCACGGCTACGAGCGTATCCATCAGGAATCGCTGGAATCCATCGCCGAAATGGTCGCGATCTACATGCAGTCGCCGCCGCTGTATGCGCGTGATCGTTTCGAGATGGGACCGCGGGCCGGGTTCCCGACGGTGCCTGGTTGAAGACTGGGGTAGCTAGGGCACCCTTGAGTGAGCGGAGAATGGGTGGTTCCTCGTCGTCGCTTACACGAGGAACTGGATGGAGCGCACCGAGTTCACGGGACGGTTGGCTAGATCCACGAAAATGTCTTGGTACGACCCCGATTACCCGCTCACACCGGCACGCATGGCGCTGCTGGAGGCGCTGCAGCAGACAGGACCGACGTCCGTCCACGCGCTGGCGAAACAACTTGGGCGCAACGACAGCAACGTTCACGCCGATGTCGCCAAGCTCATCAAGCACGACCTGATCCACAACGACGCGGCCGGAAACGTGCTCGTACCCTGGGACGAAATCCAGATTCGGGTAACGCTCGGAGCGGAGGGGGCGGCGTGACCCCGGTAGGCCCCGGCGCCGCACTCTGCGCCCTGCATGCCGTCAGCCGTTGTTCCCGGGCTCCCAAGCCGCATCCCTACTCGCCAAACAGTCCGCTCTCGCACAGTAGCCCGCCGAGTGTGAGTCGCCTCCGGATGGCCAAGCCCCGAGAATAGCCGATAAGATCCGCGTCAACACCCTATTGTGGCTTGTCGACGAACGATCTTGCCAATCCGCCACGCGCGGCCAAGAATCCGCGGAAGGTCGGATATATCCAGGCTTGTCCCAATCTCGAACGGGGATGCTACAAGCATGGTTATCCGGATGTCGCCGCCCTCCCGACCCGAGGTGAAGACCGATGAACACCAAAGAACTGATTGAACAGGCGATGGCGTTGCCCGTCGAAGAGCGCGCGCTGGTGGTGGACTCGTTGCTCCGGAGTTTGAACCCGCCACAGTCCGAGATCGACGTCCGGTGGGCAACGGAGGCCAAACGCCGGCTGTCGGAGCTGAGGTCCGGCAAGGTCACAGCCGTCTCCGGCGAGGCTGTGTTCGAGCGTGTCTGGGAGCGCTTCAAGCGATGAGCTATCGCTTCCATCCCGAGGCAGAGGCCGAGCTGAACCTCTCGATCGACTACTACGAGTCCATCGAGCCCGGCCTGGGCTACGACTTCGCGATCTAGGTGTACGACACCATTCAACGAATCGTGGATTTCCCAAAGGCATGGACCCCCATCGACGACGACGTTCGCAGGTCACTCGTGAAGCGCTTCCCCTACGGTGTGCTGTACAGCGAAGAGCCTGACGGCATCCTGATCCTGGCGGTCATGAACCTTCACCGGGCGCCGGACTACTGGAAGCATCGCGTATGAGCCGTCGCGACCGGAGTCCGAGCGCTCCAGCCGGTGATGAAAGCCTACGACCGCTGCTGAGGAACCGAGATTCGGCTACGCCGCCGCGGCTTTTGGTTCGCAAGATGCGAAGCGCGATCCTGGGCGCACCGAACTGACCGAGTTCTTTCTCCTACTGCGCTTCTTCTGATGGGCGATTCAGATGCCCACCGAAGCGCGAAAGTGAGTGGTGTGTACCATCACCGCAAACCCGCAGGCGTACGCGACAGCGCAGCCATCCCTGGGCGCGCAAAGACGTGGGATCTCAAGGAAGCTTTGGCGACAGGCTGGAGTCGACCCAGCGTTAAGGCCGGCGCGCCGCCTGTTTCCCGCCGTTTGTTGGGCGACTTCATCCGCTGCCGATCAACAGAAACGAGCCTATGGAATGGTCCGCCCCGCTCCCCGAAACGAGCCCTGAGCGGGCAAAATAGGCGATAGAAAACACCCATCGTCAAGCGAGGTAGCGGAGCAAACCATGGCAAAGTTTAGCAAAGAGCCGGTGACCACCATCGGTATCGATTTGGCCAAGAACAGCGTGCACGTCTTTGGCGTCGACGCCCAAGGCGAGGTTGTCTTTAGCCGCAAGCTCGCGCGCCGTGCGCTGAGTGCCTTCATCGCCCAACAGCCGTCATGCCGCATCGCCATGGAAGCCTGCGGCAGCGCGCATCATTGGGCGCGGACCTTCCAGGGACTGGGGCATGAGGTCGTGCTGATCGCGCCGCAACACGTCAAGCCCTTCGTGAAAACGCACAAGACCGATGCGGCCGACGCTGAGGCCATCTGCGAGGCGGCCCAACGCCCGCGCATGCGCGTTGTGCCGGTCAAGAGCGTCGAGCAGCAAGACATTCAGGCGACCCATCGGATGCGCGAGCAGGTCGTCTCACAACGCACCGCGCTGGTCAATCAGGTACGCGGGCTATTGGCCGAATATGGCATCGTCATGCCCCAGGGGCGCAAGGCGGCGATGTCGCGCCTGCCTGAGATCCTGGAGGATGCGAGCAACGGGCTCAGCGAGCGGTTTCGTGCCGAGTTGCAAGGACTCCTTGAGGAGCTGCGTCACCTCGATGAGCGCGTTGCCCACTATGACAGCCAAATCCAGGCGATTGCCGAGACCAGTGAGTCGGTGCAGCGCTTGATGACGATTCCGGGCATCGGCCCGCTGGTGGCCACGGCGTTGCTCGCCACGCTGGGCGAGGATTGGCGCCTGTTCGCCAACGGCCGCGCGCTGGCGGCCTGGTTGGGGCTGGTGCCACGACAGCATTCCACCGGCGGGAAACCGCGGCTGCTCGGGATCAGCAAGCGTGGCGATGTCTATCTGCGCCAGCTGTTGATCCACGGCGCCCGCGCCATGCTGCGCTGGGTACGAACGCAAGGACGACGCCACCAGTCGCTGGGCGCACGCATTGAAACAGCGCCGGCATCCGAACGTCGCCAATGTGGCAATGGCCAACAAGCTGGCCCGGATTGCCTGGGCGGTGATGACCACCGGGAAGACCTTCGATCCGGCGCGCGGCGCGCTCGCCAAGGGAGCTGCCGCGACGGCTTGACGCTCGCAAGACCACCATCGAGAACCGTTAACCCGCCCTCCAGGGGGGCACTCACCGAGTTCCTACACCACGAGTTGCTGAGAGTGACATTCACTGTGATGGCATAGAAAGGCACGACCGCCTTGCTGAAAACCTGGAAGGGGCCAAAGCCAGCTCGCGCTGAGACTGAGAGCCTGATTAAGGACGGCGAGGTACGCGAATTCCATCTAGGGCACGGGGATCGATCATGATCCCGCTAACGATGCCGGATATATGGCCGCAACGTTTCCTTCTGCTGATCGGCGATTTTGCTCTTGCATCGCGGGGCGGACCATATATGGCCCCTTTTCTTCTTTTCTTCTTCGACGAAATCCTTTACGGCACTGAAGCTCGCGCCGCTTGTAAAGGTCGCACCCGCGAATGTGAGCGATTCGAGAAAGACATCGTCCGTAAAGGCGCCGCTTGCGGGGTTGTTGCTTCCGGCCGGTACCGAGGTTGTGATGTGGGTCGGCAGCACTAATGCGGCTTGGGACTGTGTTGCCATCAACGCAGCCGCCAAGATCACGAGCAAGCCTGTCGAGCGCAAGAACGCATTGTATACGCGGCCGCGGACATCATTGCCCGCACTACTGGGTGTTCTCATGGAGAGCCGGAAACCTATGCTGAAGGAAGGTGAATCGGTGCATTAATCGCTAACGGCTCCACCGGCTCCGCATCATCTTTTCCGTGGTCGTTAAAAAGCGAGTTGGCGGGACGCGCGAAACATTCACTGAAAATGTGACATGATGAGCGCCGACTGTGTCGGTTTGGCGGGGCAGGCGGGGCAGGCGGGGAAAACGGGGAAAACGGGGAAAACGGGGAAGGCGGGGAAGCGGAGCCCGTGGTGGGGTCTTGATCTATCTGCGCGCTTCACCTAGACTCACGGTTCACGCGGCGGAGACGGAGGGACGCTTGAATCTCCTTAATTTTCCTTCCGCGTGTGTGCGTCACGTGATGAGGGAATCCGGAGACAACGACACGCGCGACTCTGGCCACGGCATCTCTTTGCGCAGAAGGCTTGGGGTCGTGCCGGAGAGTCGCGTCTGCGCTCGTGATACCCGGCGGGTCGATCCCTCGCCGCCGGGACTCGCGCAGGGCGACCGCCTTCTGTGCCCGGGTTCGCCCTGCGGTCCCAGCCGCACCCGACTCCCCGTCGGTCCGCCGGGCGCGACTGTGCCCACAAATGGCTTGACGGCGTGTCGGATGCGCTCTGCATATTGCCTCCGCGGCTTCGGGACTAGCGCCCCTTCGCCCCTACGGCAATACGCTCGCGCCTACGCCTACCCGGGACTACGTGCCTTCGCTTCGCTCTCCATGGCGCGCAGCGGTGGAAAATGTTATTCGGTAAAGGCATGCGGTTTGCGACCTCGCCGTTCCTGACCTTAAGGGTAGTGTGCGGGCGCTATGGAGGTGACAAGGTGTTTCTCATGAAGAATTGTCTATTGGTGGGCGTCTTGTTGTTGATTTTGCCTATGGCTGGTTTGGCGGGTGACTGTACAGGTTCCTTGCCCGCGGGGAACTGGTTGCAGAGCATCAACCTCAATGACAGAATGGTTTGTGTCCGGAACGCTGATGACACCGGCTGGGAGAACCAGGAACATCATCAGGTGGGCGGAGACTTGGTGGAGTACGCACAGGGCCCGGACGATCCGGTCGACCCCACCAGGAAAATCGGGACCTGGACGATTGTCGAGGCATTGCCTAATAACGCAAATCAGGTGGTGACCATCCGGTACGACTACGATGGGGGTCCCAGCTATACCTTCGACATCTACCGTAATCAGGCCGATCCTCCGAATGAGAGGCGGATCGCGTTCTGCGAAACGGGTACCGGTACAGGCTTGGTCGCGCTGGGCGTTCGACAGGTCCGTGTTACGTCGCCGACCGCCTGTGTGCCGTGATCCGGCCAAGTGCCACAAGCCTAGTCGGTGGGGTTCGGGTCTTGCCTTCCCCAAGGCCATCATCGCTCCTCGCGACCGTGAGCGTTTCTCTAGGCCGGTCTTCGCCCGCTACCTCAACGCCGGATTTCTGGGCTTCGATGCGGAAGTAGGTCACTGCTGGTCAGCGACCTGCCGGCGCCTCCGCTAGATCGCGGGCCGGTCCGGTACGCGGCACCTCCAGACTGTCCTCATCGAGGTCCAAGATGAGCCCTGAGTGAAAAAGGGGCCAGGCTCAATTAATTCACAGCAGCAACTCGCCCTGCCCCGAATCCTCGGCGGATGGCGGCTCCTCCTGCTTCCGCGGCCTACCCCGCCTGCGCAACTCCCGCCGCTGGCCAGTCATTACTTCAATCTCCCGATAGAACCGGTCGTTACCGATGGGTTGATCCTGGTTGAGGGCGAGGCGCAGATCGGCGATGGGTTGGTCGTCGAGGGCGCCACGGAAAAGGTCGCAATATGCGGCGCGTCGTGCGTCGTGCGTCGTCGTCGGCGCCGAGGGCGAGGTAGAGCGGGTGGGCCGTCAACAGCGCGTCCGGCTCGCCGAGTGCGTTGGCCCGGTAGCCGGACCAGCCGTAGTGGGCGGGGTCGGCCACTATGCCGGCACGCACGGGGTTGAGCTCGATGTAGCGCTGGCACAGCAGCAGATAGGTTTCGGCCTGTACCAGCGAGGACTTGTAGCGGCCGTCCCACAGGGTACCGGTGCGCCCGTAGGTGTGGTTGATGTACTGGACGTACCGGCGGCCGACCGAGATCAGCACCTGCGGCACGCGCTCGGCCTGCTCGGGCGTCAGCAGCAGGTGGACATGGTTGGTCATCAAGACATAGGCGTGCAGGCGGCAGCGCTCGCGCGTCAGTGCCTCGTGCAGCCAGCCGAGGTAGGCGAGTCGGTCTTGATCATCGAAAAAACAGGCTGCGCGGTTGTGGCCCCGCTGGACGATATGCAGCGGCAGGCCGTCGATGTGGATGCGTGTCCGGCGGGGCATTGGACAAGCCTAGCAGAAATTGAGCCTGGCCCCTTTTCCCTCTTTTCCCCTGGCGTGCAGGCGCAGCGCTCGCGCAGCCTCGGCGCGCCAGCCGAGGTAGGCGAGTCGGTCTTGATCATCGAAAAAACAGGCTGCGCGGTTGTGGCCCCGCTGGACGATATGCAGCGGCAGGCCGTCGATGTGGATACGTGTCCGGCGGGGCATTGGACAAGCCTAGCAGAAATTGAACCTGGCCCCTTTTCCCCTTTCGCATGAACGAATCTGTACGGGTGCGGAGGGGGATCCCCCATTCTTGCCCGACGCTAACTACCCGCCAACGTCGAATTCGGGCCGCGAGATCACTGAGCAAGACGATGTAGCAGAATTTTACAGCGGCGATCCCGCTTCAGGTCAAAAAAATACTCATATTTTTCATAATTTTAATGAGAAAGAGCAAGGAGCCAGCACGCGAGCGCTCGCCGCGCTGTCACAGACCTGAGACGTTTGGAAGACCAACCGCTTCCAGCGCGCGCTGCTAAGCAACTCAACGCTAAGCGAAAAAAAATCGTGGCGCGGTTGTTGCTTAAAGCGTCGACGACGGCGCTTTTGCAAAAGGTCCAGGTTTTGGGCCTCCGCCAACAGCCCAGTCGATAGACCCCGCGTAACGGCGCATCTCGCGCTGCACGACAATTCTCAGCGGCGCAACAGCTCGCACGGCTCACTCAGTCGCTGAACAGGAGAGCAACGATGGCGAAACCCTTAATTGCAACGGCCTTGACCGCAGGCTTGATGGGATTGGCGCCGGCGTCTTACGCCGGCTTCGTGAACTTCTACGAACTGACCGACCCAGGTTCGGTGAAGAAGATTTCTTCAGTTGATCCAGACAACATTCCAGTCGAGATCGGCGGTCTGGACGATCACAAGCGGCCAGAGTGATCCAACGTGAACAACGGAGGGGGTCAGTTAGGTCGAGCGGCACTTGTCGGTTGCCCGTTTCGGCAAGATGAACTGGGTCTTGGTGTCTGCGGTGACAAAGACCAGACTGCGGGTGGGCCCTGTGCGACCCTAGTCAGGCTTACAACAGAGCTATGGCTCGCAGGCGATTGGAACGGTGAGCTGCGACGAGCTCGATAGCGACCCCAATCAAAAAGAGCACATCCGAATCAGGGAGAAGGCGTCACAACTGACGGGTCAGTTCAGAATTGGTTCATTTGACGGCGCAGAAGCCGGATATATCGGTATCACCGGACGGCATCTGGACCAATTTTCGGTAACCTTTCAGCGCACAGCTACTGGCGCTACGATTCTAGCCGAGAACACCGGCGGCACGTCGACGATCACCCAGGAAGCAGTGGAAACGTCTTTCTGTTAACGTATCGCCAATTTCGATACGTCACTCGTTGACACGGTCGTATTCCGAGCCGGGTGTGGAGACAGGAGTAATAGGCTGCGGAACCGACAACGATTACCTTGTTGCTTCGGCGAGCGTTGTCCCTATCCCCGCCGCCGCCTGGCTCTTCGGCTCCGCGATGTTGGGCCTGCTGGGCATCGGACGGCGCCGGTCCGCGAAAGCCGCCGGTTGAGCCAATGCTAGACTGACTTCAACGTGCTGACGAGGCGACTCCCGCGGGAGTCGCTTTTTTCTGTGGCTGTGTGGCGCGGTGGACTTTTCCCGCGCTGCAGGCGACGCCACGCGCAAACCCCGCTCGCTTGGTGCTGGCATGCGACAATGCCGATCATCCGCCTCGCCGCGACGAGTGCGCCGTGCCGCATGCGCGACCCCGGCATCGCGGATGCTGACACTTGAATCCCGTCACTACCTGATCGCCGAAGAGCCGGAGCGTCTCCAATGAGATCCGTCGTCAAACGTTGTTGTGTCCTTTTTTGCATGCTACCGCTGTTGTTTGCGGGCTGCGGCCGGGAAGATGGGGCGCAAGCCTACCTGGAACGGGGTCTGGAGCTCTATGAGCAAGGGAATCTGGTCAAGGCCCGGCTCGAATTCAGGAACGTGTTGCAGATTGATCCCAAGGACGCGGAAGCCTGGTTCATGTTGGCACGGATCGACGAGCGGCAGCAGAACTGGCGTCAGGCGCTTGAAGCCTACACGCGGGCGGTCGAACTGGACCCGGACAATCGCGCGGCGCGGGTAAAAAAGGGTGCCTTCCTGCTTGCGGCGGGGGAGCAGGACGACGCACGGGCCGAGGCCGACGTGGTGTTGGCGGCGGATCCGAACGACGCGGGGGCCCTGGCATTGCGCGGGGCCATCAAGCAGCGTGATGGCGATCTGGACGCCGCGGTCATCGATTTCGAGGCCGCGCTGGCACGGGATCCAGAGAACGCGGAGGCCTTGGGGCTGCTTGCCGCGATCAACACACGGCGAGGGAATGTCGTCGCGGCCAGAGGCCTACTTGAAACGGCGGTCGAGGCCCATCCGGACGAGCCCGCGCTCAAACTCGCGCTGGCGCAGGCAAACGAGGCGCTCGGGGATTCCGACGCGGTCATCCGACTGCTCCGGCAAATCGCTGGTGATCAGCCAGACGCCTTTGCGCCGCGTCTCCGTTTGGCCCAGTACCTGGTTGCGGCGGGAAAACCGGATCAGGCCGAGGCGGTCCTGCGGGAGGCGATAGAGTCGGCGCCGGATGATGTGCAACGCCGGCTGATGCTGATCCAGTTTCTGGCCGATACCCGGTCTCCGCAGGTCGCGACCACTGAGCTTGAGGAATGGGTCGATGCGCGCCCCGATGACTCCGAGCTGCAGTTCGCGCTGGCGGAGCGTTACCGGAGCGCGGGGCGGGTCGACGACTTGGCGGCGATCTATGACGCGGTGATCGAACGCAGCGGTGCGGGACCTGCCGGACTCAAGGCACGGAGCGGGCTGGCCGCGCTGATGCTGGCGCGGGAGCAGCCCGACGAGGCCTTGCGGCTGGCGCAGGAAGTGCTCGCCGCCGATGACCAGAGCGTCCAGGCCCTGCTGGTGCGGGCGTCGATCGCGCTGCAGCGCGAACAGACCGATGATGCGATTGCGGACCTGCGCACGCTGTTGCGCAACGAGCCCGAGTCCGTCCCCGCCCTGCGGCTGCTGGCTCAGGCCCATGTCAGCCGCGACGAGACCGCGCTGGCCCAGGAGGCGTTGGAAAAGGCGATCGACGCGGCCCCCACCGATCGCGCGGCCTATCTGCAGCTCGCCGATCTGCGCGCCAGGGCCGGCGATCCGGAGGCCGCCACCGAGGTGCTCGAACGTCTGTTGCTTCAGATACCCGGCGACGCGGCCGGCCAGCGTGCACTGGCGCAGGTGCAGCTGCGTGGGCAGGACGTTGCCGCGCTGGAACGGACCGCGGAGCGTGTGTTGGTCACGCGTCCCGAGTCAGCGCTTGGTTACTATCTAAAGGGTCGGGTGCTGCAGGCACGCGGCGAGCTCGAGCCCAGTATTGGCCAGTTCGAGACAGCGCTATCCAAGGCGCCGGAGGCAAAATTGCCGCGTCTCGCACTGGCGCGCAGTTATCTGGCCCTGGGGCAACCTGAACAGGCGCGGGATCAGCTCGCCCATGTCCTTGAGGCCGACCCGGACAACGTCGTCGCGCTCAATCTGCTCGCGCAGGTCTACCTGGCCCTGGGCGACGCAGCCAAGGCGCGTGAACAGTATGCAGCGACCCTGCGCAAGGCACCCGGCTCGCCGCTGGCCTACCAGCAACTCGCCGGTCTGCAGGCCGCTGACGGGGACATGGCCGCTGCGATGGCGACGGTCGAGGCCGGTATCGCGGCGACCGAGCGCAATCCGCTGCTGGTCCTGATGTACGGCTCTTTGCAAGCGAATGCCGGCAATCAGGACGCGGCCATCGCGGCCTTCGATGAGATCGTCGAGCGCTACCCGGACGCGGACGCGGCCGCCAACAATCTCGCGCTGCTGCTGGCCGACCATCGCGCCGACGATCCGGAAAGCCTGGCGCGGGCACGCGCGCTCACTGAACGATTCCACGACAGCCAGGAACCGACGTACCTGGACACCGCGGGCTGGGTGCAATACCGCAGCGGCAACAACGCGCGTGCGGTGGAACTGTTGGAGCAGGCGGCAGCGCTTGGAGGCACGGCGCCGGCGTACCAGTATCACCTCGGTATGGCCTACCTCGCATTGGGCCGCATCGAGGAAGGGAGAACGTTGCTGCAAACTGCGGTTGACGCCGCACCGGACGCTCCTAGCCTGGCCGAGGCCCGCGCCGCGCTGCAGGAACTCTAAGCGGAGCGCGAAAGGCAAGGCGGCGCGATCAGGAAAGGGGCGGTTCCCCCAGTCGACTCGTCAGCGCCTGCCGCGCGCGGGGTCAGGTAGGAAGCGTTGGAATCCATCGCCGCAATGGTCGCGATCTACATGCAGTCACCGCTACGAGATGGGACCTCGCGCCGGGCTAGCATCAGTGCCTTCTCCCTCTGGGGCTGAATGCCCCATTGTTTGTCGATCGCCTTCATCATGCTCTGCTTCTGCTAGAGCAGCACCCGCTCCACCCCGCCTGTCCTTGACCCTGTCGATGAACCGCTGCTGCCAGCCTTCGCCGAGTAGGTGACGGGCGAGTTCGACGACGATGTAGTCGGTGGCAAGCCCGGTCTCGTCGGTGTACTTGGCCAGGCCCTGCTGGCAGGCGGGGCAGCTGGTCAGCAGTTTGACCTCGCCGTTGTCGGCGCGCTCCTTGCCGGTCAGGGCCTGGATGCCTTGGGTGAGTTCCTCGTGCTTGCGGAAACGGATCTGGTTGGCGATGTCGGGGCGCGCGGTGCCGAGCGTGCCGGCCT
Source organism: uncultured Gammaproteobacteria bacterium (assembly GCA_963695445.1). Classification (GTDB taxonomy): domain Bacteria; phylum Pseudomonadota; class Gammaproteobacteria; order Chromatiales; family Chromatiaceae; genus Thiohalocapsa. Next base: position 21,437 of record CAVOGV010000045.1, on the reverse strand, counting down.
CGCCGCAACAGCGGTCCGATAGCGGCACCGGCTGGCCCATGAGCTTGGATGCCACCGAGGTCGGCTGGTAGGTCTTCATCGGCGTGTGGCAGGGGTCGTGATAGAGGTACTGCTTGCCGGTGACGGCCTCGATGCCGACGCCCTTTTCCATCAGGTACTCGTGGATGTCGAGCAGGCGGCAGCCGGGGAAGATGCGCTCGAACTCGTACTTGAGCAGCTGATCCATGCAGGTGCCGCAGGAGACGATGACGGTGCGGATGTCGAGATAGTTCAGCGTGTTGGCGACACGATGGAACAGGATGCGGTTTTCCATCGTGATGCGATGGCCGCTCTGCTCCAGGCCGGACGCGCGCTGGGGATAGCCGCAGCACAGATAGCCCGGCGGCAGCACCGTCTGCACGCCCTGGTCGAACAGCATCGCCAGCGTGGCGAGGCCGATGTCGGAGAACAGCCGCTCGGAGCCGCAGCCGGGGAAGTAGAACACCGCCTCCGAGTCGTCGGCGAGCCCGTCGCTGAACAGCGCCGGGTCGCGCAGGATCGGCACCTGGGTCTTGTCCTCCAGGGCCAGTTCCTGGCGGAAGGTGCGCTTGGGCAGATCGACGCGAATCGAGCGGCTGACCAGCTGCACGGCTTGGCCCACCGGGTTGGGCTTGCCGGTGCTGGCGCCGGGATGCCGGTTGGGTCGGTCGGTGAGCCGCAGCCCCTTGGCCACGGCGTTGGCGAGATTGAGCCCGGCAAAGCCCCATTCCGCCAGGCCCTTGCGCATGACATGGATGGCGCGCGGATTCTGGCTGTTGAGGAAGGCCATGGCCGCCGCGGCGCCGGGGCTGCTGCGCTTCTTGCCGCGATCGACCAGGATGCGACGCATGCGCATGGTGACGTCGCCGTAGTCGATGTCGACCGGGCAGGGGTTCAGGCACTTGTGGCAGACGGTGCAATGGTCGGCGACGTCGTTCATCTCGTCGAAGTGACGCTCGGACAGGCCGCGGCGGGTCTGCTCCTCGTACAGGAATGCCTCGATGATGAGCCCGGTGCCGAGGATCTTGTTGCGCGGCGAGTAGTTCAGATTGGCCCGCGGTACGTGAGTCATGCACTTGGGCTTGCACTTGCCGCAGCGCAGGCAGTGCTTGACGTCGTCGTTCAGCGCGCCGAGTTCGGTCTCCTCCAGGATGATGGCCTCCTGGGCCACCAGGCGCAGCGATGGGGTGTAGGCGCCGTCGAGCCCGGAGTCCGGTGCCAGCTTGCCGGGTTGAAGCGATTGTGCGGGTCAACCCGGCGCTTGTAGTCGGCGAAGGCGGCGAGCTTGTCCGGCTCCAGATAGCGCACCTTGGTGAGCCCGATGCCGTGCTCGCCGGAGATGACGCCGCCGAGGTTGGTGGCGAGCGCCATGATGCGGTCCACCACCCGGTCGGCCTCTTGCAGCATGGCGTAGTTGTCGGAGTGCACCGGGATGTTGGTGTGCACGTTGCCGTCGCCGGCGTGCATGTGCAGCGCGATGAACAGCCGGGAGTCGCGCGTCTGGCGGTGGATCTCGGCGAGTCGTGCGCGCACGCCGGTCATGTCCTGGCCGGCGAACAGTTCGCACAGGCGGTTGCCGACCTCCTGGGTATAGCTCTGGCGCAGGTCGCGGCGCAGCATCAGGTCCAGCAGGCGGTCGGTTCCGTGCACCAGTGCGCGCTCGGATTCGCGCAGCAGGTCCAGGTGCTCGATGGCCGGTTCGTCCAGCAGTTCCAGGATCTGCCGCCAACGATCGCGTGCCTGGTCCACCACCTGGATGGCCGCCTCCCGCTTGGCGGAGAGGATCGCGATGGCCTCATCATCGCTGTCGTAGTCGCCGGCAGGGCGCGCCTCGGTCAGCGGTCCGTTCAGATAGTCCAGCACCGCGGCCATGATGGCGTCTTTGTTGCGGATGGACTGCTCGATGTTGATGCGCTCGATGCCGCGGCTGTAGGCGCTGAGCTGGGGCAGCGGGATCACCACGTCTTCGTTGATCTTGAAGGCGTTGGTGTGGCGGGAGATGGCGGCGGTGCGGGCGCGGTCGAGCCAGAAGCGTTTGCGGGCGTCGACGCTGATGGCGATGAAGCCCTCGCCGTCGCGCTGGTTGGCCAGCCGGATGACCTCGTCGGCCACGGCAGCGACGGCGTCCTCGTCGTCGGAGACCAGGTCCGCGATCAGCACCATCTTCGGCAGCTCGCGGCGATTGGCCTTGGTGGAGTAGTCGACGGCGCGCACGTAGCGCTCGTCGAGGTGCTCCAGGCCGGCGATCTGCACGTCCGTGCGGGCGTCGACGAAGTCTCTTGACCTCGACGATGGCGGGGACGGCGTGGTCTAGGTCGGTGCCGAAGAACTCCAGGCAGACGGTGCGCACATGGTCCGGCATCCGGTGCAAGATGAAGCGGGCGGAGGTGATGATGCCGTCGCAGCCTTCTTTCTGCACGCCGGGTAGACCGGACAGGAACTTGTCCGTTACGTCCTTGCCCAGCCCGAGCTTGCGGAAGGCGCTGCCGGGCATCTCCAGCAGTTCCGGGCCGCCCTTCGGCGTGACGCCGTCGGCGGCGAAGCGGCTGACGCGAAAGCGCACCAGCTCGGCGTCGTGGATCTTGCCCAGGTTGTGCCCGATGCGCTCCACCTCGAGCCAGTCCGCATCCGGCGTGACCATGCGCCATGAGGCCAGGTTGTCCAGCGCCGTGCCCCATAGCACGGCCTTCTTGCCGCCGGCATTCATGGCGACGTTGCCGCCGATGCAGGAGGCATCCTGGGAGGTAGGGTCGACGGCAAATGCCAGGCCATTGGCATCGGCCAGGTCCGACACGCGGCGGGTGACGACGCCGGCGCCGCAGCGCACGGTGGGTACTGTCTGGTCGACGTCAGGCAGGTTGACGCGCTCGACGCCCGACAGGTCTTCGAGCTTCTCGGTATTGATCACCGCCGTGCGCGCGTCCAGCGGTACGGCGGAGCCGGTATAGCCGGTGCCGCCGCCGCGCGGGATCAGTGGCAGGCCGCAGTCGATGCAGGCGGCGACGATCGGCGCGACCTCGGCCTCGGTGTCCGGCGAGATGACGACAAAGGGCATCTCCACGCGCCAGTCGGTGGCATCCGTGGCGTGGGAGACGCGGGCTAGCCCGCCGAAGTCGATGTTGTCCTTGCGCGTGATGCCGGCCAGGCGCTTGCGAATACGCTGGCGCAGCGCCTTGTCGCGCTCGAACTGCGCGCCGAATCCCGTCACCGCGTCACGCGCCGCGGTGAGCAGATCGGCGGCCCTGGCGTTGTTGTTCAGGCGCTGCTCGAACTGGTCGAGACGGTGGTTCAGCGCAGCCAAGAGCAGGGCGCGGCGCTTGGGGTCTTCCAGCAGATCGTCTTGCAGGTAAGGGTTGCGGGTGACCACCCACATGTCGCCGAGCACCTCGAACAGCATGCGCGCCGAACGTCCGGTACGCCGCGAGCCGCGCAGTTCTTCGATCAACAGCCAGTTAGTCTCGCCGAGAAAGCGAATGACGATCTCGCGATCCGAGAACGAGGTGTAGTTGTACGGGATCTCGCGGATGCGGTTGGCAGGCGGCTGGCTCTGACTGTCGATCGGGCTGCTGAGCCGGCTGTTGCTTAGGCCGGCGATCGGCGAGGCGGCCTGACTCCGGGGGGGCGCCGGCGTGATGGACTCGGGGGGCATGGCGTGCATTCGGCTTTGCTGCGGTGCGTCAATTCTACCGCAACAGGCGGGGTCGCCCGCATTGACATCGGCATGCGGCAACCGCGCCCTGCGCCGGGTTTGTCGCTCCGGATCAGACTGGCTTGCTGGCCTGGCCCGCGCGGTCAGCGACCGCTCGCTTGAGGGCGTCGACGCGTTTCACGATCCAATTTTCCGCCGGTACTACTTTTTGCACATCCAGGCTCTCGAGACGCTTGCGCGGCTGCTCGTTGATTCCGGCCAGGTAGACGCGGCAGCCGTGGGCCGTGGCCTCATGGATCGTACTCTCCAGCGCCAGCGACGTGGTGACGCCCAAATGCGGTACATCGGTCAAGTCGATGACCAGACTGCGTGCGTCTACCAGGACATTTTGCTGGCGCGTCAGGGCCTTCGCGGCACCGAAGATGAGCGGTCCGCTCAGGCACAGCATGACCACGCCGTTGCTCGGGTCGCCGAGAATCTTCTTCTCTTCCGGCAGTGCATTGTCGCACTCCTCGCCGTCGTCCTGTCCGGGTAGGCCGAGCACCCGCACCTCCTCCGACTGCAGGTCAGCGAGGCGGCGAATGGTCAGAATATTGGCAACGAACAGCCCGATGCCTACCGCGGTGATCAGGTCGACGAAGACGGTCATCGCGATGACGCCATACATGATCAGCGCACCGCGCATCGAAACCTTGTGCGCGCGCCGCAGGAAGCCCCAGTCGATAATGTCGATGCCGACCTTGATGGCAATGCCCGCTAGCACGGCCTTCGGGATGGTCTCCACCACGCTGCTGGCGCCAAACACCACCACCGCCAGGATCAATGCACGGGTCAGGCCCGACAGCGCGGTACGTCCACCGGTCTGGATGTTGACCACCGTGCCCATTGTGGCGCCAGCGCCGGGCAGGCCACCAAACAGGCCCGATGCCAGATTGCCTAGACCCTGGCCCATCAGCTCCTTGTCGGAATCGTGCTGGGTGCGCGTCAGGCTATCGGCGATGACCGAAGTCAGCAGCGCGTCGATGGCGCCGAGCATCGCCAGCACCAATGCGTCGACGAGGATGGTCTGCCACTGGTCGGCACTGAAGGTAGGCACCTGGATGGAAGGCAGGCCGCCCGGAATCTCGCCGATGGCGCGGTAGTCGCCACCGCCAAGCACGACCATCGCCAGCAGCGTGCCGGCGACCAACGCCAGCAGTTGCGGCGGCATGAAGCGACGCCAGTGCTTTGGCATGAGGAACAGGATGGCCAGGGCGAGCACACCGAGCATTAGCTCGCCCGGTTTGACGTTGGCCGCCAGCTCGGGCAACGCCTGCAACGAGCCAAGCACGCCGCCGCCTGGCGACGCATAGCCCAGCAGCGCCGGCAACTGGATGATGATCAGAATGAAGCCGATACCAGACATGAAGCCGGAGATGACCGTGTAGGGCATCATGGTCACGTAACGGCCCAGCTTGAGCGCGCCGAACAGCACCTGGAAGACGCCCGCCAGCATGACCGTGGTAAAGGCCATGGCCATACCATGCTGGGGGTCCGCCGCAATCATGGTCGTGATTACCGCCGTGAACACCACGGTCATCGGTCCCGTCGGTTCTGAAATCAGCGTTGGCGTGCCACCGAACAAGGCCGCGAACAGACCCACCAAGACCGCGCCATACAGACCGGCCTCGGCTCCGGCGCCGGACGCGACACCGAACGCCAATGCCATAGGCAGCGCGATGACCGCCGCCGTTACGCCACCGAACAGGTCGCCCTTGAGATGGCCCAGGCCGATCTGGTTGAAAATTCGCATCACGCCCTCCGCGTCAGGCGTAGTTGTAAAAAGTTCCCTCAGATGGGCGTGGAAAGGTAACAGAAAATCAGTTGTTCGAATTGATCGGATTTCCGGCTTTGACACCAATGTCGGTGACGGAGCATCGACGTCCGGCTGCGATTCGGCCAGGTGCGATAGGGCCAGGTGGGTTCTGGAGTGTTTAACCCGTCAGTGCGGATTTTTGCGCAGTTATCCTTGACGCTGGGCGGTCAATCCCTTTTAATACGCGGCTTCGTCGCGATGCCAACTCGCAACGAGTATCGACAGCCCGGTCCCGCCCGCCCTCAGCGCGAGCCGAACACTGTCTTCCCCTTTGCACGGATAACGCCCAGGTAGCTCAGTTGGTAGAGCAGAGGATTGAAAATCCTCGTGTCGGCAGTTCGATTCTGTCCCTGGGCACCATTTCTAGTAAGGCTTACCGCTTAATCCCGGTGAGCCTTTTTCTTTTGCGGAGCCGTCGGGGGGCTTTTGCTTAGGGGCGACGATGCCTGGTTGCAGTTGCGGCCGGCGGGCTCGCTGCTAGCGCCCTACAATGATCCCCAGGAACTTCGTCGGCGGCGCAGGCGCAGGTTGGGCAGGATCAGGCCAAGCAGGATGCCGCCACCAACGACGCCGGCGCCGATCAGGAACCAGCGTTGGTCGCGGTGGTTGGCCAGTTCGAGGTTGCGGTGTTCGAGGTCGCTGACCGTTTCCATTAGCTCGGCGACCTGGTCCTGGAGTCGCTGGCGTTCTTCATTGATGCGTACGGCGTTGGCGGAGGCGTGGCGGACTTCCGCCAGTTGGCGCTCCAGCTGTTCTTTATTGCGTTCGAGGGTCTTGTAATTGGCGGTCAGCGTCTGCTGCGATTGCTGCAGCGCGCTGAGTTTGGCGGCCAGTTTATCGGGGGCTTGCTGCAGTTCTTGCAACTGCGACTGCATTGCCGCGAGCTGACCGCGTGCGGCGGGTTCTTTCTGCAAATAGCGTGTCAGGATGTAGCCGGTTTCGCCGTCCTCGGTGCGCACGTGCGCGTAACCGCTTTTCGGGTTGACGCTGAGGATCTCCAGTGGCGTGCCGCTGGGCAGGGTGCTGGTGATCTTGAAGCGCGTGCTCTCGCCAGCGCGCAGGTTGAAGTCGTACTGGTCGGTCACGTACTGCGTTTCGGCCTGTACACGACGGCGACAGGTAACATGGCGGCGAGCAGCAGTGCTGGCAGAAGGCGTGTCACTGCAGTTGTCCTCTTGCGCGGGTCGGCTTGATACGTGATCCGCGATCGCGGGCCATCCGCGGCTGTTCCGACCTGGTACCGTCGGCGTGGCTGGCCGCTTGCACGGATTGTCGTGGTGCGCGTCGGCTAGCGTGGTCCGCCCACGATGAGCAGTTCCAGCAAGGCCTTTTGCGCGTGCAGTCGATTCTCGGCCTCGTCCCACACGACCGACTGTGGGCCGTCGATGACCTCGGCGCTGACCTCTTCGCCGCGGTGCGCGGGCAGGCAGTGCATGAAGAGGGCGTCCGGGTTGGCCGCGGCCATGACGGCGCTGTCGACGCAGTACATTCGAAAGACCGTTGCCCGGTCGTCTTGCTCGTTTTCCTGGCCCATGCTTGCCCAGACATCGGTGACCACCAGGTCGGCGTCCCGCGCGGCGACGAGTGGGTCGCGGGGCAGGGTGCAGCGGTCGCGCGCCCCGCTCAGCACGTCTTCCTCGGGGTCGAAGCCCGGCGGGCAGGCGATGCGCAGTTGGAAGTCGAACAGGCGCGCGGCGTTGATGTACGAGTGGCACATGTTGTTGCCGTCACCGATGAAGGTGACGGTCCGTCCGCGGATGCTGCCGCGGTGTTCCAAATAGGTCTGCATGTCCGCCAGCAGTTGGCAGGGGTGGAATCGGTCCGTGAGCCCGTTGATGACTGGCACGCGGGAATGGGCGGCGAAGCGCTCGACGATGGCGTGGTCGAAGGTGCGCAGCATCACGGCATCGACCATGCGTGATAGCACGCGGGCGCTGTCTTCGACCGGCTCACCACGACCCAGTTGGGTATCGCGCGGAGACAGAAACAAGGCATGGCCGCCGAATTGGGCCATGCCGGTCTCGAACGACACCCGGGTGCGCGTCGACGACTTCTCGAACACCATCGCCAGCGTGCGCTGGGCCAGCGGTAGGTAGCTGACGCCCTCTGCTACCATGCGCTTCAGCTCGATGGCCCGTTGCAGCAGGTCCTGGGCCTCTTGCGGTTGCAAGTCGAGCAGGGTCAGAAAATGGCGCGGCGGCTGGTTCATCGCGTTCGGCTCCCAGGCCGGGCTCACTCGGTGCCGGTAAGAAACTCGCGGATCAGCCGCGAGACGGTATCGATGATGCAGTCAGCCTGCTCGTCGTCGATGATCAGTGGCGGCAACAGCCGCACGACGCACCCGGCCGTGACGTTGATGAGCATGCCCGCGGCGAGGGCGCTGGAAACGAGTTTGGCGCAGGGCCGGTCGAGTTCGATGCCGATCATCAACCCGCGGCCCCGGATCTGAACCACGCCTGCAACGCGATCGAGTGTCTCGCGGAAGCCATCGAGGATTCGCACGCCGACGGTGGCGGCGCGCTCGGTGAGCTGTTCGGACTGCCAGCACGTCCAACACCGCGGTGCCGGCCCGGCAGGCAAGGGGATTGCCGCCGAAGGTGGAGCCGTGGGACCCAGGGCCGAGCACGTCGGCCGCGGCGCCGCGAGCCAGGCAGGCGCCGATCGGGACGCCGTTGCCGAGGCCCTTGGCGAGGGTCATGACGTCGGGCAGTATACCGGCGTGCTGGTAGGCGAACAGCCGCCCGGTGCGACCCATGCCGGTCTGAACCTCGTCGAGCATCAGGAGCCAACCGTGGCGGTCGCAAATGGCTCGCAGTCCGGCCAAGTAGTCATCGGCGGGGACGACGACGCCGCCCTCTCCCTGGATCGGCTCCACCAGAACGGCGATGATGCTGGGGCGATTGGCGGCGGCGGTCTCTACCGCGTCGAGGTCGTCGTAGGGCACGCGGACAAAGCCCTGCACCAGTGGCTCAAAACCCGCCTGGGCCTTGCGGTTGCCGGTGGCGGTCAGGGTTGCCAGCGTGCGGCCGTGGAAGCTGTTTTCCACCACCAGCACCTCGGGCTTGTCGATGCCCTTGCGGTGGGCGTGCAGCCGGGCCAGCTTGATGGCGGCCTCGTTGGCCTCCGCACCGGAGTTCGAGAAAAACACCCGATCCATGCCGGCGGCGGCGCAGAGCCGGTCGCCGAGTTCCTCTTGCGCCGGAATGCGGTACAGGTTGGAGGTGTGGATCAGAGTACTTGCCTGCTCACACAGCGCGTCGCGCACGGCTGCATGGGCATGGCCCAGCCCGCAGACCGCAATGCCGGATAGCGCGTCGAGGTAGCGCTTGCCGTCGCTATCCCATAGCCACGCCCCATCGCCGCGCGTAAACGCGACGGGAAGCCGGCCATAAGTTGCCATGAGGTGATCAGCCATCGACGCGTACTGCCAAAACTCGTGCGGGCGAAAGTCGCTTTCAAAACACAAAAGGCGGTCCGGTTATCCAGGAAGCCGCCCTATAATCGCTCGAAAGTCGAGCACTATATCAGCTGCGTGCTTGAGTCGCCAAGTGGTGCGGCCGATGCCACTCGCCGGTCGCGGACGCGGCGCAAACGTCCGAACGCCCACGATCTTAGCATATGTGGCTCGACCTACTAATGGTGTAACTATTTCGACGTTGACGTGGTAACCGCCAGCACCTACGCGGCCTCGTAGTCCGAGGTCGTTGCGGTGGCTATCTGAGCGCGAGTCAAGCAGCCGTATCGTCCCTGTCTGATGATCTAGGCCTGCTGGCTAGGGGCTCACTGTTGAGCGGAGGGAAGCTGCTGCGGAGGAGGAAGAGTTGGCGGTATGGTCAGGCAGCCAGCCCGAGGACGCGTGCGTGTGGGTGGTGGACATGCACATCCGGGGCGCCAGGCGGACGCCGTCGTGTGTCTGCCGATGATCTGCTGTGGGACCTGGTGCTCAAGGTGGCTGGTTGCAACGGGCGAGAAGAGCCCTACAAGGCCGGAGAAACGTGGCTCATGCTTCTTTCTCGCCACGCCGCTGCTGCTGTGACGCCACCCGGACGGCGTGGCCGTTGCGCACTCCGTCGAGGCGTTGCTGCTGCCGGTGGTGGGGCCTCAGCGTTCACGTGCTCCTGGTGCTCGCCCTCGACCGGGCGAGCCGCTATCGCTGCGCTATCCCTGGGCTCGCTGCTGGCGGGGTTATTGGGCTGAGCCCACGCCGGCTGCGGCGCCGCTCGAACCTTATCCTGCTCCGTGCGTCTCAGGTGGCCGATGCGCCGATCTTTTTGGGGCGTGGTCTCGAAACGCGGCAGTTGCTGCGGCTGTCGGGCCAGGAGCTGGTGCAGGCGCGCGGGCCATCGTCGCCGGCGCCAGCGTGCAGGGCAAGACCCAGCCGGGTCGAGGGCTGGTTCGCTGGGTTCGGTTGTCGCGCGAGAGCGTGCCCGGGCCGAACACAGGGACGCTGGCCGGCGGTCGTCTGCGCCAGCCGACCAGGTCGGCGATCCCGTCGAGGTCGCCAGCCGGCGGCTCTGCCGCGAGCGGCGCGACGATTCCCGGTGACACCTCGGAGATCGCGGCTGGGTTGCGCCGCGGTGGTGTCGGCCCTGACTGAACCGTTGACAGAGTATTGGCTCGGCGGTCTGCCGATCCGGCCGGCCGGGGCCCGATGGCTGTTCGTAATCGATGGTCTCGAGGAGCTGTTGCGGCCGCGCTTGTCGGCGCAGGGGCCGAATGCGGTTTTCTCGACCTGCTGCGACAGATGCTTTCCATGCCGCGAGTCCGCGTGGTTGCTGACCTTGCGCAGCGAGTTCTTGATGCCTGCGTTGAGGTGCCGGCGTTACGGGACGCGTTGAATCGTGGCGGTCGCCGGCGCCGCCCACGCCGTCGCGCCTGCAACTGCAGGTCGATGCCTCGCGAGCGCCGTCGTCGACGTTGACCGCGGGCATGGACTTGATGAGGTTCGACGCCCTGGCGGCGGAGGGCCTGGCGGTCGCGGCTGCTGGCCAATGATCGGATCCCGCCCAGCCCGAACGGCTTCATCAGGTAGCCGCCGCCCGGCCAGGCGTTGAAGGGCTTGGACCGCCTCCATGGTCGCCGGCGATGCGGCCCTGCTGGAATGCGGCGATGCCGACGCTGAGGTGCTGTCGCGGGTGCTGTCCTGCTTGGTCCATGTCGAGGAGACGGGGACGGTGTTCCGGCAATCCGGATTGCTCGAGGCCTGGCAAGCGGAACCCGGCTGCGAGGCGTCTGATCGATGCGCTGAGCCGGGACGACGTTCTGCTGTTGCGCATCGACGACGGGCCGCTGTCCACGGTCTGTCTGATGCACTGACGGGCTGTTGCGCAGCGGCGGCGGCGGCCTCGCGCGGGTTCCATCTCGCCGCCGCGAGGGGGCCGCCGGTGGCGGCGCTCTCCGGGCCGAGGTGGCGGAGCTGGGAGGCCCGCCGGTATCCCGACAGGCCGCCACCCCAGTTGCTGGTCAGCTGGCGAGCTGCTGGCCGACAGCGACCGGGTGGCGGGACGACGAAGCCAGACCTCAAGGAGACCTATCCCCTGATCCCGAAGTTGTACGAGTGGCTGCTGGGGAAAGCGCCGCGTTCGCGTACCGACTACGACGCGGCGAAGAACAAACCCCGGCTGGCGGCCATCGGCGACCCGCGTGCCCAGCGCGCCCTCGGCGACGGCCTGTCCGCTGCCGGATCTGGTGGCTGGTGCAGGCGATGGCGATGATCGACGGCAGAACCAGGTTCAGGCAACTGCCTCTCCGAACTGGCGGCCTATCCGGCGACACAGGGCCCAGTTCGATGGGTCTATCGGCCGATGCCGGCTTCGACGACGGACCGCGTGGTCCGGGCTCAAGGACGTCTATGGACGTGGGCTGGAAATGAAGTGCCATGGGGATGATCGGCTATGTGAATCGTTCTGCACATGAAATCGCAGCAGGTCGTCGTTGACCCGAACTCCACGTGTGCCTGCCGGACGAGTGGGAAATGGCAACGGGCGAGGCGAGCGCGGACGACTTTGTGCTGATCCCTGGGCGGCGAGTCGGCTGCCCATGCGTGCGCACAAAATCCACGAGGAGGGATCCGTCGCACGACGGCGGCGGGGACGGATCCGGGGCGGGGAGGATGGAGGGGGTCAGGATCTTGCGGGTGGACACTGGGAGCGGGTCGAAGCAGGTTCTGAGTGGTCGGGTCGACGCCGTGCGGCGGCGTCCGTCGAGCGCGCGCCGGTCATTCGGGGGGATCCTGGCCAGCCCACCCAGTCGCAGCCTCGCGCCAGCAGACTTCCCGCCCGACGCGCGGCCGGAAGACCGGGTCGGGAGCACGGGGTTTCGCGTCGCCGGTGTCCGTCGATGGCGCCGGCGAGGACTGGAAGGCGGTCTTGCCGGGCCGAGGGCGGGAACGACAGGTGCGGACGACTGGCAGCAGTCTCATCCCTGCGGACCCAAGATCATCGCCGATCCGTGGGATTCGGAGCGACAGGGGCGCTTGCCGTTCATCGACCGCTTCCGGCGACGCGTTCGCGCAGAGCCAGCGGGCTGATCCGAACCTTGCAGGGCAAGATTATGGGGGATGGAAGCGAGCATCTTCCGCCGGCTCGCCCACGGCCCCGGTCTGGCTGACCGTCGGTCCGTCGGGCATCTCGGCGCGTCCTTCCCGCTGCCGCGTCGCGGCGCGAGCGGACGTGGCCAGCTAGTCGAAGCGCGCCGGCGTAGGTCGGCGATGGCTTCGCGATCACGGTGATGAGCATGTTCAGGACGCCGTCGCGCCGGCGCTGAGCGCTATGACCCGTATCGCCGCGTGCGTCTGCTGCTGGAGCGGTTCGATCACATCATCGTCCAGCGGCCCGGCGGCGGCATCGAGCGCGGCGATCGTGCTGCTTGTCCATGCCCCCAGCGCGCCGCCCGAGTCTCCGCGCTCCAGGTCGATGCGCCGACGACGTAAAGATCCGAAGCCGCCCCAGCTCGACATCCAATTGCCCTCCATGAGGCGCAATGGAAACCAGCATCTGGCGTGCGTTGCCGTAGACCTCCGACCGCAAGCGGATCGAGTGAGCTGCTGGCTGATCGATATCCTCGCGCCGATACCTTCGTCTCGCCGCGCCGCCCATCGCTACCTTGGATCTCGCGGATGGGCTGAGCGTAAGCGACGGTTGAGACCGCCCGACGCCGGTCACGATGAAGGCATCGAACCGGTGGGCGTCTGGCTCGGCGAGCAGCGTGTCGCCGATATCGAGGTCGCTTTTCTCGACGACGACAAGCTGGGTGGCGGTGGGTTGCTGGGCATGAGTGTGCTCGGTCGTTATCAGATGACCATCGACGACGGAGCACGACAAGCTGACCCTGTATCGAGCGCTAGCGAGGCAATGCCTCAGACCGACGAGTCGTGAGCGCCGCTTTGGCAAGCTTGACTGGGATCATCGTTGGTCGTTGTCGTTGTCGCAATCGTAGTCGGATAGTTGGATTACGACAACGACAACGGCGAAGGGAAAGCCTTCATCCATCTGCAAGCATTTGTTTGTAAAAGTGTTGCAGCGGCTAGGTCGCATCGGAACATAACGTAACGGGCGTCCCAACGTGTCCAGGTTATGCTGAAGCGCTGCAGTGACCTGGCGGGGACCCGAGCTGGCCGCAAACGCGCGGCAGCCGGACGATTAATAAGTTAGATTTGAAGTAGGTTCAAGGGAGATGCAAAAACTCGCTAAGTGAATTTGTTGCCAAAAGGTCCATCGAGTGCTTCCTTCTGGATGTCAGGGAGGTTTGGGTGCACCCACATGTCCCGGTCATAGGGAGGATCTACCTCTCTGCCCAAACTGGGGATTGCTCATGTTCGGGCCGATGGTGCATCACATTGTGACCCCTATGTTGTGCATATAAATTGAGCTCATGTGGTCAGTTTGGTGGATGATGAGGTGTTTAGCTGTTCTGTCTTGTGTGGGAGTGGTGGCAGGCTCGTCAATGGGAGGATCACCTGCCCCAGCTCCCAGGCCTCGCTGCTTTGGTATGTCTGTGCCCCAGTGATTTTATCTTGGTCCACCACCTCTGTGCACCGGGGAACGAATTGGATACACCATCAGTGAATGCCACAGGAGAATGTGAGTACTTGTGAAAATTTATGTCAGGTCCATTTTATGATTGGCAGGGAGGCCTGTATGGCTAGCTTGATGAAAATCCATGCATTCAAATTTGTGTGGCTGGTTCTAGTGGACTTCGTTGTGGATCAACATGTTGAGACGAACGATAGAAACGCCTGGCAATGGCGAAACGACAGTCTCCCACTCAGCAGCGGCAGGGGATGATCAGCGTGTACAGCGAGGGATCGATGCCCGCGTGCGCCTGGCGCATGCGCGCGGATGCGACCAACGGCTGATCGGATTGCGTGACGGGCTGATTTAGGGCGATTCTCCGATTCGAAAAGCAATTGCGGGCGCGCGATTGGCCCGGATCAAGGCCGTAATTGTCGTCACAGCGCAGAGACGATGGAACGATCGATACCGCCGCGACGTTCGCCACGCCAGTCTCCACCGCCTTCTCCTGTACCGGTGCCGCCGTCCTGTTCGACGCCGAGCGATCTCGGCGTGGAGTTGAATCCTCGCCACACCTGGCGCAGACGTGATCCCGCCCTGGAACGCCAACGGAACAAGCGCATGCGCCGCGGAGAGGCGGTGCCGCGCTTCTAACCTCTTCGTCGGCAGCGCCGGCGGGCATGCCGCCGAGGCGCGGCACGCAAGGGCCGGGGGGCGCGTTGGGGTTGCACTGGCGACGTCCGGTCCGGCGCGCGACCAAACTGGATGACATCCGATCGCCTGGACGCCCACAAAGATCGGCGCCGACGGTGTTCATCACCGGCCGGCGAGCGACGCTTCGCCATCGGCAACGACTCTTCCAGGACAGGTCGACACCGTCGGCGTCAACTGCCCTATTTCCAAGCATAACGTATCGGCTCAAGGACGTGGGCGAGCATCTTCCAGCGCAGCCCGCGCCAGGCGTTCGAAGATCGCCGCCAGCGGCAGGCCGGGGCCGCCTGGACACCTGCAAGGATGCGGTCAGCTGGGCGTTGCTGGGCGAGGCGAACACTCGCGGCCGCGCCATCGGGAGCCGATCGCCTTTGATGCCGAACGGGCAGACGCCATCGTTGCTGCCTCGCGGCCGCTGAACGGCCGGGGCGTCGAAGGCCGGCGGCGGCATCATCCATGCCGGTGCCGCGGCCGACCTGTGCCGGTTGGCCAGGGTTTCCGGACGCGCCTGTTACAACTACCTTCAACGCCTTGGCGAACGGCGCCGTTCGATTTTCCGATATCACCCGCATGAATACGGAATGCAGCATCCGACGAGAACCGTCCCCTGCGCAACGGCGATCAGATCCTGACCCGGCGGGCGCTTCGATGATTGTAGTCGCGGTCAAGGGGATCGGCGCGACGGGAAGACGGATTGCGCATGTGGACATATCCAGGACCGAACGAGATCGACAAGGCGGTCAATCCATCCGCGTTGGTGGCGACGCTCTGGATCAATTTCTGGCCGATGCGCTGGAGACTGGCCGCGAGGCCTGGCACGCGGACTGGATCAGTCGCGTGGAGGACTGGCGAACCCAAATGCCGCTGCCCTACGCGCAGGGTGACTACATCAAGCCCCAGGCCGTCGTCGAGTTGCTGTCGGAGCTGACGGCTGGTAACGCAACCTTGGTCACCGGCGTCGGCCAGCATCAGATGTGGGCGCGGTGTTGTCGCTTCGGCGGCCGCGACAGTGGATCAGCTCGGGTGGCTTGGGCACCATGGGCTTCGGACTGCCAGCGGCAGTGGGTGCTTGGTATGCCAATCCGAACCATCCGCTACTGCTGGTGGATGGCGACGGCAGCTTTCAGATGAACATCCAGGAGCTGGCGACGGTGGTGGCCAACCGCATTCCGCTGAAGATGTTCGTGCTGAACAACAGTTTCCTTGGCATGGTCCGCCAGTGGGAAGACATGATGGACGGCGGCAACCATTACGAGACCTGTCTCGCGCGCCGGCAGGACTGCGATCCGGCTTGTACCGAGCTGGATCAGGGCTGCCGGCGGCAGTTGCCCAATCTGACTGGCCTGCGGCTTGTTTACCCGCGCCTTAAGACGCTGCGCGTGCGTCAACCTGGAGACCTGCGGTCAGCGCTGGAGGAAGCGCTGGCCCATGATGGACCGGTGCTGACCGACGTCTGGGTGGACAAGGCGGAGAATGTGCTGCCGATGGTGCCGCCGGGGCAGCGGCTGGAAGCAATGATCGAATCGTGACAGACGCTGTCCGCGGTCACGTTGGACGTGATCGCCGGTTGCATCAGGGGTTGTCTGGCGATGGAGTTGTATCCGGCCTCGGCAACGCCTGTGGAGGGTCTGCACTGGGCTGCCGGGCGGTAGTAGCGCTCGCTTGAGCCATAACCTTACTTGTGTTAATCCTATCCATTGACTCTGTGATCGGTGGGGCAATTACCTTGCATGGCCCAGGACTCGCGGGCGACGCGCCCAGAGAGCGAGGGGCAGGCATTCCCCGCCAACAATGACAAACGACTTCCTTCGGAGGATACCGCGACATGACCGCCTTCTCGAAACTGCATGCCCAGAATCACAAGATCACCGAGCTGTCGAATGTGTTCTTGTATCTGGTGCAAAATCGCGAGATCTGCGATACCGAGACCGCCTGTGACGTCTTCTTCGAGTACAGCACCAAGGTGAAGGAGCATATTGAGCTGGTGGACCGGGAATTGTGCGGCAAGCTGATCTCATATCCGGATCAGGCCATCAAGAACACCGCGGATCGTTTCCTGTCTGGCTCCACCGAGATCAAACGCATCTTCAATCAGTATCTGAAGGACTGGTGTAACGAATCGCGTCGCCACCTGACCATCCGGGATCATGGCGAATTCCTCAAGGAGACCGAGCAGATGTTCGGGCTGGTGCTGGATCGCATCCAGCGGGAGACGGAGCATCTGTACCCGCTGATCCGCAAGATTGAGGACAAGGACGCGGCCGCGGCCTGAGGGCCTCTATCGTCGCCACCCGCTATGCGGAAGGCTGAAGCGGCTGCAGTCGAGATCAGATTTGCAGAGGCGGGTTGATGTGGCCATCGCGATTGCAAATCGCTCCCGCACGCCTATGGGAGCCGCTCGCTATCGCGATTGCGTGGTGTCCGCGGAGACGCCTAAGCTTCTGATCCGAAACGGTTGCGGAAGAACTCCGGCTGCGCCAGTCCGGCGACATGGATCTCGGCATTGTAGTAGCGGGTCTCGAAGTCGCGCGCTGCGACGTCGTTGCGGCGAAAGTCGTCGATGGCCGCGCCCTTGCGCGCCATGGTTGCGCTCCACCAGCCCGACGGATAGATGGTCTGGGGAAAGAACAGCGTGCGCAGATCCGCGAAGCCGGCGCCGCGCAGGTCAGTGTGCATGCCAGCGATGATGTCCATGTGATACAGCGGCGACTCGCTCTGCTGCACCAGCAGTCCGCCGTCGCTCAGCGCGCGTAGGCAGTTGTGGTAGAAGTCCTCGGTGAATAATCCCTCGGCCGGGCCGACGGGGTCGGTGCTGTCGATTATGATGACGTCCAGGCTGTCGGCATCGGCGTTCTGAATCCAGCGGATGCCGTCCTCGAACAGGAGCGTTGCACGTGGGTCGGCGTTCGATTCCGTGAGCTCGGGGAAGTACTGCTCGGCGACCCGCGTGACGCGCTCGTCGATGTCGATCTGGGTAACCTGCTCGATGCCCGGATGCTTGAGCACCTCCCGCAGCGTACCGCAGTCGCCGCCGCCGATTATGCAGACGCGTCGGGGCGCCGGGTGCGTAAACAGCGCCGGATGCGCTAACATTTCGTGATAGAGAAAGTTCTCGCGGTCGCTCAGCATCGTGAAGCCATCGATGACCATCAGGTTGCCGAAGTGCGCGGTCTCATAGACGGCGATGGTCTGATACGGGGTCTTTTCCTCGTGCAATTTGCGTTTCACGCGCAGCGAAAATGCGCTGCCGGCGGTGTCGACGACCTCTGTGAACCATTCGCTGTCGTCTAGCATGGTGGGTTCCTACGATTACAAAAAGGCGCGCAGGGTCGCGCCGAGCCCGCCTCGCGTCAAAGCCTGTGGCCGATAGGAAAGACGGCCATCAACGGGGATAGCGATCGTCGAGATTGGCCGGGCAGAGCACGTCGCGCATGATGCCCGATCAGCTCCAACAGTTGATGGTTGCGGATGCGATAATAGATCCGATTTGCCTCCTTGCGGGCGACGACGATGTTCTTGTTTCGAAGCTGTTCGAGATGCTGGGAGATGTTGCTCTGCGATGTGCCGGTGCGCTCGACGATCTCGCCGACGGAGAGCTGGTTGCCGCCGAGGGGGCCGAGGATCTTCCAGGCGCAGCGGGTGCGCCATGGCCTTGAGTGCCATCGCCGTCAATGCGGTGTCTTCCTCCTCATTGCCGGAGGGCTCGGGGATATCGGCCCTCTTGGTTGTTTGCTGGAGTCTGTTCGCTCATGATCGCTCCGCTCTGTTCGTCTGGTTCAGGCTTGCTTCTGCCTCCTTGTGTTGATAAGTGGCTAGGTCGTCGACGCGAACGTATCCGCTCATATCCTTGGCGATGCAGATGATGTCGGTGATGGCACCCTCGGTATCCTTGACCGCGGTCCGGGAGAACAGGATCGAATCCGCTTACCGTTTTGGGCGATGAATCGCGCCTCGATCTTGGCCAGTGCGCCGGTGCGGATCAGGGCCTCTTCGAGCCAGGTACCCATAAAGGCGCCGGCCTCCTCGTCAGCTTCCTCCTCGAAGACATCCCCATGGACAACCCGATCAGTTCCGCTTCCATATACCCGAGCATGCGGCAAGCGGCTGGGTTGGCGGTCTTGATCACGCCCTCCGGGTTCAGCACCAGTAGAGCCTCGCCCATGTGGCTGAGGATGTTCGCCAGATACTGGCGTGCCTGCTCTAATTCCGCGGTCCGCTTCGCGACCTTCTGCTCCAGCGATCGGTTCAGTGACCGTTCTTTTTCGATCAGTCGGAAGTAGGTACTGATCTTGTTAATCAGAAGGTTATCGTCGATCGGTTTGAGCAGGTAGTCCACGGCGCCGACCGCAAATCCGCGCTGCTGGAACTCCTCGGACTTGAAGGCGGCGGTCAAAAAGATGATCGGGACGTCGCGCGTGCGTTTGCGCAACTTTAGCAGCGAGGCCGTTCTTGGATCCTGTCCATCTCGGGCATCTGTACATCGAGGATGATCAGGTCGATGTCGGGTTGCTCGAGGGTCAGGTCGATCGCCTCGCGACCGGAAGCCGCCTCTAACACCGTTGCATCGAGATGCTTCTCGATCAGTGTGCGCAGCGTGTAGAGATTGTGCGCGTGATCGTCGACGATCAGTAGTTTGTAGCCGGATACGCCGGTCATGCGTCCTCTCGCCTCGTGCCCGATCGTAGTCATTGATTGCCAGGCGCATCGCCACCGGAGGCTGAGGTGCCGCCCCCCCTGGGGGCCGTTGGCAAATCCGGTGTTGACTCTGGCGGCGAGCCAGGCCGAGACTCTGGCGCTGGCTCGCGCCGCCGCGCCAACGCGTCGTCGAGGATTCCCGCCAATGTCTCCGTGACAATGGGCTTTGCCAGAAAGCCGCAGGCGCCTGCCTCGATGCAATGCTGGCGCTGCGCCTGGTCCACATCGCCGAGTATCACGATCGGGTAGAGCACCTTGCCCCGCCTCCGTCCTCACGCCGATCGTATCACAGCTGTCCAGCGGCGATGCTGGTGCCGCCAGCAGCAGCAGCGGCCAGGCTCTACTTTCTGCACGTCTCCAGCGCTCGCCGTCATGGTGGTGGCCCAGGCCGCCGCCGACCTCGATGGCTACGGCGACCACCAGGCCGGCACGTCGCCAGGCGATCAGCAGACGATCAGGCCGCTCGGCTGCCGCGCCTCCGGCGACGGCTGGCGGCGATCGCCGATGGACGCCGGCATTGCTATGGGAGTGGGTGTCCAGGCGTTCGATGATCTCGACCGCGTCCAGGTCGTCGGGGTCGAGCGAGAGCGGCAGGTGCAGCGAAAAGCATGAACCCTGTCCCAGGCTGCTCTCGACGTCGATGTATCCGCCCAGCAGACGCGCGAGTTCACGGCTGATGGACAGGCCAAGGCCGGTGCCGCCATAGCGTCGTCGGGTGGAACCGTCCGCCTGCTGAAAGGCGTCGAAGATGATTTGCTCCTTGCCCGGTGGGATGCCGATACCGGTGTCGGTCACGGAAATACGCAGCAGGCACGGTGCCCGCGTCCGGCGCGAGCGCGATGGTCGACGCTACCGCTATCGGTGAACTTGGCGGCGTTGGAGAGAAAATTCTTCAGGATTTGTCGGAGCTTGTCGCGGTCGCTGTAGATGCGCGGCGCCGCCGCCGGGGTCGCTCTCCACACGCAGCGCCAGGCCCTTTTCGCTGAAGATCGGGCCGACCATCGTCACCAGCTCCTGCAGCATCGGTGCGAGTTCGACCCATTCCAGGCTGAACGGGCCACCGGCCCCGCCTCGAGGCGTGAGATGTCGAGGATGTTGTCGATCATCGCCCGCAGATCACGCCCGGCCTCATTGATCACCTGCGCCTGGCGGCGCTGCTCCGCCTTGAACGCCGGATTCTTCGGCCGCAAGCATCTTCGACAGCAGCAGAATGGAGTTCAGCGGCGTTCGCAATTCGTGGCTGACGTTGGCCAGGAACTCCGACTTGTAGCGGTTGGACTGTTCGAGTTGGCGCGTGTGCTGGCGCTCGGTGGCGATGTGCTCCGCGTGGGTGCGCGCGAGCGCGTTGAGCTGTTTGCCGAGTTCGCGCACCTCGCGGGTCCGCCCCAGGCGAAATGGCGCGGCTTGCCGTCGCCGAGGATGGTCTCGATGCCGCTGGTCAGCTCTTGGCCGAAGCGCTCCGCGCGCCGGGCCAGCGAACGCGCGATCAGCAGCACGACGACCACCAGCAGAAGCACGATGGACAAGACGCGGGCGATCAGGGCGTCGCGAAAGCTCTCCAGCGGCGACGGGTCGACCGGGCGCCCCACCCAGAGGGGTTCTGCCTCTTCGGTCAGGAACATCGGCACCCACAGCAAGGGCGGGCCGTTGCCACCTTTCCAGAGCGCCAGTTTGCCCTCGGCGAAGATCTGTTCCAGTCCGGCAAAATCGTGGAATGCGCCGGGCTCCTTGCTCAGGGGCTCGCCGGGGCGCAGGTAGCTGCCGTTGTTATTGACCCACAGCGTATCGCGGTAGAACTGGGCCAACCCGCCGACGTCGATCGTCATCAGCAGCAAGCCTGGCGGATGTCTGTCCGCACCGGCGCCGTCGCCGACCGGGCTTGCCAGTTGCAGCGTCATGAGCTGGCGCGGGTCGTTCGCTACCCGCGTAGGGATTGATGCGGATGCGGCTGACGATCACCTCGCCGGGCTGGAGCTTGATGCCGGCGTTGACGAAGCCCCGGTTTGGTGGCTCCGGCGGCAGCTCGGTGGGTCGCCATTCCTTGGTAGTCGGGTCGCGGCGCAGCCAGAAGCGTTCGTTGCCGTTGGCGTCGACAAACAGGATCTGGATGATGTCCGCCTGGTCGCCGAGCATTTGGTTGATCCAGCCGGTGTAGCGGGCTCGGGCTATGTCGACCTCATCGTCGCTGCCGCCTTCGCCGAGGATGATGCCAGGCTCGGGCAGTTTCGCCAGCATGCGGAGCATCTCGTCGCGGCTGGCCAGGTGTTGGTCGAGGTCGCGAAAATCGGCGCGCAGATTTTGCAGATAGGCCTTCTGATAGAACAGCGCGGTGCGATCGAGCACCAGCGGTAGGTTGATGACCACCGCCAGGCTTAACGGTACCAAGCCGAACAGAAGCAGCAGGAACAGGATGTAGTAGCGCAGCTTCATGTCGGCAATCGCTGTTACTCGCTTTCATCGTGCGTCGCCAGCTGGAGAATTTGGCACTGTTATTCGG
>CAVOGV010000044.1:0-25279 GCA_963695445.1 uncultured Gammaproteobacteria bacterium | reverse complement strand
GGCAGCGAAGGCGTCAACGGCGGTGAGTGGGCGCTGGTGGACCTGAACGGCGTCGTCGTCCATGTCATGCTGCCCAAGGTGCGCGACTTCTACAACCTGGAGCGGCTCTGGTCGGCGCCGGCCCTGGTGTCCGAATCGATGCCGCCGCAGAGCCTGGCTGCCGGTTCGCTCTGATGCGGAACCGGTAACCGCGAAGGCTGCACCGCCTCGAGGCGCCGGAATGGACCGCTTCGACCGCATTTTCGAGCTCAACCGCATCCTGCAGGCGGCGCGACAGCCGGTTTCGCGCCGGCGTCTGGAGGAGGAGCTGGAATGCTCCCGCGCCACGGTCAAGCGCATTATCGACGACATGCGCCTGTACCTGAATGCCCCGATCGTCTACGACCGTGATCTCAATGGCTATCGCTACGACCAGTCCGAGGGCGCGATGTACGAGCTGCCGGGGCTCTGGTTCAACGCCTCGGAACTGCATGCGCTGCTGACCGTGCAGCAACTGCTGGCCGATGTGCAGCCCGGCCTGCTGGAGCCGGTGCTGAGACCCCTGCAACAGCGCATCGATTCCCTATTGGAGGCGCAGCGCGCCGGCTCGGAGGGCCTGCAGGGCCGCATCCGCGTGTTGCAGGTGGCGGCCCGCGATAGTGGCGATGCCTTCCAGATCGTGGCTGGCGCGCTGGCACAGCGCCGACGCCTGCGCATCCGTTACTACAGCCGCTGGCGCGAGGGCCGCGACGAGCGCAATGTCTCGCCTCAACGCCTCGTCCACTACCGCGACAACTGGTATCTGGATGGCTGGTGTCACCTCCGTGCGGGTCTGCGCACATTCTCCATCGACGCCATGGAGCAGGCGCGCGAACTCGAACAGCCGGCGCTGGATGTGGATGCGGCGGAGCTGGACGACCACTTCGCGAGCTCCTATGGCATCTTTTCCGGCACGCCGCGGCACGAGGCCGTGCTGCTGTTCAACGCCGCTCGCGCCCGCTACGTGGCCACGGAATGTTGGCATCGCGATCAACGCGCAGTACGCTCACCAACGGTCGCTTCGAGCTGCGGGTGCCCTACAGCAATCCCGCCGAACTCATCATGGACATCCTCAAGTACGGGCCGGATGTCGAGGTCGTCGCCCCGCCCGAGCTGCGTCGGGCGGTCGCCGAGCGATTGGCGCAGGCGGCCGGTCTGTATGGGTCGGAGGCCGGCGGAGACGGCGCAAACTCACAGCAGGGTGGCGATACGGACGCAACATGACGCAACAACCCCTTGTCACCATCGTCGCCGCCATGGCCCATGACCGTGTCATCGGCCGCGACAACGATCTGCCCTGGCATCTGCCCGCTGACCTGGCGCATTTTAAACAGCTGACGCTGGATAAGCCCATCATCATGGGCCGGCGCACCTGGCAGTCGTTGCCCGGCCTGCTGCCGCGGCGGCGGCACATCGTCATTTCCCGCGACCCTTTCTTTCATTCCGCCCAATGCGAGGTCGTCGACTCCCCGCGGGCGGCGCTCGCCGCCGCCGGTGAGCCGGAGGTCATGATCGTCGGCGGTGCCAGCATCTACCGCAGCATGCTGCCCCTCGCGCGGAGCATGGAGTTGACCTTGATCGATGCCGACATCGACGGCGATACCCGGTTTCCGGACTGGCCTGCCGATGATTGGGCGGAAGTCTCCCGGGTGCACCGAGCGGCGGATGCACGCAATCCCTATGCGATGGATTTCGTCCGACTCGAGCGCCGTTGACCCCAAAGCGAGCCGCCGCGTCGTGCGGTAGCTCGCCGCTTGTTATAGGATGTCGGGCCCTTGCTAGCCCGTCACGGAACCCGTCTTGAAGACCGCCAGTATCGCCTACCGCGTCGCCGACTTCCTGCGGCGCTATCCGCCGTTTCAGTATCTCACCGAAAATGAGTTGCTGGAGCTTGTGCGGGGCGGGCGCGTGATCTTTCACGAGGATGGGGAACTGATCTTCGAGCAGGGCCGCAAGCGCTCCCGCTATGTCTATGTGATCCAGCAGGGGGCGGTGCGGCTGTTGGATGTTCAGCCCGACGGCGAGGTGCTGCGCGACGTGCGCGGCGATGGCGATCTGCTCGGTGTTGGCCGCTACCTGGGCATCGACGAGCATGTCTACACCGCCCGCACCGAGACCGACGTCATCCTCTACGCGCTGCCGGCGGACCTCTTCTGGACAATGGTGAAGCGCCATCCGCGGGCAAGTCGTTTTCTCGCCGCCTATTTTTCCGCGGCGATCATGCCCGCCGGTCTGGAAACGGAGCAGGCCCGCAGCGACGAGCTGCGGTTAGGCCGCCGGCCTGTGGACTGGATGGGGCGTCGCATCGAAGTCGCGCGGCGGCCGCTCATGTGCGCCGTGGACACACCGCTGCGAGAGGTAGCCGCTCGGCTGGCGGAAAGCAGCGAGCCGGCCGCGGCCGTGACCGGCGGTAATGGGCTATTCGGGCTGATCACGCGGGGTATGTTGAGCGATCGGGTTGCCACTGGCGAGTTGTCCCCGGAGGCTCCGGCGCGGGCACTGATGCAGCCTGTGCATGCACTCGCGGCGCCTGGCCAGGAGGCCGGTTCCTATCTCATGCGTATGCTTGAGTTACAGGCCGACTATTTGTTGCTGACGGAGAACGGTCAGACCGACGCCCCTCTAGTCGGCCTGGTCTCCCGTCGGGACCTGACCCGTGCCGAGGGCGCGGCACCGCTCGCGATCGTCGAAGACATGTCCCGTGCCTCTTGCATCCGTGAGCTGGCCCACCTCCGCGCCCGGGGCGAGGCGGTGATCGCCGCCGGTCTCACCGGGGCCGATTCCATTCGCTGGCTTGCGCCAATCGCCGCGGCCTTCGACGCCGCGGTGCTGCGCCGGGTGGTGAGTCTGGTGGAGGGCGCGTTGGCCGAGGAGGGCATCGATAATCCAGACCTAGATCACTGTTGGGTGTTCTTTGGCTCGGCCGGACGTGGCGAATTGTTGACGCTGTACGATCTCGACCATGGGCTGATCTACGAGGATCCTGCGCCCGATCAGCGGCGCGCCGCTCGCGGTTACTTTTTGGAACTGGGCCGACGCGTCAGCGCGGGCTTGGCGGCCTGCGGCTTTGTCACCACCGCCAAGGCCATCGTTGCCGGACACCAGAGCGCCTGTCGCGCAATCGGTGAATGGGAGGGGGCCTTCGGTAACTGGATTCGCGATCCAATCGAAAGCTGCGTCTATCGCGCGACATCGTTCTTCGACCTGCGCCCGGTGCACGGTGACTGCCGCCTGGTGGAGCGGCTGGAACGCCATATCCATGGTGAGGAGGACCGCAGCCCCGGCTTCGTGCCGATGCTGGTCAACGACTCCATGGCCAACCTGCCGCCGCTGACGTTTTTCCGCGGCCTGGTCATTGATGACGATGGTGGCTACACCGAGACGCTAGACTTGCAGCGCGCCACGCTACAACCGGTGGTCGACATCGCCCGCGCGTTGGCGCTGGACTTCGGCTCGCACGTTGGTAGCCATCAGGGCAGCCATCAGGGCATTGGCACCCTGGAGCGGCTGCGAACGCTGGCGCCGGAAAACGACCGGGCCGCGCTCCTGATCGAGGAGACCGCCGCCGCGTTTCGTAACGCGCTGTACCATCGCGCGCGCACCGGACTCACCACCGGCACCGATGGCAGTCGGGTCGACCCGTCCAAGCTGACCCGGCTGGAGCAGAACCTGCTCAAGTCCGGCTTTCGCACCGTGCTGCGGCTGATGGAGTACATGAGCAGTCGCTACGGACTGGAGCCTAGGCGGTGAGCGCTGCCGAATCCGGACCATCGATCACGACAAACTGGTGGGCTGATTCGCTCGGAGCAAAGACAGCAAAGACAGCAAAGACAGCAAAGACCGCAACGGCTAGCGGACGATGTCCGTGACGCGCCAGTGCGGGCCGTTCAGTCCCAACACCACGTGGGTCTCGCCGCCAAGCTGGCCGAGGCGGATCACGAAGCGGTTCCAGGACTCGAAGAACGCGAAGTCGATGGCGGCCGTGAAATAGGCCGGGCGGCTCTCCGTGCCCCGCGCGGCGGCATCGCGCAGCGCGTTGCGGACCCATTCAACGGTGATTGCCTGGCTCAGTGCGCCATCGCCGAGCCTTGTCAGATTCTCTGCCAGCCAGGCGATCACACGCTCGGTGTCGCCATTACCCTGCGGGACCAAGCCGTTGACGTTGCCCTCGAGCCGTTGTTTGTAATGCTGCTGGATGGCTGGCAGGTCCACATAGGGCGCGATGGCCTTTGAGTCGGTGACGGCCAGGGCCGAGTCGAGACGGAAGATCGTGTAATAGGGCCAGAGCCCGTAGCCGATGACGGCGAGCAGGAGCAGATAGCCGAGGGTGCGGGCCATGGGAGAGCGTCCTTCAAGTCAGGGGGCAGAAGCCCGCTATTCTAAGGCGATTGCCGGAAAATCTCGTACCAGATGACGCCGGATTGAGGTTCACCTTCAAGGAGTACCGGCAGGAGCATAGCCCGGCTATGTGACTGTCGGTGCGACAACGAAGGCGGGCGTCAAGACAAGTCAGCTGGGATGAGATTTGACAGAAATCGCCTAAGACCACAGCAACGGATTGCGGTGCGATTGCACGCCGCTCCGACGGACTAGATTGCTTGAGGGCGCCAAATGTTTGCAGATGCGTCATGTTTCATAGCGACAACGCGCTTGCCGTCCGAAGGGCTTCGCGCTTAATCCAGGTTCGGTGCTGGTGAGCGAGCGCCGGGTCCGGGATAATCAAGGTTTTGCGTTTGACAGCGAGACGCGTTCCAGAACGAGCCGATACCATTATGAGTAGCGTGGTGACCGAGGGCCTCGAGGTCTATCTGGTGGGTGGTGCGGTGCGTGACCGGTTGCTGAATCTGCCGGTGGACGAGGTTGATTACGTGGTCGTCGGCGCCAATCCGGATGACATGCTCGCGCGCGGTTTCAAGCAGGTTGGCAAGGACTTTCCGGTGTTTTTGCACCCCCATAGCAAGGACGAGTACGCGCTGGCCCGCACCGAGCGCAAGACCGCGCCGGGCTATCACGGCTTCACGGTACACGCGGACCCGGACGTGACGCTGGAGCAGGACCTGGAACGACGCGACCTCACCATCAACGCGCTGGCGCAGATGCCCGGCGGAGACATCATCGACCCTTACGGGGGCCTCGCCGACCTAGACCGGCGCCTGTTGAGGCACGTCTCGCCGGCCTTTGCCGAAGATCCGGTCCGCATCCTGCGCGTAGCGCGCTTCGCTGCGCGTTATGCCGGGCTCGGCTTCGCCGTCGCCGACGACACCATGGCGCTGATGCGCGACATGGTGGAGGCCGGCGAGGTCGATGCGCTAGTGCCCGAGAGGGTCTGGCAGGAGATGGCGAAGGCCTTGGGGGAGACGCACGTAATCGCACGCCCATCGCGTTTCTTCGAGGTGTTGCGGGCCTGTGGCGCGCTGGCGCGCCTGCTGCCGGAACTCGACCGCCTGTGGGGTGTGCCGCAGCCGCCGAAGTGGCATCCCGAAGTCGATACTGGCGTGCACGTGATGCTGGTGGTGGACGCGGCCACGCGGCTGTCCGACGATGCCGAGGTGCGCTTCGCGGCCCTCTGTCACGACCTCGGCAAGGGCACGACGCCGGCGGATATTCTGCCCAGTCATCATGGCCACGAGGAGCGCAGCGTCGAGTTGCTGGAAGCGGTCTGTGAGCGCTTCAGGGCGCCGAAACGCTTCTGCGAACTGGCCCGCATCACGGCCCGCTACCACGGCAAGGTGCACAAGGCGGATCAACTCAAGACAACGACGCTGCTAAAGTTGTTCGAGGGCTGCGACCTGTTCCGTCGTCCGCAACGCTTTGAGCAGATGTTGCTGGCCTGCGAGGCGGACTTTCGCGGGCGTGCCGGGTTCGAAGAGCGGGATTATCCGCAGGGGAACCTGCTGCGCCGTTGTGCTGACGCCGCCCGGGCCTTGAACGTTGGCGCCGTGGCTGCCGAGGCAAAACAGCCCGCGCAGATCCCCGAATACATTCGCCGGGCTCGCCTCGCGGCCATCAGTGCTGAGCGGTCGGCGATTTCGCTGCCACAGGCTGGGCCAGAGACTGGCTGAAGCGCAGCACCACGTCGTCGACATCGGAAAACGAGAACGGCTTGTGGATAACGGCCTCTACGTCGAGCCCTTTCAGGCGCGTCAGTTCCTCCGTTGCCAGTTCCGGGAAGCCGGTGATGATGATGACGTGGCAGTGATGGTTCTTTTCCCGCAGCCGTTGCAATAGGTCGACGCCGTCCACCTTTGGCAGCACCAGGTCGATCACCAGCAAATCATAGGCGTTGCGATCGCAAAAGACTTCGGCCAGATGACCGTCGAACGCCGCGCAAACCTCGTGGCCACGCGCCGCCAGATGGTCGGCAAGGATCGTCGCCAGCAGGCGATTGTCATCGATAACGAGTATTTTCATGGGGTGCTCGTCAAGATCGTCAGGCGCCCGCTGCAGTCGGGACAGATGCCATGGCTGATGCGGGGCAGCGCCTCGACGGCGAACAGTCCAAGCCGCATGACCGCTTGCTCCAGCTCCATCCAGGCTTGTGCCGTTTGCACGGCCTTGCACCAGCTGCAGACCGAGAGCGTCTCGCTGGATCGCGGGGTCGTGCGGACGTCCAAGAGCGCGACGGGCTCGCGCCGCTCGATGCTGATCGCGCTGCTGCGGAACTCCACCTGATCGAATTCAGGTTGGTAGTGCATATGCATCTCCAGCAAACGCCGGCAATCCGGCGCATCGCAGCGATAGCGGAACTGCACCGGTGCGCCGGACCTGCGAACGCGCTCGATGAGCAGGCCGTAGACGTGGCGCGTCTGTAGATCGGAAATCGATGTCAACAGCTCGGTGCCCAGCACCTGCGCGCTCGTCACCGGCCAGTCGTTTTCGGCGGCAAAGGCCAGCCAGTCCGCATTGACGAA
This sequence comes from uncultured Gammaproteobacteria bacterium, assembly GCA_963695445.1. Taxonomy (GTDB): domain Bacteria; phylum Pseudomonadota; class Gammaproteobacteria; order Chromatiales; family Chromatiaceae; genus Thiohalocapsa. Next base: position 18,350 of record CAVOGV010000044.1, on the reverse strand, counting down.
ACAGATGCGGCCATCGCTGTCGATGCGGTGGATGAAAGTGCGTTGCTCCAACTCTTGAAACATCAGGCTAACCATAGCTGTTGACGTTGGGATACAGGTTAGCAGAGTGCGCCTGCCTCTACCGCAATCGCGGCATGTCCGCGGGCCGTGAGGGTTGCTTCAGCCGCCACCCGGCCGGGTACGCCGGATTTATCCGGCTCCTGGGGGCGGGCGACTTCAGTCGCCCGTGTGTGCCTTTACGGCGGACTGAAGTCCGCCGCCCCAGGTGCCGACTGAAGTCGGCGTACCCGGGCGCTGCAGGCGGTTGCCGGTAGAAACCGCGTTGTGGCCAAGTCCGTCGTCAAAACCGCCCGCGAATGTAACCCAGCGCCCGACTGATGGGCAGCTCGATGCTGGACGGGCCGCTGCGAATCAGGAAGGTCTCGCCCTGATTGTGACGCAGGAAGGCTGGCGCGTCCGCCTGCTCGCATTCCACCGCCGCAATCTGGCGGTCCGCGAGCTGGAACAGCTCGAGGCGCAGGAAGCGGGCGTACTCCGGCCCCAGGTGCTGGTTGACCAGGTTCTTGAAGTGCAGCCGGCACTTGTCGTCGTTGGCGAAGGCGTCGGCCTCCAGCCCCAGCACCTCGCCGTCGTCGGCCACGCCCATCAACAGGATGCCGCCCTCGGTATTGAGGAAGGCTGCGACGCCCTTGAGCCAGGCCAGCTCGATTTCCTTGCCCGGCTTGCCGGTGTGCAGGTTGGTGCGCATCGTGGATTTGAACTCCAGGTGCGTCCCCTCGCCCCGGCCGATCAGGTCGTAGAGGTCGGTCTCCGGCTCGCCGCGGTCGATCGCAAGCTTGGGCAGGTCGCGAAGTTGATGGCTGTATCTGCGCACCACCAGCAGCGCCAGGCCGACGCCCAGCGCGACGATGGCGAGCCCGGTCGCGGCCAGGATGTGCCAGCGGCTTTGCAGGACGCCGAGGCTCTGCGCGGTTGGAATCGCAACGCCGACCCAGGTGGTACTGCCGGCACCATGGAACGGCAGGAATCCGCCCCACCAGCGCTGTCCGCCGCTCTCGAAGTTCACCAGATCGGCGCTTGGCTCACCAGCGGCGCGCCAGGCCGCAACCGCCTCGAACGCCAGCGTGCCGCCTTGCTGACGCTCGGCGCTGTAGAATCCTGCGCGCTCGGCGCCGTCTTTGCCGCCGCTGTAGACGCCGCCGTCGGCGCTGAACAGGAAGCCGCGCCCGTCCGCGCCCAGGTCGAGCCGATCGATGGCCCTGATAATGCTTGCCAGGGTCACGTCGAAGGCGGCCACGAGCAAGTGGTCGTCTTCGCGCCAAGCGATGGAAACGGTTGTGCCGGGGATGTCGAGGGAGTGAAAACGATAGGGCGGGCTCCAGCTCAACGTCTGACTACCGCCCTTGGAACGGCCGGTCTGAGCGTGGCTTTGATCACCGGCGTGAGGGGCATCGAGTCGCGATGCGGCGAGCTGGAACCAGGGCCGGTCGCGGGGATCGTAGTCGATCAGGCGGGTTTCGCTGTCCAGGGCCTCATCCGCGTCTGACCAACGTGTTAGCCTGAACAATGGCTCGTCCGCGTCGTCGGCGGGTCGTTCGCGGGTCAACCAGACGCCGTCGTCGTGGCGAAGGTAATACTCGGCGCCACGGTCATCGGCGAACACCGCCCCCGCGATCTGATCCATGTGGGTCATGGTCGGCATCATCTGCGCATTCAGCGCTCGTGTATCCCGCGGGGTCAGATCGTTGCTGCGCAGCGCGTCATGCACAATCAACAGCTGCTGCTGCACCGGGGTTAGCAGCGAACGTACCTCGTCGCGCACCAAGGTGGTCGAGGCGCCGATGCGTGCCTCGGCCAAGTCGTGTTTGAGATCGTCGATCAGTAGCGCGCTGGCCGCAGCCAGCGCGCCCACCGTAATCAGGACCAACAGGACGAGGTCGCGAAACAGGCGGCCGCGGATCGGGCCTGTCAGCAGATGCAGGGAGGGTTGGCGTGACATGGCCGGGCATTATCCCGGAAACTGGCCCGTGCCGCGTGCCGCGTGCCGCGTGCCTAAGCTGGACCGTGCGCAACTGCCCGGCCCAGTGGCGCTTGGTGCTTGGCGCAGTGCGGCAACGCAGGGAGTACGCGATCTGCTCCCTACCTTGGCAGGTCCCCGGCATCGCTTCGCTCAGCGGAGAGACCGCCGACGTTCTCCTGCATCTCCGATGCTGGTACCATCGCCGCGGTTTTCCTGTCCGAGTCGTCATCAGAGGAGTCGATGCATGTCGAAGCTGTTGTACCAAGCCAATCCGTCCGTCTGGCGTACGCATCCATTTGGCACATTGGTCGCTTGGCTGCTGGTGTTCGCAGGTATCTACATTGCCGCGACGGGGCACATCCCTTATGTCTCCGCGCTGCTCGCAAACACCGAACTGCCGGTATGGGCGGACCAGCGCTACATCGGCTATGCACTCATTGCCTTGGGGATCCTGCGGCTGTTTGCCTGGTGGCTCGCGGCCCGCTTCGATCAGCTCGAGATTCGCGAAAACGAACTGATCTGGACCCACGGATTTTTGAACAAGAACTACACCGAGACCAACATGGGCTCGATCCGGACCGTGCGCGTGCATCAATCCCTGTTCCAGCGCATGGTGAACGCCGGCGACCTGGTCATCTATACCACCGGCGACTTGCCCGAACTGTCAATCAAGGGGCTACCCCGTCCGAACGAGATCCGCGAACACATCAAACGCCAAAGCGCGGGCGAGGCATGAGCATGCGGGCCGTCCTGAGTGGCGCCGCAGCGCCTTCGCTGCGGCACATCAAACACTTGGCGCTCGCCACGGCGCTGCTGGCGTTGCCCTTGCTGGCAACGGCCGGCACCGGTGCACTCGACCGCATCAAGGCGGCGAAGACCATCACCATCGCTTACGCGCCGAATGCGTATCCGATCTCGTTTCGCGATGCCGACGGCGCGCCGCGCGGATACTCGGTGGATCTGTGCCGACGCGTGGTCGCTAGCGTGCAGCGCGCACTGGGCCTGGACGCGCTGGAGATTGCCTGGATCGAAGGCAACACGCCCCGACGGCTTGCGGCCGTCGCCAACGCCGAGGCCGACATCGAGTGCGGCACCACCACCATGACCCTGGAGCGCCAGCGTCAGGTGGACTTCTCCAACGTGGTCTTCGTCGAGTCCGGCGGCATCCTGGTGGAGTCCGATTCCGGCATTCGCGCCCTTGCCGACCTGGGCGGCAAAAAGCTTGGGGTGATACCGGAGACGACCACCGAGCGGCGTCTGCGGCCGGTGCTGGAGGAGCGGTTGATCAACGCCCAGCTGGTGCCGATCAAGGACGTGCGCGACGGCCGTGAGCAGCTGGCAGCAGGGGAACTCGATGCGGTCGCCAGCGACCGCCTATTGCTGATCGGCCAGGTCGCGGAGACCGGAAAGGCCGAGGACTATGCGATTCTAGACGCCGATTTTTCCGTCGAGCCCTATGCCTTCGCGGTACCGCGAAATGACGCCGACTTTCGACTGGCCGTCAACCGCGGCCTGGCCCAGGTGTACCGCGGCGGCGAGGTGGATCGCATCTTCGAGCGTTGGTTCGGCGAAGATGCCGAACCCACCGCGCTGCTGGAGACGATCTTTTTCATCTATGGTTTCGCCGACTGACAGCGGCTTGCCGAGCGCTCGCGGGAGACAGCGATGTTTGAATGGGTACTGCTGCCGGAGGCCTGGCTGGCACTGGTAACGCTGACCGCACTGGAGATCGTGCTCGGCATCGACAACATCATCTTCATCTCGATTCTGGTCGGGCGGCTGCCCGACGGAGCAGCGCGATCGTGCCCGCGTCCAGGGCCTGGCGCTGGCGATGATCACGCGCATTCTGCTGCTGCTGTCGCTGGCCTGGATGATGCGCCTGACCGCGCCCTGGTTCACCCTGCTGGAGCAGGAGATCTCCGGCCGCGACATCATCCTGATCGGTCGGCGGCCTGTTCCTGCTGTGGAAAAGCAGCCAGGAGATCTGGGATAGCCTGGAGGGTCCGGAGGACGGGCACGAGCAGGCGGTCACGGTGGCGCCACGCTATTGGGCCGTATTGGGCCAGATCGCCATCATCGACATCGTCTTCTCGCTGGATTCGGTCATCACCGCGGTCGGCATGGCCGAGCACGTGCCGGTCATGGTCATCGCCATCGTCATCGCCGTCGGTGTCATGATGCTGGCCGCCAAGCCCATCGGCGACTTCGTCGACGCCCACCCCAGCATCAAGATGCTGGCCCTCAGCTTCTTGACCCTTGTTGGGGTCGCGTTGATCGGCGAGGGGCTCGATATGCACATTCCGAAGGGCTACATCTACTTCGCGATGGGCTTCTCCGTCGGCGTGGAGATGCTCAACATCCGCATGCGCAAGCGTCGGGCCCCGCCCGTGCAATTGCATCGGCCAAACCCAGCGGATTAGGTCCCAACGGACTAGGTCCTGCCGGATCTGGAACAAAACAGAACGGGACTCCCATCACAGCATCAGGTGACTCCGGCGACCTAAACTAACCCTCGAGTGAAAACCGACAAAGGCAAACTGTCCGAAAGGGCAGGACGCAAAGCCACTGGCCTAAGTCCCTGTAGTGCATGGGATAGGGTAGCAGGGTTGCCGAAGCCACAAGCGCCTCGCAATGGTGCCCGTGCTTTGGGCTACCTACACGCGAGGTGTTTCAAATGTGTCAGCAGCCATCTGTCCATGCGTTCACGTATGACTGCAATTTCTCTTCGTTGCACGCTCTTTGGGTCTCTCAGTGGGCATTAACCGTATTTACCTTAGTTGCGCTCCTGGGGCATTTTCAGCCTGCTACAGCAGCCGACCTTAGCCTCGAATGGGACCCGGTCGCAGACGATCGTGTTGCCGTCTATAAAGTGCATTGGGGAACCGCCAGCGACGAATACCAATCGTCCCAGGAAGCCGTGTCGACAACGACGACACTGACTGGTCTACAGGAAGGCGCTACCTATTACTTTGCTGCTTGCGCCTGTGACGAAAACGGCCGCGCTCTGCAGCGAATTCTCAGAGGAGATATCCACCACTATTGCTTACGCAAGTCCACAAGCCGATTTCAGCGCAAGCACGTCGTCTGGCGTTGCGCCTCTCTTGGTCGACTGGACAAACGAGTCGACCGGCACGGTTGAGTCGTACCATTGGGACTTCGGAGACGGCCAAACCAGTAGCGCGGCATCACCGACATATATTTACATGCAGCCTGGGACCTATGCCGTTACGCTCACGGTTTCAGGGCCTGGCGGCAGCGATTCAAAGACGTATTCGGAATCCGTCGAGGTCACCGGAGAGTCGCCCTACTTCACGCAGCAGCCCTTCCCGGTTGACGATCCCACCGATGGTGGGGAAAGCGACGACGTGCCTGGCGAGCTCTCAATTGAAGTCGGCGAACTGGACGTCGACAGTGCTTGGCAGTGGGTCGACCTGCAGCAGAGCTTTAACGACCCTGTGGTCATCGCCAAGGTCGTCAGCGCGTACGATGTCGATCCAGTCGTTGTCATCATCGACGATGTCGATAGCTCGGGCTTTTCGATCCGGCTGCGGGAATGGGACTACCAAGACGACTTTCACGCGATTGAGACGGTCTACTATGTGGTCGTCGAACGGGGCCGCCATCAACTGCCCGACGGCGCTTGGATCGACGCCGACCGGGTGGACATTGCCAAGATCAACCGCTTTGGCTCTACAACCTTTTCGGAACCCTTCATTATGGCACCGGTCGTGCTGACGACAGTGTCTGCCTACGCCGGCTTGAATGCGGTCACCACACGCGTGCGAAAAGTCGGGCTGGACGGGTTCGAGGCCAAGCTGCAAACGCAGGAGGTGGACAAGAAATTGCGTACGCGCGTTGCAGGAACCATCGCCTACATCGCGTGGGAGCCGTCCAGCGTCGAACTGAACGGGTTCCAGGTCGAGGTCGATCGGATGGTGGAAGGTGTCAACCATGCGCCGACGACCATCGACTACGCGGTCCCGTCCGAGCTGCCGCCGATTTTGCTGGCAGACATGCAGACCACCAACGGTGGCGACACGGCTAGCCTGCGCGTGGCCGACAACGATGTCGCTTCAGTCGATGTCTGGGTACAAGAGGACCAGTCCAAGGATCGGGAAACGCGGCATGTTCCAGAGGAAGTCGGCTACCTCGTCATCGTCGATGGCGCGACCGCTCTCGCGCAGTAGCGCAAGCAGGTTGCCGCACCGGGATGTGCGGCCGACGGAGGGATGATCGGCAGGGAGCGCCACGGCCAGGGACGGCATCCGGTTGAGCGCTGACTCATTCAGTCCTGGGGTGATCAGCGCGCGGACCGCGACTGCAGGGTTTCTGCGTATCCGCGTTGTTGGAGTCGGGGGCATCGGAAACGGCCATGCCCCTTGCCGATTGAGGCTGTCTGAATCCGTCAGCGGCATGCTCGTCTTCGAGCGCCCGCACGCCTTCTCCATGGCGATACGTCTCCAAGCTCCACCGTCGACCGCGCGGCCGTCGGCGCCAGGCGTCGCGGCTTCTTAACAGTCGGTTGGCTCGATCCAGAGTCGCAAACCCTTTGATCGAAAACGCAAACAGCGCTCTTCGGGCAGATGCGCTGTACGGTGGCCCGATTTGGCGTCACACATGAGTGACAGTGGACGGTCACCCGATTGGCGGCCCAACCGGGGGCGTGGCCGCGCCTTCCGCCGGTTGGTGTAGCTCACCATAATCATCATAAATATCCTATGTTTACTCCTCACGGCGCGGTCTTGCGGGCAGACCCGACGGCGCCTTTCTGCACGTCGATTATGCAGAGGATGCCCGACCTCAGGCGTGCGCGCCGGTCGCAATCGTCGCGCGAATTTTACAACCGATTCCGGCGGCTCAAGGCCGCGCGTCTCGAATCCCGCCAGAATCCAACAATCCGTCATGTGGCGCAAATTTTGCACCATGTATCCTGGAATAAGCGAAAAAGTATCCTTGACTGACACATGAGTCGATGGCCCCGCCCTCGCGCCGAGTGTCGACTCGAACAGGCGGGCGCCAAGAGACAAGTCATTGGTATGAGCTTTGGCAATCATCGCCTTTAGCCGGCAGCACCGCATTGTTCGGGGTTGCCACTCGACATTGTAAAGGCTAAGGAATCGCCGGTGAGCGGATAGAAGGCGGAGTATGCGACGCAAGCACAGAACACAAGATGGCGCCGGTGACCGATCCACTGCGACAGGCTCGAAAGCGCCCGCCAACGCCGTTGGAGCCCCAGCAGTTGGTCGTCAGGGCAACGATGCCCCGGCGGTACCGACCGGTCGTGACCCCGCTGCACTGGAACAGACGCAATCCTTCCTCGACATCGACGCGAACGTCCAACTCGCGCTGGATGCCGGCGATATCGGGCTCTATCTCGCCGACCAGCCGCTCGCTGTTGTGTCGGCCGACCCGCGGCTATTTCGCATCCTTGGCTACTCGACCGACCAGATTCGCCTCGACCCCGGCACATGGGAGTCGATGATTCACCCTGAGGATCAGAAGCGCGTCAGGGCTCTGGCGGAGAAGGTGCGTGATCCAGACTCCGACCGTTTTGAAGCCGAGTACCGATTGCGTCATCGCGATGGCCACTGGATCTGGATTCTCGATCGAGCGCGGATCTACGCACGTGACGCCGCCGGCAATCCGACGCGCGTCGCCGGCGCCTGCATGGACGTGTCGCAACGAAAAGAGAACGAGCTCAAGCTGGAGTATCTCGTTGATCATGACGAGTTGACCGCCGTGTTGAACCGTCGCGGCACCTGGCGGTCATTGCAGCGGATTCATGCGCATGCCAAGCGCGTGGGGCAGCCGTACTGTCTGGCGATGCTGGATCTCGATCACTTCAAGCAAGTCAACGATGGCTATGGCCACGCCATTGGTGATCGCGTCTTGGTCGATATAGCGGAAACGCTTCGGCGGGGCCTTCGAGAGGCAGACTGGATCGGCCGCTGGGGCGGAGAGGAATTCCTCATCGTCTTACCGAGCACCCGCGAGGTTCAGGCCCTGATGGTGCTGGAGCGGTTGCGGCGCGCGGTTAACGAGCGTGAGATCGAGGTGGACGGGCACCGCATTTCCGTCACGGTGAGTGCTGGGATAGCCGCCTGCCAGCCGCTACGGGATACGCCCGGCGACGTGCTCGAGCGCGCCGACACCGCACTGTTTCGGGCCAAGGCCTCCGGGCGCAATCAGATCAGCTATAGCGGCAGCGACACTGGTACCCAGGCCCTTTCGATTGCCGTGATCATCCAAGATGCGCTCCGCACTGCTGGCATATTGCCGGCGTTTCAGCCGGTGGTCGAACTCAGCAGCCGGCACATCGTCGGCGAGGAGTCACTGGCCCGGATCGTCGGCGCGGACGGGCGCCTGCTGGCGGCAATGTCGTTTATCGACGTTGCGCGGCAACTCGGCCTGCTGTATCAAATCGACCATCTGCTGTTCAGGGCTGTACTACGCCGCATCCAGAGCGCACGAGACCAAGGCTTGCGGCAGCCGCTGGTCTTCGTGCATATCTCCGACGACCTCGTGCTGCGCCATCGCGAACTGATCCCTGTGCTGGCCGATGAACTGCGGGCGTTGGTCGACCAGGCGCTGCTAGACCGCCCGCTGCCGATCGTGCTGACGCTGAGTGAGCGCCAAATCAAGGCCAGCACCGAGCAAGTCAGCTCCGCGCTGGCACCGCTGGTATCGCTGGGTTGTCGGCTCGCCCTCGCCGATTTCGGCGGCGAAACATCCTCTTACCGTTTTCTAACGCATTTGCCCGTGAATTACCTGGAAGTCGACACGGACCTGGTTCGGATGGCCGGTGATTCCCAGCGTGCGCGGACCATCCTGGCCGGCATCCAACGCAGCGCGCGCGACCTCGGCATTATCAGCATTGCAAAACACATCGAGGACGACGACACGCTAACGCTGCTCTCGGACCTGGGCATCGACTGGGGCGTGGGCTACCTGTTCGGCGCCCCGTCCGAGCCGAAAGAGGACGGGTCGGCTGTTTGATCTGCTCCTGTCGGCCGGGCTTCGCATCGCGCAAGCGTGCTGCGAACCTGCCGTTGCCGCAGAACTCTGAACCACGGCTGTCACCCCAGCCCTTGTAGTTCGTACTTCCGTCGGACTCCGCAGGCAAGTGGGTTCTCGGTGCAGGCGCCCAGCGGCTATGATAAGCAGCCGTCTTCACTGAATCTCTGACGGCCGAAGGAGATTGAAACGATGCGATGCTGGTCCGGTATGTGGTTTTTTCGTGAGCGGTTGGTTGGGTCCCGCCAGACAGTCCCGATTGTTTGCTTCGGGTGGCTCGTCCTTGCCGGCAGTCTGGCGGCAGACGTCGCAGCGGAGCAGGGCTCGCGGCGATCCGCCGAGGCAACCACAGTCAAGGGTTCCGCGCTCGGCGCCCCGCCCCAGTCCGAGGCGTCCGGGCGGCGCTCGTCCAAGGCCGTGCCCGACAAAGCGAAGATCCACGCGCTGATCAGCCGGACCGCAAGGCAGCAGGGTGTCGAGCCCGCGTTGGTGCATGCTGTGGTCTCGGCGGAATCCGCTTACAACCCGAAGGCGGTGTCGTCGGCCGGGGCAATCGGTCTGATGCAGGTCATGCCGGCGACTGCCGTCGACTACGGCGTCAGCAATCCCTCCGCCCTGTTCGATCCGACGGTCAACGTCGATACCGGCGTACGCCATCTGAAGCGGTTGCTGCGCAAATATGGCAATGACTACGGCCGCGTGATCATGGCCTACAACGCGGGGGAGGGTGTCGTCGACCGCACCGACAGCAACGTCACCTATGCGGAGACACTGGGCTATACGGAAGCGGTGATTCGCCGCTACCGCAAGCTGGGCGGTACCCAACCGACCGAGGCGGCTCTGCGCAAGGTTGCCGCGCTGCGCGGCAAACGCGGACATGCCAAGCAGCGCCACACGCGGCCCAGCGAAACCGACCCCGGGTTACTTCTGCCGAAGGTGAGTCCCAACCTCGCGGTCGACAATCTGCTGTCGTCGTTGGAGCCGCCTTCACAGTTGGGCTCGCCGACAGTCGCGGCACAGCCTGCGCGGTCAATCGACCGGACGGTGATCCGCAGCGGTTTGCGGACTGGAATCGACCCCGCGGTCCGCCGTGCGGTGCCGGCTCCATCGCCGCGGGCGGCCAGCGGCCAACCCGAACTCCGTTAGGAACAGTTCAGAAACAACATGAACATCACCGTAGACACAAACATTCTACGAAATGCGCGAAACTAAGTAGGATTTCACCTGCGTCTCTGAATTTTCGCGATTTTCGCGTGTTTCGTAGTTCAACGAAGGGCCGTTTGTTGTTGACTCGCTACTCGGCGTGAAATAGCGGGTTCAGCTTCCAGGTTGAACCGAGCGACTGGGGCTGGAAGGGCGGAAATATCGCGTCCCTGTTCTCGGGCCCCGCTGCTGACCGCTGTCGGCATCTACCCGGCCGCGTCGCCGCCGCGGTCGCGGACAATCTGATGTTTTTCCATCAGCCGATACAGCGTCATCCGCGACACTCCGAGCGCCTTGGCAGCCTTGGTGACATTCCCGACGTTCTGCGACAGCGTGTTTTCCAGGGTCTTCTTTTCGGTAGCGTCCATCGCGTCGCTGAGGGAGGTGGGGCGAGCGGCCGTTGGTCTTGCTCGCGCCAGGTCTCGGGCCGTGAGTCTGTGCCCGGAGCATCCCAGCACCGCCTGAAACATCCAGCTGCGCAGTTCGCGCAGGTTGCCCGGCCAGTTGTGATGCCTCAGCAGCGACAGCGCGTCGTGCGTCAAATCGTGAACGGGCTTCTTCAGCGTCTTGGCCGCCGATTGCAGGAAATGCCGTGCTAACGCATCGATATCTTCACCACGGTCCCGCAGACTTGGCACGTGCACGGTAAACACGGCGAGCCGATAGAAGAGATCTTCGCGAAAGGCGTTGTCGTTAATACCCTGCTCGAGATCCCTGTTGGTCGACGCGATGACCCGGACATCGACGGGGAGTGTGCTCGTTCCCCCGATGGGGGTAACGTTCTTGTCCTCGAGAAACCGCAATAGAGTCGCTTGTGTCTGTATCGGCATCTCGCCGATCTCGTCCAGCAGCAAAGTTCCCCCCGCGGCGGTCTCGATCAGACCGATCTTGCGTTCGAAGGCTCCGGTAAAGGCTCCCTTCTCATAGCCGAATAGCTCGGACTGCAGCAGTGACGTCGGTATCGCCGCGCAGTTCAGTGCGACGAAATGGCCCGAAGCGCGCCCAGATGCTGCGTGGATCGCCCTCGCCACGAGCTCTTTGCCGGTACCGGTCTCGCCCAGTATCAGCACCGGAATGTCCACCTGGGCGACCCGCTCGATTGAGAAATACAGCTCACGCATCGCCGGGCTGCGGCCGATCAGCCCGAAACGGCCGGACTCGGTCTCCAATTCCTCCTGGCGAAGAGACTCCCCGATCGATGCCAGCCCGCAGGCATGGCCCAACACCACAGCCAAGCGCTGCGGATCCAGCGGAAACACCTGAAAGTCCCTCAGCTGATCGACAATGAAGCGCTTCACGTCGTCGCGCGCGATGTGCCTGCGGTCGAGTGCGGCAACCCATTCCAACTGGCTGAGTCTGCCAACCAACTGCCGGCATTCGAGAAACCAAGCATCATCGAATGGCTGCGGCAGCAGAATCAGAGCCACCGTAAAGCGGTGTTCGGCACCTAAGCGCACGGCGTCGTCTGTGCCTTGGGCATAAATCGGTTGCCATCCTTTGCTCTTCAGGGCGGACTCCACGGTCTGGCTGAGCCGATCCGTGGCCACGATTAGGAGCTTACGATCCACCAACCTGAATTGGATAGAGTCGTTCCGGACCTGCTCCCTGCGAAGAGATTCCCCGATCGATGCCAAACCGCAAGCGTGGCCCAGCACGACGGACAGGCGCCGCGGATCCAATGGAAACACCTGAAAGTCCCGCATATGATCGACGATGAAACGCTTCACGTCGTTGCGGACAATTTGCGTGCGATCAAGGGCGGCAATCCACTCCAGATGACTGAAGCCGCCAACCAACTGTCTGCTCTCGCGCAGCTGGGCCTCGTCAAACGGCTGCGGCAGCAAAAGTAGGCCCACCAGGAATCGATGCTCGCCGTCCAGTCGCAAGGCATCCTCCCTGCCTTCGGCATAAATCGGCTCCCAGCCTCTGCTCAGTAGGGATGACTCCAACGTCTCATCGAGCCGCTCCGCGCCGACTACAAGCAGCTTGCGCGTGTGCAGATGACAGTCATCACTCAGATCTTCCGAGATCTCATCGGTGCTCCCGTCCTCGGTCTCGTTGGTGAGCGGTGAATTGGCATCGGACATCTCTCTTTTCCTCGGCCTTGAGGTTTCCGGCACGTACGGTGCCATGAATAGCTGTTGCATCACGACCTTGCATGATAACGGAACGCAAGTCTTGGGCCAAAACTCGTTGTCGGACGGCCCTGCAACCCTGCAACTCTGCAACCCTGAAACATAGGCCAGCCCGGTGGTCGGATACCTCAGTTGCTATCGCCGAAGACGAAATAGCCAACCGCCTCATCGGTGTGGCTGGTCTCTGCATCGAGCGATTGCTCCTCCGAGATTCCGATGGTTAAACCCGTTGCTGACAGGTTATGCCCGCGCAGGTTCGCCGGATCACCGCCATTGGTGGTCTGGATGTCCGCGATAAACACCGGCGGCCGCCCAAAGGCAGGTTCGAATTGCAGCGGTTGTGGTAGGTCGGACAGGGTTTCGGCGGTCCGCACGACCGCAAAGCCAAGGCCGTTCACCTCGCCAACCGAAGGCTCCCAGGCGATGAACGAGACCGTCTCCACTCGCGCACTGGGTGGATTGGCCTCCTGCTCATAGAGGCGGACATCGAAGCCCTCGGTGTCGATGCCGTGCAGCCGCGCGATGACTGTCTGGTCATCGTCCGCCGACATGACAGCTGCCACGACAACAGGCGCGGTTGTGAAATCGCCGGTGAAACCGACCCGGGTCCAGGCATCGGCCGCCGCGGCGGCAAGGCGTCCCGCCTCCACCCGGGTGCCGTCTGCGAGCTCGTATACGCCGCGCTCCATGGCCAGATAGCCCAGGCTCTCCGGTACATGCCAGTCATCCAAGTAATCCCACTCCTCGATGCGAAGCCAAAAGCCCGTCGTATCGATACCGTCGATGGCGATGACCGCCGGATGTCCGCCGTTGTCGCTCATGGGTCCGGCGACCACGACAGGGTCGGAAAAGCTCCGCTCGAAGCGCACCCATTGCCACTGATGATCGGCCGTCACCGTGCCGGTCTCGATTGGCAGTGCCGCGTTTGTTAGCTCGAACGGGACGTCGCCGGCGGCAGCCGCCGGGGGAGGCGCGTCAGCGGCCGGTGCACTCGCCGACCCGCGTGGCAGCGCGGTGATCAGATCTGCCTTGACCTCCCGGTCGAGCCCGCCCGGTCCCGCCACCTCTAACGTGACCGAGTAGCGGCCAGGGGTCGCATAGGTATGAACCACATGCGCCCCAGTGCTGGTCGCCCCGTCGCCGAGCGACCAGAGCCGGCTGGCGACAGCGCCGTCGGATTCGTCCGTGTACACCACCGTCAGCGGTACCGAGCCCTGAACCCGATCGGCAGCGAAGGCCGCGCGCGGAGCTGGCGCCGTATCCGCCCCGGCAATCGTCACCGAGATCTCGTTGGAGAAATCGCTGCAGAGCTTGCGGCCCGGCGCGCACGCCCTGACCGCCAACCAGTAGGTCTCGCCCTCCGTCAGGTCATTGATACGCGCCTCGGTAGTCGCGCCGACCACCGAGCGCAGCGGGACACCGCTGGGCTGGCTGACCTGTACCTCGTAGATCGCGACGCGTGCGTCCGGTACCGGGTCCCAGGTCAGGCGCACCTGGCCCGCCGACGCCGCAGCAGTGAAGCAAGTCAGCACGCAAGAGGCGACGAACGCTGCGAACCGGCCGGTGTCTGGTCCGGTGTCGGCTGTCCGCTGCCCGCGGACGCGGCCGATGAATTCGAAACCGATAGTCTCAAATGACATGGTTCTGGAAATACACAATTGATAAGTTGTTTTTCAGCGGGGAAGGCCGACCGGCTCGGTCAGACCGCGGCGCATGTTACCCGAATCGGCAGCCGGAGTCCCCGGGCGGCCGACTAAGAGCAGCCCGAGCTTAAGATCCTTATGTTATGGAGGACTCTTAAGACGTTGCTGGATATCTAGCTGGTCCTCAAGGCTGCCGCTGCTGTGCGTGATCCTGCGGGGCGGCCCGGGTTCAGGTCTAGAATCGCGGTGTTCCGGCCGGCGGCGCTTTCCATGGCGCCCTGCCAGGATCGGCGAACGCTTCGGTCAGCATTTGTTGACGGTCGGGTCGGTTTCATCCTGATCCGGTAGCAGATGGCAGCAGGAGTTGGCTTGAGCGGTCAGCGCTGGAGTCGAGCCGGCGGGTTACCGGTTAAGGGGGCGCACCACAAGAAACGCTGACGTCGAATCTAGACCCCGTCCCCTGTTCCTAGATCGCTTGAGCTCGCCGCACCTTCACAGACGAGTCAAGTTTTTCGTTGTCGTTGTCGTAATCGAAATTCCCTCAGCCGACGGGACTTCCGGGCGCTTCGTGGCTTCACATCAACGGTCTAATGCGCACATTGCACTGCCACTCGAAACATGAAAACGAGCACGACAACGACCAGTGTGCTGCCCTAACCAGCGCCGACCATGACTCGTCGGTCTGAAACGAAGCCTCGCCCGCTTTGGTACATATTCCGACCGATACTCGGACCACATTTGGTACCAGCGTGTCGGGGGTCTACCATCGGTTTTGCAGGCAGCGGAGCGCCCCCGAGCGACGCCGCTGGCCTTGGCGCGTGGTTTACCGATCGGCTCGGGCGAGATTGAAAGTGCGCACCGCGATATCGTGCAGCAACGTCTCAAACGCCCCGGTGCCTGGTGGACGCCGGAAAATGCCGAACGCATGCTCGCCCTCCGGCTCAATCGCGCCAACAACCGCTAGGACGCCTACTGGGATGACCTCATCAAGCAATCCGCGTGACTGATTTTGCCGACGCTTCAGTTTCGGTTGCACCCGCTGTCGTGCAGCCGCCGAGGTGATCCGCCGTCGCCCTTGATATACTTGGCAACCAAGTCCAGCACCATCGCACGAACATGAGCCTAGCCGAAGAGGACATTCAATTCATCAAAGACCACCTGGGCGAATGGCTTGCCGAGCAGTCCTTGGGCAAGCCGCCGGCGGTCTATGAGATCGAGCTGCGCGAGCGCATGGTTCGCGTGGAGGAAGAGCTCAAGCACCAGCGCGAGCTGATCAAGACCATCCTGGTGGAGATGGACAAGCGCTTCGACGCCGTCGACAAGCGCTTCGATGCCGTCGATAAGCGCTTCGAAGAGCTGACGCGGCGCCTCGATCGCTTCATGTTCTGGTCTTTCGGGCTGACCGTCAGCGTGGGTGCGCTGATCGTCGCTGGCGCTTAAGCTCTGGCCGTAACCGGTTAGGCGATTGCCGGAGCATCAGCGCAACTTGCTTCGCATTTTGCAACCCAGCTTGCAACCTGATCCGTTTGAGTGCCATCGGCGAATGCCTTGCTCCCCACTCCTCACCGGCCGGGGTCATCGTGCGCGGGGCCAGGCGGCAGGCGCCGGAGGGCCAAGAAAAAGGGGCCAGGTTCAATTTTCTGCTAGGTTTGTCCCATGCCCCGTCGGACACGCATCCACATCGACGGCCTGCCGCTGCATATCGTCCAGCGCGGCCACAACCGCGCGGCCTGTTTTTTCGATGATCAAGACCGATTCGCTTACCTCGGCTGGCTGCGCGAGGCACTGACGCGCGAGCGCTGCCGCCTGCATGCCTACGTGCTGATGACCAACCATGTCCACCTGCTGCTCACGCCGGAGCAAGCCGAGCGTGTGCCGCAGGTGCTGATCTCGGTCGGCCGCCGGTATGTGCAGTACATCAACCACATCTACGGGCGCACCGGCACCCTGTGGGACGGCCGCTACAAGTCCTCGCTGGTACAGGCCGAAACCTATCTGCTGCTGTGCCAGCGCTACATCGAGCTTAACCCCGTTCGCGCCGGCATGGTGGCCGACCCCGCCCACTACCGCTGGTCCAGCTACCGCGCCAACGCCCTCGCTGAGCCGGATGCGCTGGTGTCGCCGCATCCGCTCTACCTCGCCCTCGGCGCCGACGACGACGCGCGGCGCGCCGCGTATCGCGAGCTCTTCCGTGGCGCCCTCGACGACAAACCCCTCGCCGATCTGCGCCTCGCCCTCAACCAGGATCAACCCATCGGCAACGACCGATTCTATCGGGAGATTGAAGCGATGACCGGCCAGCGGCGGGAGTTGCGCAGGCGGGGTAGGCCGCGGAAGCAGGAGGAGCCGCCGTCCGCCGATGATTCGGGGCAGGGCGAGTTGCCGCTGTGAATTAATTGAGCCTGGCCCCTTTTCCTCTTCCTTTTCCGCTTTTCCCTGCTTTTCCCTGGCCCCTTTTCCCGTGCTGACCGCTTGCTCGGTCAGTGGTGTTGCCTTTCGCGGGCGCTGGAGTATCTTCTGGGTATGCCAAACTTTCGCTTCACCGAGTACTTTGAACGGGAGGTCCTGCGCAAACGTCCTTACCTGAACAAAGAGTGGTGCGTCTTTGTCGTCGAGAACCCGGTTAGGTGGGAACCGCAGGAAAACAATCGGTACCGGTTTTGGGCGGCGATTCCTGAGCTTGGGGGACGCTTCCTGCGGGTAGTCACGCTCGCGGACAAGACCACGATCCATAACGCGTTTCCCGACAGAGGCTTTCGGCCATGAAGTTGAACTATTATCCCGACACCGATTCGCTCTACATCGATTTATCGGAGCGGCCCAGTGTCGAGAGTCTGGAAATCTCTGAAGGCGTCGTGCTCGACTACGACGATGCCGGCAATCTGGCGGGCATCGATATCGACAACGCGAGCACGAAGGTCGAGCTCAAAAAGTTGATCCTCAGCCGACTCCCGGGCGAACTGGAGACCGACGCGGCGTGAAGTGTCCCGAGAGAGTTGGCAGCGATCGGCCAAGTTAATTGTCACCGAACAGACGATCGCCAGGTGTTCTGCAAACCTTACCGAGTCATCTATCGAGTGTTCGGACAAGAGCGGCGAGTCTACGCTGGATGATGTGCAGCGGCAGGCCGTCGATGTGGATGCGCGTCCGACGGGGCATGGGGCGACCCTGGTAGAAATTTGACCTGGCCGCTTTTCCCGCAGTCCGTGTCGCCTCAAGCGCCGTTGTCGTCGCAGTCGAACAACTCGGACACCGGTAGCATGAAGCCCGGCAGGATGGGCTCGGCGGTGAGGGTATCGGCCGGTCCCAACAGCGCGAGGTCCGTGGGACTCCGGTAGCAGGAGACGCGACGGCGCTGGGGGTCGACGACCCAGACCAGATCCACGCCGATGCTGAAGTAGTCCTCCAGCTTGGCCGTGAGGTCTGTCCAGCGGTCGTTGGGTGAGACGATCTCGACGATCAGCTCCGGGGCTACATCGAGGTAGCCTTGGGAGCAGGCCTGAGCCAGGCGCTCGCGGGAGATGTAGGCCACGTCGGCGCCGCGCAGCGTGTCCGGGTCGCGGCGGATGACGATGCCGGCCTCGCCCCCAAGGACGGTACCAAGCCCACTTACCTCGGCGAACCGCGCTAGCCTTGAGCTGACTTTAACCTCGGCGCGGGCATGCGGCCAACCGGTCGGTGGCATGGGTACGAACCTCCCGTCGATAAGCTCACCGGGCGTATCGCCGACGACATTCGCCAAGTCGTCGATGGTGAGCAGATCCTGCGTTTCCAGTGTGTAAGCAGTGGCAGTGGACATGACTCGGCAGCGACAAAGGCGTGGATTGCAAAATATGCTGCTGGCGCAGCGCGCATAGGGTTAGCTTAGCGCGGGCTCGGTGAGCTTGCAGGCGGCGCACCGGGAAAAGCGCGAAAAGGGGGAACAAGGGCGGGAGAAAGAGCAGAAATTGACCCTGGCCCGAATGGCACTAAGATAAGCGAGGCCGCATGGCGGTGATCTGGATACCTAATTGATTCAACGTTGTTTTTTCGGGTGCCCATGTTCGCGGACCTCAGCGCGGGCGGCCTGTCTCGGTTTGGTCAGCAGGGGGTAGGCGTTGGCGCGACGTTTCAGCGCGCGTGGCTCGATGCGACCAGGTCGCAGACCGACGCGCGGCTCGGCAATCAGGCTGAGTACGGCAAGGATGCAGACGCCATCGGAGGTTGCGCCGCCGCGTTGCTGCCAGGACAACCAGACCTGCACGGTGTGTTTGAAGCTCAGTTGCCGGGGGACTTGATCGGCCAGCAAGGCGGCTTGGGCCATCAGCAAGCGGATCAGGTTGTAGGCCAGCAGGT